>NZ_FORF01000004.1 GCF_900113935.1 Aquamicrobium aerolatum DSM 21857
AACTTCCCAGGGCCAAATGGCTGCTGGCCGACCGTGGCTATGATGCCGACTGGTATCGTGACGCTTTACAGGCCAAGGGGATCACTCCCTGCATTCCGGGTCGCAAATCCCGCAACAAGGCCATCAAATACGACAAACGCCGCTACAAGCGGCGCAACCGGATCGAGATAATGTTCGGGCGTCTCAAAGACTGGCGGCGTGTCGCGACGCGCTATGACAGGTGCCCAATGGCCTTCCTCTCCGCAATCGCTCTCGCGGCTACCGTTATCTTCTGGCTCTGATCAACGAGTCCTGAGCCTAGGTTCTATTTAGAGCCTCCTGATATTGATGAATCCATCGCGTACCGCCTCAAAGGTGAGCGGCCCGAACCCGCTGGTGTAGTCGAGGATACCCCTCCGACCGAACAAACCGCTTGGCACGAATCTGGTCATGCTATTTTCGGGCATGCGTTTGGGATGCCGATTGATTTCATTCGAGTTTGCAAGCCGGCAATGGTCAAATTTAAGCGTGGCAACAACCTCTCCGCGCCGATGCGCATAGCTATCGACTTCGCTGGCGCTATTGGAGAGATGTCCAGACTGCGGTGCTGGTCAACCATCAGCCCTCATGACGAAGATGATTATCTGAACCGCATCGAAGCTGGATCTGGTGGCGGATGCGATGAATGCAAAATGGCCGGCTGGGCATGGATGGCAGTAGGCCTATCCGCAGGAAAGTCAGCAGCACAGGAAGTGTTTCGCAACGGCCAGCGCCTTGCATTGAACATCGGCCAGCGGCGTGTCGTGCAGCAAGCCATTCGGGCTTTGGCGGCAGCTCTAATGGAAAAGCACACGATGACCGGCAAGGAAGCGCATGAGATCATCGAAAAATACATAAAATTTGGAGAACTGAAGAATGCTGAAACAGATCAAGAAAATGCTGACCGGCCCACTCCCGACGACAGCGAAAATCGACAAAGCCAGCGCATCAATTGAAATTCCTGCACTGGAGGTAGCGCTTGCGACTGCGCAAGACAGGCGCGCCGCACTTCTACTGGATGGCAGCGTTGATGAAATCCTTGCTGCCGAACGTGCGGTTGATGAAGCCCGCATCGAGTTAGAACGCGGTCAGGTTGCGCTTGTTGAGCTTGAGAGGCGGCGTGCGGAAGCTGAGGCAAAAGCAGCACGCGACGCACTGGAAAGCCGCCGGGGCGAAGTTGAAGCCAAGGTTGCGCATGCTGTGAAGCGGATCGAGGCCGAGTACCCAAAACATGCCGAAGCGATTGCTGAACTGGCCGCTCTTGCGAAAGAGGCTGATGCATCTGCGCATGCTTGGCTTCGGGCCATCATCGATGACGAAGCTGGGGGGCTGCCACCTGTCGTGTCAGTTGCAACTAGCCTCGGCTGGGATGCCGAATTCTTTTCAAACCCTGACTTCTCAGACGCGATAGTCCTGCCGCCAGTCTGTGACTTCGACGGATACAATGACGAAAAATCATTCGTAACACATATGCACCATTTCGCTGTGTACGGCGGAGGCATGGGTGGCGACAAATTGCTTACCCAGCAAGCTCAAGGCCCCCGATGGGGCCGTGTTTAGAACCACCACAGCCCGCCATTTGAGCGGGTTTTTTTATACCTGGAGATAGCATGATCAATCCCGCACTCGCTCACCTATTTGAAAACTGGCAACTCGATATAGACGCGGCTGACGATGGCACTTCTGCGACCGCTTTATTCGGCGACGAAGCAGTCGAAATCAGCGTTACGGCGCACGGCGACGACGCCGAAGAAGCCCTCGCAAATTTGATGAGCACCATCAATGAATCAGCCAGCGCGCTGGCATGCATCTAGCGACCGGATCATAACCAATGATTTTTCACTCGCCAGAACTTGCGCGTTTTCAAGAGCAAATCCGCCTCTTTGAGAAGGCGCAGGAAAGCCTGCTCGCCCCGTTCAAAACGGCCATGGCGACCCTGCCTGAAAGCGAACCGCTGCCGACGCTCGCCGACATCGCGGCGGCTATCTGCCCAGCCGCGCCGGCAATCCAGATCAATATCTTCATCAACAAGGAAGACTGTCAGTGACCAAGACCATCCAGCTCAAGACCCCAATCGAGCACAACGGCACCACCTACACCGAACTGACATTCCGCGAGGCAACGACCGGAGATGTCGCAACTGCCGAAGCAGTTGGCGGGGGCGACTTCATGCAGACACTGGCAATCGTCGCATCGATTACGGGTGTTCCGCTTCCTGCGATCAGGCAAATTTCGATGCGCGAATTCAAACGTCTCGCTGAAGAGGTGAAAGACCTCTTGGGGGAGTCGGAAGAGTCGGCGGCCTGATCGATATTATCGCGATCATATGCGCCGAGCTTTCCACTCCGGTTGACGTGGTGGAAAGCTGGCCGCTCGATAAGACCCTTCGCTACTACGAAGCGGCAGCCCGTCTAATAAGAATCAAAAATGGGGGCGGTGCATGAGCACGACCAAAACGGCCAGCCTTGTCGTTAGTTTGATCGACAAGCTGACGGCACCCGCAAAAGGCATCTCCGGCACAATCGATCGTATGACCGCGGCAAGCCGGAGAAATGCCGCGCAGATGTCAGCAATGCGCGGGCAAATGCTCGATGCGGTTGGCGCAGGCTATGCACTGTATCGTGGCCTTTCGGCGCCTATCAATGCTGCGGTCGACTACGAGTCGGCACTCGCGGATGTGCGGAAGGTCGTCGACTTCGAGAGCCCTGCCGCATTCAAGCAGATGGGCAAAGACATTCGAGCCCTATCGCTTGAGATGCCGATGGCAGCGGACGGCATCGCGCAACTGGTCGCGGCGGCTGGTCAGTCTGGCTTTGCCAACGAGGAGCTGCTGCCCTTCGCTGAGATGGCTGCAAAGGTCGGCGTCGCTTGGGAAATGTCTGCTGAACAGACGGGCACCGCGCTCGCCAAGTTGAAAGCTGGATTGGGGCTGACTGTTGCGGAAACCGGCTCGCTCGCTGACGCGCTCAACCATCTGGGAAACAATTCGGCAGCGGCTGCCCCGGACATTCTCGCCTTCACGATGCGCGGCGCACCGCTCGCAAAACAGTTTGGCTTGTCTGCCGAGCAGGCGGCTGCATTCGGCGCCGCTATGATCGGCGCGGGCTTCAATGCTGAAATGGCCGGAACCAGTTTCCAGAACATGGGCCTCGCACTAACCCGCGGTGCGTCCGCGACGGGACGCCAAACCGGCGCTTTCAAGAAGCTCGGCCTGGACTCGAAAAAGGTAGCGAAGGCCATGCAGCAAGACGCTGTTGGCACCATCACAGACGTCTTCGCTCGACTGCGGGAGCTGCCGGATCACGTCCGCGGTTCCGTTATGTCCGACCTGTTCGGCAACGAGGCAAAAGCGCTCGCACCGCTGATTAACAACGCGGAGTTGCTGGCACACGCTATCGCCTTGATCGGCGATAAGTCAAAATATGCTGGTTCGGCACAGGCGGAATACGCCGAGCGCGCCAATACAACAGGCAACGCGCTGATCCTGTTCAAGAACCGCGTCACTGATCTAAACATCAGCATTGGCGACGCGCTTATACCCGGCCTGAATAGTCTTCTCGACACGGTTGGGCCAATAGTCACTTCGTTCTCGGATCTGGCGCAGCGCTTTCCGCAGGTCACCAACGCCATCGTCGGCGTCAGTGCCGCTGTCGTGGGTTTTCGAGTGGCAGCGACCGCGGCCCAATATGCCGGCCTGTTCGTAAAAGGCGCTTTCCTAGATGCTGGCATTGCCGCGCTGTCTGCCTCCCGCTCAATCGGGCGTATAGCATTCGCGCCGGTCATTGCCGGCTTTAACGCCTTGCGCACCGCTGTTATCGGCTACACCGCGTCCGCAGCCATCTTAGGACATGGCGGTGCGATGAAGCTGGCAGCGTCTTCAATGCTGGGAATGCTGAATCCGTTGCGGCTGGTAACGGCAGCGCTGCATGGTTTGAAATATGCACTGATTGGCACAGGCATCGGTGCTGCTGTCGTCGGGCTGGCAGCGGCAGGGACGTGGATATATAACAACTGGTCGGGCATTTCGACCATGTTTGAGGCATTCAAGGGCGCGTTCATGCGTGCCATTGAACCAATTATGCCTGCCTTGCAGCCGGCCATCGACGGTTTTCAATGGCTTTGGGACAAGGTGTCCGGTCTGCTTGGTCCTATTGACGAACTAGGCGGCGGCTGGGCAAGTGCAGGTATTGCGGTCGGCAAGTTCGTCGGAGAGTCGATTGTTGCCATTGTCGAGCTACCCGCCAAGATCATTGCGCTGGCCGGTGAAATGTATGAGGCAGCCAAGCGGCTGGGCAAAGCCATCTATGATGGCATATCGGAAATGATTGCCGAACTGGTCAGCTATATCAAAAGCTCTATCAGTGGTGCGCTATCATCCGCAGCAAGCGGCGCCCGCAATCTTGCCAGCCGTTTATCGTTCGGCCTTATCGGCGGATCCGATTCTGACATCGATGGAGCAAGGGCTGATGGCGGGCCAGTCAGAGCGGGTGGCACATATCTTGTAGGTGAGCGCGGGCCGGAACTGTTCACTCCAAAGCAGTCGGGCATGGTGCATCCCAATGATGTTTACCGGACCGCACGTGGCAGTGAGGGGCTATCAGCTGCAACCTCATCAGCCGGCAATTCAGTGTCGGTGACGAACAACATCACTGTCTACAGTCAGGCCAATGAAGGCGCCGATAGCATTGCGCGAAAGATCGCGGGGCGCATTCAGGACACCCTGGCTGGCGGCTTCCAAGATGGAGCGTATGCATGACAATCTCGATCAAGTGGGCTGACAAAACGCTTGCGAAATTCGGTAAGCAGATCGAGCGTCTGAATACTGAATTTCCGGTCGTGCTGCCGCGCATTGTGAATCAGGTCGGCAATCGTGCCAAGACGCAGGTCATTCGTAATTTGACAAAACAGACTGGCCTGCCACGCAAGACTATCGTCAGCGCCGTGGAAGTCAGCGCGGCTGGTGGCAAAAAGCTGTCTTATGACATGGTAACACGAGGCGGAAACATCCGTCTCAAGTACCTGAACCCAAAAGAAACGCCTGATGGCGTGGTGGCCAAGCCGTTCGGCAAAACCACGACCTATCCGGGCGCATTTCTGAAAGGCGGTGCGTTTCCTGATCGCAAGGCTGTCGATAAGTTTGGCGGTCACGCTTTCTATCGCCTCAATAAATCAGGGACGAAGATCACCTACGCCCGGTCCGGCGTGCGCATCCCGGTCGAGATGACGACGGGTGCGACGGCAGCGGCCTTCGAGAAGACCGCCAGCGAGCTATTACAGCCCCGTGTCATGGCCGCCATCGACAAGCTGCTGAAGTAGGTGACTGCCGTGTTGTCAGGCGGGCGGATACCAAAAAGGTACTCCGCCCCGCCACCCTGCGGGTTTAGGCGCGCCCGGAAAGAAGCTGAATTCATACTTTTCAGAATCGAATTTCTTTCCGGGCAGCGTCCAGCAATTCAAGGAAAAATCATGTTTGAAATAACAAGAATGACCCGCCGTGATGATTGCGGCCTGGTCGCGGATTTTGACGTTGAGATCAGTGGAGTGACCTTGACAGGCTGCGGTCTACGACGACGCGGTGATGACTTCATTACATATGCCCCGCGCGGTTTCTCGCGCCCTGGAACCAGATCAGTATGGCTATCACCGGAAGCGAAAGCCGCACTTGATGACGCAGGGCGGCGCGTGGCTGTTGAGCTTGGCTTTATAGAAGATGACGACGACGAGGGGCTGCGGCGAGTGATTGGTGAGACGTGTGAGCGGGCGGGGCTATGATGGTGGAGATAGGTATGATGTTTACGGCAATGGCCGCGATAACATGGCTCGCCGTCACTATATGGGGCGCTTACTTCGTGTACAATGTGATGGGGATCGTTACTGAATTGAAGCGGTCTGAAATTATCTTCGTCTCTAAGGTTGGAAGGGGCGCTGAGGTTTCGATGTGGAACCAGACGGCGGTTGACGGCGGCGTGACATTCACGGCTCGTCCTGGTCTTCCCGAATCCTCGAAAAGCGATATGTCTGTGCTTGGATCGACGCCGAGGTGACGAGATGCCTGTATTGAACCCGGCGTCTTTCCCATAGAGATTTGAGATATCTTGAACTCGCCGCCTTCAGGCACGGATATCCTGAATCGACCACCGTGCGCCGGCCTAACCTCTGGCGCTGGCAGATAGGCGATCTTCGCTAGATTTAAGGATTCTCTGCTGTACCACGCCGCCGCTATAGCAGCGCCTGCACTGACGACCGCAGATCCGGTCGCGGCGTACACCAACCAGCTCATCATTCCCACTCCCTTAACCCGCAATGATCTTTGCAGGGATGGTAGGGGAGTCAATCTCTCGCCGCTACTCTACGCATCCACCAGCATAAGCACCTGCCAGCCCGCAGGCGTGATCCGCATCCATCGTGGACCCGTCTCGTCGCCTTGCCACTCAGCCCAGCCCCGAATGCCGAGGCGACGGCAGACGTCGACCATGTGGCCGGGCATGTCGGTGTAACCACGCGGGCCGCCGGCAAGGAACCGTAGAGCGGCAATCTGCGGTTGGGTAAGGCGGACGACGGGCTTCTTGGAGAAGTAGCCGTTCGCGCGGACCTGCTCGCCGAGTTCAGTCAGCATGACGGCAAGCTTTCGGCGCCGGGGATTTGTGCGCACGATGCCGAGCTTGTCGAGTTCCTGCCATACGACAACCTCGCGGTACTCCATATCATCCAGCAGTACGCCGTTCTCGGCCCCGTCGAGTCGGTCGACGAGCGAGATCTGGCTGGGCGTCAGCTTGTATATGAGGATCGGCTTGGAGGGCATGGGGCGGCTTATACCGCGCCGTCCAATAGGCGGGCGATGCGCATTATAGAGCGGTGTGTGAACCGGAACTCGGAGCGTAGATCGATTTCAAGTTCATCGCGGGTCGCAATATCGATCCCGGACAGATTTCCCCTCCGTTCAATTCCGCCGTATCGGTGCAACTCTTGGGCATCTGTATCTTCTATCGGCTCGCCGTGCTCCCCTCTTGTGAGGAGGCCTATTTTGATCGCTGCGCTGGGCATCGGCCCAACTAGGGAAACTTCGATTTGCGTATCCGGCGCAAGGTCGTGAACGAGATCAACAGCAGCACCGCTGACCTTGTTTGCCTCCTCTTGTAGTGTCCCGTCGATGCCTGCCCTTATCAATGCTTCAACCGCATCAATCAGGGTATGGTTAGATGGAAGCTCGATCATCTCCGGAATAGGCAGAAACGCTAACTTCCACTTCCCGGCTCTGGAAATGAATTGACCAGGGCGATGGATCACGTCGACGCTTTTCCGCACTGAATTGGTGCCGGCTGCCGCAACAAGCAGATGCGCGGCATCTCGTGCGGTCATCGACCCCGAACCACGCCCGCCTTTCTCCTTCGCCATGTAATCGTGGTCGCGTAGCTCTCGGGCCTGCGCTCTCACGGTCGGCACTTCAGCACCAAACAATTCTGCAATCAGTCCCGCCAGCTCGCCTGGTTTTGCCAAGGCATCTCTCCGATGTGTTCCTGTCGTGTCCGTATAATGGCCCCTTTTATAGGCGTCAATTTTTACGACAGTGACAGTATCGATATTTTTACAATCGATACCTTGACTCTCGATTTAATCGAGACTAAATGTGTCGATACGCAGCCAAGACCCGACGGCGGGCGCGCCACCAAAAAAAGAGGAGACCAAAATTGACCGACATGATTCAGATCGACCGCACCAAGATCGTGGACGCCTTCGCGCAATTTCTCGCTTCTGCTGATCCTGCGAAGCCAGCCGAGGAAATGCTTGACATCCAGACCATCACCCAGCTTGCAGAGAAAGGCCGCGAACTGGCAGCAGCCGGCGCATTCCGAAACAGGACTATTTATTCGGAAACCTGCGAGCGGCTTATGCGTGAAGGGTACAGCCAAGCGGAAATGGTGGCGATTTCGGAAATCGGCCTTCAGGTCGGACGGGCCGTGAACGCAGCCTTCATGAATGCGGCCGGCGTCTATAGCAGCACCGCGAAGCTGCTGCGGGCATTCGAGAAGGACGCCGAAGCTGCCAATGATGAGCGGGAAGCCATAGAGGCAGGTGACGAGGTGCCAGTCATGAGCGATGACGATATCGACGCCAATATGCAGGCTGAGGGCTTCTATTGGGACGAGGAGTCGAAGGGCTACATCGATGCCGACTACCGGCACATGGACCCTCAGAGCCTGCATCCGAACGTTGTGGATGCACTCGACCGCGTGACCAAGAAGTACGACCTGGCTCACTAACCGCATCCAGAACCCGGCGCTCGTGAGCAGCGGCGCCGGTTCCTTTTCCAGACACTGAGGAGCAACACCAATGACCGCAGCATCGCTTGCGGCAGCCGCTACCGGCTTGCCTAGAGATTTCACCGACCTCGAAGATCAGGTCATCCGCGTGAAAATCATGTCTTCGATCGCGAATGACCAACTCCAAGACATTTCGACAAAGCATCTTGGTGTTGAGTTCGAAAAACTCTGCCACCTCGTCCGCGCGACGAATGAACTTGCCGAGCAACTGCTTAGCGATTTCTACGCTGTACCAGGGTGGAGGGCAGCAGCATGAGCAGATCAACCATTATCACGGTTATCGACACACTGGTTGAGGCTCGGGACTTGCTGACCTGCGTGACGGTTCTGCGAGAGCATGACGAGCACGCTACGGCTGACGATATTGAGGGCAAGCTTGCCATGGCGATTAAGCGCGCTCTTGCCACTGCCCATGACGTTTACACCATCGAACTGACGAGGGCGGCGGCATGACCAACGAGTTTTACATCGAGCACGATTCACCGCTGTCAGATTTGCGGCCTGGGAGATCGTTTGATGAGCGCGCAGCGATATGGCTGGATGCCGCCCATGAATTGGTTTCCCGTAAGATTGTGTGGGACCGAGAGCTCCATGGGCACGGTGAGGAGGTTTCGCTGCTTCTTACCAACCGGCAGGCCGACCATCTCGCGATGGGGCTAGCACTGCTAGCGAGTCATTTCCGGAGGGCAGCAGCATGACCAACAAATTCGCAATAGACCGCCTAGAAGCCGCGATTGATTGCATCCTCGCTGCGGAGACTTTAGCGGATGCAGAAAGCAACGTCGCAGAACGGTTCAGCGCTCGCGCTTATCAGTTGGTTTCAGCAGCGATCTACTCGCTCAAGGGCGAGGAAGACCCGCAAGCGGCGGAACCAGTTTACTGAAGCATCTAACTCTCCGGCTGGCTACCACTTAGGGCTTTATGCCACAGTCGGACCTTCGAGCGCTTTTGGGAGAGCGCTCACCCCTCGCCGTGTTTTGTCTCCTCTCTCCACGGCGAGGGGTTCTCTAACGACAGGGAGGCACCATGAAAGCTGACAACGACAATATTGACCCACATGCACCGCTTCGCCTGAAGGATGCAGTGGCAATCGCCTTTCCCAATGGGGGCATGACTGTAGCGGGCTTGAGACGTGAAGCTTTCAGAGGGCGGCTCGTCATGATGCGGATCGCAAACAAGGACTTCACGACCCTAGACTATATCGAGGAGATGAAACTGAAATGTCGCGTGCAAGGAAACCAGCCCGACTCTGGTTGCGTCCAAGCAGCAAGGACCGCGAAGCCGTCTGGATCATCCTCGACGGCGGCAAGCAGTTCAGCACTGGCTGCGGCGAATCTCATCGTGGAGAGGCTGAGCGGGCGCTATCCGACCACATCGCCAAGAGGTTCCTTGAGAAGCCACTAGAGCGACATCGGGCAGCGGCTGATGTCAGCGTAGCGGAGGTGATAGCTCATTACTTGATGGTGAAAGAGCACACCACCCGAAATCCGAAAGACATGGCCGCTAGGGCCAAAAGGCTGCTTGCGTTCTGGGGCGATAAGACACTGGATGATATCACGACGCGGACCTGTGGCGAATATGCCAGGCAGCGCGGCTACCAATCAGCAGCTCGTCGAGATCTTGAGGATCTGCGCGCTGCGTGCCGTTTGGCAATTGCAGACAATGTAACACGTCACGCCGTCACGGTTACTCTGCCACCGAAACCACGGGGCAGGACAAAGTATCTTGAGCGTAACACGATGGCAAGGTTGATCTGGGCCGCGTACCGGAAGCGTGAAGTGCAGCGGGGCGTACCAACTAAGAAGAAGGCGACCCTGCACGTTGCACGGTTTCTGATCGTCGCCCTTTATACGGGCAGCCGTTCAAGTCGTGTATGGCAGGCATCCTTCGTGCAGGAGCCAGATCGTCCATTCATCGACCTAGAACAAGGCGTGTTCTACCGGCTGCCTGAAACAGAGCAGGAGGCACACAACAAGAAGGCGCCCCCGATACGCCTCCCTGAGCGGTTGCTTGCCCATATGCGGCGCTGGCGTCGGATGGGCTCGCGTTACGTGGTCGAATATCAGGGCAGGCCAGCGGACCCTAAGAGGGCATTCCGCAACCTTGTGAACGATGTCCTGGGCGAGGATGCCGAGGGCGTTGTGCGCCATACCATGCGACACACAGCGGCGACGTGGCTGATGCAGGGTGGTGTCGATACGTGGCAAGCGTCCGGCTATCTCGGAATGACGCGCGAGACATTAGAAAAGACCTACGGCCACCACCACCCAGACTATCAGGGCGAGGTGGGATCAGCGTTCACAACTGGAAAAGCAGGCAGGGCGCGGGAGTGATTTCATCAATCATTGCCGTATTCGTTGCCGTAGATTTTTGGAGGTGCTGTTAAGCCTTTGATTTAACTGGTCGGAGTGAGAGGATTCGAACCTCCGACCCCGTCGTCCCGAACGACGTGCGCTACCAGGCTGCGCTACACTCCGTGACCAGTGGTCGGGCTTATAGCGCCCGACGACATCGTCTGCAAGCGCTGGGCATTGCAGAATTAAGAGATTTTTTGGTGTCGTCAGTAGGGACTGTCCACATCGCCGGTTTCGACATAGACCGCCTTCAGCTGTGAGTAGTGTCCGAGCGCCGCGAGCGAATTTTCGCGTCCGATGCCCGACTGCTTGTAGCCGCCGAACGGTACTTCTGCGGGGGCCAGATTGTAGGTGTTGATCCAGCAGCTGCCTGCCTTGATGTTGGCAATGACCCGATGCGCGCGGGCGATGTCGCGGGTGAACACGCCGGCTGACAGGCCAAACACGGTGTCGTTGGCGCGCGTGATTGCCTCGTCCTCGTCGGAGAATGTCAGCACGCTCATCACCGGGCCGAAAATCTCCTCACGCGCGATCCGCATGTCGTCGGTCACATTGGTGAAGATCGTCGGTTCGATAAAAAAGCCGCCCTCAAATCCCTGCAGCACCGGCACGCCTCCGCCATGGTGCAGGGTCGCGCCTTCGCCACGCCCGATGTCGACATAGCCAAGCACCTTTTCGTGCTGTGCCTTGTTGATCAGCGGCCCCATCTGGGTATCGGGATCGAGCGGGTCGCCGATGCGGATCTTCTTGGTCCGCTCGGTCAGCCTGTCGAGGAACTGTTCGTAGATGCCGTTCTGCACATAGACGCGGGTGCCGTTGGAGCACACCTGGCCGGTGGAGTAGAAATTGGCGAGCATCGCGCCGCCCACGGCGTTTTCGACATCGGCGTCATCGAAGATGACCAGCGGCGACTTGCCGCCGAGTTCCATCGTCGCGTGCTTCATGTGCGAGCCGGCGAGCGCCAGAACCTTCTTGCCGGTCGGCACCGAGCCGGTCAGCGAAACCTTCGCCACTTCCGGGTGCCCGGCCAAAGCCGCGCCAACATCGCCAAATCCTTGCACGACGTTGAACAGCCCGTCCGGCAGGCCTGCTTCCGAGTAGATCTCGGCGAGCGCCAGCGCCGACAGCGGTGTGTTTTCCGACGGCTTGAACACCATCGCATTGCCCATGGCGAGCGCAGGCGCGGACTTCCACGCCGCGCCCTGCATCGGGTAGTTCCAGGCGCCAACACCCACGCACACACCCAGCGGCTCGCGCCTTGTATAGGCAAAGGGACCGCCGCCAAGGTCGATATAGTCGCCATTGTAGCCCGCAACGACGCCGCCGAAAAACTCCAGCGCTTCGGCTGCGGACAGCGGGTCTGCAACGATCGTCTCCTGGATTGCCTTGCCGGTGTCGAGCGTTTCGAGACGCGAAAGCTCCTCGTTGCGCTCGTGGATCAGGTCGGCAGCCTTGCGCAGGATGCGGCCACGGTCGGCAGGACGCATGCGCGCCCACTCGGCCTGTCCAACGCGCGCCGCTTCCACCGCCAGTTCGATGATGTTCGGGGTTGCGGCGTGGATGCGCGCAATCACTTCGCCGGTCGCGGGATAGATGACGTCGAATGGCTGTCCCTGCTCGTCGTCGACATAGCTGCCATTGATGTAGTGCGATGCCTTCGGCTGTGCGCGCATGAAGTGAACTCCTGTCTCTGGCCCGGCGGTGGCCTGACGTCTGGTTAGCGGTCGGATGTCTGCCAGCGCGGGTTGATCCACGGTTCCTGGTTCGACGGGCTGAGTGGCTGGCGGCCCAGAATGTGATCCGACGCCTTTTCACCTACCATAATGGATGGTGCATTGAGATTGCCATTAGTGATGCGCGGAAAAATCGAGGAATCCGCAACGCGCAGCCCGTCGACGCCGATGACGCGGCATTCGGGATCAACGACGCTCATCGGATCGTCCGCTCGGCCCATCCGGCAGGTGCCGCATGGGTGATAGGCGCTTTCCGCGTGGTCCTTGATGAACGCGTCGAGTTCTTCATCGCTCTGAACCTGCGCGCCGGGCGAAATTTCCGCGCCACGATAGGGCGTGAACGCGTCCTGCCCGAAGATTTCGCGCGTCAGCCGGATGCAGTGGCGGAAGTCTGCCCAGTCGTCGGGATGCGACATGTAGTTGAAGCGGATCACGGGATCTGCCCACGGGTCGGACGAGCGAAGGGTGACCGATCCGCGCGACTTCGAGCGCATCGGGCCGACATGCGCCTGAAACCCGTGCGAGTTCGCCGCCGCCTTGCCGTCATAGCGGATGGCGACGGGGATGAAGTGGTACTGGATATCCGGATAGTCGACGCCCGCCGCCGAGCGCAGGAATGCCGCCGCCTCGAAATGGTTTGATGCGCCGAGGCCCGATTTCAGGAATAGCCATTGCGCGCCGATCAGCGCCTTGGAGAACAAGTTGAGCTTCGAATAGAGCGTGATCGGCTGGATGGATTCCTGCTGGATGTAGAGTTCCATGTGGTCTTGCAGGTTCTGTCCGACGCCGGGGCGATCGGCGACCACGTCGATGCCATGCTCCCGCAGATGCTCTGCCGGGCCGACGCCCGACAGCATCAGCAGTTTCGGGGAATTCAGCGGCGACGCGGCGATGATGACCTCGCGGCGCGCGCGCACGGTCTGCGCCTGGCCCCGGATTTCCACCTCCACGCCGGTCGCGCGTTGGTTCTCGATCACCACGCGTCGGGCAAATCCATTGATAAGCCGCACATTGCCGCGCTTCAGGGCAGGGCGCAGATAGGCATTCGCCACCGACCAGCGCCGTCCCATATGGATGGTCTGTTCCATCGGTCCGAAGCCTTCCTGCTTCGAGCCGTTATAGTCGTCGGTCAGTTCGAACCCGGCTTGCTTTCCAGCCTCGATGAACGCGGCATAAAGCGGGTTCTGTCGTGGGCCGCGCTGGATGTGCATCGGGCCTTTGGTGCCGCGCCAGCCGGCCTCGCCACCGTGCGAATGCTCCATCCGCTTGAAGTAGGGCAAGACGTCCGCATAGCTCCAGCCGGTTGCGCCTTCCTCGGACCAATGGTCGTAGTCGCGGGCATGGCCGCGCACATAGACCATGCCATTGATCGACGACGACCCGCCGATGACCTTGCCGCGCGGCGTTGCCAGCACGCGCCCGCCCAGATGCGGTTCGGGTTCGCTCTTCAGCCCCCAATCATAGCGCTTCATGTTCATCGGGAAGGAGAGGGCGGCGGGCATCTGGATGAACGGCCCGATATCGGTGCCGCCATATTCGATCACCGCAACCGAGTGCTTGCCGTCTTCCGAGAGGCGATAGGCCATGGCAGCACCCGCCGAGCCTGAACCGATGATGACGAAATCTGCTTCATGCATGCCTTCACCTCTTCGAAGATGCGACAGCCATGTCGACGTGGGATTCAACCAGATGGATCGCGCTCTTCGGGTCGGGCGCGCCCTGTTTCAGCGCGCGTCGGATGTAGAGCCCGTCGATCAGCGCGGCGATGCTTTCGGCTGTTTGCAGGGCGCTCTCGCGCGCCATCAGTTCCGTCAGGCCACTCATCAGGTTCGAGTGAAGCCGGTTTGCGTAGACCCGAAGCAGCCGGCGCATGGCAGGGGAGCGCTGCGCCTCGACGTAAAATGCCAGCCACGCGGCGATGGTCGCGCTGCGAAACTGCGCCTGCGAGAAATTTACCTCGATGATCGCCCTGACGCGGTCATATGGGCTGCGCGCCTTGCGCAGGGCGGCGACGGTGTCAGTACCAAGCTCCCGCAGAAGATGGCGCATCGTCGCCTGTAACAGGTCATCCTTGGCCCCGAAATAATGGTGCGCCAGCGCGGACGACACGCCAGCGCGCCCCGCAATGTCCGACATCGTCACATCCAGCGAGCCACGCTCGCCGATGGCGAGGATGGCGGCATCGATCAGCGCCTTGCGGCGCAGCGGTTCCATTCCAACTTTGGGCATCTGCAATCTCCTGCCAGCAATCTAATTTTGATTGACTGGTCAATCAATAAAAATCTCTCCGACGGCTGGAAGGCGGTGCTTTACTGCACTGCACAACTAGGTCATCAATGAACTAAGAGCGTGCCGAGCGACGGTCGTGCATGCTATGATGACGCAGGGAGAGAGTTGCATGACTGCTTGTATTGTTGGCTGGGCGCATTCGCCTTTCGGAAAGCTGGCTGACGAGACGCTGGAAAGCCTCATCGTCAAGGTCGCGACCGACGCGCTGGACCATGCCGGCATCGGTCCGGACGACGTCGACGAGATCGTGCTTGGCCATTTCAACGCCGGCTTTTCCGCGCAGGATTTCACCGCCAGCCTCGTTCTGCAGGCCGACGACCGCTTCCGGTTCAAGCCGGCCACCCGCGTTGAGAACGCCTGCGCCACGGGTTCGGCGGCGGTGCGTCAGGGGATCCGCGCCATCGAGGCCAAAGCGGCGCGCGTCGTGCTGGTTGTCGGTGCCGAGCAGATGACGACGACCCCCGGCCCACAGATCGGCCAGAACCTTCTGCGCGCGTCCTACCTGCCGGAAGATGGCGATACGCCTGCGGGCTTTGCCGGTGTCTTCGGCAAGATCGCCGCAGCCTACTACCAGCGCCATGGCGACCAGACCGATGCGCTGGCACGCATTGCCGCCAAGAACCACAAGAACGGCGTCGACAATATCTATGCCCAGATGCGTAAGGATTTCGGCTTCGAGTTCTGCCGTACCGAGAGCGAGCGCAATCCTTATGTCGCTGGCCCGCTAAAGCGCACTGACTGTTCGCTCGTCTCCGACGGCGCTGCGGCCATCGTGCTCACCGATGCCACCACGGCGCTGTCGATGCGCCGCGCCGTCGCCTTCCGCGCCAATGAACACGTGCAGGATTTCCTGCCGATGTCCAAGCGCGACATCCTTTTGTTTGAAGGCTGCGAGGAAGCCTGGGCGCGCGCGCTGCGCAATGCCGGCATCACGCTTGATGATCTGTCCTTCGTTGAAACCCACGACTGCTTCACCATCGCGGAGCTGATCGAGTACGAGGCCATGGGCCTTGCCAAGCGGGGTGAGGGCGGCAAGATCGCGCTTGAAGGCCAGACCGAAAAGGGCGGGCGTCTGCCGGTTAATCCTTCGGGCGGCTTGAAGGCCAAGGGGCATCCGATCGGCGCCACCGGCGTGTCGATGCACGCTCTGACGGCGGCTCAGCTCACCGGTGAAGCCGGCGGCATCCAGGTCGAGGGTGCCAAGATCGGCGGCATCTTCAACATGGGCGGCGCTGCCGTTGCCAACTACGTGTCGATTCTCGAACGGATCAAATGAAACCATCGGCGATCATCACGGGCGGCGCATCCGGCATCGGCCTTGCCACTGCCGAATGGCTGCTCAATGACGGGTGGCCGGTCGCGATCATCGACGCCGACCCCGAAGCGCTTGCCATTGCAGAGGACGTTCTCAATGGCGAGAATGCCCTTTTCCTGACCGCAGACGTCACCGACGAGGAACTCGTCGACGACGCTTTCGATCAGGTGGTCGATGCGCTTGGTCCCATCGGCGGGCTGGTCAACTCTGTCGGCCTCGCTCAGGACGTCCCGGTGCTTGAAACGACTGCCGAGCTTCTGCGCGAATTGCTGGACGTCAATCTCGTCGGGCCGTTCATTGCGGCGCGCGCGGCGGTCGAGCGCATGGGCGAAACGCTTTCCATCGTCAATCTGGCATCCGTTTCGGCACTGCGCGCCAATCATGGCCGCGCTGCCTATGGCGCGTCCAAGGCCGGGCTGAAGATGCTGTCCGAGGTGATGGCGGTCGAGCTCGCGCATGTCGATGTGCGGGTGAATTGCGTTGCGCCGGGGCCGGTCGATACCCAGTCGACGGCCCGTCGCCATGACGACATGACCCGCCGACATTGGCTAGACCGGCTTCCACAGCGTCGCTATGGCGCGCCTGACGAGGTTGCGGCGGCCATCGCCTTCCTGCTTTCGCCGGAAGCCAGCTACATCACCGGCCAGACCCTGGCCGTCGATGGCGGTTTCTCCGCCGCCGGGATTGTCCGGTTCGATTGAGGCCTTGCCGGCATCACGCGATGCCGCCGCAAACTGCAAAATCTGGTGAGAAATGACGAATCCGGTTCTGGTGGAAGTCACGCGCGGCGAAGTGGTGGAAAGCCGCCATCGCGGCGCAGTTATTGTCGTGGATGCCGATGGCAAAACCGTGCTTGAACTGGGGGATGTCGATCGACCGGTTTTCCCGCGTTCTGCCGTCAAGGCGATCCAGGCGCTGCCGTTTGTCGAGTCAGGCGCTGTGGATGCGTTCGGCTTCGGCCCCAGGGAAATCGCGCTCGCCTGCGCCTCGCACTCTGGCGAACCCGAGCACGCGGCACTTGCGGCGGCAATGCTCGCCAAGGCTGGCCTCGACGCCTCGGCTCTGGAATGTGGTGCGCACTGGCCTTCCCGGCAGGAATCGGCCCTCGACCTTGCCCGCGCTGGCCATACGCCGAGCGCGCTTCACAACAATTGCTCCGGCAAGCATTCTGGCTTCATCTGCACCTGCGCGCATCTGGGTATCGACCATCGCGGCTATGTCGGGGCAGGGCACCGCGCACAGGAAGCGGTGCGCGACGCGATGGAATCTGTGACCGGCGCGACCCACGCAGTCGACATGTGCGGCACGGATGGCTGTTCAATTCCCACTTATGCCGTTCCGCTCAGAAACGTTGCGCATGGCTTTGCGCGGATGGCCACCGGCATCGGGCTTGGGCAGGAGCGTGCGAAAGCGGCCAGGCGCATCCTCAGCGCCTGTATGGCAGAGCCATTCCTGATTGCCGGAACGCGCAAGCTCGACACCGAGCTGATGCAGGCGGCGTCTGGGCGCATCATGGTCAAGGTCGGCGCCGAAGGTGTCTATTGCGGTGCAATCCCGGAACTTGGCGTCGGCCTTGCGATCAAATGCGACGATGGCGTCATAAGAGGGGCCGAGATCATGGTTGTCAGCGTGCTTGCGCGGCTCATCGCAGCCGTCGATCCGCACCTTGCCGAGTCACTGCGGCAGATGGCCAACCCGGTTCTGAAAAACTGGAACGGCATCGAGGTCGGCGGTCTGCGTCCGACTGCAGCCCTCGACTGACGCCGAGGACTGCCGACGCATCAGCCGTCGGCGGCTGGTGCGTCTGCGTCGGCGATGTTCGCGTCATCGAGCATTTCGTCAAGGCGCAGCGGCGGGAGGCTGTCGCAGAACACCACGCCGTCCTGCGGCACTTCGCGCCGCTCGGCCTTGAGCGTCGAGACCTTTTCGACATCGGGGCGCAGGTGCAGCTGGCCGCTGGTGCCGACGATGCGCACCTTGCCGCCCTGCATCTGGGCCAGCGCCTGCTGCCTTGCCGCGGTCACGCGCTGTTGCACCATTCCCTTGCCAAGGCTGTTCAGCAAGCCGCCTTCAGCTTCGATCTGGCGGAACTCGTCCCACGCGGCAGCGCAGAGCGAAGCCGTGAGGATGTTGAGTTCTTCCGAGCCGAACGCAGGCGATGCGAGCGAACTGAGGTGTGTTTCTTCGGAAAGCACGAGCTGGGCGTTGCGCGCGATCTGACGTCCGCGCCGGTCCGGCAGGCCGTGCGGAATGTTCGGCGGCAGCACGCTGATCGTGTCCGCTCCGCCCGCTGCAGCAGCAAAGGCGGCCATCGAACTGCGCAGGATGTTGTTTTCCGGCGCGCGCAGCGTGAGCATCCGATAAGAAGTTTCTGCGTGGATCTTGGCGGCAATCGGCTGCAGGCCGCACGCTTCCTGGGCCTTGGCCCAGAGCAGGCGCAAGGCGCGCAGCTTGGCAATCGACAGGAACTGGTCCTGGGTGACGCTGAGCGCAAAACCGATATGCGGCGTCGCATAAATCAGCGGCTGGCGCGCTTCCTGGAACATGCGCAGGTGCGAGACGGCACCGGCCATCATCGCCCCCAGTTCCTGGGCTTCCGTCGCGCCGGCATTGTGCAGCACACGGCCATCGGCTTCCAGCAGCGTTGCCGGAATGCCCATCGCGAAGAAATGCGCCAGCGATTGTGGCATCGAGGCGCGCAAGGCTTCAAGCGACATCCGCAGGCTGCCATTGCCAGCGAACACGGCTGCCGGATCGATGCCGAAGGACAGGCTCAGACGGCTCGGATCGACGCGCTTGCGGCGCATCAGTTCGATGATCCAGTCGATCGTCACGCGGCTCGACGGGTGAACGTCGATACGCAGATAGATTCGGTTGAGTGGTATGTTATGCAGCGCCGCCGCCAGGGCTTCGGGCCGCGCTGGAAGGCCATAGCCGAATGCGTTTGGTGCGCCCTCAAAGACGATGGCAAGCCCGGTCGCGCCAGCTTCGATGTCGAATTGCGCCTGCGCGTTGGCGCGCTTGGCGTTGACGTCGTCAACGCGCTGCACAATCGTCCAGCCGCCTCCCGACAGCGGAAACTGTCCCGCACGTGCAGGTTCCTGGCGCAATTGCTCGAAGTGAAGATCCGCATAGGACGGAGAAACAGGGGCCTCGCCGGAGCGAGCGAACGCTTCGCCCCGTAGAGCTTCCAGCCATTGCGCACGGTCAATGGGGGGAAAACTGCCGGTGCTGATGATCGCCGCTTCCATATCTACTCCCGCTACCGCCGATACAGTTTGGTGTCTAAGGTAGGACGCCCATGCTGTGATCGCAATGCAGGGGGAGCTACCCAAAACGGTTGTAATGTCTGGTATCAGGATTTCGTGAACGCGTGTGGTTTAATCGCAACGTCCCACAGCGCTCAATTGTCCAGACAGGGTGCGATCCGCATTGGCAGTGCCCCCCGCGCCCGTTATACCGGGAGCGACGATATCGGGAGATAAATTTATGTGGGATGCGCAGCAGACGAGCATTTTTCTTGGTGCGAGCCGGTTGCCGGACGACAGCTACCAGAAGGCCGAGGAACTGCTCCTGAAATTTGCCAACCGCCATGGCATCATCACCGGAGCGACTGGAACCGGTAAGACAGTGACGCTGCAGATTCTCGCCGAGGCGTTTTCAGATGCTGGCGTTCCCGTTTTCTGCGCCGACATCAAGGGCGATCTCGCCGGCATCTCGATGATGGGCGAATCGAAGGATTTTCTTGAGAAGCGCGCCGCCGAGATCAAGCTCGAGCCTTATGAACTCAGCCAGTATCCGGCTGTGTTCTGGGATCTGTTCGGAGAGCAGGGCCATCCCGTGCGGGCGACGATTTCCGAGATGGGGCCGTTGCTGCTGTCGCGCCTGATGGACCTGTCCGATGCGCAGGAAGGCGTGCTCAACATCGCGTTCCGGATTGCCGACGAAGAAGGCATGCTGCTGCTCGACATGAAGGACTTGCAGGCAATGCTCGTCAATATGGCCGAGCGCGCGTCGGAGATCGGCGCACGCTATGGCAACGTCACGCGTCAGTCTGTCGGCGCGATCCAGCGTTCGCTGCTGGTGCTGGAGCAGCAGGGCGCAAACCATTTCTTTGGCGAGCCTGCGCTGAAAATTTCCGACATCATGCGCACGACGCGTGATGGCCGTGGCGCGGTCAATATTCTGGCCGCCGACAAGCTGATGATGAATCCGCGTCTCTACGCGACGTTCCTGTTGTGGCTGTTGTCGGAGCTGTTCGAGGAACTGCCCGAGATTGGCGATCCGGCCAAGCCGAAGCTGGTGTTCTTCTTCGACGAGGCCCATCTTCTGTTCAACGAGGCGCCGCGCGCATTGCTGGAACGCATCGAGCAGGTGGTGCGCCTGATTCGTTCCAAAGGCGTCGGTGTCTACTTCGTCACCCAGAACCCGCTCGACGTGCCTGAGACTGTGCTGGCCCAGCTTGGCAACCGCGTGCAGCACGCCTTGCGCGCCTACACGCCGCGCGAGCAGAAGGCGGTCAAGACGGCGGCAGATACATTCCGCCCCAACCCCGACTTCAACACCTATGAGATGATCACGCATCTTGGCACCGGCGAGGCGCTGGTTTCGACGCTGGCCGAAAAGGGCATCCCGTCGATGGTGCAGCGGACCCTGATCCGTCCGCCATCAGCGCGCATGGGCACGATCACGGCGGATGAGCGCGCCAAGATCATGAGCGTCAGCCCGGTTGCAGGTCTCTACGACGAGGTCGTTGATCGCGAGTCGGCCTATGAGATCTTGCAGAAGCGCGCGGCCGACGCCGCAACGGCGCGTGAAGAGGCCGACAAGGCAGCGCAGCAGGCCGAGGCCAGCAACACGAGCGGCTGGAAGCTTCCGGATTTCGGTGGCAATTCGGGGGGCTCCGGCTCTCGCGAGCCGGTCCGCCGTCAGTCGTCGGGGCGCACTTCTCAGCGCCAGACCGTGACCGAAACCGCGATCAAGTCGATCGTGCGCACGGTCAGCACCACGCTTGGCCGCGAGATCGTGCGCGGCATTCTCGGCAGCCTGAAGAAGCGCTGAATCAAAAAGGGCACCCGCATTGCGGATGCCCTTTTCAAGACAGAGACGGTTGCGCGTCAGGTGGTGCGCAGACCGGACGTGACGATGATCGGCGACTTTTCCGGCACCCGATCATACAGGTCCATGACGTCCTGATTGATCATCCGCACGCAGCCTGAAGACACCGACTTGCCGATGGTCCACCATTCGGGCGAGCCGTGGACGCGGTACAGCGTGTCCTTGCCGTTCTGATAGATGTAGAGCGCGCGCGCACCGAGCGGGTTGCTGATGCCCGGTGCCATGCCCCCCTTCCATTCCTTGGTCTTGGGATCGTAGTCAGTACGATATTTTTCGAGGTTTGGCTGGCGCTGGATCATCTCTGCCGGCGGGTGCCAGCGCGGCCAGTGCTGCTTCCATTCGATGACGCCGGTGCCCGACCATTCGAAGCCTGCCCGGCCAAGCCCGACGCCATAGCGCATTGCGCGCCCGAAGCGCTGCACGACGTAGAGGAAATGGCTGCCGGTATCGATCACCACCGTGCCGGGTGCTTCGCCGGTCGGATCGGCAACGATCTGACGCAGGAAGCGCTTGTCGATCTTTTCGACCGGCACGCCCGGAACCTTGTGTCCGCCGTCTTCGACCGCCGCGTACATCGTCACCGCGGAACCCAGCGTCTCTGGTGGCGGTGGGATCACAGGCTTTGCGATCGGCGGCGTTGCTGGCGACGAGGTGTTGCAGCCGGCAAGTGCTGCGGTAGCTGCGGTCGTCGCTGCTGCGGACAGGAGCGTACGTCTGGAAACTGTATTGCGGGTGAGGTCGATGGCCACGACGGCTCCATAAGTGTTCAGGTGTGCGGATGTGCAGACGAAGTCGAGATGACTGATGGTTCGCACGGAACACACCCCAATCCGACGCCGCAGGCAAGCAATTCAGAATTTGTCAGAAACATGGATAACAAATGCCTAACGCGGGGCCAACAGGCGAATGTTGCACTGCGGCAACAGCGGCGTGGTTTGCGACGCACGATTGGGGGCCGGGCAGGCAGGGAAACTCATGTTGGCCCTGCGGAAAAGAAGGTCTTGTCGATTGACGTGCTTGGTCAAAGCCGTTTCGATGCAGCAAAAGATCAGAAGAGGTGAACATCATGAGCTTGGTGGAAACAGCAGACAGCACGACCTGGACCTATGTCGATGGCGACTGGCACGAGGGTAATGTGGCCATCGTCGGTCCGCGCAGTCACGTGATGTGGCTTGGTTCCAGCGTGTTTGACGGCGGCCGCTGGTTCGAGGGCATTTCGCCTGACCTCGACAAGCACTGCGCGCGCGTCAACGCTTCGGCCATCGCGCTTGGCCTGAAGCCGACGAAAACCACCGAAGAGATCATCGGCCTGGCGCGGGACGGGCTCAAGAAATTCGACGGCAACACGGCGGTGTACATCCGTCCGATGTATTGGGCGGAGCATGGCGGCTATCTCGGCGTCCCCGCCGATCCCGAATCGACGCGCTTCTGCCTGTGCCTTTACGAATCGCCGATGCTGGAGCCGACCGGTTTTTCCGTTACCGTCTCGCCATTCCGCCGCCCCTCGCTTGAGACGATGCCGACGAACGCCAAGGCGGGTTGTCTTTATCCCAACAATGGTCGGGCAATTCTGGAGGCGAAGTCGCGCGGTTTCGATAATGCGCTGGTTCTCGATATGCTTGGCAATGTTTGCGAAACCGGGTTGTCCAACGTCTTCATGGTCAAGGATGGCGTCGTGTTCACGCCGGTTGCCAATGGCTCGTTCCTGTCCGGCATCACCCGCGCCCGCACCATCGGTCTCTTGACTGAGGCTGGCCACACGGTTGTCGAAAAGACGCTGAACGCGCGTGACTTCCTCGATGCTGACGAGATTTTCTCCACCGGCAACCATTCCAAGGTGGTGCCGATCACGCGCATAGAAAATCGTGATCTGCAGCCGGGAGCAGTGGCCAAGAAGGCCCGCGCACTTTATTGGGAATGGGCTCACGCTGACGCGGTTCGCTAAGCGGCGTCGAGACGGAACAATCTGGGCGCGCGGTTGCTTCTCCGCGACCGCTGCCTATGTAAGAGTCCTAACCATCCAAGCCATTTCAGCGAGGGAGATTTTGCTATGGCCTTTGAACTTCCGGAACTTCCGTATGCCTACGAGGCGCTGCAGCCCTTCATGTCGAAGGAAACGCTTGAGTACCATCACGACAAGCACCACAAGGCGTATGTCGACAATGGCAACAAGCTTGCAGCTGAAGCCGGCATGGACGGCCTGTCCCTCGAAGAGATCGTGAAGCAGTCCTATGGCAAGAACCAGGGCCTCTTCAACAACGCTGGCCAGCACTACAACCACATCCATTTCTGGAAGTGGATGAAGAAGGACGGCGGCGGCAAGAGCCTGCCAGGCGCGCTGCAGAAGGCGATCGACTCGGATCTCGGCGGCTACGACAAGTTCCGCGCCGACTTCATCAATGCCGGCACGACGCAGTTCGGCTCGGGCTGGGCATGGCTGTCGGTCAAGGACGGCAAGCTCGAAATCTCCAAGACCCCGAACGGCGAAAACCCGCTGGTTCACGGCGCGTCGCCAATTCTCGGCGTCGACGTGTGGGAGCACTCCTACTACATCGACTATCGCAACGCGCGTCCGAAGTACCTCGAGGCGTTCGTCGACAGCCTCATTAACTGGGACTACGTCCTGGAAATGTACGAAGCCGCATCGAAGTAAGCTGCCGGTTTTACGAGTTCGAAGCCCCGCTACGGCGGGGCTTTCCTTTCGCGTGTTCACGCAGATTTGACCGCGAGCCGGTCGTTGTGAATTCCGTCCCTGTTCGTTTCCGCGAAGATGGCGTCGCGCCCCAAGCGGTAAAATCAGTCAGATTACGGAGTGGACCCTATGAAGTTTTTCGCATTTGCTGCCGCAGCACTTGTCGTCGCTGTGACCTCCGCAGCCGCCGATCCGATCGCTGATCGCAAGGCTGACATGAAAGAGCGCGGCGGCCTGATGCGTGTGTTGGGGCCGACAGCACAGGGCAAGACCGAGTTTGACGCCGCGACCATTCTGGACGCCCTCGAAAAGCTGAACGCCCGTGCGCAGGCGGCGATGGACGTCGAGAAATTCTACCCGGCAGGCAGCGAAACCGGCGACACCAAGGCTGGACCAAAGATCTGGTCGGAGCGCGAGGCTTTTCAGGACGCGACGAACAAGTTCGCTGAAGCGACTGCCGCCGCGCTCGCCGCTGCACCGCAGGATCTGGAATCCTTCCGCGCTGCGTTCGGCCCGGTTGGCGCTGGTTGCGGCACCTGCCACGAAGCCTTCCGTCTCTAAAATTCAACGGACAATTGCCCGATGTCGGTCCTGAAAAAAGTTGCACTGACAGGCGCGGTTTCAGTTGTGGCCGTGGGCGCTGCCCTTTGGTTCGCCAGCGCGCCGCAGCGCCTCAATGCTGCGACGCTTGCTGCTCTTGGGCCGGGTGATGTCGCAAATGGCGAGCAGGTGTTCTTTGCGTCGGGATGTGCCTCCTGCCACGCGGCTTCGGGCGCGAGCGGCGAGGAACGTCTGGCGCTGGGTGGCGGCATGAAGTTCGAAACCGGGTTCGGCACCTTCGTGGCACCGAACATCTCGCAGCACCCCACCGATGGCATCGGCAATTGGTCCGTTGCCGATCTTGCAAACGCCATGATGCGTGGAGTGTCGCCGGAAGGTGAGCACTATTATCCGGCATTTCCTTACGCCTCCTACGCACGGATGAAGCCGCAGGACGTGGCGGACCTGCATGCTTTCATGCAGACGCTGCCGGCTGTGGAGGGCAAGGCGGAGACGGTTGCGATCCCGTTCCCGTTCAATCAGCGGCGGGGCATCGGCTTGTGGAAAGCGGCATTCCTCGACGAGGCGCCGGTTGCGGTGCTCGACAACCCTTCCGAGCAGCTTCAGCGTGGCCAATATCTGGTTGAAAGCATGGGGCATTGTGCCGAGTGCCATACGCCGCGCAATGCGTTTGGCGCGCTCGACACATCGCAGTGGATGGCGGGCGCAGCGGCGATGGAAACAGGCGGACGCCCCATCCCGAACATCACGGCCAGCGACGACGGCATCGGCGATTGGACCGAGGGCGACATAGCCGAATTGCTGTCCAGCGGCTTTACCCCGGAATACGATTCCGTTGGCGGCACCATGGCAGCCGTCGTGCGCAACATTTCGGAACTCGATGCAGCGGATCGCGAGGCGATGGCGGCCTACCTGAAAGCCATTCCCGCTCATCCCAACGGTTACTGAGCACATCACGAGAAGGCCGGTGCGGAAGGCACCGGCCTTGTCTGTTCGTCAGGCCTTGCCGACAACTTTCAGCGCGAACGCATAGCCGTAGGCGACTTCCTCAAGCCGTGAGAACCGTCCCGACGCGCCGGCATGGCCGGCATCCATGTTGATCTTGAACAGGATCGGGCTATCGCCGGTCGTGTGGGTTCTCAGTTTGGCAACCCATTTTGCCGGCTCCCAATAGGTCACGCGCGGATCGGTCAGCCCGGCGACTGCCAGAATCGGCGGATAATCCTGCGCGCTGACATTGTCGTAGGGCGAGTAGGAAGCGATGGTGCGGTAGTCCTCTTCCGACTCGATCGGGTTGCCCCATTCCGGCCATTCCGGCGGCGTCAGCGGCAGGGTCGCGTCGAGCATCGTATTGAGCACATCGACAAACGGCACCTCGGCGATGATCCCCGCGAAGTCTGCCGGCGCCATGTTCGCCACCGCTCCCATCAGCATCCCGCCGGCAGAACCGCCTTGCGCGACGATGCGGTCATGGCCGGTGAAACCTTCCGCGACGAGATGGCGACCGGCGGCGATGAAATCGCTGAAAGTGTTGGTCTTGTTCCCGCGCTTGCCATCGTCATACCAGGTATAGCCCTTGTCCTTGCCGCCGCGGATATGGGCGATGGCATAGACGAAACCACGGTCGACCAGCGACAGGCAATTGGTGTTGAACGACGCCGGGATCGTGATGCCGTAGGAGCCGTAACCGTAAAGCAGGCATGGCGCAGAGCCGTCCAGCTTGGTGTCCTTGCGATAGAGAACCGAGACAGGAACCAGTTCCCCGTCCGGGGCAGGGGCCATCAGCCGCCGCGTCACATAGTCGGCGGCGTTGTGGCCGGACGGCACTTCCTGCGTCTTCAGCAGCACCCGCTCGCGCGTGCGCATGTCATAGTCGAAGACCTGCGCAGGTGTCGTCATTGACGAATAGGAAAAGCGGATCGTCTCGGTGTCGTATTCGTAAGAGCCTGCCAGACCAAGCGAATAGGCCTCTTCTTCGAATGCAACGGCATGTTCTTCGCCGGTATCGCGCTGGCGCACGACGATGCGCGGCAGGCCGTCGCGACGTTCCAGCCAGACGAGGAAGTTGCGGAACCCGATCACCGACAGGATCAACCGGCCCGGCTCGTGTGGCACCAGCTCGGTCCAGTTCTCCTCGCGCGGATCGGAGACGGGGGCCGTCATGATCCGGAAATCCTTGGCACCTCCGGAGTTGGTGAGGATGAAGAACACGTCGCCGCCTTCTTCAAGATCATACTGAACCCCGGTTTCGCGCGCCTTGACAAGCACCGGCTCGGCATCCGGCTGGTTTGCGGGAAGAAGGCGATATTCGCTGGTTTCGTGATCGCTGACCGAGATCATGATCCAGTCGCGCAGGCGCGTTCCGCCGACATCCATGAAGAAGCCGGGATCAGTTTCTTCATAGACAAGGCGGTCTTGCGACGCGGCCTGCCCAATATCATGATAGAAGATCTGCGACGGGCGGTGGTTGTCATCCAGGCGCGTGTAAAAGAAGCCGGTATTTTCCGAGTTCCACTCGCCGGAGCCGCCGGTGTTCTCGATCACATCTTCGAGATCAATTCCACTCTCAAGATCTCTGATCTTGAGCGTGTAAAATTCGGAGCCCTTGTCGTCATAACCCCAGATCAATTTTTTGTGGTCATTCGAATGATCTATGCCACCGAGAGAGAAATAGGCCGCGCCTTCTCCCTCCTTGTCGCCATCGAGCAGGATGGTTTGCGGGCCACCTTCGCGAGGGGTGCGAAAGTAGCGGGGATACTGTCCACCGAGGCGGAATGACGAGCCATAGGCATAAGCACCGTCCTTCATCGGGACGCTCGAATCGTCTTCCTTGATCCGACCTTTCATTTCTTCGAACAGGTTCTGGCGCAGCTCCAGAGTATTGCCCATGAGGGCGTCCTGATACGCGTTCTCAGCCTCAAGATGGGTGCGGATCGCGGGATCCAGCGTTGCCGGATTCTTGAACATTTCCTGCCAGTTAGCCGCCCGAAGCCATGCATACTCGTCGGTTCGGCTGATGCCGTGGCGCGTGTCCTCTACGGGTCGTTTCAGTGTCGTGGGGGCTGGTTGCGGCTTGAAATATTGGCGGCGTGTCATGGCAGATCTTTCGGGATTCATGTTCTGCAGAGGCGGTTACAGCCCATCTTATCGGACTGCCGCGCGGCTATCGCAAGCAGGTCAGCCGTCCCTCCTGGTATATGAGGCGGCGCTAATTTGACGTTCAGATATGACGATATCTCTGACCGCTTGGTTAAATTTTTGGTAATACAAGAAACGGTGATCGGACTATACTTATTATTCACTCGCTTTTTCAGATGCGCCCTTATGTTGAATTGACTTGTCCTAACGAGGGTCCCATGTATGCACACGTGGTACGAATCGCAGGACGCGGCAACAAGCGTCCCGGTATCACACTCCAGATGTCTTCGACGTCTGGATCACGTTGTGTTTTCAACTTACTGGGGCCAAATGATGGATATTAGCGAGTCTCAACCCAAAGGCGATGAGATGCTGATCGAACTGACTGCCGATGTTGTGTCGGCTTATGTCAGTAACAATCCGGTGCCGGCAGGCGAACTGCCAAATCTGATTGCAGACGTTCATGCAGCACTCGGCCGCGTGGGCGGTGCGCCTGAGCAGGCACCTGCTGACAAGCAGAAGCCGGCTGTAAATCCGAAGAAGTCCGTGACGGATGATTACATCATCTGTCTGGAAGACGGTAAGAAATTCAAGTCCTTGAAGCGTCATCTGATGACGCATTATGGTCTGACGCCGGACCAGTATCGTGAAAAGTGGGGCCTTGAGCCGAACTATCCGATGGTAGCACCAAGCTATGCCGCTGCACGTTCGCAGCTGGCGAAGCAGATGGGGCTGGGTCGCAAGCGCGCGCCGGCTAAGTAAGCTACGTACAGATCTGAAGTACAAAAAGGGTAGCGCTTAGGCGCTACCCTTTTTGTTTGCGCATAATCTTCTGCAATTTTGATTGAGTCTATCGAATGCTTGCTTGAGGGCAATATGTCGATCCAGATTATAGCTCCAATGCTTGCGGATTCCGCGCTGGCGTTCTTTCTCGATCAGCCTGTTGAGGCGAAGCAGAAGATGGGCGAGCCCTTGGCCGCTGAGACTGCCGGCCTGGGCGAGATCGATGCCGGCTAGAAGCTGCAAAGCCATCATTTCCTGCGCAATGCGGGCGTGTTCGAGCCGGACCTGCCGGAAGTGTCTGATCTCACTCGATAATGTTTCCGTCACATCCGATCCCTGTGTTTGCTTTGAGCGCGTGACAATTTTTCCGGCACCGAAACACGGGTGGATGGGATTGTTGGGGATGTCCTGAGAAGTTCAATCAAAACAACTGCTTGAACTATATCAGCAGAATTCTTGTTCTCTTTTTGTTCACTTCATCGTTCTGCGTGGGTATAAGTAATTATTCCTATAACGCAGGGGTGGAACGTGCGATCTTCAGTGCTCAAAAAGGAATGGGAACCGGATCGGACAGAATGCTGTTCGCGCCCGATCGAAATCGACATTGCCCGGCTGAGCCGTGCGGAGCGAATTTCAGTGGCTTGTGACGGGGTGATTGACATCGCGTCCGCCCTGTTTGGCGTCAGTGGGAAGGAATTGCGCGAGCCGGGTCGCTCGCTCCTCAGTGTCGCGCGAGTCCGGCAGATCGCGATGTATGTGACGCATGTCGAGTTGGGCCTGAGCATGAAGGATGTCGGCCAGGGATTCGCACGGGATCGCACGACGGTCCTCCACGCCTGTCATCAGGTCGAGGATCTGCGCGACGATATCGAATTCGACACGATGGTGAGCCGGATGGAGAAGGTCGTCGCGGCAGCCTTCGGCCAGCCCCACAAGAATGCGGGGCTTTCAAATGCAACCTGACAGGGATGAAGCAAGGCTGTTGCGTTTTCTCAAGACAGGCGAGGCGCGCATGACGGTTTCGGGCTGCGGCCGGGTGCTGGTCGAGAGTGCGGATGGCGGGACGATCGCGGTTTCGGCGGCGAGTGTGCGGCGACTGGTCGGGGAGAAGCGGATGCTGGCTCAGGGCGACCGGCTCGCGCTCGCGCCGGAAAATGCCGATGCCGGGCGCGCGACGGTTCGGGAAACGGTCATGACGGCGGATGGGCCGGCAAGTGTGAACGTCAACATTTCCGAGTCACCGCTCGGCATGCTGTGGCGGCATCGCGATAGAAGCGGCGCGCGGTTCTTGAGCGCGCAGGAGTTCAATGCCGGCGAAAGACTGCGCGCCGATTATACGCGTGCACAGATCATGCCGCGTCTTGGCATCAACTGGGATGCAGCGGGAGGCGCGGGAAAATCAACGCGCGATCCCAATGGCTTGACGGGATTGACGGACACTGCGCTGGCGGCACGGGAACGGGTTGAGAAGGCAATCACCGCGGTCGGCCCGGAATTTGCGGGCGTGCTGATTGACGTCTGCTGCTTCCTGAAAGGGCTGGAGGCGGTCGAGCGCGAACGCTTCTGGCCGGCGCGCTCAGCAAAGATCATGCTGAAATCCGCCTTGAGCGCGCTGAGCCGCCACTATGAGCCACAGCGACCTGGCAACAGAACTACAATCCTGCGCTGGGGCGCGGCCGACTATAGGCCGGAGCTGAAACCTGATGCGCCTCGCGATCTTTCAGATGCCCGTCTTGCGCCTTAGCGGCTTCTCTTACCGCAGAACCGCTGCGCCCTTTTGCGGGAATTGCTTCAGCTAATGCGCAGCCGGCGCAGTGTTGAGAGCCTGTTCGGCTTCGAGGCGGATGCGCTTAACCATCGAGCGCAGGCCGTTGGCGCGCTGTGGGCTGAGATGCTCGTGCAGGCCAAGCTCGCGCAGCGTGGCTTCGGCGTCGATGGCGACGATCTCGGACGCCTTGCGGCCCGAATAGAGCGCAAGAATGATTGCGACAAGGCCGCGGACGATATGGGCATCGGAGTCGCCGGAGAAGGCGATGACCGGATCGGGGGCTGCATCGGGGCTGCTGTGGAGCCAGACCTGGCTGACGCAACCGGGCACGCGATGGATGTCATCGCGAAAGGCATCGGGGTAGGGCGCAAGGTTGCTGCCCAGTTCGATGATGTAGCGGTAACGCTCCTCCCAATCGTCGAGGAAGGCAAAGTCGTCGCGGATAGTATCAATGGTCGTAGTCATCACCACGCATATAATGCGTCGCCGTCGTCTCGTCACCCTTTAACGGGCAATTGGCGCTGATCACTCGGCAACAGGCTCCGGCAGCTCCGCAGGCAAGGGCAGGGAAGGTGCAACGGAGCCGGTGTGCAGCGGCTGCTTTTCGCCGAAGTGCTCATCGAGAAGGCCATAGGCAATGCGGGCGCCTTCCTTGGCGCGCACGCCAATTGTGTTGAGCGCGGACTTGCCGATCTCGCACGCATCCGGGCGACGTTCGCACAGATTGGCCATGTCGGTGACGACAGCGCGCGCCGCCAGAAAAGTGTCCAATGCGCCAACATTGGTTTCGCCCTCTGCGTTCTGCCCCCCGAACGGGATCAGCAGAAGCACCAGCGACAGCCAGAAGACGGATTTGATCAAGAAGCCCATTTCGATACCTCGTCCTGCGCGGACATTTCCCCGATCCGCTCGACCAGAACGACAATGGCAGACACACACCAACGAGGGCTTTTTCACGCTGCTAAGATTTGGATCAAATTTTAGCTATTTGGCGCGCAGCCGCCGCAAGCGCCGTGAGACGGCGTGAACGCGCAAATCAGCGTTTGCGACAACTTATTGAAAATACGGATCAAATTTGAACCGCAGCCGGTCGGGATGTGACGAAAACGGCAAAAATCCTGCCTTCAGAAGCACTTACGCTCTGTTTACCATGACAACAATCGCTGGGGTGAAAAGGCCAGTTTTGCCGCTGGATCGCCGCTGTGAGGCCGCGAAAGCAGCCTCGTTTATCCATTCCTTAAACCGCAGATGCGAGTGTCCAGACAAAGAGTTCGATCCGCAAAGCGGACAGTGTGCGAGTGCGTTGAGTGACTTCAAATGCCCCCAGAGCTGAAGATTGGTTTGCCGGAGCGGTCGCAGGATGCGACCGCCTTGTACACCCGTCGGTGAGCGGTGCGCGTCGTGGACGCCAGCGCCGCATGCTCGGCTTGCTTCTGGCTGCCCCTTTCATCGCCACCCCTGCGATTGTCCAGTCGGCGCTCACTGTGTCGAGCTCGGCACCGGCGCTGATCGTGTTGTGCCTGACCTTCGCCGCATCCTGGCTGGCCGGGCTGTCGATTGCGATGACCGGCTCGTCGCGCCTTGCTGAATGGGCTGGCCTGTCGCTGGCTTCGCTGGGCGTTGCGGCGCTGGTGGTCACCAGCGGGGGCTTGTCGGTTGCGGCGATGGTGCTTCTGGCTGCCATCGCCATCGAGGCGTGGTGGGTGACCGGTTCGGCGCGCAGCGCTGGCATTGCCGGCGCAATCGGGATGGCAGCTATCGGAGCCGCCATGATGCTGACGGGTGGCGTGGGCGGCCCTGCTGCAACGCTGCTCGACTGGCTGTCGCCGGCACTTTACGCCGCCAGCTGGGCCGCACGGAAGCTCGAAGCCGATCATGACACGATGAGCCCGCGCGCCGTCGGCCCGGTGTCGATCCCGGAAACTGCGCTCGATGCTGTCGTGGTGCGGATGAACGCGGTTGGCGAGACGGAAAGCGTGTCGGCGCGCGCCCGCGAGATCCTGCATCTTGAGCCGGAGCTGCTGCTGGGCAGCGGCCTGTTCGAGCGCGTGCATGTCGGCGACCGCGTGGCGATGCTGTGCGCCGTGGCCGATACGCGTGACGATGGCCAGCCACGTCGCTGCTCGGTGCGCCTGCGCCTGCCGGTGATGGCCGGTGGCGAAGGTCGCGGCTACCGCGCGTTCGAGATCGAGATCGTCAAGGACGATCTGCACAGCCGCAATGTGGTCGGCGTGATCCGCGATGTCAGCGATGTGGAATCGCTGCGCGAGGAACTGGAATGGGCGCGCGAACAGGCGAGCGCCACCGAAATTGCCAAGAGCCGCTTCCTTGCCGCTGTCAGCCACGAACTGCGCACGCCGCTGAACGCCATCATCGGCTTCTCGGACATGCTGCTGCATCGCGAGATTTCGGGCGATTTGACGGCCAAGCAGTCGGAAAACATCGCGCTGATCCGCGAGGCCGGTAATCATCTCCTGTCGGTGGTGAACGCGATCCTCGACGTGTCGAAGATCGAGTCCGGCTCGTATCACATCAATGTCGAGCCATTTGCGCTGCGTCCGGCGGTCGATCTGTGCCGGGCGATGCTGGAGCCGCAGGCTGCCGAGAAGGGCGTTGCGCTGTCGGTGAACCTGCCAGGCGGGCTGAAAGATGTGGCTGGCGACCAGCGCGCGGTGCAGCAGATCTTGCTCAACCTTGTGTCGAATGCGATCAAGTTCACGCCGACAGGCGGGCAGGTCAGCGTTTCAGCGGCGCAGACGGGCGACACGATCCGCATTTTCGTCAACGACAATGGTATCGGCATCGCTGCCGACGACCTGAACCAGCTTGGCCGGCCGTTCATGCAGGTGCAGAACGACTATACGCGCCAGTTCCAGGGCACCGGCCTTGGCCTGTCGCTGGTGAAGGGCCTGGTGACGCTGCATGGCGGCACGATGAGTATTGAAAGCGCCCCCGGACTGGGAACGACCGTGACGGTCGGCCTGCCGGCGGCGGCATTGAGTGAAGATGACAGCAGGAAAGACTCGGAAGCAGCGCAAGCTGCCGGCGACGAAGCAGGGGAGAGACATGGCATCGCGCTCCGCAAGATCGCCTAGAAACTCCCGGATGATCGACGATTTCGGCGACGAGGCCGGCATTGGCGCATTTCTGATGCGCCATCGCCTGACCGTCGGCGGTCTGACCGCCTTTGCCGTGGCATTCTTCTACGTTACCGCCAACGCGATCTGGTATCAGCCGCACGCGCATGGCAGCGCGTTCTTTTCGACGCGCCCGCTTCCTTCGCAATGGGGTGCTGGCGCTCAGACCGGCGCAGGCGCGGATACGGTCGAGACGGTGATCCGGCTTGAGCGTGGCGGCGACGAGCGCGACGCAACGCTGGAAGAGCGCATGGGCGTCGACGATCTGCCGCAAACCGCGCCGACGCCGTTCGTGCCGCAGGACGCCGCGAATGTGGCCGCGCAGCAGCCGCCAGCCGCAGTTTCCGGCAATCCGGTCGTGGCCGAGGTGCAGGAAATCCTCAAGCGGCTCAACATCTATACCGGCGGCGTCGACGGCCTGACCGGGCCGCAGACCCGCGCGGCCATCGAGACCTATCGCAAAATGGTCGGTCTTGGCGCTTCGGGCGAGATCGACGACCAGCTGCTGACCCAGCTTGGCGCGCGCGCACGTGTGGCAAGTACGGCACCGACACAGCCTGAAACCGTGCAGCCCGAGGCGTCGCCTGGGACCGACCTGATCGAAACCGCATCTGCCGCACCGCGCGGCGACACGATGGTGATGCGCATTCAGGCGGGGCTGAAGGCATTCGGCAATGACGGCATCACCATCGACGGCGTCGTCGGGGCGCGAACCAAATCGGCGATCCTGGAGTTCCAGTCGCTGTTCGGACTGCCCGAAACCGGCGAGCCGGACGAGGCGCTGCTGACCAAGATGCGCGAAATCGGCCTGACGAGCTGACGCCGATGCGCGTCACCACGGATTTCTGGGTCTCCGCGCTCGTAAGGCGGGTCTTTGCAGCCAACGGCTTTGCCGCCGTCTCGCGCAAGGGCGCGGCGGAAGCCGGAACGGTGCTGCTGGTGCGGCGCGACCGGTTTGGCGATGCCTGGCTCTATGTCCCCGCTGCGCAGGCCGACTATGACGAAGATCGGCCCACCGAGCGACTATTCGCGCAGGTTCTTCAGACGCAGGACGAGGATGAGATCCAGGCACGCATCGCCCGCGAATTGCGGTTCGATTCCGACCTGTGGATCGTCGAGCTTGAACTGGACGAGGCGCAATTGCGCGAGCTTGTCAGCCTGACGACGCCCTGAATTCATTGGCATTGTGACTGGAACGCGCGGCAGCCGGGCGATTGCGCCAGGCGGCGACGACGGCATCTGCCTGCGCGTCGGTGATGCTCTGGAAGGCATCGATGAAGCGGCGCACGGCGCGCGCGTCGCTGGCGCGGGACGAGCCTGCACACTGACAGATCAGGAACGCCTGCTCTTCCGACAGATCGAGCGCGCGCAAGGCGACGATCAGCGGTGACATGTCATCGCCGCCAAACAGCGTGCGTGCTGTGTCGAGGGTGATTTCGAGGGCGTCGGCAAGGGCGATCTGGAACAGGGTCGGCACGCCAGCCAGCGCGGTGGAGCGCAGCTTGCGGTAGCCGTCGGGGCGCTCTTCCCAGCGCAGGCGCGGCTCCGGCACCTTGACCGGGCCGGTGGTTTCGGACGCCGAGCGCATCATCGTCAAAAGCCGGTCGCGGGTGACATCGGCCTTATCGGGCGTGTGATCCTGTTCGAACGCACCGAGCGATGCAATCAGCCGGACGATGCGCGGATCGAGCTCCTTGCGGGCGGCGATGGCGCGTGCGTGGGGCAGGCCGTGGCGTCCGATCAGGGCGATGAGGTCGATGCCGTTCAGCACCGGCGAGCGCATCAAAAGCGGCGCGCAGATGTCGACCGACATGTCGCACAGGCGGCGCACGAGGGTTGGCGGGGCATAGGGCGAATCGGACAGCGTGGCGGCGGCAAAGCGCAGCGTCTCGTCGCTGACCGAGCCGAGAAGGGGTACGGCGAGGTCGTCCAGCTGCGCCGTCTCGCGCCGCGTCGGCCGCGCGATGGCGCTGAACGCCGTGACCGCCGAACGCAACAGGCGCTCCGGCTTGCCCGCCGCACGGTGAGAGCTGAGTTTGAGAAGGCTCGTCTGGGACACGAGAAACGCCTGTACTGCACACAATCGGACGCCGGGCCGCGCGCGCAGGCGACGGACCGCAGGTCTCTAAAACTAACGGTAATTTGTTAGCGGCGTGTTAACTGTTTTGGCGCGGCGGAAAAGTTTTATCCCGGCCTGTCAGTATCTTACCGGCAGGCCTTGCAATGCTTGTTCAGGCAGAAACGGAGCGTGTGCTCAATCGTTGAAAATCTTGCTCCAGTCGATTGCGGCGGTGTCGCTGCCATTGGGCTGAAGCAGGCGCTGGTGCTCGGCATTGGCTGCTTCCTGCCGCTGGCGGATCGCTTCATGCGTCTGGGCGAGTTTTGCCAGAACTTCCATGTTGCCCGAAGAGAGCATCTGGGCATAGGCAAGCTGAAGCGCGCCGGTCTTGCGCAGGGGCAGGAAATTCTCGTCGTCGAGGCTGTTGAGCGCCTGTTCGTTGACCCGCAACAGGCCGTTTACCTCGCGCTCGCCCTCCGCCTCGCGCACCCTGATCGGCCATGGCTCAAGCAGGCCGGCCTGCGACAGCGCGGTGGCGGCCCGGCTTGCCGTTTCCTGGCCCTGGGTGATCTGGGCGAGGAACTGCATCACTTGCTGGACAGCCTGGGTCGGGCTGGCGTCGTCGTTGAACAGGGCTTCCCCTTCGCTGCGATTGACCAGCAGGCCACTGTCGGTGTCGATGCAGAGCGAGAGATTGTTCTCGCCGGATTTGGCGAGCTTGAACGGATAGCTGCGAAACACGGCTGGCACATAGGCGCCGGCCCAGCGTCCGTCGGGCGCGACAAAAAGGTTCTGCTGCGGCAGGAGCCCGCATATCGCGACGAGCGACACTTTTGCTTCGACCTGCATGAAAGCCAGCGGCATCACCAGCGCGGCCTTGGCGATTTCCTGCGCCGCAAGATGCGCGGTATTCGCGCCAAGAGCGAACTGGTAACCGCTAAAGCGCTTCCACGCCTTGTCGCCATGCGTTTCGTGACGGATCAGCTCAAAATTGCCGCTCATGAAAACCCCGGATGTGGTTGCTGCCAGATCAGACAGGTTTGATTGGAAACAAACCGGCCCGAGAATTCCAGCGCTGTGAATGAAAACTGGACGAACGCGTACTTATACAAAGAAGTTTGTATCAAGCTACCAATAGCCTGCAAGACTATCGCATGTCTCCTGAAAGTGAGAACCGGTTTCGGGATACAGACATGCGTAAATGCAGGAGCATGTCTCCTGTAAGTGGGAACCGGTTTAGGGACATGTTTCAATGTGGAGTTGCCGGTGAGGCAGATGAGGCCTCGGGCGCAATGGCATGCCCTCCGAGACAAGCGGAGGGGGAGGCGTTCAGGGGAGGAATGTGGGCCCGGCGTCAGAGCGCGGCGAGGGCGATGTCACACGGTTTGTGGGGGCAGGAGATCTGGCGCGTCGCTGGGGGGGGGGGAGGACGCGTTGCTAGGGATCAGTCCTGCACAGTTTCCGTGGTAGGTTTTGCGCGGGGTTTCACCTTGGTGCCGGGCTTGCGTCCGAAGGACATGTCCTTGGCGATTCGCGACCGGGACTGCGAGTAGGAACTGGCAGTCATCGGATAGTCCGGCGGCAGGCCCCATTTTTCGCGATATTCTTCAGGGGTCATCCCGTGGCTCGCCTGCAAATGGCGCTTGAGCGACTTGAAGCGCAAGCCATCTTCAAGACAGACGATATAGTCGTTTGTCACCGATTTTTTGACCGGCACATGCGGTGTCGGCGCCTCTAGCGGCGTTTCGGGTGATGAAAGGGTTTCGAGCGAGGAATGGATACTGGCGATCAGAGCGGGCAGCTCGCCAGCCTGAAGCGGATTGTTGGTTACATATGCACGTGTGATGCGTGCAACTCGGCTCATGAGAGCGTGTTTTGTTTCGTCTTGGTCAGTCATTCGATATGCCTTTATGATTCGCGAAATTATGCCAAACACAAACGAAAACACAATCAGTAAAACTGTCTCCAGCTGCCAGATTTTACAGTTTGGATATTGATTTTCTTCTTGATTTGAGCATTCAGCTGAACTTGATGCTGGCTGGCGCTGTCAAGTTCATGAATGGAAAGAATAGCCTCATCAATTACCCGCATAGGTGAGGTTCTGATGCTCGCTGAACCAGGGACATAGTGCGGCTTAACGGCCTGTTAACTCTGTCCTGCTGCTATTCCTCGCGGAGGCGTAGCGTCTGCTCCGGATTGAACCGAAACGCGAGCGAGGTCATGACAGCAACGATACTTCCATTTGTCGTCCGCTCTGCGCGTGAAGGCGCGCGGCCGGGATCAGGGCCACCGGCCCAGATCGTGATTTTTCCGGGAGTACGCTATGAAGCGTATCCGGATGATGACGAGCCAAAGGCTGCGTCGGCCGAGAAGGGCAGACGTCCGCGGCGCAAGGTGCGCTGAGCGATCATTCCTGTGACGTGCAGGCCAGCCCCGCAAGATAGGTGGCGATGGTCTCTTCCCAGCTTTCATCGGGCGTGAACGCGCGCACCACAACGATGCCTTCGTCGATGTCTGCCTCGACGAAAATCGAGCGGTCGAAATCCGCCGGCATGGTGTTGCGCAACTCGATCATCTGCGCGGGCGTCGCGATGACGAAGTCGAAACTGGAGCCGGAGGTCGAGCTGTCATTGACGCTGAAGATATTCTGGCCAGCGCGGTTGTAGACCGACATCGACCAGTAGGGGATCTTGCCGCCGCCGAGCAGACGCACCACGCCATCGCTCAGATCGAAACGACAGCCGACAACGTTGAACAGCGGATCGATGGAGCCGATCACCGGCTCGGCACCCGGACGGTCGAGGCGGGTGACATTGTTGTAGTTCGACAGCTCCGACAGGGCCGACCAGGCGTCGCGCTGCGAATAGGCCGGAACCATCAGCAGCACGGCGATGTGGATGATGCCGGCGCCGACGAGGCCGAGAATGATGGCGTGAAGAAACCTAGCCATCGCAGCCCACCTGCGTGATCTGCGGCAGTTCGATCTCGGTGATGCGCGCGCCGGACGCCATGGCGGTGTCGTAGAAGGTCATCACCAGGCTGAACTCGCCATTGCCTTCGACGGCAAGCCAGTTGCCGGGGGAGGGATGACGCGACACGGTGGTGGCGACATTGTTGTCGCCGTCGCGCAGCAGGGCATAGGAATGCAGTGCAGGCGCACGCGTGCCGGGCGCGTGGATGACCTTGCCGGAGGCATCGCGCGCATGAAGGGTCCAGAAGCGCGCCGGCGGCAGCGGCCCGGCGATGCGATAGGCACAGTGCAGGTGCAGGGGCGCGCCGCTATCGTCCTGACGGGCGATGAAGGTGATGCCTTCGGCGCTGCCGAGCGCTAGGTCCGCCTCACGTGAAAAACGCGCCTTTGAATAGGGATCGGCCTCCGGCGTGCCACGGGTGGCAAAGGCCTTCCAGCTGCCAATGGTGATGGTGCCGAACTCGAAATCCCGGTCGAGCGCGAACCAGACACTGCCTGCACCGACGCCCAGGGCGATGGCAAGCGTTGTAATGGTCAGAAGAAAGGATCTCAGCATCTCGATCTTGGCTTACAGCGAAGACAGGTTGTCGGACGGCGCCGAGGTAGTCAGCGCCGGAGCGGTCTCGAACATCTCCGCCATCGAAACCAGCAATCTCGTGGTGCGTGCCGACAGGATGGAAGGCCGCTCCTGCTCGGCGGTGGCGTCATGTTCCGCCGCGGAGGCGGACGCAACCGCAGCGGCGGGTTTGCGGTCGAGGAACGGGGCCTCGATGCCGGGGATCGGCTTGAGTTCGACGTTCTGGTGCGCATAGGCCATCAGGCGCTGCCAGACCATGGCCGGAACCGTGCCACCGGTCATGTTGCGGGTGGAGGTGAAGTCGTCATTGCCGAGCCAGACGGCAGCGGTGTAATTGCCGGTATAGCCGACGAACCACGCATCGCGATAAGCCTGCGTGGTGCCGGTCTTGCCGGCGGCGCGGATGCCGGGCAGGGCGGCGCGGCGCGCCGTGCCGGTTTCGGGGATCTGCACCATGATCGAATTCATCGAGGCGACAGCCTGCTCGGAAACGACGCGGTGTGGCTCAGGCGCATCGCGCGAAAAATCATAGACCACCTGCCCGGAATGGGTGACGAGCTGGGTGATCGCATGGCGCGAGCCCGCAAAGCCGCCATTGGCGAGCGTGAGGTGGCCGGTGGCCTGATCCATCACGGTCATTTCCGAGGTGCCGAGCACCATGGTGCGGTGGCCGTTCAGCTCGGACTCGACGCCCATCTTCGCCGCCATTTCGACGATGGCGGGAATGCCTAGATGCTCCTTGGCAAGCCGCACCGGCACGGTGTTGAGCGAACGGATCAGCGCCGAGGCCAGCGTGACGCGCCCGGCATAGCCACGGGTATAGTTTCGCGGCGACCAGCCGGCCCATGTGATGGGGCCGTCGGAGATGACGTCGTCGGGCTTGAAGCCGGCTTCCATGGCGGCAGTGTAGACATAGGTCTTGAACGACGAGCCGGTCTGGCGCATCGCCCGCGTGGCGCGGTTGAACTGGCTGCGGCCATAATCATTGCCGCCGACCAGCGCGCGCACCGCGCCGTTGTTCTCGACCATGACGATGGCGCCTTCAGAGAACTTGTAGGCAGGGCCGTTCTGGCGCAGATGAAACTCCAGCGATTCCTCGGCGGCCTTCTGCAAATTCATGTCGATGGTGGTGCGCGCCACCAGCGCATGCGGCCCATGTTTCGGCGCGATCTTCTTGACCTCCTCAAACGCCCAGTCGAGGAAATAATCCGGGCTGTCGCGCCCGGCGCGGTCGACGGAAGTGGCCGGGTGCAGCCGCGCCGACAGAACCTGACCTTCGGTCATCAAACCAGCCTCGACCATGTTGGACAGGACGACGTTGGCACGGCCACGGGCGGCGGGAAGGTTGATGTGGGGGGCGTAGTTGCCGGGGGCCTTGAACAGTCCGGCCAGCATCGCCGCCTCGGCGACGGTGACATCCTTGATGTTCTTGTCGAAATAGAAATCGGCGGCGGCCGCGATGCCGAAGGTGCCGCCACCCATATAGGCGCGGTCGAGATAGAGCTGGAGGATTTCCTTCTTGGTCAGGTTCCATTCCAGCCACAAAGCCAGATAGGCTTCCTTGATCTTGCGCTCCATCGAGCGCTCATTGGTCAGGAACAGGTTTTTCGCCAGCTGCTGGGTCAGGGTTGAGCCGCCCTGCACGACCGACTTGGCGCGGACATTTTCGCCCATGGCGCGCGCCAGGCCGATGAAGTCGATGCCGAAATGTTCGAAGAAGCGCCGGTCCTCGGTGGCCAGCACCGCCTTGATGACGTGATCGGGCAGTTCGTCGACGGGAACGGAATCGCGCTGGATGATGCCGCGCTGGCCGATCTCGTTGCCGTAACGGTCGAGGAAGGTGACGGCGTAATCGCCCTGACTGCGCCAGTCCTTCGACGTTTCCTCGAAGGCCGGCATGGCGAGCGCGACCATGGCGATGGCGCCGACCGTGCCCCAGGTGAAGCTCTCGCTGGCAATCTCGACGACGCCGCGCCGCCAGCCGGTGACCTTGAAGCGGCGGAAGAAGATGGTGAGGTTTTCCCACGTTTCGCGGGCCTTGAAACCGGCCTCGTAGAGCGTGGAGTCAATCCAAGCGTCGACTGCAAGCAACCGGGTGGCCCGAGGTGCCTTGAGTTTCCGTCGCTTCGAAGGATTGTCCATGCCGCCAACGCCCACCCATCGGCCTCAAATACGCAAAGGCCGAGTACAAAACTTTCTGGCTCATTTTGGCACGCCCTACAAGAAGCGAAAGTTAATTCCACCGGGATCGTAAATTTCACCCGCACACCGTGGCAAATTATCTCCACCCCGTACGGTGCGATGGTAGTCTCTGGGTAACGTCGGAGAAATGCGCCCAAGGGGTGGCAGGACAGACCGGCACAATTCCAGACAATGAGCACGGTGATGGTGAAGCGACCGATTGCGCGGCTGCGGGCATTGCGCGCGCTGGCCGAAGGCGCGCATCCTTCGATCGAACTTCTGGCGGATGTGTCCGGCCGCTCGCCGCGCTGCCTGCGCCTTCTGGCCGTGCGCGAGGAGTGGAACCTGACGCCGGCGGCAAGTGCCGACATTCACAACCGCATCAGGCCGATTGTCAGCAAGCTGCTCGACAAGCTGGAAGCGGTGAGCGAACGCGCCGCCGAGGAGGAAGGGCGCATGGAACGCGGCGAGATCGACGCCGTGCTGACGATGCTGCGCGCCATCGACAAGATCAATGAAATCCAGCGGCCGGAAGAAGCCGTGGCGAAAAAACAGAAGCAGGACGATGAAGACCTGGCCACCGTTCTCGAACGTATCAACGAGCGCATCATCGCTCTTGCACGTGCCCTCGCAGACCAGATGGTTGCGCAGGACCGTGCGGCCGCAACTGGTGCCGGCGCTGGCAGAGGCGTGGGTAAGAAGCGCAAGGCTGCCGCAATACCCGCTGCTGGCAATTGAGGACAGCTGGCTGGTCGTCGGCGGTCGCGGTTCGGGCAAGACCCGACTGGGGGCCGAATGGGTCAATGCGATGGCGCGCGGGCTGCCGCCCTTTACCGAGCGCGACCAGCGCTACATGCAGATCGCGCTGGTCGGCGAGACGCTTGGTGACGTGCGCGAGGTGATGATCGACGGCCCGTCCGGCCTTGTCGCGATCAATCCGAGCGATCCGCCGCGCTATGAGGCGACGCGGCGCCGGCTGCTGTGGACGACAGGAGCCGTTGCGCAGGTGTTTTCGTCGGAAGACCCCGACAGTCTGCGCGGACCGCAATTTTCCGCCGCCTGGTGCGACGAGGTGGCGAAGTGGAAGCATGCCGAGGAGGTTTTCGACATGCTGCAATTCGGTTTGCGGCTGGGACCGCGCCCGAAGCAGATCATCACCACGACACCAAAGCCGACCGGGCTGATGAAGCGGTTGATGCGCGATCCGCACATCACGCTGACGCGAATGCCGACGGTGGAGAACGCGGAAAACCTCGCAACCGGTTTCATGGAGATGATGCGCCGGCGCTATGGCGGGACGCGGCTGGGGCGGCAGGAGCTGGATGGCGAACTGATCGAGGACCGCGCCGATGCGCTGTGGACGCGCGCGCAGCTGGAGAGCGTGGCCGGCGAATACGGCGAACTGCGCCGGATCGTGGTGGCGGTCGACCCGCCGGCAACGTCGCGCAGGACTTCGGATGCCTGCGGGTTGATCGTTGCCGGACTGGACGCAGATGAGCGCGCGGTGGTGCTGCAGGACGCAACGCTGGAACGTGCAAAGCCAAGCGACTGGGCGGCGCGCGCGGTGGCGCTTTATCGCGATTACGAGGCCGACTGCATCGTTGCCGAGGTGAACCAGGGCGGCGAGATGGTGAGCGCCGTTTTGCGCACGGTGGATGCAGCAGTGCCGGTGCGCGAGGTGCGCGCCAGCCGGGGCAAGTGGCTGCGCGCCGAGCCGGTGGCGGCGCTTTATGCGCAGGGGCGAGTGCTGCATGGCGCGCGCTTTGCCGAACTGGAAGACGAGATGTGCGATTTCGGCCCCGACGGGTTGTCGAATGGCCGCTCGCCCGACCGCGTCGATGCGCTGGTGTGGGCGATTACGGAATTGCTGCTTGGCCGCGCGAACCGGCCGCGTATCCGCAACCTGAGCTAGATGGGAACAGATAATGGGTTGGAACTGGCCATGGGCGAAAGCTTCCCAAGCGATAGAGCGGGATGCGGGCGTGGAACGCAAGTCGGGCGGCGGTTTCGTTTCCCTGCACGCGCAGGGCGAGCCGACATGGACGCGCAGTGATTATGGCGCGCTGGCGCGGGAAGGCTTCATGCGCAATCCGGTGGTGCATCGGGCGGTGCGGATGATCGCCGAAGCGGCGGCGGCGGTGCCGTGGCTGCTTTATGAAGACACGTCCGAACTGAGCGCGCATCCGATGCTGGCGCTGCTCGGCCAGCCCAATGGACGGCAGGGCGGCATCGCATTTCTGGAAACGCTGTACGGGCACCTGCTGATGGCGGGCAACGCCTATGTCGAAGTCGTCGAGGCCGGAGAGGCGCGCGAACTGCATCTGCTGCGGCCCGACCGGGTGACTATGGTGACAGACGCGGCGGGATGGCCGGTCGGGCTGGATTATCGCCAGGGCAACGCGAAGCGCCGTGTGAATCTTGGCGGACACGAAAGCGCAATGCAGTTGCGGCTGTTCCACCCGCTCGACGACCATTATGGCTTTGCGCCGTTGCGTGCCGCGCTGATGGCGCTCGATACGCACAATTCGGCGAGCCGCTGGAACAAGGCGCTGCTCGATAATTCGGCCCGGCCCTCCGGCGCGCTGGTCTATGCCCCCAAGGATGGCGGCAATTTGACCGAAGACCAGTATGACCGGCTCAAAGCTGAGCTTGAGGAAGGCTATTCGGGCGCAAGCCGCGCCGGGCGGCCGATGCTGCTGGAAGGTGGGCTCGACTGGAAGGCGATGGGCCTGACGCCGAAGGACATGGACTTCGTCGAGGCGCGCAATGGCGCAAGCCGCGACATTGCGCTCGCCTTCGGCGTGCCGCCGATGATCCTCGGCATTCCGGGCGACAATACCTACGCCAATTATCAGGAGGCCAACCGCGCCTTCTACCGCATGACGGTGCTGCCGCTGGTGATGCGCACCGCTTCCGAATTTTCCGCCTGGCTGGGACCGCGTTACGGCGACCGGCTGAGGCTAGCCTGCGACGCCGACCAGATCGACGGCCTTGCCGCCGAACGCGAGGCGCTGTGGGCGCGGCTGGGGGCAGCCGAATTCCTTTCCGACGACGAGAAGAGGGAGGCAGTCGGCTATGGTCCTCGCAACTGAGCGCCCTGCGGCGCGGGAAGCAATCCTGATGGTTGATCCATTCTGGCTGTGGCTGGCCAAGGCGGCAGGCGCCGTCGCCGGCTCGGCAATCTCACTTGGTTATGTGTTGCCGGCTGAACGGCGCGAGGCGGGTATTCGCTTTGGTGTCGGCGTGGCGGCCGGGCTGGTGTTCGGCGGCACGGTGGGCCTGAAAATCGCGGTCGAACTCGGCATTGCCGACAGTCTCGGGCCGTTCGAGCTGGTGCTGATGGGGTCGGCAGCGGCGAGCCTGTGCGCCTGGTGGGCGCTCGGCCTGATCCTGCGCGCCTTCAAGGTTTCCGGGCAGAAGAGGAGCGGCCATGGGCGCTCGTGAACGCAAATTCGTCGATGTCGCCATCGACGCGGTGGCGCAGGACGGCACGTTCTCCGGCTATGCCAGCCTGTTCGGCAAGCCGGATCTGGCGCAGGATGTGGTGGAGCCGGGGGCGTTTGCGCGCTCGCTGCGCCAGCGCGGGGCGGGCGGCGTGCGCATGCTCTACCAGCATGATCCGGCGGAGCCGCTCGGCACCTGGCTGGAACTGCGCGAGGATGCGCGCGGCCTGTTCGTGCGCGGACAATTGACGCCGGGAGTGGGCCGCGCCCGCGAGGTGCGCGAACTGATGCGCAGCGGCGCACTCGACGGGCTGTCGATCGGCTTTCGCACGGTGAAGGCGCGCAAGGACACGGGCTCGGGCCTGCGCCGTATCCTCGAAGCCGATCTGTGGGAGATTTCCGTCGTCACCTTTCCGATGCTGCCGGGGGCGCGCATTAACGCCGTCAAGGGCGCGGCGGCGGACCTGCCGACGGTGCGGGAATTCGAAAATTGGCTGACGCGGGACGCGAAGCTGACACGGGCAGAGGCGCGCACGGTGATTGCGCGCGGCTATGCCAGCCTGATGCGCAAGCGGGACGCCGCGCGGGACACACAGGACGGGCTCGCGGAACGTATCCGCCGGGCCGCTCGACTGATCGAAACAAGGGATTGAGCCAGATGACCAGCAAGATGGTTGCGCCGGAAATGAAGGCCGATGCGGGTGGCTATGCCACGCTGTCGGACGCCTTCGACGACTTCATGACCACTTTCACGCAGTTTCGCGACGACAATGACCGCCGTCTGCGCGAGATCGAAACCCGCAAGAGCGCCGATGTCGTGACCAGCGACAAGGTCGACCGCATCAATGACGCGCTCGACCGCCAGAAGCGCCAGCTCGATGAAATGGCGCTGAAGCGCGCACGCCCGGCGCTCGGCGATGGACGCGAAATGTCGGCGGCGGCGCTGGAGCGCAAGCAGGCATTCGAGACCTATATGCGCACCGGCGAGGAACGCGCGCTGCGCGGGCTGGAAGCCAAGGACATGTCGGGCGGCTCCGGTCCCGATGGCGGCTATGTCGTGCCGGACGAGGTGGAAATCGAGATCGGGCGTCGTCTGGCAGCCCTGTCGCCGATCCGCTCGATTGCCAGCGTACGGCAGGTGTCGAGCGCGCTCTACAAAAAGTCGTTCATGACGACCGGGCCGGTGGTCGGCTGGGTCGGCGAGACGGCGGTGCGGCCGAAAACGGCCTCGCCGGTGCTCGATGCGCTGCAGTTCCCGACGGCGGAGCTTTACGCCATGCCGGCGGCGACGCCTGCCTTGCTCGACGATGCGGTGGTCGATCTCGACCAGTGGATCGCCAGCGAGGTCGAGGCGGCCTTTGCCGAGCAGGAAGGCAAGGCGTTTGTCACCGGCGACGGCAGCAACAAGCCGCGCGGGTTCCTCGACTATGACCAGGTTGCGGAAACCGGCTGGGCCTGGAGCAAGATCGGCTATGTCGCCAGCGGCGCGGCGGGCGAGTTCGCCGCCAGCAACCCGTCCGACAAGCTGATCGACCTCGTCTATGCGCTGAAGGCGGGATATCGCCAGAACGCGCATTGGGTGATGAACCGCAAGACGCAAGCCGCGATCCGCAAGATGAAGGACGTCGACGGCAATTATCTGTGGCAGCCGCCGGCGACCGCAGGCGGACGCGCGATGCTGATGGGCTTCCCGCTGGTCGAGGCGGAGGACATGCCGGATGTGGCGGCGGACTCCGCGTCCATCGCCTTCGGTGATTTCCGGCGCGGCTATCTGGTGGTCGACCGTGCGGGGGTGCGCGTGTTGCGCGATCCGTATTCGGCGAAGCCTTACGTGCTGTTCTACACCACCAAGCGCGTTGGCGGCGGCATGCAGGATTTCGACGCAATCAAGCTGATGAAGTTTTCGGCAAGCTGAGCCCAGGCTGCACTGCATGGTTTGACGGCCCCGGATGTCTTGTCCGGGGCCGTTTTCGTTGAAACATCCGAATGTTGAGGTCAGCATGACGCTTTTCCGAACCGTGCCGCCGGAGGCGGAGCCGGTGCTGCTCACCGAAGCCAAGCAGAATCTGCGTCTCGACCATGACGCCGAGGACGGTCTGCTCAACGGGCTGATCCGCGCCGCGCGCGAAGAGGTCGAGGCGGCCTGCGGACTGGCGCTGGTCGAACAGGGCTGGCGGCTGGCGCTCGACGAACTGCCGACTTCGGGCGTCGTGTTGCTACGGCGGCATCCGGTGCGCGAGGTGACGTCCGTGACCGTGTATGATGCCGATGGCGCGGGATCGCTGGTCGACCCGTCGCGCTATCGGCTGGAGCCGCAGGCGCGACCGGCGCGGCTGGTGTTTGCCGGCCCGCTGCACGATGCGCAGAATGGCATCGAGATCGACTTTACCGCCGGTTTCGGCGAGGCGGCGACCGATGTGCCGGACCTTCTGAAACGCGCGATCCATGTTCTGGTGGCGCACTGGTTCGAGTTTCGCGCCAGCTTTGGCGCGAGCCAGCAGCCGGTGTCGTTCCCAAGTGGGTATGAGCGGCTGATCGCGCCGTGGCGGCTGCGGAGGCTGTAGATGCGCGGCGAATTCATCGATCCGGGCGCGTTTCGTCATGAGCTGGTGCTGGAAACGGCAACGCTCACCGGCGACGGCGCGGGCGGGCATCAAAAGACATGGGCCGAGGCGGCGACTTTTCTGGCGCGGGTAGAGCCGGTGTCGGCGCAATCGCGTTTCGGCGCCGATCAGACGCTGGAGAGCGTGACGCATCGGGTGACGCTGCGGATGCGTGGCGGTGTCGAAGCGGGGATGCGGCTGCGGCGCGGAGGCCGGGTGTACGACATCGTGACGGTGCACGATCCGGATGAAAGCGGACGCTATCTCGTCTGCCGCGTGCGCGAGGCGCTGCCATGAAGGTGACGATGCGGTTGACGCTCGACGATCTGGTGCGGGCGCTGCGCGGCAAGGCGCACCAGCTCGCCGAAGAAGTGGAGGCCGGGGAGCGCCGCGTTGATGCGGCAGCAACCGGGCGAGTGAAGGAGGCACGCGATGACCTCACCGGCACTTGAACTGCAACAGGCGGTGTTTGTCGCGCTGTCCGGCGATGCGGCCCTGGTGGCGATGCTCGGGCCGGACCGCATCCACGACCATGCGCCGGCGAGCGTTGCGTTTCCCTACATCACTTTCGGGCGAAGCGCGGTCGAGGACTGGAGCACGACCACGGAAGACGGCAGCGAGCATCTGTTCTCGCTGCATGTCTGGTCGAAGGCGGACGGCAAGAAGCAGGCGCTGGAGATCATGGAACTGGCCCGCGCTGCATTGCACGACGCAAGCCTTGTGCTGGCAAGCCATCGGCTCGTGAACTTGCGCGCCGAGGCGGCAGAGGTGCGGTTCAACGACGACCACGCGGTCTATCACGGCGTGGTGCGGTTTCGGGCGATTACGGAAAATGGGCAGTAGGCAATAGGCAGTCGGCAGCGGGGTTTGCCTGCTGCCCACTGCCCCAAAGATGGGAGGCTCGCTGTGGGAGCACAGAAGGGCAAGGATCTGCTGTTGAAGATCGACAGCACGGGGGCGGGGGTGTTCGTCACCGTGGCGGGGCTGCGCACCAAGCGGCTTTCGTTCAACAGCGAGACGGTGAACATCACGGATTCCGAATCCGTCGGGCGCTGGCGTGAACTGCTGGGTGGCGCAGGGGTGCAGCGCGCGTCGTTGAGCGGGGCGGGGATCTTCAAGGATGCGCAGTCGGATGCGCTGATCCGGGCGAATTTCTTCGGCAGCGTCATCGTTGCCTGGCAGATCGTGGTGCCGGATTTCGGCATCGTCGAAGGACCGTTTCAGGTGACGGCGCTGGAATATACCGGCAATCATGATGGCGAAATCACCTTCGACATGGCGCTGGAATCGGCTGGCGCGCTGACCTTCGGAGCGGCGTGATGGCGAATGCGCGGCGCGGGGAAATCGAGGCTGTCATCGACGGGCGGGCGCAGGTGCTGTGCCTGACACTGGGGGCGCTGGCGGAACTGGAGACGGCGTTCGCGGTCGACAATCTGGCGGCGCTGGCGCAGCGTTTTGCGACCGGAGAACTCGCCGCGCGCGATCTGATCCGGGTTATCGGCGCGGGGTTGCGCGGCGGGGGCGCCAGCGTCAGCGACGACGAGGTGGCGGCGATGCAGTTTGACGGCGGGGTGGCGGGCTGCGCGCAAATGGTGGGCGCGTTGCTGGCTATCACGTTCGGCACGGCGGAGCGCGTACCAGCGGACCCCTGAACGCCGCGACAGGCGAAGCGCGCCGGTTTCCGTGGGACGATGTGATCGCCCTCGGGCTGGGCCTGTTGCGGCTATCGTCGCGCGATTTTTGGGCGATGACGCCGCTGGAGCTTTCGCATCTAGTGCGTGCCCACTCAGGCGGGATTGTAGAAGCGCCGGAGCGCAGCGCCGTCGAGACGCTGATGAAACTCTTTCCCGATGTGAACAAGGGCCAAATTCATGGCGGATGACAACGCGCGCGTGCAGGTGCGCATCGAGGCGGACACGCGGCCTTTCACCGATGCGATGGCCGATCTTGGCCGGTTGTCGGCGTCGTTCGGCACCCAGCTGAGTGGCGCGATGAAGGACGCGGTGGTCGGTGGCAAGTCGCTGGAGGACGTGTTGCGGCGGGTGGGGATGAACCTTGCCGGCATGGCGCTGAACCAGGGGATGAAGCCGCTGACCAGTCTCGTCAGCGGCCGGATGGGCAGCATTTTGCCATTTGCCAATGGTGGCGTCGTCGGCGGCGGCGTGACGCCTTTCGCCAGCGGCGGGGTGGTCGCCGCGCCGACCTATTTTCCGATGGGCGGGGGCCGCACCGGACTGATGGGCGAGGCGGGGGCGGAAGCGATCCTGCCGCTGCAGCGCGGGCCGGACGGGCAGCTGGGCGTGGCGGCGGGCGGCGGCGGGCGCGGGGTCAATGTCGTGTTCAATGTGAGCACGCAGGACGCCGCCTCGTTTCGCAAATCGGAAGCGCAGATCACCGGCATGCTGGCGCGCGCGGTGTCGTGCGGCTCAAGAACTCTGTGAGGCGGCGGGATGGACAGCTTTCATGATGTGCGCTTTCCGGTGGCGGTGTCGTTCGGCGCGACGGGCGGGCCGGAACGGCGCACGGAGATCGTCGCGCTGACCTCGGGGCGCGAGCAGCGCAATCTGCGGCTGGCGCATTCGCGGCGGCATTTCGATGCCGGAACCGGGGTGCGCTCGCTCAACGATCTCTATGAGATCTTCGGGTTTTTCGAGGCGCGGCGCGGGGCCTTTCACGGCTTCCGGTTTCGCGATCCGTTCGACATGAAATCGTGCCGGCCGGACCAGCAACCGGCGGCAAGCGACCAGCAGATCGGGCTCGGCGATGGCGCGGCGACACAGTTTCAGCTGGTGAAATGGTATGGCGACGGTGCGGACGCCTATGCCCGCCCGATTCGCAAGCCGGTCGCCGAAACGGTGCGCGTGGCGGTCGATGGCGTCGAGACGAGCGATTTTTCGGTCGATCTTGCGACGGGGATGGTGACGCTGGCGACACCGCTCGGCGCGGGGCAGGTGGTCAGCGCCGGCTACGAATTCGACCTTGCGGCGCGGTTCGATGCCGAGCGCATCGAGGTGAGCCTGACGGCCTTCACGGCGGGGCAGATCCCGACCATTCCAATCGTGGAGATTTTGGCATGAACGGGTTGCGGGACCATCTGCAGGGTGGGTGCACCACTGTGTGCCAATGCTGGCGTGTCGAGCGGCGCGACGGGGTGGCTATGGGGTTCACTGACCACGATGTTGCGCTGGTTGTAGACGGTTTCAGCTACGAGCCGCAGAGCGGCTTTGCGCAGAGCGAGGCACGGCTGTCGCTGGGCATGGGGATCGACAAGCTCGATATCGAGGGTGCGCTGAGTTCTGCGCAACTGGCGGAGGACGATATTGCCGCGGGGCTGTTCGATGGGGCGCGGGTGACGACGCTGCTGGTCAACTGGCAGAACCCGGCGCAGGTGGAGACGATCCGCACGGCGGTGATCGGCAAGATCGTGCGTGCCGATGGGCGGTTCATTGCAGAACTCGAAAGCGTGATGGCAAGCCTCGACCGACCCAATGGCCGCTTCCTGCGCCGGGTCTGCGATGCGGAACTGGGCGATGGGCGCTGCAAGGTCGATCTCGACGCAGGGGGCTTCAAGGGGGCGGGTACTGTGCTGGCGCGCGATGCCGCAAATGCGGTGCGGGTCAGTGGTCTCGACGGATTTGCCAATCGCTGGTTCGCGCTTGGGCATGTGACCTGGACAGGCGGGGCGCTGAATGGGCGGGTCTATCCGGTGCTCGACCATCGCATCGCGACGCATGGCGTGCTGCTGGTGCTGCCACCGGAAATGCGGCTGCCGGAGGTTGGCGACAATTTCAGCATCGTTGCCGGGTGTGACCGGCTGTTTGCCACCTGCAAGGCGAAATTCGGCAATGCAGAGAATTTTCGCGGCTTTCCGCATCTGCCGGGCAATGATGCCGCCTATGGCTATGTCACCGATGGCGGCGTGTTCGACGGCGGAGCGCTGGTGCCATGACAGATTTGGCGCAGATGGCGCTGGACGAGGCGGTGGCGTGGATCGGCACGCCCTATCGCCATCAGGGCTCGATGAAGGGCGTCGGCTGCGACTGTCTCGGGCTGATCCGGGGCGTGTGGCGCGCGCTTTATGGCTGCGAGCCGGAACTGGCGGGGCCGTATAGCGCCGACTGGGCCGAGGCAGGCGGGCATGACCGGCTGATGGAAGCGGCGCGGCGGAACTGCCGCGAAAAGGCGCTCGACGACGCGCTGCCCGGCGACATTTTGCTGTTTCGGTGGCGCGCGCAGCATCCGGCCAAGCATCTTGGAATCCTGTGCGATAGCGGGCGGTTCATCCATGCCTATGAAGGCCATGCGGTGACGATCTCGCCGCTGATTTCGCAATGGCGGCGGCGGATTGCCGGCGTCTTCGCGTTTCCCGATTTTCAACGATAGGCAGGTTCATGGCGACCATTCTTCTGCAGGCTGCCGGGTCGTATCTTGGCGGCGTTCTTGGACCTGTCGGCGCTGCTTTGGGCGCGGCGGCCGGGTCGATGGCCGGGTACATGGTGGACCGGGCGCTGTTGCAGGGCTCGCGCCACATCGAGGGCAACCGGCTGTCGGGAATGCAGCCATTTCAGGCCGAGGAGGGGGCGCCGGTGGCGCGCGTCTACGGCACGATGCGGGTCGGCGGCAACGTCATCTGGGCAACGCGCTTCGAGGAGGCGAGCCGGACCGAGCGGCAGGGCGGCAAGGGCATCACGCCGAAGGTGACGACCTACAGCTATTTCTGCAATGCCGCCTTTGCGCTGTGCGAGGGCGAGATTGCCGGGGTGCGGCGGATCTGGGCCGATGGGCGCGAGGTCGATCTCGACCAGGTGACGATCCGCATCTATCGCGGCAGCGAGGACCAGCCGGTCGATCCGCTGGTGGCGGCCAAGCAGGGGGCTGGCAATGCGCCGGCCTATCGCGGCATCGCCTATGCGGTGCTCGACCGGTTTCCGCTCGGCGACTACGGCAACCGCATCCCGCAATTGCAGTTCGAGGTGATGCGTCCGGTGGGGGAATTTCACCGCCAGATCCGGTCGGTGGCGCTGCTGCCGGGGGCGACCGAATATGGGCTGCTGCCGCGCGCGGTGGTGCGCACGCCCAATCCGGGCGAGACGGTGCAGGTCAACCGCCATGTGCTGCACGGGCCGACCGATCTGGTCGCCTCGCTTGACGAGTTGCAGGCGCTGTGTCCGAAGCTTGAGGAAGTGGCCGTCATCGTCACCTGGTTTGGCGATGATCTGCGCGCGGGACAGTGCCTGTTGCGACCGGCGGTGATCGACAATCAGGCGACGGATTATTCGGAGCCTTGGAGCGTCGCTGGCGTGGACCGCGCCGATGCGATCAATGTCTCCTATGTCGATGGTTCAGCGTCTTATGGCGGAACGCCCTCGGACCGCTCGGTGATCGAGTGCATTGCAGAACTGAAACGGCGCGGGCTGCGGGTGATGTTGTATCCGTTCCTGATGATGGATATTGCGCCGGACAACAGCCTGCCGAACCCCTATGGCGGGGCGTCGCAGCCGCCCTATCCGTGGCGCGGGCGCATAACTTGCGAGGCCGGGAACGACAAGAGTGGCGCGGCTCGCAGTGAGGTGAACGCGTTCAGCGGCACGGCGCAGGTGGGGCATTTTTCCGTTGCGGGCGAGGAGGTCAGCTATTCCGGTCCGGCGAACGACTGGGGCTATCGGCGTCTGGTGCTGCATTATGCGCATCTGGCGGTGGCAGCAGGCGGAGTCGATGGTTTTCTGCTCGGCTCGGAAATGCGCGGGCTGACAGCCCTGCGCGACGGAGCAAATGCGTTTCCGTTTGTCGAGACCTTGTGCGCGCTGGCGGGAGAGGTGCGCGGTGTGCTCGGGGCGGGATCGAAGATCACCTATGGCGCGGACTGGAGCGAATATTTCGGCCACCAGCCGCCTGACGGTTCGGGTGATGTGTTTTTCCATCTGGACGCCTTGTGGGCGCATCCGGCGGTCGATGCGGTGGGGATCGACAATTACATGCCGATCTCGGACTGGCGTGACAGCGACCATGACGGCCAGAGCCCGGACGGGTTCCGCGAGCCTTATGACCGCGCCGGAATGCGTGGCCAGATCGCGGCGGGGGAAGGGTTCGACTGGTATTATGCCAGCGCGCAGGACCGCGCCGACCGGGTGCGCTCGCCGATCAGCGATGGCGCTTATGGCAAGCCCTGGACCTATCGCTACAAGGATCTGCGCGGCTGGTGGGAGAACCGGCATTTCAATCGCATCGGTGGGGTAGAGGTTGCCAGTCCGACCGCATGGGTGCCGCGCTCCAAGCCGATCTGGTTCACCGAGCTTGGCTGCCCCGCGGTGGACAAGGGGGCGAACCAGCCCAACGTGTTTCCCGATGGCAAATCGTCGGAGAACGCCTCGCCCTATTATTCGTCCGGGCAGCAATCTGACCTTGCGCAGCAACGCATGGTGCTGGCGCATGTCGACTATTGGGACGAGACGAGCGCCTGGTTCGATCCGGACAACAACCCGCTGTCGCCGCTTTATGGCGGGCGGATGGTGGATGCGTCGCGGTTGTGCCTGTGGGCATGGGATGCGCGACCTTTTCCGGCCTTTCCGCAGCGCAGTGATGTCTGGCGCGACAACGTCAACTGGCGGCTGGGACATTGGCTGAACGGGCGCGTATGCGGTGTGGCGGTGGGCGATCTGATTGCCGCGATCCTCGAAGATCATGGGTTGCCAGAGGCGGATGTGTCGCTTGTCGGGCGGGCGTTGAGCGGGTTTCTGGTGGCCGCCCCGACGACAGCACGCGCGGCGTTGGAAGCGCTGACCGATCTGCACGGCATCGGCGTGTTCGAACGCGGTGGGCAATTGGTGTTTCGCGATGAAACAGCGGTGCGGGGCGCGCCGGTGGCGGTCAGCGATCTGGTGCTCGACAGGGGTACGCCGGTGCTGGAGCGCACGCGGCTTTCGGAAGAGGACGTGCCGCGCGAGGCGGAACTGAGCTTCGTCGATCATTTTCGCGAGTATCAGACGGCGCGGACGCGGGCGACGCCGCATGGCGTTGCCGGTGCTGGCAGCGCGAGCCTGACCCTGTCTGGCGCGCTCGACCATGGGCTGGCGACGGCGCTCGTGTCGGACTGGGTGCAGCGGCGCTGGGTGGCGCGTGAAACGCTGGGCTTTGGCGTACCGGCGTCGGCACTCGACATCGAGCCGGGGGCGCTGATCGCGCTGCCGGGACGCACACGCGACGAAACCTATCTGGTGACGGATGTGGAAATCGGGTTGGTACGGCAGGTGTCGGCGCGGCGGGTGGCACGGCGTGCGGCCTCGAACGGGCCGGTGAACGAGATGCCGACGCTGGCGCCACCGCCGATTGCCGGTGCACCGCATGTCGTGCTGCTCAATTTGCCGGAAGTGCCCGGCTCGCAGGCGGGGCGGGGCAATCTGCGCATCGCCGCCTATGCGCGGCCCTGGCGCACGCAGGCCGTCTATGCCTCGCCGGAAGATACCGGCTTTGTCGCGCGCATGGCGGTGGAGGCACCGGCGACATTGGGGAGGCTGACGCAGGCGCTGGAGCCGAGCGCGGGCGGGCCGTTCGATGAAGACGCTGAAATGGAGGTGAAGCTGCTCAACGGCGCGCTGGAAAGCGTGTCGATGATGCAGCTCGCCAACGGGGCCAACAGTGCGGCGGTGCGAACGGCCAGCGGGGCGTGGGAAGTGGTGCAGTTCGCCGATGCCGAAGAGATCGCGTCGTCGACGTGGAAGCTGACCGGGCTGTTGCGCGGGCAGGCCGGGACCGGCAGCGCGGCGCTGGCGGGGGCCAATGTGGGTGCGGATTTCGTGCTGCTGAATTCGGCTGTGCCGCGCATCGACCTGTCGCCCGACGAGGTGTCGCTGGCGCTGCACTGGCGCATCGGCCCGGCGGGACACGATTTCGGTTCGGGGCTGTTTGCGCGGCTGGTGCAGGCCGGCGCGCCGTGACGATCAGACAAGGCAAGAGGAGACGATCATGGATATGACGAAACAATGGTATCAGTCGCGCACGATCTGGGCGTCGCTGCTGGTGGTGGTGTCGCTGGGCGCTGCCGCGCTGGGCTTTCCGCTGGTGGAAGGCGAGACGGACGCTTTAGCTGAGGCGATCCTGCAGACGATTGCCGCCGGAGCGGGCGTTGCCGCCATTATCGGGCGCATCTGTGCGCGCTCGCGGATCGGGTGACGGCAAGAGCAGTCGGGTGACAGGGCTTGTGCTCTCCGGCTGGGTGTTGTTCATTTCACGTTCAGCCCATTTGCGTTAGAACGGCGTCATGAAAACACTTGTTGCCCCATTTTTGCGAAAAGCAGTCGCCGCCGCGGTGATCGCGACGGCGGCAGTCAGCCAGGCGATGGCGTTTCCGACGCCGGTGCCGAACCTGCCCGCCGCGCCGGCGCCGGTCGTGCGCGTGCAGGCCGACTGCCACGCCATCGGGCAGCAGCAGGCGGCGCGGGTCGGCGGCCAGCTTGCCAAGGCAACACCGGATGTGCGCAACGGCCAGCCGGTCTGCGTGATCGTCGTGTTGATGCCGGCCAAGGACGGCCAGCGTCCCATCCGCAACGAGATCGTCGTTCCCGCCGGTTGATCCGGCAGTCCCCCAACCGAAACAGGAATTTGCATGCGGATACTGGTTGTCGAGGATGACAAGGATCTCAACCGGCAGATCGCCGAAGCGCTTGTCGATGCAGGCTATGTCGTCGACCGTGCCTATGATGGCGAGGAAGGTCATTTCCTCGGCGATACGGAGCCGTATGACGCCGTGATCCTCGATATCGGCCTGCCGCAGATGGATGGCATCAGCGTCGTCGAGAAATGGCGGCGCGACGGGCGCAAGATGCCGGTTCTGATGCTGACCGCGCGCGACCGCTGGAGCGACAAGGTCGCCGGGATCGATGCAGGTGCGGACGATTATGTCGCCAAGCCGTTCCATATCGAGGAAGTGCTGGCGCGGCTGCGTGCGCTGATCCGCCGTGCGGCGGGCCATGCGTCGAGCGAACTGATCTGCGGCCCGCTGCGGCTCGACACCAAATCGTCGAAGGCCGACGTCAACGGCATGACGCTGAAGCTGACGTCGCACGAGTTCCGGCTGCTCGCCTATCTGATGCACCATATGGACGTGGTGGTGTCGCGCACCGAACTGGTCGAGCATCTTTACGACCAGGATTTCGACCGCGATTCCAACACGATCGAGGTGTTCGTCGGCCGGTTGCGCAAGAAGATGGGCATCGACCTGATCGAGACGGTGCGCGGTATGGGCTACCGCATGCGCGCGCCGCAGGACTAGGGGGACAGGCTCCCTCCCATGTCCTCCATCAAGCGCTGGCTCAATTCGCTGACATTTCGCGTCGTGGCGTTCTCGACGCTGTGGGCGATTGTGGCGCTGGTGGTGATCGCGACCATTATCGCGACGCTGTTTCGGCAAGCCAGCGAACGTGGCTTTGAAAGCCTGATGACGGCGCATCTGTTCAACCTCATCAGTTCGGTCGGGGTCAGCGACGATGGCGCGCTTGTCGGATCGCCGAACCTGGGCGATCTGCGTTTCACGGTGCCGCGTTCGGGCTGGTACTGGGCGGTCGAGCCGGTCGAGGAAGTGAGCGGGCAGCTGCGCTCGCTGTCGCTGACGCGGGACGTGCCTTCGCCATCGGTCAGTCTGGTGCCGTTCAATGCAGCGTTCCAGCGCAGCTATATCGCTGACGGGCTGGCAGGCGAGACGATTGAGGTTTTCGAGACGGAATACGGCCTCGACGGCGAAAACCGCGTCGCGCGCTTTCGCGTGATGGGCAATCGCACCGAACTGGAGGCGGATATTTCCGCCTTTGAGCGGCAGTTGTGGCTGTATCTCTTCATCTTCGGTGTCGGCATGATCGCCATCAACGCGCTGGCAATCGTCATCGGGTTGCAGCCGCTGCGCCGCGTGCGCACGGCGCTGGCGGAAATTCGCGCCGGGTCGGCGCAGCGCCTCGACGGCAATTTCCCGGTCGAGATTGCCCCACTGGCGGCGGAGACCAACGAACTCATCGACGGCAACCGGCGCATTGTCGAACGCTCGCGCACGCAGGTCGGCAATCTGGCGCATTCGCTGAAGACACCGCTGGCGGTGCTGACCAACGAGGCGCGCGCCCTTGGCGGCAAGAAGGGGGTGCTGCTGGCCGAGCAGGCCGAGGCGATGCGCATGCAGGTCGAGCATTATCTGCAGCGCGCCCGCATGGCGGCCCAGCGCGACACCATCGTGTTCCGCACGCCGGTGAAGGCGACGCTGGAGCGGATGGTGCGGGTGATGGGCAAACTCAACCCGCATATCGACATGGTGCTGGATGCACCCGCCGAAGAGCTGATTTTCGCCGGTGAGCGTGAAGACCTCGAAGAACTGGTTGGCAATCTCCTCGAAAATGCGACGAAATGGGGCCGGGAGAGGGTGCGAATCGCGGTGCGCGCAGGCGATGAGCAGAAGCACAGCTTCCAGCTTCTGGTCGAGGATGACGGTCCGGGTATTCCGGAGGAAGACACACGCGAGGCGCTGACGCGCGGACGCCGTCTCGACGAAAGCAAGCCAGGCACCGGACTTGGCCTCGCCATTGTCGCCGATCTGGTCAAGGAATATGGCGGATCGCTGCAATTGGGGCGGTCGGATCTGGGTGGCTTGAAAGCCACTGTGACGTTACGTCGATTGCATGATTAGGCGATCATGCCATTTCTATGCCAAAGTCGCGGTGCAGTGCTCCGGACGTGGCGATGCAAATCGTTTCTTTGCCAACGGAGTGAGTGAGGCGTTCGGAATATGATGCTGAAGATCGGCGTAACAGGCTTGGCTCTAATGCTGCTGGCGGGATGCTCATCGATCGGCATGGACAAACCGCGCAGCGGCGTGGTGCAGGCCTATGCGGGTGCAGTTCAGCCCCAGCCACCGGCGACACGGATCGTCGAGGCGATGGCGGGCGGGCTGATCGGTGGCACGCTGGGACGCGGCCTCGACCGTCGTGACCTGCGCCGTGCGCTTGTGGCCGAATATCAGGCGCTTGAACATACGCAGGCAGGCCAGCCGGTGTCATGGGGCGATGTCTCCGAGCGTTCCGGCGAAGTGGTGGCCGGATCGCCCTATCGCGTCGGTTCGCAGAATTGCCGCCAATATACCCACACGGTGCAGGCCGCAGGGCGTAGCCAGAGCGCGCGTGGCACCGCATGCCGCAATCCCGACGGAAGCTGGACGCCGCTGGTCTGACGCAACTCTCACGAGCGGGTCACAATCGGTTTATCGTCAAAACGCCGCATGACTGGATCATTGGCAGGCTCCGCCGCACCGGCTAATGAGAGCGCATGTTTTTCTGGATCATCGTTGCCTGCCTGACACTGATTGCCTGTCTCGCAGTTCTTCTGCCCGTGTTGCGGGTGAGGGACAGCGTCGCGGATGACAGTGCCTTTGACCTCGAAGTTTATCAGGACCAGCTTGCCGAGCTGGACAGAGATGTCGCGCGGGGCGTGATCGCCGGCACGGAAGCCGAGCAGGCGCGTGCCGAGATCGGCCGCCGCATTCTCAAGCTCAAGGCCGAAGGAAGCACGCTTGCCGCAAAAGCCGGTTTCGGGGCGGGCAGGATTGTCCTGAGCGTGGCGATTCTGGCGGTGCCGCTGGCCAGCTGGGGCATCTACGCCGCAACCGGCTCGCCGCACCTGCCGTCGCAGCCATTGCATGAGCGCATGGCCGATAATCCACAGGCAAACCCAATCAACGAACTGGTGGCGCGGGCGGAGGCTCATCTTGCCGAGAACCCGCAGGACGGGCGCGGCTGGGATGTGCTTGCGCCGATCTATTACCGCAATGGTCGCTTCGTTGAAGCCGCGACGGCCTATCGCAATGCGATCCGTCTGCTGGGCGCAAGCGCGACGCGCGAGGCGGGGCTGGGCGAAGCCGTGGCAGCCGTTGGCGGCGGCCTGATCAGCGAAGAGGCGCAGGCGGCGCTGCAGCGCGCACTGGCGCTGGAGCCGGACAATCCGAAGGCGCGGTTCCTGTTGGCTTTGGGGCTGGCACAGGAAGGCCGGACCGAAGAGGCGCAAGCGGCCTGGCTGGCGATGGCGAACGACTTGCCGCAGGATTCGCCCTGGCGTGGCGCAGTAGCGCAGATGCTGGGGAGCAAGGCTGAAGTGCAGGCAACGCCGGGACCGTCGCAGGACGATGTTGATGCCGCCGAATTGATGTCGGACAATGAGCGCGCCGAGATGATCGGTAATATGGTGGCCGGACTGGACCAGAGGTTGCGTGAAAATCCGCAGGACCCTGAGGGCTGGCAGCGCCTGATCCACGCCTATACGGTGCTTCAGCGCAACGAAGACGCGCGCGACGCACTGGTGCGCGGGCTGGCGGCGCTGGGAAGCGACAGCGCGGAAGGCGCGGAACTGAAGACGTTTGCAGCGGCGCGCGGCGTCAGCGCGGCGGATTGAGGAAGGCAGGCAGCGACACATGACCAGAAAGCAGAAGCGGCTCACGGTGATCGGCGGTGCGATGGCATTTCTGATGCTTGCATCGGGACTGACGCTGTATGCGCTTGGCCAGAAGACCTCCTACTTCTACATGCCTGCCGAATTGCAGACCGCAAAGCTTGAGCCTGGCCAGCGCATCCGCCTTGGCGGACTGGTCGCGGCCGGCTCGATTGTGCGTGGTGAAGGCACCCAGGTCGCCTTTGCCGTCACCGATCAGGTTCACACGGTGAAGGTCTCCTATTCCGGCATCCTGCCCGATCTGTTTCGGGAAGAGCAGGGCGTCGTGACCGAGGGCACGGTGGGACCGGGCGGCGTGTTCATCGCCGACAGCGTGCTGGCCAAGCATGACGAAAACTACATGCCCAAGGAAGTCGCGGACGGCCTGAAGGCCACCGGCCTGTGGCAGCACACCGAATGAACAACGGAGCGGATGCGTGATCGTTGAAGCAGGACATTTCGCGCTCGTACTGGCATTCGTGCTGGCGGTGGTCCAGTTCGCTGTTCCGCTGATCGGCACGCGCACGGGCGACGACCGGCTGATGGCGGTTGCCGCGCCGGTGACCATCGCCGGATTCGCGCTAACGGCGCTGTCTTTTGCGGCGCTGACGATGGCCTATGTGCAATCGGACTTTTCGGTGGTGAATGTGTGGGAGAACTCCCACTCGCTGAAGCCGATGCTCTACAAGGTGACGGGCGTGTGGGGAAACCACGAAGGCTCGATGCTTCTGTGGGTGCTGATCCTGACTTTTTTCGGCGCGCTGGTGGCCTGGTTCGGCTCGAACCTGCCGGCGTCGCTGCGCGCCAATGTTTTGTCGGTGCAGGGGCTGGTCGGCGCGGCGTTCCTGCTGTTCGTGCTGGCGACGTCGAACCCGTTTGCGCGGATCGAGACCCCGCCATTTGAGGGCCGCGATCTCAACCCGATCCTGCAGGATATCGGCCTCGCCATCCATCCGCCGCTGCTCTATCTCGGCTATGTCGGATTTTCGGTCTGCTTCTCCTTTGCCGTCGCGGCGCTGATCGAAGGCCGGATCGATGCGGCATGGGCGCGCTGGGTGCGGCCCTGGACGCTGGCTGCCTGGGTGTTCCTCACCGGCGGCATCGCCATGGGCTCCTACTGGGCCTATTACGAGCTGGGTTGGGGCGGCTGGTGGTTCTGGGATCCGGTCGAAAACGCCTCGTTCCTGCCATGGCTCTCCGGAACTGCGTTGTTGCACTCGGCGATCGTGATGGAAAAGCGCTCGGCGCTGAAGATCTGGACGCTGCTTCTGGCGATCCTGACATTCTCGCTGTCGCTGCTGGGCACCTTCCTGGTGCGCTCCGGCGTTCTGACCTCGGTTCATGCCTTCGCCACCGACCCGACGCGCGGCCTGTTCATTCTTTTCATCCTGATGCTGTTTATCGGCGGGTCGCTGTCGCTGTTTGCGCTGCGCGCGTCGAGCCTGACGCAGGGCGGCCTGTTCCAGCCGATCTCGCGCGAGGGTGCGCTGGTTCTGAACAATTTGTTCCTGACCACGGCGACGGCAACCGTTCTGATCGGCACGCTCTATCCGCTGCTGGTGGAAGCCGTGACCGGCGACAAGATTTCCGTCGGTGCGCCGTTCTTCAACATGACCTTCGTGCCGCTCGCGCTGCCCTTGCTGATCGCGGTGCCGTTCGGGCCGCTGCTGGCATGGAAGCGGGGCGACCTTTATGCCGTGACGCAACGGCTTTACGCGGCGCTCGGTGGCGCGCTGCTGACCGTGCTGATCGCGCTGTTCTTTGTCGACGGCATGGGCGTACTGGCCGCATTCGGTGTCGGCGTGGCAACCTGGCTCGTGCTGGGCGCACTGACCGATCTGGCGCTCAAGGCAGGTATCGGCTCGGTGACCACTGCGGTGGCCTGGCGTCGCTTTCGGGGCTTGCCGCGCTCGGTGTTCGGCACCGCGCTGGCGCATCTGGGCCTTGGCCTGACGACGCTCGGCATCGTGGCGGTGACGTCGCTGGATGTGGAAGAGATTGCGGTGATGAAGCCGGGCGATACGCTCGCTGTTGCCAATTACACGCTGCGCTTCGAGGAAATGACGCCTTTCCAGGGACCGAACTTCACCTCGGACAAGGCGCGCTTCACCTATATCAATGCGTGGGGCCGCGAACTTGGCGAGGTGATCTCGTCCAAGCGGCTCTATACGGCACGCCAGATGCCGACGACCGAAGCGGGAATCGTCACGCGCGGGTTGAGCCAGCTTTACGTTTCGATCGGGGATCCCACGGCGGACGGTGGCATTGTCGTGCGCGCCTGGTGGAAACCGCTGGTGCTGCTGATCTGGCTCGGCGGGCTGGTGATGATGATCGGCGGAACGGTGTCGTTGCTTGACCGCAGGTTGCGGGTCGGCGCGCCGGCGGCACGCAAGGCAAAGCCGAAAGTTCTGACGCCAGCGGAGACCCCAGCGCAGTGAGACGCTTTGCTTTCCTGTTGGTGCTCCTGTCGCTTGCGCTGCCGGCATTCGCCGTGCAGCCGTCGGAGGTTCTGGACGATCCGGCGCTGGAGGCGAGGGCGCGCCAGCTTTCAAGCGGCTTGCGCTGCATGGTGTGCCAGAACCAGTCGATCGACGATTCCGATGCGGAACTGGCGCGGGATCTGCGCGTGCTGGTGCGCGAGCGGCTGGTGGCGGGCGAGACCGACGAGCAGGTGATCGATTACGTAGTCTCGCGCTATGGCGAGTTCGTGCTGTTGCAGCCGCGCTTCAACATGCGCAATGCGCTGCTGTGGGCAGCTCCGATCCTGTTGCTGGCGATTGGCGGCGCATTCATCGTCGCACAGTCACGTCGGCGCACCCGCCCGGTGACGCAGGCGCTGTCGGCTGAAGAAGAGAGCCGACTGAAGGAAATTCTCGGCGATTCCGAGTGAGGCGATGGCGCGCTGCGCCTGCATCCTTTCCAAGATTACAAAAGTTTCATCCTTCGGAAAGAACGCCGTAAGGTGGGGTGCCCTATCTGTGTTGTCGAAGGGTGCGTTTCGTCGCATCCAAGATGGATTTCACGAAGGACTCCAGAGATGCAAAACGACATCAACTCCTCGACCAAATCTCCGTCCAAGGCGCGCAAGAACCGACTGCTCGCGGCTGCCGCCTCGCTTGCGATTGCTGGCGCTATCGGCTTTGGCGCGGTGACCTCCGGCAGCGCTCCGGTGCTTGCCGATCCGGTGAAGGTAGAAACCGTGCAGCCGACCGGCTTTGCCGATGTTGTCGAAAAGGTTTCTCCCGCTGTGGTGAGCGTGCGCGTGCAGGAACGCGTCGAGGCCACTGCCGACAGCGGCGGCCGCTTCAGCATGCCGGGCCTTGAAGACCTTCCGCGCGACCACCCGATGAGCCGCTTCTTCCGCGAATTCCGTGGTGAGCGTGGCGATCGTGACTATCACGGCGAGCGCGGTCCGCGCGGCAAGGATCGCAGCGAGCGCATGCGCCCGGTATCGCAAGGCTCGGGTTTCTTCATTTCTGAAGATGGCTATCTCGTCACCAACAACCATGTCGTTGAAGGCGGGGCAAGCTTCACCGTTGTCATGGATGACGGTGCGGAACTGGATGCCAAGCTGGTCGGCACCGATCCACGCACCGACCTTGCCGTCCTGAAGGTCGATGGCGACCGCAAGTTCACCTATGTCGCATTTGCCGATGATTCCAAGGTGCGCGTTGGCGATTGGGTCGTGGCTGTCGGCAATCCGTTCGGCCTTGGTGGCACCGTGACGGCAGGCATCGTTTCGGCCCGTGGCCGTGACATCGGCGCTGGCCCCTATGACGATTTCCTGCAGATCGACGCTGCAGTGAACCGCGGCAATTCGGGCGGCCCGGCGTTCAACCAGAGCGGTGAAGTGGTCGGCATCAACACGGCGATCTTCTCGCCCTCCGGCGGCAATGTCGGCATCGCTTTCGCAATTCCGTCATCCACGGCCAAGGAAGTCGTCGACAATCTGATCACCAACGGCGCAGTCACGCGGGGCTGGCTCGGAATTCAGATCCAGCCGGTGACGAAGGAAATCGGCGAATCGCTGGGCCTTGATGGCACCAAGGGCGCGCTGGTGGCCGACGCGCAGGCCGACGGACCGGGCCGCGACGCCGGGATCAAGGCCGGAGACGTGATCATCGCGGTCAATGACAAGGAAGTCGGCTCGCCGCGTGAACTGTCACGGATGATTGCCAGCTACGCACCGAAAACCAAGGTCGACGTCACCGTCTGGCGTGGCGGTGCTAAGCAGCAGGTGGAGGTCGAACTCGGCCAGCTGCCAGGCGATCAGGCCAGCGCCGCGCAACAGGTGCCAAACCCGTCGAAGAGCGATACGTCGCTTGCCGATTTCGGCCTGACGGTGACAGGCGCGGACGATGGCAACGGTCTGGTCGTGACCGATGTCGACCCGGCAAGCCCTGCCGCTGAGCGTGGGATCCAGGCCGGTGACGTGATCGTCGCTATCAACTCGACCGCGGTGACAACAGCCGATGAAGTGGAAAAAGCTGTCGCCGATGCGAGCGAAGCGGGGCGCAACTCGGTGCTGGTGCAGATCAGCCGCAACGACGCCAATCACTTCGTAGCGCTGCCGATCTCGCGCGGATAGGATCGCAGGAACAGGCAACGAGAGGGCGGCGGTCAATAAGGCCGTCGCCTTTTTCCATTCTCGAATATAGTTGAGCTATGAAGATTCTTGTCATCGAAGACGACCGCGAAGCGGCCGACTATCTGGAAAAGGCGCTTGGCGAGGCCGGGCACAACGCCCATGTCGCCGGCGACGGCGAAACCGGATTCATGCTGGCCAGCAGCGGGGAATATGACGTGCTGGTGGTCGACCGGATGTTGCCCAAGCGCGACGGTCTTTCGGTGATCGCCGGACTGCGCGCGCGCGGGATCGAGACGCCGGTGCTGATCCTGTCGGCACTGGGCGAGGTCGATGACCGGGTGACGGGCCTTCGCGCGGGCGGCGACGACTATCTCACCAAGCCCTACGCGTTTTCGGAGCTGCTTGCGCGTGTTGAGGTGCTCAGTCGGCGCTCCGGCGCGAAGGATATCGAGACCGTGTATCGCGTCGGCGATCTCGAACTCGACCGGCTTTCCCATACCGTGAAACGGGCCGGCAAGGAGATCATCCTGCAGCCGCGCGAATTCCGATTGCTGGAATATCTCATGCGCCATGCCGGACAGGTGGTGACGCGCACCATGCTGCTGGAAAATGTCTGGGACTATCATTTCGACCCGCAGACCAATGTGATCGATGTGCATGTGTCGCGGCTGCGCTCCAAGATCGAGAAGGAATTCGACACGCCGGTGCTGCATACCATTCGCGGCGCTGGTTACATGCTGAAAGCCGCCTGATGCGATTGGCCGTGCCCGCAATCATGAAGACCACGGCGGCGCGGCTATCGGCGCTGTTCCTGATCCTGTTTGCGCTCTGCGCGACGGTGCTGGTGTTCTACATGTCTTCGCTGTCAGTGCGGATGCTGACCTCGCAGACGCAGGAAACCGTTGCCGCCGAGGCGCAGTCGCTGGCACGCGCCTACCAGCGCGGCGGTTTGCCGTCGCTGGTGCGCTTCGTCGGAACGCGATCGCGTCAGCCGGGGGCGAACCTCTATCTGATCGCCGAGCCATCGGGGCGCATTCTTGCCGGCAATGTGGAGAGCCTCGAGCCAGGCGTGCTGGAGATCGACGGCTGGACAAGCCGGCCATTTGCCTATCGCCGCTATGGTGATGCCAGTGGCGAGACGGCCTCGGCTCCATCGCATCGCGCTGTCGCGCTGGTGCTGCGCCTGCCCAACCAGATGATCCTGCTGGTGGGGCGTGATCTGGGCGAGCCGGAGATCGTCCGCGATATCGTCAACCGCTCGCTGATCCTGGCGTTCGGCATGATGGGCGTCGGGGCGCTGCTGATCTGGCTCTTTGTCGGCAGGCGGGCGCTGAAGCGGATCGACTCCGTGTCGGAGGCGAGCCAGCGCATCATGGGTGGCGATTTGACCGGGCGGCTGCCGGTGACCGGCGCAGGCGACGAGTTCGACCGATTGTCGGAAAACCTCAACGTGATGCTGACGCGTATTGCGAAGCTCAACGATGGGCTGAAACAGGTGTCCGACAACATCGCCCACGACCTCAAGACGCCGCTGACCCGGCTGCGCAACCGCGCAGAAGCGGCGCTGGCGTCGGCAGACGATCCGGCGACGTATCGGGCGGCGCTCGAAGCGGCGATCTCGGAATCCGATCAGCTCATCCGCACCTTCAACGCGATCCTGATGATCTCGCGACTGGAGGCGGGGTATTCCGCCGAGCAAACCAGCAGTGTCGATCTGGCTGCTATCGTCGCCGGCGTGGTCGAACTTTACGAACCAGTGGCGGAAGAGCTGGGCGTCGTGCTGGAGGCGGCGGTGGAGGGCGAGGCGCAGGTTTCGGCCAACCGCGAACTGGTGGCGCAGGCGCTTTCCAACATCGTCGACAACGCGATCAAATATTCGGCGGGTCATGGCGATGCGCCACGTGTGGTGGTGTCCCTGACGCGCCGCAGTCCGGGCGGCTATCTGCTGGAGGTCGCCGATAACGGGCCGGGCGTTCCCGATGATGATCGCGAGCGGGTGACCGAACGCTTCGTGCGTCTGGAGCAGAGCCGGACGCAACCGGGATCAGGCCTCGGGCTGAGCCTTGCCAAAGCAGTGATGGAATTTCATCGCGGACGACTTGAACTGTCGGGCAGAAATCCCGGATTGTCGGTGCAGATGATCTTCCCGGAGGATTCGCTAAAAGATGAGCAGGGCTGATACAGGCGAGGGCTGGTTCGGGACCAAGGTTGCCACGCTCAAACCGCTGGACGAAGACCATGCAGCCGAGACTCTGCACGATGTGGCCGATCTGGCGCGCGAGCGAGAACTGACGCGGCTGGAAGCGCTGCTGTCGGGGCAATCTGCGCTGGCCTCGTTTCTCGGCGCTGCATTCAACCTGTCGCCATTTCTGCGCGACTGCGCGCGGCGCTGGCCGCATGCGCTGGAGACGCTGTTCGACACGCCGCTGACAGAGCGGCTGGCGCAGCTGTTGCCTGAAATTCTTGCCGCAGGGCAAGAGCCGGACCAGAGCGAAGCGGCGCTGATGCGTACGCTGCGGGAGAAGAAGGGCGAGGCGCATTTTCTCATCGCGCTGGCCGATCTGGCGGGAGTTGCGGATGCGCATATGACCGTCGGGCGGCTCAGCGGTCTGGCCGATGCCTGCGTGCGCGCCGCCATCGACTTTCTGCTGCTGGATGCGCATCGCAGCGGCAAGCTGACCTTGCCTGACCCGGCAAAACCGGGCGAGCGATCCGGCTGGATCGTGCTGGGCATGGGCAAGCTTGGCGCGCGCGAGCTGAACTTTTCGTCCGATATCGACCTGATCGTGTTCTTCGACCCCAAAGCGCCGGCGATCAAGGACCCCTATGATGCCAGCGATCTGTTCGCGCGGCTGACCCGACGGCTGGTGCGCATCCTGCAGGACCGCACCGAGCACGGCTATGTGTTCCGCACCGATTTGCGCCTGCGCCCCGATCCCGGCTCGACGCCTCTGGCGATTCCGGTGATGGCGGCGCTGATCTATTATGAAAGCCGGGGCCAGAACTGGGAACGCGCGGCCATGATCAAGGCGCGTCCGGTGGCCGGCGATCTTGCGGCGGGGACGGAATTCCTGCGCGAGCTGACACCCTATGTCTGGCGCAAATATATGGACTTTGCCGCCATTGCCGACGTTCATTCGATCAAGCGGCAGATCCACGCACACAAGGGCCATGGCGAGGTGGCGGTGAAGGGCCACAACGTCAAGCTGGGGCGCGGTGGCATTCGTGAGATCGAGTTCTTCGTGCAGACGCAGCAATTGATTGCCGGCGGGCGTTTCCCCGAATTGCGCGGGCGCGAGACCGTGGCGATGCTGGGAGAGTTGACCCAGCGCGGCTGGATCATGGCGGATGTGCGCGATGCGCTGGCGGCGCAATACTGGTTTCTGCGCGATGTCGAACACGCCATCCAGATGGTCGCCGACGAGCAGACCCACAATCTGCCGGAAGACGACGAAGGCCTGGAGCGCATCGCGCATATGCTTGGCTTTGAGAGCGGCGAAGCGTTTGCGACCGTGTTTCGCAAGTCGCTGCTGGAGGTCGAGAAGCATTATGCGGCGTTGTTCGAGGCTGCGCCGCAACTGTCACAGGGCGTCGGAAATCTCGTCTTTACCGGCGATGTCGACGACCCGGACACGCTGGAGACGCTGGCAAGGCTCGGGTTTGAGCGGCCCAGCGATATCTGCCGGGTGATCCGCAGCTGGCATTTCGGACGCTACCGCGCAACGCAGTCGGCAGAGGCGCGCGAGCGGCTGACCGAGCTGACGCCAGCGCTGCTGGAGACGTTTGGCAGCACGCGGCGCGCCGACGAAGCGCTGATGCGGTTCGACGAGTTCTTGTCGGGCCTGCCCGCCGGAATCCAGCTGTTCTCGCTGCTGCAATCCAATCCGGCGCTGCTGGGGCTGCTGGCGACGATCATGGGGGCGGCACCGCGTCTGTCGGCGATCATCACGCGCCGCCCGCATGTGTTCGACGGGTTGCTCGATCCGGGCCTGATGAGCGAACTGCCGAACAAGGCGTATCTGGCCGCGCGGCTGGAAGCGTTTCTGCAGGGGGCGGATCTCTATGAGGAAAAGCTGGATCGGCTGCGCATCTTTGCATCGGAGCAAAAGTTCCTCATCGGTGTGCGACTGCTGACGGGCGCGATCGATGCGGTGCGGGCGGGCAAGGCGTTTTCCGATCTGGCAGACCTGACGATTGGCGCTGCGCTTGAAGCAGTGCAGGCCGAATTTGCGTCGCGCCATGGACAGGTTGCGGGCGGGGAGGTGGCCATTCTGGGGATGGGCAAGCTGGGCAGTCGTGAACTGACGGCGGGCTCGGACGTTGATCTGATCCTCCTCTATACCCACGACGAAGATGCCGACGAATCGGATGGCGAGAAGCCGCTCGCGCCGTCCTATTATTACACCCGCTTGACCCAACGGCTGATTGCGGCGGTCTCCGCGCCGACAGCCGAAGGCGTGCTGTATGAGCTGGATCTGCGCTTGCGTCCGTCGGGTAACAAGGGGCCGGTGGCGACCCATATCGATGCGTTTCGCAAATATCAGCGCGAGGAAGCGTGGACCTGGGAACATATGGCGCTGACGCGTGCCCGTCCGGTGGCCGGCGATGGCGCGTTCATGGCGAAGGTGGAGCGCGACGTCGCGGAAATCCTCGCCATGGATCACGACCGTGCCAAGGTCTTCAAGGACGCAGCCGAGATGCGCGCCACCATCGCGGAGGAAAAGCCGCCCCGCGATCTGTGGGACCTGAAGCTGGTGTCGGGCGGTCAGATTGATCTGGAATTCATCGCGCAATGTGCGCGTCTGACCGGCCATATCGAGCCGGGAGAATGGCCGCCGACCTCAACGCTGGACGGGCTGGAACGGCTCACCGCCGATTTCTGCGATGCGCAGACGCGCGACGAACTGGTGGCGGCGTATGATCTCTATCTCAGCCTGACGCAGATCATCCGCTTGTGCCTGACCGGCGAACTCGACCGGGACGATGTACCGCCGGGGCTGGCGGATTTGCTGCTGCGCGCCACCGACCTGCCGGATCTTGGCGTGCTGGAAGCGCACATCAAGGAAACGGCAAGCAGGGTCGAGGCGCATTTTCAGGTATTGGTTGCCAACGCTTGAATGTGCAGCTCTAGCCGAAGGCGGCGGCACCATCTTCGGCACGGGCGGCCATGGCGCGCATGCCGGCGAACAATTCGCGGCCCATGCCGAACTGGTTGCCTGACAAGTCCGCGACGACCGGAGGGCGGCTGGCAAGGATGCCGTCGCCAAGCTTGACTTCAAGCGTGCCCGCTTCGGCATCTAGGCGAATGACATCGCCATTCTGGATACGGCCGATCATGCCGCCATCGAGCGCTTCCGGCGTGACATGGATCGCTGCGGGAACCTTGCCCGACGCGCCGGACATGCGCCCGTCGGTAACCAGCGCGACTGTGCGCCCGCGATCCTGCAACACGCCGAGAACCGTGGTCAGGCGATGCAGTTCCGGCATGCCATTGGCCTTGGGGCCCTGGAAGCGGACGACGGCGACAAAGTCGCGGTCGAGCTCGCCTGCCTTGAAGGCGGCGTTCAGCTCTTCCTGACTATGGAAGACGATGGCGGGGGCTTCGATGACGCGCTTTTCAGGCTTCACCGCAGACGTCTTGATGATGGCCGCGCCGATATTTCCCTTCAGCACCTTGAGGCCGCCAGTGGGCTGGAACGGCTTCGAAGCAGTCGTCAGAACCTTGTCGTCGCCGCTGCGCTCCGCAGCGCGCATGCGCGCAACGGAACCGTCGTCGGCAAGATGGGCCTCGACCGTATAGGCGCGCAGGCCTTCGCCCCAGACGGTCTTGACGTCCTCGTGCAGATAGCCGGCGTCGAGCAATTCGCGGATCAGGAAACCCATGCCACCTGCGGCATGGAAATGGTTCACGTCGGCAAGGCCGTTGGGATAGACACGCGCCAGCAGCGGCACGGCGTCGGAGAGATCCGAAATGTCCTGCCAGGTCAGCTTGATGCCAGCAGCTGCCGCCATCGCGATCAGGTGAATGGTGTGATTGGTCGAGCCGCCGGTTGCGTGCAGGCCGACGACCCCGTTGACGATCGAACGCTCGTCGATCATGCGGCCCACAGGCGTGAACTGGTTGCCCAGCGCCGTGATTTCGAGCGCGCGCCTCGTTGCCTCGCGGGTCAGCGCATCGCGCAGCGGCGTGTTGGGGTTGATGAAGGATGCGCCGGGCGTGTGCAGCCCCATGATCTCCATCAGCATCTGGTTGGAGTTGGCGGTGCCGTAGAAGGTGCAGGTGCCGGGCCCGTGATAGGACTTCGACTCCGCCGCCAACAACTCGTCGCGGCCAACCTTGCCCTCGGCATAAAGCTGGCGGATGCGCGCTTTTTCATCGTTAGGCAGGCCGGAGGTCATCGGCCCCGCGGGAACGAAAATTGCCGGCAAATGGCCGAAGGTCAGCGCCGCGATCAGCAGGCCGGGGACGATCTTGTCACAGACACCGAGAAACAGCGCCGCATCGAACATGTTGTGCGACAGGCCGACCGCCGCCGACATGGCGATGATGTCGCGCGAGAACAGCGACAGCTCCATGCCGGGCATGCCTTGCGTCACGCCATCGCACATGGCGGGAACGCCGCCTGCGACCTGCGCGACGCCACCGGCTTCGCTCGCCGCCAGCTTGATCAGCGCAGGGTAGGTCTCGAACGGCTGGTGGGCCGACAGCATGTCATTGTAGGAGGTGATGATGCCGATGTTCGGCACGCGCTCGCTGGAAAGCCGTGTCTTGTCGAGAGGACCGCAGGCGGCAAAGCCATGGGCAAGGTTGCCGCACGACAGCACCGCTCGGTGCGGCTCCTGCGCGATTGCCGCCTCGACGCGGTCGAGATAGGCCGCGCGGGTCGGCTTGGAACGCTCGCGGATGCGCTGGGTGATGGCTTCGATTTCAGGGCGGGCTGTCATGGCGATCGGTCCTCTACCTGGTCCAGTAGACCGGGACAGGCTTTGCAGAAGTGGCGAAAACCGCGCTGATCGGCTTGGCCTGACCTGGGATCAGGGCGGCGTCCAGCACAGTGCGTTTTTCCTCTCCCTCGATGTGAAGAATGACGCAGGCGGCTTCGATCAGACGCGACAGGGGCAGGGTGAGGCGCGGCTCGCCGCCATCCTGCGTTAAAACCGGATCGACCATGCTGGTGCGGGCCGGGTCGAGCAATTCGTCGAGATTGGGCGCGTCCGGGAAGAACGAGGCGGTGTGCCCGTCGGTTCCCATGCCAAGGATCACGACGTCGAGCGGCCATGACAGGGTCGCAAACTGCGCGCTGGCAAGGCGGGCGGCTTCGGCTGCGTCGCCTGCCGCGTGGTAGAGCCCGATGAAATTCGCGATTGACGCTTCGTTGACCAGCAGCGTGTTCCTGACCAGCGCGGCGTTGGAGCGGTCGGAGCTTTCCGGCACGAAACGCTCATCGACGAGCGTGACCGTGACCTTGGACCAGTCGAGCTTCTGGCGTGACAGTTCCGCGAAGAACTGCTTCGGCGTGGTGCCGCCGGATACGGCAAGCAGCGCCTGCCCTCGTGTCTCTATCGCCGCGCGCAGCTTCTGCGCAACGGTGTCGGCGAGTGCCTCGGCCAGCTCGGTTCCGTTCTCGAATTCGTGCCAGTCAGGCGTTTGCAGTCTCGTCGTCGTCATATGCTCTCATGCCATGTGCGGCCATCGCGCTCGATCAGCGCAATGGAAGCGGATGGTCCCCATGTGCCGGCTGTATAGCCTTGCACGGTCTGATGATTTTCGCTCCAGGAAGCGAGGATCGGATCGATCCACTGCCATGCCGCCTCGACCTCGTCGCGGCGCATGAACAGCGTCTGGTTGCCGCGAATGACATCCATGATCAGGCGTTCATAGGCGTCTGGATTGCGCACCTCGAAGGCGTCGGCAAAGCTCATGTCCAGTGGTACATGGCGCAGGCGCATGCCGCCTGGGCCCGGATCCTTGATCATCATCCACTGCTTGACGCCTTCGTCGGGCTGCAGGCGGATGACGAGCTGGTTGGCAGGGATCGAGCCGGCGGTGTCCTCGAAGATCGAGTGCGACACCGGCTTGAACTGGATGCAGATTTCGGAAACGCGCTCGGCAAGACGCTTGCCCGTGCGCAGATAGAACGGAACGCCGGCCCAGCGCCAATTGGCGATCTCGGCCTTCAGGGCGACGAAGGTTTCGGTATCGCTTTCAGCACCCAGTTCTTCGGTGTAGCCGTTGACGGCACCGCCCGACGAAGCGCCCGCGCGATATTGGCCGCGAACGGTCAGGCGCGGAGATTCATTGCCGTTGATGCGCCGCAGCGAGCGCAGGATCTTCAGCTTCTCGTCGCGGACGGCATCGGCGTCCATCGATGATGGAGGCTCCATCGCGGTCAGGCACAACAGTTGCAGCATGTGGTTCTGCACCATGTCGCGCAGCGCACCGGCGGTGTCGTAATAGCTGACGCGATCTTCAAGGCCGACTGTCTCGGCCACGGTGATCTGGACGTGGTCGATATAGGTCGAATTCCACAGAGGCTCATAGAGCGTGTTGGCAAAGCGCAAAGCCATCAGATTCTGGACGGTTTCCTTGCCCAGATAGTGGTCGATGCGGAAAATCTGCTGCTCCTGGAAGACGCTGCCGATGGCGTCATTGAGCGCGCGGGCGGATGCAAGGTCGCGGCCTATCGGCTTTTCAACTACGATGCGCGGATCGCCCTCGTTGAGGCCGTGGTTTGCAAGATGCGTCGCGATGCTGCCGAACAGGCTGGGCGCCACGGCGAGGTAAAACGCGCGGATCGCCTTGCTGTCGCCAATCGTCGCCTTGAGCGTGTCGAAGCCTTCGCCGCTCTTGGCGTCGACCGTGACATAGGTCAGGCGTTGCAGGAATTTGTCGAGCTCGCTTTTATCGATCTCGCTCGCCTTGACGTGCTCCGTGATCGCCTTGCTGGCGAAGGCGCGAAATTCGTCGTCGGACAAAGCAGAGCGCGATGCGCCGATGATCCGCGTCGGATCGGTGAATTGACCCGCCATCTGTCTCTGGTATAGCGCCGGCAGAAGCTTTCGCTCGGCCAGATCGCCGGTGCCACCAAAGATGATGAAGTCGAATGGGTCGACGGGGATAATCTGGCTGCTCATACCTAACGCATCCTGCATTTCGCAATTGCGAAGTCGTTTAGTCTAATCGATTTAAAAATACTAGCCCTGTTATCTGCGACATCGGCCCTTGACAGGGTGGGTTACGCTGGGTTTGTCACCATATTACAATTGGTCCATCGCGTTTGGGGTTTCAAGCGGATCGGACCGCAAGGCCATATCGAGGAGTTCCACCTATGGGTACGCCATTGTCCCGCACCGTCGCCGAGGGTTCGGCATTCATGAATCTGATCGATGGCCAGTCGGTCGATTCCCTTTCCGGCGAACGTATTGACGTCGCCAGCCCTTCCGACGGCAAGGTTTTCTCCTCGATCCCGGCGTCGAATGCGGCGGATGTTGATCGTGCCGTCAAGTCGGCGCACAAGGCTTTCGAAGAAGGGCCGTGGAGCCGCATGCCGGCTGTTGAGCGCGGACGCTGCCTGACGCGCCTGTTCCACCTTGTCGAAAAGCATGGCGACGAACTGGCCGCGCTCGAATCGCGCGATACCGGCAAGCCGGCCCGCCAGGGCAAGGCCGACGTCACCGCGACGATGCGTTATTACGAATTCTACGGCGGTGCCGGCGACAAGATCCATGGCGACACCATTCCGTTCCTCGAAGGCTACACCGCGCTGACCCTGCGCGAGCCTCATGGCGTCGTCGCCGGCATCATTCCGTGGAACTACCCGATGCAGATCATGGCCCGCGTTGCCGGTGCCGCGCTCGCAATGGGCAACACGCTGGTGGTCAAGCCTGCGGAAGACGCGTCGCTCTCGGCGATTCGCATTGCGCAGCTGGCGCTCGAGGCTGGCGTGCCGGAGGGCGTGTTCAACGTCATCACCGGCTATGGTCGCGATGCGGGCGCAGCGTTGTCGTCGCATCCGCTGGTCGACTATGTGACCTTCACCGGCTCGACGGCAACCGGCACCGCGATCCAGCAGGCTGCTGCGATCAACAATCGCGGTGTAACGATGGAGCTGGGCGGCAAGTCGGCGCAGATCGTCTTTGCAGACGCAGACCTCGACGCTGCCATTCCGGTGCTGGTCAATGCGATCATTCAGAACGCCGGCCAGACCTGCTCGGCTGGCAGCCGCGTGTTGCTGGAAAAGCCGATCTACGAAAAGGTCGCGACGGCGCTTGCCGAACGCTTCTCCAAGCTGGTTGCCGGACCTCACGATGCGGATCTCGATCTCGGGCCGCTCATCAACAAGACGCAGCGCGACCGCGTTGCCGGCATGATCGCGGCGGCGAAAGCTGCCGGCGTTTCGGTTCTGGCCGAAGGATCGGTGCATCCGGATGCACCGTCGGGCGGATATTATCAGGCACCGGTGCTGTTCGGGTCCGTCGATCCGAATGCGGTGATCGCGCAGGAGGAAGTGTTCGGCCCGGTGCTGACCCTCTTCGCCTTTGAAGGTGAAGACGAGGCTGTTCGTCTGGCCAACGGCACTGATTTCGGCCTGGTTGCCGGTATCTGGACCCGCGATGGCGCGCGCCAGCACCGTATCGCCAAGCGCGTGCGCGCGGGACAGATATTCGTGAACGGCTATGGCGCGGGCGGCGGCATCGAACTGCCGTTCGGCGGCTTCAAGAAGTCCGGCCATGGTCGCGAGAAGGGGTTTGAAGCGCTGTACGACATGTCGGCGACCAAGACCATTGTCTTCAACCACGGCTAACGGAGAGCAGCTGCTGATGACACGTCTGAAGGACAAGGTTGCAATCGTCACCGGCGCGGCGTCCGGCTTTGGTGAAGGCATCGCCCGTCGCTTTGCACAAGAGGGGGCGAAGCTTGTCGTCGCCGATCTCAACGTGAAAGGCGCCGAGCGCGTCGCCGCCGATATCGGCAATGCCGCAATCGGCATCAAGACCGATGTATCGCGCAAGGACGACGTCGAAGCGATGGTTGCCGCGGCGATGCAGACCTTCGGACGTGTCGATATCATGGTCAACAATGCCGGCTTCACCCACGCCAACGGTGACATGCTCGAGGTGCCGGAGGAAACGTTCGATCTCATCACCGGCGTCAACATGAAAGCGGTGTATTACGCTGCGCTGGCAGTGGTGCCGATCATGGAGCGGCAGGGTGGCGGGTCGATCATCACGACCTCTTCGACGGCGGCAATGCGCCCTCGGCCGGGCCTGACCTGGTACAATGCGTCGAAGGGCTGGACGATCACTGCGACCAAGTCGATGGCGCTTGAACTGGCATCGAAGCAGATCCGCGTCAACTGCATCTGCCCGGTTGCCGGGGACACGGCGATGCTGCCGCGTTTTCTGGGCACCGACACACCGGAACTGCGTGAGGAGTTTCGCGCCTCGATACCGCTCGGACGGTTCTCGACGCCGCTCGATATCGCCAATGCAGCGCTGTGGCTGGCTTCGGACGAGGCCTCTTTCGTGACCGGCGTCGCACTGGAAGTTGATGGCGGAAGCAGTATCTGACACTTTGCCGGCAAGGGACATGGCGGCGCACCCGTCGCCATGTCCTGCCAGGCTCGAACAAAATCCATAACAGGAAACGCCATGTACAGGGTCGCTATCAGCGGAACAGGCCTCTTCACGCCATCCGAAGTCATCACCAACGCCGAGCTGGTCGCTGCCTATAATGCTTATGCCGAACAGCAGAACGCAGCCAATTTCGCCGCCATCGAGGCGGGCGAGAAGCAGCCGCTGCCGATGTCGAACGAAGAGTTCATCGTCAAGGCGTCGGGCATCGAGCGCCGCTATGTGATGGACAAGACGGGTGTCCTCGATCCCAACATCATGCGTCCGGTGCTGCGCGAGCGCTCCGACGATGAATTGTCGATCATGGCGGAGATTTCAGTCGCGGCGGCAAAGGAAGCGCTCGAGAAGGCGGGCCGCACGGCAGAAGATGTCGACGCGGTGATCTGCGCGGCGTCGAACCATGAACGTGCCTATCCGGCGATTTCGATCGAGGTGCAGCAGGCGCTCGGCATCAAGGGCTTCGCGTTCGACATGAATGTCGCCTGCTCATCGGCGACCTTCGGCATCCAGGCCGCTGCAGACATGATCCGCTCCGGTTCGGCGCGCGCGATCCTGATGGTCAATCCGGAGATCACGTCCGGCCACCACGAATGGCGCGACCGCGATTGCCATTTCATCTTCGGCGATGTTTGCACCGCTGTGCTGCTGGAGCGCGCCGAGACAGCGACGTCTTCCAACGCCTGGGAAATCCTGTCGACCCGCTGCGCGACCGAATTTTCCAACAATATCCGCAACAATAACGGCTTCCTGCGCCGCACCCGCGAGGGGCACATGCAAGACCGGCGCGACATGCAGTTCATGCAGGAGGGACGCAGGGTCTTCAAGCAGGTCGTGCCGTGGGTCGCGGAATTGATGCAGTCGCATCTGGCCGATGAAGGCGTGAAGCCGGAAGAACTTGATCGCATGTGGCTGCATCAGGCCAACAAGAGCATGAACGATCTGATCGGCAGCAGGGTGCTGGGCCGCGAACCCTCGCGCGAGGAACAGCCCAACGTGCTGCAGGAATATGCCAACACCTCGTCGGCGGGTTCGATCATCGCGTTCAATAAATTCTCCGACGACCTTCCCGCCGACAGCCTCGGCGTGATCTGCTCATTCGGCGCGGGATATTCCGCCGGCAGCGTGATCGTGAAGAAGCTCGCCACCGCCTGAAATTGCCGTGACGGCGATCAGCCTGCGCGGGGTTCAGAAGCGATCGCGCAGGGCGTACCAGTTGAGGGCGAGGAACAGCAGGGGAGTGCGCAGGCGACGGCCGCCGGGGAAGGGAGGTATCCTCAATTCCTCGAACAGCTTGAGCCGGTCGCGATTGCCCGTGATGGTTTCGGCGTAAAGCTTGCCGACGAAGTTGGACAGCATGACGCCGTGGCCTGAATAGCCGCCTGCCGCAATGACGTTGGGCATCACCTCGCGCACGAAAGGCTGGCGCGGGATGGTGATGCCAACATAGCCACCCCACGCGTGGGTGATCTCCACATCCTTCAGTTGCGGATAGATCTCCGCGATCTGCTTGCGGATCGGGATGTGGATGTCTTTCGGGTCACCGGGCGCGTAGATTTCGCGGCCACCGAAAAGCAGGCGCCCGTCTGCCGACTTGCGGAAATAGCGCACCACAAAGCGTGAATCGTCGACGGATTCACCGCCTGGGATGACGGGACTGTCGTTGCCGAGGGGCACGGTCGCGCCGATGAAGGAGCCGATCGGCATCACGTGCGAGGCACTGACAGGCTCAAGATTTTCGCCATAGGCGTTGACGGCGAGAAGCGCCTTGTCGGCGGTGATGGTGCCGCGCTTGGTGGTCACGCGGACCTTGCCGCCGGATGAGACGATGCTCGTCGCCTTGGTCATTTCATGCAGCAACGCGCCGGCCTGTGCGGCGACTTGCGCGGTGCCGACGACCAGTTTCAATGGATGAATGTGGCCAGTGCCGGCATCGCGCAGGCCGCCAAAATAGCGCGCGGAGCCAAGCCGCTGGGCGGTTTCCTGTGCGTCCATGAAGCTCAGATGCGCGTAGCCGAAGCGCTCAGCCATGAGCTGCACATGGGCCTGATAGGATTTCAGATAGCGCCGCTTGTGGACCACGGACATCTGCCCCGGCCGATAGTCGATATCGATCCGATGCGTCGCGGCAAAATTCAGCAGATGCGCCTTGGCGTCTTCTGCCAGGTCGAACAGCGCTTTTGCGCGCGTGAAGCCGATCTGGCCTTCCAGTTCTTCGCCCCATGCGCGTTGCCCTGTGCCCAGCTGGCCGCCATTGCGCCCGGATGCGCCATCGCCGAAACGATGAGCATCGATCAGCGCCACGCGGGTTCCGGCCTGCGCAAGATGCGCGGCTGCCGACAGCCCCGTGAAGCCGCCGCCGATGATGACGACATCGACCGAAAGGTCGCCATCAAGAGGCTGATATTCCGGCCTCTCGCCAATCGTCGCTTCGTACCAGGAGTAGCCGGGGGAGATGGGAGATTGGTAGGGCATGGGGAGGCCGATGGGCTGGGGAGGGGGGAGAGTAGGAAGTGGGCAGTAGGCAGTGGGCAGTGGGCAGTTAGCGGGTCAGGAAGTGGAGAGTTTTCGGATCAGGCCGCGGAGCAGTTTTCCAATCTTCTCACAGTCAAGCAAGAGCGGTTCGGCCAGGCCTGACTCTGAGCATAGACCGCAACTGCGAGATCCATCGCACGCTGCCAGACAATCAAATCTCTATAAGACTTGATCTCGCTCATTCAGCGCTCAAAACGCCCACTGCCCACTGCCTCTCACTACACGTTCAGCAACAAATACTCCCGTTCCCATGGGCTGATGACTTCCATGAAGGTCTCGAACTCGGCCTTCTTGATCGCGGCATAGGTGGTGACGAAGTCGGAGCCGAGAAGATCGCGCAAAGCGTCGTCGCCTTCAAAAAGCTCAACCGCTTCGAGCAAGCCACGCGGAAGGTCGATCTCGTCCTCATTGGCCGAAGTGCCGACCGGCGCGTCGCAGTGCTCCTTGTTGAGCATGCCGATCAGCCCGCAGGCGAGTGAGGCGGCAATCGCCAGATAGGGGTTTGCGTCAGAGGAAGGAATGCGGTTTTCGACACGGCGGCCTGCCGGGTCTGAACGCGGAACACGGAAGGCGGTGGTGCGGTTGTCATAGCCCCACTTGGTGTTGACCGGGGCGGAGGCCGACTGGGTCAGGCGGCGATAGGAGTTGACGTAGGGAGCGAACATCACCAGCGCGCTGGGGACGTGTCGCTGCATGCCGCCAATGAAGTGACGGAACGCTTCGGTCTCGGTGCCGTCGATGGCGGTGAAGACATTGTTTCCGGTCTTAAGGTCCACGATCGACTGATGGATGTGCATCGCCGATCCCGGCTGACCCTGGATCGGCTTGGCCATGAAGGTGGCATACGTATCGTGCTTGAAGGCCGCTTCGCGGATCGTCCGCTTGAACATGAAGACCTGATCGGCGAGTTCGATCGGATCGCCATGACGCAGGTTGATTTCAAGCTGGCCGGCACCCTCCTCGTGGATCAGGGTGTCGATCTCAAGTCCCTGAGCTTCCGAGAAATGATAGATGTCGTCGATGAGTTCGTCGAACTCGTTGACGCCGGCAATCGAATAGCCCTGACCGCCGCCGATGGCGCGACCCGAACGCCCGACCGGAGGTTCAAGCGGATAGTCAGGATCCGGGTTCTTGCGCACGAGATAAAACTCGATCTCCGGCGCCACCACCGGACGAAGACCATGCTCGGCATAGGCCGCGAGAATGCGGCGCAGAACGTTGCGTGGCGTAAACTCGATCGAGCGCCCGTCCTGATGGACAAGATCGCAGATGACCTGTGCGGTCGGATCGCTCTCCCATGGAACGATCGACAGCGTCGACAGATCCGGCACCAGCTTGAGATCGCCATCGTCTTCCGGATAGACGAAGCCGTGACCGTCTTCCGGATAGCCGCCGGAAATGGTGGCCATGAACACCGCAGACGGAAGTGCCAGCGATGTGTTGGATGTGAACTTCTTCGAGGGCATCATCTTGCCGCGCGCCACGCCGGCCTGATCGGGCGTGATGCACTCAATGTCCTCGATGCCGCGCGACTCCAGCCAAGCGGTCGCCTGTTTCAGGTCCGATACGCCACGCAGGCTCTGGAGGAATGCAGGCGTGCGCACGCGGGCGCCACGTCCTGTCGAGCGGGCTTCCTTTTTCTGGGCAGACATCAATCACCAGTTTTGCTTTGAATGCGGCAAGTATAGACGGGACCGGCGCGAAGGGAAGTACCCTGCCGCATCTCGGGCGTGCTAATTGCGCGCTTCGGCCAAGAGGTTCAGGATCAGCGGCTGCAGTCGGTCCGGATTGACGGGTTTCAACACCACCGCGTCGATGAAGTCCGATTGGGGCTTGGATGGCTTGTTGGACGAGTTCGAAAGCAGGATGACAATCGGCAGGCGCGACTTGCCTTGGCTCCGCATGGCTGCAAGTTCCTTCAGAACCTCGTCACATTCCAGATCATCCGCACCGCCATCCAGAATGACGGTGCCGGGCTTGCGGGATGACAATATGACACCTGCGCTTTCCGGGGTGGCGACAAGTGGCTTCAATCCGGCAAGCTCGGCAATCCTGCTGACCACGACGTTGCCGATGCGGGAACTGCCGACGACCAGTACAAGCTCTGGACGGTATTTTGTACCGGACGCCGAATGGTTTACTGGCGCGTCGCTGTCACAGTTCGAATGTCGCATAGTCAACTGCCGATCTGTCAGAAGAAAATAGAATTTTCTGAAGGCAGTCTTCTGGATATTAATAACAAAGAGTCAATAGACTTCGGGCTGTGTAGTAAGTTGATCCGCCCGATAGCATCAGGCGGCGCAATGATACGCCGCCTGATGTGTGTTTTATGTACTTTTGTTGCGCTCAGGCCGCGTTGCGCGACTGAGTTACAATAACCGGCACCAGAAGATCTCCCCAGTTGCCATCTCCACCATGATGGCGGGCCGAGCGGACCAGTTCAACCGACACGCCGGCCTCGACCGCCTTCATGACCGACTGATTGAGGCGGTGCAGGTCGTTTGCAAGCATGCGGATCGTGGCTTGCTGGTCGTCGTTCATGGCCGATGCCTGTTCTTCGGCTCGTTCCTTGACGCGTGTCTTGGGAGTCATGACGTTTCTCCTTTGGGTGAGGCCGGGGGTTATTCTGCAGCCGGGCGGAATTGTTCGGTTTCGGTCGATTCGCTCATTGCGGTGGTCGAGGACTGTCCACCGGTGATGGCGAGCGAGACGGCGTCGAAATAGCCGGTGCCGACTTCGCGCTGGTGCTTGGTCGCGGTGTAGCCATTGACCTCTGCGGCAAACTCGGCCTCCTGCAGCTCCGAATAGGCCGCCATCTGACGGTCCTTGTAGCCACGGGCCAGTTCGAACATGCCGTAGTTGAGCTGATGGAAGCCAGCGAGCGTGATGAACTGGAACTTGTAGCCCATGGCGCCGAGCTCGCGCTGGAACTTGGCGATGGTGGCGTCGTCGAGGTTCTTCTTCCAGTTGAACGATGGCGAGCAGTTGTAGGCCAGCTTCTTGCCCGGATGCGCCTTGTGCACGGCCTCGGCAAACTTGCGGGCCTGCTCCAGATCCGGCTTGCCGGTTTCCATCCAGATCAGGTCGCAGTGCGGGGCATAGGCGATGGCGCGGGCAATGCACGGCTCAATGCCGTTCTTGACCTGATAGAAGCCTTCGACCGTGCGGCCTGCGTCGTAGTCGACAAACGGCTGGTCGCGCTCGTCAATGTCCGAGGTCAGGAGCTTTGCGGCTTCCGCGTCGGTGCGGGCAACGATGAGGGTTGGCGTGCCCATGATGTCAGCGGCAAGGCGGGCTGCGTTGAGGTTGCGGATATGGGCAGCGGTCGGGATCAAGACCTTGCCGCCAAGATGGCCACACTTCTTTTCGGAAGCTAGCTGATCTTCGAAGTGAACGCCGGCAGCGCCTGCCTCGATGAAGGCCTTCATGATCTCGAACGAATTGAGCGGGCCGCCAAAGCCGGCTTCAGCGTCGGCGACGATCGGCGCAAACCAGGTGTCGACTGACAGGCCGTTGCCTTCCGAGACTTCGATCTGATCCGCGCGCTGCAATGTGCGGTTGATGCGCTTGGCGAGCTCCGGTGCGGCGTTGGCAGGGTAGAGCGACTGGTCGGGGTACATTGCAGAGGCAGTGTTGGCGTCGGCGGCAACCTGCCAGCCTGAAAGATAGATCGCCTTGAGCCCGGCGCGAACCATCTGCATTGCCTGGTTGCCCGACAGAGCGCCGAGCGCGTTGACGAAATCTTCCTCGTGGATGAGCTTCCACAGGCGATTGGCGCCGTTCTCAGCCAGCGTATACCTGATGTCGATCGAGCCGCGCAGGCGCTTCACATCCTCGGCGGTGTACGGGCGCTCGATGCCGTCGAAGCGACCCTGGGGAGCGTTCGGGACGAGGTTGTAAAAATCAGTCATGGCAAACTCCATATGTAAAATCTGGTCGGTCGGGGCGGGTGGTTGTTGCCGCCCTGCGTGTGACTGGATTTACATTGCGCTTGCGAGATAAACGAGAAAATTGCCGAAAACGTTGCAAATATTCGAGTTAAGCAGTGTTGAGTTTGACAGGCTGGCATTGTAAATTTGTCAAAAATGTCAAAGCAAGTTTCTTGTCTGGTTTTGTAAAGGCAGCGGAATGGCCGAGCAGAAGATATTTGCGGGACCGCGCATTCGACGCATTCGCAACGCCAAGGGTCTGGCCCAGACCGCCATGGCGGAAGGGTTGGGCATCTCGCCGTCCTATCTCAATCTGATCGAGCGCAATCAGCGTCCGCTGACGGTCCAGTTGATTCTGAAATTGTCAGCGGCGTACGGGGTCGAGCCGGAGGAGCTTCACGGTGGCGCTGGCGGGTCTATTGCGGCGCTGCGTGAAGTGTTTGCCGATCCGCTGCTGGTCGGCGAGTTGCCGAGTGAGCAGGAGCTGATCGAAGTTGCAGAGGCTGCGCCAAATGCTTCGGCAGCGATGGTGAAGCTGTTTCGCGCCTATCGCGAGCAGGCGGAGCGTCTCAGCGATCTTTCCGAGATGCTGGCGCGCGAGGGGCGGGCGACCTCCATTTCCTCGGCGCGGCTGCCGATGGACGAGGTGCGCGAGACGTTTGAGCGCCGGCCAAACTATTTTGTTTCGATCGAGGAAGAGGCAGAGGCGTTCATCACGCTGCTGCAGCCGGGCGATGATCTTTACGGCGCGCTGAAAGAATGGCTACGCAAGGAATATGGCATTGTGGTGCGCGTGCTGCCGGTGGCGACGATGCCGAACTGGCGGCGGCGTTATGATCGCCACTCGCAGCGCCTGTTTTTGTCGGAACGCCTTTCCCCTTTCGACCAGTTGCGCGAAATCGCGATGGAGGCGGCGCTGATGCGCATGCAGGTGGCGATTGCTGCCGAGCTGAAAGCGCTCAAGCTGGGCAGCGATGAAGCGCGGCGGTTGGCGCGGTTCGAACTGGCGCGCTATGCGGCCCACGCTTTGATGATGCCGTATCAGCCATTTCTGACCGCAGCGCAGCGCGCGCGATGGGATGTCGATGTGCTGCGCTCGCGCTTTGGCGTGTCGTTCGAGCAGGCGGCCAACCGGCTGACGACGCTTCAGAAGCAGGGTGCCAGCGGCATTCCGTTCTTCATGCTGGAAGTCGATAACGCAGGAAACCGCTTTCGCCGTGCCGGCGCGCAAGGATTTCCGCAGGCGCGGTTTGGTGGGGCCTGTCCGAAGCTGCCGGTCCATGCGGTGTTCGCCCAGCCCGGACAGGTATTGGCGGAAGCCGTCGAAATGCCGGATGGGGCGCGGTTTCTGACGATAGCCCGCACGCTGGAAGGACCGCAGGGTGCATTCAATGAGCGTCCGCGTCGGACCGCGATTCTGCTGGGCTGCGATATCGGCTTTCGTGACGAGGTCGTCTACGCATCCGCGCTGCCGGGCGGCGGGGAGCCGACCCCGGTCGGACCGGTCTGCCGCCTGTGTGAGCGGGTGGGGTGCCTTGCGCGGGCAGAGCCGCCGGTCACGCGACCGCTGGGCCTAGACGAGATGACGACGGGCCTGAGCGCGTTTGATTTTCAGTGAAGGGGGATGGGGATTAGGCAGTAGGCAGTGGGCAGTGGGCAATAGTCGCCGTGCGCGCTTTCAAGACCCACGGCACTCACGCATCAGCGTGATGAAGAATGGTTGACGATACGCATGGCCAGCCATTCTTCACTGCCCACTCCCTACATCGGCCTTTCGCCTCGCAACAACGGCCCATGCGCGCTCAGCAGGTCTACGATGCGCTCGATCACGATGCGCACATCGGCGCGGTGGCGGTCGTCATTGTGCATGACAAGCCATTGCGGTTCGCGCAGGTCAGCGATGAGATCGCCCGCACGCTCCAGAAGCGGGTCGCGATCACCCGCAAAACACGGCATGACACCTTTGCCGACGCCCGAGCGGATGAGATCGTGCAGCGTGCGCGGCGTGTTGGCCCACGCGGCGACCGAGACGCCGGGTTGCGTCGACAACCAGCGGGCGGAACGCGTCGCAATATCTTCAGACGAGATCGCAACCCATTGATCGCGCGCTTCTCGTGATGCGGTGCGGGCACGGAACGGCGCCTGTGCAACTTCCGAACAACGACGTGCAGCCAGGTTGGGGTTCTGCGGCGCGGCGTTGCGCACGCCAATTTCGACCTCGCGATGGGCGATGTCGAGCTTGGCTTCCGTCGCCTTGAACGCGATACGGAAGGCATCGTCGGGGTTCCACAGTCGTGAAAAGTTCTCCGCCAGAAAGTTCGTCGTCCAGGTGCCGGCTGAAATTCGGACAATCGAGCGCCCGCCTTCAGCATCGAGCCAATCGTCAATGGCGCGGGCGCTGGCTTCCATGGTTTGAGCCTTTGCCAGGAGGGCCAGTCCGTCAGTGGTCAGTTCGTAGCCGGTCTGCCGGCGCACGAAAAGCGGCCGGCCGGTCGCCTGCTCAAGCGCCAGCATGCGCCGCCCGATGGTTGCCGGGCTGGCGTCGTGCTCTCTGGCTGCTGCCGACAGCCCTCCTTCGCGCGCCACCGACAAGAATAGCTGCAGGTCGCTCCAGACGATGTTTTTCATGAATGAAGCATAGGGCGTCGTTTTCTGGCTTTCAATTGCGCAGCGCGGTGCTTTGTCGTTCAGTCGTGAATAATGTCGGGTGCAACAATGAGAACGTCGCTCTGGACCACGCGAGGCTGCGTAATTGCAGCTACCGGATGGAAAATGGCGGTATTCCTGTCAGGGAGCATGGCATGGGCAGTTCTGAAGCAGTTCCTGTGGCATCGGCAGCCAGCGAGGAGCGGGTGGGCGTCGTCATCGTCTTTCTTGCTGCGCTGTGCTGGAGCCTGGGCGGGATGTTTGCCCGCTATATCGAGGCGCCCGATGTATGGGCTGTCGTGTTCTGGCGTTCGGTCTGGGCCGCGCTGTTTCTGGCTGGCTTCATGCTTTGGCGCGACGGAGCGCGTGGCTCCGTGCGGATGGTGCGGGCGATGGGACTGGCCGGATGCGTCGTCGGCTTTTGCTTCGCCATTGCCAGCACTGCGCTGGTGGTCGCACTGTCCCATACCACGGTGGCGAACGTGCTTCTGATCCAGGCAACCGGCCCGCTGTTTGCCGCCATGATGGCCTATGTCGTGCTGGGTGAGCGGATCACGCTTCCAACCGTGCTGGCGATTGCCGCGGTGCTTGTCGGGATGGGGATCGTCGTTTCCGACTCGATATCGCAGAACCTGTCGATCATCGGCGAGGGGCTGGCAGTGCTGATCGTGCTGGCGTTTTCCTGCGCGACGGTAATGACGCGACGGTTTTCGCAGGTTCGCATGACGCCGGCGATGCTGCTTGGCACCTTGATGGCGGCGCTGTTTGCGTCAACCCAGGCAGGCAGTTTTGCCGTCAGCGCGAAGGATATGGCGTTTCTGTTTGCCTTCGGTGCGATCAATCTCGGGCTGGGCATGGCGTTTTTCGCCGTCGGGGCGCGGATGGTTCCGGCTGTTTACGCCGCGCTCTTGTCACCCTTCGAGCCGCTGCTCGGTCCGTTCTGGGTCTGGCTGGCGCATGGCGAAGTTCCGTCGGGCAGCGCGCTTGTCGGGGGCGGGATCGTCATGGCGGCACTGCTGCTCTACATCGCCGTCGAATTCCGGCGGATGTCGAAACCGGTGCGCCCCGGCGTGACGGGCATTTCCGCGCCGAGCTGAGGCGGCGATCGACCGCCCCGGTACCCATTGACAAGCTGTTGGTGGCAGGAGACGCTACGTCATCGTCAACAACAGAACAGGTTTATTTTGCGCTCGACGTCGACGGGTCTGCAGCCCGATAGAAAGGTAATGTCCGCAATCTCCGGCAACACTGGTGCCGGTACTGATGAAAGCATCAGCGGTTCGGGGAACGAAAGTCTTTTTGTTTCTCCCGAACATGAACGCGAATATCGCGCTTTCATCAAGGAACACCCTGATATTGAGGCAGTCGAGTTTCTGATCGTTGATCCGAACGGCGTGATGCGTGGCAAATGGGCACCCGGCGACGCGTTGAAAAAGGCCTTCCAGGAAGGCGTCAACTTCCCGATGTCGCTGCATGGCCTTGACGTTTGGGGGCGCGAGGTCGAGGCAACCGGCCTTCACATCGAAACCGGTGACAAGGATGGCTATTGTCGCGCAACACGCGGCACATTGGCGATCGTGCCCTGGGCAAAGCGCAAGACGGCACAGGTGCTGTTGCAAACTTTCACGCCAGAAGGTGAGCCTTACATGGCCGACTCCCGCCAGGTGCTGAAGCACAAGGTGGCCGAGGCGAATGCGAAAGGCTTCTTCCCGGTTGTCGCATTTGAGCTGGAATTCTACCTGCTCGATCCGGAGACTGACTGGGATGACGGCATGCCGGCGCCTGTCGGTGCGTCGGCAGGACCGGATCGCCTGCGCATGTACGGGCTCGACGATCTGGCCGAGCACGCTGAACTGTTCGACATGATCCGCGATGCGGCAGACGCCATGAACCTTCCGATCGACACGATCATCAAGGAAGCCGCGCCCGGTCAGTTCGAGGTCAATCTGAAACATCGCGCAGATCCGCTGAAGGCTGCGGACGATGTGATCCTGCTACGCCGCATCGTGATGGGCTGCGCGCGTGCGCATGGGCTGACCGCAACGTTCATGGCCAAGCCGTTCCTGGAATATGCAGGGAACGGCATGCATGTGCACACCTCGATGCTGAATAGCGATGGCGTCAATATCTTCGGACATGCGGAGGGCCGCCCGGTCCTAGAATCGGCAGTCGCGGGGCTGCTCAAGACTATGCCGGAATCGCTGCTGCTGTTCATCAACACCTGGAACGGCTTTCGCCGCATCACGCCGGGCTCCTATGCACCGACGCGCGCGGTCTGGGCGGAGAATAATCGTTCCGTCGCTTTGCGCATTCCGGTGTCCAACGAGCACAATCGCCGGATCGAGCACCGCATCGCCGGAGCCGACGCCAATCCCTATTTGGTGATGGCGGCGATCATGCAGGGCATGATCGAAGGAATTACCAGCAAGGCGGTGCCGCCGCCGCCGATTGAGGGCAGCGCTTACGAGGACGAGGGATTGTTCCTGCCCGACGACATGGATGACGCGCTTCAGCTGATGGAAAAGAGCCGTTTCATCGACCGCGCGCTCGGGCCTTTGCTTGCGAAAGTCTACAAAGATCTCAAGCGCGCCGAGATCATGGCATTCTGGAGCGAAATCACGCCTTTGGAACGCACCACCTATCTTTGACATGATTGACGTTTTCCCGCTTGTGGCGCCGTGAAAACGTCAATAGGCTTTCAGCAAAACGAGCTAGCCGCAGCATGGGGTTTGCGTGCGATGCCGGAGATGGAAACAGAGGAAAACTATATGATCCGCAAGGCAATCCTGCTCTCGACGGCATCGCTGGTGGCAGCCGCACTCACTGCCCCTGCGCTGGCCCAGGACCGCGTTGTGAACGTCTACAACTGGTCCGACTATATCGACGCATCGATCCTCGAGGAATTTAAGGAGAAGACGGGAATCCGCGTTGTATATGACGTCTATGATTCCAATGAAATCCTTGAGACCAAGCTGCTTGCAGGCGGGTCGGGCTATGATGTGGTGGTGCCGACGGCAAGCCCGTTCATGGTGCGGCAGATCGAGGCCGGCGTGTACCAGAAGCTGGACAAGTCAAAGCTGCCGAACCTCAAGAACATGTGGGACATGATCAGCGAGCGTACGGCGTCCTACGATCCGGGTAACGAATACTCCATCAACTACATGTGGGGCACTGTCGGCATCGGCTACAACACCGACAAGGTGAAGGAAGCGCTGGGTGTCGATGAAATCGATTCCTGGGATGTCGTCTTCAAGCCGGAACATATGGAGAAGCTCGCCAGCTGTGGCGTGCATTTTCTTGACTCCGCAACTGACGTCGTGCCGCTGGTCCTGAATTATCTCGGCCTCGACCCGAACGACAATTCGGCAGAAAATCTTGCAAAGGCTGAAGAGGTTCTGCTGGCTGTTCGTCCTTATGTGCGCAAGTTCCACTCATCCGAGTTCATCAGCGCGCTGGCCAATGGCGACATCTGCGTGGCTATCGGATGGTCCGGCGACGTGCTCCAGGCTTCGGATCGTGCCGTCGAGGCGGATCAGGGGGTGGATGTCGCCTATGTCATTCCGAAGGAAGGCGCGCAGATGTGGTTCGACCAGATGGCGATCCCGGTCGATTCCAAGAACGTTGCCGAGGCGCATGAGTTTCTCAACTTCATGATGGATCCGGAAGTCATCGCGAAGTCCACGAACTATGTCTATTACGCCAACGGGAACCTTGCATCGCAGGCGTTTATCGATAAGGAAATCGTCGACGATCCGGCAATCTATCCGGACAAGGAGACGTTGGAGAACCTGTTCACGATGAAGCCGCTTGACCAGCGCAGCCAGCGCTTGCTGACCCGCAGCTGGACGAAGATCGTCACAGGCCAATAATCGCCGGCACCATCATCATGGCCCGTGATCTTGATATGTCGCGGGCCACATAAGCTTGCCGAACGGCTGAGGGGTTGGAAACTATGAAGTCGTTTGGCAGCATTCGCAGGAACTTCGCGCCGTGGAAGGATCCGGCAGCGAAGCCTTATATCGAATTCAGAAACGTCACCAAGATCTTTGGCGACTTCACTGCTGTCGATAATCTTTCTCTCAATATTTATGAGCGGGAATTCTTTGCGCTGCTCGGCGCGTCCGGCTGTGGCAAGTCGACCCTTTTGAGGATGCTGGCCGGGTTTGAAGAGCCGACCTCCGGCGCCATTTTGCTGGACGGGCAGGATCTGCGTGGGATTCCGCCCTACCGCCGTCCCGTCAACATGATGTTCCAGTCCTACGCGCTCTTTCCGCATATGACCGTCGAGGCGAATATCGCCTTCGGTCTCAAGCAGGATGGCATGCCTAAGCCCGATATCGAGGCGCGGGTAAAGGAAATGCTCAAACTGGTGCGGCTGGAGCAGTTCGCCAAGCGCAAGCCGCATCAATTGTCCGGCGGCCAGCGTCAGCGTGTTGCGCTGGCACGCTCTGTTGCCAAACGTCCCAAGGTGCTGCTGCTCGACGAGCCGCTCGGCGCGCTCGACAAGAAGTTGCGCGAGGCAACCCAGTTCGAACTCATGGACCTGCAGCAGGATCTCGGCCTGACCTTCGTGGTTGTGACCCACGATCAGGAAGAGGCGATGACGATGGCAGACCGCATCGCGATTATGGACAAGGGGCAGGTGATGCAGGTCGCAACGCCAGCCGAAGTTTACGAAGCGCCGTCGTCGCGCTTCGTCGCCGATTTTGTTGGCAACGTGAATATGCTGGAGGGCGAGGTCGCCAGCCGTGATGAAAACCGCGTTGTCATCACCGGGGCCAGCGGCGCGCAGATCACGGTGGAGCATTCCGGCGACGTGCAGCCCGGCACGCATGTCGCGTTCGCCATCCGTCCGGAGAAGATCAAGGTGTCCTCCAAACAGCCGGTGGGCACCGGCGCCAACGCCATGCAAGGCGAGGTGTGGGATCTTGCCTATCTCGGAGACATGACGGTCTACCACATCAAGCTTGATGACGGTCAGGTGGTGAAGGCCAGCTCGCTCAACAGCGCCCGCATACATGACGATCCGCTGACCTGGTCGGATCGCGCCTGGATCTCGTTCACGCCGGATGCCGGCGTGGTCTTGACCCGCTAGGGAAGGAACGACCATGGCGCAGACGCTGGATCAAACTGCCGCTGCCCAGCCGCCGCGCGAGGGGGAAGGGCTGGCTTCTTTCATCAGAAGCCGGATGGTCATTCTGGTGCCTTATCTTTGGCTGCTGGTGTTCTTTCTGATCCCGTTTGCCATCGTTTTCAAGATTTCGCTGTCGCAGTCGGCAATTTCCATGCCGCCTTACGCGCCCACTTTCGATGTGAGCGCTGGCTTCAGCGGATTGCTCGACAATCTGCGCGAACTCTCCTTCGACAATTATCTCTGGTTGCTGGACGACGCGCTTTATTTCAACGCGTATCTCTCCAGTGTCTGGATCGCGGCTGTCTCGACGTTTTTTGCCCTGCTGATCGGCTATCCGATGGCCTATGCGATGGCGCGCGCGCCCAGTTCGCTGCGGATGGTCCTGCTGATGCTGGTGATCCTGCCATTCTGGACCAGCTTCCTGATCCGCGTCTACGCATGGATCGGCATTCTCAAGCCGGAGGGGCTGCTCAACCAGTTTCTGATATGGGTCGGCATCATCGACACGCCCCTGCAGATTATGAACACGCATACGGCGATCTATATCGGGATCGTCTATTCCTACCTGCCATTCATGGTGCTGCCGCTTTATGCGTCGCTTGAAAAGATGGACTTCTCGCTGATCGAGGCGGCGCAGGATCTTGGCTGCCCGCCAATTTCCGCCTTCTGGAAGATCACATTTCCGCTGTCGCTGCCCGGTGCGCTGGCAGGATGCCTGCTGGTGTTCATTCCGGCAGTCGGCGAGTTCGTCATCCCGGATCTGCTGGGAGGATCACAGACGCTGATGATCGGCAAGACGCTGTGGAACGAGTTCTTCGCAAATCGCGACTGGCCGGTCGCGTCCGCCGTTGCCATCGTGTTGCTGCTGATACTGGTGGTGCCGATGATGTTCTTCCAGCGCGCGCAGGCGCGGGCGCAGGAACAGGAGCGCTGACATGCAGGGCAAACTCAGCCGTTTCAACATCGTCTCGCTGGTTTTCGGCTTCGCTTTTCTCTACCTGCCGATTGTTCTGCTGGTCATCTACTCGTTCAACGCCTCAAGGCTGGTGACGGTCTGGGGAGGCTTTTCGACGCGCTGGTATGTGTCGTTGTTTTCCAACCAGCAACTGATCGACGCGGCCTGGGTGACGTTCCGCATTGCTGTCATCTCAGCCACCGTGGCGACGGTTCTCGGAACGATGGCCGCTCTGGCGCTGACCCGATATACGCGCTTTCGCGGTCGTTTCCTGTTTTCAGGTATGGTGTTTGCGCCGCTGGTCATGCCGGAAGTCATCACTGGGCTGTCGCTGCTGTTGCTGTTCGTGGCAATCGGGCTCGACCGTGGAATGTTCACCGTCACGCTCGCCCATGTCACTTTCTCGATGTGCTTTGTCGCAGTGGTCGTGCAATCGCGACTTCTCAGTTTCGACCGGTCGCTGGAAGAAGCCGCGATGGATCTTGGCGCGACCCCGACCAGAACCTTTTTCCATGTCACGTTGCCGGTGATCATGCCGGCTATCGTTTCAGGCTGGATGCTTGCCTTCACCCTGTCGCTCGACGATCTGGTGATTGCCAGCTTCACCTCGGGGCCGGGGGCGACAACGCTGCCGATGCGCATCTACAGTCAGGTTCGTCTCGGCGTGACGCCGGAAATCAACGCGGTATGCACTCTGCTGATTGCGTTCGTGACGGTCGGCGTGCTGACTGCCGCAATCGTCAACAAACGGCGCGATCTTCAGCGTCAGCGCGACGAACATGCGGCGTTGCGCGGTTGAGCCTGATTTATTCGAAGTCCGGGATCGACCACGCCGGCGAGATGAACGGCGCATCCCATGCGCCACCGATGAAGAACGGCATCGTCGCGTCAGGCCCGATCTGGCCTTCCGCATCAAGCGACGAGAAATGTCCGGACAGGGCCAGCGCCCGGCTGAAATAGGGCGTGATGCCCACGATCGAAATCACCTTCTGATCGAGCAGTATGTCGCCCTTTTCGATATGGGCGACGCCACCAACCACTTTGGCGCGTACCTCAAGGCTGCGAAATGGCAAGGTTCCCCCACCGGCCTCGGCCAGTTGGAAGAAACCGCCATGCTGAAGGCGGTCGGTGAACTTCTTCAGGTCCAGCCCGGCGATGGAACCTTGGCCGATATTGGCGCTGATGGTGCCTTCGGCATTGCCCATCACGGTGTTCCAGTCTGTCCCGGCGCTTTTGAGCGTCAGTGAGGCAGATGCCCTGCCTTGAGGCAGGATGTTTTCCGCGCCGGCGACTTTCGCCATGGCCGATGCGTCCATGTCGTCAGCGACGAGGCGCATCTCGACAGTGTTGCTGTCCTCCACGGTGTCAATGCGTATGCCAGCCTGAATGCTGCCGCCGAGCGTGTCGGCATCCGAAATGTCGAACGCGATCATCGTGCCTTTGACTTGCGCGGAGGCAGCAAGATTGCCGAGGGTGAGATAGCCGAGCCCCGCCGATTGCGCTGACAGCCGCAGATCAAGCGACATTTGCTTGGCAAAACCGGTGTCGATGGGTTCATAAATGTTGCCCGCGCCTGAGGCGATCGGAGCAAAAGCGCCCAGGAACGATCCAAGGTCGAGCTTGTCAAAGGCGAGTGTGCCGGAAATCGTCGGAAGGGCTTCGGCGAAGGAGATGTCGAGGACGCCCTTGCCGGCATTGCCACCAAGATTGAGATCGACCGCATCGAGACGCAGGCGCTTTGCGCTTCCTTGCAGGCGGCTTTCCAGCCCGATGGCACCAATTGCAGCGCCGGGTGCGATGTCGGTTTTCGACCATTCGAGCGCGCGGCGCACCGACGAGGAGGAAAAAGCCAGCTGCCCGTCGAAATGCGCGTCACCGTAAAGGTTCGCCGTGCCGTCGAACGACAGGTCGAGGAGAGACGACTTCAAACTTGCCTTGATCGGCGTGCTTCCACCCGCCAGAAGGATAAGAGGCTGACCGCTGGCCTCGACATTGATGTGTTCGCCACGCCAGATTCCCGTCGCGGTAAGCCGGCCTGGCCGGTTCAGCGATGGCCAGACCACACGGCCGTTCAGACTGGTGATGCCCTCGCTGGTGTCGCCGTTGACAAGCGCGATGCGCCCTTCAGAAAACTCCACAGTGCCAAAATCGTCGGATGGCAGGACCGAAAGGTCGGACAGCGCCTGATCATTGCCGATGATCGCCCGCACAGAACTGATGGCTCGCGTCATGCGGCCACCACCGGGCGAGGCCGGCAGGTCGAGCACCGAGCCGCGGACGGTCAGGCGCAGCAGAGGACGGTGCATCGCCATCGAAGAAATCGAGACATTGCCGCGCAAGGCGGCAAACAGCGACAGGGTAACGTCCAGACGGTCTGCTTCCAGCACAGCCGGAGCTTCCGGGTTTGACCATTCCCGGAACGACACATTGTCCAGCGTTGCCTTGAATGTCGGCCAGACGTCGATCACCGGTGCCTTGCCGAGCGAAACGCGATAGCCGCTCCACAGGGACAGTTCGAGCGCGATACGATCCTGAACCAGCCGGGTGGAGGCAAGCCATGGCAGGGTAACGGTGACGGCTAAAACAGCCAGAACCAGGCCCGCCAGCGCGACCGCACCTTTTTTCACAAACGACGAACGCATCAAAACCTGCCGCTTCCACGTGCCATCGCAGCACGCACCCCGTTGCTACCCAATACGCAAGGGGGGTCCATTTCAACCTTTTATGGCACAGCCATGGCTTTTTCCAATGTCTGGCCATTTTGCCGACGAACCGCAACAGGCCGACGCGACAGACAAGCCGATGGCGCGGCCGATGAGGTATTTTCCGCACCTTGCAAGTGGCTGGTCCGATATGCTTAACCGTGCAGGAAACATCTGGCTGCGGCACTGTGCCTGCGGGCGCTGGAAAGCTATTCAGGAGGACTTGCATGACGTCGACGACGCCCCTTTGGACCCCATCTGCGGAACGTATCGCGCAGGCCCCGATTACAGAATTCATGGCCAGAGCCGAGCAGCTCAGCGGTGTCGCGATCAATGACTTCGACACGTTGCATCGGTGGTCGGTTGAGGCTCGTGAGATGTTCTGGCCGCTGGTCTGGGACTTTTGCGGTCTGATCGGGGACAAGGGCGAACGTGTTCTCGTTGACGGCGACAAGATGCCGGGTGCGCGCTTCTTCCCTGATGCGCAGCTGAATTTTGCCGAGAACCTGCTTTGGAAGACCGGGGCTGAGGACGCAATGGTGTTCCGCGGCGAGGACAAGGTCCAGCGTCGCCTGTCGTGGGACGAATTGCAGGCACTTGTTTCGCGCCTCCAGCAACTCTTCGTCGCGCATGGCGTGAAGAAGGGTGACCGGGTAGCAGCGATGATGCCCAACATGCCCGAAGCCATTGCCTGCATGCTGGCGACCGCCTCGATCGGCGCGATCTGGTCGTCTTGTTCGCCAGATTTTGGCGAGCAGGGCGTGCTCGATCGGTTCGGCCAGATCGAGCCGGTGCTGTTCATTGTGCCGGATGGCTACTGGTATGCCGGCAAGCGCATCGAGGTTGGCGCCAAGGTTGCCGCCGTTCTGGCCCAAATGCCGAGCGTGCGCGCTGCATTTGTTGTCGATTATCTCGGCGATGCCGACACCGTTGCCGCAGGCATCGACAAGGCGCAGTCGCTGTCGTCAGCGATTTCCGGGTTCGAGGCGAAGGAGCTGACATTCGAGCGTCTTCCCTTCGACCACCCGCTCTACATCCTGTTCTCTTCAGGCACCACCGGCATCCCGAAATGCATCGTTCATTCGGCTGGCGGCACGTTGATCCAGCACGTCAAGGAGCAGCGCCTTCATGCCGGCATCGGCGAGGGCGACCGCTTCTTCTACTTCACCACCTGCGGCTGGATGATGTGGAACTGGCTGGTGTCCGGGCTCGCACTCGGCGCGACGCTGCTGCTGTACGATGGCTCGCCATTCCATCCTGATGGCAATGTCATCTTCGATTTCGCCCAGGATGAGAAGATGACCTATTTCGGCACCTCGGCGAAATTCATCGATTCCGTGCGCAAGGCCGATCTGCGTCCGATCGACACCCACGACCTCTCAACTGTGCGCGTCATTTCCTCAACCGGCTCGCCGCTGGCGCCGGAAGGCTTCCGCTTCGTTTATGAAGGTATCAAGAGCGACGTCCATCTGGCGTCGATCTCCGGCGGCACCGATATCGTCTCCTGTTTCGTGCTCGGCGTGCCGACCAAGCCGGTGTGGATCGGCGAGATTCAGGGTCCGGGGCTTGGTATGGCAGTCGAGGTCTGGGACGACGACGGCAAGCCGATTACCGGCGAGAAGGGTGAACTGGTCTGTGCCAACGCATTCCCCTGCATGCCGGTGATGTTCTGGAACGATGCGGACGGCGCCAAGTATCACGCTGCCTATTTCGAGCGCTTTGACAATATCTGGTGTCATGGCGACTTCGCTGAAGTCACCGACCATGGCGGCATCATTATCTACGGCCGCTCGGATGCGACACTCAATCCCGGCGGCGTGCGTATCGGCACGGCGGAGATCTACAATCAGGTCGAGCAACTCGAAGAAGTTGTCGAAGCGATCTGCATTGGCCAGACCTGGGACGATGACGTTCGCGTGGTGCTGTTCGTACGTCTGGCCGAAGGTGTCATTCTTGACGCCGAGCTGGAGAAGAAGATCCGCACCAAAATCCGCACCGGGGCGAGCCCACGCCACGTGCCGGCGCGCATCGTGCCGGTCGTGGACATTCCGCGCACCAAGTCCGGAAAGATCACCGAGCTGGCGGTTCGCGACGTTGTTCACGGACGCCCGGTGAAGAACAAGGAAGCGCTGGCAAATCCGGAGGCGCTTGATTTGTATGTGGATATTCCGGCTTTGCAGTCATAGGCCACTAGTCGCCGCCAAGCCGGAAAACACGGTTAAAGAAGAGTAACGAGAAAATTTACCTCGTCTTCACAGAGGATACGATTGGGTAAATTTTCACGGCTACGGTAAGGACTCGTTAATATCTGGCAGCGATATTTATCCGCAACTTGAGGGGGGATTTTCGCTCTTTTGGAGCGGGGTTCGCTCAAGCCTTGTGTGACAGCCTTTCTGAACTCCGGCGCTTCTGTGAGGCGCCTTTTTCTTTTGGCCGCCCTTTATCCAAAGGCGCGTCAAAACACCGGCCCCGGTACTGGACCAATCTTGATAATAACAATCAGGTATTGTACGGCTCTTCCAGTCGCGTAGCCCTTTTCGCAGCCAGCGCGATGAACCCTGACACTGTCCTCCACCTTTGACCTGGAACGGGAGCATCATCATGAAAAAGTTTCTTGCGGGCTGCGTGGCGCTTGCACTGAGCATGCCGGCCGCGGCGCTGGCCGAAGAGCTCGTCATTTATTCGGGCCGCGGTGAGTCGCTTGTCGCGCCGATCATCGCACAGTTTGAAGCCGACACCGGCATCAAGGCAAATGTCCGCTATGCCGGCACGTCCGAGCTTGCGACGCTGCTTCAGGAAGAGGGCGGACAGTCTCCTGCAGACGTCTTCTGGGCGCAGGATGGTGGCTCGCTGGGTGCGATCGCGCCGTTGTTTGCCGATCTCCCGGCCGAGGTGAATGAGGGCGTCGCTCCCGCATTCCGCAATGTCAACAACAAGTGGGCACCGACCAGCGGCCGCTCGCGCACACTGGTCTATTCGACGGAACGCGTTGCCGACGCCGATATGCCAGCCTCGATCACCGATCTTACGAACGAGAAGTACAAGGGCCGCGTTGCATGGGCGCCGACCAACGGTTCGTTCCAGGCTTTCGTGACGGCGTTCCGTGTCGCTCACGGTGATGATGCGGCCAAGACGTGGCTTGAGGGCATGATCGCCAACGACGCCAAGGTCTACCGCAACAATGGCACACAGATCGAAGCGATTGCGAATGGCGAAGTCGATTTCGGCCTGGTGAACAACTACTATCTCGGTCGCTACATTGCCCGCGATGACAAGTTCCCTGTTGCACAGACGCATTTTCAGGCGGGCGACATTGGCAACCTGCTGAACGTGGCTGGCGCCGGCATCGTTGCTGCCAGCGACAATCAGGAAACTGCCCGTAAATTCATCGATTATCTGCTGTCGACGACCGCCCAGCAGTACATCACCTTGCAGGGCAACGAATATCCTGTCGTGCCGGGCATCATCGGCAATGCGACGCTCGAGCCGTTTGCAAAGCTGCAGGAGATCAGCCCGAAGATCGACATCGACCAGATCAGCGATCTTGAGGGCACCTTGGCGCTGCTGCGCGAGGTCGGCCTGCTCTGAGCACCGTGACTGATATTGCCGGGCCGTCGCTCAAGCGGCGGCCCTCGGCTCTTCTGCTCATCCCTGCCGCGCTCGTTGCGGCGGGGATGTTGCTGCCTATGGTCTATCTGCTCGCGCGTGCCCTTGAGGCCGATGCCGCGACGCTGGTGGATATTGTATTTCGCGAGCGCAACCTGCGGCTCTTGTCGAATACGCTGTTGCTGACGCTGAGCGTTCTGGCGCTGACCACGCTGATCGCATTGCCCTTTGCCTGGCTGGTCACGCGCAGCGATCTGAAATTTCGCAAGTTTCATGCGATCATGGGCGTCCTGCCGCTGGCCGTGCCTGGCTATGTGATGGCCTATGCCCTGATGGGGTTGTCCGGCTATTACGGGTTCGCCAATCATTATTTTGGGATACGCCTGCCGCGCCCTGAGGGGCTTTCCGGCTCGGCGATTGCCCTGTCGCTTTACACTTTCCCCTATCTGTTTCTCAATTTGCGCGCTTCGATGCTGGGACTGGATCCGAGCCTTGAAGAGTCAGCGCGCAGTCTTGGACGCACGCCGTGGCAGACATTCGTCTCCGTCGTGCTGCCAAACATCCGACCAGCGCTCCTGTCGGGCTGGCTGGTCATTGCCCTTTACGTGCTTGGGGATTTCGGCGTCATTGCGCTGATGCGCTACGAGGTCTTCAGCTACGCGATCTTCACGCAATATTCCGGGGCGTTCGACCGGGTCTATGCAGCATGGCTTTCGCTGATGCTGATGGCGGTGACACTGTCCTTCGTGCTGATTGATGCGCGCCTGCGCGGCCAGCGCTATGCGCGGGTCGGCAAGGGCACAGCACGGCCGGCAGTGCCGGTGGCGCTGGGACGTGCGACGCCGCTGGCATGGCTGTTCGTTCTGCTCGTCTATGCCACGTCGCTTGGACTGCCACTGGTCGTGATCATCTTCTGGATGGGACAGACAGACACCGTGGTGGATCTGATGGAGGTCGCGGGTGCCTTTTACCGCACCACTGCCGTGGCTTTGCCTGCTGCTGCCATTGCGACGGCTCTGGCGCTGCCGGTCGTGTATCTGACGGTCCGGTTCCCGTCGCGCGCTTCATCCGCACTCGACCGGCTGGTCTATCTCGGCTACTCGGTACCGCCATTGGCTTTCGCGCTGTCGATGGCATTCTTTGCCCTGCGGGCCGCGCCTTTCCTCTACCAGAGCCTGCCATTGTTGCTCTTTGCCTATGCCATGACTTTCCTGGCGCTGGCGATCGGCCCGATCCGCAGCCGCTTGCTGCAGATTGGACCGCGTTACGAGGAAGTGTCGCGTTCGCTCGGCCATAGTGGATTTGCATCGTTCATGCTGACGACCTTCCCGCTGTTGCGGCGCTCGCTCGTGTCCGGCGGTCTTTTGGTATTCATCATGGTCGTGAAGGAACTGCCGATCACCTTCCTGCTGGCCCCAATCGGCTACAGCACTTTGTCGACGGCGGTATTCAGCCGCACGTCTGAAGGCATGATGGTGGAAGCTGCGCCCTATGCGCTGGCGATCGTGCTGTTTGCGAGTCTGTTTGTCGGACTGATCCTGCGCCACGAGGGGCAGCGCTAGAGCAATTCCGCGATTCGAGGAAAAGCGGAAATGCTTTAATCTGGCCGCTATTCGGCCAGTACGCGCGTCGATGGAAAAGTGACTTCCACCAGCGTGCCTTCGCCGGGGGTGGAGGCAATGACGAACTTGGCGCGATTTGCCTCGACCATTGCCTTGGTCAGCGGCAGGCCAAGCCCGGTGCCATCATGGCGGCCACGCTTCAACGCGTTGATCTGCTTGAACGGCTTCAGCGCCTGATCGATCTCGGACAGCGTCATCCCGATGCCGGTATCGCGCACCCGCATGACAACTTCACCGGATGGCTCGTAGGACGTCGATACGATCACCTGTCCGCCCGCCTGGGTGTAACGGATCGCATTTGACAGAAGGTTGAGCGCGATCTGGCGCACACTGCGCAGGTCTGCCACCACTTCCGGCAGGCGCGACGACAGGCTCGAGCGGATGATCACCCGCTCGCGATTGGCCTGCGGCTGCATCATCGCGACGCATTCGGCCAATGTGTCGTTAAGCGAGACGGACTCGTAGTTCATCTCCTGCTCGCCGGCCTCGATCTTGGAAATGTCGAGAAGGTCGTTGACGAGATCGAGGACATGATTGCCCGACTTGTTGATGTCGCGCAGATAGTCGCGATAGCGGTCGGAGCCGATCGGGCCGAACTTCTCGTCCATCATTAGCTCGGAAAAACCGATGATCGCATTGAGCGGCGTGCGAATTTCATGGCTCACGCGCGCCAGAAACTCGGTCTTTTGCGAAGATGAACGCTCGGCGACGGCTCGTGCCTGGGTCAGTTCTTCCTCGGCGCGTTTCCACTGGGTGATGTCACGCACGACAGCGCAGTAGCCGCTGTCATCGGGCAGGCGACCGATGGTCATGAACAATGGGATATAGCCACCTTCCGCCTCGCGTCCGATGACCTCACGCCCGTCATTAAGCACGCTGGCGACGCCGTTGTCGGACAGGCCGGCAAGATAGTCGGATGCCGATTTCTGGCTTTCGACGGCAAAAAGCGACGCAAAAGGCTGACCTTCCACGGCCGCACTGTCGACCCCAAACAGGGCTTCTGCAGGATGGCTGATGCTTCGGATCGTGTTGTCGCGGGTGATCAGCACCACACCGTCGGTGGCGGTGTCGATGATCGTGCGCATTTCAGCGACACGTTTTTCCAGCGCCGCAAATTCTGCGGTCGAGGTTGCCACGTCAGCGGGTGCAAACATTTGCGCCGAAACTTGAGGCGATTCGATTTCAGATTGCGGATCGGCGATGGCAGATCGCGCCGCCTTATTTGACGGAACCTTCGTCACCGACAGCAGCAGCGCCGAGCGGTCTTGCCAGCGGACCGACTGAAGGTGCGCTTCAACCGCGATGGTATCGTCGGAAGCTGTGCGCAGCAGTGGCCTGCGTTCACGTTCCGCCTCATCGCCGCTTGCCGGGTCGGCGAACAGATGATCCAGCCCACCGGCGCGACGGATGTGATCCAGGTTGTCAAAGCCGGTGAGAGCCAGAAACGCCGCATTGGCGAAGTAAAGCTCATCGCCGGCATGAACCAGAATTGCCAGAGGCAGACCGGACAGGAAGTCGGGATCAAGCGATTGCTGATGGCGGCCGAGGGAGAATGCCGACGGCATGACGCCGTGGCTATCAGGCTGCCAGCTGGGCGCCGGCGGCTGCGGGTGGTCGGAGGTTGGTGCAGGAGGGCTGGCTTCCTCCGGTGCGGGCACGTCCGGCGAGGCTGCTACATCCTCATCAGCGGGTTTGGTCGGATGGGACGGAGTGCCTGCTTTCGCCTGATCGTAGTCTTCGCTCAAACGCCGCCGGATTTCTTCCAGCGCGTTGCGATCGCCAGCGGAAAGCTGCGGGCCATGAACAGAATCAGCAGTTCCGGAACGGCGCTCGGCAAGACGGATCACCTTATCGCTTTGACGCCGCTCGGGGCTGTCTGAAATCGACAGAACCGGCTTTTCGCCGTGATAGGGATCGGTGTCGCTGAGTTGTGCCGGAGTCTCGCCTGCTTCGGCTGGAGGAGGGGAGCTGGAAGCGTCCGGCTGAATCTCCGGGGCCGGTTTTGCTATCGCTTCGGCTGCGCGCAGGACACCGAAACCGCGAAAGCCCTCGAATTCGCGGCTGCGGCTGTAGGTCGGCAGCGCTGCGAGGTCTACGGGCGCGACCAGTTCGCTATCGGCCAGCGGCCAATTGACGGTACGGCCTGACCAGGTGTCGCGCCGCTGAAGCAGCGTCGCAACGTCGCCGTCCGGGTCGAGGCCAAGGCTGTCGGAAACTTCCAGGAACGGTTTCCCGATCAGCTCGGTTGTGTGCGCACTGACCTGCTGAAGAAATTCTGGCGACATGAATGTCAGCCGATCTTCATTGTCGGTGCGCCAGATGAACCGCAGCGGCGCAGCGGCTGCCTTCTCAGGCTGACTGTTGTCATGCCGGCCGATGGACGCCGGCTCGCCTGACCGGCGTTGCGGCAGGTTGCTGTCTTCGCGGATGCGCTCGATCAGGTCTGATTCGGAGGGTTCTGGAAGGCCGCTGTCGCCGCTCGACGTTTCGGCTTGCGCCGGCGGGTCGAGAAGCGCGTCGATGGCAATCAGAAGATGCAGGCGCGGCTCGTCGACAAGCCGCGCGATCCCGGCGGGGATGCGTCCCCCATGCGCCGCGACGGGGCGCTTCACCAGCCGGTCGCTTTCATGGGCCACCTCGGCAACAAGCCGGTGAAGCGTTTCGCTGCCGATGCCCAGTTCATCGAAGCCTTCAGTGGCTGCCGTGACCTGAGCGTCGGCATCGATCAGCGCAGCAAAATAGCCCGCTTCCTCAAACCCCTCGATAATGCGCAAGTGGACATCGCCGGCATCAGGAGCCTGGTTGGCCACGGCAAGAAGCAAGGCCTGCTCTCCGCCTGGCAGTCGCAGCGAATTGACCTCCACAGCGACCGTGCGGCTGACGAGGTCGGTCGCAAGGCGCACAGCCAGAGTTCTGTTTCGAACGGTGTGTGGAAAGCCCGGCGCTGCCGCTATCTGCCGCTGGGCGGTGCGGCTGAGCCCTGAGGACGAGCCCATCACCGATTCGATATCGGCTTGCCCCAACAGCAGCGCACCCGCGCCGTTGGCCCAGATGACTTCGGCAAGATCCGGCGTCAGAATCGCAAGAGCATCTCCCGCTGCAAACCGCGCGCGAACTTCTTCCAGAACAGCAATGTCGATGAAAGAGTAGGGGCCAGAGGCCATGCGGAACCCGATGCCTTTCTTCCAAACACATGGAAGTCGTTTAACGCATTGTTAATAAAATCAATGCGGTTCCCAGTCTAGGTCAGCCACCGTTAGGGACAGGTGAATCTGGCACCTTGGTTAACGTGAAAAGTGACAATTGCTGCGTCGCAATATTTATGTTGCAATGCAGCAATAAGGTGTCTATATAGACTTCACAGCAGGAAGTCACCCTGCGTCAAATGACGCTGAGGCGTTCCAGCAAAGGAGCAAGCAATGACGAAAGTTGCCGCAAATACCGTAGAATTCCCGACCCTCGATGCTGAAAAGGCATCTGAGCAGATCCGTGCATTCGCTGAAAAGAGCGTCGAAACGTCGAAAGACGCCTATGCCAAGATGAAGCTTGGTGCCGAAAACGCCCAGAAGATGTTCGAATCAACTTTTAACACCGCAAAGGCCACCGGCAGCGAGCTGTCGCTGAAGTCGATCGGCGTTGCACGTGCGAACGCCGAAGCCGGCTTCTCGCACTTCGAGGCATTGGTTGGCGCGAAGTCGCTGTCCGAAGTTCTCGAGCTGCAGACCGCGTTCATGCGCAAGTCGTTCGAAACCGCGATCGAGCAGGCCAAGGATTTCCAGACCTCTTCGGCACGTGCCGCAGAAGATCTGTCGAAGCCTTTCAAGGACGTGATGTCCAAGGCAGCTCAGGAACTCAAGGTCGCCTGAAGCACTCGCGTGAAAGCGTGAAAATTGCCGGATTCGACATGTGGAATGCAGATTTTCCCATGAAGTTGCCGGAGTTTATCTACCCGTAGCGTGAAAATCTCCTCCCTTTCACGCGCGGGAAGCCGACCGGTTCTCATGTAGCCGGTCAACAATAGCGAAAGGCCGGGTTCTCCTCCCCCCGGCCTTTTTCTATTTTTGCGGGAACAACTTGCTTTAGGTGCTTGAATTCCCCGCCAATTGCCCGTAATAGCCTCGCCAAGCCCCAAGGCTGCCGTGTGCGGTTGTAGCTCAGTTGGTTAGAGCGCCGGATTGTGGATCCGGAGGTCGCTGGTTCGAACCCAGCCAACCGTACCATCTTAACTTCCCCCACCAAGTTCCATCTCTGGCCGCGATAATCAGATTGTCATTGGTACGCTGATCGTACACGCAGATTGTCTGGCGGTCAGGCTGAAGCCTGACGCGACCTCCCGGATTCGCGTCACACGCTTTAAGTTGCCGTATTCGCGCATGCCTTTGTTTCGAAACCGGTTCTCCCTTTCGGGAGACATGCGCTAAAACAGCGATCCCTGAGTGCCGCCACTTTTGTTTGGCGCAGGCTTCGACTTCGGCGCTTCGCCTTTGGTCGCGATCACGTCCACCTTGCCATCGGCAAATTCCAGCAGCAGTGCGGCGTTTCGGGCGATGTCGGCGGCGCGACGCACCAGGGTGCCCGCTTCGTCGGTGACGAGGGCGAAGCCGCGGTCGAGAATCGACTGGTAGGAGACGCTTTTCAGCAGGCGCTCCGCCTGATCCAGCCGTCGCCGGCGCGCGCGCAGTTTCTCCTCGATTGGCTCGAGCCTCAAACGAAGCGCAGCGCGATGGAGCCGGGCATCGCGGCGTTCGATATTCACATCCATGATCGCGTCAATGCGGCGTTCAAGAACGCGCAGCGTCTGGCCGTGGGTATCAAGACGGCGCGACAGCGCAAGTGGGCTCACGCGGCTGGCGTGGCGGTCGAGCCGCCCCCGCGCGCCCTGCACGAGTGAGCGGAACACCACGGGGAGGCGGTCGCCATCGCGCTCAACCCGACGACGCGCATCCTCGATGCGCCGTTTCAGCACCGCAGGCGACAGACGCAATCCACGCAGGCGCAACTGCTTGGCTTCGATATTGGTGGTCAGCGCCCGCGTCAGCCGGCTGGCAGCTTCGTCGAAGCGCTGGCGGCGCGTGCCGAGCAATTGGTCAGGCGAGGGCAGGGCGCGTGATGTTGCGTTCAGCGCCTGACGCTTGCGCGTATTGTGGCGCGAGACCGCGCCGCGCAGCCGTGCCGCCAGCCCTGCCACCGTCGCTTCCAGTTCAGCCTTCACCGGCACCGCCATTTCGGCGGCACCTGTCGGCGTCGGCGCACGGACGTCGGCAACGTGGTCGATCAGCGTCCAGTCGGTCTCGTGGCCGACCGCCGAGATCACCGGAATGTCGGAAGCTGCGACCGCGCGCACCACCGCTTCGTCGTTAAAGCCCCAAAGGTCTTCGAGGCTGCCGCCGCCACGCGCGACGATCAGCACGTCGGGGCGGGCAATCGGCCCGTTCGGGTCGAGCGCGTTGAAGCCATTGATCGCGGCGGCGACTTCCGCGCCGGAGGTGTCGCCCTGCACCCGCACCGGCCACACCAGCACATGCAGCGGAAACCGGTCGGTGATGCGGTGGATGATGTCGCGGATCACCGCACCGGTCGGCGAGGTGACGACGCCGACGATGCGCGGCATGAAGGGCAGCAATTGCTTGCGGTTGTCGGCGAACAGTCCCTCGGCGGCCAGCCGCTTGCGCCGCTCTTCCAAGAGCGCCATCAGCGCGCCGGCCCCGGCAGGTTCGAGATTGTCGATGACGATCTGGTACTTTGACGAGCCCGGATAGGTCGTCAACTTGCCCGAGGCGATGACCTCCATGCCTTCTTCCGGCCGGAACTTCAGCTTGGTGAAATTGCCCTTCCAGATCACGGCTTCCAGCCGCGCCCGGTCATCCTTCAGTGCGAAATAGGCATGGCCAGACGAATGCGGTCCGCGATACCCGGAGATTTCACCGCGCACCCGCACATTGCCGAACGCGTCCTCGACCGTCCGCTTCAGCGTGCCGGAAATTTCCGTGACGGTGTACTCAGTCGCATTGGTGCGCGAATCGCTGGCGAAGATATCGTTCATGATCTGACCTTGGCATCAGCGGGGCGGGCACGGTCAAGTCACCAGCCGGCGAGGACATGACCGGGCTTGATCCGTGTGCCGCGCGCATAGCCAAGCCCGGCGAAGTCGAATTCGCCACGCTCCTGGCTGGCTGGCACAGTGATGTTGTCGAGGCTCTCGCCAATATGACGCGCCAAAGCATCCACGACTTCGGGTTGGCTGGAATGTCCGCGCATGATGCCGATATGAATGTCCGGCAGCGCGCCAAATCCATCCGCCTCACCAAGAATGCGCATGCCGGGACGCAGTGCGCATTCCGGCAGCACCGACACGGCCTGCCCGGAGAGCACGGCTGCAATGATGACTGTCGCGGACCAGCTGGTGAACAGGATGCGATAGTCGCGATCCATCTGATCGAGCATGTCGCACGCCGCCCGACGCCACATGCAGGTGGTGCGGCCGACGGCGATGGGCAGAACCTCTTCGGTATGGACCGGGTGGTTGGCAGAGGTCACCCACAGCAGCGGCTCGCGGCGCACGATTTCTGAGGTTCCCTTTGAGCCACTATGGGTGACGATGGCGATGTCGAGCATGCCCCGTTTGATCTGTTCGATCAGATTGTAGGTCGGCTCGCAGGTGATCGACAGCTCCACGCGCGGATTGGAGCGCGAGAAACGCGCCATGATCTCGGGGAGAAAACGGTCGGCGTAGTCGTCGGGCGTGCCGATGCGGATATGGCCTTCAAGGCTCGTGTCGTCGAAGGCGGCGAGCGTCTCGCGATTGAGCCGCAAAAGCCGTCGCGCATAGGTCAGAAGCCTTTCGCCTTCTTCGGTGAGGCGGTTGGTGCGACCGTCCTTTTCGAACAACGCCTTGCCCAGACGCTCTTCAAGACGACGCATCTGCATCGACACCGCCGATTGCGTGCGATGCACCTCTTCGGCCGCTTTGGTAAAGCTGCCAGTGTCGGCAATGGTGATGAATGTATGAAGCTGGTCGAGATCGAGCGGCGCGGCCATGGCGAACCCATAAAGTTCATTGATGCCACACATTAAAAACATTCGTTAGACTAATCAATGCCCGCGTGAGATTGATGATGTGTTCAAACCATCAGGTGTGATGCGTGCCGGAGCCGCGTTTCGAGACGCTGTTGCGGCCGGTTTTCGCGCGCCCGCTTACCAAGGAGAGACGACATGACCGCCCTCGATTATTCCGCGCCCGCGACACGTGCCGGGTCGCGCACGATTGCCGCCATGGTGCGATTCGGGGATCGCCTGGCCGTGCTCGTCCGCTCCCTGAAAAACCAGGGCCAGGTCGACTATCTGGCGACGATGAGTGACCGGCAGCTGGCCGATATCGGCCTCATGCGGGGAGATATCGAAGTGGTCGGCCGCGGCGCGTTTGGCACCGATCCGACCACCCGTCTGAGCGAACTGGCACAAGAGCGCCACCGCATCGAAGAGAACATGCGGCGCGTCGGCTGACAAGATTGGCGCATGTCTCCCCAAAATGGGGAACCGGTTTCGGGATCAGGACATGCGTGAATGTTGCAGCTGAAAGCGCGTGACGCGAACCTGAGAGCGCGCGACACGCTTTGGAGTTTCCGCAGGCTTGTCCCACAACCACCGGACCCCTTCCGGTCGCCTGCCAACTGCCCGGTCTTTGCAAAAAGGCCGGGCTTTTTCGTGCGGTGGCCGTGAGAAGTGCCGCGCGGCTGGCGTTGGCACGGACGGATCGCTACCGCTTCTTCATTCCCTGCAGGAACTGGTCGAAGATCGATTCCATGCCTTGCTGGTAATTGTCGCGGGTTTTGGCGCCGCTTTCGAACATGTCGCCAAACAGGTCGTCATACGGGCTGCGTGCCCGTCCGCTCGGATTTGCCTTCGGCGCGGGGGCAGGCTTGGGAGCCGCGTTCTGTGCGCCGGCGCCCAGCATTTCCTCGAAGATCCGGCCGAGCGGGTTGTTGTTGAGCGGGGGCTGCTGTGTATCGCGGCTTTGCGGGCGTGGCTGACCGCCGCCGAACATGCCCTCCAGCATCTTTCCGAGAGGGTTTTCAAACGGTGTCTGGCCAGCCTGTGGCTGAGACTGCTGCGCTTGTCCCATGCCACCTCGCATCATCTGTTCGATGATCTGCTGCAGGGGATTGGCCGACTGCGCTGCCTGCTGGGTCTGGCCGGTCGATTGCTTGAAAAGCCCGCCCATGATCATCGAGGCGAGGACCGGCAGCATCTGTTTGAGGATGTCCTGGCCGATACCAGTTGCCTGCGAAGCCTGCTGCGCGACTGCGCGGGAAAGATCCTTGGAGCCGAACAGATGGCCGAGGATGCCATTGCCGTCCTGCAGGCCCTGGGAAGAAAAGGCGTTGGACGCGTCCTCGTAATATTTGGCGTGCTGGCCTGATGCCAGTGCGCTGAGAAATGAACCCAAATCGTTGGGCGTGGCAGCGTTTCGCTTCAGCCCCTGGCTGAATGCCGGCAGCAGAGCCTCCATCGCATCCTGCGCCTGTTGCTGGGAAAGATTGAACTGACGGGCGATCTGGTTGAGCGCATTGCCGTTCTGCGCGCCGGCGAGCATGTCGAACAGGGATGACATACGGGGTCTCCTCGGGGTTGGATCTTAGGAAGACTAGAGCATCGGCCTGAAAAGTGGAGTCCGGCTTTCGGCCAGTCGATGACTTTCGCGCAGCTCTCCCGAACGCGGAGCAAATGCTTCGCGCCGGCAGCGGCTGTGATCATCAGGCGGACATGCGCGCAGGGAAGATCAGTAGGCGTACTCGGTGAATACGGGCTCGACTGACTGGTTCCAGCGCGAATTATAGGCAGACAGCATCTCCTGCGCGCTGGTCGTGCCACGGGCGACAACCTCTTCAAGCGGCGCGATGAAGGTTGTTTCGTCAACCCCTTCGCTGTTCTTGTTTGCGCGGTTTGCAAGCCCGATGCGTGAGATTGCAAGCACCTCGCGGGCGGTTTCACGCAAGGAGTGGCTTAGAAACTCGGTAGCAAGACCCTGCGCGGGCACTGCGTCGCGCATCGCTGAAACCTCGGCGAAGGTCCAGTCGCGTGTCAGGGCCTCCGCGGCCTCCAGCGCAGCGTCGTCATAGAGCAAGCCAACCCACAGGGCAGGAAGCGCGCAGATGCGGCGCCACGGGCCACCATCGGCACCGCGCATTTCCAGAAACCGCTTGAGGCGCACATCCGGGAACAGCGTTGAAAGGTGGTTTGCCCAGTCGCCCATCGTCGGCAGGCCGTCCGGTACTTCATTGCGAAGAGCGCCGTTCATGAACTGGCGGAAGGTCACATGCGTGACGTCGAAATAGCGATCCTCGCGGATCAGGAAGTACATCGGCACGTCGAGCGCCCAGTCGACATAGTCGGCAAAGCCGAATTCCGGCGAGAAGCAGAACTCAAGCAGGCCGGAGCGCTGGTTGTCGGTGTCGCGCCAGATGTCGCCACGCCAGCTTTGCAGCCCGTTGGGCTTGCCTTCGGTGAACGGCGAATTGGCAAACAAGGCGGTCGCCAGCGGTTGCAGCTTGAGCGAAACTTGCATCTTGCGGCGCATGTCGGCTTCGCTGTCGAAGTCCAGATTCACCTGGATCGTGGAGGTGCGGTACATCATGTCCAGACCCTGGCTGCCGACCTTCGGCATATAGGCGGTCATGATGTCGTAGCGCGACTTCGGCATGCGCGGAGTCTGCGCAAGCGACCATTTCGGGCTGCCGCCAAGTCCGAGGAAGCGGATGCCAAGCGGTTCGGCGATCTCTCGCAGCTGGGCCAGATGCGCGTTGCCTTCACGGCAGGTCTGATGCAGCGTTTCGACCGGTGCGCCCGACAGTTCGAACTGTCCGCCCGGCTCAAGGCTGATGGCGCCGTGTCCGGTTGGCTCGACCAGGCCGATGATGTTGCCTGCGTCGATGATCGGCTCCCAGCCGAGCATATCCTGCATGCCCTCCAGCAGCGCCTTGATGCCACGGTCGCCTTCGTAGGGCACCGGCGAATTGTCGGCGACATAGAACGGAAACTTTTCGTGCTCGGTGCCAATGCGCCACTGGTCTTTGGGTTTGTTGCCCGCGGCGAGATACGCGACGAGTTCGTCTTTGCCTTCAATCGGTCGGAAGTCGGTGGTATCGCGCGCCATGAGGTGTCCTTACATCGTCCGGCCGGTCAAATTCTGTGCAGTCCTGGCGAGTGTTGAGCCCAAGACTGCGCCACGATCAAGCGAAAATTCCTGACAGTATGTTGAGTGTGCCTGTATCTGTCACGCCCAGTCGCCAATCGTCGCCTGAATTACCGCAAGGGCAGCGACCGCAGCCGTGTCTGCCCGCAGGATGCGCGGCCCGAGCGGAATAGCGGTCACGAACGGCAGCGAGCGCAGCATTTTTCGTTCATCGTCTGAAAAACCGCCCTCGGGGCCGACGAGAAGGCCAAGCTTCCTCTCGGAGATGGATTGCAGCGCGGCCATCGGGTTGTTCGTTGCGGCGCTTTCATCACAAAAGATCAGTCTCCGGTCGCTTTCCCAGCCGGCCAGCAACGCCTCTAGCTTCAGCGGCTGCGCAACTGGCGGGACCGCGAGAACGCCGCACTGTTCGGCGGCCTCGATCACATTGGCCTCGAGCTTTTCGACGGAGACACGGTGCATCTGTGTGTGCTGGGTCAAGGCCGGCTGCAGCAGGCCAGCGCCCATCTCGACCGCTTTCTGCACCAGATAGTCCAGTCGGCCGACCTTGAGTGGCGCAAAAGCGTAGACCAGATCAGGTGCCGGCGTTTGCGGCCGTGTCTGCGCCTCGACGGAAAGGCTGACGGCCTTCTTGGTGACGGCGCTGATGCGCGCCAGCCACTCGCCGTCACGCCCGTTGAAAACCAGAAGCTCCGCGCCTTCGCTCTTGCGCAGAACATGCGCGAGGTAATGGCTCTGGCTCTTGTCGGCATCGAAGGTGATGCCTGGGGCAAGGTCGTCGGCCACGAAAAGTCGCTGAAGATGATAATTTGCGCGCATTGCGTGGTGATGGGAGATTGCGCAGCCTCGGTCAAGATGTCTTTCGGACGAAGGAGCTAGGCTCTGGCCTCCGCAAGTACCTGTGGCAGTTCTGCTTCGAACAGGTCCATGTCGGCGTCGGTGCCGACGCTGACGCGGATGCAGCGATCGAGCCCAGGCGCCATCGGCTTGCGTACAAAAAGCCCGCGCGCGACGAGCCCCTGCATGATCTTCAGCGCAAAAGCTCCATCACCGCCACAATCGACAGCAACGAAATTGGTAGCGGAGGGGATGGCAGAAAGTCCGTTTGCAGCAGCGATTGCCGAGATGCGCGCGCGCCCGGCGGCGACCTGTTCGATCACGCTGCGCAGATAGGTCTGATCTTCCAGCGCAGCCAGAGCTGCGGAGATCGCCACGCGGTTGACGCCGAAATGATTGCGCACCTTGTCGAAGCTGCTGATGGTCTCGGCCTCGCCGATAGCATAGCCGCAGCGCAGGCCGGCCAGACCGTAGGCTTTGGAGAAGGTCCGCATACGCAGCACATTCGGGCGGCTCACGTCGAGCGCGGGAATCGCGGAAGCGGGCGCGGTTTCGCCATAGGCCTCGTCGAGTACCAGAAGGGTGGTTTCGGGCAGACCGTCGATCAGCCGCTGGACATCGGCGGCTTCCCACCAGGTACCCATCGGGTTGTCCGGGTTGGCAAAATAGACCAGCTTGGCATTCTCACGCTTGGCTGCCTCGAGCAATGCGTCGATGTCTTCGCGGTCGTTGCGGTAGGGCACGGTCACCAGGCGACCGCCGAAGCCGGCGACATGGAAATTGAAGGTGGGATAGCCACCGAGCGAGGTGACAACGGTCTGGCCCTCGCTCAGGTAAAGGCGCACGATCAGACCAAGCAGCCCGTCGATGCCTTCGCCGACTACGATATTTTCAGCCTTCACCCCGTGATGCTGCGCAAGCGCTGCCTTCAACTCGAAATTTTCGGGATCGGCATATTTCCAGACATGATCGGCAGCAGCAGCGATTGCCGCCTTGACCTTCGGGGATGGACCGAACCCGCTTTCATTAGCACCGATCCGCGCGCGAAACGGCTTGCCGCTCTGCCGCTCGAGCGCTTCCGGGCCAACGAATGGGACGGTTGCCGGCAAGCTGGCTGCAAGCGGGGTGAGGGCAGGGCGTGCGGACATGGTGTTCTCCGGAAAGTCGGTCGTCAAAGTGTTTCATATGCCTTGGCGATTTGGCCAAGCATCAGGATTTCCAGCGCAGTTTCATCATCGTCGCTGGCGGCTGGTCGACTTGAGGTCTTGGCGATCACGATGTTGCTTTGCGGGTCGCACCACAGCCATTGCCCGTGAATGCCGACGGCTGCAAAGCTGCCGCGACCGTCGCCAACGTCATACCAGCAGGAGCGGTATCGGCCATCGATGAACATGTCGTTGAAGTTGCCGTCGACCCAGGCACGACGATCGCCGTTGCTGCGCATGTCGGAGATCCAGCTGGAAGGGATCACCTGATTGCCCTGTCGGGTGCGCCCGCCGTCAAGCACGATCTGTCCGAGACGGGCCAGGTCGCGCGTGGTGACGCACATGCCACCGGCAGTTCGCGCGGTGCCGACGCGGTCCACCGTCACATAGGCAGCACCAAGTGCTCCCATCGGGCGCCAGAGCTTTTCGGCAAGATACTGATGAAGGCGGATGCCGGTCGCACGCTCAATGACCAGACCGAGCAGGTCGGTGTTGGGCGAGGCGTAATAGAATTTGCGCCCATGGCCGTGACCTTGCGCGCCAAGCGTTGCAAGGAAGGCTTCCATCGTCTCGGGCGTGGTTTCGGGACGTTCCGGGTTCCAGAGCATGGCGCGGCGATAACGGTCAAACGCGCCGCCGTCATCGAGATATTCCTCGTCAAAATCGAGGTCGACGGTCATGTCGAGAAGATGGCGCACGGTGGCCGTGCCGTAGGTCGATGACGCGATCGACGGAACATAGGTAATGATCGGCGCGTCGGGGTCGAGGTGGCCTTCCTGTGCGGCGATCCCGGCCAGCATTCCGGTGACCGATTTAGACACGGAGAAAATGAGGTGCGGGCGGGACGGATCGACACCTTCGTCAAGCCATTCGGCGAGCAGATTTCCGTTTCGCATGACGACGAGGTGGTCGGTATGTGAGCGGCGCAGATGCGCGATTGTTCCGATGCTGCGGCTATCGGGCTCGCTCAGCTGCATGTCTGCGAGTGCTGCGACACCGGGCGATGCAGGTTCTAGGCTTGATGCAGGGCAGATCTCTGCCACGGGCACGAATTCGGCGACGTGTTGAAAGCTGTAGCGGCTGAAAGGATGTAAGCGCCAGTTGGCCAGCGTGATGTCGGCCCGCTGAAAACCCGCATTCATGGACAGTGCCTCACATGTAAACCTTTCATGCTGATAGGCGAGGGGAATACGGACGGCAACAAAAAACCCGGTGGCGACACCGGGTTCTCTGTAGGGCAGGGATGGAAAACTCAGCGACCAAGCCTGAACGAGCTATCGAACGAGATCGAGGCGATGAAATAGGCTGGGCCCTGATTGGAATCGTGGTAGCGCGCGTCCAGGGTGATCTTCTCCTGAAGCGTGTAGGAGATGCCGACATTCCAGTCGTTGGTGTTGTCGAAGTAGGTGCCGTAGGCGCCAGACACCGAGAAGTCGTGCGGCAGTGCGAGCGAAGCCTTGAGGACGCCGTACTTGGCATCGTTCTCGTGATCGTAATAGATCTCGCCGCCGGCGGCGAATTCTTCGGTAAAGGCGTATTCGGCCTTGGCGTACCATTCGCCGCAGCAACTGCCCGTCTTGTCATAGAAATAGTGTGCGTAACCGAGATCAAGCGAGAGATCGCCGAACTGCGGGCGGATACCCGCATACAAATCGATTTCGGCACGATCACTCGTGCCAAGATCAACGTTGGATGCCCAAACGCCGGCATAGAAAATGCCATAGGACGGCTCAATGTAGCCCTGGATGGCGGGGCCAGTGGACTGTGCCACGCCGCGTGAGATGTAGCGTGTCGTCGCCGTGACGCCGAATGCGACTTCGATTGCGGAAGCGATGTCTTCCTGGCTCGTCACGTTGTCGGCAGCGGACGCTGAGCCCGACGCAAGAATTGCAGACCCCAATACAAGTGCGATGTACCGATTCATCTTCACTGACCCCTCAATGACCGAATATTGAGGTGAGATTGATTGGCCAGTTCACGATTCGTAACCGCCATATATGGCCGCAACGAGCGCCGCCATTGAATGTATGCAGGGTGTTGCAGAAAAGAGTCTAATTCGAGCTGATTTTCAGGTGCTGCGTGACGAATAAACCTGAAAAGTTGTTTGAAAAATCAGCAACTGGTCCCGGATGTTGAAGATGAGGGTCAGAGTTCCGATAAGTTTGTGCTGCTCATCGGTTGTTCCGTAGGATCCAGTCGGCGGTATTCGGGGACGATATGGTGAAGAAGTTCGAGGGTGCGTTCGAGGTCTTCGCGTTCTGCACAAGCCTTCAGTTCTTCCAGCGTCCGTTCCACGAGCGGGCGGTCGATCACCCGCGGTGAAGCCACCACATAGCCTTCATCGGTTCTCTTTTCGGCAATCTCGTTGGGGTCGAAAAGTTCTTCGTAGAGTTTTTCGCCGGGTCTCAAGCCGGTAAACACGATATCGATGTCAATGCGTGGGCGGAACCCGGCCAACTGGATCATGCGTTCGGCAAGGCTGGCAATGCGCACTGGCTTGCCCATGTCCAGGACCATGATCTTGCCGCGCTCATCGAGGTGCCCGATGGCGTGAGCACTGGCCTGCAGGACAAGACGCACCGCTTCCGGAATGGTCATGAAAAACCGGACGATGTCTGGATGGGTGACAGTGACGGGGCCTCCCGCCGCGATCTGCTCTTCAAAACGCGGCACGACCGACCCGTTGGAGCCAAGGACGTTGCCGAAACGGACCGTCTTGAACTGGGTCGTTTCCGTTGTCACGTCCAGTGACTGGCAATAGGCTTCCGCCGAGCGCTTCGTCGCGCCCATGATGTTCGTGGGATTTACCGCCTTGTCAGTCGAGATCAGCACGAAAATCGAAACCTTGGTCGCGACAGCGGCGTCGGCGACGTTCTTCGTGCCAAGGATGTTCGTCTTGACCGCTTCGAGCGGGTTTTCCTCCATCAGCGGAACATGCTTCAGCGCTGCGGCATGGAAGACCACATCAGGCTGGAATTCAGCGAACGTGCTGGCAACCCGGCTGCGATCCCGCACGTCGACGACGCGCGTGACGATGTCGATGTCCGGATGCTGCTGGCGCAGTTCCTTGTCGAGCGTGTAGAGGTGGAATTCGGAGTTGTCGGTGACGATCAGCCGGCGCGGCTGGAAAGTCGCGATCTGACGCGAAAGTTCCGAGCCAATGGAGCCGCCGGCGCCGGTCGCCAGCACCACCTTGCCTTCGATCATGCTCGCCACGCCCGCGACATCGGTGTTTACTTCGGGGCGTTCGAGCAGGTCGCCCAGTTCGATCGGGCGTGGTTGCATCAGCGAATTGCTGGTCAGCGATGCCATGCCGGATGGATCAGGCAGCCTTGAAACCTTGATCGCAAGGGCGGTTGCCATTTCCACGACCTTCGCAAGGTGCTCCTTGTCCAGCCGCGGTTGCGTGACGATCAATTCGCTGACGTCGATGCCGCGGTTTGACAGCTTTGAGCGGATGCCCTCAAGCGCAGAAAGTTGACCGAGCACCTTGATGCCCTGGATTGTGCGGCCGACATTGCGGTCGGTATCGTCGATGATGCCGACGATTGCGAACTTGTTGTTGCCATCGCGGCGGGTGGATCTGATGAAGCTCTCGGCGCTGCCCGAAAAGCCGTAGAGCAGCACCGGCGTCATCTCGCGCTTCACCCCACCCCACAGGCTTGGGAAGTGGATGACGCGTTCGACAAACATGCGGTAGGCGAGGCGTGCGCCGACGAGACCGATCACCATGTAGATGAAGCCGAGCACGACGACAGAGCGCGGAAAGCCCTCGCCGCGCGACAGCAGGAACATCCCGACAGTGTAGAGAACCATCGTGAAGAAGGATGCGACAGCGATGGATCTCAGGTCGGGCAACGAAACATAGCGCCAGGACCCACGATAGGGCTTGAAAATCACATAGGTCAGGAGCGTGGCTGCTCCGAAGCCGATAAACTTCGCCCCCAGATTGGGGACGTAGTTTACACGCGGATAGCCATAAGCAGTCAGGTAAGCTGCGTATATCGCCACACCGGACAGAAAAAGATCAAGGGCGACGGCTACGAGGTGCCGCGACAGAAGGCGTAAGGGTATCGTCCTTTTGGACATCATACGTAGTGCCGTCCCAGCATGTTTCAGACCTCTCCTAGTAGATAGCACTCAGCCACGCAACCGGATGTGCAGACCTTGGAGGATCACGAACAATGTGGTGTGGATACACGGGCCGGAGTTCTCGTTGTCGGGCAGCGTCTTGAGGGTCCGGGCTTTACGATGATTGCACAGTGTGACGCGCATCTCTAAGCACAGAATCCGCACCAGCGACGAGTTGGAGAACGGAACGCATGCGCATTGTCCTTACCGGAGCGACCGGGTTTGTCGGTCGTGAACTTGTGCCCCTGCTGCGCAAGCGTGGCCATCAATTGCTGCTCGTCGGCCGCGATCCGCAAAAAGCGGCTGCGCTTTTTCCCGCAGAATTGACATGCGGCTATCCGGAACTGGCGCAGCAAGGCTCCGGCTACGACATGATCGTCCATCTTGCGGTTGCAAATAGTGATGCCGAACTGGACGTGACAGGCTTTCGTGAAGCCAATGTCCAGCTTCTGAACGACACGCTGCGCGCCGCGCGCGAGGCGGGGATTGCGCGTTTCATCAACATCTCGTCCATCCATACGCTCGATGATCGCAAGGACACGCTTTACGCGCGCACCAAGCGAGAAGCGGTCGATGTCGTTGGCAAGGCCAACGGAATCGGCGCGGTGACTGTTTTCCTGCCGCCTGTCTATGGCGCGCGGTGGGCAGGCAAGCTTGCGGTTCTCAATCGGCTCCCGCGCTGGCTGGCGCAGCTGGCATTCAAGCCGCTGGCCGCCCTGACCCCGACGGTTTCTGTGGGAGTATTGGCCGATTTCATTACGAGCGAAGATGCGTTTTCAAAGCCGCAACTCATCCTGAGCGATGGACAGAGCAGCAATATTTTCTATCGCATCGTGAAGCGTTTCATTGATCTTGCTTTCGCCGTTGCTGTGGCGGTGCTGCTGTGGTGGTTGCTGCTTGCGGTCTGGGTTCTCATTCGCCTGCAGTCGCCCGGCCCAGGGATCTTCGCACAGACACGCGTAGGCCAGCACGGCGAGGAGTTTACCTGCTACAAATTCAGAACGATGAAGCTTGGCACGGTTCAGGCCGCGACCAATGAAGTGTCTGCAAGTTCGGTGACGCGTCTGGGGCATTTCCTGCGCAAGACAAAAATCGACGAGCTTCCGCAGATCTGGAACATCTTTCGCAACGAGATCAGCCTGATCGGTCCAAGGCCGTGCCTTCCGGTGCAGACTTTGCTGATCGAGGAGCGGGCGCGGCGTGGCGTCTTTACACTCAAGCCGGGAATCAGCGGACTTGCGCAGGTCAATGGCATCGACATGAGCGACCCTGAGAAACTGGCGCGTTGGGATCAGCGCTACCTTCGCCTGCAGTCGCTGACGCTGGATCTGAAGATCGCGCTTGCCACCGCAACAGGGCGCGGGCAGGGCGATAATGTCGCCAGGGAGAAATGAAGAGATAGGTCTGGAAACGTAAAAAGGCCGGGAATTACCCGACCTTTTCCGTGGTTTCGAAGCTCTGCCAGTACATCCGTGGTCAGAACCTGAACCGTTCTGAACCAAAGCTAGATGACGATGGTTAACAATTGGTTAACGCGGAACGGGCGTTCTACGAAACACTCAGCATGGATACGAACAGGTAGATTCCGTACATTGCAGCGCCCATCAGGGCCGTCAGCAAAATCGCGTATCCGATTGCGCCGATGATGCCTTTCAGTGTCTCCAAGGGATGCTCCGTCAGTTGTTTCTAGAGGCCGTGTACGTCGTCGCAGAGGTGGCGTCATCCCCAAAATGGCACGGAGCTGGCGAGCGGGCAAAAAGAAGGCCGGCAAAAGCCGGCCAGGGGACGTTTGGGAGTGATGGCCAAGGCCGATCAGTCGGTAAACGCTTTGTGGCCCGATCCGTTCCTAATTTCATGTCATGTGCTGGGGCGATCCGCAGAGACGTGCCATAGGGGCGTGTAGCCGTTTCGAAGGGCAGCAATGCTAGCCTGTGGCGTCAGCAATTTGGCTTCCAGGGGCAGGGGCGTTTCGCCGGCATATCCGTCGAAGCTCCACACCAGCGCTCTTGTTCCAAAGATGGCCAGCGGCTGACCCTGGGCCGCAATCATCGTTGCGGATGGAAGGTTGCGAATTGCGTCGGCGCCGAGTGTTGGACGGGATGTTGCAAGGCGTTGCGTGTGGAGAAGCCTGTCCATTTGCGGCGCCGTCATGTGGCTGTAGCCATTCCCGGCCGCAAAGCAGTGCTGAAACTGCATGGCTGCGGCACGGCGACAATAAAAGCAGGGTCGATGCCCAGCTGCGAGGGCAGTCACCTCATCGAGGAAAAAGAGTTCGGTCCAGCCCGCCTTGCCGGAGCGCACGTTGCGGCCCATCACTTCACGCTTCACGCCGCGCGGGTGAGCAAGCGCACAGATGATCCATGCGGTCGTCGTCCATCGCCGGTTCAGCAGGGTTTTCGTCGACGGGTCGTGAAGAACACCGCGATTGCCGGTCAGATCGCCTCGTTCCGGCACGGCGTGTATCGCACCGAACGGATCCACCCGATTTTGCAATGTCATGGCCGCTTCTCTTGGCTCATTTCGATCGGTCATGCTAACGCTGGCATCGTCGTTTCTACTAGTCGGGCCAGAAGTTCATCATGCGTGTTCTTGTCGTTCAAAATTTTGATGGTACGCCACTTGGACAATTGTCGACAGCGCTGGAGGAAGCCGGTGCACAGGTCGAGTTCCTGCGTCCGCACCACGGCGATGCGCTGCCCGAAACGATTGGCGATTTCTCGGCGATGATTGTGCTGGGTGGCGGACAGAACGCACTGGCTGACGACGCACATCCCTACTTTCCGAAGCTGCTGCAATTGATGCGTGGATTTTCTGACGCTGACCGGTCGGTCCTGGGCATCTGCCTTGGCAGCCAGTTGCTCGCCCGTGCGTATCATGCCGAAAACATCATCGGCGGCGCATCTGAGTTTGGCTGGCACGAGGTCAGCCTGACCGAAGATGGCCGGGACGATCCGCTTTTCCTGGGCGTGCCGAGCGAGTTTCCGATTTTTCACTGGCACGATGACACATTCATCCTCCCGCGAGGCGCGACGCGGCTTGCGGGTAATATCACGACTCATAATCAGGCTTTTCGTCTGGGACGTGCAGCTTACGGCGTGCAGTTCCATTTCGAGGCAAATGTGCCGGTCGTTGAGCAATGGAATGAAGAGTTTTCGGAATGGCTGGCGCGATCACAACCCGACTGGCCAAAGCGCTATCCACAAGAGGCTGCCCGACATGCCGAGACGGCGGACGCAGTCGGCCTGAAGATGGCGCGCAACTGGGTTGCAACGATCCGGTCAGCGTAGCGTCACGGCCTTGTTCCCGAGCGGCATTTAATTCCGATCGCGGATGTTGACTCGTCGTTTTGCACTCACTATCTCAAAGACGTGTTAGCACTCGCCTGATGGGAGTGCTAACGAACCTCCCGCCTTACTGGTAGGGGGAATGTTCAATCTATCCTATTGAGGACATCACAGAGATGGCACAGTCGAATTTCCGCCCGCTCCATGACCGCGTGGTCGTTCGTCGGGTTGAGTCCGAGGCAAAGACCGCTGGCGGCATCATCATCCCCGACACCGCGAAGGAAAAGCCACAGGAAGGCGAAATTGTCGCCGTTGGCTCCGGCGCGCGCGACGAAGCTGGCAAGCTGGTCCCGCTGGACGTCAAGGCTGGCGACCGCGTTCTGTTCGGCAAGTGGTCGGGCACCGAAGTGAAGCTCAATGGCGAAGACCTTCTGATCATGAAGGAATCCGACATCATGGGCATCATCGGTTAATTCCGGTCTATCCACGAATCCCATTGAAATTCTGGCCGGTTCATCTGAACGGCCGCGAAACAGGAGCTGAACATGGCTGCTAAAGAAGTACGTTTCTCCCGTGATGCCCGCGAGCGCATGCTGCGCGGCGTCAACATTCTCGCCGACGCTGTCAAGGTAACGCTTGGCCCCAAGGGCCGTAACGTCGTCATCGACAAGTCCTTCGGCGCACCACGCATCACCAAGGACGGTGTGTCGGTTGCCAAGGAAATCGAGCTGGAAGACAAGTTCGAGAACATGGGCGCCCAGCTGGTCCGCGAAGTTGCTTCGAAGACCAACGACATCGCTGGTGACGGCACCACGACCGCGACCGTTCTCGCTCAGGCAATCGTTCAGGAAGGCCACAAGGCCGTTGCCGCTGGCATGAACCCGATGGACCTGAAGCGCGGTATCGACCTGGCTGTTACCGACGTTGTCGCGCAGCTGGTTGCTGCCACGAAGAAGATCAACACTTCGGAAGAAGTTGCACAGGTCGGCACCATCTCGGCTAACGGCGAGAAGGAAATCGGCGAGATGATCGCCCACGCCATGCAGAAGGTCGGCAACGAGGGTGTCATCACCGTCGAGGAAGCCAAGACCGCTGAGACCGAGCTGGAAGTCGTCGAAGGCATGCAGTTCGACCGCGGCTACCTGTCGCCATACTTCGTCACCAACCCGGACAAGATGGTTGCCGAGCTGGAAGACGCCTACATTCTCCTCCACGAGAAGAAGCTGTCGAACCTGCAGGCGATGCTGCCAGTTCTGGAAGCTGTCGTTCAGTCGTCCAAGCCGCTCGTCATCATCGCTGAAGACGTTGAAGGCGAAGCTCTTGCAACGCTCGTAGTCAACAAGCTGCGTGGCGGCCTGAAGATTGCTGCCGTCAAGGCTCCGGGCTTCGGCGATCGCCGCAAGGCAATGCTGGAAGACATCGCGATCCTGACCGGTGGCCAGGTGATCTCGGAAGACCTCGGCATCAAGCTCGAGAACGTTGGCCTCGACATGCTCGGCCGCGCTAAGAAGGTGCAGATCTCCAAGGAGAACACCACCATCGTCGATGGCGCTGGCCAGAAGGCCGAGATCGAAGGCCGCGTTGCCCAGATCAAGCAGCAGATCGAAGAGACCACTTCGGACTACGACCGTGAGAAGCTCCAGGAGCGTCTTGCCAAGCTGGCTGGCGGCGTTGCCGTGATCCGCGTTGGCGGTGCAACTGAAGTTGAAGTGAAGGAAAAGAAGGATCGCGTTGACGATGCTCTGAACGCAACCCGCGCTGCCGTTGAAGAAGGCATCGTTCCGGGCGGTGGCACGGCTCTCCTGCGCGCTTCGGCTAACCTGACCGCCAAGGGCATCAACGCTGACCAGGAAGCTGGCATCAACATCGTCCGTCGCGCTCTGCAGGCTCCGGCTCGCCAGATCGCAACGAACGCTGGCGACGAAGCATCGGTCATCGTTGGCAAGATCCTCGAGAACGCCTCGAAGACCTACGGCTACAATGCACAGACCGGCGAGTTCGGCGACATGATCGCCAACGGCATCGTCGACCCGACCAAGGTCGTTCGTACGGCTCTGCAGGACGCAGCTTCGGTTGCAGGTCTGCTCGTCACCACCGAAGCTATGATTGCAGAAGCTCCGAAGAAGGACGCTGCAATGCCGGCAATGCCGGGCGGTGGCATGGGCGGTATGGGCGGCATGGACTTCTAAGAAGCCGTTCCGACACCATTTGCGAAGGGGCAGCAGCAATGCTGCCCCTTTTGCTTTGGCCAGCATGTACGATCTTTTGCTTCAAAAGAGGCGCCACGCAGCCAAAGGGTGCTATATATGGATTCAGGAGGCCTGTTGTGGTGAGCCGCAATGGGCTTCTTTCGTGAGTCTGACGCTGACGAGAAGACCGGCGAACTACGAAGGTGGAGGTGGTGAATGGAGGAATTTCTTCTCTTCGTGCTGGTCGGCTTTCTGGCTCAGGCTGTCGACGGCGCTTTGGGAATGGCCTACGGCGTCATCTCCTCGACAACTTTGCTGGCATTCGGCGTGCCACCCGCGACTGCTTCCGCTGCCGTGCATGGCGCGGAAATCTTCACCACGGCGGCATCAGGGTCGGCGCATCTCTATCACCGGAACATTGACTGGAAGCTGTTTGCGCGGCTGGTGCCTTTCGGCGTTGCCGGAGGGTGTCTGGGCGCCTATGTGCTGACATCGTTCGACGGCGACGTGGTAAAGCCGTTCGTGACCGCCTATCTCGCATTTGTCGGCGCATGGTTGTTGCTGCGTTCGTTTCGCAAGATTCCCCGTGCGAGCATTCCACCGCGCGTTGTCGCCCCGCTTGGACTGGCTGGCGGATTTCTTGATGCGGCAGGTGGCGGCGGTTGGGGGCCGATCGTCACGACCGGCCTGCTGGGGGCCGGGGGCGCGCCCCGCTACGTCATCGGCACCGTCAACAGCGCCGAATTTCTGATCACGACATCTGTGTCCATCGCGTTTCTGACCGCGTTGCTAACCGGGCACTGGCAAGACGCCGGGGATTTGACAAATCACGTCGCTGCCGTCGGCGGACTGGTCGTTGGCGGGCTGGTTGCAGCGCCTTTTGCGGGTCTGATCGTCAAGACGCTGGCTGAGCGAACCTTGCTACGCGCCGTCGGCACCTTGATCGTATGTCTTGCGACCTATCAAACGCTGGATCTTATGGGCGTGTTCAGATGAGGCCCGGCTGACCTCGCAACCAATCTCTCGCTGGCCCGTTGTTGCAGGCCGCAACCATGCGGTTCTAAGAGAGGAACCAGACATATGGTCAACAAGGATCAGGTCAAGGGCGTTGCCAAACAGGCAAAAGGCGCGGTGAAAGAGGCTGCTGGAAAGGTAACCGGTTCGAAGAAAACCGAAGCAGAAGGCAAGGTCGAAAAGGCTGCTGGAAAGGTCCAGAAGGCCGTCGGCGACGCCAAGGAAAAGGTCAAGAAGGCGCTGTAGTTTTCAGCTGCCCGAAATAGTCGTTCGACACATCAAGGGAGTGGTTTGTGGCCGCTCCTTTGATGTTTATTTCGCAGGAACTACGAGGCCAGGGCCACGGCCTGCGGCAAGATATTCACCTCGCCCGGCTCAATACCTTCGACCCCGTGATAGGGGTTCGCGTGCAGGACCAGTATCCAGATGCACACCACAGCTGTCGTGGTGAAGATGAGGATGGCATTGCGACCGGCAGCTGGGCGGTCGGCATGCGTTGCAGCGATGGAGACAAGTGTTAGCAGCGTCAGCGCGAATACAAGGTACCATCGGTAGTTGTTGACGGATCGCGCTCCGATTCCCAACCGCAGTTCGCGGGAGTCCTGCAACTGATCAAAATCGTTGACCACCTTGGCGAGCAATGCCGGCGCCACGTCAGCCAGTTCGTCGCCCGTGATCATCTCTCGAATGCGCTGCAGTGCTTCCTCAACCTCGGGCGCAGGTTCGCTGTTTGAGCGAGCCTGCCATTCGTAACGGGTGCTGGCCTCGGCATAGTTGCGCAGGGCTTCCTTCAGCAGTGGCTTGTCCAGCGATCCTGCTCTGGACGAGCCAGCCAGTCGTACAATTGCCGAGCGCTCCTGAGCAGCCGCGTTTTCGGCCTTTGCGTTGATTGTCCAGATGTCGGCGGCGACAAACCCGATGGACAGCGCCCACGCGGTCGCGATTGCGGCTATGAATGGCGGGACCGGGATGCTGAGAGGTTCCTTGGCGAGACGTCTGTGAAACATCCGCAGCGTCAGTAGTGCGAATGCGGTCAGGGCTACGGTAAAAATCAGCGCGGCGACGAACACCCCGAAAAAAGACAGCGAAATAATGTAATTCAAAGGAGCGCCCCGTCCTGTTTGCCAAGTGCAGTAGCGGAGATGGTCCGCTCTGCGTGTTGCGCGCGGATTCTGAACGCTCTGAGTTAACAGAATCTGTAGCTCGTCGCGCTATCGGGAGGTTGAGCGACCATCTCATTCGTTTTCACGCTGAAGGAATATTGTGCCAGACGCATTTCCAGCTCTCGCTACCCTTGCAATCTCGGCGTTCACGTCGGCCACCTTGCTGCCTGGCACATCGGAGGCGGTGTTGGTGGCGTTGCAATTGGCAAACACTGCTCCGCCGTGGTTGCTCATTGCCACCGCCAGTTTTGCCAATGTCGCTGGTTCCTGTGTCAACTGGTTCATGGGACGCTTCATGGCTCACTATGCCGGCAGACGCTGGTTTCCGGTCAGTGAAGCGCAGATCGAGCGCGCACAACGGTGGTACGGACGTTACGGCTGGCCCAGCCTGTTTGCTTCCTGGGTGCCGGTGGTGGGTGACCCTTTGACCGTGATAGCCGGCTTTCTGCGCACCCCGTTCTGGTTGTTTTTAGGCGTCGTGGCATTTGCAAAGACAGCGCGGTATGCGACGCTGATCTGGCTGATGGGGATGGTTTGACACATCAGCGCGCCGACCTCGCCAGCCACGATGCGCAAGCCAAGGCGGTCCTTTCATGGAGACCGATATGACCACCACCCGTATAGAAATCGACACGTTTGGCCCGATCGAGGTCGATGCAGACCGGTATTGGGGCGCGCAGGCACAGCGCTCGCTCGGCAATTTCAAGATCGGCTGGGAGAAACAGCCACTGCCGATCGTGCGTGCGCTGGGCATCGTCAAGCGCGCCTGCGCCGAAACCAACATGCAGCTTGGCCGCCTCGATCCCGCAATCGGCGATGCCATCGTCAAGGCGGCGCAGGAAGTCATCGACGGCAAGCTCGACGCGCATTTCCCGTTGGTCGTCTGGCAGACCGGCTCCGGCACCCAGTCCAACATGAACGCCAATGAGGTGATCTCCAACCGCGCCATCGAGATGCTGGGCGGCCAGATGGGCTCGAAGTCGCCGGTCCACCCCAACGACCACGTCAACATGAGCCAGTCGTCCAACGACACCTATCCGACCGCGATGCACGTTGCCTGTTCGGAGGAGATCGTCCACCGCCTGCTGCCGGCGCTCAGGCATCTTCATGCCGCGCTCGACGCCAAGGCGAAGGCGTGGGACCACATCATCAAGATCGGCCGCACCCACACCCAGGACGCGACACCGCTGACGCTGGGCCAGGAGTTTTCCGGCTACGCCCAGCAGGTCGAAAACGGCATCGCCCGCATCGAATCGACGCTGGCAGGACTGATGCAGCTGGCGCAGGGCGGCACGGCGGTCGGCACAGGCCTCAACGCGCCGGTCGGCTTTGCCGAGAAGGTGGCCGAAAAGATCGCCGCCATCACCGGCCTTGGGTTTACCTCGGCCCCCAACAAGTTCGAGGCGCTGGCTGCCCATGATGCGATGGTGTTCTCGCATGGCGCGATCAACACCGTTGCCGCGTCCCTGTTCAAGATCGCCAACGACATCCGTTTCCTTGGCTCCGGCCCCCGCTCGGGCCTCGGCGAACTCAATCTGCCGGAAAACGAACCCGGTTCGTCGATCATGCCGGGCAAGGTCAACCCGACCCAGTGCGAGGCGCTGACGCAGGTCTGCGTACAGGTGTTCGGCAACAATGCCGCGCTGACCTTCGCCGGCAGCCAGGGACATTTCGAACTCAACGTGTTCAACCCGGTGATGGCCTACAATTTCCTTCAGTCGGTGCGGCTGCTGGCCGATGCGTCGGTGTCGTTCACCGACAATTGCGTCGTCGGCATCGTCGCGCGCGAAGACAACATCAAGGCGGCGCTCGACCGCTCGCTGATGCTGGTCACCGCGCTGGCGCCGAAGATCGGTTACGACAACGCCGCCAAGATCGCCAAAACCGCGCACAAGAACGGCACTACCTTGCGCGAGGAAGCGCTGGCGACCGGGTTGGTCAGTAGCGACGAGTTCGACGCCATCGTGCGGCCCGAAGCGATGACAAAACCGGGATGACAATTGCGTGAACGTGATTTGTCTAGCTGTTCGATTTTAGTGAACAATGAGTTCGAAAAGCTATGACTTGTTGCAGTGCGAAATCGCGTTATTTTCCTCGTCAACACCCCGGAGAGGATTTCCCAAATGTCTAACGATCTTACCCTTCTCGTATCGCGTATCTTTCTTGTCGCCCTGTTTCTTGCTTCAGGCATCCCGATGATGTTCGCACCCGGCGGCTTTGCCGGTTACATGGGAGCTATCGGTCTTCCTGCGCCGATGCTGGTCACCTGGATTGTGATTGCAATCAAGGTTCTCGGCGGTTTGGCTGTCTTGGTTGGCTTTAAGACCCGCTATGCGGCATATGCGATTGCAGCGTTTGCCATCGGTTCGGCGCTTCTTGGCCACACGAATTGGGCCGATGCCAACGAGTTCAACAACTTCTTCAAGAACGTCGCGATTGCTGGCGGCTTCCTCGCGCTGTCCGTTGCTGGTCCCGGCGCGCTGTCGGTCGACAAGCGCTAAAATCTTTCCCTGCCCAAGAAAAAGGCCCGGAGCAATCCGGGCCTTTTTCTATTGGGATCTGCGTTCTACGAGGCTAGCATGATTGCAGCGAGCCGCGGGACATACCGAAACTACCTGCCGTTGATTGCCGCCAGCACCGCCTGCAACGTGGCGTCATCTTCGGTGCTGCGGGGTTTCAGCGCCTGCACCATGCAGGCCTGCGATTGCAGGATCACGCCATCGTCGAGGATCTTCAGGTGGTTGGCGCGCAGCGTTGAGCCAGTCGAGGTGATGTCGACAATCACATCGGCCGATCCTGCCGCCGGTGCGCCTTCGGTCGCGCCGAGGCTTTCGACAATGCGGTAGACCTGAATGCCGTGCTGGCTGGAAAAGAACTGCTGCGTCAGCCGCCAATATTTGGTGGCGATCCGCAAGCGTCGACCATGGCGCTGGCGAAATTCGGCGGCGACATCATCGAGATCGGCCATGGTGTCGACGTCGAGCCAGGCTTCCGGCACCGCGACCACCACATCGGCACGCCCGAAGCCGAGCCGTGCGCCGATGGCGGCACGCTTTTCCCAGTCGGGGATCGTCTCGCGCACGAGGTCTTCACCGGTCACGCCAAGATCGACGGTGCCGTTGCCAAGCTCCCGCGCGATTTCGGACGCCGACAGAAACGCGATTTCGACATCGAGCCCGTCGACGCGCGTCCGGTAGCTGCGCTCGTCGGTCTGCGGCATCACCTTCATGCCGGCCTTGGTCAGCACGGCCAGCGATTCTTCCTTGAGGCGACCCTTGGAGGGGAGGGCGAGCGTGATTGTCATGCCGCGTCTCCCCGCAGTGCCTCAATCCGGTCGAGCCAGACCGAAAACCCGACGCCGGGGATTGGCTGCTGCGCTCCCAGCAAGGTCAGCAGGCGGTCGAAGCGACCACCGCCAACCAGCGGGCGCGAGCCCTCGGCCGAAATCTCGAACACCAGCCCGGTGTAATAGTCGAGCGGACGCCCGAACCCGGCATCGAACTTGACGCAACCGCGTGGCAAGCCATGACCAAGCACCGCGTCGGCGCGCGCGGAAAACAGCTCCAGCGCCGCCCCAAGCGATAGCCCGGCCTGACGCTCGAAATCGGCCAGTGCCTCCGACGCGCCTTCCAGTTCGGTGCGGATCGAGAGGTAGGCTCTCAGCGCGTCGAGCGCGTCCGAAGACAGCCGCACGCTGCGCAATTCCGCCTTTTCGATCACCCGCTGGGCGATTTCGTCAGGCGCACGGCCTGCCGACACCGACAGACCTGCATCTTCCATCAGCGCGCGCACATGGGCGGCAAGGCCGCGTGCGTCGCCATCGAAGATCAGCGACGCCACCGGTTCAGCATAGGACGCTGAACGGCTTGGATTGGAAAGGTCGTCCAGCGCGGTCGCCAATTGCGCCGCCGAGCCGAACGCGCGTGCGAGGCGCGTGCGCCAGCCGCGCGGCAGGCCAAGCGCCGCCAGCACCGCCTCAAACAGCCGCTGGTCGCCGAGCGTCGCCGTCAGTGTCACGTCTGGCAGAACCCGCGTCAGCAGGGCATGGGCGTCCGCAACCGAGCGTGCATCGGCAGCGGCGATATCGGTCTCGCCAAGGTCTTCGATTCCGGCTTGAAAGAATTCCGCCCCGCCGTCGCGGCGCTGGCGAAACACTTCGCCGAGATAGGCATAGCGGCGCGGCGTTCCGGCCTGGCTGGCGATATGGTCAAGGCAGACCGGAATGGTGAATTCCGGCCGCAGGCACAGCGCAGCGCCGGTCTCGCTTTCGGTCAGGAAAATCCGTCGGCGCAAATCTTCGCCGGCCATATCCAGAAACGGATCGGCCGGTTGCAGCACGTCGATCTCGGTCATGTTGACATCACGCTCGGCAAATACCGCGCGAATGTCAGCGGCAAAAGCCGGCAGACGCGAACTCATCCCCGATCCGCCTTCTGCGCGTCGAGAATGCCTTGCACGGTTGCGACCAGATCAGCCTCTTTCACCGACACCTGTGCCGGACGGCTTTCGCGCCATTCGGTATTGTCGGTAATCGCCGCGGCCGCCTTCGCGCCAGCGATCAGATCCTTGATCTGGACTTCGCCATTGGCGCGTTCGTCGCCACCCTGGATCACCACGCATGGCGCACCGCGCCGGTCGGCATATTTCATCTGCGCCTTCATGCCGGAGCCGCCGAGGTACATTTCGGCGCGGATGCCGGCCTGGCGCAGCGACGACACCATCTGCTGATAGCGACCGAGGCTTTCGGTGTCCTTGTCCATGACCAACACGACGACTGGCGCGATCACGTCGGAGCTGTCCAGCATGCCAAGGTTTTTCAGCGCCGATGTCAGGCGCGAGACACCGATGGAGAAGCCCGTCGCGGGAACCGGCTCGCCGCGGAAGCGCGACACCAGCCCGTCATAGCGTCCGCCACCGGCAACCGAGCCGAACCGCACGATCTCGCCCTTGTCGTTGGGCACCTCGAACAGCAGCTCGGCTTCGTAGACCGGACCGGTGTAATATTCGAGCCCGCGCACAACCGACGGATCGATCTTGATGCGCCCGTCATCGTAACCGGCAGCCGCCACCAGCGCGGCGATCTGCTTCAGTTCTTCGACGCCTTCATTGCCGGCGACGTCGCCGGTTTCAATATAGGCCAGCACCGTCGCGATACCGGCTTCATCCAGCCCCGCGCCCTTGGTGAAATCGCCGCTTTCGTCCTTGCGGCCTTCGCCCAGCAAAAGGCGCACGCCTTCCGGTCCGAACTTGTCGAGCTTGTCGATGGCGCGCAGCACGGTCAGGCGGCGGCCAGCATTGTCGGCACCGCCGAGGCCAATCGCCTCGAGCACGCCGTCCAGCACCTTGCGGTTGTTGACGCGGATGACGTAGTCGCCACGCTTGATGCCGACGGCTTCCAGCGTGTCAGCCATCATCATCGCCATTTCGGCGTCGGCGGCGACGCCCGGCGTGCCGACGATATCGGCGTCAAACTGCATGAACTGGCGGAAGCGGCCCGGTCCCGGCTTTTCATTGCGGAACACCCAGCCCGAACGATAGGAGCGGAACGGCTTGGGGATCGCTTCAAAGTTTTCCGCCACGAAGCGCGCCAGCGGCGCGGTCAGGTCGTAGCGCAGCGACAGCCATTGCTCGTCGTCGTCCTGAAACGAGAACACGCCTTCGTTGGGGCGGTCCTGATCGGGCAGGAACTTGCCGAGCGCGTCGGTATATTCGATCAGCGGCTGCTCGACCGGCTCAAAGCCATAGAGCTCGTAGACCTTGACGATTTCGTCAGTCATTTTCTTGACGGCGCGAATGTCGTCCGCATGGCGATCGACGAACCCGCGTGGGAGCCGCGCTTTCATCTTGTCCGCCTTGTCAGCCATGATCGTATCCGTCCGTCTATGTGAGAAAAAGCCCTTCTGGGCGCGCGGGTTTCCTAGCCGATAAGGGGGGGCGCGGCAAGGCAAAGCCCGGCAAGCGTTGCATTTTCGCACCGCTGTTGCGAAACCGTGTGGATGCGCGGCAACGCTACTGGCGTTTTGGCCGACACAAGCCTATCAGACCGCTTCGAAGGTGACGGACGCGGAACTTTTCGACGCCAGATCACTTCTATTCACACATTGTCGCACAGTTGAAGCAGAAACCTGCTGGTAACTTTGTGATCGTAATAACGGTGGGATTCCAACCGAGATGTCGCCTGTGAAAGCTCTCTTCCTCTCCGCATTCATGTTGACCGGTATCGCCATGTGGGGCGCAGGCGTCTACACCGCCGACGCTGCTGGCGACCACGCTGCCATTGACGGCTACGGCGTCACGGCGCGCTGAGCAAGTCTGAAAAGGGCGGCTGGCAATAGGCAATAAGTCGAAAGCCGCTGCCTCTTGCCAACTGCCTATGCTCTTGCCCCCTCGCTCACCAAAAAACGCTTCTCCCGCCCGTCCAGCACAAGCGCTGTCAGCCGCCCGGTTGCGAACGCCTTCGTGTCGACATTGACGCGGTTGGGCAGGAGTTGCGGCGCGTCGTGCGGGGTGTGGCCATGCACGATGACCTTTTCAAGCAGCCCGGTATGATCGAGAAACGCGCGCCGGATCCAGATCAAATCGTGCGGATCTTGCGCCTCGAGCGCAACGCCGGGGCGCACGCCGGCATGGCAGAAAAAGAAATCACCGAACGTCACCGCGCGCGGCAAATTGCGCAACAGCGTCATGTGCTTGTCAGGCAGTGCCGACAGGAGTAGCCGGTGGCTTTCCAGCAATTGCGCGCGGCTCGTTTCATCGAGCGCGACGCCATAGGATTGCGCCGTTTCGACCCCGCCAAAATTGAGGAAAATCCGCGCGCCCTCTGCCGTCGGGTCGGTGAGAAATTCCAGCATGCCCTCATCGTGGTTGCCCATCAGCGCAATATAGCGCGGATCACGGGCGACAAGCTTGGTGAGGCAGTCCAGCACCTGTGCTGATTGCGGTCCCCGGTCGACATAGTCGCCCAGATGAATCACGCGCCAGTCCCGCGGCTGATCGCGCAAGATCTCGGCGGCGATCAGCCGGTGCATCTGTTGCAACAGGTCGAAGCGCCCATGCACGTCGCCGATGGCGTAAAGCCGTATGCCGTCTGGCGTTGCGGCGTCGCTGATGCTGATCCCGCCCGTGGTCACGACGCTTTGTTGTAGAGCAGTTCCGGCCCGGCGTCGGCAATGTTGCGCTTGCCGCACAGCGCCAGCGTGGTGTCGAGTTCCTTGCGGATGATCTCCAGCGCGCGGGTCACGCCCGCCTTGCCGCCAGCGCCCAGCCCGTAAAGGAACGGCCGCCCGATGAATGTGCCTTTCGCCCCCAGACACAGTGCCTTGAGTACGTCCTGGCCAGAGCGGATGCCGCCATCGACATGCACTTCGATCCTGTCGCCGACCGCATCGACGACCTCCGGCAGCACCGAGATCGAAGACGGTGCGCCGTCGAGTTGCCGCCCGCCATGGTTGGACACGATAATCGCATCGGCCCCGGTGGCGGCTGCCATCTTCGCGTCTTCAGCGTCGAGAATACCCTTGATGATCAGCTTGCCGCCCCAATACTCCTTGATCCACGCGACGTCGTTCCACGACAGCTGCGGGTCGAACTGCTCGGCCGTCCACGACGCCAGCGACGACAGATCGGTGACGTTTTTGGCGTGTCCGGCAATGTTGCGGAATGTGCGGCGTTGCGTGCCGAGCATCCCGACGCACCAGCCTGGCCGCGTCGCCATCTGCCAGATATGGTTCGGCGTGAATTTCGGCGGCGTCGACAGGCCGTTGCGCAGATCCTTGTGGCGCTGGCCGAGAATTTGCAGGTCCGCTGTCAGCACCAGCGCCGAGCACTTCGCTGCCCGTGCGCGGTCGATGAGATTCTTGACGAAATCACGGTCGCGCATCACGTAAAGCTGAAACCAGAACGGCTTCGTCGTCACCGAGGCGACATCCTCGATCGAGCAGATGCTCATCGTCGACAGCGTGAACGGAACCCCGAATTCTTCCGCTGCCTGCGCCGCCAGCATCTCGCCATCGGCATGCTGCATTCCGGTCAGCCCCGTCGGCGCAAGCGCGACCGGCATCGACACCTTCTCGCCGATCATGGTCGAGGTCAGCGAGCGGTTGGTCATGTCGACCAGCACGCGCTGGCGCAATTTGATCTTGTGAAAATCTTCCTCGTTGGCGCGGTAGGTGCTCTCCGTCCACGCGCCGGAATCGGCGTAGTCGAAGAACATCTTCGGCACCTTGCGACGGGCACGTTCCTTGAGGTCGGCAATAGCGAGAAGATGTTGCATGAGCCTATCCTGCTGTGCTTCGGTCGCGGCCAAGGCTGCGTTGCCGCAGCCGTAATTGCGAGATGCGCTGCCATTCGCCGCTGCGTTCGGCGTTGGTCATTGCCTGTTCGACAAAGTCGATATGCGCGCGTGCCGCCTTGCGTGCCGCCTCGGCATCGCCGGCGACGATGGCGTCGTAGATGGCGCGATGCTGTCCGAGCAATTCGTCCTCCGCGGCGTGGGTGCGATAGATCAACGTGCGGCTCAGGAAGACCCCGTCCTCCAGCAGCCGGTAACACGAGCGCAGCGTGTGCAAAAGCACGATATTGTGGGCACATTCGCCGACCGCATTGTGGAACTCGACGTCGATGGCGACTTCCGCAGCAAAATCGTCGCGCGCATGGGCGTCTTCCATGCGCCTGATGATATCGGCTAAAAGTGCGCGGTCGTCGGCGGTGGCGCGGCGGGCGGCAAATTCGGCGGCGATGCCTTCGACCTCGCGCCGATATTCTAGATAATCCGCCGCCGCCTTGCGGTTCTGCGCCATCAGATCCATCACCGGCGCGGCAAACACCTCGCCGATCACGTCGGCGACATGGCTGCCGCCGCCCGGCCGTGTCACGACGAGGCCGCGCCCTTCCAGATCCTTCAGCGCATCGCGCACGATCGGCCGCGACACATCGAACTGCCGCGCCAGCTCACGCTCGCCCGGCAGACGGTCGCCGGGGCGCACAACGCCTTCCAGAATCAGCATCTCGACCTGCTCGACAACATCGTCGGCGGTGCGCGAATGTGCGATAGGTGCGAAGATCTCGGTCACTTGTTCCGTCCGTCTGTTGGCGCAGATATATCGGCCTTGCGGCAGAGTGGTCAATTTTATTATCCGATCAACGGCGGAATCGGTTGTGTGACGAGCTTTGACGATTTCAGATTGCAGCCTCGGGGAATGGCCGGTAAAATGATTTTACCAGTTTGGAGGAAGCCATGTCCGGCCTGAAAATGCCATTGCCCGATGCCGCGACGCTGGCGCGCCGCGCCGAAATCGTCGCCGACATGCGCATCATCGTGCCGGGCGAGGGGGTCGTTGACGCCGAAAACGCGATGCGGGTGTTCGAAACCGACGGGCTGACGGCCTATCGCCAGTTGCCGATGGTGGTGGTGCTGCCGGAAACCGTGACGCAGGTGTCGCGCATCCTCAAATATTGCGGCGAGCGCAACATCAAGGTGGTGCCGCGTGGCGCCGGCACCTCGCTGTCCGGCGGCGCACTGCCGCTGGCCGACGCCGTGCTCCTAGTGATGAGCCGCTTCAACCGTATCCTCGACATCGATTACGCCAACCGCACTGTCACCGCCCAGCCGGGCGTCACCAATCTCGGCATCACCCACGCGGTCGAGCAGGACGGTTTCTACTACGCCCCCGACCCGTCGTCCCAGATCGCCTGTTCCATCGGCGGCAACATCGCCGAAAATTCCGGCGGCGTGCACTCGCTCAAATATGGCCTCACGGCCAGCAATGTGCTCGGCATCGAAATGGTGCTGATCTCGGGCGAAGTAGTGCGCCTCGGCGGCAAGCATCTCGACGCCGAAGGCTATGATCTGCTCGGGCTGATGACCGGTTCGGAAGGGCTGCTCGGTGTTGTCACCGAAGTCACCGTGCGCATCCTCAAAAAGCCAGAAACCGCACGCGCCGTGCTGCTCGGCTTCGCGTCGAGCGAAGAGGCGGGCCAGTGCGTCGCCGACATCATCGGCGCGGGCATCATCCCCGGTGGCATGGAGATGATGGACCGTCCCGCCATCCACGCGGCGGAAGATTTCGTCCAGGCCGGCTATCCGCTCGACGTCGAGGCGCTGCTGATCGTCGAGCTGGACGGCCCCGCCGCCGAAGTCGACCACCTCATCGGCGAGGTCGAAGCCATCGCTAAACGGAACGGCTCCACCACCTGCCAGATTTCGACCTCAGAGGCCGAGCGGATGAATTTCTGGGCCGGGCGCAAGGCGGCATTCCCGGCGGTCGGGCGCATCTCGCCGGATTATCTGTGCATGGACGGCACCATTCCGCGCAAGGAACTGCCGAAAGTGCTGGCCGGCATGCGCGAATTGTCGGAAAAATATGGCCTGCGTGTCGCCAACGTCTTCCACGCCGGCGACGGCAATCTGCATCCGCTGATCCTCTACGACGCCAACAAGGATGACGAACTCGCCCGCGCCGAAGCCTTTGGCGCCGATATCTTACGCCTCTGCGTCAAGGTCGGCGGCGTCCTCACCGGCGAACACGGCGTCGGCGTCGAAAAACGCGATCTGATGCCGGAAATGTTTACCGAAGAGGATCTGAACCAGCAGATCCGCGTCAAATGCGCCTTCGACCCCGACCATTTGTTCAATCCGGGAAAAGTCTTCCCGCAGCTGCACCGCTGCGCCGAAATGGGCCGCATGCACGTCCATCGCGGGCAGGTGGCGTTCCCGGATATTCCGAGGTTCTGATGACGACTTTCACCCCCTCGACACCGGAGCAGGTGCTGGAAACCGTCAGCTGGGCCGCCGCCGAAGAGACGCCGCTGGAGGTCGTCGGCCATGGTTCCAAGCGCGCCATCGGCCGCCCGTTGCGGGTCGAACACACGCTCGATCTGTCGCAACTGACCGGCGTCACCCTTTACGAGCCGGAGGAGCTGGTGCTGTCCGCCCGCGCCGGCACTCCGCTCGCCGAGCTCGAAAAGCTGCTGGCACAGAACAATCAGGAATTTGCCTTCGAGCCGATGGACTACGGTCCGCTGCTTGGGCAAGAGCCCGGTCGCGGCACCATCGGCGGCGCGCTGGCGACCAATCTTGCGGGCCCGCGCCGGGTCAAGGCTGGGGCCGCGCGCGACCATATTTTGGGCATCCACGCCGTCTCCGGGCGCGGCGCTTCGTTCAAATCCGGCGGCCGCGTGGTGAAAAACGTCACCGGTTATGACCTGTCGAAAGCGATGGCAGGCTCCTGGGGGACGCTTGCTGTCGTCACCGACGTCACCTTCAAGGTCTTGCCCCGCGCTGCCACCGAGGCGACGCTGGTGTTGCGCGGCCTCACCGAAGAAGACGCGGCGCACGCGATGGCGCTCGCCATGGGCTCCAGCGCCGAGGTCGCGAGTGCCGCCCACCTGCCCGAATCCGTCACCGGCCGCGTGCTCGACGGCGCATTGCGCGGCAAGGGCTCGACCTTGCTGCGGCTCGAAGGTTTCGGCCCCTCCGTCGCCTATCGTTTCGACCGTCTTTCCGCCTTGCTGCAAGGCCACGGCTCGCATGAGCGGCTGGACGACGCGCAATCGCGTCAGCTCTGGCGCGAAGTGCGCGACTGCCAGCCCTTCGCCGATGGCACGCCGCGTGCCGTCTGGCGCGTCTCGATGGCCCCGTCGCAGGGCCACCACATGGTGATGGCGCTGCGGATGCAGACCGCGGTCGACGCGTTCTACGACTGGCAGGGCGGCCTGATCTGGCTGCGCATGGAAGCCGACCCCGAAGCCGATCTCTTGCGCGCCCTGATCGCCCAATATGGCGGCGGCCACGCCACGCTGATCCGCGCCCCGGCGCCGTGGCGCTCCGCGATCCCGGTGTTCCAGCCGCAACCGCCCGCACTCGCGGCCCTTTCGGCACGCCTCAAAGACCAGTTCGACTCTAGGGCGATCCTCAATCCGGGCAGGATGGGCATCTGATGCAGACCAATTTTTCGCTCGCCCAGCTGGCCGATCCGCACATCGCGGAGTCGGAATCGATCCTGCGTAAATGCGTGCATTGCGGCTTCTGCACCGCGACCTGCCCGACTTATGTCACGCTCGGCAACGAGCTCGACTCCCCGCGTGGGCGCATCTATCTCATCAAGGACATGCTCGAAAACGGCCGCGCCGCCGATGAGCAGGTCGTCACCCATATCGACCGCTGCCTGTCGTGTCTCGCCTGCATGACCACCTGTCCGTCGGGCGTCAATTATATGCACCTGGTCGACCACGCTCGCGCCCACATCGAGAAAACCTACAAGCGGCCGCTGATCGACCGGCTGATCCGGAAGGTGCTCGCCGCGGTGCTGCCCTATCCGGCGCGGTTTCGCGCGGCGTTGAAGCTTGCCCCGCTCGGCCGTCCGTTCATCGACCTGTTCGACAACATCAAACCGTTGAAACCTGTCGCGGCGATGTTGCGGCTTGCACCGCCGACGCTGCCTGCCGCATCGTCGGTGTCCCAGCCTGCCACCCACCCCGCGATCGGCGCGAAGATCGGCCGCGTCGCGCTCCTCACTGGCTGCGCCCAGTCGGTGCTCGACCCCGCCATCAACGAAGCGACGGTGTCGCTGCTGACCCGGCTCGGCGTCGAAATCGTGGTTCCGGCGGGCGAGGGATGCTGCGGCGCGCTGGTGCATCACATGGGCCGCGAGGCGGCAGCGCTGGAGGCCGCCCGGCGCAATGTCGACGTGTGGACGCGCGCGATTGAGGATGGCGGTCTCGACGCCATCATCATCACAGCGTCGGGCTGCGGCACCACGATCAAGGATTACGGCTTCATGCTGCGGCTCGACCCGGCGTACGCCGAAAAAGCCGCCCGCGTCTCGGCGCTGGCCAAGGACGTTACCGAATATCTCGCCACGCTCGACCTGCCGCAACCGACGCTCAAAACCGGCCTCACCGTCGCCTATCATTCCGCCTGTTCGATGCAGCACGGCCAGAAGATCGTGCGCCAGCCGAAAGACCTGCTCACCCGCGCCGGCTTCATCGTCAGAGAGCCGCGCGAGGGCCATCTGTGCTGCGGTTCAGCTGGAACCTACAACATTCTTCAGCCTGAAATTTCGCAAACGCTGAAAGCCCGTAAGGTTAAGAACATCGAAGCCACCGGTGCTGCCCTCATCGCGACCGGCAATATCGGCTGCATCACCCAGATCGCCTCCGGCACGGCGCTGCCTATCGTTCACACGGTGCGGTTGCTCGACTGGGCGTATGGGGGGAAGAGGCCGGAAGGAATGGGGAATGCGGCAGTGGGCAATAGGCAATAGGGAAGAAGGGAATAAGGGAGTATGGGAAGAAAACCAAGGCAGCGTGAATCGACGCCTACTGCCTTCTCTTATTCCCCTACTCCCTTCTTCCCCTAAAACCCTATTCCCCTACATCCCTACTGCATCGCTTCCACTCGTCTCCCCCGCAGCCAGAACACAAACGGGATCGACACCAGATACATGGTGATGCCGTAGACTGCAGAGGGCAGGCTGAATGGCGGCAGGGCGCTGGCCTGTTCCACGATCAGCGAGCCGACGGTGATGCCGAGCGTGGCGTTCTGGACACCGGTCTCGATCGAGATTGCCTTGGCTTCCGGAAGCGTGAGCCCAAACACCCGGCCAAAGAAGATGCCAGCCCCCAGCAGGATGATGTTGAGGAGTATCAAAGCGGGTGCGAGGACGGCGAGATTGTCCATGAAGGTGCGCCAGTTGGCGGCCAGCGCGCCGACCACCACCACGACAAACAGCACCACCGCCAGTTTCGACACGATGGCGTCGAGTTTCAACGCGAAGCCTTCCGCCATCTTGCGAATGGCAATGCCGATGGCGACCGGAACCAGCGTGATCAGGAACATCGACACGCCCAGCGACGTGACGTTGATGGCCGGCGCGTCGAGCCCCATGAAATGGCTGGCGAAGAAGGCGGTCAGCACCGGGACGCTGAACACTGCGACCAGACTGATGATGCCGGTCAGCGAAATCGACAAGGCGACTTCGCCGCCTGCAAGCTTGGTCAGCAAATTGGCGGTGACGCCGCCCGGGCACAAGGCAAGGATCATCATGCCGACTGCCAGTTCGGGCGGCAGCCGGAACAGAAGCACCAGAATATAGGCGACCGCCGGGATCAGGATCAGCTGCGCCCCCGCGCCGATGGCAAAGGTCTTGGGCCGTGCCGCGACACGCCGAAAATCGTCGAGTGTCAGGCCAAGCCCCAGCGAGAACATGATGATCGCCAGCGCCAGCGGCAGGAATATTGTGATGAGGCTGTCCATGCTTTCCCCCCGAAAGCGGGGCGGCAGTACCGACCCCAATTCACAGTGAATCGTCCTCCAACGACATACGTCATCATAGGACGCAATCGGTGTGGCGCAACGCTTCGCACAATAAAAAGCTAGGATTGTTCAGTATTTCAAAGGGAAAGTGGAGGTTTCTGTTGCCAGGTACCTCCGAACCCCGCCTAGAAGTGCGAACCACTAGGACTTAATTTGAAGCTATCGCACCGCATTAAGCAGCGAGACGTGCTTCCGCATAGTTGTCGTTTGCAACTACAAGTTTAGCCCGATAACGGTGGTACAATGCCGAGTACAGCGAACTGTCTTTCAACGCCCGTCAATCCCATTTCACCCCCATCAGCAACCCATGCCGAGCCAGTCTGGCTCTTGAGCCCATGGACTCCTGGTGGAGGTGGCGGTTTCGAAACCGCGTCCGGTTCGTCTATTGCACAGCCGGTTTAGCACCTTAGCCGCCACAAGGACGGCATCCCTGAGATAGAGGCGGTGGGGCGAGAATTCAAGCAGAATTCGCGATACCCGCCGGGTGCATGCACGGCGGGTATCGTTTGGTTGGTTCAGCTGCCGGTCGCAATCAACCGACGCAGCTTGCCCATGCGTGCGTCGGCTGGTTCCTCATAGGCGACGGTTCCGAAGAAGTCGCCATTGGCGTCCATCAGATAGACGGATGCCGTGTGGTCCATCGTGTAGTCACCGTCGTCGGTCGGCACCTTGCGCCAGTAGGCGCGGTAAGAGCTTGCCATGGCGCTGACGTCTTCCAAAGTACCGGTAAGGCCGATGATCCTGTCGTCGAACGATTGCAGATAGGAGGCAAGCACCTGCGGCGTATCGCGTTCCGGGTCGACGGTAACGAACAGCACCTGCATGTTGGCGGCCTCGTCACCCAGCTGATCCAGCGCTGACGACATCTCCCACAGCGTTGTCGGGCAGACTTCAGGGCAATGCGTAAAGCCGAAGAACACCGTATAGGGCTTGCCGGCCAGGTCGCGGTCGCTGAACGTCTCGCCCGTATGCGACACCAGTTCGAAGGGAGCGCCAATCTGCACGGTGGCGCCCTGTTGCGCGTCGACCAGCGGGCCGCCGGGGCGCAGGATCAGCCATCCTGTCGCCCCAACCAGTACCACGGCGAGTGCGCCGAGAAGCTGGATGCTCCGCCGCAACCGGCGCAAGCGTCCGTCATCCGCCATGGTTGTCGTGCCCGCTGTGGTCGTCGCCATGATCATGATCATGGTCATGCTCGCTTGCGCCGCCGATAGCGTCCACAGCGAATTCGACGTCCACGGTTCCGGCCTTTTCGAAGGTCAGCGTGCCGGCAAAGCGCTCACCTTTCTTCTTTGAGTCGGTGAGGTCCATGAACATGACGTGGTACGAGCTTGGCTTGAGTTCCACGACGCCACCGGCTGGGATTTCCAGTCCATCGGCCAGCGGCCGCATGGTCATGACGCCCTTGTCGTCGACGAGCATCTCATGAATCTCGCCACGCTTGCTGATCTCGCCGGTAACGCTGACGAGGCGGTCAGCTTCGCTGCCATTATTGGTGATCTTGAGGTAGCCAGCGGCCACCTTTGCACCCTGCGGCGTCTCGCGCGACCAGGGATGGTCGATCTTCAGTTCGGCGATCTTGTAGTCGTGAGCCATTGCTGGCTGGGCGGTGGCCAGCAGCGACAATGCGCCAGCGGCGGCAAGCATGCGAATGGCGGACAGCGAGTTTCCGAGAGCGAACGAAACAAACTTGGACATGGTAGTCTCCTTGCAGTGCCGAACTGCATCCATGCAGACGGCCTAAACTGATGTGAATTTGATCTGGTTCACACAGTTGCAGGAGGTGCGCGCGGACTTCCCGGACCAACGTCAAGTGGGGAAGAAGGTGGCAGTGAATCCGCCGGAGTGCTCACGCGAGTTGTTTCGATAACCAGCGGGTTGGACAACCAGTTCGCGGGGTTTCCATCCTGGGCAGTCGCTGGCGCAAACATGCTGCACGCAACCGTGCAGCAATCGGGAAGCGCGGTATGGGTTGAGCGATCGCCGTCGGATTCGGAAGACGAGGAAGAGGTGATGCAGAGGGGATTGCCGAAAATGTCAAGCATCGGCGATGCCGTTGCCGCACCCATTGCAAATGCGCCGACCAGCACCTGAAGCACGAGCATGTAGGACGCGATGAACGCGATCCCCATGGTCCATGTTTTCAGTCTGAATGCACGCAAGACGACAGCCTCCAATACGCCTTACCTATCAGCGCATCTTGATTGTGAGAATACAGATGGCGCGTATCCCACGGTTCTGCGCGTTTTTGACGCGTTCTCCTTTGGCTCACAATCTCTTTCGCAAAGGCTGGCTTATCGTCGGTAGTTTCGCTAACTGCTGCCGTGACGTGAATGTGTTGCCTGTCTGGAGGATGAAGCCGTGTGGGAATTTGCGCTATTGTCGATCGCGGCTTTCTTTGCCGGTGTTCTTAATACTGTAGCGGGCGGTGGCACGTTCCTGACCTTCCCGGCACTGGTGTTTACCGGAGTGCCGGTAGTGGCAGCCAACGCCACGAGTACTGTCGCTGTCTTCCCCGGATATTTTGGCGGCGCGCTCGGTTTTCGTAAGGAAATTGCTGCATTTGACCGCAAACGGCTCGTGCGTATCGTCGGCTTCACCGCGATCGGCGGCTTGATTGGCTCGTTGCTGCTGTTGGTCTCATCCAATGAGGCGTTTTCGTTCGTGGTTCCGTTCCTGCTTGCCGCCGCGACGCTTGCATTTGCCTACGGGGCGAAGATTCAAGCCTGGGCAAGCCGCCATGCAGCCGCTCGACCGGACGGTGCCGTCAGCACATTGCTGGTTTCGGTCTATGGCGGCTACTTCAACGGGGGGCTCGGGATCGTTCTGCTGGCGCTGTTCTCCCTGTGGGGCATGCGCGACATGAACGAGATGAACGCGCTGAAGAACTTCCTGTCGTTGATCCTTTCGGCAATTTCGGTTGCTACCTTTGCCTTCGCTGGGATTGTGGCTTGGCCGCAGGCGGTTGTGATGATGGTGGCTGCCACCATCGGCGGCTATGTTGGTGCGCCACTCGCCCGCGCCCTCCCGCAGAGGGTCGTGCGTGGGACCGTCATAGTTGTTGGCGCATTGATGAGCCTGATTTTCTTCCTGCGACTGTTTTAATGATGTCTATCTCAAGGTAAAATCTTGAGATATGCTTTGAATATTTGAGCGGATTGTGAAAGTTATAGCTGGGTGACAATGCAGGGTTAATTCCTCGATTTGCAGGGAGCGGATATGCTCGCGCCGTTGCAGCAGATATGGCGGTATTTTCCTGCTCAGGTCGTTGCGCTGGCCATGCAGCTCTTTGCTCTTCTGCTCTGGGCACGGCTCCTGCCTCTCGGTGAGATCGGTCGGCTGACGCTCGTCGTCGCGGTACAGGAGATCTTGTTCGCCCTGACACTTATGGGCTGGTCCCAATACATGCTGCGTTTCGGTGCGCGTCACGAGATCGGGGCGTTCCGGCAGACAGAGCAGGGGGTGTTGGCGGGATCAACCCTCCTGCAAGCACTTTTGACACTTTTGGCGCTGCCACTGGTTTTGGGGGCGGACCGCTCTGGTGCGCTCAACGCGACCGTGATCGGATTTGTGATCACCCGTTCGCTGGCGGTCTATCTGTCAGAGCGGGCGCGCGCAGACGATGACGCTCTGGCTTATACGTGTCTGCAGGCCTTGTTTCCTGCGCTGGCGCTGTTGCTGTCCGTTATCGCCATCACGAAAATCGCCCCCACGGCGCAGTCTGTGTTGTTGGCGATGACGGTTGCGTATGGCGCGGGCCTGATCTTCGTTGGTGTGCGAAGTCGATCGCGGCGTGTCCTAGCCTGGCCCGATTATCATATCTTGAGATCGGGCATTGTCTTTGGCCTGCCCGTCACGCTTGCTGCGCTGGCGGCATCAGTCGCGATCAATGCACCGCGTTTCATGGTTGAACAGCAGCTCGGAATTGCAGCAGCTGGGCTCTTCGCTGTTTTCTTCGGGTTGGGTCTGCGTGTCGCGAGCGGCGTGGTCATGCTGGTGTCTGCCGGCGCCTACCCACTGGCTGCTCGCAAGATGGAAGCTGGTGGAACCGACGCCGGTCACCAACAGCTTGCAAAAAATATCGCGGTTTTGGCCATGATCCTGTTTCCAGCCGTTGCCGGTTTCATCGCCGTTGCACCGTCATTTGCACTGCTGTTTCTGCCCGAAGCTTTCCAGGAAATGGCGAGGACGCTGCTCCCGCTCGCAGCCTTGTTCGGTCTGCTACGTTATGCGCGATCGCACTCGACGGATCAGGTGTTCCTGCTCCATGGACACAGTGAGGTCTCCATGCGGCTGTCAATCCTTGAGCTGATGCTGATCACCGGCTTGAGCGCTACAGGGATCGCTTTCTGGGGAATCGGCGGGGCTTTTGTCGGCGCGGTGTGTGCTGCTTTGATCTGTGGCGTCATCAGCGTTGTGATCGCGCGCTGGCGGTTTGGATTTGTCTTTCCCGTATCGCCTGTGTTGCGCTGTGCACTTGCTGCGTGCGGCATGCTGCTTGCTCTTCAATTTGTTCCGACCGCGCAAACGCTTCCGGCGTTTTTGCTGACGATCGCCGTCGGCGCTTTGATTTATGGTGTTTGTCTCACATTGGCATGCCTCCCAATGCTTGCCCTCTCGACGCTGCAGTCGCTTTGGCGGCGTGGAGAAGTGTGGTGAAGGTCCTTCTCCTCAGCAGCGAGTTCACGCCGCGGGTGGGGGGGATTGGCACATATGTTCTCGAGATGGCGCATGTCGCCACCGAGCTTGGCCATCAGGTGACGGTTGTCGCAGCAGATTATGGGCGCGATCATTCGGCGTCGGATCATTTCCTGCCATTTGAGGTGATCCGCTACCGTGGGGGCGATCACACAATGAGCCATATCCCGGCCAAAATGGCGCTCGTGCAGAAGCTTGCGCGCCAGCGCCCTGCTTATGATGTCGTCCACGCAGTCGACTGGCCATTCTTTCTGCCACTGTCGCTATCACCGTGGCGTCGACATGCCCATTGTGTCGTGTCGTTTCATGGAACCGAGATTGCTTTCATGCAGCAGCGCAGACGCGCGGTTCCCCTCCAGATGGTAAAGTTCTGGAATGGTTGGAGCGAGTTTGCAGTCAATAGCCGGGATACGGCTGCGCGGCTCAGTGCTGCGTTTCGGCCAGATCCCGCGCTGATCAACGTCACCGGTCTTGGAGTGTCGCAGTTCTGGTTCGTATCTCCTGAAAGCAAGACTCAGGCACGAGCCATTCTCGATCTGGAACCGGGCCGCTTCGTCATCGTGACGCTTGGCCGGGTGGTGGCGCGAAAAGGTCATCTTCTTTTGGCGAAAGCGCTCGCCTTGCTTCCACTGGAGGTGCAGCAGAAAATACACTGGCACATCATCGGGCCGCTACTCGATCCCAGCTATGTGTCGGAGATTTACGCCGCTTCATCTCATCTGGCCTGCCAAACAGTCGTCAGCGGAGCGCTTGATGCTGTCGGCATTCGCAGGTGGCTTACAGCGGCAGATTTGTTTTGCTTGCCGGGAATGCCCGATCCCGACGGTGCGGTAGAGGGCTATGGACTTGTCTATCTGGAGGCAGCTGCATGCGGCACGCCTGCGCTTGCAACACGGCTCGGCGGCGTCACCGATGCGGTGATTGACGGCGAGACTGGTCTTCTTGTGGCTCCGGCAGATGCGGAAGCACTCTCTGCCGCCCTGCTTGGTCTCTATCGTGACCCGGCGCAGCTTGCGGCGCTCGCTCAGGATGCGCGCCGGCATGCGGCCTCCTGCAGCTGGCGACGTGTCGTCGCGCGTACCTATGCCAGCCGGCGGCGATGAGCCTAAGCGACACCAGACCGCGGGTGGTGTTCCTGATCAACTCGCTCACCGGCGGGGGCGCGGAACGGATCATGGCGCGGCTGATCACGCACTCCATGGCCCATTCACATCACTATGAGATGCACCTTGTCCTTCTCGACAAAGCGCCGGAGGCTTACAGCGTGCCCGACTGGATTGCGGTTCATCGTCTCGGCACGGCGGGTTCCATGGCTGCGAGCCTCGGCGTGGCCCTTCGGTGCCTGCGCGCCCTGGAGCCGGACATATGTTTGAGTTTCCTGACCCGCGCCAATCTCGTGAATGTCATCTGCGCAAGGCTGCTGGGATACAAGGCGCTCATCAGCGAACGGGTCAGCCCGTCGAGTCATCATCGGCGCGGAGCAGGCGCAAAGCTGGCGCGGATTCTGACGCGATACATCTATCCCAAAGCAGATGTCGTGATTTGCCCCTCGGCTGGCGTGGCGGCGGATTTGATTGATAATTTTGGCGTGCCCCCGCCGAAAGTAACAACAATCCCCAATCCGACTGACCGGGAGGCTTTGCATCGCGCAGCGACGCAGCCAGCGCAATTCCCCACAAGCCGGCCATACTTCGTCGCGATGGGGCGCTTGGTCGAGAACAAGAATTTTGCCCTGTTGCTGCAGGCATTTGCGCGATCGACGCCTGAATATGATCTTGTCCTGATCGGCGACGGGCCGCTCCGCGATCAGTTGCGGTTGCTTGCTCACCGGTTGGGGCTCGCACATCGTGTGCATTTCACCGGTTTCCTGGAAAATCCGTTTCCGCTCATCCTTAGGGCACGGGCATTCATATCGTCCTCTGACGCTGAAGGGTTCCCCAATGCGCTGGCCGAAGCGATGATGCTCGGCATTCCGGTCATTGCCACCAATTGCCGCTCCGGCCCCGCGGAACTCCTCGGCGAAGAGCCGGCGCTGGAAGTCTCGGCTTTGTACGGGGCTCGGCATGGTTTGTTGGTGCCGGTGGGGGACGTTGCGGCCTTGGCGAAGGCGTTGACGATGATGAGCAGTGATGGTTTCCGCGATGTGCAGGCTGTGCGGGCGGCTGAAGGAGCCGCCCGTTACCAGATGCAGCCCGCCATTGATGCATATTGGCAGGTCATGCAGGTTTCGCTGCCTCAGCGCATGTCTCCCCAAAGCGAGAACCGATGTCGGAAAGCGAAACCGCAAGATCGCGAGACGCTTTAGCCGTCCTACATCGATCGGCGCAGCGCCACGATTGGGCCATGCGTGCCACTATCCTGCATCATTGCAGGCGCGGTCGCAGGCAGCGCCCCATATGCCCATGACGCGCTGAGGTATCGAAAGGCTGCGCTGGCTGCCAGCTCCGTCAGCGTAGACGTTGGCAAGTGGCCATAGAGTGCACCGCCGACACGCCTTACAACAGGCATCGTCCCCACAGCTTTCATGATGCATGCAGTCCAGTAAAGGCCGGGCTTGAGCGACACACTGATGGTGCGCCAGCGGTCGCCATTGAACTCGGACAGGTCGAGCTCGCCGGCGTCCAACACGAGCGCAGCGGGTGCATGGGTCTCGGGATCAGTCGCGAAAAGGCCGATCCGCGCCGCTGCCCCTGGCTGGGCTGTCGTCACCCGCAACGCCAGCCGGTCGATCTGGGTGCGCCTTCCGACGAAGACTGGTTGCATGGTCAGAAGGTCTGGGGTGAGGGCGCTGCTGTCGGAAACCTGCGCGATATGTGCAGGGACGCGATAATCGCCGACCGCCCAGGCTGGCGTGTGGATGTCCAGTTCCATCCAGGATGCCGAGCCCGCCGTTGCGTCGAGGCATTTGTGCATGCTGCCCCGTGCGATGTCGAACCATTCCGAGCCCGGTCCATATCCCTGAGTGAGATCGTTGCCGGAATGTGGGGGGATGATTGCGGTCAGATTGTCCTTGATGCTCGCCATGTCACTGTGCCTCCTTCAGCGCGTCGCGGATCGCTGCGTATTGCGGTTTGGGTTGATAAAACACGTCAAAGGGCAGGGGGCGCTCGCCCGCTGTCCATGGATGACGGTTGTCTGACAGACCCCATGAAATGACGGGATCACCCGGTCCCAGGAATTCGAGCGCCACGTCAAGAAAACGCCGGATCAGATCAGAGCAGCGAAGGTCGTACTCGGCTGTCGTCAGTGTCTTGAAGCTGTCATCGCCCGCCCGGCAGTCCAGTTCACCGATCATGATGCGCAGACCCAGTTGCTTCACCCCAGCCATGAATTCGCGCAGCTTTGCTGCATCGAACCCGCGGCGCAGGCTGAGATGGCCCTGCATGTTCAGGCCGTCGATCGGCAGGCCTGCATCCAGCCCCTTGCGCAGGAAGTTGAGAATGCTGGCATTGTGCTCGACATGGTACGGAGAGGTGATCTGCTCACATTGATCGTGGCACAGATAGAGCGGCGTATGAGGGAAAGCCTCGCGCGCCTTCAGGAACAGATAGGCGACCCAGTCGGGGCCATCATAAATGCCCTTGTTGGGGCAGCTGTCACCAACGGTTCCGGGCGCCGACGCAGTGTACCACTGATTGGGTCGATATCCTCCTGGCAGCGTGCCCAGTCCGTCGAACAGCTCGTTGGTGACGTCGATATTGTAGGCGCTCTGCACGTCCTTCACGGACGCGATTGCGTTCAGGTGCTGATCGATGATCGACATGTAGGTGGTGCCGGACAGCGTCGACGCGTTGATCCACGGCATGTCATGAGTGGGATAGACGAGGGAATGCAGTCGCCATGCCTTGCCCGCGTTGATCGCTCTGGCGACTGCTTCCTGGGCAGCCGATAGGCGGAAAACGTTCTGGACCGGCTGGATTGCAGCCGGCTGGAAGTCATTGTCGAACACCCAGATGTCGCTGTGTGCCGTGAGCAGGTCGAGCAGGCCGGGAATATGGCGCGCGTCGGCCGGGTCGAGTCGGAAAGCTTGCGGCACGGCAGTGCCGAAGAGCCGACCGTTGCCGATAATTTCGCGCGGCAATGGCGCGAGCGGGATAGCTGCAGCTGTGGTGGTTCGCGCCCGTCCTGACGCGTCGCGCCGCGTCGCACCAGAAATTGCCGATCGCACGGTTGCTTCGGTGAGCGGAAACCGGCCGGCGAACCCCTCGCCATCGTGACCGACGCCATGGGTGGCATCGATCAACGGCAGTTTGTCGATTTGTCCTGCCATGTCACGCAATCCGCCCGACCAGATCTGCGATGCCGACTGTTCTGATATTTCCCCGCAGTGTGATGAATGAACCGCTGCGTAAACGCGATGTCAGGCGAACGTAACCGACCGGCGGTTGCCAGCGAGAGGCTGCGTATCTGTGATGGGTAAGTCCGAGACCGAGGCCAAGCATTGCAAAACTCCCGTGGTTGTCGTCACTCAAGGGTAAGTGCGACCCGCGGGAGGGGGATCAAAATGCGCAGAGATTGCCTATTCGGCGGCCGGTGCCTCGGCTGGGTCGGGGAAGGTGGAGGCCTCGCATCCGATGGCCGGGGCCACGTCTCGGTATGCGGCGAGCGTCTTGGCAGCAATCGTTGTCCAGCGAAAAGGTCGTAACATTGATTCCCAGCAGGGCGGGCTGGTCGGGGTTCTCGACAAGTGTTCGCCGATTTTGGCTGCCAGATCATCCACGTCGCCGACCGGATGATAATTCTGCGGACCCAGTTTCAGATCCCGGTGTGCGGGCAGGTCACTGACCAGAACTGGACAGCCATGGGCCATCGCTTCCAGAAGCGCAATTGGCAGGCCTTCATGCGAAGACGGCAGCACGAAAAGTGCAGCATTTTCATAGAGCGCCTTCAACTCGGCGCCGGAACGAAAGCCTGCCAGGACGACATTGCGCGTGGCTGCAGCGGCATCGCGAACACTGCGACCATAGCGTTCGGACATCAGGTCGGGCAGGCCGGCGATCACCAATGTCATGCCGTCGCCTTGAAGGCGTGACCAGGCGGCGATGAGATCGAGATGGCGCTTTTCCGGAACGATCCGGCTTACTGTCAGGACATAGGCTTGGGGCCGTAGTTGCAATTCCTGCAAGACGGCAGTGGGTGCAAGGGCTTTGGGGAGTCTCACGCCGTTCGGGACATAGCTGAACTCGCGTCGATACTGGCTTGTGAGCGCGGCAGACAGCGAACGCGACACGCAGAGCGTACGGTGGGAAAAACGCGCCTGGCAGACTTCACCCATCTTCAGCAGACGACGGGCGACCTTCCCCCATTTTTCACGACGATAATCTTCGCCGTGATGCGTGGTGACCACTCTGAGACCCAGCAATCTTGCCACCGGTACCATCAGACTTGGGCCGACAGCATGGATGTGGATCAGCCGGGGACGCATGATCGCGGCGTAAAGGATGCACAACAGCGTATGCAGCAAGGCTTCTGCGGCGACCAGTTGCGGTGCCCAGACGCGAATGATCCTGACCTGCGTACCCGGCAGTTTCTGCCCGCGAGCTGCATATGGGGTGCGCACGAAAACCCCAACCGTGATGCCGAGGCGATCCAGTTCGGTGGCCAGATTGCGGACATGTGTTTCTACGCCGCCCTGCATGTCGGCGATGCTCCGCAGTCCCATGACGAGAACATCGTATCTCACGTCGCCACGCCCCGAGGGGCACGTTGGTCACATGTCGCTGATTTTTAGTTGCCCCATATTCCATGAAACATGAGTGTCAGAGAAATTGAAACAGAAAGCTGGAATTTGAGTGAAATATATTTCAAATCCCACAATTTTCATTCATCTTTGTGGAGGAATGCAAAGCAATATTACTATGAATTGTGAGATCAGAAGAGATTTGCTTCCGATTGAGAGCGACGAAAAGCTTGTCGCGAGGAAGTAGATGCTGACCAGCAGCGCTGCGACGCCCCTGTCTAATATCAGAGTTGCGAAAACAGCGATGGTGGCAGCAAGGAGCGCCACTGCTATTGGCAGGCCGTATGTCATGATCAGCGCAACCCAGGACAACTCAATGCCGTGAGGCGATCCGAAACGCGCCTGCAAGGCGCTGCGCACCTCCACCGGAGCACCGCTCCACCAGTGCCCCGCGTCCAGTTCGGAAAGCATTTGCAGTGCAGCCAATCGGGTCTCGTTGCTGCCGCGCCCATCGCTGAAGCGTGCAATGGTGAGATCGGCAAGGCCACTTTGCCAGCCCACCAATGCGATGCAGAGGATGAGCAGGCTCAGCATGCCAAGACGCAACAGCTCATGTCCGCCACCCCCGCGCGCCATTCGCGCGAATGTGTAGGAAACGACATAGATGGTGCACAGCGTCAGGGTCACCGCCAGCGCCACACGTCCGGCAAACACAAACAGCGCCAAAAGGTGCAGGCTGCAGATTATCAGCGGCCATGACCGCAACCGCGAGGGAAACAGCCGCATCACCGTGACGAGGATCCAGGCTCCTGTAAGGGTTGCATTGGTCAGAGGGTGGCCCAGCAATGCGGTTGGACGCTTGTCAAAAGCCAGAATAGCGTCCCCGGCCACAAAGGGTAGCAGCCGCAACCCCGAGAGACTTTCGAAGATCGCTGTGATCGAATTTACAGCCAGAATGGCCGCAATGATCGAAGGCAGCGCCTCAAGGGTTCTTGCGCTGGCATGCGCCAGGGCGAGTAGGAGTAGCCCCGGCAGGAGGAAGGTGACAATCAATGCTGACAGTTCGCCACCACCGCTACGTGATTGCGGCGACAGGCTGACCGACAGGATCGCGAGCAGCGCCGCTCCTGCCAGGACCAGTGCCGGCAACGCGAACGCCGGGTATGTGAACGCTTTGCGTCGACAGGCCTGTGCTGCCAGCACGCCGAGAACTGCATAGAACGCGGGATGGATTTTTGCCCATTGCGGCCCATGCGATGTCGAATAGGGGATGTTTAAGGCGTGCAGCAGGTTGGGCGATGCCAGAAACAAAAGCACCACCGTCGCGAGAATCGCGGGCTGCAATACACCCGCTCCGGCTTTAGAACTGGCCATCCCCGTCTCCCCGCTTCAGTAAGCGATGACAATACGGAAATGTCCACTGGCCGCGTGCCCGTGTCCTGACGTCAAAATCGGAGAAGCATCCGGAAGACCGGCTGGACGGTCATTTTGAGGAAATGGTGCCGCTTAGGTGACTCGAACACCTGACCCCATCATTACGAATGATGTGCTCTACCAACTGAGCTAAAGCGGCTTTCACTCCGCGCGAGGCGCGGTTCGGATGTGAGCGCGTGATAGCTTCATTGTGCGGGAAAGACAAGCACCTATTCACAAAACTTGTGTGCCTGAAGAAACACGCATGAAGCCGCTTGGAAGTTGGTGCCCAACCCGTATGATGCGACACGGGGGTCTTTAACGGTGCCGACGATGGAAGTCGTTGTTTTTCTGGTCATCGCCGCTCTTGGTTTTGGCGCAGGCTCTGTTCTGGCCGTCTATTCCTATGGCCATTTTGCCCGACGTGCGCGTGGCGAAGACATGTTCGCGTTCGAGCCTGAGGCGGACGCGACGATCCTCGACCGTGGAATTGAGCAGCGCGTCGACGACCAGTCAGGTCGCAGCGGCCTGGCTCTGCTGTCCGCCAATCTCGATGCATTTGCCATGCGTGCGCTTGCTGCGCGGGCGGCGGGACGCAGCCTCGACCTCATGTATTACTACTGGAATGACGATCTGACCGGACGCCTCTTGGCGGATGAGGTGGTCAAGGCCGCCGACCGGGGTGTCCGCGTCCGGATGTTGATTGACGACATCAACACGCAGGGCAAGGACCGAATCTACCTCTCGCTCGATTCCCACCCCAACATTCATGTGCGCCTGTTCAATCCCAGCCGCGCCCGCGAGCGTGGCCTGCGGCGCGGCCTGGAAATGGTTTTGCGTGCTTTTTCCGTGACGCGGCGCATGCATAACAAGGCCTGGATCGCCGATGGACGCCTGGCCATCGTTGGTGGGCGCAATATCGGCGACCAGTATTTTGATGCGGCCGAAACATTGAATTTTCGCGACATCGACATGGTCATGGCTGGTCCGGTCGTCCGCGAAGTCGAAACCGTGTTCGACAATTTTTGGAATAGCGAAGCGGCGATGCCGATCCATGCGCTGGTGCGCACGCGCAAGCCACGGCTGGATCGCCTCCGGGTCACCTTGGCCGAAACCACGAAGGGTGCGCGTGCTCGTCCATACATAGAAAAAGCGATGGAGCGGGTGTCGCTGATCGTGATGTTCGATACGCTGCTGCCGGTGAACTGGACGTCGCAGGTGCGCGTTGTTGCAGACCCACCGGAAAAGGCGTTCAATCGCGGCAATGAGAACTGGCTGATGGCATCCTTGATGCCGGTCATAGCCAGCGCCGACAAGTCTGTGCGGATCACTTCGCCCTATTTTGTGCCGGGGCGCGAAGGCGTGACGCTGTTGACCGGTCTTGCTGCAAACGGGGTTGCCGTTTCGGTTCTCACCAATTCGCTTGCCGCAACCGATGTGGCGGCGGTGCATGGCGGCTATGCACCCTACCGAAAGGCGCTTCTGCAAGGTGGCGTGAAGTTGTTTGAGCTACAGCCGTTTCTGCGTCGCCACAACATTTCGCTTTTCGGGTCGAGTGAGGCCAGCCTTCATACAAAGGCTTTCACGGTTGACGATCACACCGGCTTTGTCGGGTCGTTCAATTTCGATCCACGCTCGGTGTCGCTGAACACGGAGATGGGCGTTCTTTTTGTCGAGCAGCAACTTGTCGAGGCGATGAACGAGTTGTTCGAGTACGAAACAAACCTTCAGATGAGCTATCGTGTCTTTTTGGGCGAGCGCGGCCAGTTGCAGTGGGCGGAGGAACTGGAGGACGAGATCGCCATTCATGCACGAGAGCCGGAAGCGCCAATGCCGCGTCGGCTGGTTGCCTCCGTGATCTCCTGGTTGCCGATCGAATCCCAGCTTTGACGCAAAGCTGGTTCATGTCTCCCGAAAGCGGGAGCCGGCTCGGAACAAAGACCTGCGCAACTCCAGACACTTTGAGCGTGTGAAGCGGATCCCGAAGGACGCGACACGCACTAAGGCCATGAATCGCTAGTCCTTCCCATAGATGATCTGCTTGGTCGATCCCAACCTCTCGTGCCGTAGAGGAAGGTAATCCTTGACCAAATGATCAAGCCAAGTGAACATTCATCCAGCCAACACATTGACGTGGTATTGTCATGCGGCCGCTGAAGCGGTCGTATTTTTCCTGAGACTCGGAATTTACGGGGAATACAACTTCAGTAACAGTTTGATTGGAGGCGACATATGTTCAAAGATACGAAGACGAAATCCATCCCGGCAGACCTTAGCCGACGTCGGTTTCTTCAGGTTGCTGGTGCAAGTCTGGTCGTTGCAAGCGGGAGCGGCGTAGCGCATTTCTCAATGACCAGCGCTCATGCACAGGGCGCATTCAAGCTCAACATCCTCCACATCAACGACATGCATTCCCGCGTCGAGTCGATCAGTCGCTTCAACTCGACCTGCTCCGTTGAGGATGAAGGCGAGGGCAAGTGCTTCGGTGGCTTTGGACGCCTCGCGACCAAGATCTGGGAGCGTCGAAAGCAGATTTCCGACGCTGGCGAGAACGTCATTACCCTTGATGCCGGCGATCAGTTTCAGGGCTCGCTATTCTACACCACCTACAAGGGCAAGGTCGAAGGCGAGTTCATGAACAAGATCGGTTTCGATCTCATGGCTGTCGGAAACCATGAGTTCGACAACGGTCCAGATGTGTTGGCCGATTTCGTCGATCTGGTCGAGTTCCCGGTGATCTGCGGTAACATCACCGTTGCCGACGGAGAAAAGCTTGCAGGCAAGATTCAGGAATGGGCGGTCCTTGAAGTTGGCGGCGAGAAGATTGGTGTGCTGTCTGTTCTCACACCCGACACTGCGATCATCGCTGCGCCCGGACCCAATGTGTCATTCCGCGATGATATCGAATATCTCAAGGAGGCGGTGACGCGTATCCGCGCTCAGGGCGTCAACAAGGTGCTGCTTCTGTCCCATGTCGGGTTCACCCGCGATCAGGAAATTGCAGCGCAGGTCGAGGGCATCTCCGCCATCGTCGGTGGCCACAGCCACACGCTGCTCTCCAATACGGAGGAGGGCGCGCCGGCCTATGCTACCTTGGTGCAGAACCCGGCGGGCAAGGCTGTGCCGATCGTGCAGGCAGGCTCCTATTCCAAACATCTTGGCGATCTGTCGCTGACCTTCGATGAAGATGGATATGTGGCCGAGGCGTCGGGAGACACGGTCATTCTCGATGCGTCGATCGAGCCTGATGCGGAGATCGAGGCACGTATCGCCGAACTTGCCGGGCCGATCGAGACGATGAAGGCGACCGAAGTTGGTGTCGTCTCCGCGCCCATCGACGGCAGCCGCGAAAGCTGCCGTGCGGGTGAGTGCGAAATGGGAGTTGCCGTGACCGACGCGATCCTCGCGCGCACGGCCGAGATGGGCGTGACGATTGCGATCCAGAACGGTGGCGGTTTGCGCGCATCTATCGGTGAGGGGATGGCAACGGTTGGCGATGTCCTGTCGGTGCTTCCGTTCCAGAACACGCTGGCGACCATGAAGCTCAAGGGCGCCGACATCGTGGGCTCGCTTGAGGCTGGCGTCAGTGATGTTGAAAACGCCGCGGGCAAGTTCCCACAGGTGGCTGGTCTGAAATTCACCGTCGATCTCAATGTTGCTCCCAATGAAGGGCGCGTCAAGGACGTCATGGTGAGGGACGGTGACCGCTGGGTCGCGATCGAGCATGACAGGATTTATCACGTCGGCACCAACGACTTTATGCGCAAAGGCGGTGACGGTTACGCGCTTTTCGCGTCCAACGCGATCGATCCCTACGACTATGGCCCCGGTATGGAAGAGGTTTTGGCGGAATTCATCGCCAACAACGCGCCGTACAAGGTGGAGCTTGGGGACCGGATCACGGTGATCCCAAAGAGCTAGCCGAATATGGAGCAAACGGGGCCGGCGTGAAGTCGGCCCTGTTCCTGTCAGCGGTAGTCAGACTGAAGGTTGCTTCCTTCGCGCCACGCGTTCACGCCAGGCAATTGTCATCGCACCGAGAATGATCAGGGTCGCGCCGATGAGCCCTGCGGTTGACGGATGGGCGTTGAACACGAGGAAGTCGTAGAAACCGGCAAACAGCAGCGTCGTGTAGAAGAACGGCGTCACGAAGCTGGCGTCGCCGCGTTTCAGCGCCTGAATGAACAATGCCTGCACGCACACCATGGTCACGCCCAGCGCAGCCATCAGCAACCATTGTTCCGGCAGCGGAGGACGCCAGAAAAAGGAAGCTGCCGTGAGCGCGAGGCAGGCACCGATGAAGTTGTTGATGGCCAGGATGCGCAGCTGCGGTTCGTTGTCGACCAGCTTCTTGATCAGGATGGTTTCCGCGCCCAGAAACACCGCTGCCGTCAGTGCCACAAGCGCAATCGGCTGAAATGCCTCGGTGCCGGGTTCGGTCAGAATGACGGCGCCGGAGAATGCGATGGCCGCTGCGACCCATCGCCAAGGGCCGACACGTTCACCCAGAAGCGGGATCGACAGCATCATCGCGACGATCGGATTGAGGAACGAGATGGCTGTCGCGTCGGCCAGCCGCATCGCAGACGACGCGGCGAACATGCATGTCACACCCGCCCAGCCCAACAGAACGCGCATGATGTGGTTTCCCCACACCGCGGTTCGCAAAGACGGGCGCTTCCATAAAAGCAGGGGTGTGAGCGCCGCGAACGCAAACATGAAGCGTCCCGCCGATATCTGCATCGGGTGCAGCGGGTTGTCGCTGCTAGGCGACCCCAATATCTTGGCAATCAGCGTCGTGCCAGCCAGCAGCGCGCAGGCGACGATCATCAGGACAACCGAGATCACGACATCGCGCGCCGAGTAACGCTGCGGGGCGGTAGATTGCTGCATCAGGCTGCGAGCTTCATTTTTGCTGCTTGATATTCTTCGATCAGGCGCTCGACGTATTCCGCCGTCCCCGCGATCTCCTTGATTGCGCCGATCCCCTGACCGCACCCCCAGATATCTTTCCACGCCTTTGTCGCGCCGCCGAAATCCATCTTCGTTGGATCGGATATTGCGAGATTGTCGGGGTCAAGGCCGGCTGCAACGATCGAGCCCTTGAGGTAATTGCCATTCACCCCGGTGAAAAGGTTGGAATAGACGATGTCTGCGGCGGTGGAGTCGACAATCATCTGCTTGTAGGCATCGACGGCGCGCGCTTCCTTGGTGGCAATGAAGGGGGAGCCAATATAGGCCATGTCAGCGCCCATCGCCTGCGCTGCCAGAACTGCGCCACCGGTCGCAATCGAGCCCGACAACAGAAGCGGCCCATCAAACCATTGGCGGATTTCCTGGATCAGCGCAAACGGTGACAGGGTGCCCGCATGGCCGCCAGCCCCTGTTGCAACAGCGATCAGCCCGTCTGCACCCTTTTCGATGGCCTTGCGCGCATGACGGTCATGGATGATGTCGTGCAGGACAATCCCGCCGTATGAGTGCACAGCATCGTTGACTTCCGGCACTGCGCCCAGCGAGGTGATGACAACCGGCACCTTGTACTTCACGCACATCTCGAGATCGTGGTCGAGACGCTTGTTTGACTTATGCACGATCTGGTTGACCGCAAACGGCGCTGCCTGCCGGTTCGGGTTGCTGGCGTTGTGCGAGGCCAGTTCCTCGTTCATCTGCGCCAGCCATTCGTCCAGCTGGGCCTCGGGCCGAGCGTTAAGCGCGGGAAAAGAGCCGACGATGCCAGCCTTGCACTGCTCCAGAACCAGAGGGGGATGCGAGATGATGAACATTGGCGACGCCACGACGGGAATACGCAGATTGGTCTTGAGAATGTCGGGCAGTGCCATGAAGCAAGTCCTCCGATTTTGACGTTTTCGTAAACGTCACTTTTTACCTGATCGCTGCAGAATGTGGAGTCCGCATTTTCACATGGCCTACTCGATAGCAAGCTCTGGACAGGGTGCGGATGTCATTGAACGAATCCCGTTACAGGGTTAACCATGGAAAACTAGAGCCAGTACGATGGGACAAGCCGTTGGATCCGTTTGAAAAAGCGATACGAGCAGCCTTTGAGAAAGGGGATGCTTCAGATCGAGCTTATCGCGAGAAGGTTTATCGTTCGGCTTTTGCTGCGCTTGAGCGCGCGCTGAAAGCGAATCCGCAGACCACGGTCGAAAACGCGATGCGCCGCAAGCAGATGCTGTCGGCGCAGATATCGCAGATCGAATCTGAGTTCATCCCGGCGGTCGCGCCTGCGGTCGCGCCATCTCCTGCAGGAAATCGCGCGCCTGAAGTCGCCGTCGATCGGGAGAACGCGAGCCGCGGCACGTCGCGCCCTTCTTATGATGAAGAGGTCGAGGCACCTTCCTATGGCGAATATGCGCCGCGCCAGCGCCGTCGTCGCCCCTGGCTGTCGCTTGTCATCACGTTTGTTGTGCTCGCGTTGCTCGGTATTGGGGGTTGGCTATTCTTCGCCCCCGGACCGATTGATCCCGGATTCCCGACTTCGCCGCCCATGGACACGGAAGATTTCTCGCCTGAGCAGGAGCAGACACGGGCCACCCCGCCGCCGCTGTCCGGGCAGGATCTGACTGACTGGATCATGGTGTTCCAGCCCAGCGACGCGACCACGGTCACCGCGCCGGGAGATTCGCGCGCGGAGCTGATGCAGGAAGAAAACGGCCCCTTCATTCGTATCACATCAGGATCATCCGGGTCGCCGATTTTGTTCGACGTGCGTGAGAGCGTCCTGCAAGCGCTCATTGGCAGCCGCGTCGTCTTCAACATCGTGGCGCGCGCCCAGGACGGGGCGGAAACCCAGATGTCAGTCGAATGCTCGCTGGGGGAATTGGGGGATTGCGGGCGCAAGCGCTATAGCGTCGGTGCGGCGGAGGAAGAGTTCCTCTTCGAGATCGATCTGCCACGCGTCAATCCGGGTGCAGGCGGCACCATCGCCATCAACCCGGATGTTGAAGGCTCGGGTCGCAGCGTCGATGTGTATGCCATCCGCGTCACCAAAGTCCCCCGCTGATTGCCACACTCACCTTGCGGGATCGCTCAGCATCGCTTCCAGCGTCTCTAGCCGGTCGGCTTCGCTCGGCGGCTTGTCCCAGCGCAGCCGTGAAATGCGCGGAAATCGCATGGCCACGCCGGACTTGTGCCGCGTCGAGCGGTTGAGCCCTTCGAACGCCACTTCCAGCACCAGTCCATGCTGGGCGTCCGCGCGCACCGAGCGCACCGGCCCGAACCGCTCCACCGTGTGTCGCGCACGAATTTGTCGATCTGCTTCAGTTCCTCGTCGGTGAAGCCGAAATAGGCCTTGCCGACCGGCACAAGCGCATCGCCTTTCCACACTCCAAACGTGTAGTCGGAATAAAACCCCGACCGTTTGCCGTGACCGCGCTGCGCATACATCAGCACCGCGTCGATGATGTGCGGGTCGCGCTTCCACTTGAACCACGGTCCTTTCGGGCGGCCCGGCACATAGGCTGAATCCAGCCGCTTCAGCATCACGCCTTCGATGATCGGATGCGGCGGTGCCAGCCTTATCGTGTCGAGCTGCGCCCAGTCGGAAAACGGCACCAGCGGCGACAGGTCGAACCGCGCCGGATCGAGGTTGCGCAGGAATGCCTCAAGCCGCGCCCGCCTTTCATGGAAGGGCAGGGCGCGCAGATCGACATCACCGTCAAGCATCAGGTCATAGCAGCGCACGAACACCGGAAAGTCGCGGATTGTCTTTGCGGCCACGCTCTTGCGGTTGAGCCGCTGTTGCAGGTCTGAAAACGTCCCGACATGCTCCGGCGGTCGCCCGACCAGCAACTCGCCGTCCACCGCGCCGGCAAAATCCATCGCTTCGACCAGATCGGGAAACGCCGCCGAAATCTCGTCGCCGCTGCGCGAATAAAGCCTTCGCCGCCCGCCTTCGCCCACCGCCTGCACGCGGATGCCGTCCCATTTCCACTCGGCGGCATAATCGCTTGGCTCAAGCTTCTCCAGATCACCGTCCTGCACCGGATTGGCCAGCATCACCGGGCGAAACAGCGCCAGCGCAGCCCGTTCGGGTTTTTCCGCGCGACCATCCAGCCACGCAAACAACCCGGCATAGGGCGGCTCCAGCCCGTGCCAGATTTCCTCGATGTCGTGGACATCGACCTCGCCATAATCGGCGAGCGCTTGCTTGGCCAGCCGCGCCGAAACGCCGACCCGCAGACCACCGGTCACCAGCTTGATGATCGCAAAGCGCGAATCTGGTTGCAACCGGTCGAGCAGTCCGGCCAGCACCATCGGCGCATCCGACCGGCTCGCGCCGTGCAGCGCCTCGACCGCATAAGATAGCGAAATGTCGGTGTCGTTCGTCGTTGCCCCACGCGGCGCAGGCCACACCAGCGAGATCGTTTCGGCAAGGTCGCCGACATAATCATACGAATACGCAAACAGCACTGCGTCCATCCGCTCTGCAATCAGCGCCCGCAGCAAGGCTGGCTTGACCGCGGCAAATGAGAGTTCCCCCGTCAGCGCCGCCAGCGCCAACCCACGGTCGGGGTCGGGCGTCTCGCGAAAATAATCCTGCATCAGTTTCAGCTTGGCATTGCGCGACGGTGTCAGCAGCAAGCGGTCGAGCAGTTCGGCAAAACGCCTCATTCCGCCTCGTCCTCATAGCCGACGAGATGGAGCGGACGCGCGGCGATGCTGTTGAGTTCGCACCAGCGCACCAGCGCTTCCTCGCGCCCGTGCGTGACCCACACCTCGCTCGCGCCGGTTTCGGGAATCGTCTCTGTCAATTCGTCCCAGTCGCAATGATCCGACACGATCAGCGGCAGTTCGACGCCGCCTTGCTTGGCGCGCTGGCGAATGCGCATCCAGCCCGACGCAAACGCCGAAACCGGGTCGGGAAACCGCCGCGCCCATTTGTCGGTAAAGGCCGAGGGCGGGCCGACGATGATCGCACCGGCGAAATCCGCGCGCGTGCGCTGGTCGGCGGTGGCAGGTTCCAGCCGTCCGAGGTCAATCCCCTGGCTCTGATAATATTCGCACAACCGTGCCATCGCGCCGTGAATATAGATGGGTTTGTCGTAGCCGGCATCGCGGATCAATCTGATCATCCTTTGTGCCTTTCCCAGCGCATAAGCGCCCACAAGATGCGCGCGCTCGGGAAATTGCGACACCGATTTCAGCAGCTTTCCGACTTCGTCGCTTGCTTTCGGGTGACGAAACACAGGCAGGCCAAATGTTGCCTCGGTGATGAACACCTCGCACGCCACGGGTTCGAACGCCTGGCAGGTTGGATCGCTGGCGCGCTTGTAGTCGCCGGACGCAACAATGCGCAGCCCGCCATGTTCCACCGCAATTTGCGCCGATCCCAACACATGACCAGCCGGGTGAAAAGTGAGTGTAACCCCATTGATGGTGACCGGCTCCCGCCACATCGCCACTTGCGTCGTCGTGGCGAAATTGTCGCCATAGCGCAGCGCCATGATGTCGAGCGTCTGCCGCGTCGCCAGCACATGGCCGTGGCCTGCGCGGGCATGGTCGGCATGGCCATGCGTGATTGCTGCGCGCTCCACCGGCCGCACCGGGTCGATGAAGAAATTCCCGATCGGACAGTAAAGCCCTTCGGGGCGGGGGTGAAGCAGGTCGCTTGGCAGCATGCCATCATAGATAGGCTTGCGTCCTCCCAAGGGAAACCCCGGCGCAGAATATGCGCAGAAATGTCCGCGATGGGCTCTCGGGTCTTGGCGATCAGCAGCTCACGCACTAACTTTGTCGCGTGACCCCACCATCGCCTCCCGACCTGCTACCTGAAATATTTACCCGCTGGTTTGTCGAGCGTGGATGGTCGCCCCGCCCGCATCAGTTGACCCTGCTGCAAGAGGCGCAGGCGGGCCAGTCTGTGCTGCTGATTGCGCCGACCGGCGCCGGCAAGACATTGGCTGGTTTTTTACCCGCGCTGACCGATCTTGCCATGCGGCCAAAGCGCAAACCGGGTGAAGCACATCGCGGCGTTCACACGCTATATATCTCGCCGCTGAAAGCCCTCGCGGTCGACATCGAGCGTAACCTGTCGCGACCGGTTGTAGAGATGCAGCTTCCCGTCAGCATCGAAACCCGCACTGGCGACACGCCCCATCACAAGCGCCAACGGCAGAAACTCGCCCCGCCCGACATCCTCCTGAGCACACCTGAGCAGCTGGCGCTGCTGATTGCATCCAAGGATGCTGACCGCTTCTTTGCGGATCTCAAATATGTCGTTCTCGACGAGCTGCACTCGCTCGTCACGTCCAAACGCGGACATCTTCTCGCGCTCGGTCTGGCGCGGTTGCGCAAGCTGGTGCCGTCGCTCCAGACCATCGGCCTTTCGGCAACGGTCGCCGAGCCTGATGCGCTGCGCCGCTGGCTGGTGGCGCAGAACCCTCCTGGAAATATGGCCGCGTTGATCACGGTGGCCGGTGGGGCAAAGCCGATCATCACCATTCTGGAATCCGAAGAGCGCGTGCCGTGGGCCGGGCATTCGGCGCGCTATGCCATCGTCGATGTCTATGAGGCGATCAAGGCTCACCGAACGACGCTGCTGTTCGTCAACACGCGCTCACAGGCGGAGTTTCTTTTCCAGGAACTGTGGCGCGTCAACGACGACACATTGCCGATTGCGCTGCATCATGGCTCGCTCGACGTAGCCCAGCGTCGTCGCGTCGAGAATGCCATGGAGGCTAATGCGCTGCGCGCCGTCGTCGCCACTTCGACGCTCGACCTTGGCATCGACTGGGGCGACGTCGATCTGGTGATCCATGTTGGCGCGCCCAAGGGTGCCAGCCGTCTGGCGCAGCGCATCGGTCGCTCCAATCACCGTATGGACGAGCCAAGCCGCGCCATTCTCGTCCCGGCCAACCGTTTCGAGGTGCTGGAGTGCCGTGCGGCGCTCGAGGCCAATTATCTTGGCGCGCAGGATACGCCCCCCCTCATTGACGGCGCGCTCGACGTCCTCGCGCAGCACATCATGGGCATGGCCTGTGCCGCACCGTTCGACGCCCATGCGCTGTGGCAGGAGGTGCGCGCCGCCGAGCCCTACGCCCGGCTCGACGAGGCCATTTTCGTGCGCGTCGTCGATTTCGTTGCCACTGGCGGTTATGCGCTGCGCAGTTACGAGCGATACGCCCGCATACGCCAGACCAAAGAGGGGCTTTGGCGCGTCTCACATCCCCGCTACGCCCAGCAATACCGGCTCAATGTCGGCACGATCGTCGAAGAAGCGATGCTCAATGTCCGGCTCATCAAGCGCGGCGGACGCCGTGGCGCGATGGGGGGCATGACGCTTGGCAAGGTGGAAGGGGGCTTTGTCGAAAGCCTCACGCATGGCGACACGTTCCTGTTCGCCGGCAAGATGCTGCGTTTCGAAGGCATCCGCGAGAACGAGGTCTATGTCTCCAACGCCGCCGGGCAGGACGCCAAGGTGCCATCCTATGCCGGCGGGAAGTTTCCGCTGTCGACCTATCTGGCGGCGGAAGTGCGTTCGATGCTGGCAAACCCAAAGCGCTGGCAGGCGCTGCCGGAGCAGGTCGCTGGGTGGCTTGAGATGCAAAAGCTCAAGTCGATGCTGCCAAACGCCGCCGATCTGCTTGTCGAGACTTTCCCACGCGGCAAGCGCTTTTACATGGTGCTGTATCCGTTCGAGGGGCGGCTGGCGCACCAGACATTGGGGATGCTGCTGACACGGCGGTTGGAGCGCGCGGGCGCGCGTCCGCTCGGCTTTGTCGCCACCGACTATTCGCTTGGTGTATGGGCGCATGGCGATCTCGGCGCGATGATCGCCAGCGGTGAACTGTCGTTATCGGCATTGTTCGACGAGGACATGCTGGGCGACGATCGCGACGCATGGCTGGCGGAAAGTTACATGCTCAAGCGCACGTTTCGCGCCTGCGCCGTCATTTCCGGACTGATCGAAAAGCGTCACCCCGGCAAGGAGAAAACCGGGCGGCAGGTCACCGTCTCCGCCGACCTCATCTACGACGTGCTGCGAACTCACGATCCCGACCACATCCTGCTGCATGCCACGCGTGCGGACGCTGCTGCTGGCCTCTTGGATGTCAGGAGACTTGCCGACATGCTCTCGCGAATCAGGGGCCATATCGTGCATAAGCCGCTTGATAGGATTTCCCCGCTTGCGGTTCCGGTCATGCTCGAAATCGGTCGTGAAAGCGTCAAGGGCGAGGCTGATGACGTGCTGCTGTCGGAGGTCGAGGACGATCTGATCCGCGAAGCAATGTCGTGATGAGAAGGGCGTAGGGCCAGATTGCAATGAACGTTGCGAACCGCATGTCAGGCTTTGTACCGCGCACCGGAGAAATCACCATCGCCGGTCAGGTTGCGCTGTGCGATCCCCGCGGAGCCTTGTTCCTGCCCCATCTGAACTTGCTGGTGGTTTCTGACCTTCATCTGGAGAAGGGCTCGTCTGCCGCGCGGCGCGGAAGCTTGCTTCCTCCTTACGACACCGGCGCGACGCTCGACCGGCTGGCTGCGGTGATCGACGATCTTCGCCCTTCCACCGTGCTCAGTCTTGGCGATAGTTTTCATGACGATGGCGGGGCAGGGCGAATGCCCGGCTTCTACCGCGAAAAGCTGCTCGCGTTGATGACGGGGCGCGACTGGATCTGGGTCACCGGTAATCATGATCCTCAGGCTCCCGTCGGTCTGCCGGGAATGGTCGCCGAGGAAATCGCCATCGACGGCTTGCGCTTCCGCCACGAGCCTTCGGCGGGCGCTCAGAGCGGTGAGATTGCCGGCCATCTTCATCCGGGCGCGATGGTCATTCAGCGTGGCCGCGCGGTACGCCGACGCTGCTTTGCGGCTGACGGCGACCGCCTGATCATGCCCGCTTTCGGTGCGTTCACCGGTTCGCTCAACGTGCTTGACCGCGCCTATCATGGCCTGTTCCGTTGGGAACGCTTCATCGCCCACATGCTTGGCAATGTGCGTGTCTATGCCATTCCGGGTGGCCGCTTGCGGATGGGTTGAGCGCACTCAACTCCTGCAACTGGCTTCATGCCGCCTTGCTGATCGGCTTGTCGCGCACCGGAATGCGAACAGAGACGATGGTGCCGACATTTTCGGTCGAGCGGATTTTTAGCGCGCCGCCGTGAAGTTCCGCCAACGAGCGCGAAATGGCGAGGCCGAGGCCGGAGCCGGTGTGGTTCTTGGAGAACTGGTTCTGAACCTGCTCGAATGGGCGGCCGAGCTTCTTGAGCGCTTCTTTCGGAATCCCGCAGCCATTGTCCTCGATCGACAGCATGATCGCGCCAGCGACCTTGCGCGCGCGCAGGGAAATGTGACCGCCGTGGTCGGTGAACTTCACCGCATTGGACAACAGGTTGAGCACAATTTGCTTGATCGCCCGTCGATCGGCGAAAAGCACCATCGAGTCGGAGATTTTCGTTTCCAGCGTAATCGACTTGTCGGCGGCTTGCAGCGACACGACGCGCACGGTTTCGCTGATCATCGGCGCGAGGTCGATCCCCTCGCGCTCGATCGAAAACTGCCCCGCCTCGATCTTGGCCATGTCGAGGATGTCGTTGATGACGCCGAGCAGATAGGCGCCGGCGGCGTGAATATCCTTGACGTATTCGTCGTATTTGTCAGACCCGAGCGGCCCGAAATAGGCCTGCTGCATCATCTCTGAAAAGCCGATGATCGCATTCAGCGGGGTTCGCAGCTCGTGACTCATATTGGCGAGGAATTCCGATTTTGCCTGGCTGGCCGCTTCGGCTCGCTCGGTTTCCTTCATGTATTTACGGTTCAGTTCGACCAGTTCGCTCGTGCGCTCGCCCTCTGCCTTGCGGGCAAGGCTGAGGTCATGGATCGTCGCCATCAGGCGGCGTTCACTGTCGACGAGCTTGGCCTGATGCTGCTTGAGCTGGGTGATGTCCGCGCCGACCGACACCATGCCGCCGTCGCGGGTCGGCAACTCGTTGACCTGAAGCCAGCGCCCATCCGCCAGCTGCCGCTCGAATGAAGCGCCGCCGGAAGGCCCGTTGGGATTTGCCAGACGACGCTCGTTTGCAAAAGCGCTCATGCGCATCTCGATCCATGCGCGCGATGTGCCGGGCACGACATCCTGCGGCGTCAGGCCGTTGTCCTGCTGATATTTGGAGTTGCACATCACCAGCCGTTGCGAGGCATCCCAGAGCACGAAGGATTCCGAAATGCTCTCGATAGCGGTGCGCAGACGCAGGTCGGCGGTTTCCGACAGCTGCGCCAGCGTGCGCTGCTCGGAAATGTCGATGGCGATGCCGACAAGATGGATTTCGGAAGCATCCGGGTCGCTGACCTGCGCCTTGGCGCGAATCCACGTCCAGTTGCCGTCGGCATGACGCATGCGGAAAATCTTGTCGAGTTGGGTCAGTTCACGGGCGACGATACGGTTTGCGATGTCGAAAAGGTCGCCATCATCGGGGTGGATGATTTCGGAGACCGCGCCGAAAGACAGCATTGCGTCGGAGGGCTCGTAGCCCAGCATTTCATACATCGAAGGCGACCAGTACATCTTGCCGCGCACCATGTCCCAGTCCCAGAGACCGCAGCGGCCGCGCACAAGGGCAAGATCGACGCGTTCATGCGCCTCAAGATAGAGCCTGTCGGCAGCTCGGGCGCGCGCGGCCTGCCCGAAATAGGCGTAGAGGATGACCAGCAGCACCGCAGCCGTGGCCACGAACAAAGTGATGTTCAGCGTGACGGTCTTTCGCCACTCCTGAAACACTGCATCTTGCCTGATCAGCGCAACAGCCGCGCCTGATCTTCCATCGGCCAGTGCCAGCGCGGCGTACCATGTCTGGTCGCCGATGCGCACATTCATCACCCCGGCGCGCTCGCCGAACAGGAACAGGGGCTGCCCTCCATAGATGAAGCTTTCGAGCGACCGTCCTACCCATCCCGCGCCTGCCGGCGTCGCGGCCTGAACCTTCAGCGCGCTGTCTGTGACGAGAATTATGTGCTGGTTCGTCAATGCACCGGAAAACGCCATGTCTTCGGTAAGTGCGTTGTATCGGTTGGGGTCATTGCTACCGCGCATTTCGGTCAGCGTCAGCGACTGCGAAATTTGCGATGCGGCCAGGCTGAGCAACCCCTTTGCGGAGTGCTCGATGTCGTCACGCTGGGCCATCAATGACAGGAAGCGTGTTCCTGCAACGATGATGAGAAACAGCACGATGAGGATCGGGATGACACGTCGCAGATAGGGTTCCGAGGCCAGCAACCGCTTGTAGGCGGGCGCGGCAATCATCCGCGCATGTCCGGTCATGCCAAGGCCAGCCCGCCGCGCTGCCGAGCGCCGGACATAAAAATCCCCTTCGGGCGCGTGCCACGCGTCCGCCTTGGCCATGAAACGGCTCCCCATCTGTCCCTCTGAAGATCCGGCAACGCCGCACGCCCGAATCGTCCCTAAAGAATCAGACGCGATTCGCACTGTCCAGTGCCCGCGAGGCCAATTCTTACAATTTAGTTACAAAGCGGCGCAATTTTGGCGCGCCGCCCTGTTTGCGGGAGCAGGCGATCACGAAAGAATGCGCTCGACGATATCACGCAGATCGCTGGAAAGATCTTCGCGCGAAGAAATCATCACCAGCACCTGCCGCGCAGCTTCCTGCCGCTTCGGCTCCAGCGAGCGCCACGAGCGCAGCGCGGTTGCCAGACGTGCAGCCACCTGCGGATTGCGTTTCTCGACTTCCAGAACCGTCGTTGCAAACAGACGGTAGCCTTCGCCGTCGTCGCGATGGAAACCGGTCTGGTTCAGGGTCGCAAACGTTCCCATCAGCGCCCGCACACGGTTGGGGTTGCCAATCGAGAAGGCGGGGTGGTCAAGAAGGGAGCGCACGACCTCCACGGCGTTAGCGCCGGGCGTGCTTGCTTGAATCTGGAACCACTTGTCCATCACCAGCGGATCGTTCGTGTAGGTGTCTTCAAAACGCGCCAGTGCAGCGCTCGCTTCGACATGGCCGGGGAAGCGGTGCGCCAGTATCGTCAGCGCCGCGGCCTTGTCGGTCATGTTGGTGGCGCTGGCAAATTGTGCGGCTGCATAGGTCGGTTGGTCGCTCGACAGCGACAGATAATCGAGCAGCACGTTTCGAAGGGCACGCTTTCCTGCGCTTGCAGCATCGGGCCGGAATTCGCCTGCATCGTGAATGCCGTAGAGGGTGGCGAACTGATCCGCGTTGGCGCAGGCGATTGCTTTCGCCAGCCCTTCTCGCGCCATGAAGACGGCATCCGGATTGATATTTGCGCCGATCTCCCGCGCAATGTCGGATTCGGAAGGCAAGGTCAGCGCCAGAGCCCGGAATGCGGGTTCGAGGCTGTCGTCTCGGGCCATCTCCCCCATCGTCGCGATCAGATTGGGATCGTGTGCAACGTTCGCCTGGCCGCTCACGGCGCGATAGGCTCGAATGGTGGCGTCGGTAAGCAGCGTGTTGAGCGCCTGCCAGCGGGCGAAAAGGTCGCTATCGTTTCGCGCCAGAAAAACCAGATCCTCTGGACGTTGCTCCATCGAGAGCGTCATGGGTGCCGAAAATCCGCGATTGAGGGATAGAGCAGGGCGTTTGGGAATGCCGTGAAAGACAACGCTATGCTTCCGTTTGCGCACATGAATCACGCCATTTTCGACCTGCGCACCTTCGATTTGCGCGGCGACAATGTCCTGCCCGTCTTCGCCGACCAGCCCGAATGCAAGCGGGATATGCATGAGCCGCTTGCGGCTTTCAGATGGCGTCGGCGGCACCGATTGCTCGATCTCGACGCGAAATGTTGCGTCGGCGGCGTTGTGGGTTGCGGTGACGGCCAGATTCGGCGTGCCGGCCTGATGATACCAGAGGGCGAACTGCGAAAGGTCTTGCTCTGACGCGTCCTCAAAGGCGCGGATGAAGTCCTCGATCGTCGCCGCTTCACCGTCATGGCGCTCGATGTACAGCTTGAGTCCCCGTGCAAATGCTTCTGCACCCAGAACGGTGCGGATCATGCGCACTACCTCGGAGCCCTTCTCGTAGACCGTTGCCGTGTAGAAGTTGGCGATCTCGCGATAGCGGCGCGGGCGCACGGGATGTGCAAGCGGCCCCTGATCTTCCGGAAACTGCATCGCGCGCAAGGTCCGTACTTCCGCGATGCGCTTGACCGGGCGGGATCGCTGGTCGGCGGAGAATTCATGGTCGCGGAAGACGGTCAGCCCTTCCTTGAGGCAGAGCTGAAACCAGTCCCGGCAGGTGATGCGGTTACCGGTCCAGTTGTGGAAATATTCGTGCGCGACGATGGCCTCGATGTTCGCGAAATCCGCATCGGTGGCTGTTGCTTCATCGGCAAGGATGTACTTGTCGTTGAAGACGTTCAGGCCCTTGTTCTCCATCGCTCCCATGTTGAAATCGGAGACGGCGACAATGTTGAAGACGTCGAGATCGTACTCAAGTCCGAACACCTCTTCGTCCCAGACCATGGAGCGTTTCAGGGCATCCATCGCGTAGGCCGCGCGCGCCTTCTTGCCATGCTCGACATAGATGCCAAGCTCGACCTTCCGGCCGGAAGCGGTGATGAAACTGTCTTCAAGAACGTCAAAGTCGCCGGCAACGACTGCGAACAGGTAGGAAGGCTTGGGAAACGGGTCATGCCACACCGCGTAGTGGCGCCCGCTGCCAAGATCGCCCTGCTCGACCGGATTGCCATTCGACAACAGTGTCGGTGCGGTGGCCCGGTCAGCCTCGATGCGCACGGTGTAGACCGACAGAACGTCGGGCCGGTCGTAGAAATAGGTGATGCGTCGAAACCCTTCCGGCTCGCACTGCGTGCAGTAGACGCCGTTGGAACGGTAGAGGCCCATCAGCGTGCTGTTGCGCGATGGATCGAGTTGTGTGACGACCGTGAGCGTAAATCGCGCTGAGGCGGGTGGGGCGGTCAGGATCAGCTGCTGCGGGCTTGCCTGATATCCGGAAGCGTCGACGGGCCTGCCGTCGAGTTCGAGCCGAACCAGTGAAAGCTCGTCGCCGTCCAGCACCAGCGGCGTTCCTGCCTCCACTCCCTTGCGGCGTTCGAACTGGAGCTGTGCCGTGACAATGGTCGCTTCTGGCTGCAACTCAAAAGTCAGTTTCGTTTCGGGGATCAGGTAATCGCTGGGTTGGTAATCCTCGATCTTGAAGATCTGACCGGTGTCCTGACGCATAAGCACATGTTCCTGCTGTGGGACGATGATCGTCCTTATTGTCCGTCAAGCAGTCTTACATGATCCGATGCGCCCGCAACACCGTCAGCTGGACCAACGCTTGCAAGGCCGAGAGGGCCAAAGGTCGCGTTGTCACTCTCCGATGCGATGCTCTATCGTGACGTTCTGGAAATTTACGCCTTGGTGTTAAACTTGTGATGAACTAGAGCATGTCTGCCGAAAGCGGGAACCGGTTTCGGGACAAAGAGATGCGTAAATACAGAAACTTGAAGCGTGTGAATCGAATCCAGGAGATCGCGACACGCTTTGAGCGGGAACAAATGATTCCGTAGCGCTCGAGTGCGCGACCTTGCCTTGCTGCCACTTTTCCGAATGAGCCTGCGTTGACATCATCTTCAGCAATATCCGGTAATGCCCTGCGCGGGATTGCCCTCAAGATCGCGTCGGTCGCAATTTTCGTCGGTATGTCGACATGCATCAAGGCGGCTGGCCAGCTGCCGGCGGGGCAGATCGTATTTTTTCGCTCATTTTTTGCCATTCTTCCCATTGTCATCATGCTGGCGTGGCGCAAGGAACTGCGTCAGGGTCTGACGACGGCGCATCCCTGGGGCCACATTGCACGTGGTGTTGTCGGTGTGATGTCGATGGGGCTTGGCTTCTTTGCGTTGACGCGTCTGCCGTTGACCGATGCGATCACGCTTAACTATGCGCAGCCATTGCTGGTGATCGTCTTCAGCGCGATATTTTTGCGCGAAGCCATTCATATGTATCGCTGGTCGGCCGTGCTTGTCGGGCTGGTCGGAGTTGTCACGATTTCATGGCCCAAGCTGACCCTGTTTGGTGCGGAAGACCCGATGAGCGTCGATATGGCCGCCGGTGTGCTCGCTGCGCTGGTTGCCGCGGCCATGTCCGCCGTCGCGCTGCTGCTCGTGCGCAGGCTGGTCCACACGGAAAAGACGGCAACGATCGTGCTTTGGTTCTCATTGACCGCATCGGTCGCGGGCCTTTGCACCGCTCCCTTCGGCTGGGCAGCCCTGACATTCGAGCAGACGGCATTTCTGATTGGGGCAGGGTTCTGCGGCGGTGTCGCGCAGATCTTCATGACGCAAAGCTATCGCTATGCCGAAGCGTCGACCGTGGCGCCGTTCGAATACACGTCCATGATCCTGGGTATCATTGTCGGCTACTGGGCATTTGGCGATATTCCGACACTCCATACGATTGTCGGCGGCGCTATCGTCATCAGTGCCGGTCTGTTTATCATCTGGCGTGAGCGGCAGTTGGGTCTGGAGCGCGGCGCGGCCAGAAAAGTCTCTCCGCCACAATAACGGGCGTCAGCCGCGTAGTTCTTCCAGCTTCGCGCGGATTTCAAGCAGATCGCGCCAGACCAGCTTCTTGTGTGCCGGATTGCGCAGCAGATAGAGCGGGTGCAGCGTCGGCATCGTCGGTATTTCTGCGCCCGAGGCGGTGCGGTGCACCTTCCATGTGCCGCGCAGCCGCAACACCGCGTCATTGGCGTCGAGCAAAACCTTTGCGGGTGGGCCGCCGAGCGTGACCAGAACCTTTGGATTGACCAGTTCAATTTGCCGCTCGATGAACGGACGGCAGATTTCGGTTTCAAGCGCTGTTGGCGCGCGATTGCCGGGCGGACGCCAGGAAACCACATTCGCAATGTAAGCGCCTTCGCTGCGATCGATGCCGATTGCCGCCAGCATGCGGTCAAGCAGGCTGCCGGTGCGACCGGCAAACGGGATGCCTTCGATGTCCTCGTCTCGTCCCGGCGCCTCGCCGACGAGCATCAGATCGGCTGCCGCGTTTCCGTCGCCGAAAACCAGTTGCTTGGCGGTGAATTTGAGATTGCAGCCGTCGAAACCGGCAAGAATTTCCCGAAGTTCGTCCAGCGACTGCGCTTTGCTCGCCAGTTCGCGGGCACGGGCCGCCTGCGCATCGTCAGGCACTGACATGGCCGCAGCGGGGCGCGCTGGTTCCGGGGCGCGGGCAGGTTGCTGGCGTGGAAGTTCGCGCGCTGGCGACGCAGTCCGCGCGAGCTGGGTGGCCGCCACTTCAGCAATGCGATCGACAGGCGCGTCCAGCAGCGCTTCATCCACGCCTGCATCTGCGTAAAACAGCAGCAGTTCACGCAGATATGCCGGATCGAGAGGGGGTGGGGCTGAAATTTCCATGTCCTATTGTCGCTTGTCGGCACAGCCGGGGCAAGGAGCCAGTCGCCAAATTCCACTTCCGGTGGAAAATGGCGCAGGCTCAGAGCGACGATGGCTGAAGCGCTGCACGCGCCTTGAACGTAACGCCAGACAACTGCAATCGACAGACTTTAATTGACGTTTACGTAAGATGAATATATTTTGCTTGGAATCCCCCACCTTCATGGACGTAAAGCGCATTCGAGCCTGTACCGTTTCGGCGAAACATGCATTAAGAGCGCTGGGATAGTAAGACTTTGAGTGCCGACGGGCGGACGCGGAGGTTTTCGATGAGCGATGTAGAACGCGAGAGCATGGAATTCGACGTTGTAATCGTGGGGGCTGGCCCGGCAGGGCTGTCTGCAGCGATCCGTCTGAAGCAGGTCAACCCGGACCTCTCCGTTGTCGTGCTCGAGAAGGGTGCGGAAGTTGGTGCCCACATCCTGTCGGGCGCTGTCGTTGATCCGGTTGGGATCGACCGGTTGCTGCCGGAATGGCGCGAGGAAAGCGACCATCCGTTCAAGACGCCTGTCACGGATGACCACTTCATGCTGCTCGGGCCTGCCGGTGCGTTGCGCATTCCGAATTTCCTGATGCCGCCGCTGATGAACAATCATGGCAACTACATCGTCTCGCTGGGCAATGTCTGTCGCTGGCTCGCCGGCCATGCCGAGGCGCTTGGCGTGGAGATTTACCCAGGCTTTGCCGCCGCCGATGTGCTGTACAACGATGCGGGCGCGGCAATCGGTGTCGTCACAGGCGATATGGGTGTCGAGCGCGACGGCTCGCACGGTCCGAACTATGCTCCGGGCATGGCGCTTCTGGGCAAATATGTCCTGATCGGCGAGGGCGTGCGCGGTTCGCTGGCCAAGCAGCTGATTTCGAAGTTCTCGCTGGGCGAGGGGCGCGAGCCGCAGAAATTCGGCATCGGCCTGAAAGAGCTTTGGCAGGTCAAGCCCGAGAACCACAAGCCAGGCCTCGTGCAGCATTCGTTCGGCTGGCCGCTGGGCGGCGCGACCGGTGGCGGCTCGTTCCTCTATCACCTTGAAGACAATCAGGTTGCGGTCGGCTTCGTCGTTCACCTCAACTACAAGAATCCCTACCTCGCACCGTTCGAGGAATTCCAGCGTTTCAAGACGCATCCGTCCGTCAGCCCCACTTTCGAGGGCGCCAAGCGGATTTCCTACGGCGCACGCGCGATCACTGAGGGCGGCTTCCAGTCGGTGCCGAAGCTGTCCTTCCCCGGCGGCGTGCTGATGGGCTGCTCGGCTGGCCTCGTCAACGTTCCGCGCATCAAGGGCTCGCACAATGCGGTTCTGTCAGGAATGATGGCCGCCGAGCACGTCGCGCAGGCGATCTCGGAAGGTCGTCAGCATGACGAACTGGTCGGCTACGAGAACGAGTGGCGCGCAAGCGATATCGGCAAGGATCTGAAGAAGGTCCGCAACGTCAAGCCGCTGTGGTCGAAGCTTGGTCTGTGGCTGGGCGTTGGCCTGGGCGGTCTCGACATGTGGCTGAACACGCTGTTCGGAGCCTCGCCATTCGGCACCATGAAGCATGGCAAGACCGACGCTGCCTCGCTCGAACCGGCTTCAAAGCACAAGAAGATCGATTATCCCAAGCCAGACGGCGTCCTGACTTTCGACCGTCTGTCCTCGGTGTTCCTGTCGAACACCAACCACGAAGAGGACCAGCCGATCCATCTTCACGTCAAGGACATGGAGTTGCAGAAGCGTTCGGAACACGACGTGTTTGCCGGTCCTTCCACGCGCTATTGCCCGGCGGGCGTATATGAATGGGTCGACGCCGACGGCAACGCCGCTGCCGACCGCATGGGCATCGACGTCAAGTTCGTGATCAACGCGCAGAATTGCGTTCACTGCAAGACCTGCGACATCAAGGATCCGAACCAGAACATCAACTGGGTTCCGCCACAGGGTGGCGAAGGCCCGGTCTACCCGAACATGTAAGCTGGAAATGCAGCCTGACGGACCATATTCGTCAGGCTGTCGCCGGTCACTGAAGCGCGACGCTCAGGACTGGTTGCTGCTCTTCCACAGGGCGCAGTCCGAATTCCATCAGAACCGGCAGATGATCCGAACTTCCGCCGGTGAGCGTGCGAGCGCTCAGCGGGACGATCCGTCCCTTCGTCATCACATTGTCGATGGGCAGGCCGATCAGCGGTCGAAGACGGTCGGGCAGCATCGCGGTGAGCCATGTTGGCCCGAGGCCGCGAATGATTGTCGCGTTCAGCCCCGCCTCGACCTTGCGTGCGGTGTTGCTCCACGGAACGGCATTGAGATCACCCGCAAACAGCGCTGTTTCCCCGACTTTCTGAAGCATGGGGAGCACGGTTTTTATCTGCCAGTTTTGATCGAACGGCCATGGCCAGCCAAGGTGCAGCGTCGCGACATCGACATTTTGCCCGCCAAGATCCACAACTGCATGGGCAAACGACCCACGGTCACCGCAAATCGGCGCGATGCCGTGCGCAAATGGGCGTCGCGAGAAGATGGCGACGCCGCCTATCTCGGCGTGTCGAGGACAAACGACGCTATAAGGATAGACGCCGCGCAGCACTTCCAGTTGGGTGCGCCAATGGTCCGACACTTCATTGAATGTCATGACGTCTGGCCGGTATTGCCCGATCAGCGAGAGGATCGCCTCAGGACGCGCATTGTCGAAACGCAGATTTGCGTGAAACAGGCGGTAGACCGCGCCCGTCGTCTCCCCCTCGCGTCCAGCACTGTCTGATGCGTTGGCGCTCGGCAGGGGCGAGAGCCAGGGCAGGCCGGTGGTGCTGATGAGGGAGGATACGGCCAGCAGGGCTGCAAATGCTGCTTCCGGCCAGAACCGCAATAGCATCAGCACCGGAACTGCGATCAGGAGCAGGGCTGCCAGATGAATACGAAAGTGTGAAAATGCATCAAATGCCGGATGTATCCAGCCCAGATAGCCAAAGGACAGAGCCCCGGCAACGCCGAGAACTGCGCACAAGACAAGCAGTCTGAATATCAGAAAAACGGAAATCTGGGTCATCGGCGCACCACCTGAACGAAAATTGGGGCGCAGCTATGGCCGCCCGCAGACCGCGGCTGCACGATCAATGCAGCCAATGCGATCTGCCTTGTACGTTGCGTCAGAGGAATGCCGTTTCTGAAAAGCTGCGAAGCTTGCGTGAGTGCAACCGCTCCGATGGCATCTCCGCGAGTTTCTCCAGAGCGCGGATGCCGATCGACAAATGCTGCGCGACCTGCCGCTTGTAGAAATCCGTCGCCATCCCCGGAAGCTTCAACTCGCCATGCAGCGGCTTGTCGGAGACACACAGCAGCGTGCCATAGGGGACGCGGAAGCGGAAACCGTTCGCGGCAATCGTCGCCGACTCCATGTCGAGCGCAATGGCGCGCGATTGGGACAGGCGCTGCACCGGGCCACGCTGGTCACGCAGTTCCCAGTTGCGATTGTCGATCGTAGCCACTGTACCGGTGCGCATGATCCGCTTGAGGTCGTAGCCCTCAAGCCCCGTCACTTCCTCGACGGCGTCTTCAAGAGCGACCTGCACTTCAGCCAGCGCCGGAATCGGCACCCAGACCGGAAGGTCGTCGTCGAGCACGTGATCTTCCCGCACATAGGCATGCGCCAGCACATAGTCGCCCAGCGCCTGGCTGTTGCGCAGCCCGGCGCAGTGGCCCAGCATCAGCCAGGCATGCGGGCGCAGCACTGCGATGTGGTCAGTGATCGTCTTGGCGTTGGACGGGCCAACGCCGATATTGACCATCGTGATGCCGGCATGGCCCGGCTTGCACAAATGGTAGGCTGGCATCTGCGGCATGCGCGTCAGCATCGCGCCTTCGTGCGGCTGGCTTTCTCCGGCTTTCGTCACCAGATTGCCCGGCTCGACAAAGCAGTCGTAGCCACCGCCGCCATCGGCCATCAGCTTGCGCGCATAGTCGCAGAACTCGTCGATGTAGAACTGATAGTTCGTGAACAACACGAAGTTCTGGAACGAGGACGGGCTGGTGGCTGTGTAGTGCGTCAACCGGTGCAGCGAATAGTCGACCCGCTGTGCGGTGAACGGCGCCAGTGGCGAGGGTTCTCCAGCTGCCGGTTCGTGCGTTCCGTTGGCGATATGGTCATCGGTGTTGTTGAGGTCCGGGACATCGAACAGATCGCGCAGCGGACGCATGATCTGATCGGCAACGGACGCCTTCACGTGGGTTCCTTCAAGAAACGCGAAGTGCAGCGGAATTGGCGTTTCGGATTCGCCGACGGTGACCGGAACCCCGTGGTTCTTCATCAGCAGGCGAAGCTGCTCGACGAGATAGCTGTCAAACAGGTCCGGGCGCGTGATGGTCGTGGTGTAGTGGCCAGGTTCGACGACGTGGCCATAGGCAAGTCGCGTGTCGACGCGCGTATAGGAAGTCGTGGTGAGGCCGACTTCGGGGTAGAACGCGCGGAAGCGCTGGTTCTCGTCGTTGCCGCCGGACAGCTGATCGAATGAATTCCGCAAGAATTCGGTATTGCGCTCATACAGCGCCCTCAGCGCGTCAACTGCCTTGCGCGCGTCGGTAAAACTCTGTCGGGCGTAGGGCTCCGGCGTCGAGACTGATTCAATCGGATGAGGATAGATTCGCTTTTCCATGACCCATTATAGGCACAGCCCCGTGACGTTTCGAGGGGGACTTCCGCCAAAACAACAGTGCTGGTTAAGTCCGTACTCAGCGGGGGCAGCCGATGGCGCCGCCTGAATCGCACAGGCTGAAAATCGTCGACGACGCATTCATGTAGGGATGCGGATAGCGGCTCTTTTCGGCAACCAGCATGGCAAGGCTCATGCCGAACAAGGCGACCAGCAGACAGACGATTGTGAAACGACGAGCAAGCATTTTTCATTCCCCTCGATGATGAGAGGAATATGCCAGCCACCGGCTGAACCCGTCCTGAGACGGATGTTCATCTTCGGTTCAAGAACCTTAACGCATGTCTTCCGACAGGGGACCGGTTTCGGGAGACATGGGCGAAACGTTATGTGTGTGAAGCAACCCCGGTGCAACGCGACACGCCTCAACGCGAAATGGCCCCTCAAACGACGATGGGCCCGCATCGTTGCGAGCCCATCGAGACTTCCGTTGCCCGTCAGTTCAGCTTTACTGGCGCTTCCAGTTCTGCGTCTTGCAGAACACCACAGCGACGCAGCCCTGCATGGCAAGGGCGTTGCCCTTGATCGTGGCATTGCCCGAATAGGTCTTGTCGTCGGCCGGGTCGGTAATCGTCCCCTTGTACTTGCCGCTGCCGTTGGCCTTCATTTCGCCGATGCGCTTGCCGCTGTGTTTCCCCGTCCGCAGCGTGATGGCGAAACCGCCGCCAGCCGCTGCGATTTGCGCGGTCTCGCCGCTATCGGTTTTCCAGTTGCCTTCGATCGGGTCTGCCGCCATCGCGGAGCCAGCGACGATGATGGATGTGGCAATCGCCAGTGTCAGTCTGCGAAACATAGAAGTCCTCCCCGTCCGGCCAGATCAACAGCGCGTTGCCGGATTGTTTTACGCACACGTAAGAGTAATCGACTTTCAGGCGCAGCGAAAGATGGCAGCTGCATGCGTTGAAGGGCGGATTGAGCGACCTCTCAAACACAATCCGTTTCCGGCAATTGCGGCGTGTGGTTAGCAAAGCCTTTCTCGCCGGTCTGAAAAATTTCATCGAATTTTCGTCAAAAGCCGCAGCTTTCCACGCTTCCTATCCTTAACAAATTCCGAGGTTTACCTCTTGTTTTAGTTTTGTTTTCTTCCAGTTAAGCAAGCCATTTAACGGCGGATTCAAGGCTCCCCGGCATTCTCGAGAACAAGGACGGCAACGACCGCAACGGCCGAAAACGGCTCTCGGGATTGAAACAGGGAACAACTACAATGGCTCGCTACGACATGCTTGAAGCCGGTATCGGCTCCACCGCCCAGGCTGAAATTCTGTTTGAACTTGGCCTGATGTACGCCACCGGACGCGACTGCGATGTTGACCTCGTCACGGCTCACAAATGGCTCAACATTGCGGCCATCAAAGGCTCGGAGCGGGCGGCAGACATGCGCGCTGAATTGTCGGCAACGATGTCGAAGCTCGATATTGCCAGGGCATTGCGCGAAGCGCGCGAGTGGATGACCGTCCACTGAAAATCAAGACAGTCACACAGGGCAGGCGCTGAACAGGCCACGCAGAGGGCCGTCAGTTTCCAGAAGCAAGCCGCGACGGGGAGAAACCCCGCGCGGCTTGTCTCATATCAGGATGCAGCTTCCTGCTCGACAAAACGGGCAAGCACGGTGCCGTCTGTCACCTGAGCGCCTGCTTCTGCAATCTCTTCGATGATGCCATCGTGAGGTGCGATGATGGTGTGCTCCATCTTCATCGCTTCCAGAACGAGCAGCGCCTGTCCCTTCACCACCTTTTCGCCCGGCGAAACACGCACCAGCTTGACGAGCCCTGGCATCGGGGCGCGCAAGCCGCCGCCGCCAGCGATCGCAGCTTCAACCGCGGCAAACGGGTCGGCGACTGCAAAAGTATGGCTTGCCGCTCCGGAAAACACCGTGACATGTCCGGGCCAGCGGGCGGAGTTCAATCTTGCCGGCGCAACGATCTGTCTTTCATCACCAAAGCTGACATTGGTGTTGCCGTTTGCCGCGACCGCAAGGCGCGCGACGATCATATCCTCGCCTCGTGACAGCATGACCATCTTTTTCGGTGCGTGGAAATGCGCATAGCCTGAGATCGCAAGCCATGGATCGGCGGCGTCAGGCTCGACGATCCGATCCGTTGCCGTCAATACGGCAGTCGCCACCATGGCGGCGGTTGGCTCCTGCTGCCGGGTAAGCTGTGATTGCTTGCGTGCGATGAGTCCGGTTTCGACATTGCCAGCTGCAAAGTCCTCGTCGCTGGCGAGAGCCGCCAGAAACTGCGTGTTGACGACAGAACCTGCGATTTCTGTCTCCTCCAGCGCGGCAGTCAGCGCGGCCAATGCAGAGGCGCGGCTGTCGCCGTGCACCACCAGCTTGGCAATCATCGGGTCATAGAAGGGAGAGACCGAGTCGCCCTCGCGCACGCCGGTCTCGACGCGCAGGCTGACGTTTTCGGGCGGGAACCGCAGATGGTGCAGGGTGCCGATAGCGGGCAGGAAGTCGCGGGTTGCATCCTCGGCGTAAAGCCGTGCTTCGAACGCGTGCCCGTTGATGCTGATCTCGTCCTGCAATTTCGGCAGGCGTTCGCCAGCCGCGACGCGCAACTGCCATTCGACCAGATCGACGCCGGTGATCATTTCAGTGACCGGGTGTTCGACCTGCAGGCGGGTGTTCATTTCCATGAACCAGAAACGGTCGGGCCGCAGCCCTTCGGTGGCATCGACGATGAATTCGATGGTGCCGGCCCCGCAATAGGAAATTGCCTCTGCCGCCTTCACCGCCGCGTCGGTCATCGCCGCGCGCATCTCCGGCGACATGCCGGGGGCGGGGGCCTCCTCGATCACCTTCTGGTGTCGGCGCTGCGCCGAACAATCGCGCTCGAACAGATGCACGACATTGCCGTGGCTGTCGCCGAACACCTGCACTTCGATGTGGCGTGGCGTCTCGACATATTTTTCCACCAGCACGCGGTCGTCACCGAATGCCGCCTTGGCCTCACGCTTGGCGGCTGCCAGCGCTTCCGGGAAGGTGGCGGGGTCGTCGACCTTGCGCATGCCCTTGCCGCCGCCGCCAGCGCGCGCCTTGATCAGAACCGGATAGCCGATCTCGTTGGCCTTGGTCGCCAGAATGACGATTTCCTGGCCTTCGCCGTGATAGCCGGGCACCACCGGTACGCCGGCTTTTTCCATTAGCCGCTTGGCGGCGTCCTTCAGCCCCATGGCGCGGATCGACGCTGCCGACGGGCCGATGAAGACCAGCCCCGCCGCCTCGACCATGTCGACGAAATCGGGGTTTTCCGACAGGAAGCCATAGCCGGGGTGAATGGCTTGCGCTCCGGTCTGCAACGCGGCGTCGATAATACGCTCGGCGACGAGGTAGCTTTCGCCGACCGGAGACGCCCCGATATGCACCGCCTCGTCGGCCATCGCGACATGCATCGACCGGGCATCGGCATCGGAATAAACCGCCACCGTCGCCACACCCATCTTCCGCGCCGTGCGGATGATCCGGCAGGCAATCTCGCTGCGATTGGCGATCAAAATCTTTGAGAACATGAGAAGACTCCTGAACTGAAGATCAGAGAAAGCATGTTCGGACGGCTTTGCAAACCCTGCGCGGCGTCTAAGTGGAATTGAGGCCGTGAGAACACGCGCGCCCTGCGGCTCAGGCCGTTCTGGCAAACTCGGCGAGTAGGGCGTTGAACGCTGCCGGCTGCTGCAGGAATGGCGCGTGGCCCGCGCCGTCGAGGCGCACGACACCCCGATCCCAAAGCGACGAATAGACGAGTGTGTCAAAATACGACGCCTGGATAAATACGTCGTCGACGCCGTTGACGACCGCGAACGGCGTTGTCGTCGTGGCGACGATTTCCTGTTCGTCGAGTGCATGTCCCTGCATCACTGAGCCGAACATGATTTCGCGCGCCCGCCCGTCGGTGCGTTTGCACATGGCGAGAAGTTCCGGCGCGACGACGCCGTCGACCGCCGACGTATGCGTGGAGTAAAAGATGGCGTCGGCTTCGGTGAAATCACGTTTGCCAGTCAGGTTTTCGGCGCTCGGATCGATGTTGAAACCGGTCATGAGGCTTTCGATTGTCGGCTTGATCGGTGGTGTACCGGAAATCATCACGCCGGCGGCGTCGAAACCGCTGCCGATCATCTCTAGTGCGATGTGGCCACCCAGCGACCAGCCGAAGATGATCGGCTTGTCCAGTTTCAGTGCCGACGCGACCTCTCCGGCCATTTCAGCATAGCCGCCAAGGGTGTAGCTGCGGGCCGGGTCGGCGGCGTCATCGGACGCGCCATGGCCCGGCAGGTCGAAAGCGACGAGGCGGAACTCAGCCAGTTCCGGCGCGGCATATTGTTTGCCGAACACTTCCTTGCAGCTCGAATTGCCGTGGATCAGCAGCATCGCCGGTCCCTCTATGCTGGTCTGGGTGTAGGCGATGGTGCCGTGGCTGGTCTCGATTGCGCCGGAATTCGTCGTCATGTGATCCCCCTGTTTGATCTTGCGACAGTAAGAGAGCCGCTGCGTGGCGTCCAGAGATGCGAGTGGTTGCGATGCCGCCGCAAATCACCGATGGTCGCGGTCGGATTCACGGGAGAGTTGATGGATGGCATTCCGGCGTTTGGTTTCTGTTGTCGCGGTCGCGATCATGCTGCCGACGATGGCACAGGCGCAGTGGAAGCCGGTCGAAAAGATCGAAAACTATCGCGTGTCGGGGCAGTCGGGCATCGAGCTTTACCGCTCGATCGGTGAACATGGCCCGAAAGTCGGCGTCGGTCGCGTCATCGCCTATACCGATTTCAAGCTGCTGTGGTCGCGCGACTATCGCCCGCAGAAAGACGGATCGTGCACGCTGGTATCCGCCAGGCCCAACCTGACCATCACCTACCGGTTGCCGAAAGCTGCCGGTGACATGCCGACTGCGACGCGCCGGTCATGGGACAGTTTTCTCGAAGGCGTCATCCGGCACGAAAAGGTGCATGGCGAGATGATCGTCGATCTGGTCAAGGCGATCGAGGACGTCTCCATCGGCCTGAGCGCACCCAATGACCCGGACTGCAACAAGGTCCGCGCCGCGCTGCAAAGCCGCCTCGGGCCGCTGTCGCAGGAGCAACGCCGCCGCAGCCGCGAGTTCGATCAGGTCGAGATGCGCGACGGCGGCAACGTGCACAAGCTGGTGCTGGCGCTGGTCAACGGCTCGTAGTCCGCTTGGCGGCACCCGCAAAAATCGTTATGAAGACGACATCATGAAGTCGGCAGACCGAACCACCTGCATCGCGCTTCCGCGTCTCTGACGCGCGAGGCTGTTTGACCGGACAAGCGCCGGACCCTTTCGCGCGCGTCCATTTTCAGATCATTCAATGCCATGCGACTGATGTGCCCGCTCCATGCGGCTCGTCGCGGCATTCATGCAGGTACTCTCATGACCAATTATTTCGAAAGCCCGTTCAAGGGCATCCCGCTCGACCAGCAGGTGACAAACCCGCGCATCAGCGTCGGGCGCTACAGCTATTATTCCGGCTATTATCACGGCCACAGCTTCGACGATTGCGCGCGCTATCTGCTGCCCGACGAAGGCGGCGATCGGCTGATTATCGGCAGTTTCTGCTCGATCGGCTCGGGGGCGGCCTTCATCATGGCTGGCAATCAGGGCCATCGCAACGAATGGATCGGCACCTTTCCATTCGCCTTCGTTCCCGATGCGCCGGAGTTCGACGGCGCAGCCAACGGCTATCTGCCGGCAGGCGACACGGTGATCGGCAACGATGTGTGGATCGGTTCGGAAGCGGTGCTGATGCCGGGCGTCACGATCGGCCACGGCGCCGTGATCGGCACCCGCGCGCTGGTGACGCGCGATGTCGAGCCCTACACCATCGTCGGCGGCAACCCCGCGCGGCCGATCCGCAAGCGCTTTTCCGATGCGGAAATCGCGATGCTCTTGGAGATGTGCTGGTGGGATTGGGAGACGGACGCGCTGAGCGCGGCCATCAAGCTGCTGACATCAGGCGATGTCGCAGCGCTCTATGCCTGGTGGCAGCGGGAGCAAGCGGCTCTCTGACGCCGATCCGTTGACACTTCACGGCGCGCGGAGGATTTTCTCCATCGCCTTTCCGCGCGCCAGCTCGTCGATCATTTTGTCGAGGATGCGGATTTCCCGCATCGTCGGCTCCTCGATTTCCTCGATCCGCACGCCGCAGATCATGCCGGTGATCTGCACGCGGGCGGGATTGGGGCGCGGTGCGTTGGCAAAGAAGGTTTCGAAATCCGTGCCATCGTCCAGTATCGTGGCAAGATCGTCCTGCGAATAGCCGGTCAGCCAGCGGATGATCTCGTCCACGTCTTCCTTCGTGCGGCCCTTCTTGTGCGCCTTGGCGAGGTAGTGCGGATAGACGCTGGCGAAACTGGTCGTGTAGATCCGGTGCTTTGCCATGTTCCGCCCACCTCCCGCGTTGCTACATCCGGAACACGCCGAATTTGGTGTCCTTGATTTCGGCGTTCAGCGACGCTGACAGGCTGAGCGCCAGCACGTCGCGGGTTTTGGCCGGGTCGATGATGCCGTCGTCCCACATCCGCGCCGAGGAATAGAGCGGGTGGCCCTCATGCTCGTATTTCATCAGGATCGGTTTGCGGAATTTCGCCTCGTCCTCTTCCGACCATTCCTCGCCCTTGCGCTCGAAACCTTCGCGCTTGACCATCGCCAGAACGGTGGCGGCCTGTTCGCCGCCCATCACCGAGATGCGCGCATTCGGCCACATCCACAGGAAACGGGGCGAATAGGCACGGCCGCACATGCCGTAATTGCCGGCGCCGAACGAGCCGCCGATGATGATGGTGAATTTCGGCACCTGCGCGGTGGCAACGGCGGTGACCAGCTTGGCCCCATCGCGGGCAATGCCACCCGCCTCATATTTGCGCCCGACCATGAAGCCGGTGATGTTCTGCAAAAACACCAGTGGAATCTTGCGCTGGCAGCACAATTCGATGAAATGCGCTCCTTTCAGCGCGCTTTCGGAAAACAGCACGCCATTATTGCCGATGATGCCGACCGGCATGCCGTGAATATGGGCAAAACCGGTGACGAGCGTGGTGCCGTAATTCGCCTTGAACTCGTCGAACTCCGATCCGTCGACCAGCCGCGCGATCACCTCGCGCACGTCGTAGGGCTGCTTCAGATCGGCCGGGACGACGCCGTAAAGCTCTTCCGGCGCATAGAGCGGTTGCGCTGGCTTTTGCAGCGTCAGCTGCAATTTCTTGGACCGGTTCAGGTTGCGCACGATGCGGCGCACGATGGCGAGCGCATGTTCGTCATCGACGGCGTAATGATCGGCCACGCCGGATTCGCGCGTGTGCAGATCCGCGCCGCCAAGTTCTTCCGCCGTCACGTCCTCGCCGGTGGCGGCTTTCACCAGCGGCGGGCCGCCAAGGAAGATCGTCGCCTGCTTGCGCACCATGATCGTTTCGTCGGACATCGCCGGCACATAGGCGCCGCCCGCCGTGCACGAACCCATGACGCAGGCGATCTGCGGAATGCCCGCCGCGCTCATATTGGCCTGATTGAAGAAGATGCGACCGAAATGGTCGCGGTCGGGGAACACCTCGTCCTGGTTGGGCAGGTTCGCGCCGCCGGAATCGACCAGATAGATGCAGGGCAGATTGTTCTGCATCGCGATTTCCTGCGCGCGCAGATGCTTCTTCACCGTCAGCGGATAATAGGTGCCACCCTTCACCGTCGCATCGTTGACGACGATCATGCATTCGGTGCCTTCGATGCGGCCGATGCCGGCGATCATGCCCGCCGACGCGATCTCGTCGCCATACATCTGCCACGCCGCAAACTGGCCGATTTCGAGGAACGGCGACCCGGTGTCAAGCAATTGCGCCAGCCGGTCGCGCGGCAAAAGTTTGCCCCGCGCAATATGACGCTCGCGCGCCTCGTCGCTGCCGCCCCGTTCCACGATTGTCGCCTTGTCGGCAATGTCGTCGACAAGCGCTCGCATCCGTTCGGCATTGGCCTTGAACGTCTCGGAAGCGGGAGAAATCTTCGACTGAATGGCAGGCATGCGGTCCTCAAATCATCTCGTGTGGCGGCAGTGTGAAGAAACCGGCGCAGGAAGGGAAGGGGCTAAACCGCCTCGTCCATCATCTCCCGGCCGATCAGCCAGCGGCGGATTTCGCTGGTGCCGGCGCCAATCTCGTAAAGCTTTGCGTCGCGCAGAAGGCGGCCTGTCGGGTAGTCGTTGATGTAGCCATTGCCACCCAGCAGCTGGATCGCGTCGAGCGCGACCTGGGTCGCCTTTTCGGCGGCGTAGAGGATGCAGCCGGCGGCGTCCTTGCGCGAAGTCTGGCCGCGGTCGCAGGCCGACGCCACGGCGTAGACATAGGCGCGGCAGGCGTTCATCGTGGTGTACATGTCGGCGAGCTTCCCCTGCACCAGCTGGAACGCGCCGATCGGCTGGCCAAACTGCCTGCGCTCGTGGACGTAAGGAACCGCTGCGTCGAGCGCTGCGGCCATCAGGCCCAGCGGCCCGCCTGACAAGACGACGCGCTCATAGTCGAGGCCTGACATCAGCACCTCGACGCCGCGCCCTTCTTCGTGGAGCACGTTCTCAAACGGCACTTCGACATTCTCGAACACCAGTTCGCCGGTGTTGGAACCGCGCATGCCGAGCTTGTCGAGCTTCTGCGCGACCGAGAACCCCGTCATCTCGCGTTCGATCAGGAACGCGGTGATGCCGCGCGAATTGCGCTCCGGGTCGGTCTTGGCATAGACGACCAGCGTGTCGGCGTCGGGGCCATTGGTGATCCACATCTTCGAGCCATTGAGAACATAGCGGTCGTTCTTCTTCTCGGCCCGCAGGCGCATCGAGACGACGTCGGAGCCTGCCTCCGGCTCTGACATCGCCAGCGCGCCGACGGCATCGCCGGCGCACAGCCCCGGCAGGTATTTCGCCTTCTGCTCCGGCGTGCCCCAGCGGTTGATCTGGTTGACGCACAGGTTTGAATGCGCGCCATAGGACAGGCCGACCGACGCCGAGGCGCGGGAAATTTCCTCCATCGCGACGACATGGGCGAGGTAGCTCATGCCGGTGCCGCCATGGTCGGGGTCGGCGGTCATGCCGAGCAGGCCGAGATCGCCCATCTCTTTCCACAGATGCGGTGCGAATTCGTTGGAGCGGTCGATCTCGGCGGCGATTGGCGCGATGCGCTCCTGCGCAAAGCGGCGCACCGTGTCGCGCAGGGCGTCGATGTCTTCGCCAAGCCCGAAATTCATGACGTGATCATACATGCTGGCTCTCCCATTCCTGCGCGCCGACGAGGCGCATGGTCATTTGGTGATAGGTTTCGGTGACTTGTGTGACCGACAGACGCTCATCGGGCCGGAACCAGACAATCACGCCGGTGATCATCTGGATGATCGCCATCGCCGTCAGCGTGACATCCTCGATCACGAATGCGCCCGTCTCTGCGCCGTCGCGCAGGATCTGGCGCAGTTCCTTTTCGTACGCACCGCGCAGACGCAATATCGTGCTGAGCCGGTCGTGGGACAGGCTGCGCAGCTCCATGTTGTTGACGTGGGTCGAATGACGACGCTCGATGTGGAAGCGAATATGGTTGCCCACGAACGCGGCCAGCCGCGCGGTCGGGTCGTCATTTGGGCGCTGCTGCTCCCAGCTGTCGATCAGCGCATCCATATGACTCTGCATCAGATCGAACAGCAGGTCTTCCTTGGTCGCAAAATAGCGGTAGAGGGCGGCTGCCTGGACGCCGACTTCGGCAGCGATCTGACGGATCGAGACAGCGTCGTAGCCGTGACGGGCAAAAAGGCCGGTCGCTGCATCGCGGATTGCGCTGCGCGTTTTTTCACCGTCCGAACCAACCGTCCGCGCCATCATCCGCTCCTGTTGAATAAGGAATAAAACGGTCGTTCAATTAATTCAATCCGGTTCTGAAGAACGCGGCCTGTTTTCTCCACAAACTGACGCAATGGAGAACCCGATTGGCAAGGATTCATCGTCTCCTGGAGCGGTGATTTGCGGTTCGCGGTTCCGTCTCCTATATCTAGTGTAGCAATAAGGAGATTTTACATTGTCTAGATTTCACAAGACAGTTGGAGATATGGCGCTGGAAGTCGGCATTGATCTCGCTGTTTTTCAGACGGCGTTGCGAAGAGCTAAATTTCCGCCCCGCAAGGTAAAGCAGGACTGGGAAGTCAAAATCGGCAGCGATGACTATTCTGCGATGCGCAGTGTGCTTGTAACACTTTTCCGCAGATAATTCATTTGCCCTCTGCTCTCGTCGAGCAGAACCCAGCGCGACCGGCCAGATCAGTTGCAGACGTTGTGGAATGACTGCAGCGGCGGGCGCTCAGTGCTGCATGAATCACGCCAAAACAACGCTTTCGCGCTCCCTTGGGCCCACGAAAATCGGACACGCTCTGGATGATCTGCCCGCCTTCAGAGGGCGGTCGTCCGCGTCTCTGACGGCTTCGCTGCCGCGTCTTTTCCACCTGCATCTTCAAAAATAGCATTTTTTCGTCTGAACAGTCTCATTGACAAAATCGTACATATTTGTACGATTTTTGCATTGAGGCAGGTGTGATGGCTACTGAAAAGCAGATCGAACGGCGCCAGCGTATTGAAGACGCTGCCTATGCGGTTCTCAAGGAATCCGGTTACAAATCTGCCTCGCTGCTGGCGATCGCCCAGCGCGCAGCGGTCTCCAATGAAACCCTCTACAAATGGTACGGCAATAAGCAGGCGTTGTTCCGTTCGTTGGTCGAAGCCAACGCGAGAGAGGCAAAACTCCTGCTGGAGCGCACGCTTCATGAAGGAGGCGATCTGCTCGATGCGCTAGCTGCGCTCGGCCCTGTCCTTTTGTCTCTTGTGACCAGCGACAAGGCTATCGTGCTGAACCGCGCCGCTGCGGGCGATTTTGGCGACACGAAGACGCTCGGCCCGGCCATCGCGCAATTCGGGCGTGATACCATTGCGCCGCTCGTCTGCGACGTGCTGCAGATGGCCAGCCGGTCCGGCCGTATTATCTGCGACAGTCCCGCGGACGCCGCCGACATCTACCTGCGACTGTTGATCGGCGACCTTCAGATTCGACGTGTCATTGGCGTTCTCGATGAATTGTCGCCTGCCGAAATAGAGCGGCGGGCCGGCGATGCCATGACCCTTTTTCTCCGCCTTCATGCTCCCGCCAACCAGACGCAGTCTCTGTCTCCCCCAAAGGAAAGACCTTCCAGATGAAACCTGCCCTCTGCGTGTTTTCGCTTTTGTCGCTGTTGTCGAGCGGTGCGATTTTCGGCTTCTTTTATGCGTGGGTGTGTTCGACGATGTGGGGGCTGGATGCGGCTGATCCGGCTGTCGCGATCGGCGCGATGCAGGCGATGAACGCGTCTGTGCGCAATGCGGTATTTGCCCCGGCGTTTTTCGGCACGCCTTTTTTCCTGCTCGCGACCGCGCTGCTCGCCTGGTTTTGCCGTCTGAAAGCCGCCAGCGTGATTTTTGCTCTCGCCGGCCTGCTGTATCTTTTGGGTGGCATGGTTCTGACGATGACGGTCAACGTTCCGATGAACGAGGCGCTGGCTGTGGTCGCCATTCCTCAGGACGCCGCCGAAGCGCAGCGCATCTGGGATGATTATTCGACGCCATGGCAGTTCTGGAACGTGGTGCGCACAATCGTCAGTGGCATCACGCTGGCGTTGACGGGCCTCGCCATCCACCTGTCATCGCGGACGGCTGCTGGCGCACCCGCTTGAGGCCTGCCTGACCCGTCAGAACGGGAACGGGCCTTGTCCTGTCTGTGCGGGAATATGCACGCTGCGAAAAACGCCGTTCCATTCATGGATCATGAAGCCGCCGCTGCCGGTGTAAAAGCCGACCGGCGCGTCGGGGCGCACGTCAAACTGGAACGTGCTGCAGGGCGAGGGGCCAACCAGCGCGGGAAATCTCGAAATCTGGCCCGTCATCGCCAGATGAAGATGGCCGCAGACGATCCGGATGTCCGCCGGAGATTGCGATAACAGGTCGGCCAGCTCAGGCTTCCCCGCCAGGCCGATAGCGTCCATGAATGCAATGCCGCATTCGAATGGCGGATGGTGCATCGCCAGAAGCACCGGCCCGTCAAACGCCAGCGCCTGTTGAAGGAAACGGGCGGTGACGGCATCGATGCGTCCCCCGCCCGACCCTTCAACGAGGGTGTCGATGCCGACGAGGCGCAGATTGCCGAGGTCGCGCACCCAGTTGAGTGGCCCTGCGGCCTCGAAAAGACCAAGATCGGCAAACGCGGCGCGCATCGGCTCGCGCTGGTCGTGGTTGCCGGGGATCACCAGCAAGGGCAGGCCAAGCGGCTCTGCGATCTCTCGAAACAAGGCATAGCTTTCGGCGGTGCCGTCATCGCTGATGTCACCGGTCACCAGCAGACTATCGATCGGCCCTATACGCGGCAGCGCCTGCGCGATCTGAGCGATCTGCGCCTCGAACAATTGGGCGGTGTCGAGCACGCCGGAAACCAGCCTGGAGCGGGCGACCAGATGCGTATCGGTGATCTGCAGAATGCGCGCCACGGCGTCCTCCCGAAATTACTTGATGCCGGTGCGCAGGAATGCCTGCACGAACTGGCGCTGGAAGATCAGGAAGACAATCAGCAATGGCGCAACGCTCATCATGGTCGCCGCCGAAATGACGCTGATATTCACGCCGCTTTCCGGTGCGCCGAAGATCGAAAGGCCGACCGTCAGGGGACGTGTCGCGGTCGTGTTTGTCACGATCAGCGGCCACAGGAAGTTGTTCCAGTGAGTCGAGACCGAAACCAGCGCATAGGCGAGGTAGGTCGGGCGCGCGAGCGGCACATAGACACGCCACAAGATGCCCAGAAGGCTGCATCCCTCGATCTTCGCCGCCTCGTGCAATTCGACCGGCACGGACTTGAATGCCTGTCGCATCAGGAAGATGCCGAATGCGCTGGCCATGTACGGCATGCCGACGCCCAGAAACGTGTCGAACAGGCCAAGCCGCGATACCATCGCGTAGTTCTCGACGATCAGCACTTCAGGCAGGATGAAGAGCTGCATCAGGACCAGGATGAAGACGAAATCCTTGCCGGGGAATCTCAGCTGGGCAAAGGCAAATCCGGCAAGCGTGGTGAGGATGAACTGTCCTATCAGCACCACGGTCACGAGGATGAATGTGTTGAGAAAATAGCGCAGCCACGGCGCGCCTTCCCATGCGGTGCGGAAATTTTCCATGGTCCACGGCGCAAAAATGCGAAAGTTCACCGCGTCGGACGTCGTGTGGAACGCCGCCCAGAACGCGAATACCAGTGGCGAAATCCAGATGATCGCCAGGAGAATGGCGCCTGCGCCTTCGATATGTCGGAGAAAGCGGCTCATTGGTAATGCGTCCTGCGATCAAGCATGAAGAACTGAACTGCTGCCACGGTGCAGAGGACAACGAGCACGATCACCGTTGTGGCTGCCGCTGCTGGCGCATCGAAGAAGGCGAAGGCCATTTCCCAGATGTAGTAGAGGATCAGTTTCGAAGCATCGTTCGGCCCGCCCTTTGTCAGGATGAAAAGGTGGTCGATGAGCTTCACCGAATTGATCATGGCATTGACCATGATGAACAGGGTCGTCGGCATCAGGAGCGGCAGCACAATGCGCCGCGTAAAGGTCCAGCGGCTTGCGCCCTCGATATTGGCGGCTTCGCGCAGGTCTTCCGGGATCGTCTGCAAGGCCGCCAGGTAGAAGATCATGAAGAAGCCTGCCTCCTTCCAGATCGTCACGATGATCACCGCCCAGAGCGCGGTGTCAGGCCGGCCGAGCCAGTTGACGGACGAGAACCCGAACAGCCCGCCGATCTGGTCCAGCAGACCCAGATCCGGGGTGTAGAAGAACAGCCACAAATTTGCCGCTGCAATCATCGGCAGGACGGTGGGGGTGAAATAGGCGGTGCGCACGAAACCGCGCGCGGGGATCTTTGAATTGGCCCATAGCGCCATGGCCAGCGCGATGCCGATCGAGATCGGGACCGTTGCGGCGGCGTAGATGAGGTTGTTCTTGACCACGACCCAGAAGGTCGGGTCATTGAACAGGGCCGTGTAGTTTTCGGTGCCGACGAATTCGGCGGCGCGGCGGCGTGTTCCGCGCGAGAACAGGCTCGACCAGAATGTCGCCACAGCCGGGTAAAACGCGAACAGGGACAAAAGGACGCCTGCCGGCAGCAGCAGCAGCCAGCCGTAGATTGTCTGCTGCTTCTTGTCGAGATTGATGCTTCGCGCCATGACTGTCCTCGGAAATTGGCGCACCAGCCGCAGGGCTGATGCGCCATCGTGCTAGTGGATCAGCGATAGTCTTTCAGGAGACGCTCGGCTGCTTCCTGCGCTTCACCGAGCGCAGACTTGGCATCCTTGGTTCCGGTCAAAACTGCCTGGATCGCATTGTTGAGGCCGTCACGAACGCGCGACGTCTCGTAGGTCGAGAACTCGGCGATGGCGTTCTCGAGCTGGTCGCGGGCGACCAGCGCTGGCGGGAACTCCGCGCCGTAGGCCTTCAGCGCCTCGGTTTCATACGATGCCGGCGATACGCCCATATAGCCGGTCGCGATCGACCACTGCGCTGCCTGTTCGGGAGCGGTCATGAACTGGATCAGCTTCAGGGCCGCTGCGCGTTCTTCTTCCGTCGTTTCGGCAAACAGGTAGAAGTTGCCGCCGCCGGTCGGCGAACCCGGCTGCACGTTGCCCGGCAGGACCGAGACGCCGAAGTCGAACGTCGCGGCATCCTTGACGGCAGTTAGGTTGCCGGTCGTGTGCCACATCATCGCGGTCTGCCCCTCCAGGAACGCCTGGCGCAGGGTGCCCCACTCAATCGTCCCGGACGGCATCACCTTGTGTTCGTCGGACAGTGCCTTCCAGAACTCAAGCGCTTCGACGACGGCTGGATCGTCGAAATAGGTGTTGAGGCCATCGTTCGACATCAACTCCTTGCCGTTCTGGATCGCGAGCGCCTGGAACATCCAGTAGGCGTAACCCGTCGACGGGATCATCAGGCCCCATTTGCCGTTCTTGGTCAGCGCCTTTCCGGCTGCGACCATCTCGTCCCAGGTCTTTGGCGGGTTTTCGGCGTCGAGGCCTGCTTCCTTGAACTTGTCCTTGTTGTAGTAGGCAACGATGGTCGAGCGCTGGAACGGAATGCCCCAGACATGGCCTTCGATCTCGCCGTTGGCCATCAGCGCCGGGTAGAAGCTCTTGAGCCACTCCTTGCTGGCCTCGTCGGTGGCCACTTCATCAAACGGGGTGATGATTTCCTGCTCGATGAGGTCATAGGCGTCGATCGAGAACAGGACCGCCAGCTGCGCTGGCTCGCCGGACTTCAGCGCCGAGAGCGCACGCACGCGCGTGTCGTCGTAATTGCCGGCGTAGATCGCATTGACCTTGACGTCGGTGTTTTCGGCCTCGAAGTCGGCGATCATCTTGTCGACGACGTTGGTGAGCGGGCCGCCGACTGCGATCGGATAGTACATCGTCAGTTCGGTCTGTGCATAGGCCGGCAGCGTCAGTGCGGTTGCTGCCAGAAGTCCTGCCAGTCCAAAGCTGGCTTTCGTAAAGTAGTTCATGGCTTTTCCTCCTGTCCTTTCGTTTCACAATGCGTGCGGAGCTGCACCTGCAAGGCTCAAACTGCCTCCCTGCGGCGCCCTTCGCTGTCAAAGACATGAATGTCGCGGTCGTCGAACGTGACCGAAACCTCTGTGCCCACCTCGACGGGAGCCAGTCCCGGCTGGAGCACGCACAAGCCTGTAGTGCCCGGATGTGACAGGCTGATGAGAGTTTCGGCACCGAGAAATTCGCTTTCCGCAACGGTGCAAGTGAGCCTTCCGGCGCCTGGTTCGGCCAGACGGACATGTTCCGCCCGAAGCCCGAGAATGTCGCTTGATGCGGCCCCGCCGATAACTGGCGCTTCGATCAGCGCCATGGGTGGCGCGCCGATGAATTCGGCAACGAAAGTGTTGGCGGGTCTGTCATACAGATCGGCTGGCGAGCCGACCTGCTGGATATGGCCGCTTTTCATCAGCACGACCTTGTCGGCCATGCTCATCGCCTCTGTCTGGTCATGCGTGACGTAGATGACGGTGATGCCCAGATCCCGCTGCAGCCGCTTGATGTCCTTGCGAACGGAGGCGCGAAGCTTGGCGTCGAGATTGGACAGCGGCTCATCCATCAGGCACAGACGCTTGCCCGCCACGATCGCCCGCGCCAGCGCCACGCGCTGGCGTTGCCCGCCAGACAATTCGCCCGGCTTGCGCGCCTCCAGCCCTTCCAGGCCGGTGATCTTGAGCGCACGCGCCAGCCTTTCAGCGCGCTCCGCCTTGGAAACGCGCCGCACCTTCATGCCGAAGACGACATTTTCGGCAACGCTCAGATGCGGGAACAGCGCATAGGACTGAAACACCATCGACAGGTTGCGGTCAGCCGACGGCGCATGGGTTACATCCTTGCCGTCGATGATGATGTGGCCTTCGTCAGCGGCCTCAAGGCCAGCGATCAGCCGCAACGTCGTAGACTTGCCGCAGCCCGACGGGCCGAGCAGGGCGACGAATGAGCCTTCTTCGATGTCGAGCGTGATGTTTTCGACGCCAAGCTGGCCTTTCCATCGCTTTGCGACGTTGTCGAGAACCACAAAACCCTTATCCGTCACGACCCGTTCTCCTTGGCCAGCACAATCTTTTCGCCCAACGAGTCGATCACTTCCGCAAAGTCTTCCGCTGGCATTTCATCGACGACAACGCGATCTATGTCGGTGATTTTTGGCCCGAGCGCTGGTGCCGCCCGACCGAATTTCGAACGATCGATGACAAGAATGGATGTCTTCGAATTGAGCCTGATACGCTCGCTGGCGCGGACTTCGGCGGAATGGAATTCGAGCAGGCGGCCGTCGCTTGCGACCCCTGCTGTGCCGAAAATCCCGAATTCCGCCCGGTAGCGCGCAAAAAAACTGACGACCTCATCGCCCAGCAGGTCGCGGTCGGGCAGGCGAAGCTCGCCGCCCGGAATGATGATGCGATTGGAAAGTTCGTCGCTCAGCGCCATTGCGGCGGTCAGATTGTTCGTGATGACGGTCAGTCCTTTGCGCGCCCGAAGCGCGCGTGCCACGGCTGCCGGCGTGGAGCCGATCGAGATGAAGATCGTGGCTCCGTCAGGGATCAGCCTCGCTGCTGCGGCGCCAATCGATTCCTTGGCCGCCAGATTGGTCCCGGTGCGCTGATCGAAAGGAATGTTGAGCGCCTTTTCGCCGAGTTCGACACGGCCATGCAGCCGACGAAGGCTCTCGCCGTCGCACAATTCATCCACGTCGCGGCGGATCGTTTGCATCGAGACGTCGAGCAATTCGGCCAGTGCGCCAACGGAGATGGCCCCTCGCTCATTGACGAGGGCGAGTAGTTTCTCACGCCTCTTGCTCTTGCTGTACGACATCCTTGGGGCTCCTCCACTTGAAGGCTAGGGCAGCCAAACTGGCAAAACAACAAGTTTTTGTGAGAAGAAACAAAAAAATAACAAAACTATCCCGATCTGTGGAGAAATTCCCAAGAATTCGCCGCCGATAGGCCGATTGATGTTGTTTTGAGGCTTTGTATCTTCCAGATCGCTGTGGTCTTGCGATATGATCGGTTAACGCGGACAAGTTGCACTTTCGTGACAGTGCGTCCGGGGCTGGTGAATGGAAGCTGACATGCAGGATGTAGAAACTATCTTTGGCCGCTACGAAGCCGTCCGGTCGCGCTTGCCGGAAGCGGACGCTGTTTCCACGACGGCGGAAATCAGCTCCTTGCTGGATCTGGCGGGAAAGGTCGATGCTTTCGTGTTCGATGCATTCGGCGTTCTGAATGTTGGGGACACGCTGATCGAGGGAGCCGACATCCGGCTGGATGAGTTGCGCTCCCAAGGCTGCCAGATTCGCATCCTGACCAATGCGGCGAGCTATGACCGCGCACATGCGGTCGAAAAATTCCGTCGTCTTGGCGTTCGGGTTCGCGACGAAGAAATCATCACCAGCCGCGATGCTGCGCTGCAGAGCCTGCAGGATCTGCATTGGGGCGTGATCGCGACGTCCGAGGATCGTCTTGCCGACATCCCGTTCAGGTGGACGCGTCTTGAGAGCGATAAAAGCGCCTATGCCGACGTGGAGGGTTTTCTCTTCCTGTCGTCGGCCGAGTGGACCGAAGAGCGGCAGACGATGTTGGAAGCGGCGATGAACGCTTCGCCGCGTCCGCTTGTTGTCGCCAATCCTGACCTCGTGGCCCCGCGCGACCACGGCTTTTCAATCGAGCCGGGCTATTACGGACACCGCATCGCAGATCGCCACCCCGATCAGGTCAGCTTCTACGGCAAGCCGTTCCCTGAAGCCTATCGACTGGTGGAAAAGACCCTGCCGGGCATACCGCCCGCGCGCATCGCCATGTGCGGCGACACGCTTCACACCGACATCATCGGTGCCGCCGCCCGCGGCTGGCAGACCGTGCTTGTCACCAAAGACGGACTTTTCGCAGGCCACGAGGCGGATGTTTTTGCCGAACGCGCAGGCATATTCGCCAACTGGCAACTCGCCCGAATCTGAGGTCGCCACGGGGCGGGGGGGAGCGCAGTCAGTGGTGACGCGGACGCGGACCTGAAGATGCCGCACGCAAAGAGTTGGAAGCAACCGGAAGGAGCGCCCGAACCTGTCTGAGCGGGTCAGGGGTAAGTCTTTGGCGGGACGAAGCCGAGGACAACACACGCTATGGTCCTCTAAAATGAGCCATAAGCGGGTGGCTGCGATGGGGTGGAGGGCGGACAGGCAGATTTCGGGGGCTTGCTCCCGGAAAGTGGCTCTTTAGCCGGTTACCCAAGCTGATTTCGTTTGGTTAGATGTGGAAATTCTGCGTTTTTTTAGCGGTTGGGTTGGCGACACCATCGCCACTGACATCGTTTTAGAGACCGTCCAGTTTGCCCGCGATGCGGAGCACCACGTCATCAATAATGGCGTCTGACTGTGTCGAAACATCCCCCCCGAACAGAAAATGAATAGAAACAAGATCGGACGGGATGCCGGGGAATATTGTCCGATCAAGGAAAACGGGAATCACCTCGGCATCCGAAACCCTTGAGGTAAAACAATCCCTCTCAAAAGTCGGCCAAACCTTGTCCTTGTGGTGTTGATCGAGAATCGCAACGACTAGGCGCGATTTATTAACGAAGATTTCTAAGAACTCCTTGGACCAGAGGCCGCCTAGGTAATTGTCTTCGTAGTTGCGATCATAAAACACTGAAATGTCAAGTTCGCGGAGCTGCTCGCCAACGAAGTTTGCGAAGGTCCGATTTTCGCCGGCGAAGGAAATTGCAACATCCCACTCAAAATCTTTGGCATCTTCGCGAAAACCGCAACGCTGCCGAAGATCCTCCCAGTCCAGATTCTTTATGTAATAAAAAAGAGCAGGATCTTCGATTGCAAAATTTTTAGTATCCACATCGTAGTAAAACAATCTGGCGCACGACTCTTTTTGCTCCAAAAGAACCCGCAGGCGATGATCTTTTACGTTGTTTATACTTCCTTTAATATCTTGGCGTGAATTTGTAATTTCATTTAGGTCAACACTTGATCGCTCTTGCTCAGAGACTGCTCGCAGAAGTTTGTAGTAAGGGTCATTTGTGGGACGAAAACGACGGCCGCGACAAAATTCGCGAACAGCCGGATCATAGTTGTGATGTAGCGTTTCCACTACGCGAGCTTTTATCTCGTCTGGTGTCCAGTCGATACGCCGCGTGTTTTCTTGCGTTTGGTCGACGTCGTTAGAGACGCAGATTGTTCTGCAAATTTGCTGGGTTAGCCAATAGTCGCCCCTGCAGTCCGTGATGATGGCTTCTTCGTTCGTAATCTCGACATTTAGTTGACTGCTTCCGAGTCTAATCATTTCGGCGATTACACCGGTCGTACCTGGCGCGATACGGTGAATGCCCATGCGCTTTGCTATGTCAGGCACTAGCTGAATAAGATCTGACCCTACATTATTAATTCCTATGAGTATGATTTTTGGAAGCCCGTCACGATTATCTCGTTCAGCGATTACTTTGGCGAGATTCGCAAGACGTTCTTTGGAATCTGCGTCGAGCCGGTGAAAATCATCGACAACATATGTTTCATCGCCGGAATCTAAATTGATGGCCTCAATGATCGGTAGATCTTTGGGTTCGCGCGGCGTCAAAAGTTTTGGCGTGTTGTGTGGAAAAACTTCCGCGAGTGCCTTTTTTACGGTGGTTGTCTTACCAGTGCCCGATTGGCCTTCAACCACGACCGGCTTGCCTTTGCGGCGGATGTCAACAAGAAGCGCGGTGTAATTTGGGGGCTTTACAAAGGTAAATTCCGGAACGCCCTCGGTAACAAAAACGTCTTCCAAATACGCCATTTCGTCCTCGATACTCCCCGGTTGGCTGACAACTAGATGGCAGCAATGACGCAACGCATTCTTTGATTCAAGTGGACTCGCCCTACTTTACTGCGGAGATCGTCGGTAATATCGCGCCGTAGAGGGCAATCTGGGGGAGTGGCGGAGGGGATGGGCCTGAAATCCAACCTTCTCCAGTCTGAAGAAATTGTGGCGGGCCTCGGATGGCGAAAGAGTGAGAACCCGTTGATGAACTCTCTCGGCCGACCGGTGGCAGCCGGGGTTACAAGCCAAAATCCTCGCGGAACCGATCCATCTGGTGCATGCGCTGGTGGAGGATTGTAACGATGCCGATATCTCCGTTCGAGAGACGGCGCCAATAGACGAAATGCCGTTCGTATCGGAAGAAATATCCCTCTACGTCGAACTCCGCAGGGACGGGCTTCGACATGACACTGTGAGTTTCGATCTTGCCGAAAGCATCGAACAATCCGGTAATGTACCGATCTGCTTGATCGGTACCCCATCTTTCCTGCGTGTAGCGGTAGATCTCGTCGAGACGGTGAGAGGCTGCCTCCTGAACACGGACAGCAGCCATCAGGCCCGGTTCCGCGCGATCACTTCGCGCGCAGTGAGCGGCTTGTAGGACGCCTCGGGTGCGGCGAAAGCAAGTGTCAGTTCACCCTTCAGCCGATCAAATGCTTCCATCTCTACCCGCTCCTTATCGCGGCGGATCAGATCTCGGACATATTCGCTGATGTTTTCATAAGATCCGTTCTCGCTGACATTGGCGGCAACGAAATCGCTGAGCGTGCCACTGATGCGGACCGTCATCGTGGTCGTTCGAGACATTGCAACGCTCCTTTCATGTCGGTGTACTCAATATAACCAAAAATGCACACGATTCAATCCCGTTGCCTTCCTCCTGGAACCGGCTCCGAGAATTTTTTCCGACCAGCATAATGGGCACTGGGATATTTTCCGAACGTGTTGGAGCAAGTCGAAACGCACTTCAAGAACCGGCTGAATAGCCTATCGAAAGACCTGTTCCTTGAGCACGGCTGGCAACTGCCGGACGGCTACAAGGAAAATGGCTGGAAGAATCCGCTCAACTTCACCTTGGCCGAGTGGCAACAGGCCACCCCCGTTGCATCCCCCGAGCCGTGGCGGAACCTCAGCATCGAGCCTCATTCTGCCATCCAACCGTTGCGCCGGTTGACCACGCGCGGGAGACTTCGGCTCTCCCTGCACCCATCGAGCAAAGGGCGTTCCAGCCCTCTGGACACCTGACCAACCGTGCGCCGATTGGATGCCGCCAGCGCATCGGCGCTGAACCCGATCAGAGGGCTATCGCGCCGCCCTGAACCCACTCGCAGGGCCTGGAGATATGCCCTCTCCACCTGCACCGCACCATGCACAAGCGAACTGCCTGCTTGACCGGCAATCATGGGAGCGTTCCGAGCTGCCCGATATGCTAGGCTTCTCGGCCTGGGGTCGTTCGGCGATAGTCATGTCGAGCACATTAACCGGCCCCCTTTTCCGCCCGCTCCAACAGCGCTTCCAGTTCGTTTTTCGGCAGAGCGGGTGCGAAATAGTATCCTTGGACAAGGTCACAGCCCTGAGCCGCCAGGAAATCAAGTTGCTCCTTGGTTTCCACCCCTTCCGCCACCACTTTGAACGACATGCTCTTGGCCAGTCCGATTATGGCGGAGGTCAGGTTGCATTGTTTGGCATCGTGGGGGATGTCGGTAATGAAACTCCGGTCGATCTTGATATAGTCGCACGGCATGTCGCGCAGGTAGGCAAGAGATGAGTATCCCGTACCGAAATCGTCGATGGCGATGCTGACACCCATTTCCCTCAATTTGTGGAGCAAGGGCGTCACTTCTTCCTCACGCTCAATGTAGGAGGATTCGGTTATCTCGATTTCAAGCTGCCGGGCGGGGAAGCCCGTTCTTTCCAGTGTTCTGGGCAAGACGGATGCAAAGCGCCCGAATCTGAGCTGGCTTGCCGAAATGTTGACTGACACGGTGATGGGTGGATGCCCGTCTTGCAGCCATCGCCGCCCATCCTGACAAGCGCGTTCAAGAACATATTCGCCAAGGACTTCAATAAGGCCGGTCGCCTCCGCCACGGGTATGAAATCGCCCGGCGAGATGACGCCAAGTTCCGGATCAGTCCACCGGGCAAGCGCTTCCATGCCGCGCAATTTGCGGCTGACAGTATCGAATTGTGGCTGATAGTGAACGTCCAGCAAATTATCCGCCAACGCATTTTTCAGCTTGAGGCTCAGTTCCATTTTCTTCTGGGTCTCGCCACTCAAGCCGTGATGATAGACCCCGATAGAACCGCGCCGTTTGCGCTTTGCTGCATAGAGGGCGGTGTTCGCCTCTAAAAGGGCATCACCATTCTGCTCGATGTCCTGATAGCTCACGCCGATCGTTACGGTGGTGAATACCGCTAGACTGTCGTCAATGTGGATCGTCTGCTCAATCGCGCGCTGAATATCTTCTGTGATGCGTTCCACGAACTTGCGATCCCGTGACCGGACGACGAAGACAAATGCATCGGCGCCGATGTTGCAGAGCACATCGCCTTCTCCGAGATGCGTCGTTCGGAGTGTGTCAAGGCGCTCGCCTATGACTTGAAGGACGCGGTCCCCCGCGCCGTGGCCATAGCTGTCATTGATGTCGCGGAAACGATCGAGATCGACCGCAATGAATATATGCGGCGTTTCTTGAAGGCCGCTCAGGTGTTGGTCCAGAAAACGACGGTTGGGAAGCCCGGTCAGTTGGTCGTGTAGTACGAGGTATTCCAACCTTTCCTGCGTGTGTTTTTGCTTGCTTATGTCAGCGAGGGAAAAGACGTGGGTGTCGCGGGGGCCGCTTTCCCCTTCAACAGGGACGATGGAAAGAATGCCGACACTCTGCTGGTCTCGCCCAAACGTGACCTCGTTGCGCCACCGCGCCCCAAGCGTTTTCGGCAGGTTGAGGGGCTTGTTCGCGTACCAGAACGCATTGCTCACGTCCTTAGCCTCAGGGTCGATCCCAAGCATCTTCCGGAATGCCAAATTTGCCCTAAGCAGCGCACCGGACGCATCAACAATCGCAAGGCCTTCGGACGAGTTCCTGAACACGGCAGCTCCGCGCTGGACCTCCTCATCTTTTCTGGCCATCTCCCTGATGAGGGCGGCGCTACTGGAAGTCAGAAGACGCCAGCGGACTACGTCGCTCTCAAGATAATCGACGAATGCCTCTCGCTGCCAGAACATGAACAGACCGAGCGGTATGCTGAAGGCCGTCGCCATCAACACCTTGCCGGGAATGCCTCCGAAAACAATGGCCACGATTTCCGAACCGACGCCGAAGGCAATGAAGAAAAAGGCAAAGCCATCCAACACGAGGACAAGAATGAACGCGAGGATGTAGATCGCGCCATTGGCGAGCGGCGAGCTTATCTTCTTTTTGGCCGCCTCGAAAATGAACAGAAGGATCAGCAATTCAGCGATAATGAGAACGCCGCCTACAACAATCAGGTAGGTGGACGCCTCAAACATGTCCGGCGGAACATTGTGGGTATTGATAACGCCGTCCGCCCTCAAAAGGGCTTGAGTGAGAAAGGCAAAAACGATCTTGAAAATATTGACGAAAATCACAAGCCGGACGAGATGTCGCAAGATGAACGTGTCTCGCTCGACCCAGACAAACATCACAGACGCCATCATGAAGGCGCCGTAGCAGAGGTTGCCGCCCGAGATTACGGCACCATCGGCTATCGGCACCGAATAGACGTTCCCCATAAAGCCGCCGATGAGCAGGACGAGCGCTATATAGACATAGAAATGAACCCGCCGCATTGGCGCAGGTAGCGTGGTAAAATATAGCGGAAACAGCGAAAGCGCGATGAATTGCAATGTCAGCAAAGGAGCCATGTGGTCGATCCGGTTTTGTCGACCGGTAATCTCCCCCTTTTTAACGGGGTGCATTCGTAGAATTTACGCGGCCATTTTCAGTTTCTGTGCGGGTGTTATGCCGCCGATGCCCATGTTGGGGCGGTCATTGTTGTAAGTCCATATCTCACCAGCACGCTCACCGCCATCGTCAACGGCCACAAACAGAGCCGGATCGATGAACTGCTGCCCTGGAACTATCCCGACAAGGTGTGAGCGCAACACCGCTTACTTTTTGACCCACTTTTGGCCAATTAAACTGACCCCATAATGGCCAGTAGTTTTGACCCACCCCCGGTGGCTGCAAAGCCATGAAACGTGTAGCGTTCCCGCCATATAAAGAAGGGCAACGGGAGCGCGTCAGTGAAGGAGTGGGTAGTGATTCACAAGATCAAAGGGTTGTATGACCAGGGCAATGGACTGTCGATCCGTGCCATTAGCCAGGAACTGAGCATCTCGCGTAATACGGTACGTAAATATTTGCAGATGGAAGAAACGCAGATCAGTGCCTACCAGGACGACCGGTCTCGCCACAAGCGCCTGGATGCGCACCGGGATTTCCTGATCCATCAACTAAAGCGTTTCCCGAAGCTCAGTGCCGTCAAGCTGGCGCGTCGGCTACAGGAACGCCGTGGCGAGTTGGAGGTATCCTCGCGCAGCATCCGTCGCTATGTGCAGGCGTTAAAGGAGCAAGTAGCCACGGGCCAGTTGCGCTATTACGAGCCGGTGCTCCAGTCCGTGCCCGGCATTCAATGCCAGGTTGATCCGGGCGAACTGCGTGGTGTACTCATTGGAGGGCAGGAACGTACTGTGCACTTCGTGGTGTTCGTGCTGTCGTGCTCGCGCCTGATGTACGTTGGGGTCGCGTTCAAGCCGCTGGATACCGCGGCCTTCATTCAATTGCACGACGAGGCCTTGCGTTACTTCGGCGGCACGCCTGAAGAGTGTGTGTACGATCAGACCAAGCTGGTGGTGCTCAGCGAACAATATCGGGAACTGACCGTCAACCAGCGTTTCCATGAATTCGCGACCACGGCGGGCTTCCGGATTTACGCCTGCGAAGGCTACGATCCAGAGAGCAAAGGCAAGGTGGAAGCCGGCGTCAAATACGTCAAGCAGGACTGCCTGTACGGCGAGGAGTTTGCCAGCCAACAGGAGCTGCGCGAACACCTGCAGCAATGGCTCGAGACGGTGGCCAATGCGCGGGTGCATGGAACGACGGGGCGCGTGCCACGCAAACACTTCGAGCAAGAGGAACGCCAGCACTTGCGTCCGTACTTGTCGCCGGCCAGTGTGACCACCCGGGCGGCCACGGTCCAGACCCGGTGCGCCGACAAGGTCGGTCTCATCTCCTGGAAGTCGAACAAGTACTCCGTGCCCATGGCCTGGCAACAGGCCAACGTAGGCGTGGTAGAACACGACAATGATCTGACTGTCACTGACCTGGAAACGGGCGACACGATTGCCGTGCACAAGCTGTGTGCCGAGCGTGGCCGGATCGTTAAGAACAATCACCATTACCGGGATCACGCTCAGCGCATCGCCGACCTTGAGCAAGCCATCGCGGCCCTCATACAGCAGGAAACAGCCACCGCTTTATGCGCGGTGCTCAAACGCACATCGCCACGTATCTACAAGGATCAGCTCGTGGCGGTGCGCGCGCTGCTGCAAAATCATCAGCCCGTTGACGCCGTCTTGATGACCGGCCTATCGCAGCGCCACGAGCTGACGGCCAGCATGCTCAAGCGTTACTTGGAAGCGAATCGGCAGGCCAGGCAGCGTGGCCGCATCACGCCAGCACCGATACCTGGCCCAGGCGCAGGGCCCCCGCACCATCGTGTTGGTGACCGATGGCGAAGAAACCTGCGATGGCGACCCGGAAGCGGTGATCCGAGAATTGATCAGTGAAGGCTATGACGTCCGCCTGAACATCATCGGCTTCGCGCTGGACGATCCCATTCTGGAACAGATTTTCAGCGCCTGGGCCCAGCTTGGGGGTGGGGAATATTTCAGCGCGGCGGATAAGGCCGGCTTTGATCAGGCGGTGGGTCAGGCGCTGCAGGTGCATTACACCGTACTGGATGCGGTCGGCCAGGAAGTGGCGCAAGGACAGGTGGATGGCGAGCCAGTGGCCCTGCCCCCCGGCAATTATCGGGTCAGGGTGGGGCTGGTGCCTGAATTGATGTTGGAAGAAGCGCAGGTAGTGTCGGGACAGACGACCGCTGTAGAAATGGATTGACCACGCGCCAAACTAAGTCTTGCTAATCAAGTTAAGCCGCTGGCTCAACCTACCGGCGGCTTATTTTTTTCACGGTACATTTCAGCGTCAGCCTGAGCAAGTAAGGAAGCACTGGTGCAGTCGTCCTGCCCAAATCGTGCCAGGCCCAAGCTGTAAGAAATCTGTATGGGAGTCCCTTGCCAGTAGGCAGGTTCACGCAGAGCCTGCTCAATGCGTTCCAACAGTGCCTTGATGTCGTGGGTTTGCGGGTCGGTCGGGCTGTCACTGGTGACGATGACGAATTCGTCGCCCCCGAGCCTGGCCACGATGTCGGTGCTGCGCACACAGGCAAGCAGGCGTTGAGCTACCGTTCGCAGCACCTCGTCACCGGCGGCATGGCCCAGTGTGTCATTGACAGGCTTGAACTGGTCCAGATCCAGCAGCAGAACATGGCCTTGAGACCCTGCGCGTCTGACTTGCAGGATAACGCGGTTCAGGTGCTCTTCCAGCAGCAGCCGGTTTGCCAGACCGGTCAGTGGATCATGCCTGGCCTGCCGACGCAGATCCTGAAGCTGGGTGTTGTAAGTCTGGGTCACTTCAGTCAACTCTTCGGTCCAGCTTTCAGGGATGGGGTCCAGCGGTTGGTGCTCGCGCATGGCTTGGCGAAGTGTTGACAGCGGCTGCCCGATGGTGCGGTTGAACGTCCAGAGCGCGCTGGCCAGCACGGCGGCCAGCATTGATAGAAAGACCGCCAGCTGGGGCGCCAGACTCCGGGAGGCCGCCGTAAAGATCGAGATCGGACGGAAGGCAATACGCAGCTCACCCAGGGCGTGGGCGCGGTCCATTTCATCGATGTATTGCAACCGGGCAACCAAGGTATCTTTGTCGCCCGGTTGCGGTAGGGCGCCTGCCTGTATCGGTTGCTGCGCGCATTGATCAAGCGCGCTGACACCCAAGACGTCAGGCTGCAAAATCATGGCCTGGATAATGCCGCTGGCCGTCAGGCTGTTGCAGTCCCACAAGGGTTTGATCAGGACATGGGCGAAGGTGTCCAGGGTTTGTTTGCGGTGATTGACGGCGTCTGTGATCTGATCCTGATAATAAAGCCAGGCGGTGAGCGAGGCCGCAAGCAAGTAGGCCAGGGCCAGCAATGGGAAGAGCTGTCGCAGGAACCGAGTGTAAAGTTTCCGGGAGGACATCACGAGACTTTTTTCTTCAGCAGAAGATGTTGGTAACGCTGCGGAACGATGTCTGGAGTGTAGAAAGGGTTGTCCAGCTCAATGACGGTGCGGTTTTGCCAGGAATCGGCGGGCGGCAACTGGCGCGTCTGGTTCCAGACTGACTCGAATACACCGTTACTGCAGATGATGTCGAAGCCCCTTTGCAGGGCTTCATACAACTCATCCGCACTAGGATGGGGAGACACCCAGACAAAGCGATACCAGGGATAACGCAGCAACAGCGACTCCTCCAGACCGAGCTGTTGATGGTGTTGACGAAAATGAGGCAGGAAATAACTCAGCGATTCTTCCAGCCCCATAGGAAACAGGTCAATTACCCCAGCTTTCATCTGCTCTATAAATTCCCCGTTGCGCCATGCCTGGACTTCGCGGGTTGTGATCCCGGCTGCTCGATAGACTTCTGCATCCCACCAGCCTGTGCCTTGCCCGATCGTCAAAGTACGTAGGCCGTTCAGATCGCGGATATGAGCCAGGGCCTTTTCCTGGCCCTGCAGGATAAAAGAAGTGCGCCACCCCAGCAGGCCGCGTTCAAGCGGGACCGGGATCATTCTCAAACGTCCTTCCCGCACCATATCCAGTCTGGTGGGAGACGCTGGAAGCAGATTGATGTGAATACGTCCAGACGTTGTTTCGTGAAGATTGCGCGTTTCAGACGTGTGAGGCGCGTCGGTCAGAGACGCCGGAAACTGGGCAGCCTTCAAGGCTGCATGCAGCAAGGCGATGCAATGGGCCAATGACGGCTCGGTCTGCACGCTGAAAACAGGAGCGGCAGCAGCGAAAGACGTAGGCAGCCAGGCTCCGGCCATCAGGCCGAGCAAACTGCGGCGATAAGGCGAGAATGAAGTATTCATATTGAAGCAGGCGTGTTGAATCATTCCGGGTCGCTTGATGATAGGGCATGAGCGCCGGCCGGAAGCGGGAACTTTACGATCTTTGTCGTCTTGCAAGCTCACACGGTAATCCCCCCATATTTAGCAGTAAGCGGCAGTAGAATCGGTTAAATATTTACTGGCTAGCAGCCTGTCGGTCTTGATCAAGCCAAACAGGAAAAATTCGCTAAAAACAGGCTATTTTGGCTCAAAAAAGCCCTTTTCAGCCTGTTTCTCCCTACGTTAGACGCAATACGGCGGCCAGGCGCTTCACATTCCACGCCAGACAAACCAGCGTCCATTCTCCCGTCACCTTCTTCAAACCACGCAAGGAAAACTGACGAAAGCCCATCACCGATTTGATGATGCCAAAGACGGGTTCAACGGTTTGCTTGCGCAGCGCATACGATAACGCGTTCGGCAGGCAACGAGAAGTCAACTTCGATGCCAAGTCCCTCGCGGTTGAAATCATCCAGCACGTTGAGCAGCCGAAACGCACGGCCGTCACCGAGGCGATCAGCCATGAAGTCCATCGACCAGGTCACATTCGGTGCATCTGGAACGACCAGCGCATCGGGCCTGTCCCGTTTCAGCCGCCTGCGGGGCTTGATCCGCAGGTTCAACTCCAACTCGCAATAGATCCGGTAAACCCGCTTGTGGTTCCATGGATAACCCTTCACGTTGCGCAGATGCAGAAAACACAGGCCAAATCCCCAACTTCTGTGCGTGTCTGTCAGCTCTGTCAGCAGATCGGCGATCACTGCATTTTCGTCCTTCAGCTTAGGGCTGTAACGAAAGCAGGTCTGACTGACCCCAAACGCTCGACACGCCAGCGCAATGCTGACCCTGCGTCGCTCCACCGCTATTTCAGCCATCTCGCGGCGCTGAGATGGCCGAACTACTTTTTTCCTAGGGCCTCCTTGAGCAGATCGTTCTGCATGCTCAAATCGGCATACATCCGCTTCAGGCGACGGTTCTCGTCTTCCATGGCTTTCATCTGGCTGACCATGGACGCGTCCATGCCACCATACTTCGCCCGCCATTTGTAAAATGACGCATCGCTCATGCCATGTTCACGGCAAAGCTGCGCTACCGGCACACCGCCTTCGGCCTGGCGCAGGATCGCGATGATCTGTGCCTCGCTGTATCTGCTCTTCTTCATTCAAATTCTCCTCAGACATCTTGCCGAGAAAATTCTACTAATGAAGACCCTTAAATTCAGGGGGGATTACCGACCATCCGCGACATTGAAGGCGGACACTTTGACGTGTTGGCGGGCGTTCTGTTCGATGACGACTTCAACGTGATGAAAGCGGCGCTGATCCCCATCGCACTCGTGGTCGAAAAGTCCACCTTCATCGCCCATACGAACAGCAACAGGTTCATGTTGCGGGATGATGTCTGGAACGCCCCCGGCGTTCAAGACGTGACGGCGGCGATTGCGACGGCGATGCCATAGGCTGGAGCGTCAAGGAGCGGACGCGAGGGCAGACGATGCATGACGACAAGTGGAAATACCCCACGTTCTGCATGGCGCTGTTTCTGTTTCTTGCCGCTGGCGTGGTGGTCACCTACGTCCTGTTGTCTTGTTGCCCACTCGTCATCAAAGGAAACAGCAAGCGGAACGCAATACCAATCCGCTGCAAAATCAGGATTGCAGAAAAATGGTAAACGCTGAGTTACCGAGGTGACGTATCGCGTTTGATTTAAATCCACCTGTGGATAGTGATCACCCGTTTACGTGCATCAGTTCTGATAGGCGACGTGGTTTGCGCTGTACGGAGTTTTGCATGAGCGACTATCCCGCCGCCCGCCTTCATCTGGAGCGGGCATTTGACTATCTGTATGGGCAGGATGAAATCAGTAAGAACGCACGTGAAGCTCTGGACTTGCTGATTGAGGCTGTTGCCACTGCCGAGCACAAGCAGCGTGACGACAGGAAGGTGCTCCGCCATCCTAGGTTTCGGGGGTCACAAGACCTTCGTAGCTGAAACTGTGGCCACTCATCCGTTTCGGCCCGCCGCATGCCGCATTTCCAGCGGACGGGGTGTTTGAGGTGGTCCCGCCCTGTGAGACAGCTTGGCGGCTTTGCTAAGGTGGATCCGGTTGTTTCTACGCCGCCAATTGCTCCGTCATTTCTGCCGTAGCATAGACCTCATCGGGTGTCCTGCCGTCGAAGGCTGAGTGCAGCCTTCGACGGTTGTAATAGTCGATCCAGGAACCGATGCCGCTGCGCGCCTCGCTGCCGGTCTCGAAGGCATTGAGGAAGACGCATTCGTATTTGAGGCTGCGCCACAGCCGCTCGATGAAGACGTTGTCCATCCAGCGGCCGCGCCCGTCCATGGAGATGCGGATGCCGGCATCCTTCAGCGTCGTCGTGAAGGCGAAGCTGGTGAACTGGCTTCCCTGATCCGTGTTGAAGATGTCGGGCCTGCCATGG
>NZ_FORF01000006.1 GCF_900113935.1 Aquamicrobium aerolatum DSM 21857
TTATGCAGTGATGCTTGCGACGATACCGGCGCCGACGGTGCGGCCGCCTTCACGGATAGCAAAGCGCAGCTTCTCTTCCATGGCGATCGGAACGATCAGCGTCACGTCAACCGTGATGTTGTCGCCCGGCATCACCATTTCCGTGCCTTCCGGCAGCGTCACGATGCCCGTCACGTCCGTCGTACGGAAGTAGAACTGCGGACGGTAGTTGGTGAAGAATGGCGTGTGACGGCCACCCTCTTCCTTCGTCAGGATGTAGGCTTCTGCAACAAACTTGGTGTGCGGCTTGACCGAACCTGGCTTGCACAGAACCTGACCGCGCTCAACGTCTTCACGGCCAACGCCACGAACCAGAGCACCGATGTTGTCGCCAGCCTGGCCCTGATCGAGCAGCTTGCGGAACATTTCAACGCCGGTCACGGTCGTCTTCGACGTGTCGCGGATGCCGACGATCTCGACTTCCTCGCCAACCTTGACGATGCCGCGCTCAACACGACCGGTCACAACCGTACCACGGCCCGAGATCGAGAACACGTCTTCGATCGGCATCAGGAACGGAAGGTCAACCGGACGCTCTGGCGTCGGGATGTATTCGTCAACTGCAGCCATCAGCTTGCGGATTGCGTCTTCACCGATCTCCTTGTTGGAGTCTTCAAGCGCAGCCAGAGCCGAACCGGCAACAATCGGAATATCGTCGCCTGGGAACTCGTACGACGACAGCAGCTCGCGAACTTCCAGCTCGACCAGCTCGAGAAGCTCCGGATCGTCAACCTGGTCGACCTTGTTCAGGAACACCACGATCGCCGGAACGCCAACCTGACGGGCGAGCAGGATGTGCTCGCGGGTCTGCGGCATCGGGCCGTCAGCAGCCGAAACAACCAGGATCGCGCCGTCCATCTGAGCGGCACCGGTGATCATGTTCTTCACATAGTCAGCGTGACCGGGGCAGTCGACGTGCGCGTAGTGACGGTTCGGCGTCTCATACTCAACGTGCGACGTCGAGATCGTGATGCCGCGGGCCTTCTCTTCAGGCGCGGCGTCGATCTGCTCATACGCCTTGAACTCGCCGAAGAACTTCGTGATCGCAGCCGTCGTCGACGTCTTGCCGTGGTCAACGTGACCAATCGTACCGATGTTCACATGCGGCTTGTTACGCTCAAATTTACCTTTGGCCATTGTAATATCCCTTTGGCACCATGGATGCAGGTTGTGTCAGTGCGGGCGATTAGCGACTGACGCCACAAAAGACAAGCACTTTGTCGGAATCGATGACGATCGGGGTGCGAGGAGTGCACATCCCACGCCTTTCGAGACGGACTTGCGCTTGCGCGCTGGAGTGCACCTTGGAGCGGGTAGCGGGAATCGAACCCGCGTATTCAGCTTGGAAGGCTGCTGCTCTACCATTGAGCTATACCCGCCTATCAAGGTTCCCTGGCGCAGTGGTGGAGGAAGTTGGATTTGAACCAACGAAGGCATAGCCAACGGATTTACAGTCCGTCCCCTTTAACCACTCGGGCATTCCTCCGTACTGCGCCGGAACCATGTGACGAGGCACATGCGGGATGTCGTTGGCTTCGTTGAAGTTGCCGCCGACAATCTGGAGCGCCTTATGGCTTTCCGAACCGACGCTGTCAACACGCCTTGTGACTGTTTTGTGGAGTATTTTTGCTCTCGAGCGATTGTCTGCCCTACCCGGCGTTCGTCTTGCGCTGTTCACGGCCTTGCGAGCCGTCTATAGAGGGCTCATGAAATCAGATGACAAATCCAGAACCCCCAAAGATAGCCACTATGCGCGTCTGCGCCGGGCCCACCGGGACACCACAGGCGACGCGTCGGCTCAATCAGGCAGACCGCGGCCACGCGTCATAGCAGGAGATCTGCCGACAGACGGGCTTGTGCGGCTCTATGGCCTGCACACGGTCCGCGCTGCGCTCGATAATCCGGCTCGCCGCATCAAGCGTCTTATGGTTACGCGCAATGCTCTGGCTCGTCTCGAGCTTGAAGAGGGCGCCAAGCTGCCCTTCCCCGTCGAAATGGTCGAACCTCGCGACATCGACCGGATCGTCGGCAGCGAAGCGGTTCATCAGGGTGCGCTTCTCGAAGCTCACCCGCTGAAGCCCAAACCGCTTTCGGCTTTGGGAGACGCGCAACTGGTTCTGGTGCTCGATCAGGTGACTGATCCACATAATGTTGGCGCGATCATGCGCTCGGCAGTCGCATTCGGCGCGGGCGCGCTGATCACCACGTCCCGCCACAGCCCGGCCGAATCGGGAGTGCTTGCCAAATCCGCATCGGGCGCATTGGAGCACATAGATCATATCGAGGTACGCAACCTTGCCGACGCGCTTGGCCAGCTGCACGACATCGGCTTCCAGACCATCGGGCTCGATTCGGAAGGCCCGGCCGAGCTCGAAAAGACGTTTGCCGCCGAGCGAATCGCGCTGGTTCTGGGCGCGGAAGGTAAGGGACTGCGCCAAAAGACTCGCGATACGGTCACCGCACTCGCGCGCCTCGACATGCCCGGTGCGATTCGGTCTCTGAACGTGTCCAACGCCGCCGCCATCGCGCTGTATGCGGCCGGACGACACCTCACCACCTCGTCAAAATAAGCCACACAGGGCAGGGTCCCCTGCCCGGACGCGCCAGACGTGTCAGACGAAACCGCCAATCTCTGTGATGCGGCGCAGATACAGCGCCAGCATCACAAAACCCGCTGCGAGCGCCACGCCTTTCCAGTCGACATTTCCCCGTCGAAGCTCGCCAGCCAGTCGGACAAGCAGATAGAGCGTCGCCACCAGAACTAGTGCAAACACAACCACTCGGATCATCCGCTTGCCCCTCCTGCTGGAAATCGGTGCAATGCTGATGTGGTGCGCATGCGGAGCACTGCCAAGTCCCCGATCTGCCAAATTGCCAACGCGTGCCGGCGCGACGCGTTCACGATCGTGGGAACCACGGGTATCATCCGGGCATTGATGCGCGTAGGCTTCACTCACGACGCAACGAAGGATCCGCACGATGTCCTCACCGACGACTACGCAATCTGTGACCCTCACGCGGCGAGGGCTATTATGTGCAACTTCTGCGATGACGGCGTTGGCACTGGCGCCATGGCCGACCCTGGCCTTGGCAGCCGATCTTGATGTTGACGCCTTTCTGGCACTTTCAGAAAAACAGGTAGGACAATCAGGTCTGTCAAAAGACATCGCATCGGCAATGCTGAATGCCTACACGACCGTCGGCAAACGGGATGCGCTTGCAGCCTTAGCTGCGGGCAGCAACGATGCCGATCTGGCGAACTCCATTGTCGCCTCCTGGTACACCGGCGAGTCGCCAGACCCCGACGCGCCACATGCTCTCGACTATACGGACATCCTGCTCTGGGACGCGATGGATTACTCCAAGCCCATGGGATATTGCGGCGGCGCCACAGGATATTGGGCCGAGCCGCCGGAAGCCTGATTCTGCCAGTTTCCGCCCCAGACAAAATCCAGGACAAGGAACTTTCCCATGGCACAAGATATTTCGGTCGATGTTCTGATTATCGGCAGCGGCATCGCTGGCGCGCTTGCAGGCGCCAAGCTGGCAGGCAAGGGCCTGACGGTCGCCTTTCTCGAAAGCGGCAAGCGAATCGAACGTAGCGATGCTGTGCAGACATTTTGGGACGCCGCGATCAAGGTTCCCGAATCGGCCTACCCGAACGATCCGACTGCGCCGCACCCGCTCAGCCATCGGATTGGCGACTATTATCAGCAGATGGGTCCTGAGACGTTCAAGTCGACCTATATCAAGGTGGTGGGCGGCACGACCTGGCACTGGCTCGGTACCACGCTGCGCAACGTCCCGGCCGATTTCAAACTGAAATCGCTTTACGGCCATGCCGTCGACTGGCCGTTCGACTATGACGCGCTCGAACCGTTCTATCTGGCGGCCGAACAGGAAATCGGCGTATCCGGCGACAATAACGAGGATCTCGGCTCGCCGCGCTCGGGAGACTTTCCGATGCCGGTGATTCCGATGACCTATCTCGACAAGCAATTCGCCAAAGCGCTGGAAGGATCAAAATACCAGGTCCGCTCAACGCCGCAAGGACGCAACTCCGTGGACCGTGAGGACCGCCCGCAATGTTGCGGCAGCGGTTCCTGCATACCGGTGTGCCCGGTCCAGGCCAAATATGACGCCACGGTGCATCTGGCGCAGGCTGAGGCGGCGGGTGCGGTGATCTACGATCAGACCACGGCGACCCGCCTCAATCTCGGAACGGACGGCCAGATTGCCTCGGTCGACTTCCGCCGCGCCGATGGCAGCACGGGCACGGCGAAAGGGAAAGTGGTGGTCGTTGCAGCCCATGCCATCGAAACCCCGCGCCTGCTCCTCAATTCGGCACAGGAAGGGGCCGCAAACGGCATCGCCAACAGCTCCGACCAGGTCGGGCGCAATCTGATGGACCATCCGAGCAAGCTGAGCTGGGCTGAAACGCCGGAACCTGTCTGGCCCTATCGTGGCCCGTTGTCGACATCGGGGATCGAAAACGTGCGCGATGGCGACTTCCGCAAGGAACGCGCCGCCTTCCGCATCGAAATCGGCAATGACGGTCACAACTGGCCGACCGGCGCCCCCTTGTCGACCGCGGCTGCCCTCGCCAAGCAAGGCTTGCGCGGCGCTGAACTGGACGCAGCGATCAAAAAGGCAACGTCACGGCACATTCGCCTTGCATCGCTGGTCGAGCAGACGCCTGAAGCCGAGAACCGGGTGACGCTCGACCCGGACAAGCGCGATGCCAACGGCATGCCCCTGCCGCGCATTCATTACGACTATTCCGATTATACCCGCGCGGGACTCGACGCCGCGCAGCAGGCGCACGATGAAGTATTTGCTGCATTGGGCGCCACCAACATCAACCATGCCAAGGACGTCAACGGATCGGGGCATGTCATCGGCACGGTACGCATGGGCACCGATGCTGCAAGCGCAGTGGTCGACGCCGATCTGCGCAGCTTCAACCACCACAATCTGTTCTTGCTTGGCTCCGGCACATTTCCGACCTCGGCGACAGCGAACCCGACCCTGACGATTGCCGCACTCTCGCTGCGCGCCGTCGACGCCATCGCTGGCACGGTCAAGTAGGCTGCGTACGCGCCCTGCGATTACCGTCAATGAGCCTGCGCCCTGTATCCACATACCGGGTTCAGGCTTTTTGGCGGTATCAGCGCCCAGTGTGGCTCGATACCAGCCGATGAGCGGGGATTCAGGTCAACGCTGTCAGGAAATTGTGGTGGTGCAACCCCTGTTCTACCTCCATCTCTCCGGTACGCATGCCAGCATGGACCAGCGCCTGCGCGCGGTCGAAACGTGGCTGTGCTCAGGCGATCCCCCAGAGCGCGCACCCGGCATGGGGGCGTTGAGCGCCATGTACGAGGCCTATCGCTTCACGTCTTCCTACAATTTCGATTTTGGTGCGCGTCCGCGCAATCACCATTACCGTCGCGCCCAGCTGACACGGCCACAGACTCTCCAAAACGCCGGTATACGCTCTCGGCTCCTGAAATCGGCCGGAGCCGCACAAGATGGCTCGGTGCTCCCATACGGCAAATGTGCTTAACTGCGGGAACCTTTTCCTTGCCGCGACATCGCATGGGGTCAAAGGAGGACGTTTCATGGCTTTGGCACAGGCTACGTCCACTCTCGACGAACCTGCCCTGATCCGCCTTGCGCAGGCGCGCGAGCCTGACGCGATCCGGACAATTATTACACGCTACAATCAGCGCCTCTATCGGCTCGCTCGCTCCATCACGCGCAATGACGCCGATGCGGAAGATGTTGTTCAGGAAGCCTATCTGCACGCATTCAGGGCAATCGGCGGCTTCCGGGGCGAGGCGAGCTTGGCGACATGGCTCTCGCGGATCACGATCAATCAGGCGCTCGGTCGCCTCCGAAGAATGCGCCGACGAGAAAAGCTGAATGCCAGCCTTGGCTTCCAGCCCACTGCCTCCGTGATTCCATTTCCCGTCGCAACATCTACCGACGACCCCGAACGATCCATGGCACAGAAAGAGCTCCTGCAATTGGTGGAGAAGGCAAGCGACAATTTACCGGAAATCTACCGTGTGGTCTTCGTCGCGCGCGTCATCGAGGGCTTGAGCGTTGAGGAGACCGCGCAGGTTCTGGATATCCTGCCAGCCACAGTGAAGTCGCGCCTTCATCGCGCACGTTTCCAGGTCAAGCGCGAAGTCGAAGCACGGATCGGCCCGCTGCTGCTTGACGCATTTCCTTTTGCGGGCGTGCGCTGCAGCCGCCTTACGCAGGCTGTCCTCAATAAACTGGGGTTCCGGGAACCTTTATGAGCGGGCGCCATCCAATCTCAGTCCCCCGCAAAACGCGAAGAAACGGGACGATGGAGGTTTCGATGAAAAGTTATTTGATTGCAGGTGCCAGTGCGCTCTTGCTGGTCGCCACGGCCATCACTGCCCCTGCGCAGGTCAAACCGACTGATCCACAGATCGCCCACATCGCCTACAGCGCCGGTGTCATTGACATCGAGACGGCCAAGCTAGCTCTGTCCAAATCCACCAACGATCAGGTCAAGGAGTTTGCCCAGTCGATGGTCGATGACCACCAGGCGGTCAATGAGCAGGCGCTCGCACTGGTTGAAAAGCTCGGCGTCACGCCGGAAGATAACGCAACCAGCCAGGCCCTTGTCACCGCAGCTGATGCCAAGCGCGCGGAACTTGGCAAATTGGACGGCAGCGCATTCGATACAGCCTATGTCGCGAACGAGGTGGCCTATCACAAGCAGGTCAACGAGGCGCTTGAAGCACTGCTGATTCCGTCGGCACAGGACGCTGAACTGAAGGCTTTGCTCGAAACGGGTCTCAAATTATTCCAAGGCCATCAGCAGCATGCTGAACACGTCGCGGCAGAACTGAAATGAACGCGCCCCATCTCAACCGCCGGCATCTCCTGATCTCAGGAGGTGCGGCACTGATCATCAGAGAGACACCGGCGCGTGCGCATAACGGCGCCGTCCACGTCACGATCGAAGACCTCGTCTTTCTACCCGCCGAGATTGAGGTGAGAACGGGCGAAACCATCGAATGGGTCAACAAGGATCGCATGGCCCACACCGCAACTGTCAAAGGCGGCTGGGAAGTGATGATCCCCGCCGGCAAAACTGCCACGCGCGTTGCCGAAGCAGGTGACAGCGTCGACTATTACTGCCGCTTTCATCCGAACATGAAAGGACGCATCACCATCGTGGCGTGAGGCTACGCGAACTATCCGGATGAATTGATGATCAGCGAGGCAAATGGCGGTGAAGCGTAAAATGACATGCCGCCTGTAAAACAGGGCTGTTTTGGTTCACTGCTAAGTGCTTGAAAAATGGTGCCCCCGAACGGACTCGAACCGCCGACCCCCTGATTACAAATCAGGTGCTCTACCAACTGAGCTACAAGGGCATCACGACAAGCGAACTACCACAATTGGCCGTACTGTAAAGGGAAATCTGGCACTTTTCCGCAGCTTCCTTCCGGGGGCGGCGCATGCTACCGCTCTAGGCCCGATTTATCTAAAGCAGTTGTCACGATCCATGCGCCTCAAGAATTCCGCGATCTGTTTCATTCACGCAGATACGCCAGATGCGCGCGATGCTGCCGTGCATCTGACGTCGCTCTACGGCAACACCGCAATGGAACAAGCCGATGTGGTCGTCGCGCTCGGTGGCGACGGGTTCATGCTTCAGGCGATTCAGCAGAACATGAACAGCGGCCGCGCAATCTACGGAATGAACCGTGGAACGGTTGGGTTTCTGATGAACGAATACTCCGACACGGATCTGCGCGAGCGAATTGCAGCAGCTGTGGCCGAAACCATTCGCCCGCTGGTGATGGATGCCGAGACGGTCGACGGCCCCGTTGCGACAGCACGCGCAATAAATGAAGTGTCGCTGTTTCGTCAGTCCGCGCAGGCAGCGAAAGTCAGGATCACCATCGACGGCAAGGTGCGGCTGGACGAACTCGTCTGCGATGGCGTGATGGTCGCCTCCCCTGCCGGCTCCACCGCTTACAACCTCTCCGCTCAAGGACCGATCCTGCCGCTGGATGCGCCGCTGCTGGCGCTGACGCCAGTCAGCCCGTTTCGTCCGCGACGCTGGCGCGGCGCGTTGCTACCCAACCATTCGGTTGTGCGTTTCGATATTCTCGAAACCGAAAAGCGGCCGGTCAACGCAGTCGCAGACCATGTCGAGGTACGGTCCGTCACCTCAGTGACGGTTCGGGAGTCCCGATCGCGCACCGTCACATTGCTTTTCGACGAAAGCCACTCATGGGACGAGCGCATATTGAACGAACAGTTTCGGTATTGAAATTGAGCTAAACGTAATCATATTGCGGCGTTATCGACGCAAAATCCGCGTTTTATCGCATGCGCCGTTGACAATTTGCCTCTCGCGTCTTAACGCCACGGTTGGACGTTCGCGCCTCGCGTGAACTTGAAGGGCGCATATGCGGCGGCTCCCAAAACCGCGAAACAGCAAAGACAGCCATAACGTGTCATCAGACGATAAGACTGAAGTCCTGGCCGAAACGACGGCTGAGCCCAACACAGTGACTTTCGCCGATCTAGGCCTTTCCGAGAAAGTACTGTCCGCCGTCACCGACGCCGGTTACACCCACCCTACCCCGATCCAGGCCGGTGCGATTCCGCACGCGCTGGAAGGCAAGGATGTGCTCGGCATTGCCCAGACCGGAACCGGCAAGACTGCCGCCTTCGTGCTGCCGATGATCACGCGCCTTGAAAAAGGCCGCGCCCGCGCGCGCATGCCACGAACCCTGATTCTGGAGCCGACGCGCGAACTCGCTGCGCAGGTTGAAGAGAATTTCGTCAAATACGGCAAGAATCATCGCCTCACCGTCGCGCTGCTGATTGGCGGCGTGTCGTTCGAGGAACAGGAAAAGAAGCTTCAGCGCGGCGCTGATGTGCTGATTGCAACACCTGGTCGCCTTCTCGACCATTTTGAGCGCGGCAAGCTGCTGCTCACCGGTGTCGAGACCTTCGTCATCGACGAAGCTGACCGTATGCTCGACATGGGCTTCATTCCCGACATCGAGCGTATTGCGAAACTGATTCCGTTTACCCGTCAGACCCTGTTCTTCTCGGCAACGATGCCGCCGGAAATCACCAAGCTGACTGAGCAGTTCCTGCACGCGCCCGTGCGCGTCGAGGTTGCCAAGGCAGCATCGACCGCGACGACCGTGACGCAAGCGCTCGTGAAGTCCAACTCCAAGAGCTGGGACAAGCGCGCAACGCTGCGCCGTCTGCTCGAGGCGGAAGGCGCGGAAATCCAGAACGCGATCATCTTCTGCAATCGCAAGGTCGACGTGTCGGAACTGTTCCGCTCGCTGGTCAAGCATGGCTACGACGCCGGCGCACTCCATGGCGACATGGATCAGCGCGCCCGCATGGCGATGCTCAGCGCATTCCGCGATGGCAAGCTGAAGCTCCTCGTCGCGTCAGACGTGGCCGCGCGTGGCCTCGACATTCCAGAAGTCTCGCACGTGTTCAATTTCGACGTACCGATCCACTCGGAAGACTATGTCCACCGCATCGGGCGCACCGGGCGCGCGGGACGGACCGGCAAGTCCTTCACGATCGTGACCCGCAGCGACACGAAATACCTCGATGCTATCGAGACGCTGATCGCGCGGAAAATCGATTGGCTGGATGGAGACATCTCCACTCTTGCCGCGGTCGACACCGAGAGCGAAGCTCCCCGCAGCCGTGGACGTGAGCGGGGTCGCGCTTCGTCTTCCGGCAGAGGCCGTCGTGGCTCGGAGCAGAAGGCTGCAACCGCGCCCAAGGCGGCAGAACCCGCCGTGGTTGAGGCTGAAACGACAGCTCCAGCTGCCGAGGTGGAAGAAAAGCAGTCGCGTCGCGATGCAATCCGCGCTGAAAATGCAGAGCGTAAGGCTCGCCCTGAACGCCGTCATGACGAGCACAAGCGCTCGCGCGACTGGCGCCGCGACGATGACGGCCCCTCGCCCATCGGATTTGGTGATGACATACCGGCATTCATGCTGATCGAGCCGCCGGTAAAAAACGTGACGCAAGGCGAATGAGCCGACCGAAAGGTCAGGACGTTTTCCAACAAACAAAAAGGGCAGCTCGACGCTGCCCTTTTTGATTCTGAATGTCAGGTAAGCAATTCCAGTAACAGTGCGAAGCGGTTTTGCGTCCGGAATTTGCTGGAACCTAAAGCGCGTCGCGATCTTTCAGATTCGCGCGTTAGCTTGCCGCCGCTGCGGCACGCGCTTCGGCGAGCGTCTTAAGATCTGCGGGCTTCAGCTCCACCGATTCGCCGCAGCCACACGCGGACGACTGGTTCGGATTGTGGAAGGTAAAGCCGGTGCGCAAGGTCGTTTTCTCGAAGTCCATCTGTGTCCCGAGCAGGAACAGAGCCGCTTCGGGTGCGACCCAGACATGCGCATCGTTATGTTCGATATGGTCGTCGCCTGCCTTCGGCTCGGTGACGAGATCGATCGTATACTCCATGCCGGCGCAGCCGCCCTTCTTGACGCCGACACGAATGCCCATCGCGCCTTCACGAGCCTCAACGATCTCGCGCACGCGAGCCGCCGCGGCGTCCGTCACCGCCATGATCTGAAATCTGCCCATCGTCATCTCCACTCGTCACCGGTTCAAGGCCGGCAGAATGTCCATTTCAGCAGAACATGGTGAAAGATCGCGCTTTGCGCAAGCGATCAGTACCAGCCGACTGCCACCTGCGCCTCTTCGGACATCCGATCCGGCGTCCATGGCGGATCAAAGACCATCTTCACCTCGACGCCGGAGACGCCCTCAACGGTGTTGACGGCATTCTCGACCCAGCCCGGCATTTCGCCTGCCACGGGACATCCTGGCGCGGTCAAGGTCATGTCGATCTTGACCGACCGGTCGTCCTCGATGTCGATCCGATAGATCAGGCCGAGTTCGTAGATGTCGGCAGGGATTTCGGGATCATAAACCGTCTTCAAGGCGCTGACGATATCGTCCGTCAGGCGCGCAATCTCTTCCGCCGGGATTGCCGATTCTGCATGCAGCCCATCGTCCGGCGCGGAAGCGTTGTCTGTTGTTATATCCGACATAGACGTCACCCAAAAAATGTCCGTGCTTTCTCGATGGACTCTGCCAGTACATCGACCTCTGCACGTGTATTATACATCGCAAACGAAGCGCGGCACGTTGAAGTGACGCCAAACCGGTTCAGCAGCGGCTGCGCACAGTGCGTACCGGCACGGACAGCGACACCTGACCGATCGATCACCATCGAAACGTCGTGCGCGTGGATACCTTCCAGCTCGAACGAGACGATCGAACCCTTGCCCGGCGCATTCCCGATAATGCGCAAGGAATTGATCCGGCTCAGTCGCTCATGCGCATAGGCGACAAGGTCTGCCTCGTGTGCGGCAATGCTCTCTCGTCCGACGCGCTCCATATACTCCAGCGCCGCACCTAGCCCGATCGCCTGGGCGATCGGCGGCGTTCCAGCTTCGAAGCGGTGCGGCGGGTCGTTATAGGTTACGCCCTCCTCGGTCACCGTCTCGATCATTTCGCCGCCGCCCATGAAGGGGCGCATGGCGGACAGCATGTCCTTTCGACCGTAGAGAACACCGATGCCCGACGGCCCGTAGAGTTTGTGGCCGGTCATGACATACCAGTCACAGCCAATGTCCCGTACGTCGACCGGCAGATGAACCGCGCCCTGGCTACCGTCGATCAGCGTCGGGATACCGCGCTCGCGAGCAATCCGGCAGATTTCCTTCACCGGCGTGACAGTGCCAAGCGCATTCGACATATGCGTCACGGCAACAAGCTTGGTGCGCGGGCTCAGCGCCTTTTCGAAATCCTCGATGTGAAATGCGCCGTCATCGTCGACGGGCACCCATACGATCTTTGCGCCCTGGCGCTCCCGAATGAAGTGCCACGGAACGATATTGGAGTGATGCTCCATGATCGTGATGACGATCTCGTCATCGGGGCCGATGTTTGGCATGCCCCAGCCATAGGCGACCGTGTTGATCGACTCGGTCGCCGATTTGGTGAAAATGATTTCGTCCACGCTGGTGGCATTCAGAAACCGTCGAACCGTCTCACGTGACCGCTCATAGGCGTCGGTCGCCGCGTTCGACAGGAAGTGCAGGCCACGATGCACATTGGCGTATTCGTTCGAATAAGCATGCGTGATCGCGTCGATCACAACCTGCGGCTTCTGGGCCGATGCGCCGCTATCCAGATAGACCAGCGGCTTTCCATGAACCTGACGTGCCAGAATCGGAAAGTCGCGCCGGATCGCCTCGACGTCGTAAGAAGGGTTTTCGACTTTCTGATCCATCTGCTTTCAGCCTTTCCGAAAAAGGTGGCCAGGCGGCGTCACCGCCGCCGGCCTGTCCGTCAAGCGTGCTTGGCAAACCAGTCATCAAGCTTGGCTTCGAGCACTGCAACCAGTTCCTCGCTCTCAAGCTCTTCGATGATTTCCGCAAGAAACGCCTTGATCAGCATCGCACGACCGGTTTTCTCGTCGACGCCACGCGCCATCAGATAAAACAGATGATCGTTGTCGATCTCGGTAACGGTAGCACCGTGCCCACAAGCGACGTCGTCAGCGAAAATCTCAAGTTCCGGCTTGGTCGAGAATTCCGCGTCGTCCGACAGAAGCAGCGTGTTGCACGCCATCTTCGCGTCAGTCTTCTGCGCATCCCGCGCAACCCGGATCTGTCCCTGGAACACGCCGTGAGCACGATCCGTGATCACATTGCGGATGATCTCCGTCGACGTCGTGTGCGGCGCGAGGTGGTCAAGCACCATCGTCACGTCGCAATGCGTGTCGCCGCCAAGAAGATTGACGCCGCGCAGGTTGAAGTCAGAGCCTTCCCCCCTGGCTGCAATCACCAGATCCTGACGCACCAGCTTGGCGCCGATATTCATCAGGAAAAGCGTGAGCTTGGAGTCCTTGCCGAGCGTAATCCGCATTTGTCCAAGGTGGCTTGCGCCTTCACCCTGTTCCTGCACGACCACGTAGAGAACTTCAGCACCATCAGCAACATCAAGCGTCGTCACCGAGCTTGCGAGGGTATCGCCCGTGCCTGCCTGACGCTCGATCACGGTCACCCGTGCTCCAGCTCCGACAGTCACCGGAAAACGGGCATGAACCTGCCCACCTGCCTGCAAGTTCTGCAACTCGATAGGCGTTGCAATGTCTGCGCCTGCTGGCACGGCCAGAGCAAAGCCATCAGACACCAGTGCAGTGTTGATTGCAGCGATCGCATCGGCGGAGTCTGCCGGCGCGAGTGCGGCACGTGCATCGCCCGCCAGCAGAAGATCCTGGAAGCGCTCGATCTCGACGCCATCCACGCTGGCGATGACACCGCCAACGCCATTGCTGACAGACAGCACCGCAGAGCCTTCAAGCAACGGCTTCAATGCCGCCGGCCGTGCGGCCGGATCGAAAGAAGGCACGGCGTTCAGCAGACGTCGCAGATCGGTGTAATGCCAGGCCTCAACCCGGCGAGTTGGCAATCCGTTCTTGATCGCCTCGATCGCGTTGTCGCGATTCAGCGCCACCCCGGCATCACCGGCCAATTCGGATACGCGCTGCGCGAACCCGTCAACCAGTGCCGCTTCTGCCGGAGTCAGCGTAGCGGAAGCATGAATGTTCATTGATCCACCTCAGGCTGCTTCGCCGATGACACCGGCATAACCATTCTGTTCCAGTTCCATCGCAAGGGACTTGTCACCGGACTTGATGACCTGACCCTTGTAGAGAACGTGAACGCTATCAGGAACGATGTGCTCCAGCAGACGCTGATAGTGCGTGATGACGAGGAACGCACGATCCGGCGAACGCAATGCGTTCACACCGTCCGAAACGATCTTGAGCGCGTCGATATCGAGGCCGGAATCGGTCTCGTCCAGCACGCAAAGGTTCGGACGCAGCAGCTTCATCTGCAGGATTTCCGCACGCTTCTTCTCACCGCCGGAAAAGCCGACATTGAGCGGGCGCTTCAGCATGTTCATGTCGATGTTGAGCGTTCCGGCTGCTTCCTTCACGAGCTTCAGCAGCTCAGGGATCTTCAGTTCCGGCTCGCCACGCGCCTTGCGCTGCGCGTTCATGGCGACCTTGAGGAACTCCATCGTCGCTACGCCCGGAATTTCCATGGGATACTGGAAGGCAAGGAAGATGCCGGATGCGGCGCGTTCCGCGGGGTCCATCTCGAGGATGGACTCGCCGTTGTAGAGGATGTCGCCTTCGGTCACTTCATAGTCGCTGCGTCCTGCCAGAATGTAGGACAGCGTCGACTTGCCCGAGCCGTTGGGGCCCATGATGGCGGCAACTTCACCCTTGTTGACCGTCAGGTTCAAGCCGCGGATAATTTCCGTGCCGTCTTCTGCGATACGCGCGTGGAGGTTCTTGATCTCTAGCATGTTGTGTCTTCCTGAATAACGTGGACGGCCTCAGCCGACGGAACCTTCGAGCGAAATACCGATGAGCTTCTGTGCTTCGACAGCGAACTCCATCGGCAGCTCCTGAATGACATCCTTGACGAAGCCGTTGACGATCAGCGCAATGGCCTCTTCTTCGGGAACGCCGCGCTGCATCACGTAGAACAGCTGGTCTTCGGAGATCTTCGAGGTCGTCGCCTCGTGCTCCACCTTGGCGGTCGAGTTCTTCGCCTCGATATAGGGCACGGTGTGTGCGCCGCAGTCGTTGCCGATCAGCAGCGAGTCACAATTGGTGAAGTTGCGCGCATTTTCGGCGCGGCGATGGATCGACACCTGACCACGGTAGGTGTTGCTCGACTTGCCTGCCGAAATACCCTTCGAAATGATCCGGCTGCGCGTGTTCTTGCCCAGATGAATCATCTTGGTGCCGGAATCGATCTGCTGGTGGCCGTTCGACACCGCAATGGAATAGAATTCACCCTGCGAGCCGTCGCCGCGAAGAATGCAGGACGGGTATTTCCAGGTGATCGCCGAACCGGTCTCGACCTGTGTCCACGAGATCTTCGAGTTCTTGCCACGGCAATCGCCGCGCTTGGTGACGAAGTTGTAGATGCCGCCCTTGCCCTGCTTGTCGCCGGGATACCAGTTCTGGACCGTCGAATACTTGATCTCGGCGTCGTCGAGCGCAATCAGCTCGACCACTGCAGCGTGCAGCTGGTTCTCGTCGCGCTGAGGCGCCGTGCAGCCTTCCAGATAGGAAACGTACGAGCCTTCATCGGCGATAATCAGCGTGCGCTCGAACTGGCCGGTGTTCTTCTCGTTGATGCGGAAATAGGTCGACAGCTCCATCGGGCAGCGAACGCCCTTCGGGATGTAGACGAACGATCCGTCGGTGAAGACCGCCGAATTGAGCGTGGCGTAATAGTTGTCGGTCGTCGGCACGACAGTGCCGAGATACTTCTTCACCAGTTCCGGATGCTCGCGCACCGCCTCGGAAATGGAGCAGAAGATCACGCCGGACTTCGCCAGCTCTTCCTTGAAGGTCGTGACAACCGAAATCGAATCGAACACCGCATCGACCGCGACGCGACCGGATGCGTAGACATTGTCGCTCGGCTCTTCCGAATCGACGTCCTTCTGAACGCCAGCGAGGATTTCCTGCTCGCGCAGCGGAATACCGAGCTTTTCGTAGACGCGCAGCAGTTCCGGATCGACCTCGTCAAGCGAACGCGGGCCGGTCTGGTTCTTCGGGGCGGCGTAATAGTGGATGTCCTGGAAGTCGATCTTCGGATAGTCGACGCGCGCCCAGTTCGGCTCGGTCAGCGTCAGCCAGCGGCGGAACGCCCCGAGACGCCACTCCAGCATCCACTCAGGCTCGTCCTTCTTGGCCGAAATGAAGCGGATGATGTCCTCGTCCAGCCCCTTGGGAGCCAGATCGGTTTCGATCTCGGTTTCAAATCCGTATTTATATTGGTCAACATCGAGCAAGCGAACCTGATCGATTGTTTCCTGTACAGCTGCCATCGGCGCTCTCCAATCTCGCCGGGTTCAAGGCCCGGCAGTTTCGAAATCGCATATGAACGCGTTGAACGCGGTATGCGGGTTACATAATGCAGGCTTCGGCCAATTGCACCTGTTGCATGGCAGAGACCCGAATTTTGTGGGTCACGCGGCCCTGCTTCGCCGCTTCATGAAATCGTGCAGTGCGATCGCGAACTGCTCGATCTCGGACCCCTTTGTCTCGTGGCCAACCGAAACCCGCACCCCACTGACCGTGTCGCCAAATCCCATCGCCTTGAGAACCCGACTGGCGCCGACCTTTCCCGAAGAACAGGCCGACCCCGCCGAAACCGCAACACCTGCCAGATCCAGCGCAATCAGCAACGTCTCTGCCTTCACGCCGGGGATCGAGAAGAACACGGTGTTCGGCAGACGGTGGGTCGCTTCGCCAAATATCGTCACGTCTGGCGCAATCTCGCGCAGTATGGCGACGATCCGCTCGCGCCGCTGCTCAAGGTCGCCCGCGCGCGCCACATTTTCCCGCGCCCGTCGTGCCGCCACACCGAAGCCGGCAATCGCTGCATAGTTTTCGGTCCCGGCGCGATGCCCGCGCTCCTGCCCGCCACCAGCGGCTATCGCTGCCGGCATCAGCACGTCGCTGGTGCCGATCAATGCGCCAGCGCCTTTCGGGCCGCCGATCTTGTGCGCAGCCAGAATCAGGAAGTCCGCGCAAAGCTCTGAAACATCGAGAGAAATGCGCCCTCCCGCCTGCACGGCATCAAGAACGAACACGCCACCTGCATCATGCACGATCCTGGCGATTCGCGCTGCCGGCTGGATCACGCCCGATTCGTTATTTGCCAGATGCACGGCCACCAGCGGCAGCCCCTCGGCCTTGTCATGCGCAGCCAGAGCAGCCTCAAGCGCGGCAAGATCGACGATGCCCATTGCGTCGACCGGCAGAAATACGACCTGCTCTGCAGGGAACCTCCCGCCACCGACGACAATCGAATGATCGGTCTCAGCGACATAGAGCCGTGAATAAGTCAGCGATGCGCGCCCCATCTTCCAGTTGGGCGTCAGGACAAGCGCCGCGGCCTCGCTGGCACCCGAGGTAAAGACCACATGCTCAGGCTTTGCATTGCACAGCGCTGCGACGTCCCGCCTTGCCGCTTCCACGATACGCCGGGCTTCGCGCCCCTCATGATGCACCGAAGAAGGGTTCGCCGTCAGGTCCAGAGCCGCAATCATCGCCGCCCGCGCTTCCGGCAATAGCGGCGCGCTCGCGTTATGATCCAGATAGGCTCGAGGCGACTTCATGCGGCTTTGGGCTCCTTGGTGCTGGGTTCAGTCGCCGGACAGCGAATTTCCTTGAAATTGCAAGGCCGACCGTCCTATCTACCGGCATCACAAGCTGAGGAAAATAGCGTCCATCAGTTTTGAACAATTCTAAAGTAGCTTCTAGGCGGACGTCGGCGCTCCGTCAAGTGCGCGGGTTTTCAAACTACGTGGCGCGCCGCCTTGATGTTTTTTCGTGAATGGAGACGATATGCCTGAGGTTATTTTCACCGGTCCTGCTGGCAGACTTGAAGGTCGCTATCAGCCGTCCAAGGAAAAAAACGCCCCTATCGCCATCATTCTGCATCCGCACCCGCAGTTCGGCGGCACGATGAACAACAAGATCGTCTACGATCTGTTTTATATGTTCCAGAAGCGCGACTTTACAGTCCTTCGTTTCAATTTTCGCTCCATCGGCCGCAGCCAGGGCGAATTCGACCACGGCGTCGGCGAATTGTCGGACGCTGCCGCGGCTCTCGACTGGGTGCAGTCGCTCCATCCCGACTCAAAGAGCTGCTGGGTCGCAGGCTATTCATTTGGCTCGTGGATCGGCATGCAGCTTCTGATGCGGCGCCCCGAAATCGAAGGCTTCATCTCGATCGCGCCGCAGCCCAACACCTACGATTTCGCGTTCCTGGCGCCCTGCCCTTCATCTGGGCTGATTATCCATGGCGATGCGGACAAGGTTGCCCCGCCGAAGGATGTTCAGGTGCTCGTGGACAAGCTCCACACGCAAAAGGGCATCACCATCACCCAGAAGACAATGGCGGGCGCAAACCACTTCTTCAGCGATCATACCGAAGAGCTGATCGAAGAATGCGCAGACTATCTCGACCGCCGTCTGGCCGGTGAACTGGCCGACCCTCGCCCAAAGCGCCTGCGCTAAGGCAGGTCTTGAGCGGCGGCAGGGCTCATCAGCTACTGCCGCAGCTCACCCCTTGTTGGACATGCCGGGGATCAGCCTGAAACTGCGCTTGATCTTCGGCAACCCCACTTCGGTCCTCGCGAACAAATAGCCAAATCGCGCAAACAGGACAGCCGCAATGACGGCCCAGGCAACACCCAGCGAAAAACCCATCACCACGTCGCTCGGATAATGCGCACCGACGACGATGCGCGTGGCCGCAAGCCACATTCCCGCCGGCACTACTACCCAGCGCGATGCTGGCCAAATCAGCACCAGCGCGCCGACCACCCCTCCCACCGTTGCCGAATGTCCGGAGGGAAAACTCGCCCAGCTTGCATCCAGTGCAAACGGGTCGAACGCCAGAATTCCATGCTCTTGGTAGTGGACCGGGCGCGCGCGACCGATGATGCGCTTGATGATGTTGGAAAATAACAACGCTCCGCCAACTGACATCAGTACGAAAGCTGCCAGGACGGTCCAGTTATAGAGCAGCAAAAGCCGCTGGCCGGCTGCGCGCGTCCAGTCGATCTGGTTGACGGCGAGCAGCGCCAGGACAGCCGGCACGACATACCAGACTCCGAGCCCGACATCTGTCATGCGTGTCGCCAGCGCTGCGGCGGAGCCTGCCCATTGCCCCCGAAACGCGCCGGCAGCGTCGTCAAGCACCAAAAAACAGATCACGGTCAGCGTCACAACGATCAGCGCCGGCATCTGCCACGCTATCTTCGGGAACCGGCTGCGCCTTGTTCCTGCGCGGCGACGCAAGATTGCGACCGTCCGGCGCGAATTGTCGAAGGACAGCCCGACGGCCGCCTTCAGGCGCGGCATGCGTGTTCCGTTCTCAGGCGTCGTTTCTCGCTGCCGATCGCTCATGTCAGGCATTCCTTAGATCCGCTGGCACCGGTAAACATCTTTGCCGGGAATTGCGAGGCACATTCTCGGCACCGCAGCTTACGGTGTTGCAAGCAATCCCCCCGACACTGGCTGAAGACAGCCCGTCGTCGTTGGAAAAGTCAGCGGCAATCCACGCTTGGCGCGCACGGCCAGATAGGCCCATGCCTCGGCTTCCATCGCATCCCCATCGAGGCCGACATCTTCTGCCATCAGCACTTTTCCAGAACCGGCGACAGCGTCCCGCAAGTCGCCAACGATGTGAGGATTCTTCCGGCCACCCCCAGCAACAATCCACAAGCGCGGTTCTTCAGGCAGCAACCGAACAGAAGCGTGGATGGCCCGCGCAGAGACCGCTGCGAGCGTACGTGCACCATCCGCGACCGCAAGATCCTTGACATGAATCAGATCAAAATCGTTTCTGTCCAAAGACTTGGGAGCAGGTTTGGTGAAGAAGGTCGAACCGAGATACTCGGACACCACCTCCTCTACCACCATCCCCTGTCCAGCGATCCGGCCATCTGCATCGAAACTCATGTTGGTATGCAGACCGATCCACTGATCGATCAGCGCATTGCCCGGACCGCTATCAAACGCAATCGGATCTCCTTCCTGCGGAACGAAGGTGATGTTCGAAATGCCACCAATATTGACAAAACAGACCGGCATCATCCGGTTTTCGTCATCCAGCGACGCCGCCAGTGCCGCATGATAGGCCGGAACCAAAGGGGCACCCTGTCCACCATGGCGCATGTCGTTGGCACGCATGTCCCAAACCACCGGCAGGCCGGTTTCAAGCGCCAGAAGCTCGCCATCGCCGATCTGCACGGTCATGCCCCGATCTGGCGCATGAAACACCGTCTGGCCGTGAAAGCCGATCAGATCGGGGCGTAGCGCCGGGTACGCCGCTAGAAATGCACGGACCGCATCCGCGTGATGCACTGTGATTTCGCGCTCGAGATCGGCGAGGTCTCCCGGTCGCTCATCGCGATCCTTGATCGTGCGGGCGACTTCGAGGGCGCGTTCGATGCGCTGACGAAAGGTTGCGTCATAGGCGAAAAAGCCGCTGCTGCCACGGCGCACGATCTGCTCTCCGTCGGTCTCCACCACGGCGATGTCGATGCCATCCATGGAGGTGCCGCTCATCAATCCAATCGCGCATTTCAGGCCCATTTTGCCGTCGTCCTTGTGATTCTTGCGTTTTAGATGCTAAAGCCGCCTGGTTCCCGCGCCATTAACACGCGCGGGCTTGGCACAGTCCCTACGGAAAGCACGATCATGTCCGCCTTCAAGTCCGATTTTCTCCGCACGCTTTCAGAGCGCGGTTTCATCCACCAGATTTCCGATGAATCCGGCCTCGATGACCTGCTCGCGAAGGAATCGGTGACGGCATATATCGGCTATGACCCGACAGCCTCCAGCCTGCATGTCGGTCACCTGATGCAGATCATGATGCTGCATTGGTTCCAGGAAACCGGTCATCGCCCGATCTCCCTGATGGGCGGCGGCACCGGCATGGTCGGCGATCCGTCGTTCAAGGACGAAGCCCGCCAGTTGATGACGCTCGACACGATCGAGGCAAACATTGCGTCGATCAAGCGTGCGTTTGCGCAGTACCTCGATTACGACAAGCCCGGCAACGGCGCGATGATGATCAACAATGCCGACTGGCTGCGTCCGATCAACTATCTCGAATTCCTGCGCGATGTCGGCCGTCACTTCTCGGTCAACCGCATGCTGTCCTTCGACAGCGTCAAAACGCGGCTTGATCGCGAACAGTCGCTGTCGTTCCTCGAATTCAACTACATGATCCTTCAGGCCTACGACTTCGTCGAACTGAACAAGCGCTACGGCACACGCCTGCAGATGGGCGGCTCCGATCAGTGGGGCAACATCATCAACGGCATCGACCTTGGCCACCGCATGGGCACGCCGCAGCTTTACGCGCTCACCGCGCCGCTGCTGACGACTGCCTCGGGCGCCAAGATGGGCAAGTCGGCATCCGGAGCCGTATGGCTCAACGCCGATCTGCTGCCCGTTTACGAATTCTGGCAGTACTGGCGTAACACCGAAGACGCGGACGTCATCAAGTTCCTCAAGCTCTTCACCAAGCTGCCGATGGACGAAATCGCGCGCCTGGCTGCGCTTGGTGGTTCCGAAATCAACGACGCCAAGAAAATTCTGGCGACTGAAGTCACCGCCATGCTTCATGGACGCGCGGCAGCAGAGGAAGCAGCCGAGACCGCCCGTAAGACGTTCGAAGAAGGCACGCTGGCCGACTCTCTGCCAAGCGTCGAAATCGCCGCCGGCGAACTTGAGGATGGCATCGGTATTCTTGCGCTGTTCGTCAAAGCCGGCCTCGCCGGCTCGAACGGCGAAGCCCGTCGTCACATCCAGGGCGGCGCAGTTCGCGTCAACGACGCGGCGGTAAGCGACGAGAAGCAACTGGTCGGTACTGCCGATGTCACTGCCGACGGCATCATCAAGCTGTCACTGGGCAAGAAGAAGCACATTCTCGTTCGTCCAGTCTGATCCGAAAGCGCCTGGCGCCGGCTATCTCGCAGATCGCCGGCTCCAGATGCCAGATTTTGGCATCAATTTACCAAATTTTGCATCGAAAAGACCAAAAGACGGTCTTCCCGGACCATCATCTGAACTCGAAAACCGAGCGAAAAATGCCCGGAGCGATGACCGACAGCGGGTTTACCTGCAATTGCGGCTCGCTGTATTTCCCTGACAGCTTGAACGTGATCCCGATCAGCCCGCGATCACGACCATTGCCGAGCAGCTGGCCAATCAGCGGTATTTCCCCGAAAATCCGGTTCAAACCATAGGCCGGCATGAAGGTTCCGGTCATGTCCATATTGCCGGCGGCGTCATAAACTCGCCCTTGAAACGTTGAACCAATCAACGGGCCCCGCAGCACGCCGCGATCAAGATCGAGCGCGCCATTCCCTGTTGCAACCAGTGAAAACGCGCGCTCGAACTGCACTCTCGTCGTGTCAATATCACCGCGAACTGCTTGATTTAGCGAGCGATCTCCGCCCGCGGGGGTACTCGACACCAGAGAGCGCAGACGCGGCTCGTTGACGATCCAGAAATTGCGCGTGTCGACCTGCCCCGAGAGCGGTCCCGTCCCCGTCCCGCGCATGGATAGCGCAATCGCCCCACCTTCCATATGCTCATAAACGTCCAGAAAGCGCAGAATGGCTCCCGCATCGGCCGAAGTCATTGTCACGCTCCGCGCATCGCCATTGCGGGTATCGCTGAACGCCACCTTGCCACCCGTCGAGGTCGTCGCGGCGAATTCAAGCTTGTCGGTACGCCCGTTGGTTCCGGCGAATTTCAACGTCACGCCCCGCAAAGATTCGCCGTGAAAACCGGTCATCGCATCGACGGCGACATCCACGCGAACCGGGCCGGTATCGACGTTTTCGCCCCGGTTCTCACCGGCTCCGGCATACAGCTTGACGATGGAACGCACGTCAATCGACTTGCCTCGAACCTCGATGTCGTAACCGTTGCGTTCCGCCTTCATGGTGAACGAAAAATCGTCGTTCCGATTCAACCTTGCAGACGGAAAGCTGACCGACTGCAACTTGCCATCGACCAGCGACAGCGCCCCGGTCGCACCAAACGTGTCCCCGTCGAGCTTGAAATCGGACAGGCGGGTGACGTTGCCCTGCTGTTCCAATCCGAACGCAACCGATGCCGGCACGCCGGTGCCCTTGCTCCATCCGATCCAGGGAATGTTCAGCGTCGCGCGCTCAAGGCTCGCCTTGATGGATCTTGAACTGTCCTTGGTGTCATCGAGTTCGACCCGCGCAGTGCCGGACAGAACCGTGTTCAACCCCGGCGCAATCGCGCGCCGCCCGGCATCATCGAGGTTAAGAACGACGCGGCGCTGTCGCTCGACGCTGCTCTGACCGAGCGGCTCCACCAGCCGTAGATCGGCAGATACGCCGTTGAGCAGCGCAGCGGCGGTGATCTCGGCTTTGCGTGGATCGACCACGATGGAGCCCTTGGCTTTCGTGACCGTCTGGCCTTCGAACTTCCTTGAAATGTTGAGATTGTCGTAGGCAAGATCAACTTTCCATTCGAGTTTTTCGATCGGAAAGTCTCTTTCCAGCGGGATATCCGTGATGATCTTGCCCGCCACGGTGCCCGACAGTTCATCGGGCTTTACATCAAAGAACCGCGACACATCGATGGGGTCATAGGACGCCAGCGCGAGGATGGCATCGGCATTGCTTTCGACGTCAATCACGAGCCGCCCGATTACGGGTCTTTTGTGGGCCTCACGTATCTCCAGCAGACCATTGCGCGCATTGACGGTTCGTCCTTCCTGCATGAAAACCGTGCCGCTTTCGAGCGCGATATCGATGTCCATACCTGCAAAGATCACGGAACCGTTGCCATCACGAACTGGCGGCATGCGTCCAACAATGTCGAACCGCGTGCCTTTGATAGAAAACTCACCGGACAGCTCGGAAGCCGTCAACGGCACACCATTGCTCAGCCGACCGGGGGCAGCGTTGATCTTGATCTGCCCCGCCTCGACCTTGCCACCATACATGTTATCGACCACCCAGCGGCGCGCACCGCGAGCGGAGAACCACGGCCACAGCTGCTTGATCTCACCGACCGGCATGTCGATGACGTTCAGCTCAAGTCCAAGCCCTACTCCGACCTCGTCCACGACGATCCGGGCGCTGCCGTGAACTTCACCTTCCAGCGAACGCAGCCCAATCGTTTTAATTTCAATGACATCCGCGGTGGCGCTCATCACGCCTGCGAGCTTTGTCACAACCTCCAGGGGCCGTTCTGGAGAACCAGTTGGCGCAACAGTCGACCCGTCGCTTACAAGCTCGAAGCGATAACCTGCCTCTCCGCCCTCTGGCAGCGAACCCAGTGCGCCATGAAACGTCCAGTTTGAGCGTCCGCTTGAGACTCGCAAGGCTTCGACCTCGATCTTGTCCGCCCCCTCCTTGAGAGTGGCTCGCAGTTCAAGATCGGCATCAATCCGATCGCCATCTTTCAGGTCGACAGTAACCTGACCGATCTCCGTGTGCAGGCGCAGTTCGTGGTCTGACTGATGACGTGTCGCCGAAACAGAAAGACGCGCATCCTTGAAATCGTTCGTGCGGCCGGACGTGGCAGATGTTTCCTGTGGCACCGCGACGTTCAACGTAACCTGATCCACTGCGCCATCGCTCGGATCTCGAGAAACCTGACCCTGAACATTTGCTGTGCGTCCTGCGGCCGCAACATTAGCCTCGACCTCAAAGGAAACGGCGTTGCGCCGGCGCAATTGAGCATCGATCAACTTCACAGTGCCCAAGAGAGGATCGTCCGACAGAACCAGATCAATATTCTGAAGTCTGACGCGGCCGACACCGCCATCATTGAGCAACGACGCGAACTCATTTGCGGCTGCAAACACAGTCCGTACCGCAGCATCCTGGTCGAAAACGCCTGCCTCATCGAAGAATGGCAGTTGCGCAGGGGGGGTAGTACCGGTCAACGACGACAAGACGATCCGGGAGTCCTGTATGCGAATCCGCCGTATCTTCAGCTTGCCGCCAATCAATGGCGCAAAGCCAACCCCCAGCCGTAACTGACCGATCCGCAAGGCTTCTTCGCCGGTTCCAGTGGGCGAGAGAACGACATTGTCCGTTTCAACCGAAAGAAGTTCCATGCCGTCAAAGGACAGACGTGTCGCACCAACCGCCGCGACATAGTCGTCCCCTACGAGCTGTTGAACGGCATTCTGGGCTTCAAGACGAAGCGTTTCGCTCCCCGCCCCCAGCAAAACCGCGCCTGCCAAGGCAACCAGTGCAAGCAGGATGACTGCGACGCCCCCGAAAAAAAGCATCGCAACGCGCCCTGGACGGAAGCGTTTCCGCTCTGGCGCGGGGAGGCGCTGCGCGGAGGGGAGCTTGTCCAGACAGACGATCTCCTCGCGCCGAAACCGAATTTTCTGATGTGAAGGGATCTCGCTGTGCACGCCGGGCGAGCCTGTTTCCTTGCGATGGACGAATCTGGCCCAGCCACTATAACTGGCACCTGCATCAACGTAACCACAAAGAAGAGCTAACAGATGACTCAGATCGCCATTGGCGAGAGCGCCCCCGACTTTGAACTTCCGGGCGACGGTGGATCGACAATCTCACTAAGCGCCCTTCGCGGCAGCATTGTGGTTTTGTTTTTCTACCCAAAGGACGACACAAGCGGCTGCACCACCGAAGCGCTCGACTTCACATCCCTGAAAGAAGAATTTGACGCAATCGGCGTAAAGCTGATCGGGATCTCGCCTGACAGCGTGAAGCGGCATGACAAGTTCAAGGCCAAGCATGGCCTCACAGTTACCCTGGCTTCTGACGAAGAGAAGCAAGTCCTTGAAGCCTATGGCGTCTGGGTGGAGAAAAGCATGTACGGGCGCAAATATATGGGCGTCGAACGCACCACCCTACTGATCGACAGCAATGGGAAGATCGTCCGCATATGGAACAAGGTGAAGGTCGCAGGCCACGCAGCGGAGGTGCTGTCGGCAGCGAAAGAGGCCGCCTGAGCCTATCGCGAGTTTGAGGCCCTACCAAAGGGCAACTGGGTTTCGTGCCGAACCGAAAACGTTTGTTAACCCTAATAATGTGTAATCGGACTGTGTATTTCCCTATTGCTTGGGTGTGGGTCCGTGACAGTCAAACGACATTCGTCCGTGTTCGGAAGGCGCAAAGAGCCGCATACGATCATCATTGCCAATGGCAACAAGATCCGACACTTCACGCTGCGCCCCTGGATGACTGCTCTCACCGGGTCGGTGCTGGCAACTGCGGCCATCGGCTACCTCTCAGCCACGACCTATCTGGTGTTGAGAGACGACTTGATTGGTGCTTCGGCAGCGCAGCAGGCGCGCATGCAGCATGCCTATGAAGACCGCATCTCGACGCTGCGGGCACAGGTGGACCGCATCACCAGCCGACAGCTGCTGGATCAGCAAATCGTCGAGAGCAAGGTTTCGGAACTGCTGGCACGTCAGTCGCAACTGACACAGCGTCACGGTCGCATCGGGCCAATTCTGGAACGGGCAACAATCAACCGTGCAGAGCTTCCAAGCTCCACGCCCGTACCACCCTCCCGCCCGGACATGCGCGCTACAGTTGACGTTTCGCAGCCCCTTGTGACGGCAGAGGCTTCAAGTTTCTGGCCGCGACACGCGGCACCTGCAACCGGACGTGAAACTGCGGCAGATCGCGCCGATCAGCTCTTCGTCGCTCTCAACAAATCCCTTGAGGCTATCGAGACGGAACAGATCGCGGGAATGGAATTGCTGGCCGAAGATGCCTTCAAGACGGCGGACGAGATTACGGGCGCTCTTGAAGTTGCAGGCCTGCCGATTGAACTCGAACTCGGCGACGATGCCGCCGGCGGTCCATTGCTCCCGATTGACGGCAATCGGTTCGAAGCAGGTGTGAAGGAACTCGACGACGCCCTCGCCAAGCTCGAAGCAGCCAAGGCGATGGCTCAGGTGATGCCGATCCAGAATCCGCTGCCCGGCCGCTCGATCTCCAGCAGCTATGGCGTGCGCCGGGATCCGCTGTTGCGAACGCCGGCAATGCACGCCGGCATCGACTTTCGCGCTCCCACCGGCACGAAGATCAAGAGCGCTGGCCAAGGCACAGTGGTCAACGCCGGATGGAACGGTGGCTATGGCCGGATGGTGGAGATAGACCATGGCAACGGCCTCACCACCCGCTATGCCCATCTGAGCCGCATCCACGTCAAGGAAGGCCAGACGGTGGAGAAGGACAGTGTCGTCGGCGAAGTGGGCACCACAGGACGCTCAACCGGGCCACATCTTCACTATGAAGTGCGACACAACGGCTCCCCGATTGACCCGTTGCGTGTCATCAAGGCCGGACGCAAGATCGAAAATCTGCTGTAAGAAAAAGGGCAGGACGCTTGCGCCCTGCCCCCATGATTGCTCAAGATCACACCAGAAGGCATGACATTAATCGATGTCTTCAACCGCCTGGCCCGAACCGCCTTCGATGCGAGCCGACAGCGCCGCTTCCATGAATTCGTCCAGGTCACCGTCGAGCACGTCGCTCGGGCTGCTGCTCTCCACTCCGGTGCGAAGGTCCTTCACCATCTGGTATGGCTGAAGGACATAAGAACGGATCTGGTGGCCCCAGCCAATGTCGGTCTTTGACGCTTCGCTGGCGTTTGCAACGGCTTCGCGCTTTTTCAGCTCTTCCTCGTAAAGCCGCGAACGCAGCATTTCCCACGCCTTGGCGCGGTTCTTGTGCTGTGAACGCTCCGCCTGACAGGCAACCACGATGCCGGTTGCGATATGCGTGATACGCACCGCCGAGTCTGTCGTGTTGACGTGCTGACCGCCCGCGCCGGATGCACGGTAAGTATCGATCCGGACATCGGATTCCGACACATCGACCTCGATCGAGTCGTCGACAACCGGGTAGACCCATGTGCTTGCGAACGACGTGTGACGACGCGCGTTCGAGTCATAGGGCGAAATGCGCACCAAACGATGGACCCCGGACTCCGTCTTCATCCAGCCATAGGCGTTGTGGCCCTTGACGAGAATGGTCGCCGACTTGATGCCGGCTTCTTCCCCGTCATGTACCTCAAGCACCTCGACCTTGAATCCGCGACGCTCGGCCCACCTTGTGTACATGCGCAACAGCATGCTCGCCCAGTCCTGGCTCTCGGTGCCGCCGGCACCCGCGTGGACTTCGACATAGGTGTCGTTCGAGTCAGCTTCGCCCGAAAGCAGTGTCTCGACCTGGCGTGCCTGCGTTTCCGCGCGCAATGCACGGATGGAAGCTTCGGCGTCGGCGACGATGCTCTGGTCACCCTCTTCCTCGCCAAGCTCGATGAGTTCGAGATTGTCGCTCAGGGCTTGTGTGATCTGCTTGACGGTCGTGATACCGTCTTCGAGGCTTTGACGTTCGCGCATCAGTTTCTGCGCTTCATGCGGGTCGTTCCACAGGTCGCCGTCTTCTGCGCGCATATTCAGGTAATCAAGTCGTTTTACGGCCTGATCCCAGTCAAAGATGCCTCCTCAGCAGGGTTATGGCCTGCTTGATTTCGTCGACAATGTTTTGGGTTTCTGCGCGCATGGCGGCGGGACATCCTGCTCAAATTTGCTTCTGAATCGGCGCGGACCATAGGGACGCTGTCACCACGTGTAAAGGGACTTGCGCGCGGCGAAACAGCATGAACAGTGGGTTAACCTGCCTGCGCTAGTGTTTTCACATGGTCTGGGGCGGCTTGAAGATCAATATTGGCAGGCTGGTGCGCTACCTACTGGTTGGCGGCGCGATTTTTGGTACGCTCGCCGCTGGCCCTTCGGCAGCGTCAGATCGAGCCTGTCGGAAAATTGAAGCAAGACTTGCGGCCCTTACCGCGGAAAGCGGCTCCCGCGCATCGACGCGGCGCTACGATGACGCCATCGCCCGTCAACAAGAACAATTACAGAAAGCGCGGGCTCAGGCGAACCAGGCCGGTTGCGGACGCGCCATTGTCGGCAGCGCTGTCGCCTTCTGCGCAAGCGTCAATGGCAGCATTGAGAAGATGCAGCGCAATCTTGCCGAGTTGCAGGCGAAGCGCGGAAAACTGAAGAGCAAGGATTCGTCACGGGAGCGTGCACAGCTGCAGACTGCGCTAAAACGCCAAGGATGCGGTAGCCAGGCGCGTCGCGCCAACAGCGTCCCCGCCGAGGCGCGCAAGGTCGAGTCCAGCGCGCCTGCGTCTGTTGCGATTGGACGGGTGAGCGGAAATTTCCGGACAATGTGCGTGCGTACCTGTGACGGATATTATTTTCCGATTTCTAATTCCGTGCCCCAATCCAGCTTCGAACGGGATCAACAAGCCTGCCAGGCAATGTGTCCGGGCAGCCCCGTGGAGCTCCATATCCATCGCATGCCTGGGCAAGAAGCAGAGGACATGGTGTCTGCCTCAACCGGACAGAGATATCGCGATCTGGCCAATGCTTTTGTCTATCGGAAAAAAGCGATCGGGAGCACCCCGGCTTGCAGCTGCAATCGCGCGAACGCGGCGCCAACTTCCGGCTTTACAGTCGTTGGCGGAGAGTATGACCACCGATCTGCCGATGCAGCAATTTCGGTACCGCCGCGCCCCTCAGCACGACCAGACCCTGCCGAAGACCCGAAAACGCTGGTGAATCGGGAAAGCGGCGTCGATATTCAGGCGCTGAAACACCTGAATATCCCAAAGCCCAACACGACAGCAAACGCATCGCTCACAAATGATGGCGCGGTCAGGGTCGTCGGGCCAGTGTTCCTTCCCGACCCAGAAGCGGCAATAAATCTGCAAGCTCCGGTCCCTGCTCACGACCGGTAAGAGCAAGACGCAAAGGCATGAAAAGCGATTTGCCCTTGCGCCCTGTCAGTTCCTTGAGCGCGTCGGTCCAGGCTTTCCAGGTGGTTGTATCCCAGGGCTCTGCTGGAAGGTTCTCGAATGCGGTCGTCAAAAATGCGAGATCTTCGGCATTAAACTGCTGCCGCACGAGCGGTCCTTCGCGGACGATCGACCACCACTGCGCGGCGTCTGCAAGACGCTCGAGGTTGCCGCGAACCACCATCCAGAACGTCTCGGCATCGCTGCCGTCGATGCCAAGTGCGACGAGGCGCTGCCGGGCTTCTTCAAACGGCATGTTGTGGATCAATGTCCGATTCAGCGCCTGCACCTCTGCCGGATCGAATTTCGCAGCGGACTTTGACGTCGCCGCAGGCTCAAAACGTGCTGCCAGTTCCGACATGGTGGGAACAGCAGAAACGCTCTCGGCAGTACCGATCAACACCGCCAGGGATGCGACAGCCATCGGCTCGACGCCTTCCTGAGCCAGACTGAGGATCGAGAGAGCGCCTGTTCGCTTCGACAGCCCCTCGCCCGAACTCGTCGTCAACAGATTGTGGTGACCAAAAGCCGGCGCGACTGCACCGAGAGCCTCGAAAATCGCGATCTGCGCGCCGGTATTGGTGACATGGTCGTCGCCACGAATGACATGGGTGATGCCAAGCTCGATATCATCGACCACCGATGGCAGCGTGTAGAGATAGGTTCCATCTTCACGCACGAGGACCGGATCCGACATGGACGCCAGATCGACTGTCTGCGGACCGCGCACGACGTCATCCCAATGCACTTCCGTGCGACGGGTGACAAAGGGATCGCTCTCAAAATTTGGAAGCAGGAAGCGCCAGTGAGGCTTGCGCCCTTCCGCTTCATAGGCAGCCTTCTGTTCGTCGGTCAGCTTGAGCGCCTCGCGCCCGTAGACGGGAGGAAGACGGCGCGACAACCTGATCTTGCGGCGACGTTCGAGCTCTTCGGACGTTTCCCAGCAGGGATACAAAAGCCCGGCTTGCTTCAATTTCTCGACTGCAGCGTCGTAGGTCGCAAACCGCGCCGACTGATGAACGATAACGTCCGGCAAGACGCCGAGCCAATGCAGATCCTTCTCGATCTGGTCCGCGTATTCCTGCTTGGAGCGCGCGGCATCGGTGTCGTCGAAGCGCAGGACGAAGCGTCCGCCGTTCTTCAAGGCGAACAGCCAGTTGAAAAGCGCGGTCCGCGCATTGCCGATGTGGATATAGCCGGTCGGCGACGGCGCAAAACGTACTGTGACTGACATAGTCAGGATCTGTCCCTGAACCTGTTGGTGATCGGATAGCGACGGTCGCGGCCAAAATTCTTCCGGGTGATCTTCACACCCGGCGCTGCCTGCCGGCGTTTGTATTCGGCGATGTAGAGCAAATGCTCGATACGATGCACGGTTTCACGGTCGTGCCCTCGCGCGACAATGTCCTCAACCGCCATTTCTTCTTCGACGAGACATTCGAGAATGTCATCGAGAACCGGATAGGGCGGAAGCGAGTCCTGATCTGTCTGATCGGGTCGCAGTTCGGCGGATGGCACCTTGTCGATGATCGACTGCGGAATCACGATACCCGCAGGGCCGAGCGCGCCTTCGGGACGCGCGGTATTCCGCCATGCGGACACCGCGTAGACCTGCATCTTGTACAAGTCCTTGATCGGGTTGAACCCACCATTCATGTCCCCATAAAGGGTGGCATAGCCGACGGACATCTCGGATTTGTTGCCGGTCGTGACGACCATCGAGCCGAACTTGTTCGAGATCGCCATAAGGATCGTCCCTCGTGCGCGACTCTGAAGGTTTTCCTCGGTGACGCCTTCCTGGGTACCCTCAAAGAGCGGAGCCAGCGCTTTGGCAAAACCCTCGACCGGTTCAAAGATCGGCGCAACGTCATAACGCACGTCTAGAGCCTTCGAGCAATCCTCCGCGTCCTTCAAGGAATCAGACGACGTGTATCGATAAGGCATCATGATGCAACGAACCCGGTCCGCTCCGAGCGCGTCTACTGCAAGCGCGGCGCAGATCGCGGAGTCAATTCCGCCAGACATGCCGAGCACGACCTCACGGAACCGGTTCTTGTTCACGTAGTCACGTAGTCCAAGCATGCAGGCAGCGTAGTCCGCCGCCTCTTTTTCGGGCAGGCGCTCCTTCGGACCCTCAACACAGCGCCAACCCTCAACGTCGCGCTTCCATGTGGTGAGTACGCAGGCAGTCTCAAACTGCTTCATCTGGAAGGCAAGCGACTTGTCGGCATTTATCGCGAACGACGCGCCGTCAAAAACAAGCTCGTCCTGCCCGCCAACCATGTTGGCATAGAGCATCGGAAGACCGGTTTCGATAACCTGGCGAAGCACGATCTGCTGTCGCCGATCGACCTTTCCGCGCTGATAGGGCGAGCCATTCGGAACCAGCAACAATTCGGCGCCGCTTTCGGCAAGCGTTTCGCATACGCCGTGCTCGCCCCAGATGTCTTCACAAATTGGGACACCAATCCGGACCCCACGGAAGTTTACCGGTCCTGAAAGCGCGGGCCCGGCCTGAAACACACGTTTTTCGTCGAATTCGCCGTAATTTGGCAAATCCATCTTGTACCATTCGCCAAGAATCCGACCGGCATCGGCTGCAATCATCGAGTTGTGCAGACCGCTGGCGCGCTTCAGCGGCACCCCGATCATGACACCGGGGCCGCCGTCAGCCGTCTCTGCTGCCAGTTCCCGCACGGCTCGTTCACACTCGGCAACGAAGGCCGGTTTGAGCACCAGATCTTCTGGCGGGTAGCCAGCGATGAACAGTTCGGTGAAGAGGACGAGGTCGGCGCCTGCCTCGGCGGCCTCTTTTCGCGCCTGACGCGCAAGGTCCAGATTGCCGGCGACGTCACCAACCACCGGATTGAGTTGTGCAACGGCGATGCGGATCTGATTCAGCACTGTATCGGTCATGACACAGCGTGTAGCGCGCACTCAGGCGTGCGGCAATGGCGTTCTAGGTGTCGGCATGGAATTGCAGTTCCTCCAGGCTTCGATTGTCTCCGATAGACAGCGCCAGAATGCGTGAAATATGTGTTCGACAGAGACCACTCTCGTCAGCCCATGCGTTCATTTGCGCTTGCACCGCCGCAAGGTCCTTTCGCGACGTTGGCGCGTTACCGATATCGAGCCCCGCTTCCCGCAGCGCAAGCACCACATCAGGAGACAGGATAAACGCGTCCCAACCGACCCAACGAAGGAAATATTGCCCCGTATTGCCGCCGAGGCGGCTCCCATGGCGCGCAAGATAGGCCATCAATCCGACCTGATCTTCTGCTGGCCAGCTTGCAAGAAACCGCCCGAAGCTGCCGTGCTCCTCGGCTACTTTCTGCACAAACGATGCATTGTCTCGAACGGATCGGATTTTTTGCGGATTTCGGACGATACGCTTGTCAGCTGCCAGATCGTGCCAGAAGTCATCCGGTTGAAACAGCAAACGCTGGGGCTGAAAGCCGAGGAAGGCCTCTTCGAAATCCGGCCATTTCTGTTCAATCACTCGCCAGACGAATCCAGCTGAAAACACCCTGTTCGCCATGATGGAAAGAATGCGGTCATCGGGCACGTCGAAAAGTGCCGCATTGTCGGGGACTGGCCCCAACAGCGAGACGAGGACGGCGCTCCCACCTTTGCGCTCTGCAGCTCTGTCACGAATGGCATTGAAAGATGACATGACACCCTCGAATTGTCGTGGCCAATATGGCTCCTGGCGCTGCATCAGCCAAGCTGGAGATGAAATATGTCGAAATCAACTTCCGAACTGGCGTCGCGTTTCTTGCCCAACACAGAGCTGGGAGAGGCAGAAAAGCGCGTTCTTGATCGGCTGCTTTCCCGAAAAACGCTTGCCCACAACATCAATGTGCGCCTTGCAAAGGATGCAACATTTGGCCAGCGTCTCGCCGACAGCATTGCGCGCATTGGTGGCTCGTGGGGCTTCATTCTCGGCTTTATCGCCTTCCTTGTCGCATGGACATTGCTTAACGGCTGGCTCCTGATGGCACATGCGTTCGACCCTTATCCCTTCATCTTTCTCAACCTCATCCTCTCGATGCTCGCCGCTGTGCAGGCCCCCATCATCATGATGGCGCAGAACCGTCAGGCTGCGCGCGACAGGATCGACGCAGCCCACGACTACGAAATCAATCTCAAGGCGGAACTCGAGGTGATGGCGCTCCACGAAAAGATCGACGAGCTGCGTCACAGCGAGTTGATGGGAATGAGATCCGATCTGGCTACAGTTGTAGGCAGCCTCGGCCGCATCGAGGCAAGGCTGGCTGACGCCACACAGTCATGACTGACACTCTGCATGCACTCGTCGAGCGCTTTGGGCTCCTGGCGGTTTTCATCGGCTGTCTTGCCGAAGGGGAAAGCGCGGCCATTCTGGCAGGCTTCTTCACTCATCAAGGCCTGTTTGCCGTGGCATCGGCATTTCTCGCAACATTTCTCGGCGCGTTTCTTGGCGACGCGGCGATTTTCATCGGCGGCCGGCGATTCGCCACGCAACCGAATATCCACGCCATCACGGCCCGACCAGGATTCGACCGCGCCCTCAACCTGGTGGCGCGACACCCGACGGCCTATGTCTTGCTCAACCGGTATGTCTACGGATTTCGTCTTGTCGGCGGAATCGCGGCCGGCCTGTCGACCATTCCGGTGCCCAAGTTCCTGCTGCTGAATGCTATCTCATCGCTGATCTGGAGCTGCCTGTTCCTGTCCATCGGATATGTCTTCGGTGCAGGCGCGCAACAGGCTTTGGGCGGTGAACTGGCAAAACACGAACGACTGCTGGTCGGCCTTGCCATCGCGGTAGCGGTAACGCTCGTGACTGGAGCGGCGGCGCATTTTCTGGGCCGACGCAGAAGGCCCCAATAGCGCGCAACGAAAAAGGCGCGGATCGCTCCGCGCCTTCATAATCGCCATCAGGTTATTGATCAGCCGTGCGCAGCGTGCTTTGGCTGCTCGCCGGTCTTGCCCTTGCGCAGAAGGTCGGACACCAGAAACGCCAGTTCTACCGCCTGATCGGCGTTGAGGCGCGGATCACAATGGGTGTGGTAGCGATCCTGCAACTCATCGTCGCGAATTGCACGTGCGCCGCCAGTGCATTCCGTCACATTCTTGCCGGTCATCTCGATATGAATGCCGCCCGGATGCGTGCCTTCGGCATGATGCACGTCGAAGAACGACTGCACTTCTTTCAAGATGTAATCGAACGGGCGCGTCTTGTAGCCCGCAGCAGTGATCGTGTTGCCGTGCATCGGGTCGCAGGACCATACGACCTTGCGGCCTTCCTTCTCGACGGCACGGATCAGCTTCGGAAGATGCTCGCCAACCTTGTCGGCACCGAAGCGTGCGATCAGAGTCAGGCGGCCTGGTTCGTTCTCGGGATTGAGCAAGTCAATCAACTCGAGAAGACCGTCCGGTGTCAGCGACGGACCGCACTTCAGACCCAACGGGTTCTTGATGCCGCGGCAATACTCGATATGCGCGTGATCCGGCTGACGCGTACGGTCGCCGATCCAGATCATGTGCCCCGAGGTTGCGTACCAGTCGCCAGACGTCGAATCGACCCGGGTCAAGGCTTCTTCATAGCCAAGCAGAAGTGCTTCATGGCTGGTGTAGAAATCCGTCTCACGCAACGCCGGATGGCTTTCTGCCGAGATCCCCACTGCCCGCATGAAATCGATGGTTTCCGAAATACGCGCGGCAAGTGCCTCGTAACGCCCGGACTGCGGGCTATCGGCAACGAAACCCAGCATCCACTTGTGGACGTTTTCCAGATTGGCGTAACCACCCTGCGCGAAAGCGCGCAGCAGGTTCAGCGTTGCAGCCGACTGGCGGTATGCCATTTCCTGACGCGCAGGATCCGGGATACGCGACTTCTCGTCGAAGTCGATGCCATTGATGATGTCGCCGCGGTAGCTCGGCAGCGTGACATCGCCCTTGGTTTCGCTGCCCGAAGAGCGTGGCTTTGCGAACTGGCCAGCGATGCGGCCAACTTTCACCACCGGCTGGGCGCCAGCGTAGGTGAGGACCACGGCCATCTGCAGGAATACGCGGAAGAAGTCGCGGATATTGTCCGCGCCATGCTCGGCGAAGCTCTCGGCGCAATCTCCGCCCTGCAGCAGGAAAGACTCGCCATTGGCGACCGTCGCAAGCTGTCGCTTCAACTTGCGTGCTTCACCAGCAAAAACCAAAGGTGGATAGGATGCGAGCTGCTTTTCGGTCTCGGCCAGAACGGCAGCGTCCGGATAAGCCGGAACCTGCTGGATTGGCTTGCTTCTCCAGGAGTTCGGGGACCAATTGTTGTTCATTTCGCACCTATACGTCACGGGCGGGCGACCTGCGCCCGCAAAGACCCGATTGGCCGGGACGCGGCTCCCTTACACGAGAGACACCACGTATTCCAGTCTTAACGGCTCGAACGCTGAACTCGAGCGCTATCAGTCGACACGTTCGCCGTTTTTGACTCGATAGCTAGGCTGATACATGGTCACCAGTTCTTCAGCTGCTGTAGGGTGAACCGCCATCGTCGCGTCGAAAGCGTCTTTGCTCAACCGCGCCTTGACCGCGATACCCAGCAACTGAGCCATTTCGCCAGCGTCAGGGCCGAGTATGTGCGCACCGACGACGCGTCGTGTTTCTGCATCGACCACCAGCTTCATGATCATCTTGTCCTGACGGCCAGGCAAGATGTTACGCATCGGGCGGAATTCTGCACGATAAATTTCCAGTTCCTCGAACTGTCTGGCTGCCTCGTCCTCAGAAAGACCGACGGTGCCAATCTCAGGCTGTGAAAATACGGCCGTCGCGATCGTCTCAAAATCGGGCTTTGTCGGCTTGTCGCGATAGACGGTATCGATGAAACACATGGCCTCGTGAATTGCGACCGGCGTCAACTGAACGCGGTTCGTCACGTCGCCAAGTGCATAGATGTTGTCGACATTGGTGCGCGAGTAGTCGTCGATGAAAATTTCTCCGTGAGCGCCCGTCTTGACACCAGCAGCCTCAAGGCCGAGGCCTTCTGTATTCGGCGCGCGGCCCAATGCCAGCATGAACTGACCGACATTGAGCGTCTCACCACTGGAAAGCTTGATGTCGAGTGTATCATCGTCACGCTTCTCCACGCTCTGCGCGACCGAATGGAGAATGATGCGGATACCTTTATCTTCCATCGCTTTATGGAGTCCGCGCCGCATGTCCATGTCGAACCGGTTCAGGATCTCCTGTCCGCGATAGATCAACGTCGTTTCGACACCGAGTCCATGAAAGATGTTGGCGAATTCAACGGCGATATAGCCACCCCCAGCTATTGCGATGGCTTTCGGGAGCTTTTCAAGGTGAAACGCCTCGTTGGAGCTAATCGTGTGCTCGAACCCAGACAACGCCGGATGCGGGCTGGGTCGTCCACCAACCGCGATGAGAATTCGCTCCGCCGTAACCGTCCGGTCTTCGTTGACGATCCGCACCGTATGCTTGTCGATCAGTTCCGCCCGGCTCTGGATGATATCGGCGCCGGCACGCTCAAGATTCGTCCGGTAAATGCCTTCGAGACGGTCGATCTCCTTGTCCTTATTGGCAATCAGCGTGGGCCAGTCAAAACTGTTTTCCCCCACCGACCAGCCATAGCCGGCAGCATCCTCGAAATGTTCGGAGAACTGCGAGGCGTAAACAAACAGCTTCTTGGGAACGCAACCACGCACCACGCAGGTGCCACCGAACTTATACTCTTCGGCAACTGCAACACGCTTGCCGAGCGACGCTGCGACGCGCCCTGCCCGCACACCACCGGAACCGCCACCAATGACAAAAAGGTCGTAGTCAAATTTCTGCATGGTCGAACTCCGGCGTGCCTGCTCTAAAATCTATGTCTCACCTAAGATGGCTGGTGCCAAAAGAAAAGCCCGGGAAAACCCCGGGCTCATGCAGTATCGGAATGTGTTACCTTTGTACGGTCAATTTCCCGTGGCCGCGGGAGCCTCTGCCGCAGCGGGTGCGATCTTCTGGAGTTGCTCACCGACTTGCTGCGCCAGATCGCGACCGATACCCCGCTGCCAGATTTCCGCAGCCTTGAGAATTTCGCGTCCCGCAATAGGACCATCATTCATCAATTTCTTGCCACTTTCCGACTGATAGAACGTCGAAATATCCTTGAGCTCGGTTTCACTGAAAACCCGTGCATAAGCAAGCGCGGCTTCCTTTTCGAGATCGCCGCGACGGGCAGCCAGAGCCAAGGCCGTCTGGTCGACAATTCGATTGATTTCCGCCTGCAGGTCAGGGTTTTTCTGGATCAGCTCTCCCTTAAGAGCACCAACCGCCTGCGGCAGGATGGCGTCGAACTCAAGCGTGACACCCGTGGCAGCGATCGCAGCGCGGGCCGCGGCAAGATGGCTCTCAGAGACTTCCTGCGCACTGGCCGGCAAGGACAGGGCCAGGAGTGCAACGGTACCGGCTACAGCAGCCATGCGGCGCGAACGGTTAACCAACTTCATGGTGAGGGAACTCCCTTAGTGTTGCTTCTTGACGGCGCGTACCGTTCTTGCACCGCCGGCATCAGCGACAATGGCCGCATCAGCCAATCCGAGAAAAAGACCATGTTCGACGACACCGGGGATGGCATGCAGAACATCTGAAAGCGCTCTTGTATCCGGAATACGGCCAAAAGATGCATCGAGAATGAAATGTCCGCCATCTGTAACAAACGGGGTTGTGCCCGTCATCCTCAAATTGATCGGACCTTCAAGACCCAGTGCGTCCGCTGCAGCGCGAATTGCGATCGTCGTGGCCTTAAGTCCGAAAGGATTTACTTCAATCGGAAGCGGGAACTTGCCCAGCGTATCGACGAGCTTCGATGTATCGGCGATCACCAGCATCTGCCTGGAAGCTGCAGCGACAATCTTCTCCCGCAGCAAGGCTCCGCCGCCCCCTTTCACAAGCGCCAATTCTGGATCGATCTCATCGGCCCCGTCAATGGTCAGATCCAGCTCCGGTGTTTCGTCGAGAGTCGACAGCGGAACGCCGAGTTCCTGGCACAGAGAAGCAGTGCGTTCCGACGTCGGAACGCCGATCACGCGGAAGCCTTCAGACACTTTCACAGCCAGCAAGCGCACGAATTCTTCGGCAGTCGAGCCGGTGCCGATCCCGAGCTTCATCCCGTCGGTGACATGCGTGAGCGCTTCCCGCGCCGCTTCGATCTTCAGTTGTCTCGCGTCCATCATGCTTCCTCGGCAGGTCAATTGCAGGGGGTCGTAGCAGTTTTGCTGAAGCGGGCAAGTGCTTTATCGGTTGTGCGCCCGCCAACAGCTTGCCGCACAGACGGCAAACCGGTATCGCCTATCTTATCTGATCGTTGCCATCTCCGGAGACTTGCTGCATGACCAAGCCCATCATTGTCTACGACCTGGACGGAACTCTCGTAGACACAGCGCCGGATCTGCTGGACAGCCTCAACCACTGCCTGAACCAGGCCGGTCTGGAAACTGCCGAACCTACGGAGCTTCGCAAGTTTGTGGGCATGGGCGGTCGCGTCATGATTGAACGCGCGTTTGCGGCCCAGAACAAGACATTGGAACAGGACCAGCTCGACCGGTTGCTCGCAGCCTTTCTTGACCACTACGGTGGCGCAATCCCTGGAAAGTCCCAGCCCTACGCAGGCGTGCTGAGCGCGCTCGATAGGTTCGAGCGTGCAGGTTACATCGCAGCTGTCTGCACAAACAAATACGAGAATCTTGCAACGTCGCTCATCGGCTCTCTGGGTCTTGCACCCCGCTTTGCGGCAGTGTGTGGACAAGACACGTTCTCGTTCCGCAAGCCCGACCCTCGCCACCTCACCGAAACCATCGCCCGCGCCGGGGGCTCTCCTGCCCGTGCGGTGATGATCGGCGACTCGCGCACAGATATCGATACTGCGAAGGCAGCAGGCATTCCTGTCGTCGCCGTCGACTTCGGATACACCGACCGGCATGTCCGTGAATTTGAGCCTTCTGTGGTGATCTCGCACTTCGACGAACTGACACTCGAAGTGGTGGAAGGGCTTCTGCAAGCGGCGACCATCTGATTTTACACAGACTATCTCGCTGGCGCGTCAAGCGCCCTTGACTTGCATCGCAGCTCCACCTTATATCGCCGCACTTTCGCGAGCCGAACCGGTTCGTGATCGGGCGCGTAGCTCAGCGGGAGAGCACACCCTTCACACGGGTGGGGTCACAGGTTCAATCCCTGTCGCGCCCACCATTGTTTCAAGAAAATCTCAATTACTTGCGGAAACTGCGCTCGACGTCGCACGTCTCGTTGGCAGTGGAGCGTGATCTCGGGCGGTGGGAGAAACGATGCTCCTTCGCTTCGCCCACCCAGAATCACAAAATAGATACCAGCTCGCGCAAATGTCAGCTGGCCGGAGCGCGTGATGCCTCCACCTTGTTGCGTGCGGCGATGACCTTATCGTCACGGGCATACACATCATTGAAATATTCAACTTTCCCCCCTGCATCTGGCCACGCGGTGAAATAGGCCACATAGACGGGGACTTTCACCTTCAGGTTTTCTCGGGAATGGGGGCGCTCGAGGCGGGACGCGATGTCGCTGCGATCCCATCCCAGCACGGCCGCCGCCATGGCGCGGGGATCGGCAAGACGAATGCATCCGTTCGACAGGGCACGATTGTCGCGCGCGAACAGGTGCTTGTCCGGTGTGTCGTGCATGTAGATCGCATGTTTATTGGGGAACATGATCTTCATTTCCCCCAGCGCGTTGCCCCGACCTGGAACCTGACGCACATCGTAAGGGATGTTCGCACCATATTGTGTCCAGTTGACCGAAGAGGACGCGATCTTGCGGCCATCGCGGGCGACAACCTCAAAGCCGTTACGATCCAGATAGGATGGGTCCGAATAAAGTTTCGGCAGATATTTGTTCACCAGAATTGAGCGCGGCACGCCCCAATAGGGGTGAAACTCGACATACTGAATCTCATCCTGGAAGAAATAGGTCTGCGTTCCGAGCGAGCCGACGACAGTCGTCATCGCAAGCTTCTCTACCCCATTTTCAACATAGGTCGCCGTGAATGCAGGCGTGTTGATGAAAACGTAGCGGTCGCTCAGATCTGACGGCAGCCAGCGTAGCTGCTCCATCGCAACCAGCACCTTGTTGATTCGCGCCGATCGCGTCTCACCGGCGATTGCCTGCACTGTCCGCGGACCGATAACGCCATCATCAGTGATCCCAGCCGCTTTTTGCGCGGCTTTTATCAATGGCACCAGATCCTGCGCGTAAATGTGGCTCTCGCGGTTGCTGGCCAGAAGCTCACCATACTGCGTCAAAAACGCTCCGTCGGCCCGGCGTTCGATCAAAGTCAGCAATTTTGGAAATTCGTCACTGCTCTGGCCTGGCTTGATGACCGTGCCGTCGGCAATGACGATATCGTTTTCAGCTATTGCCTGAAGCGCCGCCAGTTCTGCCCGCAGTTCTGCATATTGTTTGTTCTGGGGATGGAAGCCTTCCAGAAGCGATGACACATCGTGGCTGCGCGCAAGCTCCTGCAGCAGCGCGGCGCGATCCAGTTCCTTTGGCTTGAAATCGTGATAGCCGGAAATCCGGTTTGGATCGACCCGTCCGGCCTGCGCGTCACGTGCATAGCGTAATACGCGTGCCGTGAGTGCCATTTCGAAACGAGCCAAGGCAGCGCTATCATTTGGCGAAGACGCCTCGACAGCATAATCATCCGGGTTGAGACCGTGTTCGGCAGCCTCGCCAAGAATACGTATCGCTGCTTCAGCACGCGCCGAAACGCCACCTTCATCCACCCAAATGAATGCCGGATTCTCAGAATAATGGGCCAAAAGCGCTGAAGCAGCGTCCTTCTCGGCCACTATCTCGAAGCCTTGAAGAGCGGTCAGATCAACGTCTTCAAGCGCTTTTTGTGCCGCCACCTGCTGTTGCGGCTGATCGGTCGCGCCCGCTCCGTCTTGCGTAGGCCGCTTGAGCGATGAAAAGTCGATGCGCACCAGGGCGTCGACCTTATAGTCGTAGTAGCCAGGACCAGTAACGCGCGGAGGTGCCGCCGGTGGCTTCGGTGCTGCGGGAGGAGCTTGCTCCTGCACGACCGGCGCCGAACGTTTATTACCAAACAACGCCTCTAACAGACCTTGTGCGGACGCCTGTTCAGCAGACACAGCCCAAAATGTAATGACTGCCGTGGCTGACAGGAGCAGCGGAGACCGACTCGACTTCATCCAATAAATTTCCTTATGGGACGTCGACTATAGTGATTCACGCTCTGGCCGTTAAGTCTGCGATTACCTATCGCGGAACCTGCACCATGCGTGCGGCACTTTGAACACACCCAGAGAACTCACCCGGACATGGCCGAGAACGCCGCGAAGCAATTGGCTTATCGCCTTTGCTTGGATAAAGAGGCCTCAACACGCAAGCCACAACACATCAGATGGAAGACCGCCATGACTGATCAGCCGACAGCAAGCCTTTTCCCCCTCGGCGCCGACGAGACGCCATACCGCAAACTGACGTCAGACTTCGTCTCGGTGGAAACTTTTCGTGGCCAGGAAATCCTGACAGTTGAGCCCGAAGCCTTGCGGCTCCTGTCAGAAACTGCGTTCTCTGACATCAACCATCTTCTGCGCCCAGGGCATCTTCAGCAGCTCGCCTCGATTCTGGAAGATCCTGAGGCCACCGACAACGACCGCTTTGTCGCCTACGATCTCCTGAAGAATGCAAACATTGCGGCCGGCGGTGTCCTACCGATGTGTCAGGACACCGGTACCGCGATTATCATGGGCAAGAAGGGCCGACGTGTCTGGACCGAAGGCGGCGATGACGGGCTGCTTGGCCAGGGCGTGATCGACGCCTACTACAAGAAGAACCTGCGCTATTCGCAGCTCGCGCCCATTTCGATGTTCGAAGAAAAGAACACGAAAAATAACTTGCCCGCCCAGATCGACATCTATGAAGAAGGTGTCGACGAATACAATTTCCTGTTTGTCGCAAAGGGCGGCGGTTCGGCCAACAAGACGTTCCTTTATCAAGGCACGCCTTCGCTTCTGACACATGACCGCATGGTCGCATTTCTGAAGGAAAAGATCCTGACGCTCGGCACCGCCGCGTGCCCGCCATACCACCTTGCGATTGTGATCGGCGGCACGTCAGCCGAGATGAACCTCAAGACGGTCAAACTTGCATCGACGCGCTATCTCGACTCGTTGCCTACGAGCGGCAGCGATGAAGGGCACGCCTTCCGCGACCTCGAGATGGAAGCCGAAATCCATAAGATGACCCAGCAGCTGGGTGTGGGTGCGCAGTTCGGCGGCAAATATTTCTGCCACGACGTGCGTGTCATCCGCCTCCCGCGCCACGGCGCATCGCTGCCTATCGGCCTGGGCGTGTCCTGCTCGGCGGATCGCCAGGCGAAGGGCAAGATTACGCGGGACGGCGTATTCATTGAGGAACTGGAGACCAATCCAGCTCGCTTCATGCCTGACATCGATGAGGAAAAGCTGACCTCCCATGTGGTGCGCATCGACCTCAACCAGCCGATGTCAGAAATTCTCAAGACGCTCTCGCAACACCCGGTGAAGACGCGCCTGTCGCTCACCGGGTCAATCATCGTGGCCCGCGACCTTGCACACGCAAAGATTCGTGAACGGCTGGAGAGCGGCGAAACGATGCCGGACTATTTCAAGAATCACCCGATCTACTATGCGGGCCCGGCCAAGACGCCGACCGGCTACGCGTCCGGTTCGTTTGGCCCGACAACTGCAGGTCGAATGGATTCATATGTCGATCAGTTCCAGTCGTTCGGCGGCTCGATGGTGATGCTGGCAAAGGGCAACCGCTCCCGCCAGGTTCGCGACGCTTGCGGCAAGCACGGCGGCTTCTATCTTGGTTCGATCGGCGGACCCGCAGCCAGACTCGCACAGGATTGCATCAAGAAGGTCGAAGTGGTTGAGTATGCCGAACTCGGCATGGAAGCGATCTGGCGTATCGAGGTCGAGAATTTTCCGGCCTTCATCGTGATCGACGACAAGGGCAACGACTTCTTCAAGGAACTCAACCTCGAATAGGACGAATGCGGATGGCGATGAAAAAGGGCTACAAAGCGCTGCTTCAAGAGGCAAATGCTGCGATCAAGGCAGTATCGCCACAGGAGGCGTACCGATTGGCTCAGTCGCCAGACCATGTACTGGTCGACATCAGGGACCCGCGCGAACTTGAACGCGACGGGCGGGTTCCCGGCGCTCTTCATGCTCCGCGGGGCATGCTTGAGTTCTGGATCGACCCGGAAAGTCCGTATCACAAGCCGATCTTAGCCAGCGGGAAAACCTTTGTGTTCTTTTGTGCTGGCGGCTTGCGATCAGCGCTTGCCACGAAGACCGCGCAGGACATGGGACTTGAGCCCGTCATGCACATCGAGGGCGGCTTTGGCGCCTGGCGTGATGCGGGTCTGGCGGTGGAAAGAAAAGATCAATCCTGATGAGGTCTGGGCTACGATCAGGCTGATCTGCGACTAATCATCGTCGAGGCGTCAACGGCGCTCTCGCGAAAGTCCCTTGGCGGCAAGCTCATCCAGATAAGCCTGCCAACGGGATTCCTTTTCATGCCCGAGCGTGTGAAAATAATCCCACGTGAAAATGCCGGTGTCGTGAAAATCGTCAAATGTGATGCGAACCGCATAGTTTCCGACGGGCTCGATCTTGGAGATGACAACATCGATCTTGCCTGGAACCGTGACGCGCTGTTCCGGCGAGTGCCCCTGCACTTCTGCCGACGGTGACAGAACGCGCAGCAGTTCCGCTGTAAACTCGAACGGCTGGTGCCCCGGAAAGCTCACCGACAGGACGCGACGATCTTTCGATACGCGCAACTCACTTGGTGCGGTCATATGATTCCCCAACATTTGTCACGGCCAGCTTAGCTCCGGCAGAACGGCACGGCCATAGGGCCGGCCAGAACCTGCCACTTGAATTGGCGTTTGGTTTGGCCGACATTCGGGATGAGGATGCACGTGGTGCAACGACACAATGGCACGCAATGGTGTCAAGGAAACGCGAATACATGACATTTCCCTACGCAAACATGACGGATAATTTCGGCCGCGACATCACCTATCTGCGGGTGTCCGTGACCGACCGTTGTGATTTTCGCTGCACTTACTGCATGGCGGAGGACATGACGTTCCTTCCGAAGAAGGACCTTCTCAGCCTGGAGGAGCTCGAACGCCTCTGCAGCGTCTTTATTGCAAAAGGTGTGCGCAAGCTGCGTCTGACCGGAGGCGAGCCGCTGGTACGCCGAAACGTCATGGAACTGGTGCGCCAACTGTCACGTCACCTCGAAAGTGGCGCGCTGGAGGAGCTGACGCTCACCACCAACGGGTCTCAGCTGTCTCGTTTTGCCAATGAACTTGCCCAACATGGCGTCAAGCGCCTCAATGTCTCGCTGGACACGCTGGACCCCAGCAAGTTTCAGGAAATTACACGCTGGGGGGAACTGTCCAAGGTTCTGGCGGGCATTGACGCGGCCCAGGCCGCTGGCTTGCACGTCAAGATCAATGCTGTTGCCCTCAAAGGCTTCAATGATCATGAATTGCCCGACCTGATGCGTTGGGCGCATGGTCGCGGTATGGACATGACCGTGATCGAGACCATGCCAATGGGCGAGATCGACGCTGACCGGACGAACCAGTACCTGCCGCTCTCGCAACTGCGTGCAAAACTGGAGCGCCAGTTTACCCTCAACGATATCCCGTTCAAAACCGGCGGGCCGGCTCGTTATGTCACCGTTGAAGAGACTGGCGGGAAGCTCGGGTTCATCACCCCAATGACGCATAATTTCTGCGAAAGCTGCAACCGCGTCCGACTGACCTGCACTGGAACGCTCTATATGTGTCTTGGCCAGGAGGATGCCGCCGATTTGCGTGCGCCACTGCGCGCGTCTGAGGGTGACGAACTGCTGTCCAACGCCATCGATGAGGCGATCGGCCGGAAGCCGAAGGGGCACGATTTCATCATTGATCGGCGCACCAACCGCCCCTCTGTATCGCGCCACATGAGTGTTACGGGCGGCTGAGTCTTCCAGATTTCCGCGTAAACATCGTGACCATTGCGCTTGGGTACGGCGCGGCCTAGTGATCGTATACCGATACGATTCCCGAGAACATTGTCCGTGCCACTATCTGCAAACCTCCGCGGCGCCCTGTTCATGGTCATTTCCATGGCGGGCTTCACTCTCAACGATGCGCTCAGCAAGGTGCTGCTTGGATCTATGGGAAACGGGCAACTGATGCTCGTGCGCGGAATTTTCGCAACCTCGGCCGTGCTTGTGCTGGCCTGGTACAGCGGTGCACTCGCGCACCCGCGACAACTGCTCAACCCGATGGTCGCCTTGCGATCGGTTTGCGAGCTTTTGTCCACGATGACCTATCTCGCCGCGTTGTCGCACATGCCACTTGCGAACGTCTCCGCACTGATGCAGGCCCTGCCCCTCGCCATCACGGTTGGCGCGGCGCTGTTCTTGGGCGAGATGGTTGGCTGGCGCCGGTGGCTCGGCATCTGCATCGGCTTCACCGGCGTCATGATCGTGGTGCGTCCCGGCTATGATGGTTTCAATGTCTACTCTCTGCTGATGATTGCATGCGTCAGCGTGTGCGCCGTTCGCGACCTGTCGACCCGTTACATCCCGACGGATACGCCATCGGTCCTGGTCTCTACCCTCACATCGACCATCGTTACCATTGGCGGCGGATTGTTGATCCCCTTCACAGGCGGTTGGCAACCAATGACGGCAGGCGATATCGGCATCACCGCCGCTGCTGCTGGTCTGCTGCTGATTGGATACCAGTTCATCATCATGTCCACGCGCGTTGGAGATGTCTCCTACATCGCGCCATTCCGCTACACCGCACTCCTTTGGGCGGTCCTTCTGGGATATCTTCTGTTCGGCGATGTACCCGACACCGCCATGATCATCGGCGCTGCGATAATCGTCGGCTCAGGACTTTATACCATCTATCGCGAACGCCGGGCCGGCAGGACGCAACCTGTCGCCGATACGACTACGCCCGGTATGGGGGTCGATGGCCTATAGACACGTCGACAGTCGATTGCTTTAACGAGACCCTATGATCCCGCCGCGCTTTCTGAACAAAACAACCCCACCGCATCTGTTCACTTTGGTGATCGCCACAGCCACCGGCGCGCTCACAATGAACATTTTTCTGCCTTCGCTTCCCGCGATAGCAAAGCATTATCAGGCAGATTATGCGGTCGTGCAGCTGATTGTGTCACTCTATCTGGCAGCGACTGGCACCCTTCAATTGTTCATCGGCCCGGCCTCGGACAGATATGGGCGCCGGCCAGTCATGCTGACGTGCTTCGTCGTCTTCATTCTTGGCTCAATAGGCGCTCTTTTTGCGCCCACCATCGAAACGCTGCTCGCTGCTCGCATACTTCAGGCGTTCTCGGCGTCCGGAATGGTGCTCTCACGCGCGATCGTGCGGGATACGGTGTCCACCGACGAAGCTGCCAGTCGCATTGGCTACATCACCATGGGCATGTCCGTCGTTCCCATGATCGGCCCCTTCATCGGCGGTCTGCTGGACGAGTATTATGGCTGGCAGGCTTCTTTCCTGCTTATTCTGCTGTTCGGAACGCTGGCGTTTGCACTGATCTATCTCGATCTTGGTGAAACCAACAAAAACCGTTCAGCACATGTAGGAGGACAGATCCGCAGCTATCTCGAGCTTGTCCGCTCCGCTGATTTTTGGTGCTACACGCTGACTGGCGGGTTCGCTTCCGGCTGCTTTTTCGCCTTTCTTGGCGGTGGTCCGTATGTTGCGACAGTCATGCTCGGTCTTTCACCCTCGCAGTACGGAATGTACTTCGCTCTCATGTCAGTCGGCTACATGGCCGGAAATTTCGTCTCTGGACGCTTCTCCCGTGATGTCGGGATCAACCGGATGATGCTCGCCGGCAACATCGTGACCGCACTGGGCATCTTCATCGCCCTCGCGTTCATATTTGCCGGTATTTTCACACCGCTGTCCTTCTTCGCGCCGATTGCCATGATCGGCATTGGCAACGGAATGGCGCTACCAAATGCAAATGCCGGCATTGTGAGCGTGCGCCCAAGACTTGCTGGCGCAGCATCAGGCCTCGGAGGCGCATTGCAAATTGGAGCAGGTGCAGGGATGGCCAGCCTGGCGGGTGCTCTGCTGTCACCAACCAGCGGCCCAGTACCTTTGTTGATCGTCATGTCCGTCTCGGCCGTAGGCGCATTATTTCCAACACTCTACCTGCTCAGGCAGGTTCGCCCATCGGATCAGAGTTAATCGGCCGCGAGAGTATCCACAAATGCGTCGATCCTTCGCCCAGCAGCCATTTCGTCATTGCAATCTTGCTGAAAACAATGGGATCATCGATACAAAGCTCGCATAAGAGCGCTTCAACGGTCTCGGGCGAAGGAACAACTGCGAGACCATAGATGATTTGAGAGGAACAATATGCCTATGTTGTCGAAAGTTTCGTTGGCCCTGTCTGCTGCAGCTTTTGCGCTTTCACTTGGCTCCGCACAGGCGCAGGACAAGATCAGGATCGGTACTGAGGGTGCATATCCTCCTTTCAACGCATTGACGGCGGACGGACAGCTTGTCGGCTTCGACATTGATATTGCACGCGCGCTCTGTGAAGAGATGAAAGCAGAGTGCGAGTTCGTCACCCAGGACTGGGATGGGATCATTCCTGCGTTGCAGGCCAGCAGATTCGACGCAATCATCGCCTCGATGTCGATCACCGACGAGCGTAAGCAGCAGGTCGATTTCACGGACCCCTACTACACAAACTCGCTGGTTTTTGTCGCTCCCAAAGACTCGGACCTGATGCCGGATAACGCTGGTGACAAGGCAATCGGGGTTCAGGAAGGCACCATCGCTGCAATCTTTGCCGAGGAAAACTATCCGAATGCCGACGTAAAGGCCTATCCTTCCCAGCTTGAAGCATGGGCGGACCTGCAGAATGGTCGCGTCGACTCGGTTCTCGCGGACTTCGGCGTTCAGTATGACTGGCTCGAGACGGACGGCAAGGAATGCTGCGAGTTCAAGGGCGACGTTGTGAGCAGCGACGACAAAATCGCAATCGCAATCCGCAAGGGTGACACCGCACTCGCGGAAAAATTCAACACCGCTCTCGCTGCAATCCGCGCCAATGGCAAATACGCGGAAGTGAATGCGAAGTATTTCCCCTTCGACATTTTCGGCGAATAATCGACCTACGGGGCGGTGAGCCTAGCCGGCTCCCGCCTCGCTGGCGCGGCGATTGAGATCTGCACACCCATCTGCCGGCATCCATTTCAAGTTATTTCATCAAGCATTTTGCAGAAGTGGCAGCGTTACAATTGCTGTCATGACGTGCCCAATCGACGGGATTGCGATCGAGATGGACAGGTTTCTGTCACTGCTGTCCTTTAGCCCCGATGGCTGGGGTGACGAAATTGCATCCGGGCTTCTGGTGACAGTCTCGCTGGCGCTGGCCACCCTGCCCTTCGGCCTTGCTGCGGGTTTTTTCATCGCATTGGCAAAGCAGTCGAGCGAGCCTTCACTGCGCCTTGCCGCGAACATCTACACGACGATCTTTCGCGGCCTACCCGAACTTCTGACACTGTTCCTCGTGTTTTATGGCGCGCAACTGGGCGTGCAGCAACTCGCCTCGTTCCTCGGCATCGAGACGGCTATAGAGATCAATGCATTCGTCGCCGGCATGGTCGCGCTGGGTGCGGTGTTCTCGTCATATGCCAGCGAAGTCTTCCTGTCCGCATTCCGTGCGATACCTCACGGGCAGTACGAAGGCGGCTGGGCGGTCGGCCTGTCCTCCTTTCAGACCATGCGGCTGATCATATTTCCGCAACTGGTCAGACTGGCCCTGCCCGGCCTTTCCAACCTGTGGCTGATCCTTTTGAAGGATACTGCTCTGGTGTCGGTGATTGGATTGTCGGACATCATCCGGCAGGTCGGCATCGCTGCGCGCGTCACACGAGAAGCGTTCTTGTTCTTCGGCATCGCCTGCCTCCTCTACCTGGCGCTGGCCATGCTTTCGTCAGTCGTGTTTGGCTATATTGAGCGCTGGGCGCGCAGGACGGAGGATGTCAAATGAGCACCGCCTCCCGCCTGGATGTAATCAAGCCGCCTGAACCATCCCGCGCCTGGACGAAACAACGTATCGTTGGATATTTTCTGGTGTCGCTGTGGGGACTCGCGGCACTGGGATTGATCATTTTTCTGGTGCGGGCGTGGAATCCGGAGCTTTTCTCCAGATATGCACCAAGCTATTTTTCCGGGCTGATCATCACGATCCAGCTCGTGGGGCTTTCGCTGCTGCTTGGCGCGCTTTTGTCCCTGCCGATCGCCTATGCGCGCGATGCCACGAGCAAGTGGGCGGCCTGGCCATCCTATATGTATGTCTACTTCTTTCGCGGCACGCCGCTTTTGGCCCAGACATTCTTGATCTACTATGGTGTCGGATCGTTCAAATCCCCGCTGGAGGCACTCGGCCTGTGGTGGTTTTTCCGCGATGCCTGGTACTGCGCGCTGCTGGCATTCACGCTCAATACCGCCGCCTATCAGGCGGAAATCCTGCGGGGCGCGGTGAAGTCCGTTCCCAGCGGTCAGTGGGAAGGCGCTGATTCACTTGGCCTGCCCCGGCTGCTGACTTTTCGAAAAATCGTTCTTCCTCAAGCCCTGATCGTGGCGCTTCGTCCCTATGGCAACGAGATCATTCTCATGATCAAGGGCTCTGCGATTGTCGCGATCATTACCGTCTACGACCTGATGGGAGAAACGCGGCGCGCCTATTCGCGCACATTCGACTTCCAGACCTATCTGTGGGCGGCCATCATCTATCTTGCGATCGTCGAAACGCTGCGCAACCTCATCGAATGGATCGAACGTCGCATCACCCGGCACCTCAAACGCTAGCGCGACCTGTCGAACAATCACCCCCAAACAAGGAGTTGGCGAAATGGCCAAAGTTGCTTTTCTCGGGCTCGGCGTCATGGGTTACCCGATGGCTGCCCATCTGAAGAACAGGGGTGGCCATGATGTCACAGTTTACAATCGGACCACGGCCAAAGCCGAACAGTGGGTAGCCGAGCACGGCGGCAACTTTGCCACCACGCCCGCTGAAGCAGCTCGTGGCATGGATTTCGTTTTCGCATGTGTCGGAAATGATGACGATCTGCGCTCGGTAACGCTTGGTCCGGACGGTGCATTCCAGTCGATGTCCAGAAATGCGGTCTTCATCGACAACACGACGGCTTCGGCTGATGTCGCGCGAGAACTCGACGCAGAGGCACGCAAGCTGGGCTTCGGGTTTATTGATGCCCCGGTGTCGGGCGGTCAGGCAGGCGCGGAAAACGGGGTGCTCACGGTCATGTGCGGCGGCGATGAAGAAAACTTCGCCAAGGCACGACCTGTCATAGAAGCTTACGCGCGTATGATCGGCCTGATGGGGCCGGCTGGCTCCGGCCAGGTAACCAAGATGGTCAATCAGATCTGCATTGCGGGATTGGTACAGGGGCTCGCCGAAGGCATTCATTTTGGCAAGAAGGCGGGCCTCGACATCGAAAAAGTGATCGAGGTCATCTCCAAAGGTGCGGCCGGCTCGTGGCAGATGGAGAACCGACACAAGACCATGAATGCCGGTCAATATGATTTCGGCTTTGCGGTCGACTGGATGCGCAAAGACCTTGGCATCTGTCTCGCCGAAGCAGATCGCAACGGTGCGTCCCTACCGACCACCGCGCTGATAGATCAGTTCTACAAAGATGTGCAGGCGCTCGGTGGCGCCAGGTGGGATACCTCATCGCTGCTCGCGCGCCTCGAGCGATAGGACAGGATGAAAGGCGGCGTGATCGACTTGTCGGACGCGCCGCCTCGACTTGGTAAGCTAGGCGCCACCATCCTTGTCCAGAACCAGATAGTCGAGCGGCAACTGGGTGGTATATTTTATCTGTTCCATCGCGAAAGTCGACGAAACGTCGCGAATTTCGATCTTTCCGATCATGCGCTTGTAGAAGGCGTCAAACGCCGCAATGTCGGGCACGACGACGCGTAGAAGATAGTCGACGTCACCGCTCATCCGGTAAAACTCAACGACTTCCGGAAATTCCTGAATAACTTCGGAAAAGCGCTTCAACCACTCGATGCTGTGCGTGCTGGTACGGATAGACACGAAAACGTTGACGCGGGTATTCACCTTTGCGGGATCAAGAACCGCGACCCGCCGCTGGATGACGCCTTCCTCCTCAAGTTTCTGAATGCGCCGCCAGCAAGGCGTCGTCGACAGACCAACCTTTTTTGCTACATCAGCAACGGCGAGTGTCGAATCTTCCTGCAAAAGACGAAGAATTTTGCGATCAAGGCGGTCCATCAGGTGCTCCAATAGAATCTCATTCCATTGTGGAGCTCTCCAACGCGCAAAACAAGAAATTTAATCTCATGGAAAACGCTGAAACAGCTGGTTTCGACTAAACGGGGCGTCAAATACGGATTCGTATTTCCTGCTGCAGAAAAGGTAGCAAATCCATCTCAAACCACGGGTTGCGTTTCAACCAACTCGTGTTGCGCCATGAAGGATGCGGCAAGGGGAGAATCCGGGGGGACGTATTGCGCATGACGATGGACCGCCAGTCTGCGACACGCTCACTGAGTGTCGCGCGTGCATCCTTGCCCAGATGCCATGCCTGTGCGTAGCTCCCCACCGCCAGAACAAGCTCAATCTGTGGCATCAAGGCAAGCAATTGCTTGCGCCATGCTGGCGGGCATTCAGGCCTCGGCGGCAAATCGCTGCCCCTGATGTCCTGGCCCGGAAAGCAGAACCCCATCGGCACGATAGCGAAACGATCCGCGTCGTAGAACTCTTCCCGGGTCACCCCCAGCCACTGCCGCAAACGGTCGCCTGAACGGTCATCGAACGGAATGCCTGACGCATGTACCCTCGTTCCCGGTGCCTGCCCGGCAATCAGCACGCGCGCGTTCTGCGAAGCGACCACCACCGGATTGGGTTCATGCGGCAGCGGCTTCTTGAAGGGCGCGTCGCGACAAATCCGACAAAGCCGGATCTGCGCAACAAGTTCGCCGAGCGGCAATTCCATCAAGCACTCGCGCTTGGTCGCGCGGAAACTGAACTATGCCAGCGCCTTACATGGACCAATTCATCTGGCACAGTAATGCGTGCGGGCTTCATGAAATCGACCGCAATCAGTCCGGTAATGTCGGCGATGCTATAGTCGTCTCCGGCAATGAATTCACGATCTGCAAGCTCGCGATCAATGAGATGCAGGAATGCGAGCGCCTTGGGCTTGTTCGCCTCACCCCATTCCGCAATCTGTGGCACCTCCCAATCCTTCATGGCGGGATGAATGTGACGGAAAGCGTGCGCCACCGGCATCAGAAGGTTCAGTTCCATACGCCGCTGCCACTCCTCCACCTTCGCGCGTCCCAGTGGACCTGTCCCGAAAAGCGGCTTTTCAGGATAGCACTCTTCAAAATAGCGACAGATCGCTACAGATTCCGTCAACACCGTCCCGTCATCGAGCTCGAGAACCGGCAGACGCTGCAAGGGATTGCGGTTCGCAACCTCCTCGTCCCGATGGCCCAGCGCGCCCATATCGACCGGCACCAGAGGAACCTCGATGCCTTTCTCGGCCAGAAAGACGCGCACACGGCGCGGATTCGGTGCCTTTCCACCATCAAACAGCTTCATCTTACCTATTCCTCCAGAGCCCCTTGAAGGCTCTCTTAATCATTGTGAGCTAATCTAAGGGAAGTATCTCGAACAAGTTTAGCCCGTTAGTCTTCATGGCGTTTCAACAGTCCGGCATTGCGGACAAGAATATTGTGGATCGCAGAAGAACGCATCGCAACCCTGACGTTGCGCGCGCGGTGCGACGCACGCGCGATCGCTTGTCGCAGCAAGCAGGCAATCCTGTATTCGACCGTGAACTATTGAAGATACATGCCAGATCCCTGATCAATGGCTCTGTCGCGATCCCACTCCTGGTAGCCCTGGTGGCCGGGGCGGGAATTTTCATGGATATCGGGATCAATGTTCTGGTGTGGGCGGTCCTGACGCTCGCCTGCTACACCGGGCTCGTCCTGTTCGCTCAACGGGTCGAACGGCAGGATGCGGCCGAAATCAATATCGAGAACGTCCGGCGCATCTTCCTGCTGTGGCATGCGGTCAGCGGCCTTGGATGGGCCTATCTGGCGTGGCTAGCCTGCAGTGAATGCCAGGTCGAACAATTTCCAGTTCTGAAAGCGGTCATCCTGCTGCTCGTCATTGCGGCCACCGCCATATTCTGTTCGGCACTTGGGGGCGCACTGGGCGTTACCTTCGCGCTTCCCGTCATGATTTTTCTGCTGTCACTATTCCTGGCGCCTGACTGGCAGCCGGTCGAAGCGATGATGGCAGCGTTGCTCATCGTGTCGCTTCCGTTTTTCAGCTTCATATCGCGCAGCCTTCATTCCTCAACGGTGATGCTGCTGGCATTCCGGGCCGAGAAAGATTTTCTGATCGCAGAACTGGAAACGGCGAAGGCCATGTCGGACGAAGCCCGACGTCGCGCAGAAGAAGCCAACCTGGCAAAATCCCGCTTTCTGGCGACCATGAGCCACGAGCTGCGCACTCCGCTCAACGCAATCCTTGGTTTCTCTGAGGTCATGGCATCCGAAGTTCTCGGGCCGATGAACAACGCGACTTATCGCGAATATGCAAATGACATCCATGGATCAGGGCGTCATCTTTTGCATCTCATCAATGAAATCCTCGATCTCTCGCGGGTGGAGGCCGGACGCTACCAACTCGCCGAAGAGCCGGTACAGCTTGAGCACGTCGTTGAAGAGTGCTGCCACCTGATGGAACTGAAGGCGCGAAACAAGGACATTCGCGTCTTGCAGCAGTTTGAGCCGAATCTACCTCGAATTTTTGCCGATGAGCGGTCGTTGCGGCAGATCACATTAAATCTGCTGTCAAATGCCATCAAGTTTGCGCCCAGCGGCAGCGAGGTGCGCGTGCGTGTCGGCTGGACCGCAGGCGGAGGCCAGTACATCTCCGTGAAGGACAACGGTCCGGGGATCCCCGAAGACGAAATCCTCGTCGTTCTGTCGGCGTTCGGCCAAGGTTCAATTGCGATCAAAAACGCCGAACAGGGCACTGGGCTCGGCCTGCCGATCGTTCAGGGCCTCGTCGCTCTTCATGACGGCGAGTTCCAGCTTCACTCCAAGCTTCGGGAAGGCACCGAGGCGATTGCGGTCTTCCCTCCGCGTCGCGTTATGGAAGAACTCCCCGCCCTGCCGCATCAGGTCAAGATTGCAGCAGCCGGTGGGCGACGTCGTTAAAACGTGTCGCAACCCTTCGGATTCGCTCACACGCTTTAAATTGCTCTATTCGCGGAAAGCCATCTGGGTGTGAACCAAGGCTGCATTCTTGACCACGCAGGCAGCAAATGCGGCTCCGGCACCTTCGCCATCACCCAATCCAAGATCAAGCAACGGGACCAAGCCCATCCGTTCTGCAGCCTTGCGCATGCCTGGCTCGCTGGAAACATGGCCGAGCAAGCAATGGTCGATCGCGGTCGGCTCAGCAGCGCGCAGCACCGCAGCGGCGGCGAGCGGCACATAGCCGTCAAGAATCACTGGAGCCTTTTCAACCCGCGCTGCCAGAATAGCGCCCGCGGCGGCGGCGAACTCCCGCCCTCCAAGGCGGCAAAGGGCTTCCAGCGGATCTTTCAGATTTGCACCATGCAATGCCAGCGCAGCGTCAACCGTATTTGCGTCGCCGCCGGGCCCGACCCAATCAGCACCCGTCCCGCCAAAGAGCGCAGCCATCAGCGCCGACGCGGCAGTTGTTCCGCCGACCCCGACTGTGCCCACACACATCAGATCGATCCCCCCAACAACAGCTTCCATGCCGAAAGCCATCGTCACGGCGCAGCCCCGCTCGTCCAGTGCAGGTTCGGTCCCGATATCCCCGACGGGCAAATGCAGTGCGAGATCGAAGATCTTGAGGCCCAGATCATTGGCAGCGCACAATTGGTTGACCATCGCACCACCTGCCGCGGCGTGCTCGATCATCGATTGCGTCTCCTTGCCTCCATAAGGTGCAAGCCCGTGCGTTCCCGCAAACAGCGCGACCAGAGGACGCAACACCTGCGGATCACGACCGGTCCAGGCAGCCAGCCACTCCGAAATTTCACCGACGCGGCCAAGTGCCGTCCCTTGTAAACTCAGCCGGGCATTCCGCTCAGCAACGCGCTTACGCGCTGCCTCGTCCGGGCCGGGCAGGTTTTTGAGAAGCTGGCGAGTGTCATCGAATGGGAGGCCGGTAGTCATCGTTCTTCCGAAACTGATTGCGGGTTTCGGTGGGCATAACCCCTCGCGTGCGGAAGCACAACGGTTGCCGCCTTGCATTGCGAGAAGCCGTGCCCCATGTGGATTGTAAACTTCGGAGAGCGGCAAGGCCATGACAGCCATCGAATCCCCCTGCACTCTTGTGTGCAGTATCGATCTCGCAAGTGGCTATTGCTTCGGCTGCGGACGGACAGGCGCAGAAATCGGCGCATGGATCAGCATGACGGTCGACGAGCGTCGGGACGTGATGGCCCAGCTGCCGGCACGGCTTGCGACATTGATACGCCCCGCCCGCCGGGAAACACGCCGTAGCCAATTGGCGCGGGAACGAGGAGAAACATCCTCGTGAGACGCGACATGCTGTTGTGGTTGGTACTTGGCGCTATTGCCATTGGCTCGGCACTGTTGCTTTTCAGCGAAGATTCAGGGCGCGTTCTTGGCATTGAAGATGAGATTTTTGCGCACACGCTCTACCTTGGCACCTTGGGCGTCGTCATCGCGGCTGGCATTCTGGGCTCAGGGCTGCGTTTCGGCCAGGCTGTGCGCAGCGCAGCACTCTGGCTTGCCATCGTCCTCATCCTCGTCGCCGGCTATCAATATCGCTATGAAATTCAGGATGTCGCCAGCCGGGTAAGCGCGGGTCTTGTACCGGGGAGCCCACTATCGCGAACGGACGCCGACGGCCGGATCTCGGTCCTGCTTGAGCGTCTGGGCAATGGTCACTTCGAGGTGCGGGCCGTTATCAACGACGCTTCCGTTCCCGTGATGATTGATACCGGCGCTACCTCAACCGTCCTGACTTATGACGATGCCCGACGCGCTGGGCTGAATCCGCAGAACCTCGCCTACAATATCCCGGTGATGACGGCCAACGGGCGCACCCACGCGGCGCGCGCCACCGCAGATGAAATACGTGTCGGTGATATCGTGCGCAAGCGCGTACCGGTCCTCGTCGCAGACACCGGAAGGCTCGAGCGGAGCCTTCTGGGGATGAATTTCATCGGGACACTTTCCGGCTTCGACATGCGTGGTGAACGGCTGATCCTGAGAGACTAGATTATTGCTCCCGAAAGCGGGAGCCGGTTTCGGGAGAGCGTGTGCAGCGAACCAGAAAGGTCGCGGCACGCAACTGCTATACGAGACTGATGATGAAACGGACCGCTACGAATACGCAGAACAGACCGAACCCGATCTCAAGCTTTCGCTTCGACAAATTGTGAGCAAGCGTGACGCCATAAGGCGTTACAATCATTGCCAACGGGATGATGAGTGCGACGGCAATCCAGTTGATGAAGCCCGTCGACGCGATCGGGAGTAGCGGGTTGCCCCAACCTGCCCAGATATAGCCAATGGTTCCCGGTATCGCGATCAGCACACCTACACCAGACGATGTCGCGACAGCCTGATGGATCGGTCTGCCAAACAGCGTCATGAAGGTGTTGTTCAGAACCCCGCCGCCAATTCCCATGAGCGTCGACAGATAGCCAATGACAACACCGATCATGCTGAGTGCGGGATTTTCGGGCAAACGGGTGCCGAGGCGCCAGCTTTCACGGTTAAAAAGCATTCGGAATGCAACAAGCAGCATGATCACTGCAAAAATGGATCGCAAACCCGCACTGGAAATGTAGGCCGCCGTCAGTGAAGCCAGCACCACACCGATCGGCACCGGAACCAGGAACTTGCGCAGCAGTTCCATGTCGACCGCGCCCTTGGCCTTGTGGCTGGTAAATGAACGGATGGCCGTCGGAACAATGATCGCGAGCGACGAGCCCACCGCAAGGTGCATGATGACACTCTCGTCAACATGCAGCAACTGAAACACCTGATAGAAAACCGGGACCAGGACAGCCCCTCCTCCTATGCCGAATATTCCGGCCAACAGTCCTGAAACCACGCCTGACGCAGCGATGGTCACGGCGAACGTAATCAGTTCGCCAACCGGCATATCCAATGCTGACATCAAATTCCCCGCCTAGATCACATATCGGACTGGTGCCTCACCGCGCTCTGCGGTCAGTCCGTATTCTCATTAAAGTCAAGCAGCTCAGGCCGCTGCGACCGCGTCGTGCAGCCGAACTTCAGCAAATGCGCGCTGGATTACCTCCGGGCCCGCATCTCGTTGGGTCGTGTCGGTCGACAGAATCTGCCGCCAGCGACGCGCGCCTGCAAGGCCATGAAACAGCCCGGTCATGTGTCGGGTTATGTGAACCAAACGCCCCCCACCTTCTATGTGGCGCGCTGCATATTCAGCCATCGTATCGATGATACCCGCCCAGTCGGTTTGAACAGAAGGCGCTCCAAAAATTTTCCTGTCGACATCCGCAAGCTGGCTCGGATCGTGATAGGCTGCACGTCCCAGCATCACGCCATCCACACCGGCTTCCAACTGGATGACAGCCTCATCCAGCGTCTTGATGCCGCCATTGATACCGACGAAGACATTCGGCAATCGTTGCTTCAACCGGTAGACCCGCTCGTAGTTCAACGGTGGAATGTCGCGGTTCTCCTTTGGCGACAATCCCTGCAGCCACGCCTTGCGCGCATGGACCCAGATCGCATCGGCACCGGCGGCCAGTACGTCATCGGTCAACCGATCAAGCGCTTCCTCGATGTCCTGATCATCAACGCCGATCCGGCACTTGACGGTCACAGGTACCGGGACAGCTGCTTTCATGGCACTCACGCACTCCGCCACCAACTCAGGAGTCCTCATCAGACACGCCCCGAATGTGCCGGACTGAACGCGGTCAGAAGGACAGCCGACATTCAGGTTGATCTCGTCGTAGCCGAACTCCATGCTCGCCCGCGCCGCTGCCGCCAGCTTGACCGGATCCGATCCACCCAATTGCAACGCAATCGGGTGCTCGCTGACATCATGTCCAAGCAAGCGCTCACGATCCCCGTGAATGATCGCATCTGCAACCACCATTTCGGTGTAGAGCAACGTCTGCTTCGTCAACTGACGGAAAAGAAATCGGCAATGCCGATCTGTCCAGTCCATCATAGGCGCAATGGCAAATTTATTGTTATATTTCATAGACTTGGAACAGTTATTAAAGTTGGCACATGACATTCGGCCGACCGCGGAAGCTCACTTGGGAGTGAGATATCATTTACTGAGGGAGGCGGACAAGCTGCAAAGCATTTACATCTAGAGCGACTTAAACACGTTCCCCCGATGGTGGCTCATGTAGGTTCGGTGTCCATCAGTGAGAGCTCGCAGCGTAGCCGTTTCCGATATCCCCGCAGCCTCACGCTGGGGAACGGGCAGCCGGTCGGAAAGCATTACTGCTCCCGCATCGTTGAATGTAATTAAGCCGGCATCGAACGCCGCATCGTAGGCTGGTCCAAGAAGCAGGCCGTTATGAACATCAAGTCGCTCCCGGTTATCAGAGTCGCGCCAGGGCTTTATGTGCGAAGCGCGTAAAAGAGGCTCAATTTCCAGGCCAGTCACGGCGCACTTACCCGACCAATGCTTCAGCAAGTCCTGACGCCAACGCCCCTGCCCAAGCCTCGCTCTAATCAAGGCCTCACGTGTAGTTTCACTCGGTATGGTCCGAGCCAGGGTATCCGCAACCAGTTCATCGACTGGGGTGGCTATCGCTAACCGCTCGCAAATCAGCTGCCCAGCTTTTGGAGGAACGCTGAACAGATATCCTTGAACGCCTTTTTTCAGCTTGGTAATTGGCGAGTTCCGTTCAGGCAGTAGTTCGACCAGCTCGTCAACGAAGGTCGAAATGGGTATCGCTGGTTGGATGGGCTGGTACACCAAGTCAACGCGGCGGCCATCATCTTGCCAGCCACCCTCAAACTCCACCGGCTGAGGTGCGTCGTATGCCGGGGTGGATGCAATTCCAATGGCGCCTATGGACTGCTGCGCATAGGAGAAAATAACGTCTCCGGGCTGAACGAGCGTCATGTTAGACCAGTGATGGAATACGACGCCCCCGGAACCGCGTTTTGGCGCCCAAAGATAGCCACCCTCGCGCTCCTCCCTAAAAGTTTTGTTTTGTGAAACCCACCAATACGCCATACCCATAAATTCCTGTGCTTCGAACGGCCTACGCTGCCATCTGATATCAAAAACCCCAGATACAACACCTACTTTAGTCAGCGTGAAACAGCATGAGCGTCAACGCCGAATGGAGCAAGCCCAGATGACAGATGAGCAGAAGATCAAGCGGCTGCTGGATCATCGGATGCAGTCGGTTGCGACGCTCAATTGGGCCCTAGAACTGAGATCGCATTGGAAAGAAGCACCCTCAATAGCTGTCTACATCGACGGCAAATTGATGATCGAGGGCAACCTGAATGCGGTCACCAACCCGATGATTGAAGTGGGTTTGGTGCATTGCCGTGCGTTACTGGAATTCTTGGGACTGTGCGACGAAAAGGGATCGCTCGGTCAGATCAAGAAGCGGCGCGGGAGTGACGTCGGCGTCGAGGGCTTCCGCAACGCCGACGGCCCCTTGAAGAAGGTGGACCCGGAGGTGGCGTTGAGCAGATATGAAGGGGAGCGGTCTGAGGCCGAGCGCGCGCTGGTGCAGATACTGCATGTCACCAATAAGGGGCTAGCGCACAACACAATGAGCCTCATTGAAGATCCGGAAGACTCCAGGCTCATTGAGATTGCAAGTCGTGGTGTGCCAGCCCTGATGATCAGCTACTTCTACACGCCGCTCGGACTGCCGAAGCCAGACTCCAGGATCACGACACGGCGGAGGGAGCCGTAGGGTCGATACCAGCTTCTCCGGGCATTACCGATTAGATATCAAAAGTCGATAATATCCAGCAAGATCAATGAGTTGAGCCATTTGCCGGTTGCCATTCACCTGCTGCGTGGCTAAGCTCTGAACCGTGGGCAGAGCACGCGACTTGCGTAACTCAATCAACTGCAGGCGGACGGTATGAACACGGCTATGATTTTGGTGGCACAGTACGGGAAGGCGATTATCCCCGTGGCGGCGGTGGCTCACGATTACTTCGATCTGACGGCCCCAAAGTTCATTCGCAAGATTCAAACGGGCGAAATTCCCCTGCCGCTGGTGCGAATGGAAGCGAGCCAAAAGGCAGCGCGGGGCGTCCATGTATCCGATCTTGCTGCATACATTGACCGCGCTCGCGAGGATGCGAAGCGGATTGTAGGCGAGAAGACCATGAAAGAGTGGCGACGCGCCGCCCTGCCTTAGCTCGCCATTTGGCCCATTTCCCCACCTAGGCCGATTCAGCCGGACATCTCGGAAAAATGTGGTCCAATTCGTGGTCCATCGCAAGTTCCGAGCGAGATTTCCTCAACTCATTCAGGTATTTACAGCAATAATCGATCCCGTCCATCATCGGGGCTGTGGAAAATCTGTAGTTCGGATAGGTCACGGGTGTCAGCGATCTCGATCAAAAGTTGCGGCTGGAGGCCGTGGTGAGGGCGGAGCTCCAAGCGCGTTGACGCGGTGTATAACCTATCTCGCAGGAACAGTCATTCTTTCGGCAAATGCGGATCTGATAGGGCAGCAGCTGGGCGGCTTACAGGAACCGACGTTCGCGAGGTCCGCTTCGCCAGTCGGCTTTCACCACTGCTCTGCAGGATCGTGCGGAAACTGGGGTGCATCCCTCCATCCACATAGGCATGTGCGCTCAGCGCACTTCCGCTGGACACAAGCGTTTCCATCGTCTCCAGATCGGACTGCGACCGACTTGCGATGGCTGGACTGAGATTGCTGCTTGCTGGCGGACACGTCGTGAGCGGATCTTGTGGCTGACCGCCGGCAAACTCCTGGTCGAAGACATATCTGCCACCGCAATACGAAACCTTAGGTTGCCTGCGGGTCACTTCGAAAATGTCGTATCCACGCTTCAGGTCGGTCCAGAACGCAAAATTGGGGTCATTTCGGTATTTTGCCATGTTTCCGGGCGTCATCCTGAACGGATAGGCCTGCACCTGAAACGATCCCTGCCCGCCCTTCAGTGCTTCACGGACGACTGCGTAGATCTCGGCGACACCATCATCCGTCATGGCATAACAACCTGAAGAGGAGCAGGCGCCATGCACCATCAACGCATCGCCAGTATAACCCATGGCGGCTTCCAGGCGGTTTGGATATCCCAGATCAAATGACAGATAATAGCTGGAAAGCGGATTCAGCATGCGGGCGTCGACATGATAGAAACCTTCGGGTGCCTGTCGGTCTCCGCTTCGCGTCTTCGGCCCCAATTTTCCGGACCAGCGACATATCGGGTAGGTCTTCAGCAACGCAAATTTGCCACTGGCGTCGCGCTTCCAAAGCTCAAGCTCGCTTTCCTGCTTGAAAATCCGGACGAGCACCGGCGACGACTGCGACATCGAGCGCTTGGACATCTCGCCTCTGAGTGAAGCCGGAATGGGTTGCGTCGCGCGACCGTCAACTGAAAGTGTCGAGGTTACACAGCCGCTGAGCGCGAGCGCGAGCACGCCGGTTGCTACTGCCTTCAGAGGGGGCCACATCATGCGTCTTTCCGTGCAGTGAAATTCAGGCTCGCCCACCGACCCGCCTATATATTGAAGGTGGGAAGGTTAACGAGATGTTTAGCACGAAAGGTCGCGTCAGAACACCGCACGATCCGTCTCGCCCTGGTGCCGGCCTGATTGAAATGCTCACCATCCCTCCCGATATTCCCTGTGACTGGAGAAAGATGCGATGCTGTCTATCGGAGATTTGGCGCGCCACACCGGCGTAAAGGTTCCTACGATCCGCTACTATGAGCAGCTGGGGCTGCTTGAAGCGGCGGATCGCAGTGAGGGAAATCAACGCCGCTACGAGACGACGCAGCGAGATCAGCTGGCATTCATCAAACATGCGCGAGATCTTGGCTTCACCCTGGAAGCCATACGCGAGTTGCTCGATTTAAGTGCTCATCCCGAGAGTTCCTGTGCTGGAGCAGACGACATAGCTGTACGGCAACTGGAAAATGTGCGGGACAAGATCGCGCGGTTGCGCAAACTGGAATCCGAACTTCAACGCATGGTTGGCTCCTGCTGCAACGGCGACGTGAGCGAATGCTACGTCATCCGCTCACTTGGCGATCACCATCTTTGCCACAGTGATCACGACTAGCCCTTTTGAAGCTTGACCCTCTAGCTACTAGAGGTCCTATCTAAGTATTCCTGTAGCTTCAGGAGAACAGATATGGACGTTTCTACGCGTCAAACCCGCTTTCGGGTCGAAGGCATGGACTGCGCCAGCTGCGCGACGAAGATCGACACGGCGGTTCGCCGAATTCCAGGTATCAATGATGTCCATGTCTCGGTCGTCGCGGGAACAATGTCCGTGGATCACGACGAATTCATCGATATGGCGGCGGTCGAGCGCAAGGCGTACAGCCTCGGCTACAAGACCACACAGATCAAAGACGAGCCGGAAAAGCGTCTATCGGGTGACAATGATCGCGACCCGCTCGCTGGAATGCACGGGCATGACCACGGACCCTCAGAAGGCCCATGGTGGCGGTCAGCTAAATCGCGCCTGACAATCGCCTGTGGTCTGGCGCTGGGCGTAGCGTTTCTGGTCGCGCAGGCTTTTCCGCAGTCCCAGCCATGGGGCTTCATTCTCGCAATGGCCGTGGGTTTGATCCCGGTCGCGCGCCGTGCGTTCGTTGGCGCGATGAATGGCAGCCCCTTCTCAATCGAAACCCTGATGACGGTCGCAGCGCTCGGTGCGGTCGTGATCGACGCCTCCGAAGAGGCTGCCGTGGTGGTCTTTCTCTTCCTACTGGGTGAACTGCTGGAAGGCATCGCAACAGGACGCGCGCGCGCATCAATTCGGGCGCTTGGAGCACTCATGCCTAAAACGGCAATTGTCGAAACCGATGGAGTTCTAGAAACGGTCGCCGCAGACAGCCTGGCGCCCGGAACGATCACCGTTGTACGTCCCGGCGATCGTGTACCGGCCGATGGGGACGTCGTTTCCGGGGACAGTTCTGTCGATGAAGCGCCTGTCACCGGCGAATCCGTGCCAAAGCGCAAGGTTGCCGGCGACCGCGTGTTTGCCGGTACGGTCAATCAGGATGGCGTTCTGCGGATAAATGTTACCGCATCTGCGTCCGACAACACGATTTCCCGGATCATCGCTCTGGTCGAGGAGGCGCAGGAATCGAAAGCGCCGACGGAACGTTTCATTGATCGCTTCTCTCGCTACTACACCCCGGCAGTGATGATTGTGGCGTTCTTGATCGCAGTGATCCCACCTCTTGCCGTAGGAGCGGACTGGGGACCCTGGGTATATCGCGCCCTCGCCGTGCTGCTGATCGGCTGCCCGTGTGCGCTCGTGATCTCGACACCAGCAGCGATTGCCGCAGCCCTTTCGGCGGGCGCCCGTCGCGGCCTGCTGATGAAAGGCGGTTCCGTTCTGGAAAATCTCGGCAGGGTCAATCTCGTTGCATTTGACAAGACCGGCACTTTGACCGAAGGCAAGCCCAAAGTGACCGATGTCGTTGGCGTCGATCGCGATGAGCGCGAAACCCTGCGTCTTGCAGCTGCACTTGAGGCAGGCTCAAGTCATCCACTTGCAGTTGCAATTCTTGCACAGGCCAAGGCCGACGACATTCCTGTCACGCCAGCAGAAGACGCGCGCGCCATCGGCGGCAAGGGCGTGGCAGGCGTGGTGGACGGCGTCCAGCTGTTGTTTGCGTCGCCCAAAGCCGCGAGCGAGCAGCTTAGCCTTGACCCCGAGCTTCTCGCACGTATCGCTTCTCTGAATGATGAAGGAAAAACGGTATCGGTGCTGCTCGCGGGTAGCGAAGTCGCCGGGCTCATCGGGATGCGCGACGAACCCCGTGACGATGCACGCAATGGTATCGAGGCACTACGGGAGCTTGGCGCTGATACGGTGATGCTCACCGGCGACAATGCCAGAACCGCCAAGGCGATAGGGTCTTCCCTCGGAATGCAGGTCCACGCGGAACTGCTACCACAAGACAAGCAGCGGATTGTCCGTGAAATGCGCTCTGACGGCCGGTTCGTTGCGAAGGTCGGCGACGGAATCAATGACGCACCGGCGCTTGCAGCAGCCGATATCGGCATCGCCATGGGGGGCGGCACGGACGTCGCGCTGGAAACGGCAGATGCAGCAGTTCTGAATGGACGGGTTCGCGACGTCGCCAACATGATCGTTCTATCGCGCCTGACGATGCGCAACATCTGGCAGAACATCACCATATCGCTTGGTCTGAAGGCGGTTTTCCTCGTGACAACGGTCATGGGCATCACCGGCCTGTGGCCTGCCATTCTGGCGGATACCGGGGCAACCGTGCTTGTCACGGCAAATGCGATGCGTCTGCTGGCATGGCGTGGCGTCCAGGAGAGCTGACCCTCCCGTCACGCTGGCATATGCGCGCTCTGCGTGCCAAACCTCTGCCTGTTGAATCGATCGGGCAGAGGCTAGCGTGGGCAACGACAAGAAACTGACAAGTCTCGGCCTGCCTGCCCTTGCATCACTGTTGCTTGAGGCAGAACCAGCCCTGGCGCACGCTTCCGATCGTGGTCACGTGCTGCTCTTGCCCACTGAGCACTATCTCGTAGGCGGCGCGATCACCGTTCTGGCCAGCTTTGTCGTCCTGGCGCTCTTGCCGGCTGCTCCACTTCATCGTGCCATGCAGCAGCACTGGAGCCTCGCCTTGCCGCTCCCTCGCGCTCGCGCGATTGTCAGCACCGCAAGCTTCGGCCTCATAATCCTGCTTGTGAGCGCAGGCTGGTTTGGCAGTCGCGATCCTCTCGCCAATCCACTGCCTTTGACATTCTGGAGTCTGATCTGGGTCGGTTTGGTGGTTCTGCAAGGCGCCGTCGGGAATGTCTGGGGATGGATCAACCCCTGGTACGGACCATGGCGTATCGCCATGCTGTTGACGGCTCGATTGCCTAAGTCGCGAATGGCATGGCCCCGACATCTGACAACATGGCCATCCGTGGTCGGGCTCGCCGCTTTTGTCTGGTTCGAACTCGTCGACCCTGCGCCGGATGACCCGAACCGATTGGCAAATGTGATTGCCGGCTACTGGCTCGTCACTTTTGTAGCAATGCTGATATTTGGCTATCGTCGATGGTCTGCGCGGGGAGAATTCCTGTCCGTTTTCCTTGCAATTATTGCCCGCCTGCCTGCCGTTTGCATCGGTGAACGGAAGATCGTCCTGCGACTTCCCGCTGCCGCCCTCATGAATGCGCCGCGATTGCCGCCAAGCGGAGTTGTTTTCCTGCTCCTCGCGCTGAGCTCGGTAACTTTCGACGGCTTGCGGCACACCTTCCTGTGGATGCGTGTGATCGGCGTCAATCCCCTCGAATTTCCCGGTCGCTCGGCCGTGATGCCACAAACGACTGTGGGACTTACAATCGCCTTCATGCTTCTCAGTTCTGCCTTCGTAGGCGCCATTGTGCTCGGCCATGTCTTGGCTGGCACAACGGTACCTTTGAAGCGCGCCCTGTCTTGCCTGGTGTGGACAATCGTACCAATTTCATTCGCCTACCACTTTGCGCACTATCTACCGTCGCTTTTGATTGATGGCCAATTTGCGCTGGTCGCGTTGTCGGACCCCTTTGCGGTTGGTCAGGATTGGCTTGGTACGTCCAACTACCATGTCCAGGCAGCGCTTCTTTCGGCTGCGCAAAGTGTCTGGATACTGTGGAACGTCCAGGCTGCAACGATCGTTGCCGGCCACATCGTCGCGATCATCGCCAGCCACGTGATCGCCTGGCGGATCTACGGCGACGGACCAACTGCAATCATCACACAACTGCCGCTCGTCGTTGTGATGATTGTCTACACCGTGATCGGTCTGTGGCTTCTGTCTACGCCCACTGCCATTTAGACGAAAGAAGCGAGCGTTACGACGCGAGAACGCCAGTTTCCAGAAGAGACAAGCTTCGATACGCCAATCAAACGAAGAGACTTGCCCTGAAAAAATAGCGAAAACCAACAAATTTCTCTGAAGTTACGCCCGTTTTTGTTTGACAGCGCCTGTCTTATTGATGCGCGAAAAGCCAATTACGCTTCACCTGCTGGCATGGCGATACAATTGACACAACAGCGGTCATTGCTGACGTTTCGTTTCTCAACGTTTCGTGCCAAGGTGCGTTAGAGTTTGAGGAACAACACAAAAAAGAGTGCCGTCATGAGCACCCCATCAAGAAGCATATCCAGTCTCGCAAGCGTCCATACGCTGCCAAAGGCCGTTGCAGGCGGGCTGGACGAGATCCCCCGCAACCCCGGCATGGCGCTTGATCTGGGCTGGCTGGAAGATATGCGCGCCGTAAACCGTTCGGCGCTCGAACGGCGCGCAACGACGTTGACCAAGCGACGTTCGATCAAGGCTGACAATCAGGCCGCGTGGCTGTTGCGCGCGATCAGCTTGATGGACCTGACAACGTTGAACAGCAACGACACCGCCGACCGCGTGGAACGGCTGTGCGCCAAGGCGAAACATCCGCTGCGCGCCGATCTGATCGCTGGTCTGGGGCTTGGGGACACCTTGATCCGTCCTGCCGCCGTTTGCGTTTACCATCCATTCGTGGCGACGGCAGTGCGTGCGCTGGAAGGGACCGGTATTCATATCGCGGCTGTTTCAACCTCATTTCCGCATGGGCTGGCGCCGCTGGAGACACGCATTGCCGAGATCCGTGCGTCGGTTGCGGATGGCGCCGATGAAATCGACGTGGTGATTCCGAGGGGCCTCGTTTTTGGCGCAAGATGGCAGGAGCTTTACGATGAGGTCCGGCGCTTTCGAGAAGCCTGTGGCGACGCACATCTGAAGGTCATCCTGGGCACCGGTGATCTGGCAACCCTGCGTAATGTTATGCTTGCTTCCATGGTGTCGATGATGGCTGGCGCCGACTTCATCAAGACCTCGACCGGCAAGGAAAGCGTCAACGCCACGCTTCCTGTCGGCCTGGTGATGACCCGCGCGATCCGCTCCTATGCCGAGCGTACCGGCTTCAAGATTGGCTTCAAACCGGCAGGCGGCATTTCGACGGCGAAATCCTCTCTCGACTGGTTGATCCTGATGAAAGAGGAGCTCGGTCGTCGGTGGCTGGAACCAGACCTGTTCCGCTTTGGCGCGTCCAGTCTGCTCACCGACATCGAGCGCCAGCTCGAGCACCATCTGACCGGCCGCTATTCTGCGGCTCATCGCCACGCGATGGCATGAACGGGCACGCACCATGAACATTCTTGAACGATACCACGCCATGGAATACGGCCCCGCCCCAGAAGCACGAAACGAAGCTGACGCTTGGCTGGCCGGACGTGATTTCAATGCTTCGCTTTTCATAGGCGGCAGCTGGCGCAGCGCGGAAGGAAGCCGGACATTTGAGGTTCACGAACCATCGTCCGGCAAGCTGCTCGCGCGTGTGTCAGACGCCTCGAAGTCTGACATCGATGCGGCCGTTGCGGCGGCGCGCAAGGCGCAAGCTTCATGGCAGGCGTCTTCCGGCTACCAGAGAGCGCGGGTTCTGTACGCGATAGGCCGTGCGATGCAGCGGCATGCGCGGCTTTTCGCGGTTCTTGAATCGATCGACAATGGCAAACCGATCCGTGAAAGCCGGGACATCGACGTCCCCCTGGCCGTGAGACATTTCATGCACCACGCAGGCTGGGCCCAGGCGCTTGAAAGCGAATTTCCCGGACGTCAGGCTGCCGGTGTCGCAGGCCAGATCATTCCGTGGAATTTTCCCCTACTGATGCTTGCCTGGAAGATCGCGCCGGCACTCGCTGCGGGCTGCACAATCGTGTTGAAACCCGCGGAGTTTACACCGCTCACGGCGATCCTTTTCGCTGAAATCTGTGAGAAGGCTGGCGTTCCGAAGGGGGTCGTCAACATCGTTCACGGAGGCCCCGAAGCGGGCGCCGCAATCGTCAATCATCCTGGCATCGACAAGATCGCCTTTACCGGCTCGTCGGAGGTCGGCAAGATCATTCGTCAAGCCACGGCCGGCACAGGCAAGAAGCTTTCGCTTGAACTGGGTGGCAAATCCGCATTCATCGTCTTTGAAGACGCTGACCTCGACTCTGCAGTCGAAGGACTTGTCGACGGCATCTGGTTCAATCAGGGGCAAGTGTGCTGTGCCGGCTCCCGCCTGCTGATCCAGGAAGGTATCGCCGAAGAATTTCTCGCGAAAGTGCGCGCACGCATGGAAAAGCTGCGCATCGGCGATCCGCTGGACAAGAACACGGACATCGGCCCGCTCATCGATCGTACACAGCTGGAACGTGTCTCAGGTCTGCTGGCGCAAGGTACATCTCAGGGAGCGCAGTGCTGGATGCCAGCGGGTGAAGTGCCCGCTACCGGCTGGTATCACCTGCCTGTTCTAGCAACCAACGTTGCGCCCGCTAACATTCTGGCACAAGAGGAAGTGTTCGGCCCGGTGCTGGCTTCAATGACATTCCGCAATACTGAAGAAGCGATCGAAATCGCCAACAATACTCGCTACGGGCTCGCTGCCTCCGTGTGGAGTGAGAACGTCAATCTCGCACTTCACGTCGCGCCGCAGCTCAAAGCTGGCGTGATCTGGATCAATGGCACGAACATGTTCGATGCCGCCTGCGGATTTGGCGGCTACCGCGAAAGCGGTTTTGGGCGCGAAGGTGGGCGCGAAGGCATGGCCGAATACCTCGCATGGCCAAAATCCAGAAGCCAGCCCATCAAGCCCTACGACCATCCCGGCGGCGCACTACAGCGCAACGAGGTCGAAGACGGCTTTATAGACCGAACCCCCAAGATGTTTATTGGTGGCAAGCAAGTCCGGCCTGACGGCAATTACTCCATGGCGGTCCTGGACAAGAAGGGAAAGCAAATTGGAGAAGCAGGCGTCGGCAATCGCAAAGACATTCGCGACGCTGTCAGTGCCGCTCGCGGAGCGAAGGCGTGGGCTTCCGCAACTGCCTACAACCGAGCACAGGTGCTCTATTTTCTGGCGGAAAACCTTTCCATTCGCGCCACCGAATTTGCGGCGCGTCTTGTGCAGCTGACAGGCGTCTCTGCCAAAGCCGCCAAGGCTGAAGTCGAAGCTTCGATCGAGCGGATTTTTGCGGCGGCGGGAATGGCTGACAAGGTGGAAGGCACGGTGCACACCCCACCCGCGCGCGCCGTCACGCTTGCCCTGCATGAGCCTGTTGGCGTGCTGGGTATTGTGGCTCCTGACGAGCAGCCATTGCTGGGACTGATCGCGATGCTGGCGCCTGCGCTTGCCATGGGCAACACGGTTGTCGCAGTGCCTTCCGCACGCTGGCCATTGCTGGCAACCGATCTCTACCAGGTGATGGAAACCTCCGATCTGCCTGCTGGCGTGGTCAATATCGTCACCGGAAAGACATCCGAGCTCGCCGCCGTTCTGGCAAAGCACGGTGACGTCGACGGTTTGTGGGTGGTGGCGGATGCCCAGACATGCGCCGCCGCCGAGCGCGAATCCGCAGACAATCTCAAACGCGTTTGGTCATCAAATGGCGCTGCCATCGACTGGGCGGCTGACGAAGGCAGCCTTAACCGTTTTCTTCAACGCGCCATTGAGGTGAAAAACGTCTGGGTCCCCTACGGCGACTGATCCCACTGGTCCTGCATTACGGGAGGAAACGCCATGAACGATGTGGTTCTCCATAATTACTTCCGCTCGTCGACGTCCTATCGGGTGCGCATCGCCCTGGCGCTCAAGGGCGTTGAATATACCTATGTCGCCCATCATCTGCGGCATGGTGCACATCGTGAAGCCGGCTATCTTGCGATCAATCCGCAAGGACTGGTGCCAACCCTGATCTGGAACGACGGAACAACAATCGCTCAGTCGCTGGCGATCATGGAGTTTCTCGATGAGGAGGTGCCGGAACCACCTCTCCTGCCCGCCGACGCTGCAGGGCGAGCGCGCGTTCGTATGCTGGCACAGATGATCGCGTGCGATATCCATCCGGTGAACAATCTGCGGGTTCTTGACCGGCTACGCAGCCGCTACGGCGCAGACGATGTTGAGATCGCAGATTGGTTTCGTCACTGGGTCAATGAGACTTTCCGCCCTTTGGAGCAGTTGCTGGCGGAAAGTGCGCACACGGGCATGTTCTGCCATGGTGACGCGCCCGGCATGGCAGACATTTGTCTGGTCGCTCAGGCGACCAACAATGCGCGCTTCAACGTCGATATGACGCTGTATCCGACGATCTGTCGGATACGCGATGCATGCCTGGAACTCGACGCTTTCGTAAGCACCGCCCCAGCACGGCAGCCAGACGCGGAATAGTTTTTAAGCAACTCCGAACGCAAAATCGCTTCGCGCCTTTGCTGGAAGCGCTCTAGCCAGCGTCGACGAGCAGCATCAGCGTTTCGGCGACAAAAGCCGGCTTTGCTTCGCCGTCGATTTCCATCGTGTTGAGGGTCTTCATCAAATGCTGACCTGGAGCCTTCGCCTCCAGCGAGATCAACTTGGAATGCATCCGAACGCGAGAGCCAACCTTGACCGGCGAAAGAAACCGCAGTTTGTCGAGACCGTAATTGATGACGACGTCGACACCGGCAGGCGTGATCTGTAGCTGCTCGTTCATCGCAGGCACGAGCGACAGCGTCAGATATCCGTGGGCGATCGGCGCATGATAAGGACTATCACGCTTCGCACGCTCGACATCGACATGGATCCATTGCCGATCACGCGTCGTCGTCGCAAAAGTGTCAACCATCGACTGGTCAATCTCGATCCAGTCCGAAACGCCCAGATCAACACCGATCATCGTCTTCAGATCTGCGATGCTTACTTGCTTGTGGTTCAAAAAAGCTGCCCTGATTTCAATTGCCTATAATACATTCCTCATCGAGATCGGTAGCATTTGAAAGCCCGCAGAGAGCCAGTGTCAGGTCGAACTCGGCGATGATGTTGCGGATCACCTCGCACACACCGGCCTCGCCCGCAAGAGCAAGGCCATAAACGTATGGCCTTCCAAGGAGTACCGCGCGCGCACCAAGCGCCAGCGCCTTGGCGACGTCGGCTCCCGAGCGTATGCCGGAGTCAAGAAGCACAGGCATGTCGCCGGCAGCCGCGACGATCGACGGCAACATAGTCAACGTCCCCGCCTCGCCATCGACCTGTCTGCCGCCATGGTTTGAGACGACAATCGCGTCAACACCATGGCTTGCGGCTAGCGCGGCGTCCTCGGGATGGCGCAGTCCTTTTAGAACGATCGGGAGTTTGGTCATTGCTCGCAGGCGGGCCACATCATCCCAACTCAGATCGGGGCGCGAATAAGTGGCGGTAAAATGCGCGACCGCGGCGCGCATCTGGTGTACGGTCAGGCCGAAATCCTTGCCTTTGCGACGCAAACTAAGGACCGTATCGATAATTCCGAGACCTTTGGGCTTCAAACCAGTGTCTGGCGGGGATTGCGGGATCTTCGACCGGAACACCGGATCAGTGAGATATTGGGCGATGCCCAATCCACGCAGAAACGGCAGATAGCCAAGATCCAGATCGCGCGGACGCCAACCGAGCAGCGTCGTATCCAGCGTGACCACAATTGCCTCCGCGCCTGCCTTCTCTGCCCTGGACACCAGCGAACGCACGACCTCATCATCACTTGACCAATATAGCTGGAACCATCGCGGCCCCTCGCCCATTGCAGCCGCGCAATCCTCCATGCTGACGGAAGCCTGGTTAGAAAACACAAATGTCACGCCTTCACTCGCGGCGGCGCGCGCAACCGCCCTGTCTGCATCGCGATGAACCATTTCCAGCACACCGATTGGCGCAAGCAGAATTGGCGACGGATGGCGACGGCCAAGCAGTTCGATGGAAAGATCGCGGCTTGAAACATCCCGCAGAACGCGCGGCGACAATTCCGCACTGTCAAAAGCCAGGCGATTGGCGCGCATGGTCGCCTCGGCCCCCGCTCCGCCGACGATATAGGCAGCGGCCTCCCGGCTCATCCGAGCCGCAGCTTTCCGCTCAAGCTCTTCAGCAAGGACCGGAACCAACGGGCGCGTTCCACCTGCACCCGGCACATAGATCTGCATCTGCCGCATACGGCCACGCTGCATGGCTTGCGCTTGTAAGTCCCCGCTCATCGACATTCCTCCCCTGTCATCGCCTCAGAGACTAGGGCAGCGGCTCAACAGCTTCAATTGGTGAAGAGAAGGCGATCGGCAATGTGGAGCACAAGACCTGCAAGACCGCCGATCAGCATACCGTTGAAGCGGATATACTGAAGATCCCGTCCGATGTTGAGTTCAATCAGCCGGGTCAACTGGACGATGTCCCAACTGCGCACCTGATCTCCGATAAAGGCAGCGACGCCACTTTTCTGAACCTCGACAAAGGAGGACAGCGCGACCACGAATCCTTCGTTCATCTCGGCGCGGATACGTGGCTCAGCGGCAAGCTGGCGTCCGACTTCCACGAACATGTCAGTGAGATGACGTCGGACAACGGAATCATTCTCATTGATGTCCTGCTCGATGAATACCCGCAGACTTTCCCAAAAACTGGTCGCCAATGTCTTGAGTTCAGGGCGTGCAAGCAAATCGCGCTTCAGTTTGTCGGCGCGCATCTCATATTCGGCAGAGGTGCGAAGCTCGCTGATGAATTTCTCCACAAACTGATCGAATTCGGCGCGCAAAGGGTGGTCGGGTGCCGCGTTAACTTCGGTGATCAATGTGCTTGCCGAGGCAACAATCTTCTTCAAAAGATAGGCATCGGCGCGGAAGAAACGGGCAAGGCTGGGCAGTTCATCACGGATCTTGTCGCGCAACGCGTCAAGCGCGGCCTCATCGCGGAGAAATCCGCCGAGCATGACCAGAATTTCGTCCAGAAGCCTCTGGTGGCGTCGATCTGCCGTGATCGCGCCAAGCATGTCTGCAGCGAGCGGAGCGATTTTTATCTTGTCCAGCTGGTCCACAAGACGACGGGTGACGAAATCACCCACTCCCGAGCCTTCCACCGCCGTCAACGCCTGCGGTGCTATACGTCCGACAAAGCGCGAAAGTTCATCTGAACGCGCGCGGTCAGTCAGCCAGTCTGCAACCATCTGGGCGAAATCCACTTGCTGCAGCTTCGCCCGAACGGGCTCCGGAGCAAGAAAATTCACCTCGATGAATCGTCCCAGATTGCTGGCGATCCGATCCTTGTTGGCAGGAATGATGGCCGTGTGGGGAATAGGCAAACCAAGTGGCCGCCGGAACAAAGCAACGACCGCGTACCAATCCGCCAGCCCGCCAATCGCGGCCGCTTCTGCAAATGCGGCAACATAAGACAACATCGGCCAGTTTGTCTGGAAAGCTCGCGCCGCGAGGAAAACCGCGACGCACAAGACAAGTGCCCCGGTGGCAATCGCCTTCGTACGCCTTAACGCTGCTTGTTTTAGCCGCTCTTCCGGAAGAAGCTCCCGCGCATCCGCCAGCGCCTCATGATCCGCCATGTTGTCCTGCCTCGCACTTTTACAGCATCCTATTGGCTGCAAGATGTGGGGGCTTATGGCCTCCAGGTCACGTCATTTTTGCCAGAATGCCAACTTCGCCGCTCAGAATGCACCGGCCTCCAAGGGAACAAAAGCGCCAGCGCCCGGTCGAAGCGGCAACGGCGGCATGGGTGCCAGTCCAATCATGCCGACAGTCTCACCATCTTCAAAACGCAGCGTCGCGTTGAAGCGCATGGCCAACCGCTTCATCGTACCATTCTGCGGATGGGTCGTGACACGGAGCCGCTCATATCCGAACGCACGAGCGCTCTCGATGAGCCGCGAAAAAAGCAAGCCTCCAAGGCCACGTTGCTGCATGTGAGGCTCGACGCTGAACGCGATCTCACCTGTTGGCTCGGCCTGCGTGACCTGCTCATGAAGTTCAGCAGCGCCGAGTACCTTGCCATTCTCAACATAGCCGATCACGACCGCACCGTTGCGAAAGCACTTTTCAGCATAGGCCGAAACAAAGGCGTCATTTGCAGGACCATTGAAACGATCGCGACGGCTCTCAACATCAAGACGCAGGAGATGCGCCTTGAACTGAGGGAGCTCGGAGTGTCTCAATAACCGGATTACACCCTGGAGGGGAATGTCGGCACGGGGAGCAATGGTGGTCATGGTCTGCTTTCTCGTCGGTTCCTCCCACGGCGGCAAATCAGCCACGTCGTAGATTGTGCAGTGCAGCATGAATTTCAAGAGGCGAGATGTCGCGCCCTTAAAACATGAGCGCGTAACTCCAGATTTATTTGACAGCCTCTCTGGAATTGTTCTAAATTTTATTCCATATTCATGTTTCGAGTCAGTTCAGGTCGTTGCGGGAAGGTTCACGATGCGGCTTACACGCCAGACAAACTATGCGATCCGCATATTGATGTACTGTGCGGCCAATGAAGGCCGCTTGAGCCGGATCGCCGACATCGCTGCCGCATATTCCGTTTCGGAACTTTTCCTGTTCAAAATCCTGCAGCCGCTTGTTGAGCACGAGCTCGTACAGACCGTTCGTGGCCGCAATGGGGGCGTGCGTATCGGACGGCCAGCCTCCGAGATTACGCTATTCGATGTCGTGCGTGTAACTGAAGAAAACTTTGCGCTGGCCGAGTGCTTCGAAAACGATGCGACAGAGTGCCCGCTCGTGGATTCCTGCGCCCTAAATGAAGCGCTGCGCAAAGCCTTGGGCGCATTTTTTGAAGTTCTTGAAGGCTACACGATTGAAGATCTTGCCAAAGCGCGCTTTTCGCTGCGCGACCGACTGGGCATCAACGATCTGCCGCAACTGGCAGTGCACAACTGATGACGGGCTCTAACGCTTTTTGCGTTTAGCCTCATCAATCAGCATGTTTGCAATCTGCATGCGTAATGCCGCACGCTCGCGAAACTCCGCCGGTACACGGTCTGGATGATAGCGCATCGCAAAGGCGCGACGCGCCTTATCCAACTCATCGGGCATGCTGCGCGGTCTAATGCCAAGCTCGCGGGAAATCGATTCCGGGTCGAGAAAAAACAGATCCTCCAGTGCGGGCTGAAGATGCGTCGGCGTTTCGACGGCCTTTTTCACACTTTGATCTTCAGATATTTCGCCATAGGCATGGACTGCACGGTCGCGAAACAACCCGGTATTTTCTGCTTGAAGCCGCTCGATCTGCGCGAGCATATCAACTTTCAGCGACGGTGGTGGCCCGTCGCTCCGCTCACGCACTTCTGCTTCATGAGTGGCGGCAAGCAACTCATCAAGCAGTGATGTAAAATCAAGCTCCGCTTCTCCGCCCACTTGAGACTCCTGACACAGGCGTTTGCGATTTCAGGAACTTAAAGCTGATCCGGTTAAAAAGATCTCTGAGAATAGGTTCGCCGATAGAATTTCACCGTTGCAGTAAACAGTTCGCTAACCAGTCCGCCGCGGCGTTCATCGCACCCCATCCATCCAGTTCAACGTCCCTCGCCAATCCACCATACGGATAGGCGTGCCGTGACTTCCCGTTTCAAAGCGCACGAATCGTACCGGGTAGTTGGGCGCTTTTTTCAGGATCGACCGGAAAAACCGCTCCTGCGTTGCGACCGGAAAAACACGATCATCGCTGCCATGGCCGAAAAATACCGGTACGCGCCGCTTAAACGCGGTACTCGCGAGGAAACTCTCGTCCCAATGCGAACCAAGCAGCAGCAAACCTCCCAGACGCGGTGCCACATCGGCATCCTTGGCAAGCTGCCAGCACAGCGCTCCCCCCATTGAGCCACATGCCAGATAAATTTTCGCGTCAGGAGCCGATGTCGAATAATAGGACAGAAGACTGGCGACCTGGCGGGAGCCCCTGGGCCCGAAATCTGAGAACTCGGGCGTGATGTAGATTCCGCCGTTACGCTGGGCAAGGTTCTTGAGGCGGTTGAAATTGCCGCCAAAAGTATGGTCATTCATTCCCTGATTGCGATTGCCGCCCTGCCCGTAAAGGTAGACGACGATGAACCGCGCTGTCTCTGGCGCGCCGACAACAACATGCGGAACGTTTGCGACATCGGTCTTGAGAACCAAGTCCGTTTGCGCTCGCAACGGAGCAAAGTCGACAAACCTGCCCCTGACCCGCCTCTCCGGCACCTCATCGCGCTCGCGCAGATCCCGTTCGATTCGATAATCGACCGTCAGGTGTCGGCCGCCGTCAGCACTGGCAAGCAATTTGGGGTACGCAAAAAACTCGTCTTTGAAAGGACGCATCAGCTCTGCACGTGCGTCGCCACCCGCCCCCGCAAGAACTAAAAACATAGCCAGGATGCTGGCAACGACATGATTTTGCGGGACGAAGCAGGGCATGACGCAGAGTAAACCACGTCTCTACCCTCACGCCAGCCCCAGCCATCGCAATGCTTCGCCCGCCCATCCGACTTGGTGTCAGCTACTCGGTGGCGTCTCCTGCCAGTTGGCGATAGGCACGGTGGAAATATATCAATGGATCAACGCTCTCGCCGACGCGGACGCCGGTGACCTGTCCGAATAGGATCCGGTGGGTGGCAAAATCCTTTGTCTCGACGATGTGACAGTCAAACGTGGCCAAGGCTCCGGCCAAAACAGGAGCACCGGATGAGATGGTTTCCCATGCTCCGAGGTTAAAGCGTTCGTCCTGCGTGAGGCCCGTGAAACCGGAGAATGCGTCAGCAATCTCGCGCTGGTCAGCCGCCAACGTGTTCAGAGCAAACACGCCGTTTTCGGCAAAACAGTCATTGTCCCGCTTCACCCGGTTGAGGCAAACAAGTACCGTTGGTGGATCATCGGACACCGAACAGGCCGCAATCGCAGTCACACCACGACGCCCCGAGGGACCATCTGTGGTCACAACCTGCACTGCGCCGGAATAACGGCTCATTGCCTCGCGATAGAGGCGTGATTCAACAGCATTCTTCTTTAGCACGATGTTACCTGCGTTTATGGCCACGCCACAATATGGGGATAGGTCTCGACAGGACCAAGATTGAGCCTAAATCTCCTGCCGTCTAACGTGTTGCGCCCACGACCGCCACCCTTTACGAGTTGACACACCCTTCACTTTTCATTCCGCAAAGGCGTGGCGATGCATTTCGTGCCCATTTTTCTGTGTTTCGCAATGTCGTTCTGGCTGACCGCTCAGACACATGCAGAAATACATGTGGGTGTAGCCGCGCCGCTGGAAGGCCCGAACCTCTTGCTGGGCCAGCAGATACGCGACGGCGCGCGCGTAGCGGCAGTATCTGCGGCGGTCAGGCTGTCCACCGTAGACGACCAATGTAGCGCAGAAAGCGGCGAACAGGCTGCGCAGACACTGATCGAAGCCGGTGCCGACATTGCTGTGGGCTTCCTGTGCACCGAAACGCTCGAAGCCGCCCTTCCCCTGCTGACGCAGGCAAACATTCCGGTCATCACATCAGGCGTGCGCAGCAACGGGATCACAGATCGGCACTTGCGCACAGAATGGCTTGTCTGGCGGGTCGCACCGCGCGCTGATGCCGAGCTCAATGCGATTGCGCAAATTCTGATACCGCGGTGGCGCAACGTTCTGTTTGCGATTGTCGATGATGGGACGATCCATGGCCGTGAGCTTGCTGAGTCGTTGCGTTCGGCTGCCGAGTTGGCGGGACTGAAGCCCGTATTGGTCGACACATATCGACCGCAATCCGACAACCAGATCGGGCTGGTGGGGCGATTGCGGCACGCAGGCGCAAGTCATGTCTTTGTCGGCGGCGACCGTGACGATATCGCAATCATGGCGCGGGACGCCGCAGGGCTCGGCTATGATCTGACCCTTGCGGGCAGCGAGGCGCTGAGAGCCGCTGGCGAGGTTCCACTCGCACAAGGTACATTGATGGTCGGCGTGCCGGAATGGGCGGACGAAGCCAGCGAGGCAGAGCTTGCGCTGTTTCGCCGGGCTCTCGTAGCGCCGGAGGGATATGCAATCCCGACTCACGCCGCCGTCGAAGTTGCGACACAAGCGCTGCGCAAGGCACGTGAGGATAAATTGCCGACCGTCCAAATTCTCAGAACTGAAACGTTCAAGACACTGGCGGGAGCGCTGCGCTTCGATGACAAGGGCGACGTGACGGACAACCCTTTCCGCCTGCTGCGCTATGACGGCTCCCGTTTCCTGCCAATCGAGTGAATATGATGCCTTACCTTGCCGGACCCAGAAACCTCATCACTGACGTCGCAGGCCTTCGTGTCGGCAACGCCCAGGATGACGTCATCAAAAGCGGTGTCACGGTGATTCTTCCGGACGCGCCCATGGTCGCGGGAGTGCAGGTGCTCGGTGGAGCACCGGGCAGCCGGGAAACAGACGCGCTCGAACCTCACAATTCGCTCGAAACGATCCACGCGGTGGTGCTCTCAGGCGGATCAGCCTTCGGGCTTGATGCAGCGTCGGGAGTGCAGTCGGCGCTTCGTGAAGATGGCGTGGGTGTCGAGGTTCGCGGCCATCGCGTCCCCATCGTGCCGGCTGCGATCCTGTTCGACCTGATCAATGGCGGCAACAAGGATTGGGGACGTTACCCCCCCTATCGCGAGCTCGGTTACACGGCTACCCGCACAGCGTCGCTGGATTTTTCCCTCGGAACGATCGGCGCAGGAGCCGGAGCACTTTCGTCCGGCTTGAAGGGCGGGCTCGGCTCCGCATCGACAGTCCTGAAAAGCGGCGTGACGGTTGGCGCACTCGCCGCGGCGAACCCGCTTGGCTCGACAACAGTCGGCAACAGCGCGCATTTCTGGGCTGCACCGTTCGAATTGGGCGACGAGTTTGGCGGCCTTGGCCTCCCGGCTCCGATGCCAGACGATGCATCGGCGATCCGGTGGAAATTCGAAGAATTGGCGCGATCTGCCGGCAACACCACCATCGCGATCGTTGCCACGGATGCGGTGCTGACCAAAGCCGCAGCGAAACGGCTCGCAATTGCAGCGCATGACGGGTTCACCCGCGCGATCTGGCCATCGCACACGCAAGGGGATGGTGATCTGGTCTTCGCACTCGCGACTGGCGCCAGCGGCATCGAACTGGATGAGATGGGCATCCTGGAGCTTCATGCCATGGCCGGCGCAACGATGGCCCGAGCGATTGCCCGTGGGATCCATGCGGCCACCCCGTCGCCCGGCGATCTGATGCCAGTTTGGTCATCACGCCTGTAGCGTCCGTATTACCTCCTTGCCTTCAGCAAAATTCGTGAAAGAGCCCGCATGAAAGCGTTTGTACCCGCCCTCATTCTCGCCACAACAGCAGCCTTCTGCGCTCCCGCACGCGCAGGAGACGCTGCCGAACTGAATATTCTCGGATTTTCTGCTGATGGACGCATCTTCGCATTCGAAGAATTCGGCATTCAGGACGGCTCAGGCTTTCCCTATTCCCACCGCTTCTACATCGATACGGGCAGCGACGAATTTGTGTCCGGATCGCCAATCCGCGTCCGCATTGATGACGAAGCCGCCAACCTTGAGCTTGCCAGACAACAGGCGCGCGAACGCGGCGACGCGATTGTTCCCAGTGCAACGCTCGCAGCCAATCGCGGCTTTACTGCAGGTGCAAGGCCGGCCACACAAATTTCGGGCGATGCGCTGCACATGGCCGTCAATCCGCGACCAGTATTTCCTCCGATCGACGCAACGCTGGAACTGCGCCTGGAAGAATTTTCGCTGCAAGGTCCAGATTATTGCGGCGACTTCGGCCCTACCAAGGGATTTCGCCTCACCCGGCTTGGGGTTCAGCCGGGTGAGCAAGCGACCTTACTGCATGAGGACAGCACCTTGCCGGCCAGCCGTGGCTGTGCCCTTGGCTACAGCATCGGAGCCGTCCAGACATTCTTTCCGCAGGGTGGAGCACCCGTTTATGCCGTGATGATCTCGGTCCGCTCTGCTGGCTTCGAGGGACCGGATCACCGTTGGATAGGCATCCCGGCGCAGTTTTGACTATCCGCCGCGTTGAGGAATCCGCTGGTCTCTGGTACGGAGCCAGCATCCATCCCCCATCAGTCAGGATATGTTCATGATCCCGCGCTACTCGCGACCCGAAATGGTTTCCATCTGGTCCCAGGAAACCAAGTTTAGGATCTGGTTTGAAATCGAGGCGCATGCCTGCGATGCCTTGGCAGAACTCGGAGTTATCCCGAAAGAGGCCGCAAAGACGATCTGGGAACGGGGCGGCGCGGCGACATTCGACGTCAATCGGATCGACGAAATCGAACGCGAGACGAAACATGACGTTATCGCCTTCCTGACGCATCTGGCTGAATTCGTCGGCCCGGACTCGCGCTTCATCCATCAGGGCATGACGTCGTCAGACGTTCTCGACACCTGCTTCTCGGTTCAGCTGGTGCGTGCTTCGGACCTGCTGCTCGCCGATCTGGACAGCCTTCTCGCCGCGCTCAAGAAACGTGCTTTCGAGCACAAGGACACCGTCACCATCGGACGCAGCCATGGCATTCATGCAGAGCCAACCACCTTTGGAGTGAAGCTGGCGCAGGCCTATGCGGAGTTTGAGCGCTGCCGCACACGCCTCGTTCATGCACGTGAGGAGATTGCAACCTGCGCGATTTCCGGCGCGGTTGGAACATTTGCCAATATTGATCCAAGTGTCGAAGAACATGTCGCTGCCAAGCTCGGGCTCAAGCCCGAACCAGTCTCGACACAGGTAATCCCGCGTGACCGCCACGCCATGTTCTTTGCCACGCTCGGCGTCATCGCTTCCTCGATCGAACGCCTGGCGACAGAAATTCGTCATCTGCAGCGCACCGAAGTTCTGGAAGCTGAAGAGTATTTCTCACCTGGCCAGAAGGGCTCGTCGGCAATGCCGCACAAGCGCAATCCGGTCCTGACGGAAAACCTGACCGGTCTTGCCCGGTTGGTGCGCGGTATGGCGCTGCCCGCAATGGAGAATGTCGCACTCTGGCATGAGCGCGATATCTCCCACTCTTCAGTCGAGCGCATGATTGGCCCCGACGCGACCGTCACACTCGACTTTGCTCTGGCTCGCCTTACGCAGGTTGTAGAGAAACTCGTCGTTTACCCGCAGAACATGCTCGATAACATGAACAAGTTCCGTGGCCTGATCCACTCGCAGCGCGTCCTGCTTGCACTGACGCAGGCAGGTGTGTCACGCGAAGATTCGTATCGCCTGGTGCAGCGCAATGCGATGAAGGTGTGGGAACAGGGTGCCGATTTCCTTGAAGAACTGCTCGCCGATACAGACGTCCGCGCGGCGTTGAGCGAGGAACAATTGCGCGAGAAATTCGACCTCGGCTATCACACCAAGCATGTCGACACGATCTTCAAGCGTGTTTTTGGTACTGTCTGAGTTCATACGACGACGGTTCTGACGTTAAAAAAGCCCGGCCGGAATGTTCCGCGCCGGGCTTTTCAATTTCGGGTCGACAAGGTCAGGCCTTGCCGGCCAGCACGCGAATCTCGTTACCCCACGGATCGCTGGAAACACTGTCAGCTGCAGCATCGCGAGAAGCAAACTCGACATAATTCAGGCCGGTGCGATCCAACTCGCGCGCACCAGCCCCACGGCTGTGCCACGAATTGGCGCCAATGTGATGATGATAGCCACCTGACGACAGGAAAACCGCCTGCGGCCCATATTGCAACATTGTGTCGAGACCCTGGACTTCATTCCACCAGCGCTCCGCCTCCTGCACGTTGCCAACTCGGGTATGCACATGGCCGATGACGGTATGGTCGGGAACTGCCGCCCACACATCGCCCTCGCCAATCTCGCTCATCAAGCTCTGGAAATTGAGGCGGTGGTTGCCCATCCGCACGGACGAGCCATCGTACGACCACGCTTCCTTCGGACGGTCGACATAGACCTCGATGCCATTTCCTTCAGGATCAGTCAGATACATCGCTTCACTGACAGCGTGATCGGCAGCACCCTCAAGAGGCAGCCGCAAGTCGCTGATGTGCTTCGCCCACAATGCAAGGTCCTTACGCTCCGGCAGCAAAAACGCAGTGTGGTAAAGGCCTGCGCTGCTGGGATCATCCTCGCGGAACGCTTTGGATTCCTCAATTTCGAGAACTTCGCGATCGCCCGCGCCAAGCCCGATGACCGCGCCATCACGGCGCATTTCCTGAAGGCCAAGGACCGCCTTGTAATAATCTGCCAGCTTGTTGCCATCGCGCGCCCGCAATCCGACACGACGAATGTTCACAGGCGTCTGAGCAGCAAAAGGAATATTTCCCATAGTCGTCTCCTATCGAAGGCGAAAACCAAACCTTCGCGACAACGCAGCCAACCCGTTGGCCGCATGACATAACCTGCTCCTAAAATTGATGCCGCATTGTCAAATGACAACTGTTATTTCGACAACACGTCGTTCACAAAATAGAAACGGTTGCATCGAGCGCTTCGGATCGCTACATCGCCGCCCATGAAGGTCAAAGATACAGATATCCTCATCATTCCCGGCTACACCAATTCGGGGCCAAACCACTGGCAGACGCGCTGGGAGCAGAAACTGTCTACCGCGCGGCGCGTTCAGCAGGCCGAGTGGACGAAGCCGGTGCGTGAGGATTGGGTGGCCAACGTGGTCCGTGCAATCAACGAAGCTGAGCGACCGGTTGTCCTGGTTGCGCACTCGCTGGGGGTGCCAACCGCGATCCATGCAGCGCGCGAAGCGTCAAAGCCGGTCGCCGGTGCGTTCTTCGTCGCTCCACCGGACGTGGCCAACTCAAAAATCCGCCCCAAGCATCTGATGACATTCGGACCCTACCCGCGCGAGCCGCTGCTTTTCCCGTCAATGACCATCGCCAGCCGCAATGATCCCTTCTGCGCCTTTGATGTAGCCGAAGATATTGCAGGCGCGTGGGGATCGTTGTTCATCGACGCCGGAGAGAGTGGCCATCTCAATGAGGAATCAGGCCACGGTCCATGGCCTGAAGGGTCGATGACATTCGCGAGCTTCCTGTCGAAGCTCTAAGCGCCGAACACGCCCGCGCTCAGGAAGTCAAGGCACCGGCGTCAGCCAGCAATGCGGCTGCGCCACGCTCCATATAGTTCTGCTCATTGCCCAGCGCGAAAAGCCGATATCCCATCGCCGAATAGCGCTGGACCAGCTTCGGGTCGACAACGTAGATCCCCGCGTGCTTGCCCACTGCTTGTGCGCGGGCCGAAATATGAGCAATCGCCTCCATCATGCTCTCGAGTGAGGGATCGACCGCCTTGCCGTCGGTCAAGGCAATCGAAAAATCCGAAGGCCCGACAAACACGCCGTCTATTCCGGCAACCGCAAGAATCTCATCCACAGCATCCAGAGCTTCGCGTGTTTCAATCATCGCAAAGGCGAGCGTCTTGCGGTTGGCCTCATCCAGCCAGGCACTTTGAGGCCCGCTAAAGCCAGAACGCCCCATTGCCAGATGTGGGCCCCACGAGCGCTTCCCGACCGGTGGATATTTCATTGACTGGGCGAATGCGCGTGCATCGGCGACAGAATTGACCATCGGCGCGATGACCGCCTGCGCCCCGAAATCCAACGCTCTCGCCGCCATGTCGAAGCGGTCCACCGGCACGCGTACGAGGCCGGGCTTTCCTGACGCGATGATCGGCCCCAGACAGCGCATCACGCTGTCTTCATGGTGCGCGCCATGCTGCATGTCCAGACACACAGCATCAAACGGAGTCGCCGCCAGACCTTCGGCATTCAACGAATCTGGCACTGAAGACCATGCTGAGAAAACGCGTTCACCCGCCATCAGGCGTTCAGTTAGCAACATATGGTCCCCTCCCGTTCACTGTGCGCCATTGAAGCCGACAACAGAACAAGGTCAAATAAAAAACCGCCCACAATGGTTTGCGGGCGGTTTTTCTCGTTGATGCGATGTGGGATCAGCTTTTCTGGATCTGAGTAGCTGCCTCGATCAACAGCTCTTCCATCGTACGGCGAATCTGATGCTCCGACTGCTGCACTCCTGCAGCTTCGAAGTCGCCGTGTATCTTGCGAAAAACGTCTTCGTCGCCCGCCTCTTCAAAGTCGGACTTCACGACTTCCATCGCGTAGTCTGCAGCGTCAGAGCCGGATTTCCCGAGCTTTTCCGCAGCCCACAGTCCCAGCAGCTTGTTGCGGCGCGCAATCGCCTTGAACTTCAGCTCCTCATCGTGGGCGAACTTCTTCTCAAATGCGTCCTTACGTTCGTCCATGCTGGCCATAAAAATTACCTCCGGTTTGTGGAGCAGTTTGCGGCAAGCAGTAGATCACGCTGCGCAAATGCGATCATTCAATTCTAAAGTGAGAACACGTTGCCCGAAACCGCTTAAGGCTCGATCCGCCGATCTCTCGATTCCCGTATTCCGATCAAGAAACACGTTCAGAAACCAAATGCGATCGGTTGCGTCAATATACAAGTCATGTCTCACGGAAACCGCAATCGCGCGCGAAAAAGCGTCCGTGACCAAATGCCGATTGAGCAAACGCCCGGTTTGCGCTAGAGGACGCGCGAGAATCCCGTTGTCGGCTTCAAGCAGCGCCGCATGGAGCCAGGCACAAACTCCGCTCCCAAGATCCAGAGATTGTCATGAACCGTCGCCGTCGCATTTATGAAGGCAAGGCCAAGATCCTTTACGAAGGACCTGAGCCGGGCACCCTCATCCAGTTCTTCAAGGACGACGCAACCGCGTTTAACAAGAAGAAGCACGAAATCATCGATGGCAAGGGTGTGCTTAACAACCGCATCTCCGAGCACATTTTCACGCATCTCAACCGCATGGGTATTCCAACCCACTTTATCCGCCGCCTCAACATGCGTGAGCAGCTGATCAAGGAAGTGGAAATGATCCCGCTGGAGATCGTCGTGCGCAACATTGCCGCCGGCTCCCTGGCGAAGCGGCTTGGCCTTGAAGAAGGCACCGTTCTGCCCCGGTCGATCATTGAATTCTACTACAAGGCCGACGCCTTGGACGATCCGATGGTTTCTGAAGAGCACATCACGGCTTTCGGCTGGGCATCGCCGCAGGAAATCGACGACATCATGGCGCTTGCCATTCGAATCAACGATTTCCTTTCGGGGATGTTTCTCGGTGCAGGCATTCAGCTTGTCGACTTCAAGATCGAATGTGGTCGCCTGTTCGAAGGCGACATGATGCGCATTGTGCTTGCCGATGAAATCTCGCCCGACTCATGCCGCCTGTGGGACGTCGCAACCAACGAGAAGCTCGACAAGGACCGTTTCCGCCGCGACATGGGCGGCCTCGTTGAGGCCTACCAGGAAGTCGCTCGCCGGCTCGGGATCATGAACGAGAACGAACCCCCGCGACCAAGCGGGCCGGTGCTTGTCTCGTCGAAGCCCGACAACGGCAGCGTTCACTGAAATCTGTCTGGCGGCGAGGTGCAAACCTCGCCGCTCTCACTCTTGCCATCAACTTCTGCCCGGACCCAGCTAAACATGATCAAGGCTCGCGTAACCGTCACGCTCAAGAACGGCGTTCTCGACCCGCAGGGTAAAGCGATCGAAGGAGCACTCGATGCTCTCGGTTTCAATGGCGTTGGATCGGTTCGTCAAGGAAAGGTGTTCGACCTCGAACTCGACACTGCTGACAAGGCGCAGGCCGAAATTGAAATCAACGCAATGTGCGAGAAGCTGCTCGCCAATACGGTGATCGAAAACTACCAGGTGGAGATAATCTGACGTGAAATCGGCGGTTGTCCTCCTTCCTGGCCTGAATCGTGACCGCGACATGATCGCGGCACTGACGAAAATCGGCGGCAAACCGCCTGTCACTGTCTGGCAAACAGACACGGAAATTCCTGATGTCGATCTCATCGTCATCCCCGGCGGGTTTTCCTATGGCGACTATCTGCGTTGCGGCGCGATCGCAGCGCGCATGCCGGTGATGCGCGCGGTTGCCGAGAAGGCAGCTCAGGGCGTGAAGGTGATGGGCGTCTGCAACGGCTTCCAGATCCTGCTCGAAGCCGGCCTGTTGCCCGGCGCGCTGATGCGCAACGCTTCGCTCAAGTTTGTCTGTCGTGAAGTGAAACTCGAGGTCGCCAATGCAGCGACAGCGTTCACCAGCGGTTACCAGCAGGGCCAGGTCATTCGTTGCCCGGTAGCACATCATGACGGCAACTACTTTGCCGACACCGATACGCTGGCTCGCATCGAAGGCAACGGGCAGGTCGTGTTCCGTTATGCCGACGGCACGAACCCCAACGGCTCGATCAACGACATTGCAGGCATCGTCAACGACGCAGGCAATGTGCTCGGTCTGATGCCGCACCCTGAAAACCTGATCGAAGCGGCTCATGGCGGCTCCGACGGCCGCGCACTTTTTGAAAGCGTGCTGGGAGTTGCCGCATGATCCGTGGCTTCGCCGCGCTCTGGATCGTGGGGGGCTGCCTGCTTCTCGTTGCTTGCCAATCAACCAAGCCTGCCCCCTCTCCAGCGACAGGCAGCAGCCGGAACGCCGCTCTGCGTAACATGGAAGTCGTTGCCACGGCTGCCTATCGATGCTGGTTTGCCAGCAATGATCGGGAATTCCGTGGCTACAGCTTCGCCAATGAACTGAACTCCTTCACAGGCCGTCCCCGCTTCCTGCTGGTGCCAAAGGGCAATTATGGCGGTCGACCTCTGCTTGTTGTGCAGGCTGAGGGGCCGGTCGGCTCGGTCACATCTTTCGGTCCTCTGCTAAGCGGCCCGTCCAGTGCCCGCGTTTCAGCAGACCTTAACCGCTGGTCTTCCGGCAATACTGCTTGCAGCGGCAACGCCTGATTTTTCGGAACAAGAGATGACGATTTCCAACACCGTTTCAATCACCGATGAACTCATCGCCGCTCACGGGCTCAAGCCCGATGAATACCAGCGCATTCTGAAACTGATCGGACGTGAGCCCACCTACACGGAACTGGGCATCTTCTCGGCAATGTGGAACGAACACTGTTCCTACAAGTCTTCAAAAAAGTGGCTGCGGACGCTGCCTACATCCGGCCCGTGTGTCATCCAGGGTCCGGGTGAAAATGCCGGTGTTGTCGATATCGGCGATGGACAGGCTGTCGTGTTCAAGATGGAAAGCCACAATCATCCATCCTACATCGAACCCTATCAGGGCGCTGCGACCGGCGTCGGCGGCATCTTGCGCGACGTGTTCACGATGGGCGCGCGTCCAGTCGCTACCATGAACGCCCTTCGTTTTGGCGAGCCAGAACACGCAAAGACACGCCATCTCGTATCCGGTGTCGTTTCTGGCGTGGGCGGCTACGGCAACGCCTTTGGCGTTCCGACAGTTGGCGGCGAGGTTCAGTTTGACGCACGCTACAACGACAACTGTCTCGTCAATGCGTTTGCCGCAGGCCTCGCTGACGCAGATGCGATTTTCTACTCCAAGGCCGAAGGCGTTGGGCTTCCCGTCGTCTATCTTGGGGCCAAGACCGGCCGTGACGGCGTCGGCGGCGCGACCATGGCGTCGGCAGAATTTGACGATTCGATCGACGAAAAGCGACCGACCGTTCAGGTCGGCGACCCATTTACCGAAAAGTGCCTGCTGGAAGCCTGCCTCGAACTGATGGCGTCGGGCGCCGTGATCGCGATTCAGGATATGGGAGCGGCAGGCCTTACCTGTTCGGCCGTCGAGATGGGCGCCAAGGGTGACCTCGGGATTCGCCTTGACCTCGACAAGGTGCCCGTTCGCGAAGAGCGCATGTCAGCCTACGAAATGATGCTCTCGGAGAGCCAGGAGCGCATGCTCATGGTGCTCCGCCCCGAACAGGAGAAAGAAGCCGAGGCGATCTTCCACAAATGGGGTCTCGACTTTGCCATTGTCGGTGAGACCACTGATGATCTGCGCTTCCGTGTGTTCCATCAGGGCGACGAAGTCGCAAACCTTCCGATCAAGGAACTGGGCGACGAGGCCCCAGAATATGATCGTCCATGGGTAGAGCCTGCGGCCCCCGCTGCGCTCGAACGCACAGATGTCCCGGACATGGATGTTGCTGAGGCGTTGGTGAAGCTGCTGGGTACGCCAAACATCTCGTCGCGCCGCTGGGTCTGGGAGCAATACGACACCCTGATTCAGGGCAACTCACTGCAATTGCCAGGTGGCGATGCCGGCGTTATCCGTGTCGAAGGACACGCCACGAAGGCGCTCGCCTTCTCCTCCGACGTCAACCCGCGCTATTGCGAGGCAGATCCGTTTGAAGGTGGCAAGCAGGCGGTGGCCGAATGCTGGCGCAACCTGACGGCGACGGGTGCGCTGCCGCTGGCTGCAACCGACAATCTCAACTTTGGCAATCCGGAACGTCCTGAGATCATGGGCCAACTGGTCCACGCCATCAAAGGCATCGGCGAAGCCTGCCGCGCGCTCGACTTTCCGATCGTCTCCGGCAACGTCTCCCTCTACAACGAAACCAACGGTCAGGGCATCCTGCCAACGCCGACCATTGGCGGCGTGGGTTTGATCGACGACTGGTCGAAGATGGCTCGGGTGCGGTTCGCGGCAGAAAATGAAGAGATTTTCTTGGTCGGCGGACCGAGGGAACTCGGCACTCATCTTGGCCAGTCCGCATATCTTCGCGATCTCCACGGTCGCAATGAAGGCCCTGCCCCGCATGTTGATCTGGCGCACGAAAAGGCGGTTGGTGACTTTGTCCGCGGCCTGATCCGCTCCGGCATTGCGACAGCTGTTCATGACTGCTCTGACGGCGGTCTCGGTGTCGCGATCGCCGAGATGGCGATTGCATCCGGAATCGGCGCAACTGTCGACCTCGCAGACGATTGCGATGCAGTTGCGGCGTTGTTCGGCGAAGATCAGGGCCGCTACGTCGTCACCATGTCCAAAGACTCAGCAGCTGCTCTCGCGGCCGCGAATGGCGTCAACATCGTCCGCATCGGGACAACAGGGGGCTCGTCCTTGAAGCTCGGCCGTGCCCGTGCCATACCGGTAGTGGAACTTAAGGAAGCACATGAAGGCTGGTTCCCAACCTTCATGGGATAACGAGCAAGGACAGAACAATGGCAATGGATGCGCGTGAAATCGAGCGGCTGATCAAGGAAGGGATTCCGGATGCGACCGTGACGATCCGCGACCTTGCCGGTGACGGCGATCACTATGCCGCCGAAGTGATCGCCGAGAGCTTTCGTGGCAAAAGCCGCGTAGAGCAGCATAAGATGGTCTACGATGCTCTCAAGGGTAACATGGGCGGCGTGCTGCATGCGCTCGCCCTGCAAACGAGCGTCCCGCAATAGCAGATCGCGCCGGCGGAAAACTCTTCCGTTTCCGATTGACCTGCCTGACTTGAAGGTCCGGCAGGTCGAACAAGATGATGTGTTTCCTCGACAATGTCACACTGATATTCTATCTAGGTTGAAACACCTCCCCAACTCCCGTTTCTGGCCTTGAACCGGAATACGAAAGGCAGCAATCATGAGTGAAATCAACGGCTTCATCGCCAACGAAGTCCAGAATAACGATGTTGTTCTGTTCATGAAGGGTACACCGGACTTCCCGCAGTGCGGATTTTCCGGACAGGTCGTGCAGATTCTCGACTATCTCGGCGTGGACTATAAGGGGATCAACATCCTCACCTCCGACGAGCTCCGTCAGGGGATCAAGGACTATTCGAGCTGGCCGACGATCCCACAGCTCTATGTCAAGGGCGAGTTTATCGGCGGCTGCGACATCGTGCGTGAAATGTTCCAGGCTGGTGAGTTGCAGGACGCTCTCACCCAGAAAGGTATCAGCGTTCGCGGCGCAGCCTGACACGGGCGATGGTTTTCTTGTCGACCAGATAAGAACCCGATCCTTCCGACAATGCGCCGACATTCCGGCGCATTTTTTTTCGTCTCTTCCAGATAGGAGAACCGGTCATGAATATTCCGACCGGAGCCAGACCAGCGGCGGCGGCCGCCATTGGTCGCCGTGAGTTCATTGCCCTTGCAGCAGCGCTCATGTCCATCAATGCACTGGCAATCGACATCATGCTGCCCGGCTTGCAGGAAATCGGCTCGAGCCTTGGCGTCGAGAATGAGAACCACCGCCAGTACATTATCTCCGCCTACTTTGCCGGCATGGCGGTTGCGCTGCTGCCCTATGGCCCGGCCTCTGACCGATTTGGTCGCCGCGGCCCCATGCTTTTCGGTCTGGGGGTCTACGTTCTGGCGGCGCTCGCAGCTGCCTTTGTGACATCCTTCGAAGCATTGCTGGCGATGCGGTTCCTGCAGGGTGTGGGCGCAGCAGCAACACGTGTCATCGCTGTGTCGATGGTGCGCGACAGATTCGGTGGACGCCAGATGGCTGAAACCATGTCGCTGATCTTCATGGTATTCATGGTGATCCCGGTTATTGCTCCATCCATCGGCCAATTGATGCTGCTGATCGGCAACTGGCACTTCATATTCATCTGCATGGCTGCAATTGGCATACTGATTACGCTTTGGGCTCTGTTCCGCATGCCGGAATCGCTGAACCCTGATGAACGTCGGCCTTTCACACTCGCATCGATCGGGCAAGGTTTTGCCGTCGTCCTGACGAACCGCTTTTCACTTTTTTATACCCTCGCATCCACCGCGATCTTCGGGTGCCTGTTTGCCTTCATCAACTCCGCGCAGCAGATCTATGTTGGCATCTATGGGCTTGGCGTTTGGTTTCCAGTGCTGTTCGCAGTCGTGGCGGGGTTCATGGCGCTCTCGTCCTATCTGAATGCGCGCCTGGTCGTTCGCTACGGGATGCGAAAGCTCTCACATACCGCGCTGACAGGGTTTCTGATCGTTTCAATCATCTGGCTGGTCTGGTCGATGTTCGATACGGTGCCGCTCGTGCCGTTCGTCGTGCTTTTTGCATTGGCAATGTTCCAGTTCGGCTGGATAGGGTCGAACTTCAACTCGATTGCCATGGAGCCGATGGGACACGTCGCCGGCTCGGCATCGTCGGTGCAGGGCTTCATCCAGACGCTTGGCGGAGGCGTCATCGGCGCCTTGATCGGACAGGCCTATGACAACACGACCACGCCGCTGGCGTGGGGGTTTGTCATCCTTGCATCAATCGCGTTGGGGCTTGTCGCAATTGCCGAGAAGGGCCGTCTCTTCCAAGGCACCCCTCAGACCGCCGACCATTGACGCTCAGTTGCTGGCCGTCAGCGCAGCGAAATCAAACAATGTGCGATCCAGCAGATGGCTGGGTCGCACATTAGCCAGCGCGCGGATCATCGTGTCCTTGCGGCCCGGCATACGCCGCTCAAGATCCTCAAGCATCATTTTCATCGCATTACGCTGCAGCCCGTCCTGACTGCCGCACAGGTCGCAAGGGATGATTGGGAACGCCATCGCTTCCGAGAACTTCACCAGGTCCTGTTCTGCACAATAGGCCAGCGGCCTCAAGACGGTGACGTCGCCATCATCATTCATCAGCTTCGGCGGCATCGCGGCAAGACGGCCACCGTAAAACAGGTTGAGGAAGAAGGTTTCGAGGATATCCTCGCGGTGGTGGCCAAGCACCAGTGCGCTACACCCCTCCTCACGGGCAACACGGTAAAGGTGACCTCGCCGCAACCGCGAACATAACGAGCAGTAGGTGCGGTTCTCCGGAATTTTCTCCGTGACCACCGAGTAGGTGTCCTGGTACTCGATACGGTAGTCGACACCGATAGACTTCAGATATTCAGGCAAAATGTGCTTCGGGAAATTCGGCTGCCCCTGATCCAGGTTGCATGCGACCAGATCTACAGGCAGAAGGCCACGCCATTTCAGATCGAGCAGGACCGCCAGTAGCCCGTAAGAATCCTTGCCGCCGGAGAGCGCAACCAACCAGCGGTCTCCCGGTTTGATCATCGAAAAATCGGTCATCGCCTGTTGTGCTGCACGCAGAAGACGCTTGCGCAGCTTGTTGAACTCAAGCGACGACGGGATTTTGCGGAACATCGGATGGCAATTGTCGCCAGATTCCGCGTTTTGTGCCGCGGCAGTGAGGCCCTGATTGACGTTCATGTTCATTCCGGAATAACCATCTCGCAACATTTCCCAGCCGGCAACGTTCCGGCGCGACAGATGGTGAGCGCCATTCCGAACCAGATCGCAGCAAGCAATGCGTTGACAAACGGGACCCTGTCAATCGTTTCGCCGTTTCTCAATGAAGCAGAATCCGCTCCGGCGTTTACCCGAATGCTCGCCGAGCTGGAACGCATCGTGGCTGAACGGTTCGGTCTGTCGGTCGAGGTGATCCTCGTCGATGACGGTAGCACCGACGGAAGCGCTGCAGCATTTTCTTCTCTTCTTCAGGGCAGATGGAAAATCGTGCAGCTGTCGCGAAATTTCGGCAAGGAGATCGCTCTGTTTGCCGGCATCGAGGCAGCACGTGGCGATCTGGTACTGTTAATGGATGCCGACCTGCAACATTCGATGGCGGTCAGCCTCCAGCTGATCGAAGCGATCGTCAACGACCCGCAGACCGACGTGGTTTATGCCGTGCGCGGTGACCGCCGCGAAAGTGGCTTGATGCGGCTGGGCTTTTCACGTCTGTTCTACAAGCTGATCAATGTGCGCCAGCGCTTCACCATGCCGCCAGATGCCGGCGACTTCCGCATCATGCGCGCTTCGGTCGCACGGGCTTTCACGCTGCTGCGCGACAAGAAGCGTTTCAACAAAGGGCTCTACGCCTGGGCCGGGTTCCGGCAGAAGTCGATCAACTACATTCCCGAAGAGCGTGTTGCCGGTGTGACCCGCTGGTCCAAATTCGGCCTGCTCGCACTCTCCAAGGAGGGTTTCACCTCCTTCTCCGCCCTGCCACTTCGCGTTCTTAGCAGTTTCGGCTTCCTCCTCGCATTTGCCGGCGTAGCCTATGGCATCAAGATCCTGCTGGAAGTGATGTTCTATGGCATCGTGGTGCCAGGCTATCCGAGCCTGATGGTCGCGATTCTTGTTATCGGCGGCTTCAATCTCGCCTTGCTCGGCATGCTCGGTGAATATCTCTGGGTGACACTGAGCGAAACGAAGGATCGCCCTCTCTACATTGTCCGGGAAACTCTCGAAAGCACGCCAGCCAAAACCACCGCACCTGCGGATGTGACATGACCCGGAAGATCTGGCTGATCGCGGACGATTACGGCCTCTCTGCGGGTGTAAGCGCATCCATCCGTGAACTGATCGTGCAAGGTCGTCTTTCGGGGACCGGCTGCATGACCCTGTTTCCCGAATGGCCGCAGGAGGCCCAACACCTGCACGCCTTGCCCACGCAGGCAGCCATTGGGCTGCATCTGACGCTGACCGACCAGATGGCTGCGACTGGCCCCTCGGCGCTGGCTGAGGGCGGCAGGTTACCCCCTCTGGGCCGGCTGGCGCGGTTGACGACGCTGAGCACGGCAGCCGCGCGAGCAGCCATGGCCGAATTGGACGAGCAATATACACGATTCACCGATGTAATGGGGCGAGCGCCGGATTTCATCGATGGCCATCAACATGTGCACTTCCTGCCCGTCGCACGCCGGTGGCTAGTCCAGCGTTTTGCGGACCTACCGCCGAGCGCGCGTCCCTTCGTGCGCGGTTCTCCTTCAATAAGATTTGCACCGTCCCACGTTGTTGCGAAAGCAGCGGTCGTTCAGACCCTCGCACTTGGCTATGACGCCTCTGTTGCGCGACATGGTTTTGCCGTTCATGGGCCTCTCGCCGGCTTTTACAAATGGGACGATCCGGAGGAGTTTTCCACGATGCTGTCCTCCTGCCTGCGGAACCTGCCAGAGGGTGCGCTGGTCATGTGTCATCCCGGACACCCGGATACGGTTCTCGCCTCACGCGACCGCCTGACAGCGCCCCGTGCAATCGAACACACGTTCCTCTCATCTCAGGCGTTCGTCGACATGCTGCGTGCTGCAGATGTGCAACTGGCCGGAATGCCAAGATGAGCCAGCAGCAAACCTTGACGCTGACACAGAAAGCGCTGCGATTTGGACTTGTTGGCCTTGCCAACACCGGCGTCGACCTTGCGATCTTTGCTGCATTGGTGGCTCTGGCTGTGCCAGCCCTGGGCGCGAATATCGGCGCGTGGCTCGTCGCCGTCTGCTTTTCCTATCTGGTCAACTCACGCTGGTCGTTCGAGCGCGACACCAGCTTGCACGAGGGTTGGGCGTTTCTTCGCTTCATCAGCCTTGGCGCATTGATTTCGCTTGGCATCTCCAGCCTCGCCGTGATCCTGCTGCCGCCGCGGATTGGTCTTTGGCCCGCCAAGATCCTCGGCGTGGTCGTCGCCGCGATCCTGAACTTTTTCGCCGCGCACTGGTCGATTGAAAACCGCCTACGGTAGGATTCAAGGGATCGCAGGGCAGACCGGCGCAGGCAAATATGCTTCGATCCGTACCGTCAGACCCGCGCCACCGCGTCCGTTGAGCCACGCATAGTCACTTGAAGCGAATCGGCACAGACCGAGACCCGCGAGCGATGAAGTATCCGCCGTTCCAACGACGAGCACGCCGTAACGCCGCAATTCGTCTTCGCTGACCCAAGGCGACAATCTCGTGTCGAGATGTTCGAACCATGTCGGGCGTTCGGGCAGAATATTGGCAACGGTAGCAGCCTGCACGCCTCCGCCGACGACAGCGACCGTGGCATCAGCCGGCATCCCGGCACGTTTCAGCGCCTCGGTCCAAACGGCTTTCGCTTCTGTCGCCAGCGGTTCACCCGGCATCAATGGCGTCCAACTCACCGGGCGTCCGTCAGCAAACCAATAGTGCGACCAGCGCTCGACCGGATAAACCAGCGCAATCACCACGATGCAGGCAAGGACAAAGCCCGTCCCGCTGCGTGTCCACTCGATTTCGCCGGAAAGGCCTCGCACCCGCATGAGCAGCCAGGGAGCCACGAACAGGAAGTTGACGATGAGCCAATGGTCCTTGATCGCCAGGCCCGTAGCAATCGCGATTCCAATCGTCGCAACAATCGGACCGAAAAGAGCCACGCCAAACAGCCGTGTCAGCATGTGGACGCGGCCGAGATTCGCATCTTCCACCCTGCCACGCGCAGACAACCCACGCAGTACGCCAATGGCGGGCAAAATAGCGACGGCGACGGTGACGCCAATCACCGTGAGTGCTGATATCAGCCCAGCCATCGCACTGCCGCTGGCCGACAAACGCGGATTTGCAGCCAACGCTGCTTCGGTAGCTTCAGGATTGTTCAGTAGCCAAAGGAGGTTGGGAGCAATCAACGCGCATGTAAAGGCCACACCTAGTCCCGCTGGAACGAGGCGAATACGACGGCGCATCAACGGATCATACAGAACGAGCAACGCGACCGACAAAGGAATCAAGGCAAAGGAATATTTTGTCAGGAACCCACCTGCGGCGGCGGCGCCAGTTACCAGCCACCAGCCTGCGCTTTCCCGGTCGAGTGCCCGCCAGATAGCGAGCACGAACAATGCTGCAAAGGGCAGTTGCGCAATGTTGGCGTTCCACTGCGGCAGATGCACGCCGAAATAGACAATGAGCGTAGACAGAACGACTGCAGCGAATGCGAAGGAGCGCGTCTGGACATCGCGGATCGCGGCGAAAATCCCCAGCTGTGCGGCAGCGAAAGCGAGCGCGGAAAGGACATATGCGCTGCCGAGCCAGCCGCCGGTGCCCTGGAACGCCATCTCCATAAGCCATGTCTTCATCGGGGGATGCCGATAAAGCCCAGACAGCCACTCGCGCCCCCAGGCAACGATTTCCATCACATCGACCGGTAGCCCGGCGTTGAAAATCAGCGGTAGCAGCGTCCACAGCAGACCATAGCCGGCAAGCCATAGCCAAACCCCTGAGCGCCGTTCCGCAAGTCGATTCAACATTTGCCCACCCCCAAAGAAAAAGCCGCCGACTCTCGCGAGGCGGCGGCCTTCTCAATACATGTTTTATGCCGATTAGCGCGAGTAGAACTCGACGACCAGGTTCGGCTCCATCTGCACTGCGAACGGAACGTCAGCAAGGCCAGGAACGCGAGCGTAGGTGGCAACCATCTTGTTGTGGTCAACTTCGATGTAGTCCGGCACATCGCGCTCAGCGAGACCAACGGCCTCAAGCACGATCGTCAGCTGCTTCGACTTCTCACGCACTTCGATGACGTCGCCTGCCTTGCAGCGGTACGAACCGATGTTCACGCGCTGGCCGTTGACGTTGACGTGGCCGTGGTTGACGAACTGACGCGCCGCGAAAATGGTCGGCACGAACTTTGCGCGGTAGACGATTGCGTCCAGACGCGACTCAAGCAGACCGATGAGGTTTTCCGGCGTATCGCCCTTGCGGCGGTTGGCTTCCTCGTAGGTCTTGCGGAACTGCTTCTCGGAGATGTCACCGTAGTGACCCTTCAGCTTCTGCTTTGCACGCAGCTGCAGACCGAAGTCCGACATCTTGCCCTTGCGGCGCTGGCCGTGCTGGCCGGGGCCATACTCACGACGGTTCACCGGGGACTTCGGGCGGCCCCAGATGTTTTCGCCAAGACGGCGGTCAATTTTATACTTTGCGGATTCGCGCTTGCTCATCGCATTTCCTTTCAAAAAGTTACACTCGAAAGCTTGCGCTCCGAGTGAAGGAAACGCGCCCTCCTCTGGCCTCTGGTTTTGAGACCTGACAGGACAGACATCACACGCTGCAATATCGTCCACGGGACACGTCGTGAAAGACCCGACACCTTGTGGGGCGTTGAGTTGAGGGCCGTTTAGGGAAATCCGACCCTATTGTCAATCCTTGCAGGCGGTCGACAGCCCAAAACCATGCATCAGCCGACGGGCTGCGGCGTTCGGTTGGCCGGACGTGAAAACCGCGCGGTCTGCTCCTATCGACGATATTTCGACCTTTTCCGCGGCGGGTTTCAATAGAGACAATGTGCGACGGGCTATTGCTTCTGCCGGATCCACCCAATCCACCGGCCAGGGTGCCGTCTTGCGCATGCGGTTGACGAGAAACGGGTAGTGAGTACACGCCAGCACGACAATGTCGGTCCGCTCTCCGTCCTGCTCAATGAAGCAGGGCTCGATCTCCCGACGCACCGCATCTTCATCGACAAAACCATCGCGCATGTAGGTTTCGGCAAGAGTTGCCAGCTTCTCGCTGCCCACCAGCCTTACATGCACTCTGCTTGCCCATTCACCAATAAGATCGCGGGTGTATTGCCGCTTGACCGTTCCGGGCGTCGCAAGCACCGAAACCAATCCGGACCGGGTCCGCTCAGCCGCCGGCTTGATGGCAGGCACGGTGCCGACAAACGGGGTATTCGGAAATGCGCTCCGCAAATCGCTAAGCACCAGCGTAGATGCGGTATTGCAGGCGATCACCGCGACCTCTGGATCGTGCTCACGGATCAGCTGCCCAAAGAGGCTGACGATGTGGGATCGCAGGGCGTCTTCCGGCCATGGCCCGTAGGGAAATGCAGCGTCGTCGGCGACGTAGACAAAACGCCTGTCGGGGATAAGCACCCGCGCCTCACGCAGAACCGTCAACCCACCGACGCCCGAATCAAACACCAGGACCGGCCGATCAGTCATCAGTAACGTCCTCTCCGCTCCCGGCTGCGCCCGGATGAGCCTTCGCGTCTGCTGCGGCCTTGCGGTCTGGATAGGCCGTACCGCGCGGCTGCTTCGGCGAGAAATAATCAAGCGAAGATACCACTCCGCGCAGGAGATTGATCTCCAACAGCGAATAGCCCGGCCGCGTCAGCACCGCCCGCAGATTGTCGACCATCTTCGGCTTCTTTGCGGCAGGTCGGAAATATCCACGCACCGACAGGGCTTCTTCGAGGTGGTCAAAAAGACCCTGCAATGCTGATTTCGGTGCAGGCTCGACAATTGGTCCGGAAAAGGCGGTGTGCGTCTCGTCTTCCAGACCAGTCTTCATCCACTCATACGACATCAGCAAAACCGCCTGGGCGATATTCAGCGACGCAAAGGCCGGATTGACAGGAAAGGTCACGATCTCATCCGCCAAAGCGATCTCGTCATTATCAAGACCGAAGCGCTCGCGCCCAAAAAGGATACCGTTGTGCTGGCCAGCCTGAAAACGCTGTCGAAGGATACGTCCCGCTTCCACCGGGCCTCGCACCGGCTTGAAGCCGTCACGCTGGCGTGCCGTCGTTGCAATGACATAGTTGAGGTCGCCAATTGCCTCGGCCAAAGTGTCGAACACGGTCACGCGGTCAATAACATGGTCAGCCTTGGACGCCGCAGCGAGCGCCCTCTCATTGGGCCATCCGTCACGTGGGTTTACGAGGCGCAGATCTACCAAGCCAAAGTTGGCCATCGCACGCGCGACCATGCCAATGTTTTCACCCAGTTGCGGCTCGACCAGAATGATCGCAGGGCCTTCCTGAATCAGCTGCTTTTCGCGGTCCGTGCCTGCCATTTGGCTCCCCATCGGGAATTGTTGTCTTGAAGCGGCGTCAACTGGCACATTTTTTCGAAAAACTAAACGTCAGCGCTTCAGAAAAGCGCGCATTGCCTCAGCCACCTGCGCGGGACGCTCGTGAAGTATCCAATGTCCGGCATCCTCGACCGGTGCAATCTCAAGGTCGGGTACGAATTGCTGGAGTCCGGACAGGCAAGCTTGCCGCAGTGCCTGGTCCTGCTGCCCCCACACGACAAGATGCGGCATATTCACGACGAAATTCTCCGGCGGCATGTCCAGAATTGAAGGGCCGAGGGTTGTTGCTCCTTCTTCAGGAACGACAATAGGCGATGCACGATACCAGTTGAGCATGGCAGTCAGGGCACCGGGCCGGGCCCAAGCCTCAACATAGGTCTGCTTCATGGCCGCATTGAAAAAATGCGTCGATGAAAAGCCATCGATCATGCGGGCCAGTCGCCGAAATCCATCTTCTGAAAGCATCTGCTCAGCATCATCGGCCCGCAACCGGTTGATGTACTGGCTGGCGGCGCGCTGCTCTGGGTCTTCAAAGATCGCTTTCTGGAAACAGACGGGATGAACACCATTCGCGACGATGAGATGGGAAACCCTCGCGGGATGCGCCAGCGCATACGCATAGGCTACCGATGCTCCCCAGTCGTGTCCTGCCAGAATGAACGGCTTGGACGGAGAAAGACGATCCGCGAGCTCTGCAAGGTCTGCCACCATGCGCCGGGTATGGTAGGCAGCCAATCCGACAGGCTTTGAGGACTGGTTGAAACCACGTTGATCCGGCGCCACCAGCAGGAAGTCGTTCTCGAGCTCAGTCATCACATCCTGCCATGCCGCCCAATATTCGGGGAAACCATGCAGGCAGATGATGAGCGGGGCATCTTCGCGTCCGGCAATCGCGACGTTGAGCGTAACTTCACTGAGCGGGTGCGTTTCGAATCTCACCAACAATATACTTCCCCTCCCTCCTCAAAACGCCGCATCGCTGCGGCATGGCTTTGCCTTCATGCGCTGCGATGATATAGGGGCGGCATTCTCTATCCGACCCTGTCAGGGCTTGGCCCTAAACAATTAAAGAGGCAGTACTTATGGCGAAGATCAAGGTGGAAAACCCGGTCGTCGAACTCGACGGCGACGAGATGACCCGCATCATCTGGCAGTTCATTAAAGACAAGCTGATCCACCCATATCTCGACATCGACCTCAAATATTACGATCTCGGCATGGAGTCGCGCGATGCGACCGACGACCAGATCACCATCGATGCTGCGCATGCGATCCAGAAGTACGGCGTTGGCGTGAAGTGCGCCACCATCACCCCGGACGAAGCACGCGTTGAGGAATTCGGCCTCAAGAAGATGTGGAAGTCGCCAAACGGCACCATCCGCAACATCCTCGGCGGCACGATCTTCCGTGAGCCGATCATCATGAAGAACGTCCCGCGTCTGGTTCCTGGTTGGACCAAGCCGATCGTTGTCGGCCGTCACGCATTCGGCGACCAGTACCGCGCGACCGACTTCAAGTTCCCAGGCAAGGGCAAGCTGACGATGAAGTTCGTCGGTGAAGACGGTCAGGTGATCGAGCACGAAGTATTCGATGCGCCTGGAGCCGGCATTGCCATGGGCATGTACAATCTCGACGAATCGATCCGTGATTTCGCCAGGGCGTCGCTGAACTATGGCCTGCTGCGCAAGTGGCCGGTTTATCTGTCGACCAAAAACACCATCCTGAAGGCCTATGACGGGCGATTCAAGGATATCTTCCAGGAAATCTACGAGCAGGAGTTCGAGGCGCAGTTCAAGGAACTGAAGATCTGGTACGAACACCGCCTGATCGACGACATGGTTGCTGCTTCACTGAAGTGGTCGGGTGGCTATGTTTGGGCATGTAAGAACTATGACGGCGACGTACAGTCCGACACCGTGGCACAGGGCTTTGGCTCGCTCGGCCTGATGACCTCGGTTCTGATGACGCCGGACGGGAAGACCGTGGAAGCCGAAGCCGCACACGGCACGGTCACACGTCACTATCGCCAGCACCAGAAGGGTGAGGAAACTTCAACCAACCCGATCGCCTCGATTTTCGCCTGGACGCGTGGTCTTGCGCACCGCGCCAAGCTCGACAACAACGAGGCGCTGGCAAACTTCGCCAATACGCTGGAAGCCGTCTGCATCAACACAGTCGAATCGGGTTTCATGACCAAGGATCTGGCACTGCTGATCGGCGCCGACCAGCCATGGCTGTCGACGACCGGCTTCCTCGACAAGATTGACGAGAACCTCCAGAAGGCTATGGCCGCCTGAGGTTTCCCTCATCTGAAGCACTGAAAAAGGCGGCCCTTGTGCCGCCTTTTTTGTTGCCTAAATCGAGATGGTAACCCTGTTGTCGAACCTCAACGGCAGCACGCGCATTGGCACAGCATCGCACGATGCGCCGCCAGGTTGCGTCTTCTCTTCGCGATCACGCGCATGACTCACTCAAGGAGCCTCACATGATTGCCAGAAAATTCTCCCTTGCCATTTCCACTGCTGTCTTGATGGCCGGCACCGCTTTCGCTCAAGGAAATTTGGTTGAAGTCAGAGACAATGTTCAGGTTGTGCCGTTCAATGCCATCGCCGACGAAGTCGATGATTGGGATGTTTACGACGCATCAGGGACGGAAATCGGAGATGTCGAGGATGTCGTCGGCACCGACAAGAACACCCCGACTGCGCTGGTGGTCGATTTCAAGAGCAAGTCCGCCTATGGCGACCGAGATGTGGTGATCCCGCTCGATCAGTTCAGCCTGCAAGGCAACCGGTTGATTCTCAAAGCCGATGCGGCAGCCGTCGCCCAAATGCCTACCTGGGACGACTGATCCTCCCAAACAGCAAAGGGCCGCGCGATGCGGCCCTTTTTCTAAGCGCGTCGCGATCTTTCAGATTCGCCCAACACGCTTTGTTTTCTATGTGCACGCATACCGAATTGGTTCAGCTGCCCATGGCCGTTTTCACCGCGCTCACGGCATCGGCCGCCTTGTCGCCGTCAGGGCCGCCGGCCTGCGCCATATCGGCCCGGCCGCCACCGCCCTGCCCGCCAATTGCGGCAGAAGCAGCGCGCACGAGATCAACGGCGGAGAATCGGTCCTTGAGGTCGTCGGTGACGCCAACAACGACGCTTGCCTTGCCATCTTCCGACGTGCCGACAAACACGACCACGCCCGAGCCCAGTGACTTCTTGCCCTCGTCCGCAAGCGGCTTCAGATCTTTCGCCGAAACACCCGACACGACCTTGCCCAAAAACGCTACCCCTGCGACGGTTTCCTTGTCGTCGGAGTCAGCCCCAGCCGCGCCACCACCGAGAGCCAGCTTCTTGCGTGCGTCGCCAAGCTCTCGCTCCAGTTTCTTGCGCTCTTCAAGAACGGCCTCAAGGCGTGTCACGACATCCGCCGGCGCGACCTTGAGAGCTGCAGCCGCAGCTTTCAGCCGCTTGTCCTGCTCGTCGAGATAGATGCGCGCAGCATCGCCTGTCAGCGCCTCGAGACGCCGAATGCCGGAAGCGACCGCGCCTTCAGCCACAAGACGAACCAGCCCGATATCGCCCGTCGCCGACACATGCGTCCCGCCGCACAGTTCGACCGAATAAGCCTTGCCTGTCTTTTCGCCATGCAACGCCGAGCCCATGCGTACGACCCGCACTTCGTCGCCATATTTTTCGCCGAACAACGCCATCGCACCTTCCGCAATCGCGTCATCAACTGCCATCAGTCGCGTGGTGACCGGCGCGTTCTGCAGCACGATTTCGTTGGCATAAGTTTCGACGATATCCAACTCTTCCTGCGTGATCGGCTTGGGATGCGAAAAGTCGAAACGCAACCGATCCGGAGCCACGAGCGAACCCTTCTGGGCGACATGGGTGCCAAGAACTTCGCGCAAAGCTTCGTGCAGCAGGTGAGTTGCCGAGTGATTGGCGCGGATCTTGGCACGTCGTTCATGATCTACCGCCATTTCGACAGCAAGACCGACCTTTACCGTGCCAACGACAACGCGTCCGGTGTGAACAAATACGCCGTCGCCCTTTTTGTGCGTGGCGCTAATCTCAATCGAGAATCCGTCGCCAGTCATCGTGCCGGTATCGCCAACCTGACCACCGGACTCACCGTAAAACGGAGTTTGATTCACAACGATCGAGGCCAGATCGCCCGCACCGACTTCCGCAACCTCGGCACCGTCCTTGACCAATGCAGTGATCACGCCTTCCGCGACCTCGGTGTCATATCCGAGGAATTCAGTCGGACCGACACGGTCGCGCACGCTGAACCAGACGGTTTCGGTTGCTGCTTCACCGGAGCCGACCCAGCTCGCGCGGGCATCCGCCTTCTGCTTTGCCATAGCGGCATTGAAGCCGTCAGTGTCTACTGAGATCCCGCGCTGACGCAAAGCGTCCTGAGTGAGGTCGAGCGGGAAGCCGTAAGTGTCGTAGAGCTTGAACGCGGTTTCGCCATCGAGACGGTCGCCCTTGTCGAGCGATTGCGTCGCGTCGGACAACAATCCAAGACCGCGCGCCAGCGTCGTCCGGAAGCGCGTCTCTTCCAGCTTGAGCGTTTCTTCGATGAGAGCCTGACCGCGAACCAGCTCAGGGTAAGCCTGTCCCATTTCGCGCACGAGGGCCGGCACAAGCTTGTGCATCAACGGATCGCCCACGCCCAGCAACTGAGCATGGCGCATCGCACGGCGCATGATGCGGCGCAGCACATAGCCGCGCCCTTCGTTGGACGGCAGCACGCCATCGGCGATCAGGAAGCACGAAGAGCGCAGGTGATCGGCAATGACACGGAACGAAGCCACCGTCGCTGCATCCGGCGCCTTGCCGATGGCGGATGCCGTCGTATCAATGAGATGGCGGAACAGATCCGTCTCAAAAACGCTTTCCACGCCCTGCAGGATCGAAGCCATACGCTCCAGGCCCATGCCCGTATCAATCGAGGGACGCGGCAGCGGCACCTGCACGCCCGGCTCGGGCTGGTCGAACTGCATGAAGACGAGGTTCCAGAACTCCAGGAAGCGATCCCCATCCTCATCCGCACTGCCGGGAGGGCCTCCGAAGATATGCTCGCCACGGTCGATAAAAATTTCGGAACACGGACCGCACGGCCCAGTGTCACCCATCGCCCAGAAATTGTCGCTGGTCGCGATACGGATGATCCGGTCATCGGTAAAGCCTGCGATCTTCTTCCAGTATTCAGCAGCTTCTTCGTCAGTGTGGTAGACCGTGACCAGAAGGTTGTCCTTCTTCAGTCCGAACTCCTTGGTGATCAGGTTCCACGCAAGTTCGATTGCGTTCTCCTTGAAGTAATCACCGAACGAAAAATTCCCGAGCATCTCGAAGAAGGTCAGGTGACGGGCCGTGTAGCCGACATTGTCGAGATCGTTGTGCTTGCCGCCGGCGCGCACGCTCTTCTGCGCAGTGGTTGCGCGCTTGTAAGGGCGTGTCTCAAGGCCTGTGAAGACGTTCTTGAACTGGACCATGCCAGCATTGGTGAACATCAAGGTTGGATCGTTGCGCGGCACAAGCGGGCTTGAGGCGACCACCTCGTGTCCATTGCTGGCAAAGTAGTTGAGAAAGGTCGACCTGATGTCGTTGACGCCGCTCATGCTTCAAGCCTTCATGAAATGCCGCGACGTGTTCGCGGTAAAGGAACAATTTGGTGATGGCTTTTAGCGTTGACACCCGGTGCTGTCCAGAAATCCTGTTGCAACGCCACATTCACAGACGAAAGCCGCCGGTGATATCACCAGCGGCTTTCAAAACTTGAACCTGTGTCGCTTGGCTACATGCCCGCGGCATCGTCGATATCATTGCCGTCCTGATCGCCCGGACCACCGTTTTCAAGCAGTCGCTCAGCAATCAATCCGGCATTCTGACGGAGCGCCAGTTCGATCTCGCGCATCGCTTCGGGATTGTCGCGCAGAAACTGCTTGGCATTTTCGCGGCCCTGCCCCAATCGCTGCGAATTATACGAGAACCAGGCGCCTGACTTTTCAACGATCCCGGCCTTGACGCCCAGATCAATCAGCTCACCGGTCTTCGAAACGCCTTCACCATACATGATGTCGAACTCGACCTGCTTGAAGGGAGGCGCCATCTTGTTCTTGACGACCTTGACCCGTGTCTGGTTGCCGACCACCTCGTCACGATCCTTGACCGCGCCGATACGGCGAATATCCAGCCGCACTGACGCATAGAATTTCAAGGCGTTGCCACCGGTCGTCGTTTCCGGCGAGCCAAACATCACCCCGATCTTCATGCGGATCTGGTTGATGAAGATGACCATGCAGTTGGAGCGCGAAATCGACGCGGTCAGCTTGCGCAGAGCCTGGCTCATCAGGCGCGCCTGCAGGCCAGGCAGAGAATCGCCCATCTCGCCTTCAATTTCAGCCCTCGGCGTCAGTGCCGCCACCGAGTCGACCACCAGCACGTCGATCGCACCCGAACGCACCAGAGTATCGCAGATTTCGAGTGCCTGCTCACCCGTATCAGGCTGCGAGATCAGCAGGTTCTCCAGATCGACACCCAGCTTACGAGCGTAAACAGGATCCAGTGCATGTTCAGCGTCAACAAAGGCGCATACTCCGCCCTTCTTCTGCGCCTCTGCCACTGTATGCAGCGCGAGTGTCGTCTTGCCTGAACTTTCAGGTCCGTAGATTTCGATAATGCGCCCCTTCGGCAAGCCGCCGATGCCGAGCGCGATGTCGAGGCCGAGCGAACCGGTCGATACCGTCTCGATCTCGACAATCTGCTCGTTCGCACCGAGCCGCATGATCGAGCCCTTGCCGAACGCGCGCTCGATCTGAGAGAGTGCCGCATCCAGAGCTTTTGTTTTGTCCACCGAACTATCCTCAACAAGCCGCAATGAGTTCTGAGCCATGATACCTTACCCCTTGGTGGTCAGCGAAGCCGGTCAGCCCGGTGTCCCTAGGTTTTTTGTACCGCTTTTGTTCCTATTTTGCAAGAATGCTAACATACTGATAAATAATTAATTCTCAAATTTGTTCTGTTTTTGTCTTCGGCAGTTATGCTCCAGCCCCTTTCACCGAACCATGCGTGATAGCGCCACAGGAGCCGGAAAGGGTCGTTCATGATTCGCTTTTCACGCGCTCTTTCGAGGAAGCGGCCGCGCCATCTTCTGGCGGGATTCGACTTCCTATCACGCCAATCTGCGCTACAGTCATGATCATGTCAGCCACAAGGTTTGCATCCCAATCCCAACCCAGACTGCTCGCCATCGGGGCCGCTCATCTCGACAGGCGGGGACGGATGACGGGGCCCTATGTCGCAGCCGCGTCCAATCCGGGCACAATGCGTGAAGAGGTCGGAGGCGGTGCGTTCAATGCCTTGCGCAATGCCGTTCGCCACGGCGTCTGCGGCACAATTCTGTCCTTGCGGGGTGGCGATCTCGCCGGGGATGCCGTCAGCCGCGCAGTTGCGGATTCCGGCATCATGGACCTGTCAGTCACCTTCATTGATCGCACCACGCCGAGCTACACTGCACTGCTCGATGCTGAAGGCGAACTGATTGCCGGTTTCGCTGACATGGATCTTTATGAAGCCTGCTTTGGGCGGCAAATGCGCCGCCGGTCGGTCCGGGATGCAATCGCCAACAGTTGCGCGGTGCTTTGCGATGCGAATCTACCTGCCGACGCGCTGATATCGCTTGCCGCGCTCACGGACGAAAGACCGCTCTATGGCGTTGCTATTTCACCGGCCAAAGTATCGCGTTTCATACCGATATTGCCGCAACTGCAATGCCTTTTCATGAACATACGCGAAGCACAGGTCGTTACGGGTGAGGTTTCCACCAACCCGATTACCCTCGTGCATGCGCTGAAACGCAAGGGGCTGTCCTCGGCAGTCGTCACCGCAGGCGGAGACATTCTCGCCGGTCTGGACTCGACCGGGATCTTCGAGGTGAAGATCCCGGCAGCAACCAATGTTGCCGACGTAACTGGTGCCGGCGATTCTGTGGCAGGGACCACTACAGCGTGCCTGATGCGAGGGCTCCCCCTGCGAGACGCGGTGCGACATGGCATAGCAGCGGCTAGTCTGACCATCGCCAGCTCCAACGTCGTTGCCTCCTACGAAGACGATGCATTTGCCGAGGCTCTGGAGCGCATTCCAGTTGCACAATCCTCCTCGTCCGACGCCTGACGAAGATAGCTACAAGGACAACCCGCCCATGACCAATCCACATCTCGACATCGCTCCCGAAGTCGCTGAAGCGCTCGCTGCCGGCAGACCGGTTGTCGCTCTTGAGAGCACAATCATCACGCACGGCATGCCCTACCCTCACAACATCAACATGGCGTCGCGCGTCGAAGAGATTCTTCGCGAGGGAGGCGCTGTCCCCGCGACGATCGCGGTGATCAACGGACGATTAAAGATCGGCCTCTCAGCGGAAGAGCGCAACATCCTCGCCGACTGCAAGGATCCGATGAAGCTGTCGCGCGCCGATCTGGCCTATGCGCTCGCGCAGACGCGCACCGGCGGCACTACGGTAGCCGCGACAATGATTTCCGCACATCAGGCCGGAATCAAGGTTTTCGCGACTGGCGGCATCGGTGGCGTTCACAAGGGCGCCGAAGAGAGCTTCGATATCTCGGCCGATCTCGATGAGTTGTCGCGAACACCTGTGATCGTGGTATCGGCCGGCGCGAAAGCGATTCTGGACATCGAGAAGACGCTCGAAGTTCTCGAAACGCGTGGCGTTCCGGTGGTGGCATTCGGGACTGATACGATGCCCGCGTTCTGGTCGCGGATATCGCCTTTCAAGGCACCGCTGCGGCTGGACAGAGCCGAAGATATCGCCCGGTTTTACCAGGTCAGAGGTCATCTGGGGATCGTCGGCGGCATGCTGATTGCCAATCCAGTGCCCGAAGCATCAGAGATTCCTGCTGACACTATGCGCGGATACATCGACGCAGCACAGGCGGAACTGGATCGAGATGGCATCACAGGCAAGGCGGTGACCCCCACCCTGCTCGCTCGCATCCTTGAGCTGACCGAAGGGGCGAGCCTTCAGACCAACATTGCGCTGGTCGAAAACAATGCGCGTCTGGCTGCGAAAATTGCCGGGGCGCTCTAGCACCCCGGCAACAACAAAAGTATTCCGCGCCAAGCGCCAGGAGTTAGCCCTGGGTGATCGGCACCAGCGTGATTTCCACACGACGGTTGAGCGCTCGACCGTCAGGCGTGGCGTTGGTAGCGATTGGCTGCGACGGACCGAAGCCCTGAACCGCAAAGCGACGGCCGTCGACACCCTGGCTGGCCAGATAGGTCGCGACAGACTGTGCGCGGCGCTGCGACAGGCTTTGGTTGTGCTGGAGACTACCGGTTGAATCGGTGTGACCGTTGATGTCGACCAGCGTGCGGTTGTATTTGTTCAGCACCAGAGCAACCGCGTTCAGAGTCTGGTAGAAAGTTCCAGTGACCTGATCCTGATCGGTGGCGAAGGTGATATTGGAGGGCATATTGAGAATGATGTTGTCGCCCTGACGGGTGACCGACACACCAGTTCCCTGCAGGTAACCACGCAGTTCTGCTTCCTGCTTGTCCATATAGCCGCCGATTGCGCCGCCAGCGAGCGCGCCGACGCCCGCGCCGATCAGAGCATTGGTACGGTCAGAATAGCCCCCTACAAGCAAACCGACGCCTGCACCGGCCAGGGCGCCGATAGCTGCGCCGCCTGCCGTATTCGATACGCGCTGTTCGCCGGTATATGGATCGGTGGTGCAGCCCGCGAGCATAGTCGCCGCCAGCGCAGCAATCACCATATTCTTGATCATGGAAACCCTCATTCCGTTGTAAGACGCCCGTCGCGTCGATCAATCAGCCCCTCTATTTCCTTGGATTACGGCGAAATACAGTTCGGGGCAAGCAATCCGGGCCTTTTTCCGACCTCACAAGGCTGCCGCCAAGCATGGACCATTAACCCCATGATAGGGGCCTTGTTGTAGGCGATAAATAACAATTCAAAAGACAACAAGCCGCAGCGCCAATCGACCGAGGGTATTTATGCGCCGTTTCCTGCCCGTCCTGGCCAGCTTTCATCTCTTTTCAGCAACCCCTGCAATTACTCAGGAGTTGGCCCTCGCAGAAGTACCGCTGCTCACTCCAGGTGCTGAAGCTGGCGACACAATCGGCAAGTACAGTTTCAAGCTGACTTTTGAGGCGAGCGAAATCGAAGGAATGAACGAGGTTCGCCAAAAGTTCATTGACAATGGAATCCTGGCCGAAACCCTGGGTGAAGTGGCCGAGCAGATTGCCCTGCCGCAAGACGTGCCAATAACTTTCACGGATTGTGGAGAGCCAAACGCCTGGTGGATGTCCGAGGAAAAAGAACTCAAATTTTGCTACGAACTGATTGCCCTCTACAATACCGGCTATGAACATATCGATAGCGCGGAGAAGGAGTTTCTGCTTCAGGCAGACCGCGAGACCGTGCTGATCGGCACTACCATGTTCATTCTGTTTCATGAGCTGGGCCACGGCTTCGTCGACATTTTCCAGCTGCCGATAACTGGTCGAGAGGAAGACGCTGTCGATCAGTTCGCGGCGATCACGCTGATCGAGAGCGATGAAGAAGACGACGAACTGCATGAGCGTCCATCGCGGATGGCGCTGATCGGTGCATATTTCTTTCACCAGCTCGCCGCGGCACCCGACTCGATCACCCGCCATATCCTCGCCAACGAACATGCCCTCGGACAGCAGCGCTTCTACGACGTGATGTGCCTTGCTCTCGGCGCAAACGAAGAACTCTACGGACCAATCCTGGCGCTGGGTCTGCAGATGGTTGACGACAGCGCGCAGCGGCACCCGGAGCTGGCGACGGAAGCACGCGTCGCAGAGTGGTTGGAGCGTACCGATGATCTCAACATACTACCGTATCGCAGGGCATTCCGTTGCGCCAACGAATATGCCCGCTACAGCGCGAGCTGGAACTACATGTTCGATAATTTCATGGTCCCGCAGCAGGACTGACAAGACTTGACCGCATAAGCTGAGGGAACACCCATGGCATCTGGATCTATGAAGTCCCTCACGGCTGCGGCCTTTGCGAGCTTTCTCCTGCTCACTGGCTGCGCAAAGGATGTCGGGCCGATCAATCTGATGCACTCGGCCATGCCCGCAGCCTCAGCTCCCTTCATTCCCGATTCAGGTGATGACGGTTCCACCGTCGTCGCCCTTGCGTTTTCCGGCGGCGGCACCCGCGCGGCAGCGTTTTCCTATGGCGTTCTCACCGCATTGGACGATCTCGTCGTCGACGAAATGCCCTATCGACGCTCGATGGTCGACAATATCAGAATGATTTCGGGCACGTCCGGCGGCGCTGTCCTGGCGGCGTATTTTGGCCTGCGCGGACGCGACGCCTATCGGGATTTCGACACAAGATTCCTGTATCGAAATGCTGAAAAGTCCATGCACACCAACCCGCTGTCGCCAATAACACTGGCGCGTGCCGTCAGCGGTGGTGCCAATGACAGAAGTTCTTTTGCCTACTGGCTCGACGAGAACCTTTACGACAATGCGACATTCAAGGGGTTTCGGGCACCCAACACGCCGCAGGTCTGGATCAACGCCTCAGACATCTTCAACCACTCACCGTTCCTCTTCACCTACGACACATTCGCTGCCCTGTGCAGCGATCTGGATTCGGTTCGTATTTCGGATGCGGTCGCGGCTTCTGCGGCTGCACCTGTCATTTTTACCCCAATCGTGCTGGAGGCCCGGCGCGACAGCTGCGACTACAAGCAACCGGCCTGGCTTACGCGCGCCCTCGAAAAGGAGTCCGGCTCAATCAGGCTGGAATCCTATGCGCATGCGCTGAGCAGCTACCATCACCGCCAAGACATCAACTATGTAAAACTGCTTGATGGTGGCCTGACAGACAATCTCGGCATTACCGGCTTTGCGTTGGAGCGCGCCGCATCAGCGACGCCCCATGGCCCCTTGTCGGCCGAGCAGGCAGTAAAGCTCCGGCATCTGCTGTTCATTGTCACCGATGCCGGTCAGTTCCAGACCGCAGACTGGGCCCGACAACTCCATGGTCCGACAGTCGCTCCGCTAGTCCAGACGGCGATCCGAACCAGCATGGCTGCCTCCGTTCTCCACGAACTGGATGCGCTCATCATGGCGATGCGCGAGTGGCGCAGCGAACTTGTCGCCTTTCGTTGCGGTCTTTCGCAATCGGCAGTGAAACGGATGCGTGGAACGCTGGATGGCTGGAACTGCCGCGATGTCGATGTATCGGTTGAACATCTCTCCTTCGCCGATCTTGATGAGCCGTTGGCCACCACGCTAAGCGCCGTGCCGACCCGCCTTACGCTGCCACGCGAGCAAGTCGACCAGTTGATCGCCGCAGGACGCAAGACGGTGACAGGAAGCCAGAAGATCATGACTGCCCTGCGCAAGATCCAGCACGACGCCGATGTGCGCGAAAATCTTCTCGTGGCGGCGCGCTAGCGCGTTTCTCCCGAAAGATCGCGACACACTACCGTCCGCTCACCGGGAGATGGCGATGACCTCAAGCTCAAGCGCGCCTACCTGCACCAGATCCCCCAACCGCTTGCCGATGAGCGCTGCTGCAACAGGGGAAGCGTAGGAAATCGTACCCTTTGCCGGGTCTGCTTCGTCCTCGCCGACAATCCGATATGTTTGCTTGCGGCCATCTTCGCGCTCATATGTGACGGCGTGACCGAATGCGATCACATCGTCTGTCGCGGGCGCTGGCATCAGATGAGCCGTGCGTACCCTTTCGGCAAAATACCTTGCATCACGGTAAGGCACGGCAGACTGTCGGCGACGCTCATTTATGTCATCCACCAGACTGGCGGCGTCCAGCTCACGTTGCGAGCGCTCGAGTTCGTCCTTCAGCAGCTGCAGCCCGGTCTCCGTCACCAGGTTGGGCCGATCTGAGATCGGACGCGGTGGCAGAATCGTTTCAGATGCTGCTTCTGCGCTTTCTTCCTTGACGAACGCTACGCTCACCTCGTGAAACTCCTCTGGTCATTCATGCAGGCCCCACCAAAGCCCCAACCGCAGCCAAAAGCAAACCATGTGAGGTCCGGGCGACATTTTGTCAGCGTGCCGCTCTTCAACTGGGATCGCACTCGCTCCATATTCGGCGAACCGCTTGCTCTCCTGGAGTTCACTTCATGCGTCTTCTCAACTGCTTTGCTGCGATGTCCATGTCTGTTCTCGCAATATCGTCAGCCTCGGCACAACAGGTTGGCGAAGTCGGCGTCGACTGGCTGGGAAACGACATCATCGTCGAAGCCATTCGCGATCCAAAGATTGAGGGCGTGACCTGCCATGTCGCTTATTTCGACCGGGGTCTGATTGATCGCCTGCAGAAGGGAAACTGGTTCGAAGACCCCTCGAACTCGTCCATTTCATGCCGTCAGACCGGTCCAATCACCATCGGCGCCATCAGCCTCAAGCAATCCGGAGAAGAGGTTTTCAGCCAGCGCCAATCGCTTGTGTGGAAGTCGCTCGTCGTCAAGCGGATCTATGACAAGGCCAATGACACCCTCATCTACCTGTCACATTCGCGGCAGGTCCAGGACGGATCCGCGAAGATGGCTCTGTCGACGGTTCCGCTCTACGGTCAGGACGTGACCTGGACGGGCGAAAAGTGAGAGCTTGTTGCTCAACGTCCACTCGGATAGATACGGCGTAGCACAAGGAGATTTATGCACAGAGACGTCAGCTGAAAACCGCCGGGAGCGGTTGCAACGCGCCCAAGATGGCGCTGTCTTTGTTACATAAATTTCGAAGGTCATCATGAATACTTCAAAGCTCTCAATTCGCGCTTATGACGCCGCGGATTGCGAAACTCTGTCGGCCATCTGGCTGAAGGCTTCGCTCATCGCCCACGACTTCATCGGTGAGGCCACACTGAACGAACAGCGTGTGCTCATCGAAGAACAATATCTGCCGGCTGCGGAAACGTGGGTTGCGTGCCTCGACAACAAGCCGGTCGGCTTCATAAGCCTGTTGGACGACTTTATTGGTGGGCTCTTTGTCGATCCGAACTGCCAGAGATACGGCATCGGCAAAACGTTGGTCGCTCACGCATTTGCGCTCAAGAAAAGCCTTAAGCTCGAAGTCTACACGGCAAACACCCGCGCCTATGACTTCTACCGAAAGCTCGGGTTCATCGAAGTCTCGCGGCGCCCTGTAGACGATCAGGGCTTGCCATTCGAAAACGCGCAACTGTTCCTGTCCTGATACTGGCAGAGGGCGGCCAACCGGTCGCCCTCTTCACTCTCGGATGCTAGACCAGCTCGACGTCCACGACGCCCTGAACCGCTTTCATCGCCGAAGCTATTTGGGGTGAAATTCGGTAACGATCGGGAAGAGCAATCTCGATCTCCCCCTGCCCGTCCGGCTTGATCACGATGAACGATACCTGGCCTTCACCCCGCGTTCCGAGCTGACCGGCGACAACATCAAGCGGAGCCGCATCGCGCACGAAGATGCGCATCTGCTTTTGCATCCGCGCGGCCTCGTCCTCCAATGAGCTTACGGTCTGGATTCGAAGGTTTACGCCCTCCGGCCGGTCTTCCGCAGCGACCGTGATGACCATCGAGCGCCCGACTTCCAATGCATCGCGAAACTGCGCCAACGCTTCCGAAAAAAGTACCGCCTCAAACTGTCCGGATGTGTCGGAAAAATTGATGATACCCATCTTGTTGCCGGTGCGGGTTTTTCGCTCCTGCTTGGCTGTGATCGTGCCGGCAAGACGGCCTGCGGTCGCTCCACGCTTGACGGCTGCCTGGAATTCCACCCAGTTCTGCACCCGCATCTTTTCGAGCATATCCTTGTACTCATCGAGCGGATGCGCCGAGAGGTAGAAGCCGATTGCCGCGAACTCCCGATGCAAGCGGTCTGCCGCCAACCATGGCTCCACGACCGGCAGGATCAGCTTTTCGGGCTGCGCCCCGAGCATCGCGCCAAAGATATCAGTTTGCCCGGATGCTGCATTTTCCTGCGCGCGGGCAGCCATGCCCATCATGCGTTCCAAGCCCGCGAACAATTGCGAGCGGTCATAGCCAAAGCAGTCGAATGCGCCGGCGGCGATCAGGCTTTCAAAGACACGTTTGCCGACAATGCGTGGATCGATGCGCGAGCAGAAGTCCTCAAGCGTCGTGAACGGCTGCTGATTGCGCAGCGCTACGATATGATCGACGGCGGCTTCACCGACCCCCTTGATGGCCGCGAGCGAATAGAAAATCTTGTTCTCGCCGACCTCGAACTTTCGGTACGACGTCTTCACCGAAGGCGGCACCACCTCGATACCGATGCGCATTGCGTCAGCACGAAAGTCGGCCAGCTTGTCGGTATTGCCCATATCCAGCGTCATCGACGCCGCAAGGAACTCGACCGGATAGTGCGCCTTCAGATAGGCGGTCTGGTAGGAGACGATGGCATAAGCCGCTGCGTGCGACTTGTTGAAACCGTAGTCAGCAAACTTTGCCAGCAGGTCGAAGATGAAGTTCGCCTGTGGCTTGCCGACCTTCTTTTCCATCGCGCCGGTGACGAAGCGCTCGCGCTGCTTGTCCATCTCAGCGCGGATCTTCTTGCCCATCGCGCGGCGCAGAAGGTCGGCTTCACCGAGCGAATACCCGGCCAGAACCTGGGCGATCTGCATCACCTGTTCCTGGTAGACGATGACGCCCTGGGTTTCCTTCACCAGATGGTCGATCATCGGATGGATCGACGCGATCTCTTCCTCGCCGTGCTTGCGGGCGTTGTAGATCGGGATGTTTTCCATCGGGCCGGGACGGTAGAGCGCCACCAGCGCGATGATGTCCTCGATGCAGTCCGGCTTCATGCCGATCAGCGCCTTGCGCATGCCGGCAGATTCAACCTGGAAGATGCCGACCGTCTCGCCGCGCGCCAGCATTTCGTAGGTCTTGGCGTCATCCAGCGGAATCGTCGCAAGGTCGATTTCGATGCCCTGACGGCGAATGAACTTCACCGCCGTGTCCAGCGTCGTCAGCGTCTTGAGGCCGAGGAAGTCGAACTTCACCAGCCCCGCCTGCTCGACATATTTCATGTTGAACTGGGTGACCGGCATGTCCGAGCGCGGGTCTCGGTACATCGGCACCAGTTCGGAGAGCGGACGGTCGCCAATCACGATGCCGGCAGCATGGGTGGACGCGTGGCGGTAAAGCCCTTCGAGCTTCATCGCCATGTCGAGCAGGTTCTGGACGACCGGCTCCTTCTCCACCTCTTCGGCGAAGCGCGGCTCTGCCTCGATAGCGTCCTTCAGCTTGACCGGGTTGGCAGGGTTGGCCGGCACCATCTTGCACAGGCGATCGACCTGACCATAGGGCATCTGCAACACACGACCGACGTCGCGCAGCACGGCGCGCGCCTGCAGTGTACCGAAGGTGATGATCTGCCCGACCTGATCGCGCCCATATTTCTGCTGGACGTAGCGGATCACCTCTTCACGGCGATCCTGGCAGAAGTCGATGTCAAAGTCCGGCATCGACACGCGGTCGGGATTGAGGAAGCGCTCGAACAGCAGCGAGAAACGCAGCGGATCGACGTCGGTGATTGTCAGCGCATAGGCAACCAGCGAGCCAGCACCGGAACCACGCCCCGGTCCCACCGGGATGTCGTGGGCTTTCGCCCACTTGATGAAGTCGGCAACGATCAGGAAGTAGCCCGGAAATTTCATCCGGGTGATGATTCCGATCTCGAACTCGAGCCGCTCCTGATAGTCTTCGACCGTGTAACCAGTCGTAGGGCCATGCGCCTCAAGGCGCATCGCCAGCCCCTCTCGTGCCTGACGCGCCAGCTCATCGGCTTCTGCCTGCAAGGCGGCCTCTGCGTCCTCCGCGTCTGCACCAGTAAAGCGTGGCAGGATCGGATTGCGGTTCTTTGGATAGTACGAGCAGCGACGCGCGATCTCGACCGTGCTGTCGATGGCCTCAGGCAAGTCCGCGAACAGCGCGATCATCTCGGCCTGCGAGCGCAGATAGTGGTCCGGCGTCAGCCTCCGCCGCTCATCGACGGCAACGACCGACCCTTCCGCAATTGCCAGAAGCGCATCATGCGCTTCGTAGTCGTCTGCCTTCGGGAAGAACGCCTCATTCGTCGCCACCAATGGCACGTCGTGCTCATAGGCAAGGTCGATCAGGCCGTTCTCGACATGCTTGTCATGTCCATGCCAGCGCTGCAGTTCGATATAGAGCCGGTCACCGAAGACTTTCTGCAGGAATTCAAGACGCTTTTGCGCCACGGGCTTCTGGTCTGCCTTGATGGCCGCGCCCAACGGTCCCTTTTCGCCACCGGTCAGGCAGATGATGCCTTCCGACAACGCAGGCAGCCAGTCCGCCCGCACATGGGTCGGCTCCCCTGAAGGTCCATCCAGATAGGCACGCGAGACAAGGCGCACGAGGTTGGCATAGCCCACCTCAGTCGCTGCAATCAGCACCAGCTGCTGCGTCTCCGACCCCTGCTTGCGTGGGTTGTGGCGCTGGCTTTCGCCGGAGGTGTCGGGAAACAACACATCAAGCTGGCAACCGACGACAGGCTGCACGCCATCCTTGGTTGCCTTCTGTGCGAATTCGAGCGCGCCGAACAGATTGTTGGTGTCGGTAATCGCGATAGCAGGAGCCAGATCCTTGACCGCGTGCCCGACAATCTTCCCAACCGGCAGCGCTCCTTCAAGCAGCGAGTAGGCGGAATGCACGCGCAAATGGATGAATGCGCGTGAAATTCCATTGCCGGAACGGGTCGCGGCGAGCGACGAAGACTCAGTCATGCTCATCCTATCGGTCTGTCGATTCGGGAAATCGCACCCAATGTCACTGCAGATGCCTGACACGTCGAGTCGCGAATGCAGCTTTCCCCGCTATCACCAGCCTCAGGCGCAGTCTATTCCGGGTTGGCTGCCAAAACCACCAGCGCCTTGCCGTCGGCATCCTTCAAAGTGAGCTTGCTCTTCTCCTGATCGATACTAAACGACGCCACCTTGGCGAGCGCGGCGTGGAACTTGCTTTCCTGGTTCATCAGCGCCTCAGCGCATGCCATGTTGGTCGAGGCCAGTGCCCCGAAGGCCAACTTGTCGCCGTCAATCTTGGCGCTGCCGGAATACCGGTTGCAACCGCCGCTGCCGTGTACGGCACCATCCTGCGAAATCTCCAGCGTCGTCTGCGCGCGGTCAATGACGCCGCCGCCTTCGATGTCCTCGGCCAGCCAACGGCCGTACAGCGTCAGCTCGGCGTCCGCTTCAGCTTCGTTTGCGATGCGCTGCACGAAAATATCGGTTTTCGTGCCGTCCTCACCCAATGCAGGGTGATGTTCGGTGGTCGTGAATAGCATGCGATCACCGTCGTAGATCGTTGCCTGCAACGCATACCGGGCACGCTTGTCGATCAAATTCGGATCATAGCTAAGCTTGTAGGGAACAGGGCTGGCAGCTGCGTCAGCAATCTCCGCGCTGGCAATCGTCACCGACGGCGCATCCGCGCGCGAGACGTCGACCAGTTTGACCACAGTGCGCGACCCGCGCGGCAACATCATCCGCTCCCGATACCTCACGTTGCCTTCAAGCGTCACGTCTGCGGTGTATGGCGCATCGGCAAGCGCCGGCACTGCAATGCAGGCTCCGATCGTGGACGTGGCGACAACGAAAGCACGGCGTGAAAGAGAGGACGTCAGCATGGTTGTTCTCCTGTTCTGTGTCGAGACCTTGGAACCTGAAATTATGGCCACACCGAGATGCGTACCGGGTAATGATGTTACAGTTGTCTTGCTCCGTGCCCTCGGCTAGCTGTTGACTGACCCTATCCGACGATTCCTGGAGCATACAATGAAAACTCGCGCCGCAGTCGCCGTTGCCGCAGGCAAGCCGCTGGAAATCATGGAAGTGGACCTTGAAGGTCCGCGCGAAGGCGAAGTGCTGGTCGAGATCAAGGCGACGGGCATCTGCCACACCGACGAGTTCACGCTGTCAGGCGCCGACCCGGAAGGCATCTTCCCGGCAATTCTCGGTCATGAGGGCGCTGGCGTCGTTGTCGATGTCGGCCCAGGTGTGACGACCCTGAAAAAGGGCGACCACGTCATTCCGCTCTATACACCTGAGTGCCGTTCCTGCCCGTCGTGCCTGTCGCAGAAGACCAACCTGTGCACCGCTATTCGCGCGACGCAGGGACAGGGGCTGATGCCGGACGGCACCAGCCGCTTCTCCATCGGCAAGGACAAGATCTTCCACTACATGGGCTGCTCGACCTTCGCGAACCACACGGTTCTGCCCGAGATCGCGCTCGCCAAGGTCAACCCGGACGCGCCGTTCGACAAGATCTGCTACATCGGCTGCGGCGTCACCACTGGCATCGGTGCCGTCATCAACACCGCCAAGGTGGAGATCGGTGCGACAGCGGCCGTCTTCGGTCTCGGCGGCATTGGCCTCAACGTCATTCAGGGCCTTCGTCTTGCTGGCGCTGACATGATCATTGGCGTCGACATCAACAACGACAAGAAGGAATGGGGCGAGCGCTTCGGCATGACCCATTTCGTCAACCCGACCGAAATCGACGGCGACGTCGTGCAGCACATCGTCAACATGACGAAGCGCGGCGCGGACCTCATCGGCGGTGCGGACTACACGTTCGACTGCACCGGCAACACCAAGGTCATGCGTCAGGCGCTGGAATGCGCGCACCGCGGCTGGGGTGAATCGATCGTCATCGGCGTTGCCGGTGCCGGTCAGGAAATCTCGACCCGTCCGTTCCAGCTCGTCACCGGACGCACCTGGAAGGGCACCGCATTTGGCGGCGCACGTGGCCGCACCGACGTGCCGAAGATCGTCGACTGGTACATGGAAGGCAAGATCCAGATCGACCCGATGATCACCCACACAATGCCGCTTGAAGACATCAACAAGGGCTTCGACCTGATGAACTCGGGCAAGTCGATCCGCTCCGTCGTCATCTTCTGACGCCCGGCCTCACGGAACCACCCGGCCCCGAAAGCATTTTCGGGGCTGGATATGGGTTCAACTCAGGTGAGGTCAGAGATGTTGAGAACGCACACCGCCCTGCTTTTCGTCACCGGCGCCTCCCTGCTTGTGCTGGCAGGCTGCAACGACGACAACAGCACTGCCAACCAGCCGCCCGAGCCACCCGCGAAGGTGGAAAGCCAGCCATCCGCACCCCCGCCAAAGGATAGCACCGACGATGCGCTGCGGCGTATCACCGAAGGTGCCGACTCGATCCGCCAGGGTGCAGAACAACTCGCGCGCGACGCGCGTCAGCATACCGACAAGCTGATCGAGGACGCCGGACCGACCCTCGAGCGGCTACGTGACATGGCGCGCGAATTCGGCGTTGCCGCAAATCAGGTGACAGAACGCGCCCTGCGCGACTTCCAGACCGGCATCACCGTCTTGCAACAGCGCGTCGACGAATCACGCACCACCGCGCCGCAGAGCGGCGATCCGGCAGCGCTCCTGCCCCCGTCCGACGAGTTGCGTGCCGATACGCGCATCGCCGCCAAAGCTCGCAGCGCTGGCGTCGGCCCGGATTACGTCGGCGTCTGGGCCGCCGATGCCGCAGCCTGCGCCCAGGTCGATCTCGACCCACAGACGCCGATTGCGGTTGTCACGCCCACTACGATCAGACGCGCCGACAGCGTCTGCAATTTTGCCGAAACGCCGCTCACCGACAGGGAAGCGACCTTGAAAGCCACCTGCATCGCCGATGACAAGATGGAAGACATCGACATCCAGTTGCAGATGCCGGAAGACAATGCACTGGAACTCGACGGCGCGGCTGCCCTGATCCGCTGCCGGTTGCCGGACTAGCAAGACATATGTAAGCGCACAGGCTATCTTCCGTTGATGGAAGGCATCACGCGGAAGGGGATCGAGACATGCGGCGCGCCATAGGCTGGTTTTTGGCGTCTTTTGCGGTGGCCGCAGTGATTTTTCTCGCCTATGGAAGCTGGCGAACCTACGCCATCACAGACCGTATTTTGACTGTCGGCGGAAACACCGCACAGAACAGCGGCTGGCCTGCGCCGGAAACGGCAGCCGATATCGGCTATGTCGGCGATCCCCAGCAAGCCTATGGCTACGCTTTCGAGGATGTCGCGATTGCCACCGAACTTGGCGACGCGCCAGCCTGGCTCGTTCGCCCCACATCGTCCTCATCGACCTGGGCGATCGTCGTTCACGGCATCGGCGGGCGGCGCGAAAACGGCTACCGCTTCCTCCCGACTTTTCGCAACGCGGGCCTGCCAACGCTGCTGATCTCCTACCACAATGATGACGGCGGGCCATTGTCGCCCGATCATCGCTATGCCTTCGGCCTGACCGAATGGCGCGACCTTGACGCCGCCGTGACCTATGCGCTCGCCAACGGCGCTGACGATGTCGTGCTTCTGGGCGAATCGATGGGCGGCGGCATCGTCGGGCAGTTCTTGCGCCAGTCGCAGCACGCTGATCGGGTCAAAGCTATCGTGCTCGACGCACCCGCGATCGACTTCTCCGCTACAGTTCTCGACCAGATGCGGCAACTCGACATTCCCCTCGCCGGCGTCCTCCTGCGCGGCGGCTTGACGCTCGGCGCATGGCGGATGCCGTTCGACCTGCGCCACGCCAACGTGATGGCAGAATATGCAGGATTTGCCGGGCCGCTATTTTTGTCCCATGGCAGTGCCGACCGGATCGTGCCAATCGGCCTCAGCGACGATCTGGTAGCACGGCGGACCGCCCCGACCGAATATCTGCGCACCGGTGCCGACCACATCCAGTCCTGGAAAGAAGATCCGGCACGTTACGACGCCGCCCTTCTGGCTTTTTTGCGAACGATCCCATGACACACACCCATCCCCATATCTTCATCGATGCCGACGCCTGTCCGGTCAAGGACGAGGCAACCCGCGTCGCCGAGCGGCATGAGTGCGTCATCACCTTCGTCTCCAATGGCGGCTTGCGTCCCTCACGCAATCCGATGGTCCGCCATGTCGTCGTCACCAAGAGCGCCGACGCCGCCGACGACTGGATTGTCGAAAACGCCGGCGAAAACGACGTCGCCGTCACCGCTGACGTCCCGCTTGCCGCCCGGCTCGTCGAAAAGGGTCTTCATGTGCTCGGGCCGACCGGTCGTCCCTTCACGCCCGAAAGCATTGGCATGGCGGTCGCCATGCGCGACCTCAAACAGCATCTGCGCGAGAGCGGCGAGATCAAGGGCTACAATCCCGGCTTCACTCCCAAAGATCGCTCGGCCTTCCTGCAAGCGCTCGACCAGACCGTGCGCCGCGCCAAACGCAACGTGTCAGCATGAGTCTCGCCGGCCGCCATGCTCCGTTCTATCTGGCCGTCGCGGTCGGCGTTGTTGCCCTGGCACTTGGGCTGTGGGCGCTGCCGCAACTGGCGTTTCCGTTAGCCACCAACGCGTTTTTCGTCACCTATCTCGGCCTTGAGCTGAAACGGCTCCCGACCCTGAGCGCCGAATATCTGCGCAAGCATGCCGCAAGCAACGACCTGCCGGTGACCGCCATTTTCCTCGTGACTCTGGCCGCCGTCGCCAGTGCGTTCGTCGCGTTGTTCGTGCTTCTGAACGCCGATCATCGGCCCGGCGTGATCGCTGCAACACTGACGCTGATTGCCGTTCCACTCGGCTGGCTGACCATTCACATGATTGCAGCGATCCACTACGCGCATGTCTACTGGCAGCCTAGGGACGCCACCGATCAACTGGAAGGCGGCCTCGACTTTCCCGGAACCTCCGAGCCGCGCGGAAGCGACTTCGTCTACTTCGCTTTCGTCATCGGCATGACCGCGCAAACCTCCGACGTGCAGATCACCACGCAACGCATGCGCTCCATCAACATCGTCCATGCCATCGTGTCGTTTTTCTTCAACACCGTGCTCGTCGCCGCCGCCGTCAACGCTGCGGTCGCACTGGGAAACTAGACAAGGGGGGCGCACACTCCACGCCTCGTGGTTGAGGCTGACTGAGCTGGGCCGAGTCGACTTCCGTGAACGGATCGGCTAACTCAAGCTTATGAAAACACTCTCTACTTCCCTTTCACACGGCGGCGTTCAGGGGGTCTATTCCCACGCTTCCGAGACCTGCAATTGCGAGATGACGTTTGCGGTGTTCGTTCCGCCGCAGGCGAAAGACGGTAAGCTTCCGGTTCTCTGGTACCTGTCAGGGCTGACCTGCACGCACCAGAACGTCATGGACAAGGGCGAGTATCGCAAGCTTGCCGCTGAACTCGGCGTGATCGTCGTCTGCCCAGACACCAGCCCCCGGGGTGAGGATGTTGCGGATGAGCCGGATAACTGGCAATTCGGCAAGGGAGCCGGCTTTTACGTTGACGCAACGCAGGAGCCCTACGCCAAGCACTACAAGATGTACTCCTACATCACCGAAGAACTGCCCGCGCTGATCGCGAAAGAGTTCCCCGCGGACATGGATCGCCAGGGTATCTTCGGGCATTCAATGGGTGGTCATGGCGCGCTCACCATCGCGCTCAAGCACCCGGAGCGGTTCAAGTCGGTTTCGGCATTCGCACCGATTTTCGAGCCTTCAACTGCAGGTTGGTCGCGTCCCGCTCTCGAAAAGTATCTGGGCGCTGACGAAGCATCGTGGCGGCCCTATGACACCGTCGCTTTGATTCGCGAAGGCAAGAGCTTCCCCGAAATCCTCATCGACCAGGGCACGGCCGATAGTTTTCTTGACGAAGGCTTGCGGCCATGGCTCCTCGAAGAGGCCGTGAAGGGTACGCAGACGAAGCTGACCTTGAACATGCGCGAAGGGTACGATCACTCGTACTACTTCATCTCCACCTTCATGGATGATCACCTACGCTGGCACGCTGCGCGACTGGGATAAAAATCCATTGTCAAAACCTATGCCGCAATCGAAATCTCCGATTGCGGCAGGTGACAGGCTGAAACTGTTCAGCTAGAACGATTGTGTCCGGGGCGTAGCGCCCGTCGGTTTGCGGGAGAGAGCAGCGACGCTGCCGCCGAAGGGGAAATCGCCCGAAATCTCTCAGGCAAAAGAACCGTAGACCGAAAGGACACTCTGGAAAGTCGGGAGGGCCGAACGGCTCCCCGCGCCGAAGGTGTAAGGTAGCGCGGCCATGCGTTCAGCTACCGAGTCTCTCAGGCTTCAGACAGAGGGGCACAAGCCTGCTGCAATTGTGCGGCTGGCTAGTGCTGCTCTGGAGACGACATGGCCGATACGGGCTCAGGCGACCTTTTGAAATTGCCACTGAACGAACTGCACGAGGCGGCTAAAGCGCGCTTTGGTGGGTTTGCTGGCTGGAACATGCCGATCACCTATCCGCTGGGCGTGTTGAAGGAACACCTTCACACCCGCGAGAAGGCTGGCCTCTTCGATATTTCCCACATGAAGCTCATAGAGGTGAGCGGTGGCGAGGCAGCCAAGGCACTTGCCCGCGCCTGCCCCTTCGACCCTGAAGCGTTGGCCCTCGGTCAGTCCAAATACACCTTCTTGCTCAATGAGAAGGCGGGAATCTCGGACGACGTCATCGTAACCCGTGTAGCTGAAACACGCTTCATCGTTGTCGCAAATGCCGGAAATGCCGCCGCCGACGTGGCTCATCTGAGCGCCGTTGCAGCGGAATTCAATTGCGTCGTTGACCCGCTCGATCGTGTGCTTTTCGCACTGCAGGGTCCTGCCGCTGAAGCGGCGCTCACTGAAGCTGGCCTCGATCTTTCGCACCTGACATTCATGCAGGGTGTCGAGCCGAAAACGGGCTGGTTCGCCACCCGCTCAGGCTACACTGGCGAAGACGGTTTCGAGATCGCCATGCCGATCCCGGAAGCCAGGGAATTTGCCGACAAGCTGCTCGCAAATGAAAACGTCGCATGGGTTGGTCTCGCTGCGCGCGACAGCCTGCGTCTTGAAGCCGGCCTGTGCCTTCACGGCAACGACATCACGCCAGACACCAACCCCGTCGAAGCTGGCCTGATGTGGGCAATCGCCAAGCCGCTGCGCGAGACGGGCACATTCATCGGGGCCGACGCCTTGCGCGCCGCAATCTCTCAGGGTGCGGCCCGCAAGCGCGTTGGTCTGAAGCCTGAAGGCCGCGCACCGGTTCGCGATGGCACCCCCCTCATCGACGCAGACGGAAAAACCGTCGGCGAAGTCACCTCCGGCGGCTTTGGTCCCTCAGTCGGGCACCCGGTCGCCATGGGCTACGTTGATACAGAACCCGCGCAGCCCGCAACTGAAGTTTTCGCAGAAGTACGCGGCAATCGCGTGCGTCTGGCAGTTCACCCTCTTCCCTTCACGCCGCATCGCTACCGCAAAGGATAATCCTCATGGCGACGACCTATTTCACTGAAGATCACGAATGGCTCCGCGTCGAAGGCGACACAGTCACTGTCGGCATTACCGACTACGCGCAGGAGCAGCTGGGCGACCTGGTGTTCGTTGAACTGCCGGAAGTCGGCAAGGCCTTCTCGAAGGGCGATGCAGCCGTCGTGGTTGAATCGGTCAAGGCTGCGTCCGACGTCTATGCCCCCGTCGATGGCGAAGTCACCTCGGTCAACGAAGCCCTCACGTCCGACCCGGCTCTCGTCAATTCGTCGGCAACCGGCGAAGGCTGGCTTTGGACAATGAAGCTTTCCAACCCATCCCAGCTCGAAGGTCTGCTCGATGAGGCAGGCTACCAGGCGCTGATCGGCTAAGAGCAGGATATGACGGAAAAACAAGCAATTTTTGCCGATCGCCACATCGGGCCAAACGCTTCGGACGTTCGGCACATGCTGACGACGCTCGGCGTGCCTTCGGTTGAGACATTGATCAGCCAGGCCGTTCCGCAGTCCATTCGGCTGGGGCGCCCGCTCGCCCTTCCCGCACCAGCAAGTGAGGCTGAAGCACTTGCTGAGCTCTCCGAAAAGATGAATCAGAACAAGGTTCTGAAGAGCTTTATTGGAGCAGGCTATCACGGCGTTCACGTGCCACCTGTGATCCAGCGAAACCTGTTTGAGAACCCCGCCTGGTATACGGCCTACACCCCCTACCAGTCCGAGATCAGCCAGGGCCGCCTTGAGCTGCTTTTCAACTTCCAGACCTTGGTCAGCGAACTCACCGGCCTGCCGATCGCTTCCGCCTCGCTGCTGGATGAAGCAACCGCCGTTGCCGAAGCGATGGGAATCGCCTGGCGTCACCACCGTTCCAAGAAGAACGACGTGGTGATCGCAGGCGAACTCCACGCCCAGACGCTCGACGTTGTGAAGACGCGTGCGGAGCCTCTTGGGATCAACATCGAAGCCACCGAGATTGGCGCCGAGACTGCAGCGCTGATCGTGCCATGGCCGGACACCTATGGCGTTTTCGGCGACCACAAGGCAACCATCGCTGCGGCCAAGGCTGCTGGCGCAATCGTCATCTTCGTTGCTGATCCATTGGCACTGACGATCACCGCATCGCCGGCATCATTGGGTGCCGACATCGCCGTCGGTTCGATGCAACGCTATGGCGTGCCGATGGGGTACGGTGGGCCGCACGCTGGGTTCTGCGCCGTTTCTGACGCCCTCACCCGTCTGATGCCGGGCCGCCTTGTAGGTCAATCGACGGACGCCCATGGCCGTCCAGGGTTCCGCCTCGCACTGCAAACGCGTGAGCAGCACATCCGTCGCGACAAGGCGACCTCCAACATCTGCACCGCCCAGGCACTGCTCGCCAACATGGCGACCGCCTACGCAATCTGGCATGGGCCAGAAGGGCTGCAGGCCATCGCACGACGCGTCAACAATTTCGCCTCACGCCTTGCCGCAGCGCTCGGCATCAAGGCTCGGTTGTTCGACACTGTCACCGTGACCGTCAGCGGAAATGCCAAGGCGCTCGCCGCCAAGGCTGAGGAATCCGGCTTGCTCCTGCGCGTCGTCGACGAGGACCGTATCAGCGTCGCCTTCGACGAAACCTCGACGGAAGAAGACCTGCAGACCATTGCTGGAATTCTGGGCGTCACGGTCGCGACTGAAGCACCGAGGGCACTGCCCCAAAATCCACGTGGCGGCGAATTCCTGACCCAGCCGATGTTCCATGATCATCGCTCGGAAACGGAAATGATGCGCCTGCTCCGCCGGCTTGCAGACAAGGATCTGGCCCTCGACCGCGCGATGATCCCGCTTGGCTCCTGCACCATGAAGCTGAACGCCGCAGCCGAGATGATGCCAGTCAGCTGGCAAAGCGTTGGTGGCCTTCATCCGTTTGCACCGGCAGAACACGCCACCGGCTATAAGGCAATGACCGATGAGCTGGAAAGCTGGCTTGCCGAGATTACCGGCTTCGACGCCTGCTCTCTGCAGCCGAACGCTGGCAGCCAGGGTGAATATGCGGGTCTTCTCGCTATCCGTCGCTATCACCAGTCGCGGGGAGATACCGGGCGCGACGTCTGCCTGATCCCTTCGTCAGCTCACGGCACCAATCCCGCAAGCGCAGCCATGGCCGGCATGGGTGTGGTCATCGTCAAGTGCACCGACGATGGCGACATCGACGTTGCCGACCTCAAGGCCAAGGCAGCGCAGTATGCTGATCGTCTTGCCGCCCTCATGATCACCTACCCGTCCACCCACGGTGTGTTCGAGGAAGGTGTGCGCGAGATCTGCAAGACCGTCCACGACCATGGCGGACAGGTTTACCTCGACGGTGCGAACCTCAACGCAATGGTTGGCCTTGCGCGCCCCGGAGACTTGGGTGCCGACGTCTGCCACATGAACCTGCACAAGACGTTCTGCATTCCGCATGGCGGCGGTGGCCCAGGCGTTGGACCGATCGGCGTGAAATCGCATCTTGCGCCATTCCTGCCAGGGCACGTCTTCGGTGGCGATGGCTACGCCGTATCGGCTGCGCCGTTCGGCTCGGCATCCATCCTTCCGATCACGTGGATGTATATCCGTATGATGGGTGGGTCGGGCCTCAAGCACGCAACCGAGATGGCGATCCTGAACGCCAACTACATTGCCGAGCGCCTGAAGGCATTCTACCCCGTGCTGTACAAGGGCAAGAACGGTCGCGTCGCGCATGAGTGCATTCTCGACACCCGCGTTCTGAAAGACACGGCGGGCATCGGCGTCGAGGACATCGCCAAGCGTCTGATTGACTACGGCTTCCACGCCCCGACCATGTCGTGGCCAGTGGCTGGCACGCTGATGGTCGAGCCGACGGAAAGCGAGTCAAAGCTCGAGATCGATCGCTTCTGCGACGCAATGATCGGCATTGCGCGGGAAGCGTCCAAGGTGGCCGACGGTACATGGCCGCTGGATGACAATCCGCTCGTGAACGCCCCGCATACTTCGGCGGAGACGATCGCCAACGAATGGACCCATCCATATTCGCGGACGATCGCGGCATTCCCTGCCGGCGAGGCAAATTTTGCCTCCAAATACTGGCCGCCAGTCTCGCGCATCGACAATGTTGGGGGAGATCGCAATCTCGTCTGCGCCTGTCCTCCGGTCGAGGTACTGGCAAGCTAACGTCCGCGAGAAGCTGACGTCATCGACAATGCCGAAAGCGGGTTTCCGCTTTCGGCTCAATCAAGAGCCAAGCCCGAAGTCAGTTAGGATTTCTGGGTCGCAAGCCTGATTGCCTTATGGGTCAGGCAGCGGAACGTCAGCCTGAACGCCCCACTGCGCCTCTCATGACCATCGCGGGTCGATCAGCCGATGACGGCCGCTACCGCGCGGGCGAACGTCGCCGCTCCGAACGCAAAAGCGAACGCCGAAATGAAGATCAGCACAGTTCGCGCCTGTCTCGACAAGCCGTTGCGATCTTCTCTGTCGTGTTCCTGCGCCATATGCACTGCTCCATGCGCCTCGGCATCACGCGAGGCAAAGTTACTCCCGCCGCCAACCTCGTGTGGAAAGGTCAACAATATCCTTCCAAGCGGCCTTCGGGACCACGCGACTTCGGGCCTTGGTTATCAAAGTGTTGCGCAATCGCTGCTGGGCTCACTATGTTGGGGAGCAACAGGGCACTCTCGAACGGAACAAGAACCTTGACGCCCAGAATGCTGATATAACGGCGACACAGTGGCCCCGTTGTGGGTGATTCGCCCTATTTCCAAGACAGGTTTACATGGACGACGGTAACGATCTTTTCTCCGGAATTTCCACACCAAGCCCGATCTCTGCCCGTCCTGCCGACCCCATCGTTCAGGCCGCGAAGTCAGCCACGGTCGCGCCGGTCGCAAAGGATGCTTCCGAAGGTTACAGCGCTCAGGACATTGAGGTTCTTGAGGGGCTCGAGCCAGTGCGGCGTCGTCCCGGCATGTATATCGGTGGCACCGACGAGAAAGCGTTGCATCATCTGTTCGCCGAAGTCATCGATAACTCGATGGACGAAGCGGTGGCCGGCCACGCGACCTTCATTGAGGTCGAGGTACATGGCGACGGGTCTGTCAGCGTGACAGACAATGGCCGTGGCATCCCGATCGACCCACATCCGAAATTCAAGGACAAATCGGCGCTCGAAGTGATCATGACGACACTCCATGCGGGCGGAAAATTTGATTCCAAGGTCTATGAAACGTCAGGCGGTTTGCATGGCGTAGGCGTGTCTGTGGTGAACGCCCTGTCCGATATGCTCGAAGTGGAGGTTGCACGCGGGCGCAAGCTCTACCGCCAGCGCTTCTCACGCGGCATTGCTCAGGGTGGGATCGAAAGTCTTGGCGAAGTTCACAATCGTCGTGGCACGCGCGTGCGCTTCCACCCCGATCCGGAAATCTTCGGCCACTCGTTGAAGTTCGAGCCAGCACGTCTTCTAAAGATGACGCGCTCCAAGGCGTATCTTTTTGGCGGTGTCGAGATCCGTTGGATCTGCGATCCGGAGCTGCTTTCCGAAAAGGAAGACACACCGACCAAAGCTGTGTTCCACTTTCCTGGCGGCCTCAAGGATTATCTTGCAGCGTCGCTCGGCTCTGACTTTCAAGTCACGCGAGAAATCTTCGCTGGCAAGACGGAGAAGAACAACGGCCACGGCGCCGTCGAGTGGGCAGTGACATGGTTTGGCGGCGACGGCTTCGTCAATTCCTATTGCAACACCATTCCGACCGATGAAGGTGGCACCCATGAGATGGGTTTCCGCAGCATCCTGACCCGTGGGCTGAAGAACTACGCCGACCTCGTCGGCAACAAGCGTGCCTCTATCGTGATGGCAGAGGACGTGATGATCTCGGCAGCCGGAATGCTGTCGGTCTTCATTCGCGAGCCGGAATTCGTCGGCCAGACCAAAAACCGGCTGGCGACTGTCGAGGCCCAGCGCATCGTCGAGAACGCGATCCGCGACGCTTTCGACCACTGGCTTGCAGACAATCCGCAGGAATCCTCAAAGCTTCTCGACTGGGTGATCGCCCGTGCCGATGAGCGCGTCAAACGACGCCAGGAAAAGGAAGTTACCCGCAAGAGTGCGGTCAGGAAACTTCGCTTGCCGGGCAAGCTGGCTGACTGCACCCAAAACGCAGCACAGGGCGCGGAGCTTTTCATCGTGGAGGGTGACTCCGCTGGTGGCTCGGCCAAACAGGCGCGTGATCGCTCAAACCAGGCGATCCTCCCGCTGCGCGGCAAGATCCTCAACGTGGCGAGCGCCGGGCATGACAAGCTGACCGCCAATCAGACGATTGCCGACATCATTCAGGCGCTCGGATGCGGAACTCGCTCCAGATATCGCGATGAAGATTTGCGCTATGATCGCGTGATCATCATGACCGACGCCGACGTTGACGGTGCACATATCGCGTCGCTTCTAATGACCTTCTTCTACCAGGAAATGCCACAGCTGATCCGCAACGGGCATCTCTACATGGCCGTCCCGCCCCTCTATCGCATCAGCCAAGGCGGCAAGGTGCGTTACGCGCGTGACGACGATCACAAGGACGAATTGCTCAAAACCGAGTTTTCAGGCCGCGGAAAGATCGAGATCGGTCGCTTCAAGGGGCTTGGCGAAATGATGGCGGCGCAGCTCAAGGAAACCACGATGGACCCCAAGAAGCGGACCTTGCTGCGGGTCGAAATCATTGATGATGAAGACGCAACGAAGGCATCCGTAGAAGCCTTGATGGGCACGAAGCCGGAAGCCCGTTTCCGTTTCATCCAGGAAAGGGCGGAGTTCGCGCCAGAGCTGGATATCTGAACCAGCTCGTCAGGCTGCGGTGATCTGGAGTGCGTGGTCTCGAGCGTTGTCTCGCAACGCTTCCAGATGGATCATCCGGATAAGCGCTGCGACATCGTTGTGCTGCTCGAAGGATTCCGACTGTCCCTGAGCTGCGTCCAAAGTGCGCAGCATTGCCCAGCTGACTTCCTGTACACCCGCGACCTGCCGGCCGGCCGCAACATTGCGCCAAATTTTCAGCGCGACCACGACCACGCCGTGTAACTCCTTTGAAACACCTGCACCACGCAGGAGCGCCATGACTGCAACGTCACGGCCCGAAGCAAGGATTGCCCGGACGCGGCCTTCCGTCTGGCCAGACAAAGCCATCAGGACGGAGCCCAGAAAATCGACCTTGCCGTGCGCCACCGCGCGCAGCAGAAACGCGCCGGTCAATTCACCACGCAGCCGTAGATGCTCGATCAGCGCCGCATGTTCCCCAACCGGCACGTTCTCGATGAGCGTCAGCGACGCGCGCATGCAGGCATCGCGGGTGATCTGATGCGCACGCCGTTCGCCCATAAGCGCCCGTACCAGCGGTGCCTCGCGCAACACCTCGCCCAGCTTGACCAGCAACATATGGCGACATTCGCCCGGCAGACTCGCATCGCCCATCAATGCCTCGCGCAGAGCTGCATCATGGCCGAAGCGCTCCACCAGCCGTCGATAGCTCAATGAAGCAATGACGGCCCCCTCATTGCGCGCCAAAGCAATACAGGCCGCCAGCTCGCCAACCTCCGCAATCGCAGCCGAAAGGCTCATCGATACCTGCGGGCGCGACGCAATAGAAAGCTGCACACGGCCTGAGCCGGCTGCAACACGGTCAATGAGATCGCCATCCATCAGAATGGGCGAACGAACGAGAACCCATTCGGCCACGTCGTCCTGATCCGATGCAAGCGCGGCCACAATCTGTGGCGGTGCCTGCCTGCTCATTGACAATGCCTCGGAAAGAGCGGCGCGCACTTTTGGCGAAGGATCATCCAGCAGCAGCGTCAACGCCGCTTCAGCCTCACAGCGATCCTCGAACGGAAGCTCATGGTTGAGAAACGCCCTCGACAAGGCGCTCGCAGCAGCAACCCGCTCTGAAACCCGCGCATTGCCGATCCATGTGAGAAAATGCCTGATAATCATGGATGTTTAACGCCTGACCCGCCCTATACACCCTGACGCTATTGAAAAATGGTTTACGAACGGTTCACCATAGATTTTAACCGCTAGGGAACCATCGCATTCGGAGGAACGGTACATGGCAGGGCTATATCTGGAGGAATTCGCGATCGGTCAGGTGATCCGTCACCCGATCACCCGTACCGTGACCGAAAGTGACAACGTGTTCTTCTCGACAATGACCATGAACCCGCAGCCGCTGCATATCGATTTTGATTATGCTGCCAGGAGTGAATGGGGCAAACCGCTGGTCAATTCTCTTTTCACACTCGGCCTGATGATCGGCATTTCGGTGCATGAAACCACGCTTGGCACCATCGTCGCCAATTTGGGCATGACCGACACCACGTTTCCTCATCCGCTTTTCCATGGCGATACAGTGCGTGTCGAAACGGAAATCCGCTCCATCCGAGAATCAAAGTCGAAGCCGGATCGCGGCGTCGTCGAAATGGAACACCGCGCCTACAATCAACATGACGTTCTGGTAGCCAGATGCGTCCGCCAGACGATGATCCAGAAAAGGCCTGCCTGATGCGTTCCCTGCTTTTTGTACCGGGCGATTCCGAACGCAAGCTTGCCAAGGGGCTGGCTTCGGGTGCCGATGTCCTGATCATCGATCTGGAAGACTCGGTTTCCCTGGACCGCAAGGCTGCAGCACGCGAGATCACGGCATCGCTTCTTATGCAGGAACGATCGGGCCCCCGCCTCTACGTGCGCGTCAACGACCTTTCGTCAGGCCTGACCGACGACGACCTCGGCGCAATCATGAAGGGCGCACCAGAAGGCGTCATGCTACCAAAATCAAACAGCGCAGATGATGTCGCGCGGCTTGCTGTGCGCCTGCGCGTGGAGGAAGCCCGCAATGGTCTGGAAGATGGGGTAACCCGCATCCTGCCCATCATCACAGAAACACCGCTTGGCGTCCTCAATGCGGCTAGCTACGCGCGTGGGGAGTCTCGTTTGTCCGGCCTGACCTGGGGTGCAGAAGACCTGTCCGCCGAAATCGGCGCTTCAGAGACGCGTGATGCGAATGGCGTCTATACGCAGGTTTTCCAGCACGCCCGGGTGACGACGCTCCTTGCCGCCAATGCCGCCGATGTCGCGGCAATCGACACCGTCTTTCCCGATTTCAGAAATGAAGCGTCATTCGAACGCGACAGCCGCGAGGGTGCCCGCGATGGCTTTACCGGGCGGATGGCTATTCATCCGGCGCAAGTTCCTGTCATCAACGAGATATTCGCCCCGTCTCCAGATGCCGTGCAGCATGCGCAGGCAATCGTCGACGCCTTCGCCGTTGCCGGCAATCCGGGCGTCATCAGTATCGACGGCAAGATGTTTGACCGCCCTCACCTGAAAAGAGCGGAAAGGCTGCTGGCGCGAGCCAACGCTGCCAGCACCTGAGCGCCTATCGGTTCGTCATGCGTCGTTCCAGCGAGGACGACGCATCTGGAACGTATCCGTGACGGACGTAAAATCCAGATAGCCAAGCCGCGAAACTGTTCCGGCTTTGACAATGTCGAACATTCCGTCCGTCATCGCGTCTTCGCTCATATAGACACCGACGACTTCGCCGAACACCATGAAGCGATTGCCGGTTTTTCCATCCAGCCCCTTCGGCTGGTGGATTTCGGTGACCTTGCATTCGAGTGCTGCCAGCGCCTGCGCGACGCGTGGTGGCTTCACCAGCGTCGACACCGCCGTTTCGAGCTTTGCATAGTCAAATTCCGACACGCCTCGTGGAGCATCGACGGACGTCGCATTTGCCGCTTCCACCAATGCCCGGCCAACCAGATTACATACGAACTCACCCGTCTCGCGCGCATAGACAACGCTATCTTTCTCTCCTTCCGAAGAGAACATCACGAGATGGGGGTTCGTGCTCAGTGCGTTGAAAAACGAATAAGGCGCAACATTGAGCTTGCCGGTTGACGAAACTGTCGAAATCCAGCCGATCGGGCGCGGCGATACAATCGCCTTGAACGGATCATGCGGCAGGCCATGGCCCTTGTTCGGCTCATAGAACACGTGTCAGGCCTCCCAAGGTCCGGAATATTCTGACACCAGCGCTTCCATATCGGGGCGAGGACGGTCGGCGGTTCCGCCATCGTGCGAACCAATATGGACAAACCCGACAACGCGCTCATTCGGCGCCAGTCCGAGCAGGCGGCGCCCTTCCTCGTCTTCGGAATACCAGTTGGTGATCCAGTTGGCGCCATAACCGTGTGCATTTGCTGCAAGCACCAGATTCATGGCGGCCGCACCACCGGAAAGGAGCATCTCCCACTGCGGCACTTTCGGATGATCCTTCACCACTGAAACGACTCCGATCACGAGCGGAGCGCGCGCAAATCGCATCAGTTCCTGCTGCTGGCGCTTTTCATCCAGGTGGCCCTCCCGCTCCTGCGCACGGGCAGCCAGCATTCGGCCAATTTCATGACGCACCTCGCCGCGATAAAGGATAAAACGCCATGGCTGCACCATGCCGTGATCGGGAACCCGTGCTGCGATCCTGAGCATCGTGGCAATTTCGGCATCGCTCGGTGCAGGCTCTTTGAGCTCCGCAATCGGAGCGGATCTGCGGGCGAGCATGAAATCAATCACTGACTGAGACAATAAAAACTCCTACGAAGATGGGAAGATGTTCGTGCAGTCGCTCGGCATGAGAGCTTGAGAAGAGCAACCACGCACGCCTGGACGCTTGTTGCCAGATCTCTGCAGCCGAACGGTCAGAAGAAATCCTTGCGTGTACGTCGCATTTTATGCCTTGAATTTGCCATCCGACTGGGGTTCAACGCAAGGCATGTTAGCAGCTGTTACCAGACTGTTCACCAGAATAGCATTTTCGGCAGCGGCTTGTTCGCTCGTTCCGGCTGCACACGCACAACAGGCAACGAGCCCGCTCGACAACCTGCGTGTTCCCGGTATCTCCAGCTACGCATCACCGACGACCCAAGGCCCTCTCTCGCAAGCCGGCGAAGGCGAAATTACACTTACCGCCTTCCTTACGGACGGAGGTGCGCCGATCACGCGCGGGCTTGTCTGGAGAGTTTTCAAGCCCGACCCGGATCAGGACGGCAAGTTGCCGTTAATTGCGTCGGCACAAGGCGGTTCGAGCAACTTCATGCTGCAACCCGGTAGCTATCTGGTACACGCCTCTTTCGGCCGGGCTGGCGCAACCAAACGCATCACGGTCGACCGGAGCGCAAAAACAGAATCGATCGTGCTGGATGCTGGTGGATTGAAACTCGATGCGACGCTGTCCGGTGGACTCCGCATCCCTTCCGACAAGCTGCGTTTCGCGATTTACGAAGCTGAGCCCGACGCGACCGGTGACCGGGCGTTGATTGTTCCGGACGTCCAGCCCAACACGGTCGTGCGGCTCAATTCGGGAACCTACCACGTCGTATCGAACTATGGCTCTGTCAACGCAGTCATTCGTTCAGATATTCACGTCGAGGCGGGAAAACTGACGGAAGCAACGGTCGAACATCAGGGCGCCGAAGTCAGTCTCAAACTGGTACGTGAGAAAGGCGGCGAAGCTATCGCCGACACCTCATGGGCAGTTCTTACCGATTCCGGCGACGTTGTTCGCGAAAGCGTTGGCGCCTTCGCCTCGATGGTTCTGGCGGAAGGCAACTACGCAGTTGTCGCCAAAAATCGCGACAAGATTTATCAGCGGGATTTCAATGTGGTTGCTGGACGCAATCAGGACGTTGAGGTTCTTGCGGCCGAAACACTGGCCGACCCTTCTCTTGGCTCCGGCGACTGAGAAATAGATTCACCTCGCGCCGTTATCTGCTTGATATCTTTAAAAAAGGCCCCGCACATGGTCGATGTGCGGGGCCTTTTTTTATTTACCTCAGACAGCCGCCGGCACAGCACGCCGACGCGCCAGGTCAGGTGGCGTCGCTTCCTCGACGAACGCCGCAAGGGCTGCGTCAAGCGTCATCGACTCCTGATCTCGTGACCCAAAGCGACGGACATTGACCGTGCCCTCTTCCGCTTCACGGCGACCGCAAACCAGGATCAACGGCACCTTGGACAGAGAGTGCTCCCGGACCTTGTAGTTGATCTTCTCGTTACGAAGGTCGGCTTCCGCGCTCAGCCCCACGGCCTTCAGCTTTTCTACAACGCTCTTCGCGTAGTCGTCAGCATCGGACGTAATGGTTGCGACCACCACCTGTCGTGGCGCGAGCCAAAGCGGAAAATGGCCAGCGAAGTTCTCAATCAGGATACCGAGGAAACGCTCCATCGAGCCACAGATGGCACGATGAACCATAACTGGCTGCTTCTTCTCGGAGTCAGCACCGATATAGAACGCACCGAACCGCTCTGGCAGGTTGAAGTCAACCTGAGTGGTCCCGCACTGCCACTCGCGTCCAATGGCATCCTTCAGCGTGTACTCGAATTTCGGTCCATAGAACGCGCCTTCTCCAGGAAGGATATCCGTCTTGATGCGACCGCCAGACTGCGCCTCGATCTGCTGAAGCACACGGGTCATGATCGCTTCAGCATGATCCCAGTTCTCGTCCGAGCCAACGCGCTTTTCCGGACGCGTCGACAGCTTGACGACGATCTCCTTGAAGCCGAAATCCTCGTAGACCGAGAGGATCAGATCGTTGATCTTCAGGCATTCCTCGGCAAGCTGTTCTTCCGTGCAGAAGATATGCGCGTCATCTTGCGTGAAACCGCGTACCCGCATCAGCCCGTGCAGCGCGCCGGATGGTTCATAGCGATGCACTGTGCCGAATTCGGCAAGACGGATCGGCAGTTCGCGATAAGACTTCAAGCCATGCTTGAAGATCATGACGTGGCCGGGGCAGTTCATCGGCTTCAGCGCGAAAACACGCTTGTCTTCCGCCTCATCGCCTGCGGACTGCACTGCGAACATGTTTTCCTTGTACCAGCCCCAATGGCCTGAGGTTTCCCAAAGACTATGGTCGAGAACCTGTGGCGCGTTGACTTCCTGATAGTCCGCATCGAGCCGCCTGCGCATGTAGGAAACGAGCGTCTGAAACATCTTCCAGCCGTTCGCGTGCCAGAACACAACGCCGGGGCCCTCTTCCTGAAAATGGAACAAATCCATTTCACGACCGAGACGACGATGATCCCGCTTTTCAGCCTCCTCCAGCATATGAATATACTGGTCGAGCTGTTCTTGCGTTGCCCAGGCCGTCCCATAGATGCGGGTTAGCATCGGGTTGTTGGAATCGCCGCGCCAGTATGCTCCGGCAACCTTCATCAGTTTGAACGCGTTGCCGATCTGACCAGTGGAGGCCATATGCGGACCACGGCACAGGTCGAACCAGTCGCCCTGATAATAGATCTTGAGATCCTGACCTTCCGGAATGGCGTCGATCAGCTCGACCTTATAGGCCTCGCCCTTGTCGCGGAAAACCTGCTTCGCCTTGTCGCGCGACCACACTTCCCGCGTGAACGGCTGATTGCGCGCAATAATTTCACGCATCTTCTTTTCGATGACGGGAAAGTCGTCCGGTGTAAACGGCTCGTTGCGCGCGAAGTCGTAGTAAAATCCGTTCTCGATCACCGGCCCGATCGTGACCTGTGTGCCCGGCCACAATTCCTGCACTGCCTCGGCGAGGACGTGAGCGGTATCATGACGGATCAGTTCCAGCGCACGCACGTCGTCGCGGGTGACGATCTCCACGGCACCCGAGGCACCCAGCGGTTCGGAAAGATCGCGCACAACGCCATCAACCGCATAGGCGACAGACTTCTTGGCAAGCGATTTTGAGATGGATTCAGCCAACTGCGCACCAGTCATGGCGGCGTCGTAATCGCGCACGGAACCATCGGGAAATGTAAGGGAAACAGAAGCCATAAGAATTCTCCTATCCAGTCCCGCCTACGAACGCGGGTGGCCAGTCAAACAAGCGATCCGGGGTGGTTTCCCCGATGCCGGCACACATAACCCTCCGGTCTGTGAACGTAAAGAGCCCGCGCCTCGAAGCGCGGGCTCTCTGACCGTTCGGGGAATGATTACTTGCTGTTGTCTTCGACCGGCGCGTCGGGACCGTTCTTCTTGATGGAGTCGATCGCGTTCTGAGCGCTGGCCTTACTTGTGTAACCCTCGGTCGAGAACATGATCTCGCTATTGTACTTGAAGCGAACTCGGAACTCGCCTGCCTTGTCTTTGTAGATTTCAAACTTGTGAGCCATCGTTTCCCTCTCCTTTAGCACCAGCAATGGTGATGTCAGTGTTCGCACTTCTCTTCCCGGCGTCAACATTTCGATGACAAATCGCCAGACTATTCGTGCAATTCACCATTTTTCTGGCGCGAAATATCCCAGTAGCGCCATGGCTGATACCACCGATACCGCTGGCTGAGGCTTTCCGGGACAAGATCGACGCCATGGGTGCCACCGGGACCGCATCGAACGACTCGAAACAGCCCCATGAAACCACCCGCCCACAGGCCATGTCGTGCAATTGCTTCGTAGGCGTATTCCGAGCATGTCGGGTAATGGCGGCAGGAATTTCCGATGAAGCCCGAGAGTGTCAGCTGATAGAGGCGTATGAATATCGTGCCGAACAGTCTGCCGGGAGTCTTCTTCCAGGGCCCCCGCCAGTTGCGGCTGTAAACCGTTTCGCGTCCATTATTCACATTCAAGTCCATTCATCGAAGACAATCCGTTCTCAGCGTCGATCGTTTGAACACGCCGTTCGAAGTAGTATCTGTGCATCCAAAGAGACGAATGCCACGCCGGGGACGAAACGGCAGCAAGGATTTTCAGCATGAGCAATCAAATTGAACTCGGACTCGACACTTTCGGCGACGTCACAGCCGACGAAACCGGTAAACTCAAGTCTCAGGCCCAGGTGTTGCGTGACGTCATCGAGGAAGGCGTCCTGGCGGATCAGGTCGGACTCGATTTCATAGGACTGGGCGAGCACCATCGCGATGACTTTGTCATTTCAGCGCCTGAAGTGGCGCTGGCAGCCATCGCCGCACGGACCGACAAGATCCGCCTCGGCTCTGCGGTAACCGTGCTCAGCTCGGACGAGCCTGTTCGCGTATTTCAGCGGTTTTCGACATTGGACGCCATCTCCAGCGGACGCGCAGAAGTCATTCTGGGACGCGGTTCCTTCACCGAATCTTTTCCGCTGTTCGGCTACGCTCTCAACGACTACGAGACGCTGTTCTCGGAAAAGCTGGACCTGTTTGCGGCGTTGCTGAAGGGCGGGACCATCAACTGGAAAGGTAGTGTACGCCCAGAGATTCGCGATCAGATCGTTTATCCTCCCATCGAGAATGGCACGCTCAAAACGTGGATCGGCGTCGGCGGAAGCCCGGAATCGGTGGTCCGCGCAGTGACCTATGGTTTGCCGATGATGCTTGCGATCATTGGTGGCGAGCCAAAGCGGTTTTTGCCCTTCATCGACCTTTATCACCGAGCCGTCGAACAGATCGGTGGCGACGTGTTGCCTCTGGGCGTCCACTCGCCGGGACATGTTGCAGAAACCGACGAGCAGGCACGCGAGGAGCTTTGGCCGGGTTACGAAGTGCTTCACAACCGGATCGGCGGCGAGCGCGGCTGGGGCCGCACGACACCCGACAGGATGAACATGGAAGCGGACATGGGTTCGCTCTATGTCGGCTCGCCTGAAACCGTAGCGAGAAAGATCGCAACGACGATGAAAACGCTCGGCATTACGCGCTTCGACATGAAGTATGCCAACGGGACCGTGTCCCACGACAAGCTGATGAAAAGCATCGAGCTCTTCGGCACAAAGGTCGCACCAATGGTGCGGGATCTGCTCGCCGGAAAATGATATCGCAGGGAGGCGGCTCAGGCCGCCTCACCCGCCCGCTTGCGCTCGATCTGACCGATCGCATCGACGACAGCGTCGAAGGTCAGCATAGTCGACGTATGGCGCGCCTTATAGTCGCGCACTGGCTCAAGATACTTCAGATCTTCGAAACTGCCTTGCGGTGGAGCGCCGTTTTCCTTCAGCATCCGCAACATCGTTTCCCGCACTTGGCGCAATTCATCCGCAGTCGCGCCCACGATGTGTTCCGCCATGATCGCCGATGAAGCCTGGCCGAGCGCGCACGCTTTAACGTCATGCGCGAAGTCCGTTACGACATCCTTGTCCATTTTCAGATCGATCGTGACGGTAGAGCCGCACAATTTGGAGTGAGCTGTCGCCGTGGCATCCGGATTTTCGAGACGGCCTATCCGCCCGATATTGCCTGCGAAACCCAAAATTTTGGCATTATACACCTCGTCGATCATGGCTTCTTCAATTCCTGCAAAGCGAGATGGATTGTTTATCGGTTGGCATCTTTCATTACCGACCCTGAACCATATATAAGTGCCAGACACCGGCTGGAACAAGCATGCGCGAGTTCGTGCCGTCGCAATACCGACCAGTTTCGGAAACCCGGCACTTCGGGGGATCCGTGCAAGGCGGTGACCGTTCAACTCGCCCCTTCATAGAAAGGGGCTACGGGAGACCCTTTTCATGGACGCCTGCGTCAAAAACATCCCCTTGCAAACTTCGCCTGCTCAAGATCTTTCCAGCCTACAGACCAATCAACGTCCTTCCGCCGCCGAGGTTGAAGCCGCTGTGGGCGTCCTGTTGCGATGGACGGGTGACAATCCGGAACGTGAAGGATTGATCGATACCCCGAAGCGTGTCGCCAAAGCCTATCGCGAAATGTTCTCCGGATACGAGCAGGACCCTGCTGAGGAACTTGGCCGAACCTTCGAGGAAGTCGAAGGCTACGACGACATGGTCCTCATTCGTGACATCTCGTTCCACTCGCATTGTGAACACCACATGGTGCCGATCATCGGCAAGGCGCATGTCGCCTATCTGCCGGACGGCAAGGTTGTGGGGCTGTCAAAGATCGCGCGAACGGTCGACATCTTCGCACATCGACTGCAGACGCAGGAGGCGATGACTGCCCAGATCGCTCATGTGATCCAGGACGTGCTCCAACCTCGCGGCGTCGCTGTTCTGATCGAGGCGGAACATATGTGCATGGCAATGCGCGGAATTCGCAAGCAGGGCTCGACCACATTGACGACCACATTCACCGGTGCGTTCAGGGACCATCCCGAAGAACAGGCTCGCTTCATGATGATGCTGCGCGGCCTGTCCCGCTGACTGGAGCCTTTGGCAACATGGATTTCCCCAGCCAACCAACTGACAAGAGCCTGCTTGAAGAAGGCGCAGCTTTTGCTCCGCGCTTCGATCGCGATGGTCTGATCACCGCTATCGTCACGGATGCGCGCGACGGTGTGCTCCTCATGGTCGCCCACATGAACGCGCTGGCGCTTGGGCTGACCCTTGAGACAGGCATCGCCCACTATTGGTCGCGCTCGCGCGCTCAATTGTGGAAAAAAGGCGAAACCTCCGGAAATCTCCAGCAAGTCGTTGAGATGCGCACGGATTGCGACCAGGACGCGATATTGTTGAAGGTCGAAGTCCTGGGGCATGATGCAACCTGTCATACAGGTCGACGTTCCTGCTTTTACAGGAAAGTCACCTTCGAGGACGGGAATGCAAAGCTCATCGATGACGGGTCGAAGCCGCAGTTCGATCCTGAACAGGTCTACTCGACTACGTCATAAGTCGCGCACTCAGACATCGATTCACTATTTTGATACGCCCGCCCCTTACGTTACCATACGGGGATAGGGAGTATGCATGATGCTTGAATGGGCGTCTTTGCGACGCAGACATGAGGACGGCGGCGGCGGCGCCCTGCCGACAGAACCACCGATAGCGCAGCCAAAACCCCGGAAATCTGGCGTATCTCTTGCCCTGGGCGGCGGCGCCGCGCGTGGCTGGGCCCATATCGGAGTGCTCCGTGCACTCGATGAGGCCGGGGTCGAGATTGACATGATTGCAGGCACCTCCATCGGCGCACTGGTTGGCGGCTGCTATCTGGCTGGCAAGCTGGACGAGCTGGAAGATTTCGCGCGTTCACTGACAAAGCGACGCATGTTCGGTTTGATGGACTGGAGCTTCGGCGGCAACGGCCTGTTGGGCGGAATGAAGCTCAATGCCAAGATGCAGCAGCATATGGCGGGGATTACCTTTGCCGATCTGCCAAAACCCTTCATCTGCGTCGCTGCCGAGATCCGAACCGGCCACGAAATCTGGCTCTCCAGCGGCTCGCTCATAAAGGCAATGCGTGCATCCTATGCACTTCCAGGCGTTTTCGAGCCGGTCATCTGCAACCGCCGGGTGCTCGTTGACGGAGCTTTGGTGAACCCTGTTCCGGTATCGGTGTGTCGCGCACACGAACAACCGCTCGTGGTGGCCGTCAACCTGCACTATGACCTTTTTGGACGCGCTGCCGTGATCAAGCACAGCGCCGACGATGTTGACGAGGAAATTCGTGAACTGACGATCAAGCGCGATGCGGGCGAGCGCGAAACGCGGCTCGGAATTACTGGCGTGATGGTGGAAGCGTTCAACATCATCCAGGACAGGATCGCGCGTGCCCGGATGGCCGGTGACCCGCCCGATCTGGCGCTGATGCCGAAACTTGGGCATATCGGACTGGCGGATTTCCACCGCGCAGATGAGGCGATCCGACTGGGCTACGAGATTGCACGTGCCCATCTTGACGACCTGGAACGCCTGCAAACCGTACTGGCGTAGGCCAACTGCCAACAGCACAAAAAAGCCCGCGATCTTTCGAGCGCGGGCTTTTCGCATTCAAACCCGCTTACTGTGGCAAAGCGAATGCAATGATGTAGTCACCACGCACATCAGAAGCGCGCGAGCCACCCGCCGAAACGACGACATATTGGCGGCCCGTCTTTGGCGACGTGTAGACAAGCGGCGTCACCTGCGTGCCAGCCGGAAGGCGATGCTTCCAGACTTCCTTGCCGGTAGCCAAATCGAACGCCCGGATGTTCTGGTCCAGCGTGCCGGAGTAGAACACAAGCCCGGAAGCGGTCGTCACGGGACCACCGACGGTTGGCATGCCGATAGGCATTGAAAGACCCATCTTGATGCCGAGAGGCCCATTGTCCTCCACGGTGCCAAGCGGAACCTGCCATGCGATCTTCTGGGTCTTCAGATCGATCGCCGTCATCGTGCCATATGGCGGCTCCTGACACGGAACACCCAGCGGCGACATGAAGGTTACCTTGGCAGCACCGTATGGCGTGCCCAACTGGCCCGACAAGCCTTCATGCGATGATGCGGCATCCGCATTGTCAGCAATTTCGCGCGGCACGAGCTGGATGCGATGCGGCGAGCGCGTGTCGTTGAACACGAGATAGCCGGTCGGCTCGTGGATCGAAGAGCTGCCCCAGTTCATGCCACCGAAGAAGCCAGGCCACTGCAGAGAAGCGTCCAGACCGGGAGGCGTGAAGTCACCGTCGTAGCGCAACTTGCGGAACTCGATACGGCAATAGAGCTGATCGAACGGGGTTGCACCCCACATCCGCGCTTCCGTCAGCAGATCCACGCCGATCGCCGGCATGCCCACCGAGTATGGCTGCGTCGGAGCAGTCCAATCGCCCTCGGCAGCGCCCTGAGGAACCGCCTTCTCTTCGACGTCGAAGATCGGCTCACCCGTTGCGCGATCAAGCACAAAGATCTGCCCACGCTTGGTGGTCTGGATCAATGCTGCCTGACTGCCGCCGCTACCGTCGGGAAGATCGTACAGTGCTGGCTGTGAAGGAACGTCATAGTCCCACAGGTCATGGTTGACAGTGCGGAAGTGCCAACGCTCACGGCCGGTCTGGATGTCCAGCGCCACGACTGCAGAAGTATATTCCTCGTCGAAATCACGGCGGTGGCCACCAAAGAAGTCCGGTGTCGCGTTTCCTGTCGGCAGGTAGACAAGGCCGAGCTCAGCGTCGAAAGCCGGGGTCGACCAGACGTTCGGCGTGCCGCGCGTGTAGGTCTCACCTTCCGGCGGGAAACGTGTAATGTCTGGGTTACCGAGATCCCACGCCCATACCAGCTCGCCGGTTTCGGCATCGAACCCGCGCACGACACCTGACGGCAGCCCGACAGCGACGTTATCAACGACCCAGCCGCCAATGACGATGATACCGTTGGCTACTGTCGGAGCGGACGTCTGGAAGTAGAAGCCGGGGCGCACTTCGCCCATGCCGATCTTCAGATCAACCGTCCCGTTGTCGCCGAACTGGGTGCAAACCGCGCCGGTGTCAGCATCCAGCGAGATCAGGCGCGCGTCGATTGTCGTCATCACGATGCGACGCTGGCAGATGGCCTCGGACGATGCCTGGACCTCCTCCGCAGGCGCAGCAGGCGCGTCGACCGTTTCAGCAGCCCCGTCTTCGACGTCCGCGTTCTCTTCCGACGCTTCTGCCGCATCCTGTGCCTGACGGGCTGCTTCTGCGGCAACCTCCTGAGCGCGGATTGTCTGCAGACCAGCAGAGATTTGGCCGGTCGACTCAAAGTAGCTCACACTGCGGCAACGCTGCCACAATGGCGACTCTGCCTTGGGATCGAAGCTCCAGCGCTCGTCGCCAGTGTCGGCATCGAGGGCGTGTACGACGTTGCGAACCGTGCACGCATAAACAGTGTCGCCGATCTGGATCGGGGTGTTCTGATCATTTGCGCCGACGCCGCGGGGATCGAGAGGAACATCGCCATGGCGATACGTCCAGGCAACCTGGAGATCCTTGACGTTGTCCGTCGTGATCTGGGTGTCCGGCGCATAGCGGGTGCCGTGGCCGGTACGCCCATAATGCTGCCAGTCGGAAGGAGCATCGACGTTCTGTGCGATCACTTCAGGCTCGCTGGTCGCGGCAACATAGGGCACCGGCTGAAATGCGCGATATCCCGTAGCTCCCAGGCCAACCAACAACACCGCAACAGCAGCAAGCGACGTACCCCTGCTAATGCGTCGACCACCACGCGTGAGCGCGGGCGCAGCAAGAAACAGAAGCAGGCCGAGTACCGCCGGCGCTACGAGCCGCGAAACCAGTGGCCAGAATTGTACGCCGACTTCCCACAACGACCATGCGATCGATACGGCAAAAACAACGAGAAAAATATAGAGCCCCTGAACATTCCTGCGGGCAACGAGATATGCCGACAGCAGCAATGCAGCGCCAGTTGGTGCGAAGTACCAGGAGCCACCAAGAAAGATAAGCTGAATGCCACCGTAGAGGAGGTAGCCCCCTCCGATAACCATCAGCACGACAATCAGCCATACGGGCCACGGTGCCCAGCTTGATCCGGCTTTATTTTCGGACATGTACAAGCCTTTCGTATTTTCCCAAACGAATCCAGGAAATCATGCCCTCCCACGATCAGTGAATATGCGGCGTCCAGCGAGCTTGTCCAGAGATGAAGACATGCAACATGTGTACAGTCCCCGTTCAGTTTCCTCAAAAATCGCTACGCCAATGCTGCATCCATCACGCGAAACTGGGCTGAGCGTGATCCGTTCCACCAGTTTGAAGACAGGTTTCCGACGATGTGCATCGCCCTGCCGCGGTTTGAAACCAGGAAGTTTCCAAGCTCAGAATCCACGGCGCGAAAAGCCATCGCCTGAAGACGTGCTCCGGTCTGAGACCGCAGTTCCAGACGAAGATGGTTGGCCCCAACCTGTCGCGCATCTGCCAGAGTGTGATGTGGAAGCACCAGCACCGGCTGTGGATGTCCCGAACCGAACGGCCCGGCGTGCTCAAGGGCGTCAAGCAGTGAGAATGTTGCCCCATCCGCGGACAATGCTGCATCTATCTCGATGCATTCCTCATGTCGCAGCCGCGATATGTCGTCGGATGCCCATTGCTCGAAGAAAGCCCGAACATCGCCCAGCTTGTCACGCTGGATGGTAATGCCGGCTGCCATTGCGTGGCCTCCACCCTTGACCAGCAGCCCCTTGTCGACGGCTGCACGCACCATGCGACCAAGGTCGAACCCCGGAATGGATCTGCCAGAGCCCGTTCCGGTGCCGGTAGAGTTGAAATTGATGGCAAAGGCTGGCCGGCGAGCGTGCTCCTTGAGCCGTGCGGCGAGAAGGCCAACAATGCCTGCGTGCCAGCGGTCACTTGCAGTCACGATCACTGACGGCCCTTCACCTGCCGCCAGTTCGACATCTGCTTCGGCCTTGGCCTCCGCCAGCATGGACTGTTCCATCGCCTGACGTTCCTGATTCAGACGATCAAGCGTCTCGGCGACACTCAATGCGGTGACAGGATCGTCGTCCGCGAGCAACCGGCTCCCGAGCGCTGCATCCCCGATTCGTCCACCGGCATTGATGCGTGGTCCGATGATGAACCCGAGATGATAGGGATTGAGAGGTTCGCCGATACGCGACACTCGCGACAACGCGGAAAGGCCAGCGTTGCCCATGCGGCGCATCGCCACCAGCCCCTTGACGACGAATGCCCTGTTGACACCGACCAACGGAACGACATCGCAGACCGTGGCGAGCGCGACCAGATCCAACCAGCCGAGAAGATCAGGAGCTGCCGCTTGTGCTCCACGTTCGCGCAAAACGCTGACAGTGCGGACAAGTGTCACGAACACGACCCCGGCGGCACACAAATGCCCCTGCCCGGACAGATCATCTTCGCGGTTCGGGTTTACGATGGCGATTGCGTCAGGCAGCACGCCACCTACCTGGTGGTGATCTAGAACAACGACATCAGCGCCTGCTTCATTGGCCGCGTCGATGGATGCCGCGCTGTTCGTGCCGCAATCCACCGTGATGATGAGCTTTGCGCCGCGCCCGACAAGCTCGCGCATTGCGTCGGGGTTCGGCCCGTATCCTTCGAAAATTCGGTCCGGAATATAGATCTCGGTCTCGACGCCATAGTGCGTGAGAAATCGCTGCATAAGAGCCGATGACGCCGCGCCATCGACGTCGTAATCGCCAAATATCGCAACCCGCTCGCCCCGCAGAACGGCATCTGCGATGCGGCCGGCCGCCTTGTCCATGTCGGTGAAGGTACGAGGATTGGGAAGCAGATCTCTGATCGTGGGGTCCAGAAAGCGTTCCGCGTCATCCTGTGCCACGCCTCGCCCAGCCAGCACTCGCGCTACGATATCCGGAACGCCATGCCCCTGCGCAATCGCAAGCGCCGTATTTTCCTGACGCAGGTCGAGCCTGTGTACCCAGGCAAGCCCGGACGCGGAACGACGTACATCGAGAAAATAGCGTTTATCAGTCATGACAGCATCCCGTTCATCGCGCGTAAGCTAGTGGCGACGAACGGGTTTGCCAAAGTCTAATCAGAACTTATCCAGATCCTGATGGCGCGCCTTGATCTCGCGCACCGTGCCTGACGAAGAGCGCATGACGATCGTGTGGGTCTGGATCGAATCGCGTCCAAATTTGACCCCAGACAGCATGTTGCCATCCGTCACGCCGGTTGCTGCAAACAGAACATCGCCACGCGCCATATCTTCCATCGCATACACGCGGTTCGGGTCGGAAATACCCATCTTGGCCGCACGCGCGATCTTGTCTTCGGTGTTGAGCAGAAGGCGTCCCTGCATCTGTCCGCCGATGCAACGCAATGCTGCCGCGGCGAGCACCCCTTCAGGCGCGCCGCCGGTACCCATGTAGATGTCGATACCTGTGTCGTCGGGGTTCGTCGTATGGATCACACCAGCAACGTCGCCGTCACCAATCAGCCGGATCGCAGCGCCGGTTGCGCGCACTGCCTCGATCAGGCGTGCGTGACGCGGCCTGTCGAGGATGCAGGCTGTAATCTCATTGACCGGAACGCCCTTGGCTTTCGCGAGGTTCTCGATGTTCTCGATTGCCGGAGCGTCGATATCAACGACACCGGACGCGTAACCCGGCCCGACCGCGATCTTGTCCATATAGACATCTGGCGCATAAAGCAGGCTGCCCTTTTCAGCAATCGCGATGACGGCCAGCGAATTCGGCAGATTTTTGGCACAGATCGTGGTGCCCTCGAGCGGATCAAGCGCGATGTCGACGCTCGGACCATCGCCTGTACCCACTTCTTCACCGATGTAGAGCATCGGCGCCTCGTCGCGTTCGCCCTCGCCAATCACGACCACGCCATTGATAGGCAGACGATTAAGTTCGGAACGCATGGCATCCACAGCAACCTGATCGGCAGCCTTCTCGTCTCCACGACCGCGCAGACGCGCAGCGGCGACAGCGGCGCGCTCGGTGACACGTACGAGTTCGAGGGTGAGGATACGATCAAGACCGGACGAAGCGGTAGATGCCATGACAAATTCCCAAATAAGACGGTTCGCAGTTTAGGTAGCATCCTTTTGGCAAAGCCGTTGTACGACCACAAGTAGCGCGGTGCTTAATTCGGCCCGCCGCGCTCAGGTGAATCGATTAAACTCGAGTGACTGGGGATAAGCACCCGCTTTTACGTACGTTTCTGCCAACGGGCGCGGTATGTGTCGCGGGCCGCCGTCGCGACGAGAGCACATACGATCAGCGCGATGAGAAGCGCGGTCGCAATGCCGAAACGCCTGTCCGGGCCACTGAAAAACACCTCATGCATGATGCGTCCCGGCATGAAAGTGAAGAAGCCTGCGATGACCAGGGCACCGAGGTAGATGCTCTTCATGGTCGCCTGGTGCTCATGAATGTGCCGCTGGCGCGCAGCCGCCACCCCCTTATACAAGAACCATGTGGTGCTGATCGACAGCAAGTGGATCGGGCTCCAGATACCGACCATCTGGATTGCGTGGATGAACATCGACGTGGCGCACACCACGAGCATAAGGACCACCCAGATCTTTCCGCCTGCCCGGTGAAACGCATCTCCTTTGCGTCGGAACAGCACGCAGGCACCGAGCAAAAATGCGAGAACTGCGGAAATCGTATGTATCTGGATGGCAAGCGAGGCTTCGAGTAGAGGCGTCAAGGTCATGAACGTACCTGCGAGATTGTGGAGCTTTTGAAAACAGTGCAGGCTTGACCTGTCTCATCAGATTGCCTCTGTTCAACGCAAACCTCGCAAGCTGCTGGAATTCGTTCGTGAGCCGATCCCCTATGCAATTCGCGAAGCGCCAGTTGAAGGTGACTCTCAGGTCGCCGCTTTTGTGGGTGGCACTTGGCGCCGCCTCAGCCGTCTTCGGGATGGTGGGGCCCTTCGGCACTTACGAAGCGCTGGGGCTGCCTGCCCGGCTTGGATATTGGGCACTCGTAGCGGTTACGACCTATCTGGCAGGATTTCTTTGTGTCACGCTGCTTGAGGCCTGCTTTGCAGCCAACGACATACGACCGTCAACGGCCACTTTTGCTGTCTATGGCGCGATTGCCGGTTTGCCGGTTGCCGCTGTCGTGTGGCTGATCAACATTTGGATCTTCGACGCGAAGGTAATCGGTTTCGGAGCGCTGATCGCCTACACGGTGCCGTTGTCCGCGATTGCATCGGGATGCGTGGCGTATTTTTCGATGACACTTGAAAATACGCAGAAAAGCGAGCCCTCAGCCGTCCCGCAGCGCCCGCCCCTGCTGGAGCGTTTGACACCTGAACGACGCGGTGAGCTCTATTACCTGACGATGCAGGATCACTACGTCGAAGTCGTCACCAGCAAAGGCACGTCGCTGGTGCTTCTTCGACTGGCGGACGCGATCAAGGAAACCGCGCCCCTGGACGGTGTTCAGATTCACCGTTCGCATTGGATCGCGCGCGACGCGGTGCGGGAAACGCAGCGGCAAGGCGATCGCCTGATGATCAAGATGGCGAACGGCGAAACCCTTCCGGTCAGCCGCTCGCGTCGCAATACCCTCAAGGATGCGGGCTTGTTATAGCCGCGTTCGGGCTGCGCGTTCGATTCGGATTACCTGTGGCTTGTCAACCAGATGACCGTCACTGGTGATGCCATCGACCGCCTTGCGGACGGCAGCTTCTGTCGTCTCGTGGGTCACGAGGATCACCGTCTTCTGATCCGCCGAGTTGTGTCCGTTGGCATGCTGGACAATGGATTCCAGTGAAATCTCGTTGTCAGCCATGCGGCGAGCGATTGCGGCGAATACACCAGTGCGATCCGAAACCGTGAGGCGAATGAAATACCCACCTTCGTGGCTGCGCATCTTGGCACGCGTGTAAGGTGCAAGCTCTGTCACCGGACGTCCGAAAACCGGGCCATGCTGGAAACCGGGCCGGCTCTTGGCGATGTCGGCAATGTCGCCGACCACGGCAGAAGCTGTGGCATTGCCGCCGGCACCCGGACCCGACAAAAGCAACTCGCCGAGAATATCTGTCTCGATCGCAACCGCGTTCGTGACACCGTTGACCTGTGCGATCACCGACGCAGTCGGAACCATTGTCGGATGGACGCGCTGCTCGATACCGCTCTCGGTGCGTAGCGCTACCCCAAGCAGCTTGATGCGATATCCAAGGTCCGACGCAGCCCGGATGTCGGCCTGCGTGATGTTGGAAATGCCTTCAAGATAGATGTCGTCAGCAGCGATCTCAGTGCCAAAAGCAAGGCTCGTCAGGATCGACAGCTTATGAGCGGTGTCGTTCCCTTCGATATCGAAAGTCGGATCCGCTTCGGCATAGCCAAGACGCTGGGCGTCAGCGAGGCAATCCTGAAACGAGATGCCTTCTGCTTCCATCCGCGTCAGGATGTAATTGCAGGTGCCGTTGAGGATACCGAAAATGCGCGAGACGGTGTTGCCCGCCATCGATTCACGCATCGTCTTGATGACCGGTATTCCGCCTGCGACGGCCGCTTCGTAGTTGAGAAGCACGCCTTTTTCCTCTGCAATACCAGCAAGAGCCAGTCCGTGCTTGGCAAGCAGCGCCTTGTTGGCGGTAACGACGTGGCGGCCATTTTCCAACGCAACGCGAACGCTCTCGCGTGCTGGCCCCTCATCGCCGCCGATCAGTTCGATAAAGACATCGATGTCGGCGGTTCGCGCCATTTCAACGGGATCATCGAACCAGACCGCGCCTGACAGATCGACACCGCGATCCCGCCCCTTACTGCGAGCGGACACGGCGGTCACGAGGATAGGACGACCGCACTGGCGCGTGAGTTCCGCCGCCTTTTCGGTGAGAACACGCGCGACGCTCGCGCCCACCGTTCCAAGACCGGCAATTCCAACACGCAACGCTTCGCTCATAACCCCGCCACCCTTCGTAACTGTCAGATCTGCAATAATCAGCGACGCGCGGCCAGCGGCGTCACATTGTCCAGCGTTTCGCCGGTTGTGCCCAGGAAGCGCTTGATGCTTCGCGCTGCCTGGCGGATGCGGTGCTCATTTTCAACAAGCGCGAGGCGAACGTAGTCGTCGCCGTGTTCGCCGAAACCGATACCGGGCGCAACCGCTACGTCGGCCTTCTCCACCAGCAGCTTGGAAAACTCCAAGGAGCCGAGATGGCGGAATGCTGCGGGGATCGGTGCCCATGCAAACATCGTCGCGGCCGGAGCCGGGATTTCCCACCCGGCGCGCGCAAACGTGTCAACCATGACGTCGCGACGACGATGATAGACAGCGCGGACTTCTTCGATTTCCGCCCCGTCGCTATTGAGGGCAGCGGTCGCAGCGACCTGGATCGGCGTGAACGCGCCGTAATCCAAGTAGGACTTCACGCGCGTGAGGGCAGCAATCAACCGCTCATTACCGACCGCAAATCCCATACGCCATCCCGGCATGGAGAAAGTCTTGGACATCGATGTGAACTCGACTGCCACATCCATTGCACCCGGAACTTCGAGCACGGACGGCGGCGGGTTCCCATCGAAATAGATCTCGGAATACGCCAGATCCGACAGGATCAGGAGTTCGTTCTTGCGCGCATAGTCCACGACTTCTTTGTAGAAATCGAGTGTCGCGACATATGCCGTCGGGTTCGACGGATAGTTGAGGATCAAGGCCAACGGCTTCGGCGTCGAGTGACGAATGGCGCGCTCGAGAGCCGGGATGAAGTTTTCATCCGGCTCGACCTGCATGGAGCGGATCACCCCTCCAGCCATCAGGAAGCCGAAAGCGTGGATCGGATAGGTCGGGTTCGGGCACAGGATCACGTCGCCAGGCGCGGTAATCGCCTGCGCCATGTTGGCAAAGCCTTCCTTTGAACCGAGCGTCGCGACGATCTGCGTATCGGGGTTGAGCTTCACACCGAAACGGCGCGCGTAATAATTCGCCTGCGCCTTGCGCAAGCCGGGGATACCCTTCGACGAGGAATAGCGGTGCGTGCGCGGATCGCGAACAACGTCCACCAGCTTGTCGACGATCGCCTTCGGCGTCGGCAGATCGGGATTGCCCATTCCCAGGTCGATGATGTCGGCTCCACCCGTTCGCGCCGCTGCCTTCAGGCGATTAACCTGTTCGAAGACGTAAGGCGGCAGGCGGCGAACTTTGTGGAACTCTTCCATAGCTTTTTCCTGGAGTATGTAACCGCATTGGCGGCAGGTGTTTCGGTTCGCGGCTATATACGCAAATCGAAAGAGGGTCGAGAGACAGAACGTCACTCACCTTCGATGGCACGCAAAGTTTCCTCTGCGTGAGAATTGGCCAGTCGGCGCAATTCATCGGCGCCGTCGAGCGACGTCCCCTGCCCGCCGCCTGCGGCCTGCCTCGCTCGCTTCTGGCGCAATTCCTCGACCGCGGCGCGACTTTCGTCGTTAGTCAGTTGCGGGCCCGACGGTTGGGGCGCGACGTTGAGGTTGGGGTACTCGCCCGGTCGCGAAACAGGGGTCGTGTCCTGCTTCGGTGGTGCCTGAACCGCAGCAGGAAATGCATCTTCCAGACTGACTGTCGTGCAGCCAGCCAGAAATGAAAGCACCGTCGCCGATCCCGCGACAAAACAAGAAATGAAGGCCTCGCGCCATATCGTCATTCTTTTGTCCCATGACCTGCCCAGAACTTCCCGCAGGGCGTGATCGGTATTGGACCGGTATCTAGCTCCCATGATACTGTGTCAAGAAAAGGCGGCGGCAGGAGGACAAAAAGCTAAATGGGGAAGGCAGACGACGGCCACACCAAAACCGATGCACATTCCTCCGTCGACCAATATCTGGTCAAGGATCCTGAGCGCTTTGCACTCAACGTAGCGCGGATGATTGAAGAAGCCGGCAAAGCGGCGGCAGCCTGGTCGGGCCCGCGTGAGAAGGGCGAGGTTCGCGATTCAATCTCCGAGCCGATGACCGATATGGTCAAAACCTTCTCAAAGCTGACGGAATACTGGCTTTCCGACCCCGCCCGCGCGCTTGAAGCTCAGACGCGGCTTTTTTCCGGCTACATGAATGTCTGGACGAATTCGATCCAGCGCCTCGGTGACAGCGCGATCGAACGCGTCGTCGAGCCTGAGAAAAGCGACAAGCGCTTCACCGACCCGGAATGGGCACGCAACGCATTTTTCGACTTCATCAAACAGACTTATCTGGTCACATCGAGATGGGCAGCCGACTTGGTGGAACAGGCGGATGGTCTGGACGATCACACACGCCACAAGGCGCAATTTTATGTGCGACAGCTCAGCGAAGCCATCTCGCCTTCGAATTTCCTTTTGACCAATCCTGAATTGTTTCGCGAAACGATGGAAGCTAACGGCGAGAATCTCGTGCGTGGCATGAAGATGCTGGCTGAAGATATCGAGGCGGGACGCGGAGATCTGAAACTGCGCCAATCTGACCCCACGGGATTCAAGATTGGGACAAACATTGCCACAACCCCCGGCAAGGTGATCGCCCGCAGCGATGTCGCGGAAATCATTCAGTACAGCCCAAACACCGACAAGGTGCTCAAACGCCCGCTGCTGATCTGCCCGCCATGGATCAACAAGTTCTACATTCTTGATCTGAATCCCGCAAAGTCGTTCATCAGTTGGGCTGTCTCGCAGGGCCATACGGTTTTCGTGATCTCATGGGTCAATCCCGACGAGCGCCACGGGCGCAAGAGTTGGGAGGACTACATCGACGAAGGTATCCGCTTTGGTCTCGATGCGGTTGAAAAAGCGACCGGGGAGCGGGAAGTCAACGCCATCGGCTACTGCGTCGGAGGAACGCTGCTGGCTGCAGCGCTTGCGCTATTCGCGCAGGAAGGCGATGACCGGATCAAGAGCGTCACCTTCTTCACGACGCAGGTGGACTTTACCTATGCGGGCGACCTGAAAGTTTTTGTCGACGAGGATCAGATTTCGGCGCTTGAGAAAGCCATGTCAGACAAGGGCTACCTGGATGGCACCAAAATGGCGACGGCTTTCAACATGCTTCGCGCAGGCGACCTCATCTGGCCGTACATGGTCAACAATTACGTTCGTGGCCGGGAGCCCCTGCCGTTCGACCTGCTCTACTGGAACTCCGACTCCACGCGCATGAGTGCTGCCAACCATTCCTATTATTTGCGCAACTGCTACCTCGACAACACATTGTCACGCGGCGAAATGGTTCTCTCTGGACGTAAACTGTCACTCGGCGACGTGACGATTCCAGTGTACAATCTGGCAGCAAAAGAGGACCACATAGCGCCCGCCCGCTCGGTGTTTCTCGGCTGCCAGTATTTTGGCGGTGACGTCCGTTACGTCATGTCGGGCTCCGGCCATATTGCCGGCGTCGTCAATCCGCCCGCAGCACGAAAATACCAATACTGGACCGGCACCAAGCCCAGCGGGGACTTTGATTCCTGGGTTGCGTCTGCCAACGAACATCCCGGCTCGTGGTGGGAGAACTGGCAAAGCTGGATTGAAGAATGCGACAATCGTCGGGTTCCACCACGCAAGCCCGGTGGCAGGAAGCTTAAAGCACTTGGAGACGCCCCAGGAAGCTACGTATCGGTGCGCGTCTGACATAGGCCGAATATGACCTGACCGTGGCAGGTTCATCTTCTCGCCGCATTTGACTTTTAGCCGAATGGTTGCACTTCGATGTCCGATTCGTTAGGTCTTTCGCGAGGGGCATACGATATGTGACGACCGGACTGCCGAGTTTGACCAGAGGGATCGGTCATTCGAGCAGAGGGTCGCACCTTCAAATTCGATCGCTTCAGCGGTCGGCGTTTGAAGGATAGTGCGAAGGCACGACGTAGAAGTAAGTCGAGTTGTTGGAAGGGGTTCCACATTGAAAGTAGAGGGAACGCGCCTTGTACGCGACGGTCGCACCGCATTGCTTGCGGCTCTGACGTCGGTTCTCCTCGCCTCATGCTCCACGACCGAAACTGAGCCATTCGGCTTCGCCATGCCCGCGCCGACGCCATCGGCAGCAGTGGATCAGGCGAGCTTTGCACAAGGCCCGCTCGAAAGCGCTGTGGAAGTCACAACGGCAAGCGCCTTTGTGATGGATGATGACGATCCCATGCTTCCTGAAGCTGTCGCTGCGGCCCCAACGCTGCGACCTGGATCCGAGGGACAGCTGCTGGCACTGCAAGCTCCCCCAGAACCTCTAGCGGAAGCGATCGTGGCCGTTGCGCAACCGGTTGCAGCACCTCAATCACCTATCGAGATTCCCGCGCAACCGCCTGAACCGGCACAACCGACCCAGTTTCTGGAAAATGCCCCCATCCAGCAGCAAGTAGCAGCAGCGCCCGCCCCCAAGCCTCGCGGCTTCCTGTCCGCACTGTTCGGCACAAACTCGGCGTCCGCCGCAGCTCCCGTAAAAGCTTCAGCTTCGCTTATTCCCTCCCCGGCCCCCTCCGCTGAGCCTGCAAAGCCGATGGTGCAGTTGGCCTCGACGGGCCCCGCAACGCCACTGGTTGCAGCCGCATCCGGTTCGGCCACGCCCCTCCCAGGTGTTCGGGACAAGAATTCACTTTTCGAAATTTCGCGCCGCTCAGGCGCTGACGACGACGCCGATATCGATCTCTACGAAGACGAAGCGGTCCAGGTTGCGTCTGCTGCCGGCCTCGCCCGCCTCGCCCCGAACGGCCTCCTCAAACAGACCGATAGCGTCGATGTCGCATGCCTGAAACCGTCACTGGTTCGCGTGCTGCGCACTATCGAGAATCATTTTGGCCGAAAAGTCGTTGTCACGTCCGGCTATCGCAACCCCGGACACAATCGCAAAGCTCGCGGCGCCCGAAATTCGCTGCACATGTATTGTGCCGCAGCCGATGTTCAGGTCGAAGGTGTCAGTAAGTGGCAACTTGCCGCTTATGTGCGCACCATGCCCGGCCGCGGCGGCGTGGGAACCTACTGCCACACCGATTCCGTACACGTCGATGTCGGGCCGGAAAGAGACTGGAATTGGCGCTGCCGCCGCCGTAAGTAATTGACGTTGCGGTAATACTAAAATCGACCCGAAATGCAAAAGACGGGTTGCCACCTTCGAAAATGCTGGCTATAAGCCACCTCGTTCTGGTCAGCGCCCATCGTCTAGCGGTTAGGACAGCGCCCTTTCACGGCGCAGACAGGGGTTCGATTCCCCTTGGGCGTACCAGAAACTTTAAAGACTAAAGTCTTTCTTTTCCCCATCACTGAATCTTTGATCATGAGACTGCTGCGAAGCTCCAGAGCACTCGCGCTTTAGTTCGCGTGACACTCTTGCGGAACGTATCCACTCTTCAGCTGTTTTGGTTTCATCCAACCAACCCAGCGGAGATGCACGATGGATCACACCCGACACACCCGCCTGTCGACTCATGAACTGAATGCCGAGACTCTGGAAGGCGCGACCATTTATGGACCGGACGACGAAAAGATCGGCTCCACCTCCCACCTCCACGGCAGTCAGGTCGTCGTCGACGTTGGCGGCTTCCTTGGAATCGGAGCGAAACCTGTGGCAGTTCCGATCAGCAATCTCGAATTCATGCGGGATGAGGACGGCGACATCCACGCCGTGACGAATTGGACTAAAGACAGCCTCAAGGCCATGCCTGAACATATCGACTAACAGAACGCCCCGGAACAGGCGCAGACGGCCACCACAGGCCATCACGCCACTTCCAGGCGCTCCCGGTCCGCAAGCGCCACGAAAGCCGCGCACGGCGCTCCTAGGCCCACTGAGGCGCACCTTGCTCACGACCAGCATGACCGGCTCACGGCATTCGTCAGCTGCCTCCCCCCTTTGCGACAAGCACCCTGCCTCTTGAACCTTTGCCCCTTCGGTGCGAAATGAGGGGCTGAACGAGACAGAAGGATGGGCGACAACATGGTCACCTATGTCGATGCGGCCACCGCGCCACAACGCAACACCGGCCAGATCCGACTTTACGGCCCCGAGGCTTTCGAAGGCATGCGCAAAGCGTGCCAACTCACAGCGCGTTGCCTTGATGCGCTGGCCGACATGGTGAAACCGGGTATCACCACAAATGAGATCGATCGCTTCGTGTTCGAGTTCGGCATGGACAATGGCGCGCTGCCGGCAACGCTCAACTATCGCGGCTATACCAAATCGACCTGCACCTCTATCAATCACGTGGTCTGCCACGGCATTCCGGATGACAAGCCACTGCGCGATGGGGACATCGTCAATATCGATGTCACCTACATCCTCGACGGCTGGCACGGCGATGCAAGCCGCATGTATCCGGTTGGCCAGATCAAACGCGCCGCTGAGCGCCTGATGGAAGTCACCTACGAATGCCTCGTGCGTGGCATTGCCGCTGTGAAGCCCGGCGCTCGTACCGGGGCAATTGGCGCTGCGATCCAGACCTATGCAGAAGCAGAGCGCTGCTCTGTGGTACGCGATTTCTGCGGCCATGGCGTCGGCAGCCTTTTCCACGACACCCCGAACATCCTCCATTACGGACAGGCAAACGAGGGCGTAGAGATCCGCGAAGGCATGATCTTCACCATCGAGCCGATGATCAATCTGGGTCGTCCGCACGTGAAAGTGCTGTCTGATGGCTGGACGGCAGTGACCCGCGACCGCTCCCTGACGGCGCAATATGAGCATACGGTCGGCGTGACGGCGGACGGGTGCGAAATCTTCACACGCTCGCCCGGTGGGCTGGAAACGCCAGGACTTGCCGCCTGACAGAACTGCCTTATCCTGTACCCTTTGCGGCATACACCGTGGAGGGGCGGATGGCAGGCGCAGAGAACGACAATCGCGGCTCCTTTGCCGAGTCACCGCTGCGTGCAATTGAGCTTGAGCAGAAGCCTCCCCCGGCGCCCAAACCCCACTATGCCGGTCATCGCGACCGGCTACGTGCCCGCGTGCGTAAGTCAGGCGCGGACACACTCGCTGATTACGAGCTGCTCGAACTGCTTCTTTTTCGATCAATCCCGCGTGCAGATACAAAAGCGATGGCGAAGGCGCTGATCGCCCGCTTCGGCAGCTTCGCCGAGGTACTGGGAGCGCCCGAGCATTTGCTCAGAGAAATCAAGGGAATCGGAAAGGAAGCTGCCTTCGACCTGAAGGTTGTCGCCGCCTCTGCGGGGCGCATGACACATGGCCGGATCAACCGCCGCGCGGTCCTGTCGAGTTGGCAGCAGGTTCTCGACTATTGCCGAGCGGCAATGGCATTCGAGCCCCGCGAGAATTTCCGCATCCTTTTTCTCGACAAAAAGAACCAGCTGATCGCCGACGAGGTGCAGCAGACAGGCACCGTCGACCACACGCCCGCCTACCCGCGAGAGGTTATGCGCCGCGCGCTCGAGCTGTCTGCCACGGCCATCATACTGGTGCACAACCACCCTTCCGGCGACCCCAGTCCCTCACGTGCAGACATTGAGATGACGCGCACGATTGCCGACACCGGAAAGCCCCTGGGCGTCGTGGTGCTGGATCACATCATCGTCGGGCGCGACGGCTATGCAACACTGAAAGGCATGCAGCTCATCTGACGGCTGTGGTGCCATCAACACCCGCAACAGCTCCATAAAACAAAAGGTCGCCGGTTAGGGCGACCTTTTCAATTCAGTACGGTGAAACCCGATTACTCGGCTTCATCCTGGGCAGCGGCCTTCTTCTTGGGTGCTGCCTTCTTCTTTGGTTCGCCTTCAGCTGCAGCGTCGTCAGCCTTCTCGGCCTTTGCCTTCGCAGCCTTCTTTGCAGGCTTCTTTTCCTCGGACTGCGTCGCGTCCTCATCGTCGTCAGCCAGCAGGACTTCCTTCGAAACCTTCTGGTCTTCGACTGTCACTACGCTGAGCAGGTGATCGACCACCTTCTCTTCGAACAGCGGAGCGCGGATCGAAGCGAGCGCCTGCGGGTTCTCACGGTAGAACTCGTAGACCTGCTGCTGCTGGCTCTGCGGGATGCGACGGATCTGGTCAAACAGAGCGCGCTGCAACTCGTCGTCGTTAACCTGGACGTTGGCCTTCTCGCCAATGTCGGCAAGCACCAGGCCAAGACGGACCCGACGCTCGGCCAGACGCTGGTACTCTGCGCGGGCCTCGATCTCGTTGGTGTCTTCGTCTTCGAACGTGCGACCTGCCTGTGCGAGGTCGTTGTTGACCTGTGCCCAGATGTTGTTGAATTCGGCTTCAACCAGCTTCGAAGGCGCTTCGAACTTGTAAGCCTCGTCCAATGCGTCCAGCAGCTTGCGCTTTGCCTTCTGGCGGGTGACCGAGCCATACTGGCTTTCGATCTGGCCCTTGACGATCTCACGCAGCTTCTCGGCGCTCTCGAGGCCGAGCTGCTTGGCAACTTCGTCGTTGATCTCGAGCTTGCCTGCCTTGGCGACAGCCTTGACCTTGATGTCGAAGGTCGCTTCCTTGCCGGCCAGATGCTCTGCAGCATACTGCTCGGGGAAGGTCACGGTGATGGTGGTCTCATCACCTTCCTTGACGCCAACGAGCTGATCTTCAAAGCCCGGAATGAACTGGTTCGAGCCCAGGACGAGATCGGAGTCTTCGGCCGCGCCACCTTCGAACGGCACACCGTCGATCTTGCCGAGGTAGTCGAAGGTCACGCGGTCGTTGAGTTCCGCCTTGCCCTTCTTCGGCTCGTAGGTGCGGGCGGAATCGGCGACGCGCTCGACCTGCTCTTCAACTTCCGTCTCCGGCACTTCGTAGACCAGTCGCTCAATCTTGATTGTCGACAGGTCCATTTCCGCGATTGGAGGCAGAACCTCATAATCGAGCGAAAACTCGAAATCCGAGTTGCCGGCGAGGATCTTGTCCGCCTCGGCTTCATCCTCGGTCATCTTCACTTCCGGCTGCATTGCAGCCTTCTCACCACGCTCTTCAAGAATTGAGCGGGTGGAGTTCGACAGAATCTCATTGACCACTTCGGCCATGAAAGACTTGCCGTACATTTTACGCAGGTGCTGGGTCGGCACCTTGCCTGGACGGAAGCCGTTGATCTTGACCTTGTCCTTGGCTGCCGAAAGCCGCTCTGCGAGCTTGGCTTCCATGTCCGCGGCGGGGACAATCACCTTGATCTGGCGCTTCAGCCCACTGTTGAGCGTTTCAGTTACCTGCATCTCACAACCTTTGTCTTCATCAACGCTGGCGGAGCGGCGACTAAGCCGTCCAGCCTGCTGGAAACTCCTGGCCGGGACTGGCCCGATGCCGATGAATGGAAACGCTCCTTCACGATCTTCATCGCGGGAACCCGTTTCAGCCAAATCACAGCACCTTGTCCCGGAAATCCGGGCCATCCGTCCCTATGTCACCGAAATGTGGCGTTGGTCTGAAAATAGCACACACAACTTCGATTACGAATTCGCGTCACTAGATGAGAGCTTGCGTTGACGCAAGACTTATCTTAGGGACAAGCCGGATGCGCGGGTGTGGCGGAATTGGCAGACGCACTTGGTTTAGGTCCAAGCGCCGAGAGGCGTGGGGGTTCAAGTCCCTCCACCCGCACCATCCTCAAACTCCCTTTCAGTATATCGGCTCTTCATAGAGCATCGTTTCGCCGTCGTGGAACGACTTGATCTGCGCGGAGCCATTTGCGTCAACCACAACCTTCATCCTGAAGCTGCGCGCGTTCAGATTGCGCTCGATCTCGCGCCCCTCACCTTCTGGCACATAGAAGCGTTCGATGCCGTAGTCGACGTCGATGAACTCGGTCGTCGCGCTCCATGAACCGTGAGTGGCGCCTTTTATGTCGACCTCTCCGGTTGCCGCCTCTTCCGGCAAGTGGGCATCGTAGCTGGCGGCAACAGGCTGCCAAATGCCGCTCTCATCGGCTCGCAAACGGACGAAAACCACGCGATCTTCGCCGTTGCTTGCAGCATCCTCTTGATTGATGAGGATTGAGGTCGGAATTCTGGAGATATTGTAGCCGAGCACGACGTAGTCGCCGCGCAACAGGTCGCGCGGGTCCACCGGCTCAACCTGAAGCGTCACCTCAGTGCCGCTACGCAGGATCGAGGCTCGTCCGGCGATCATGAACACCAGAAAGCCGATCTGGAGCAGCGCAACGCCGACGGCTACCGGCAATAACAGACGACGGGGAATCATGAGCGGCCTCCTGCAGTTCCCGCGGAGTTGGAAGCAAAGCGCCGTTCAAGATGCGTGATCAACCACGCCAGAAGCGCCAACACAAAGCCACCGACGACAAAGAACCCTGCGGTGTCGAGCATTGTCCCCAGCATCACGACATAAATGAAACCGAGCTGAAAAATAAAGGCTGCGTAGGCGAGCTTGCGCAGCCGGCTGCTCAGCGCGCCGCCGGCCAGCAGCGCCGCAATGATACCGGCAAAAGCCACGATTGACGTCAGAAGGAACCCGCTTTCATCGATCCGCGCGAACTGCATGATCCCGACCGCGAGGAGAAAACCAAACAGTCCGAGCGCCATCAGCTCTGACCCGAGTCCGAGAAGCCGCTGGGTGTCTCCGGACCTGTAACGCGCCGCGCAGAACAGCGCTGCCGATGCAAGACCGAGCACCACCGGAACCGTAGAGCTTTCACTTTGCGCGTATTGGATGAGAGCAAACAGGAACAGCGACAGGATGAGCAATATCCGGCTGATTTGAGAACCAGTCCAGAAAGACAATCCATACAGGGAAAGGACAATCAGCAAATAGGAGGCGGATACGGAGTTCGATAGCCAGTTTTCAAGCCCGTGGAGGACCAACCAGGCCCCGCCCAGCAAAACTGCTCCGACGGTCAGGGGAGAGGATCGCAAGCCAGCCGCGGCGAGCGCAGTGCCGGCACCCCACGCGAATATCGCCTCCTTCTCATCGCCGGACATATGATACATCTGCGCGACCAGCGCGATTGATGCTCCGAAGGAAGCTGCGGCGACGACCCAGGCCGCCTCGCCATATCCTGAATGCCCCCTCAATTTGAGCAGCGCGCCACCAGCATAGCCGCCCAAAATGAGCGCAAAAAGCATAGCAACGCGTCCCAAGCGCGGTATTTCCTGCCAATTCGCAGCGATAAAAATGAGAATTGCTGCGGAAAAAAGCGCGGCGGCCATCATGGCCAGCACGGAACTGAGCGCAAATCCGACCTTCTTCTGCGTGGCCGCATCGTGGCGTAGCGCGTCAGCTGTCGGACCGTCGATCAGCCCTTCCTGCTGCCACCGATCGATGTCTTGCTGCACCCGGGTCACATACGCGGTCATCGGCTTCTCCCTCACACTGCCATCACACCATGTTGCGGTGCACAAAAAAACAGAATTACGCCCTAATTCCGGCTAGATAGACGGATTCCGTCACAATTCGGCCGCAACCATTTGCAGCCATTAATATTGCATTGCACAAAACGCATTGCTGCCATGCACCATCGTCACTTCTAATCCGATGCAACCGCGACTATCTTCCAATCATCGCAAGAACAAAGAAACAGTCTAGGTGAACGATATGAACATCATCCGCAACTACCGCAACTGGCGCCGCTACCGTGATACCGTCAACGAGCTGAGCCGCCTGTCCAACCGCGAACTGAACGATCTGGGCATCACCCGTGGTGACATCCCGTTCGTTGCACGCAAGTCGGTCTAACGAATTCAGAGTTTTCGTCGGGGCTTTCCTCCTCCCATGCCCTGATGAATATGGCCCGAGACTTCCTCCTCCCAGTCGAGGGCCACTTAAACGACACCCGCCGGACCTCCTCCCCCGGCGGGTGTTGTTATTTCAGCAAGGCAGTCTCCGCTGCTTCCTTGCATTCCCAAGCGACGCGGATTATTCCCTGCCTATGACAATCAAGCCTGTTCACGTCGTCGGCGGCGGTCTTGCCGGTTCCGAAGCCTCTTGGCAACTCGCGCAAGCCGGTGTTCCGGTCATTCTGCATGAGATGCGACCGGTGCGCGGCACTGAAGCCCATAAGACCGAAGGGCTGGCAGAACTGGTCTGCTCCAACTCCTTCCGATCAGATGACGCAGAAACCAACGCTGTCGGCGTATTGCATGCCGAAATGCGCCTGGCCAATTCGATCATCATGGCGTCCGGCGATGCGAATCAGGTTCCCGCGGGCGGCGCACTGGCCGTTGACCGCGACGGCTTCTCTGATGACGTTACGGCCAAGCTCGAAGCCCATCCGCTGATCACCATCGTGCGCGAAGAAGTTTCAGGCCTGCCGCCTGCGGAGTGGGATCAGACGATCATTTCGACCGGCCCACTGACTGCACCGTCGCTGGCCGAAGCGATTTCCGCAGAAACGGGTGCTGACGCCCTCGCCTTCTTCGACGCGATTGCTCCGATCATCCATTTCGACAGCATCGACATGAATGTCGCCTGGTTCCAGTCGCGCTACGACAAGGTTGGACCTGGTGGGAGCGGCAAGGACTACATCAACTGCCCGATGGACAAGGAGCAGTATGAGGCATTCATCGCCGCCCTTAACGAAGGCGCCAAGGCCGAGTTCAAGGAATGGGAAGGTACGCCCTATTTCGATGGTTGCCTGCCAATCGAGGTGATGGCGGAGCGAGGGTCAGAAACCTTGCGCCATGGGCCGATGAAGCCAATGGGCCTGACGAACGCACATAATCCGACCGTCAAGGCCTATGCAGTCGTGCAGCTGCGCCAGGACAATGCCCTCGGCACGCTCTACAATATGGTCGGCTTCCAGACGAAGCTGAAACACGGTGAGCAGGTTCGCATTTTTCGCACGATCCCTGGGCTTGAGAACGCCGAATTCGCCCGTTTGGGTGGCCTGCACCGGAACACTTACATCAATTCGCCTACTCTGCTGGACGGTTCGCTGCAGTTGAAGTCGCGTCCGGGCCTGCGATTCGCCGGCCAGATCACCGGATGCGAAGGCTATGTCGAGTCGGCCGCTATCGGCCTTCTTGCAGGGCGTTTCGCCGCGGCTGAACGCTTGGGGCGCCCGGTTGAGTTGCCACCACTCACGACAGCGTTTGGGGCTTTGCTCAACCACATCACCGGCGGCCATATCGTCTCCGACGACGAGCCGGGCAAGCGCTCATTCCAGCCAATGAACGTGAACTTCGGGCTCTTCCCGCCTCTGGAGCCGGGCACCGCATTGAAGCCTGAGGGTTTCGAAGGCCGATTCCGGGGTAAAGACAAGGCCATCGCCAAGAAGCGCGCGCTCGCAGCACGTGCATTGGCCGACTGCCAGTCGTGGCTTCAGGATCTCTAGGACGGAACTGGCGGCCAGCCGCCATCTCAGCAAGATATCGCCGTTCGTCGGCCCCGCTACCGCTCGACCTGAAAATGGACTAGGTCTGGTGAGAGTATCGGGGGAGGAACGACAATGACGGATCTGAGCTTCTTCAAGGTCGAGCGCGACGATGGGGTCGTGCACATTGCCATGGATCGGCCCGACAAAGCCAACAGCATGACACCCGATTTTTGGATTGAGTTGCCGTCGCTGCTCGAACTGTTCGGGAGTGACGAAACGGTCCGCTGCGCTATCATATCCGGTGAAGGCAAGCATTTCACCAGCGGCATGGATCTCGCAACTTTTTCCACCATTGCCACCCTGTTTGAAAGCGAACCCGGAAGAGCAGCTCTCGCACTGCGCGAGATGATCCTGCGGCTGCAGCACACATTCACAGCCATCGAGAAAGCTCGCTTCCCTGTGATCGCTGCGGTGCATGGCGCCTGCATTGGCGCCGGGGTCGACATGATCACCGCCTGCGACTTGCGGATTGCGTCGGCAGATGCGTTCTTCGCGATCGAGGAAATCCACATCGGGATGGCGGCGGATGTAGGAACGCTCCAGCGGCTTCCAAAACTGATTGCGCCGGCGATCGCCGCCGAACTGGCCTACACGGGACGGCGCTTCCAGGCCGACGAAGCCAAAAGCATGGGGTTGGTTTCCAGCCTGTACGGGGATCGCCAGGCTCTCATCGATGGCGCATGGGAGCTTGCGCGCTCGATGGCCGCAAAATCACCGCTGGCGCTGGCTGGAATCAAGCGCAACCTCGCCTATTCGCGCGATCACTCCGTCGCCGACGGCCTCGACTATATCGCGACATGGAATGGCGGGATGTTGCGTGCTTCAGAACTGATGACGGCAGTGCAGGCAAAGATGTCGAAGACACAGCCTGCCTTCGACAATCTTCTCGCGGATCAGCCTGCAAGCCGAAGATAGCTACTCCGCCGGGATACCCTGCGGAGCTTCCGGCAATCCAGGCTTGCCTGCTTCCGTCGGATTTCGGCGGACATAGGCAGCTTTCAACGTCTCCGACGTGTCGCGTGATCCATCATGGCTCCAGCCGGGCGGCCGGAACAGATACCCAAGCCGCTGGCCAAAGGACAGACCAGGCTTGCAGGCATCGGAGAACATCGCCACCCATTCATGGAATGCCACTTTGACGGGATTGAACGTGCCTATGTTGCTGACAATGCCATAGCGCGGCGAATCTTCTTCCAGTTCCTCAACGAATGTCCCGAACATCCGATCCCAGATGATAAGCGTTCCGCCATAGTTCGCATCAAGATACCGGGGGTTGGTGGCATGATGGCAGCGGTGATGTGACGGCGTATTGAAAATGAACTCAAAAGGTCTCCACATCTTGCCGATTGTCTCGGTATGGATCCAAAACTGCCAGACCAGGTTGAATCCGAACACGAACGCGATGACCGCGGGGTGAAAACCGAGCAGAACCAGCGGGGTCTGCAAGACGAACATGCCGGTGAACAGCCCTGTCCATGACTGACGCAATGCAGTCGACAGATTGTAGTGCTGGCTGGAATGATGATTGACATGCTCAGCCCAAACCCATCGCACGCGATGCGCAATGCGATGGTAGAAATAGTAACGCAGATCATCAAGCAGGAACGCGACCAGGAACACCCACCAGGAAAGTCCCAGATCAAACATGCGGAACTGCCAGAGCCAAAGAAGCGCAGTGTAAGAGACAACGCCGAGCAGCAGCCCTGCCACCACATTGCCGGTCCCCATCATCAGGCTGGTCACCGTATCGCGGGTTTCAAATGCGCCGCGCGCCCTGCCTGTACGCACCAGCCACACCTCTATCAGGATCGCGACGACGAAGAAGGGGATGGCCAACTGCGTGATGGAAGGGAACTGATACTCGTTCATGACGACTTCTCCCAAATTCGCCGTGGTAATGCTGTGAACAGGTCCTCGACTGCATAGGCAGTCACCACGTCTGCGAAGACAAACTCTCCACCCTTCCAGGTGAAATCGCGTAATCGGAGCGACACGGTATGCGCGGAGGCGCGTGGGGTGCCCGACAGATCGGAACGCGCGATCAGTCGCGTCAAAAACCTGTCGCCCACGGCGTGGACAACGCCAACTCGTGAATTGGGCAATTCAAGGAATGCACAGGTGCCGTCCTGCGTCAGGTACACAGAGGACGGTCGCAAATCGGGGAAGTCGATCGCGAAGCGCTCGGCCGCAGCCTTGGCGTCCGCAAATGAAGCACGCCGGGTTCCTCCCGTCATATGCACGACGAGCACAACCAGCGATATACCCGCCGCGACCACTGTCGCCAGCAGAAGCAGGTTCATTCAGCGCACCCTCCCCCAATTTCCCAGACGGGATGCTACCTGAAACTAACCTCGCGTCAAAGTCGCTCCATCACTACCGCCAACCCGAAGACGCGGTACGAAAGAGCAACCAGTGGCGTCGCAGCGCCGAGATTTCCGCGACCCTCTGCATCGGATCGAAACCGCGCCGGGATGCCGCGTCAAAATAGGCGGGTGCAAGGGCGGCCGGAAGGAACGCCGGGCGAAGCAGCGGCGGCATTCCCTTTGTATCTGCTGCGAGCTTGCCTGCATGCTCGCGCCCCAGCGCAATCATCGCCTCCATCGCACGCATAGCGGCTTCGGGCGCCTGAGCGCGAACAAACTCGTCCCTGCTTGTCCCTGCTGCCTGCAAAATATCCTGGGGAATGTAGCACTGCCCACGTCGCGTATGTACGGGCAGTAGCCGGATCAGCCCCGAGATGGCGAGTGCGCATCCGCCATGTCCCGCTGCAGCAGCAAACCGTGACGCTTCGTTCGGATCGAGAATCAGAGCAGCCAACTGGATGATCGTCGAGGCGGTATCACCACAATAGCCCTCAAGATCGTTGCGACTTGGAATCGGATCATCATAAAGGTCGAAGATTCGTGCTTCCAGATATCTGTCAAACGCTTCCTTCGGCAGGGAGTGCGCCTTCATGACAGCTATCAGTCGCTCGGCCAGAGGATGCCCTTCCGCACCCTCGCCGTTTCCTGCGAGCACATCACGCCACCATTGGACACGAATCTCACCGGGCAGCGGTTCGTGGATACGATCACGTATCGCTGCGATTTCGACGTTGAACAGATAAAGCACCGCCAACGCTTCGCGCTTGTCTTCAGGCGCATATAGCGTTGCCAGATATCGCTCGGGATCGGCCTGCCGCAGTTCCTGCATGCCGCTTATTTGCTGGGCCGATAGCATCCGCTTACTCGACAGCAAGCAGAACCGCTGCCACTGCGCGGTCTTCGGCGAGCAACACGTTGTAGGTTCGCACCGCCGCGCCGGTCGACATGGAATCGACCGAAATGCCGAGTGCCCGAAACTGCTCTCTCAGCGGACGAGGAAGAGGCACCAGATCAATACCGGTGCCAACGAGGAGAATATTGATCTCAGCCGCCTCGCCGATCACCCGCGACAAGGTCTCTTCGTTGATCTGCGAAGGTTCGGTCACGCTCCAACCGTGAACGCCCGATGGCAGACACATGATCGAACCCCGATGCGACATCTCAGCGAAACGGAACCCGCCGTCTCCATAAGCGTCAATCGGCGCACGGCCCGGAAAATGGGCCGCGCGGATGTTGATACCTTCACGCATCTGCTCAGGCTTTCGCGGGCGTACGTGGCGACGCCGACGCCTTTTCTTCTTCTTCGCCGAACATACCGGGGCGAAGTTTAAACAGAATCAACATCGGCCCCGCGATAAACAGCGAGGAATAGACGCCGATGAAGATACCGATGAAGATCGGCAGAACGAAAGTAGCAATCACTTCACCGCCGAACCAGTAGAGCGCCGCCAACGCCATCAGCGTCGTCAGGCCCGTCAGAATCGTGCGCGAGAATGTCTGATTGAGCGAAAGGTTGATGACCTCCTCAATCGGCATTTTCTTGTATTTTCGCAAGGTTTCCCGAATGCGGTCGTAAATGACGATCGTATCGTTGATCGAATAGCCAACGACAGTCAGGATCGCAGCAATCGCCGTCAGGTTCATTTCGAGCCCGAACAGCAGATAGACACCGACGATCAGGACCACGTCGTGTGCCGTCGAGACGATTGCGCCAACACCAAACTGCCACTCGAACCGCAGCCAGATGTAGATCAGCATGCCGATCATCGAAAGAAGGATACCCAGCACGCCCGTCAATGCCAGCTCGCCTGAGACTGTCGGGCCGACAACTTCGATGCGCCGGAAATCATAGTCAGCGCCAAGCGTATCGCGGACAAGCTGCATCGCGGACTGCTCCGCATTGTCGCCTTCCTGCGTCTGCAGGCGTATCATCAGTTCACGCTCACCATAGGCCTGAACCTGGATTTCTCCAAGATTGAGGTCTGACAGACGTGCGCGAACATCTCCGGAGTCTGCTTGCGGGCCCTTCGCCTGAACCTCAATCAGCGAACCGCCCATGAAGTCGATGCCGTAGTTGAAGTCCTTTACGTAGGCCAACCCCACCACAGCCAGCGAGCTGGCGATGGAGAAGCCGAACATCAGCTTGCGAAGCTGCATGAACTTGAATTTCGGCTCAAGTGGCAAGTAGTGGACCAACCCCTTGGGAAGATTGGTTGGCTTGAACCGGCGCAACCACCAGACTGCCACCATCCAGCGAGTGAGCGTGTAGGCGGTAAACACCGTCGTCAGCAGCCCCAGACCCAGCGTGACGGCAAAGCCGCGCACAGGACCGGTACCGACGTAGAACAGGATGGCCGCAACGATCATCGATGTCAGATTGGCGTCCACAACGGTTGAGAGCGCGCGCTGGAAGCCCTGGTCAAATGCCTGAACTATGGAGCGCCCTCTCGCGACTTCTTCACGAACCCGCTCAAAGATGATGACGTTCGAATCGACCGCCATACCAACGGTCAGCACGATGCCCGCAATGCCCGGAAGCGTCAGCGTTGCCCCAAGCATGGTCAGAATCGCCACCAGCATCGCGACGTTCGCTAGCAACGCCAGATTTGCGATCAGCCCCAGCGAGCCATAGATCAGAAACATCGAAATGACGACAAGTGCAGAGCCGACACCCGCGGCGAGTGCGCCTGCCTGAATCGAATCCTCGCCCAGGCTTGGACCGACGGTACGCTCTTCGATGATGTTGAGGTCGACCGGAAGCGCACCGGCACGCAGGAGCACGGCGAGGTCGTTGGCGCTTTGCACGGTAAAATTGCCGGAGATCTGTCCGGAACCGCCAAGAATAGGCTCACGGATCTGCGGTGCTGAAATTACCTGATTGTCGAGGATGATGGCAAACAGGCGACCAACATTCTGCTGCGTTGCCTGGCCAAAGCGCGTTGCACCCTGATTGTCGAAACGGAATGAGACGACGGGTTCGTTGGTCCGCTGATCAAAGCTGGTCTGTGCGTCGATCAGATTTTCACCGGAAACAATGACGCGGTTCTCGATGATGTAAGGCACCGGCGGATCGTCATGAGAATACATGACGGTCGTGCCGGCAGGTGGGCGACCAGAAATCGCCTCCTGTGCCGGGACAGACTGATCGACCATCTGGAAAGACAAACGCGCCGTCTTGCCGAGAATGTCCTTCAGCCGCTGCGGGTCATCAAGACCGGGAACCTGAACCAGAATCCGGTCAGTGCCCTGCCGCTGAATGATCGGCTCGGTGGTTCCAAGCTCGTTCACGCGGCGATTTACCACTTCAACCGACTGGTTGAGTGCAGTGGCAAGACGATAATCGATACCTTCGTCAGTCAGCGTAAAACGGAAAAGGCCGGGTTCAGCCTCATCCATCGTCAGTTCGCGCACTGAACCAGCACCGAACAGGCCCGACGAAATCGGCTCGGTCAGACTCGCAAGCGCAGTTTTTGCCGCCTGGATTTGCTCGGCATCGCGTATGCGCACCTGCACCGAACGGCCAGATCCTGTCAGGCCGGTATATCCGATGCGGGCATCGCGCAACGCAATGCGGATGTCATCGCGCGCTGTGTCCAGATGATCGGCGATCATTCCATCGCGATCGATCTGGAGAAGGATGTGCGACCCGCCCTGAAGATCGAGACCCAAGGTCATCTGCTTCTTGGGGAGCCAGTCCGGCAGCGAATCCAAGACCGACTGCTTCATCGTATTTGGGGCAGCAATGATCACTGCTACCGCTACGACGAGCCAGATCGCTATCGTCTTCCAGCGCGAGAAATAGAGCATATTAGTATGTCCAGTCAGACAGAACGGAAACCGATACCGATACCGTCGTGTATACGGTTACTTCTTGGCGTTCTGGTTCGCGACCGGCTCGCCCTTGACGCGAACGTCGGCGATGGTCGAACGCAGCGCAGTCACCTTCACGCCATTTCCGAGATCGAGTTCGAGTTCATTGTCGTCGACCACTTTGGTCACCTTCGCGACAAGCCCGCCAGCCGTAATAACCGTGTCGCCACGACGCACTGCTGCCAACATCTCACCGCGACGCTTCATCTGCTGACGCTGCGGCCGGATGATCAGGAAGTACATGATAACAAAAATCAGTATGAACGGCAAAATGCTGACGAGAATGTCGCCGCTGCCGCCGCCGCCCAAAGATTGAGCGTATGCCGGGGTCACAAACATGAGAAACTCCTGAGACGAATGCGCGAAGGGACCGCGAAATGGTCCCGTGGAAGTTTCGCGGAATATAATCACTGACACCGCCAATGCAACCGCGACTGCAACGCGCCACGTCGCTTTCCCCGCACCCGACTGCGTGTTAGAGCGTCGCGTCAGCAAACGCAGCACAAGCTGGAGGAAACCGACGCTGATGAACACGCAACTGACCGAGAGCCTCGAACAGAAGCTTGACCGCCTGATCGCAGCCGTAAGCGCACTGACACCAAGCGAGCCGGTTCCGACGGACCTGTCTGCGGCAGATTGCTTTGTCTGGTCTGCCGAAAAAGGTGTTCTTGAGCCGGTTCAGCGCGTCAATCGCGTCGATATGAGCCTTATTCGCGGAATTGATCGTGTTCGCGATCTTCTGACCGAGAACACACGGCGCTTCGCTGAAAAGCTGCCAGCCAACAACACCCTTCTGTGGGGTGCGCGCGGCATGGGAAAATCATCGCTGGTGAAGGCGGCACATGCTGCCATCAATAACGAGCGCAACGATGGTGTCAGCCCACTCAAACTGGTGGAAATTCACCGCGAGGACATCGATACGCTGCCGAAATTGATGACGCTCCTGAAGGCTTCCGATTTCAGATTTATTCTTTTTTGCGACGATCTTTCATTCGACCACGACGATACATCCTACAAATCACTCAAGGCCGCACTCGAAGGCGGCGTTGAAGGCCGGCCCGACAACGTACTGTTCTATGCGACGTCCAACCGGCGTCATCTGCTTCCGCGCGACATGATTGAAAATGAGCGCTCGACGGCGATCAACCCTGCTGAAGCAGTCGAAGAAAAAGTGTCGTTGTCGGACCGCTTTGGGCTTTGGCTGGGTTTTCACAAATGCTCGCAGGACGAGTATCTGGAAATGGTCTCCAGCTACGCAGAACATTACGGACTTGAGGTTGCCGAAGACGAGCTCCGTCGCGATTCGCTTGAATGGGCGACAACACGAGGCAGTCGCTCCGGTCGCGTCGCCTGGCAGTACATTCAGGACCTGGCTGGGCGATTGGGCAAAACACTCGACAGTTCAGCGGAATGAAAAATGCCCGCCATGCATGGCGGGCAAATTCAGCGGCTCGGACTGGAGACTACGGCCGCCAGGTTATTATTTGATACGCGCATCCGCGCCGCTACTCCAGATAGGTAGCTGGGTTGACCGGCGTGGAATCCTTGCGCACTTCAAAATGCAGCTTCGGGCTATCTGCCGATCCACTCATGCCGGACAGTGCGATCTCGTCACCGCGACGCACCTTCTGGCCGCGCTGGACGTTCAGCTTGCTGGCATGGCCATAGACCGTGACGAGCCCGTCCTCGTGGCGCACCAGAACGGTGTTCCCGAATTCCTTCAATCCATCGCCGGCGTAGATGACCACGCCATTCTCGGCTGCACGAATTGCAGTGCCTGTGGGAACGGCAATATCGATGCCGTCGTTTTTCTTGCCGCCACTGCTGCCTCCGAAGCCGGAGATCACGCGTCCGCGAGCAGGCCAGCGCATCCGTGAAATACCGCTCGCATCTGGCGCAGGCGTCGTCGTATCCACCGCCGCATTCTGGATCAGCTTGTCGGCCTGCTGGCGTGGCGGCGTGTAGGCACCGGTCGCCTGCTTTCCTGCCGCTGGCACGGAAGCGGTTGTTGTCGCGTCGGTCGCGGGCTTCGGCGCCACGGCGACCTGCGTCGTCGCAGCAGATCCTCCACCGGGAATCACCAGCTTCTGACCGATACGGATCATCCCATCATTCAGGCCGTTTGCCGCTTTGAGGGCAGTCGTCGTCGTGCCATGACGCCGCGCGATTGCCGCCAGCGTATCTCCCGACGAAACCGTATACGCGCCCGATGACGGTGCACCGGTGTTCTGATTGTTGCCCGCCGTCGTCGTTGACGGCTGCGTACGATCGTTGAGTCCGGGCTGCGACGGCAACACTGCCACGCGCTCACCTGGCGCCTTGCTCGGCACAGGCACGCCACCATTTGCTGGCGGATCGAACCGGGAGCCCGTCGAGGAACGAGCGTCGGCAACACTAGGATTCGCGTCTGGAGCGCTTACCGGCGCGCGTGCTGAATGAACATAGGTTGGAATTACAATCTGCTGTCCGCTCACCAGGGCGTTCGGGCTGCTCAGACCGTTGGCCTTCATGATCGCATCAGCAGGTACACCGAAGCGACGCGAAAGATTGTAGACCGTTTCTCCCTGATTGACGCTGACCTGCGTGCCACCTGCCCGCGACCAGCCACCATCATTGTTGATGCCGATCGTCGCAGACGCCTGCTGTTGTGGCAGCGAGACAACGGGAGCGGCCGTCGGCATTGCCGGTTGAGCGGCCGCGACCGAACCAGTCGGGTTGGAATCAAGGCTTGCACGGGTCACCGCCGGTGCCAACGCTGGTCCGCTCGTGACGGCCTGACGTGCAGGCGCCGCATAGACAGGCTGTGCCGATGCAGACGGATAGGAATTCTGTGGGGGGTAAGAGTTCTGTACCGGATACGGGCTCTGCGTCCCATAACCGCCACCCACATTTCCCTCAGGCCGCGGCGAAGAGCGACCACGGTTGAGGATGCCGCCGCCTCTCTGGCGCGCCACCGACCCTGTCGACATCTGATCAACCTGCGCATAATCGCCAGGATAGGCCTGTTGAACAGGCGCCTGCGAAGCGCGGGTCGACCCCGTCATGATTGAATCCTGGAAGCGGGTGACATCCGAGCTGCAACCTGCAGCAAGTCCACCGACCATGAAAACTGCGGCACCGCGCAACAGGGCCCGCTGGTATTTGCCTGAAACTGCCAACCGCATCACACTACCCGATACCCATACCAACTCATGGCTGGATTAAAGCGCGTTAATGTTACCGGGCGGTTAAGGGCGGGCTCTAAATTATTCAGTCGGGTTTCAGATCGCTGCGGCGATACCGCTGGCCATAGGCTGCAGCCGTACATTGGCCAGAACCTCACGCTCAAAACGACTACCAAGCTTCACCAGCCGTTCCATGACCTGAATGTCTTCGGCAGGACCGATCGGCGCAACCATGATGCCACCGGTGGCCAACTGATCCACGAATCCCCTCGGGAGGGTTTCATAGGCAGCCCAGGCAACGATTCGATCAAATGGCCCTTCGGCCATGGCGCCCTGCGAGCCATCCGCATGTCTGATGAGGACATTGTTGATGCCAAGCGTCTCATGACGCCGACGCGCTTTTTCGACCAGCGTCTTGTAACGATCGAACGTCAACACGCGCGCCGCGATACGCGACATCACGGCTGACGTGTAACCCGATCCGGTCCCGATCTCGAGAACGCGGTGTCCCGGCTGCAGATCCAGAGCGGCAAGCACACGCATCTGAAGATCGAGACCCTCGATCGTTTCGCCACATTCGATCGGCACCATCCGATCCGACCACGCTTCCGCGCTCCACTGGGCTGGAACGAAATCCAGCCTCGGCGTCACTTCCACAGCGCTCATCAATGGCCTGTGATTGATACCGGCCGCGCGCATGCGCATGACAAAAGCTGCAAAGCGCTCGCGTTCTGCTTCCTGAATGTCCATACGCGCGCCCGTATTCACGCAAGCGCCTTGGCGATCTGGTCCTTCACTGCATATGCCGTGAGATCCAGATGGAGCGGCGTTACCGAAATCTGGTCATTCCGCAGAGCGGCCAGATCGGAGCCTTCGCGGAAGTCGGTGGCTGAACGGCTGAACCTCAGCCAATAATAAGGGAACCCGCGGCCATCCTTGCGCTCGTCCAGCCACAGCCCATGGGTAATTTTTCCCTGGCTGGTAACAGACACGCCCTTGACCTCATCCGGCCGGCAATTGGGGAAGTTCAGATTCAAGAACACATTGTCCGGCAACGGCAACCGAATCAGCTTCTGGAGCAGTTCCGGTGCATGTTTTTCTGTCGTTTCCCACAACACGGTACGGCCATCCTCGGTGACGGAGTAGCCCTGGCTCAATGCGATCGAGCGAATGCCGAGCAGTGTCCCCTCCATCGCGCCAGCGATGGTTCCAGAATAGGTGACGTCATCCGCGACGTTGGAGCCGGAATTGACGCCGGATAAAATCAGGTCCGGTGCCTCAGGCATCAGCTTGCGCACCCCCATGATGACGCAATCCGTCGGCGTTCCACGCACGGCATACTTCTTCTCGCCAAGCTTGCGCATACGCAATGGCTCGGACAACGACAGCGAATGTGCAAAACCAGACTGATCTGTTTCAGGCGCCACGACCCATACGTCGTCGCTGAGGGTGCGAGCGATACGCTCCAGAACCTGCAAACCCTCGGCGTGAATACCGTCGTCGTTCGTCAGAAGAATCCGCATCATGCAGCCTCGATCTTGGCAACGCCGCCCATATAGGGCCGCAAAACGTCCGGCACCGAGATCGTGCCGTCATCATTCTGATAGTTCTCGATCACCGCGATCAGCGCGCGCCCGACAGCCACGCCCGACCCGTTCAAGGTATGAACAAACGCCGTCGACTTGCCGTCTGCTGCACGATAGCGCGCATTCATGCGACGCGCCTGGAAATCGCCGCAAACCGAACAGGAAGAAATCTCACGATAGGTGTTCTGCCCTGGGAGCCACACCTCGATGTCGTGCGTCTTGCGTGCGCCAAAACCCATATCACCGGTGCAAAGAACCACCGTGCGGAACGGCAGGCCCAGACGCTTGAGCACCGTCTCTGCGCATTCCGTCATGCGGTCATGCTCTGCCAACGCAGTTTCCGCATCGGTGATCGACACCATCTCGACCTTGTAGAACTGATGCTGGCGCAACATTCCGCGCGTATCACGGCCAGCAGATCCCGCTTCCGAGCGGAAGCATGCAGTCAGCGCGGTAAAGCGCAGCGGAAGCTTCTCGCCAGCGACGATTTCCTCTCGAACGAGATTCGTCAAAGGCACTTCCGATGTCGGGATCAAGGCAAGACGCCCCTCGCCATGCTTGGCGAAAAACAGGTCTTCCTCGAACTTTGGCAACTGATTGGTGCCAAACAGCGCCTCGTCACGAACGAGGAGAGGCGGATTGACTTCGGTATAGCCATGCTCGGTGGTGTGAAGGTCGAGCATGAACTGGCCAAGAGCGCGCTCAAGGCGCGCCAGTTGGCCCGAGACCACCGTGAAGCGCGAGCCGGAAAGCTTGGCTGCACGCTCGAAGTCCATATAGCCGAGCGCTTCGCCAATCTCGAAATGCTCCTTGGGAGCAGCGATCTGGCGTGGCTCCCCAACCCGGCGGATTTCGACATTGTCGTTTTCGTCGCGACCGACCGGAACATCGTCGAGCGGAAGGTTTGGAATCACTGCAAGAGCATCGTTCAATGCCCTGTCGAGTTCACGCGCTTCGCTTTCGCCCGTTTGGACAAAGCTTTTCAGCTCCGAAACCTCGGCCTTGAGGCGGTCGGCCAGCGCAGCATCCTTGGCTGCCATTGCCTTGCCGATTTCCTTCGACGCCGCATTCTGGCGCGCCTGCGCTTCCTGCAAACGTGTCAGATGGCTGCGGCGGGCTTCGTCCTTGGCGACAAGGTCGTCGACAACCGATCGCGCGGACTCCACAGACTGGCCGCGCTTGACGAGCGCGTCTGCGAGAGCCTGGGGGTTTTCACGGATCCAACGGATGTCGAGCATGGGTTTCTATCCTCAAATAGCCGAAAAATGGCGTCTGAGGGGGTAAACCGCAAATGGCTTAGAAGCAAGCGTCTGCGTTGTCAGCAAGGACAACGCAGACAAGGTCTTGAGAAAATCAGACCAGGCGGCTCTGTTCGACCGCAGCATTGATGAAGCTGGCGAACAGAGGATGCGGCTCGAACGGCCTTGATTTCAGTTCGGGGTGATATTGCACACCGATGAACCAGGGGTGGTCAGCATACTCGACGGTTTCCGGCAGAACGCCATCTGGCGACATGCCCGAAAACACGAGGCCGCATTCTTCCAGGCGGTCCTTGTAGTCGACATTCACCTCATAGCGGTGACGATGGCGCTCGGAGATTTCCGTGCTGCCATAAATCTCCGCGATCTTGGTGCCTTCCTTCAGCGCTGCCTTGAACGCACCCAGACGCATCGTGCCGCCGAGATCGCCAGATGCACGGCGCTTTTCAAGCATATTGCCCTTCAGCCACTCGGTCATCAGACCAACGACCGGCTCCTTCGCCGTGCCGAATTCGGTCGAAGACGCGTTCTCGATACCCGCCAGCGAGCGCGCTGCTTCGATGCATGCCATCTGCATGCCGAAGCAGATGCCGAAATACGGCACCTTGCGTTCGCGGGCAAAACGCGCAGCGGCAATCTTGCCTTCTGCCCCGCGCTCACCGAAGCCGCCGGGAACCAGGATGCCGTGAACCTTCTCCAGCCAGGGCGACGGGTCTTCCTTCTCGAAGATCTCGCTCTCGATCCACTCGAGCTTGACCCGCACACGGTTGGCCATGCCGCCATGCGACAGCGCCTCGGTCAGCGATTTGTAAGCGTCCTTGAGGCCAGTGTACTTGCCCACAATGGCGATCGTGACTTCGCCCTCCGGATTATGAAGACGCTCGGAAATCTCGTGCCAGCGCTCCATGCGCGGCTTTGGCGCCGGATCAATTCCGAAAGCGGCGAGGACTTCGCCGTCGAGACCTTCCTTGTGATAGGCCATCGGCACGTCATAGATGTGATCTACGTCCAGTGCCTGAATAACGGCGGACTCACGAACATTGCAGAACAGCGACAGCTTGCGACGCTCTTCCACAGGGATCTCACGATCTGCGCGCACCAGCAGAATATCCGGCGCAATACCGATCGAACGCAGTTCCTTGACCGAGTGCTGCGTCGGCTTGGTCTTCAGTTCGCCCGCAGCCGGGATCCACGGCATCAGCGTCAGGTGAATGTAGACAGCCTGTCCGCGCGGCAACTCGTTGCCGATCTGGCGGATGGTTTCGAGGAACGGCATCGCTTCGATGTCGCCCACCGTGCCGCCAATCTCGCAAAGTACGAAATCGAAATCGTCATTGTCGGAAAGGACGAAATTCTTGATCTCGTCGGTGACGTGCGGAATCACCTGCACGGTCGCCCCGAGGTAATCGCCACGACGCTCGCGCTCGATGATGTTCTTGTAGATGCGGCCGGTGGTGATGTTGTCCTGCTGATTGGCAGAACGGCCGGTGAACCGCTCATAGTGACCAAGATCGAGGTCGGTCTCCGCACCGTCGTCGGTCACAAAGACCTCGCCGTGCTGGTAGGGCGACATCGTGCCCGGGTCCACGTTGAGATAGGGATCGAGCTTGCGGATCCGCACACGGTAGCCACGCGCCTGCAACAGAGCTCCAAGAGCTGCTGCAGCGATGCCTTTGCCGAGTGAGGAGACCACGCCGCCGGTGATGAAAACATATCGCGCCATGGGAGTCGTCGCTTAGCCTTCTGCGAATGATTCCGCCAGAAAAAAATGACTTCCAGCCGAATACATCGTCAAATTTGCACAAAAGAAAAGGGCCGACGCTGGTCGGCCCCTGGGGCTGATTTTCGTTCAGCGACCTTATTGGCCGCTGGGAACCTGCGGTTGAGCAGGTTCTGCGGGTGTTGTCGAACCGCCGATCTGGTCGAGGATTCCACCGCTTCCGCTGGGCGCACCTTGCTGGGAGGAAGCAGGGATACGATCGAAGATGTCGTGAGGACGCTCGCCGTAGCGGGCCAACAGCGACAAAGAAAGCGACGTTGCAAAGAATGCAACTGCCAGGATGGCCGTGGTGCGAGTCAACGCATTTGCTGCGCCACGTGCTGTCATGAAGCCCGAGCCGCCGCCGATACCGAGACCACCGCCCTCTGAACGCTGCAGAAGGACGACACCCACCAGCGCGAGAACGACCATCAAGTGAATGACGATGAGAATAGTCTGCATTCTTCAATCCGGAATTGTTAGGCGGCGCCCGAATGTGGCTTGACCGCGGCTCAATACACGCCTTTGCCGCGCATTCCAACCCATATGGGTTTGGTTATCGGCGCAAAAAAGGACGCTCGACAGAAAATCGATCACTAAATCGCGCGATATGCCTCGGCAATCCCGAGAAAATCCGCAGCTTTAAGGCTTGCCCCGCCGACGAGCGCCCCGTCAACATTGGCCACTGCCATCAATTCCACCGCGTTCGACGGCTTGACCGAGCCGCCATAAAGGATGCGCATGCGCCCAGCCTCGGCTCCGACGATTCCGGCCAACTCTGCCCTGATATGCGCGTGTGCCGATGCGACGTCATCAGCGGACGGCGTAAGTCCCGTGCCGATTGCCCATACAGGCTCATAGGCGATCACAGAATTTTCGTGTGTTGCATCGCTGGGAACAGAGCCCGCAAGCTGTCGCGACAACACCTCCAGCGTGCGCCCGGCCTCCCGCTCGGCATGGGTTTCACCGATGCAGATCACCGCGACCAGACCTGCGCGCCATGCAGCTTGCGCCTTCGCATTCACGATTGCGTCAGTTTCGGCATGATCGGTCCGGCGCTCGGAATGGCCGACGATCACGAAGGCCGCACCCGCATCCTTGAGCATCTCGGCTGAGACATCTCCAGTATGGGCACCCTTCTCCATCGGATGGCAATCCTGACCGCCTGCCTTCACAGGAGCGCTTGCAAGTACGTCCGCCGCTTTTGAAAGCAACGTCGCAGGGACACAAAGCAGCGCGTCGACACGAGCATCGAGACCATCCTTCATGCCGTCACCGATCGCGGCGATCTCGTCGAGCGACGCACTCGTGCCATTCATCTTCCAATTACCTGCAACGAGCGGGCGAATGCCGGGGGTCATGGTCACTTTTCCTTCCCTGAGCCGTGAGACTGGGCTTTCCTACCAAAAACCAGCTACAAAGCAATCGACACAGGCGGGGAAGGACGGTATGCCCGACTCCGCTTGTCACCCTTTGATATTTCTAAGGTTACCGGAAGACGATATGCTTAATGGACTCCGAAACGCAGCCGGCTCATGGGTCGCCAAACTCCTGCTTGGAATGTTGATCCTCAGCTTTGCGATCTGGGGAATTTCCGGCCAGATTTTCGGCGGTCTGGGCTCCAATGTCATTGAGGTTGGCAAGACTCGTGTCTCCATCATGGAGTACCGCCTCGCCTATGACCGCCAGGTCTCACAGCTTTCGCAGCAGTTCGGCCAGCCGATCACGCGTGAGCAAGCGCAGGCTTTTGGTGTCGACAATCAGGTTCTCGCTCAACTGGTCGCCGGTGCGGTCCTCGATGAGCAGGCGCGTGAGATGCGTCTTGGCTTGTCGCGCGATCGACTTGCCTTGTTGACTGCTGAAGACCCGGCGTTCCAGGGTGCCAACGGCCAGTTTGACCGTGCACAGTTCGAGTGGGTCTTGCGCCAGATCGGTATGCGACCTCAGGATTATCTGAAGAATCGCGAGCAAGTCGCGGTGCGTCAGCAAATCGTCGAAGCAGTTTCCGACGGAATCGCAGCGCCCGACACGTTCCTGCGCGCTGTGTCTCTCTATCAGAATGAAGACCGGACGGTTGAGTACGTCGTGTTGCCACCATCAATGGTGCAGCAGATCGACGCCCCGTCGGATGCACAAGTGCAGGAATGGTTCGACGCGAACAAGGCAAACTACGCCGCTCCTGAATATCGTCGCTTCAAATATGTAAAGCTCGAGCCAGCCGATATTGCTGACCCGGCCTCGGTGACAGAAGAGCAGGCGCGCGCAGCATACGACCGAAATGTCGACCGCTACACGACCGCCGAACGTCGCCGGATCGAACAGCTGGTGTTTGCGGATGAAGCAGCGGCAAATGCGGCGCTGGACAAGATCCGCGGTGGGGCGACGTTCGAAGATGTCGTTACCGAACAGGGCAAGACCTTGAAGGACGCGCTCCTGGGCACTTTCGAGAAGTCCCGCGTGGCCGACCCTGCGATTGCCGAGGCAGCATTTGCGTTGCCGGAGGGTGAGGTCAGCCAGGTCGTCGCCGGTACGTTCGGCCCGATCCTGCTGCGCGTCACTGCTATCGAGCCAGCAAACGTGCGGCCTTTCGAAAGCGTCCAGCAGGAAATCCGCGAAGAAATAGCTATGGACGATGCGCACCGCATTCTCGCTGAAGTCCATGATGGCTACGAGGATGCGCGCGCCGCCGGCGACTCGCTGGACGAGGCCGCCGCCAAGCAGAAGCTGACGGTGAACACCGTTGAAGCCCTGGACATCACAGGCAAGACACCGGAAGGCACCACTCTTACCGACCTGCCTCAGTCGAGCGCTTTGCTGCGTGACGTATTCGAGACCGAAGCGGGGGTAGAGAACCCGCCCCTCAACATCGGCTCCACCGGTTATGTCTTTTACGAAGTCGAGGGGATCACCCCTGCCCGCGACCGCACGCTTGAAGAAGTGCGCGAGCAGGTGATCTCCGACTGGACAAGCAACGAACGTGAGGCCCGCCTTGCCGCCCGTGCGACTGAAATTCAGAAGCAAGTCGCTGACGGGAAGACCTTTGCCGAGGTCGTCGCTGGGCTTGACCTCGAGGTCCAGACCCGTCGAGGTCTGAAGCGCAATGCGAATGACGCCGATTTTGGCAACGCCGGCGTTGCAGCCGCATTTGGCGTCGGGCGCGGTGAAAGTGGCGTCGTTCAGGCTCCTGAGGGTGGATCCCAGATCGTGTTCCGCGTTGCAGAAGTAACGCAGCCACTCAACGCAGGTGCAGACGCGTTGCCAGAGGACGCGCGCAAACGCTTTGCCTCTGGTTTTGGCGACGATCTTCTCGACCAGATGGTGACGACCCTGCAAAGCCAGTATTCTGTCGCGATTGACCGCAACGCGATCCAGCAGGCACTGAGCTTCTGAGGGGTGCGCAATGACTGACTTCAAGGCGCTTATCGGCAAGGTAGCGGACAACCAGTCGCTCACATTCGAAGAATCGCGCCAGGCGTTCGACATCATGATGTCCGGCAAGGCGACGCCCAGTCAGATCGGCGGTTTTCTGATGGCGCTGCGTACGCGCGGTGAAACCGTTGACGAGATTTCCGGCGCGGTTGCGATCATGCGCGACAAGATGCTGCCTGTCGTTGCCCCAGCTGATGCGGTCGACATCGTCGGCACCGGCGGAGACGCATCCGGCACCTACAATGTCTCCACTTGCGCCGCCTTCATCGTCGCTGGAGCTGGCGTCACTGTGGCCAAGCACGGCAACCGGGCACTGTCGTCGAAATCCGGCTCCGCGGATGCTCTCGCTGCGCTCGGAATTGAGATCGAAATCGGCCCCGAGAAGATTGCGCAGTGCATCGCTGAAGCAGGTGTTGGCTTCATGTTTGCACCGGCTCACCATTCCGCGATGCGGCATGTTGGACCCTCGCGCGTGGAACTCGGAACGCGAACGATCTTCAACCTGCTCGGCCCCCTCGCCAATCCGGCTGGCGTCAAGCGCCAGTTGATCGGCGTTTATGCCGCGCATTGGGTGGAGCCGATTGCGCATGTCATGAAAGCGCTTGGCTCTGAAACTGCCTGGGTCGTCCATGGCGATGGGCTCGACGAACTGACGACCGCCGGGAAGTCACTGGTTGCGCAGTTGAAGAACGGGGAAATCACGACGTTCGAGATCGAGCCGGAACAGGTCGGGCTCCCTCGCGCCCGCATGGAGGATCTGCGCGGTGGTGACGGGGCTCACAACGCCCAGGCGTTGCGAGCTGTCCTTGCTGGCGAAAAAAGCGCTTATCGTGACATTTCCTTGCTCAATGCCGCCGGCGCCCTCGTCGTGGCGGAGCGCGCCAAGACGCTTCAGGAGGCCATTGCTCTCGCTGCCGATTCCATCGACAGCGGCGCAGCGTTGGAGCGCCTTGAAAAGCTGATTGAAGTTTCCAGAACAGAGGTGGCGTCGGCATGACGGATATCCTGCGCAAGATCGAAACCTACAAGCGCGTCGAGATCGCCGCCGCAAAAGCACGTCTTCCACTGGAGGAAGTCAGAGCCCGCGCTGCAGACCAATCTCCTGCCCGTGGGTTTGCTGCGACAATCAAGGCACGGCAAGCCGCAGGTGAGATGGCCCTGATCGCCGAGATCAAGAAGGCCAGTCCTTCCAAGGGCCTGATCCGTGCGGACTTCAATCCAGCAGAACTAGCCAAAGCATATGAGGCCGGAGGGGCAGCCTGCCTGTCAGTCCTGACCGACACGCCTTCCTTTCAGGGTGCACCGGAGTTTCTGACGGACGCACGCGCCGCCTGCGCCCTCCCCGCACTTCGCAAGGACTTCATGTTCGAGCCCTACCAGGTTCATGAAGCGCGCAGCTGGGGTGCAGACGCGATTCTCGTCATCATGGCAAGCCTCACCGACGACGAGGCAAGACTGCTCGAAGACGAAGCATTCGAAGCCGGCATGGATGTTCTGGTCGAAGTCCACGACGAGACAGAGATGGAGCGCGCGCTGACCCATCTGGCGTCGCCACTGATCGGCATCAACAATCGCAATTTGCGCACATTCGAAGTGAGCCTCGAAACGTCTGAACGTCTGGCAAAGATGGTTCCATCGGACCGTATCATTGTCGGCGAAAGCGGCATCTTCACCCACGAAGACTGCAACCGGCTGAAAGCGTCCGGTATTTCGACCTTCCTCGTCGGCGAGAGCCTGATGCGCCAGCCGGACGTCACTGCCGCGACACGCACATTGTTGAAAGGCACCACCTGACCATGACAAGCGACCGTCTCACTCATCTTGATGCGTCCGGCGAAGCCAACATGGTCGACGTGGGCGACAAGAACGACACGGTTCGTACCGCCATTGCCGAAGGCGCCGTGGTCATGAAACCAGAAACGCTGGCGATGATTTGCGCTGGCGACGCCAAGAAAGGCGACGTCCTCGGCACCGCGCGTATTGCCGGCATCATGGCTGCTAAGCGGACCCACGAACTGATTCCGCTTTGCCACCCTCTGTTGCTGACCAAAGTGACTGTCGAGATCACCCCGGACGAAGACCTTCCCGGGCTTCGGGTAACCGCCTTTGCGCGCGTCAACGGCAAGACCGGCGTCGAGATGGAAGCGCTGACGGCCGCCTCGGTTGCCTGCCTCACCGTCTACGATATGGCAAAGGCCGTCGATCGCGGAATGAATGTCACGGATATACGCGTCGTCGAAAAGACGGGTGGCAAGTCTGGCGACTATCGAAACGTGCAGGATCGGTAAGATGGCTGCACTCCTGCCGGTCGAAGACGCACTTGCTCTCCTTCTGACCGACGCGTCACCTCTGGCGGGAGAAGATGTCCCTCTCGGCAGCGCAGGCAACCGGGTTCTGGCCGTTGATATTCATGCGCGCAGGACCCAGCCACCTTTTGATGCGTCGGCGATGGACGGTTACGCGGTGCGCGCGGACGACGTTGCGCAGATCCCAGCCAGACTTCGCGTCATCGGTGTGTCAGTCGCGGGCCAGCGTTTCTCAGGCTGCGTCAACTCCGGGGAAGCAGTCCGTATCTTCACCGGTGCACCGGTCCCAGCGGGAGCCGACGCAATCCTGCTTCAGGAAGATGCCCGTCTGATTGACGAAGGAACCATTGAAGCACTGGAAGCTGTCGCAAGAGGCCGCCACATACGCCGTGCCGGACTGGATTTTTCCACCGGGGATCTTCTCCTGCCGAGTGGTCGCGTCCTTGACGCTGCCGCCCTCTCACTCGCCGCATCCGCCAACTATCCAACACTTTCTGTCGTGCGCAAACCGCTCGTCGCGATCCTTGCCACTGGCTCAGAACTGGTGGAACCTGGAACCACGCCCGGTGACGACCAGATCGTTGCTTCGAACAATGTCGGCGTCGCAACGCTTGTGAGTGCGGCGGGAGGGCGAGTCGTTGATCTTGGCATAATACCAGACGATCGCGCAGCTTTGGCTGGTGCAGTGAATTCAGCCCGCGAACTCGGCGCTGACGTCATCGTGACACTTGGTGGTGCCTCTGTGGGAGATCACGATCTGGTCCAGGAAGTCTTGGGCGCGCAAGGCATGGCGCTCGACTTCTGGAAGATCAAAATGCGTCCAGGAAAGCCACTGATTTCTGGCCGGCTGGGGGCAACGCGCGTGCTGGGTCTGCCGGGAAACCCGGTCTCGAGTCTCGTTTGCTCGCACCTGTTCCTAGTGCCGCTCGTCGCGCGTTTGGCCGGGCGTATACACAAGCCCGATGTGCGCACGGCGGTCCTCGGCGTTTCCATGAAAGCCAACGATCACCGTCAGGATTATGTGCGTGCAGTAGTGAGCGTCGACGAGGGCCGTCTCACGGCGATGCCCTTCGCCGTGCAGGATTCGTCAATGCTCAGCACGTTGGCAGCAGCCAACACCTTGATCATTCGTGCGCCAGACGCGCCCGCTGCCTCGGCTGGCGATGCCTGCACCGTTCTAATGCTTCGCTAGGGCATGTTTCCCGAAAATGGGAACCGGTCTCGCGATAAACACATGCGCGAAACCAGAAACTTGATCCGTTTCAAGCGAATCCGGTAAAGTGCGACAAGCTTTGACCGCTATTTGACGGTCATCGGGAGGCCTGCAACCATGAACACCACCCGATCGGCGCATTGAGCGACCATCTGGTTCAGACGGCCCGCATGATCCCTGAATTCGCGCGCAAGCCGATTGTCGGGCACAATACCCAGACCGACCTCATTGGACACGATCACCAGCGGCCCTCGGAAGCGCGCAACCACTTCCACCAGACGCTCCGAATCAGCTTCAACATCGCATCCTGCCAGCATCACATTGGTAAGCCACAGCGTCAGACAGTCTATCAGAACCGGTTGACCGGATCCGCACGCCTCCAACGCCTCGGCCAGATCGAGCGGCGCTTCAAACGTCTGCCATCGTGAATCGCGCCTGGCTCGATGATGAGAAATACGCTCACGCATTTCGTCATCGAACGCCTGCGCAGTCGCGATGTAGCTCAATGGCCCAGGGATACGAGCGAGAATTTCTTCCGCGTACCGGCTCTTGCCCGAGCGGGCGCCGCCAAGAACAAATGTCAGGTTTCCCGTCACGCTTCCCTCTTCCAAACCGACCTCGTGCTTTCCGCTCAGAAACCCGTTATTGAATTCAGATGACCTCCAAGCGCAAGCCTCTACCGCCCATTCTGCACGATATCGTCGCGTGCGTCGGCTTCTACACGCGCCTGCCGGTGAGAGTTGACTTTGAGCGACCACTCGCGCTGTCGCAGTGGGCGGCCCCTGTCGCCGGTCTCGTCGTGGGGCTGCTGGCTGGCAGTTTCGGCTGGCTCATATGGTGTCTTGGCGTTCCGCCCACGATCACTGCTGCCATAATCCTTGCCGCCACCATTGCAATGACCGGCGCGCTCCATGAGGACGGGCTGGGCGACACGGCCGACGGATTTGGTGGCGGCCGCAATCGAGAGCAAAAGCTCGCAATCATGAAGGACAGCCAATCCGGCACCTATGGCGTGCTGGCTTTGAGCCTGTCTGTGCTACTTCGTTGGAGCGCACTGACAGCGCTGCTTGCAACAGCGGGCGGCATGACCACCCTTCTCGTGCTTGCCAGCGCCCATGCGGCTTCACGCTCCATCATCCCCGCCTTCATGTCTCTTGTGCCCTCCGCACGCCCAGACGGCCTTTCTGCCAGCGTTGGGCAAACTGATGCAAAGACTGGCGTCATCGCCTTGGCCATCGGTGGAATGTCGCTGCTCGTCCTGAGTGGGCTCGAAATCGCGGCCATCGCGTTGCTCTTTCTCGGAGGCGTTTTTATTTTCATACGCTGGCTCGCTCTGCGCCAGATCGGAGGGCAAACAGGCGATGTACTGGGTGCTCTGCAACAATTTGGTGAGATCGCGGTCCTATCGACCGCAGCCACCCTGCTGCCGTAATGGAATGAACTGATGAATCTACCCGTTTCAATTGACGCATTGCGCAGGCTATGTGCTGAGCTACCCGAGGGAAGCGCCACAGCCGCTCAATCTGCCGCTCAAAGACAGGCCATGCTCACAAAGCCGCGCGGCAGTCTGGGACGCCTCGAAGAGCTGGCCATCTTCCTCGCAAGATGGCAGCGAGGCATGAAGCCCTCTCTTGATCATGTTGATGTATTGATTTTCGCCGGGTCACACGGCATCGCCGCCAGAGGCGTGTCTGCCTATCCGACGGAAGTGACAGCCCAGATGGTAGCCAATTTTGCCAATGGCGGCGCGGCGATCAATCAGTTGGCCGCCATAGCGGGAGCCAACCTGTCTGTGACACCATTGGAAATCGACAAACCGACCGCTGACTTCACCGTGGCTCCCGCTATGAACGAAGCGGAGTTTCTCGCCGCTGTCACGGCAGGCATGCGAGCAGTTGTACCCGGCGTGGATCTAATCACGGTCGGCGAGATGGGAATCGGCAACACCACCGTTGCGTCGGCGACTGCGGCAGCCCTCTTCGGAGGCAGCGGCAGCTCGTGGGTCGGTCGGGGAAGCGGCGTCGATGATGAAGGCTTGACGCGAAAGGCCACAGCCGTCGACACGGCACTGACCTTCCACGGCAACGCACTGCAAGACCCGCTGGAGGCACTGCGCCTTGTAGGCGGGCGGGAACTTGCCGCAATCTTTGGCGCAGTTCTGGCTGCAAGGCTGCAAGGCGTCCCTGTGGTCCTTGACGGATTTGTCGCAACAGCCGCAGCAGCGCCCCTCACCCGCCTGCACCCAAACGGCCTGGCGCACGCACTCGCAGGCCATGTCTCTGCGGAAGCCCAACACCCTCGCCTTCTGAAGCTGCTTAACCTAGACCCCATACTCGATCTAGGAATGCGTCTTGGAGAAGGATCGGGCGCGTGCCTGGCCGTGAATATCCTGCGCAGTGCAATTGCCTGTCACAATGGGATGGCAAGTTTTGCGGAAGCTGGCGTGTCCGAAAACTGATTCAGACTTTCCCGAGCGGGCAGATGCCGGCTCGGGGACAACGTGCTCAAGAACGTCTGAAAGGAGACAGCGAAATCAATTCGCTTGTCAGACCGAAGAGTCTCGCATTCAAAATGCGTTTCAGTCGGTCTCTATAAAGTAAGGAGAAAAAGGCTTTAAGCCTTGAATAAAATGGCGCGAGTGACGGGGCTCGAACCCGCGACCTCCGGCGTGACAGGCCGGCACTCTAACCGACTGAGCTACACCCGCGCTCCCCAACGTTGCGCCGCAGCGGCGTCTCGTTGTTGGCTGTGAATTAGGCGGTTCCAGGCGAAGTGTCAAGCGCTTCCTGGAAGGAATTTTGATAATTTTATCAAAGATTTTTGTCCGGCTGTGGATAGCCGACTTAAGGCGCGAAACATCCCCCAAGGGAAGCCGTATAATTTGATGAAACACTGACCGACGGCCGTTTTTGCCCTTGCCTAACACCCGATAACGGCCTAAAGCACGCGCCGGAATGGGCGATTAGCTCAGTTGGTAGAGCGCTTCGTTTACACCGAAGATGTCGGCGGTTCGAGTCCGTCATCGCCCACCATTCCTTTCAATGACTTAGCTGGTTTTTACGAACATATGCTAAGGTTCATTGAACCTGAGGACGGCAATTGATGACCGATCCCGACCTGGCTGAAAAGCGCCGCAAAGGCTACACCGTCGATACGCTCGGCGTGCTGATCGACCATGGCTACAAAGTCGCCCTCTACTGCGAAAACCCGCGTGACGGCCTGACCTGCGGTTTTGTGAAGTGGCTCGATCTGGAGAAGCTAGCCGCCAAGCTTGGCCGCGACCACAGCTGCCTGCGCGACGATCTCGTGCCGAACCTTTTCTGCACCAAGTGCGGCGGGAAGAAGGTGAGCATAAGGTTGCATCCCTACACCGGGCCGCGCGATTAATTATCCCTCACTTTCGGCACGTCATATCTGAGCGAACTTGTCGCCTGCATGATCAACTCGATCAGGTCGACAGGAGACAGATCGCAGATCGTATCCTCCCCGTACATCAGCGAGCGCCGGAAGGCTTTTCCGTCCTCGGTAATACTGACGCAAATGCGAGGGCCGCGCATATACCCGATGCTCATGCTGCAATTCTCCGCTCGATTGGGTCAATGGCGCGAAGCACCAATCCGTCATGATTGTGAAATGTGAGCGCTTGGAGTGCGCGCCGCGCGCCGTAGCCCATACCCGCCGCATAGGAGTCGGGCGGACAGAACGCGCGCAAGCTTTCGTACCGAAGCGGTCCGATATCCTTGGCGTTGTCGTGGTGAACGTGCCCCGTCAGATAGTATCGGTGCCGCGTCTCGCTCCAGAAGGTGCACACGTCGGAAATATAGAGCGCCATCTGCGTGGGCTTGCCCTTATCGCCGTGGTGCGCAAAGATAGCCGATCGCCCCCACTGCTTCATAAACAGATCGCGCGGTGACTTCTCGACAACGATGCGCGGCTCGTCCTGATATCGCTCCGCAAGCGCGAACGTCAGCACCATATGCGCATTGGTATCGTGATTGCCGCGTAGCACGCGCACCGTCAGTTTCTCATGCTTTGCCAGCAGCGTCTCGATGATCTCGGACAGGATCGCGATTGCGGTATCTATGACCTTGAACTGCCGGCCATCTACATCAAGCTTGTGCTTGCTCTGAGGTGTTTCAGCTCGGTCGTCATCTGCGTGAAGCGTATCGCCCCCAAGGACAAGCACCGCCTCCTTGCTCGCAGGCGTCAATGCCAGTACCTTCGCGAAGGCGTATCGCAGGTCTTCACATGCCAGGCTGAGATCATAATCTTGACTGCCCGTCTCGTCGCCCCACGCCCTCATGCCGAGATGAAGATCCATGACCGGCCAGACCGTGCACAGATCGCCCAGAACTGACGCGGGCGGTGTGATGGGCTCTGCCCTTGGAATATCACTGAACGCGTTCTGCAGACGCTCCAGCGTGCTCTCTAGGGCAATCTGTTCCTTTGGCGCATTCCAGCGGACTGTTTCAACCTTCTTACCTTCGTCATCATAGACATGACGATAGCCGCCTGCGATCTCCGCACCGTTGAGGTTAGAAGCCTGCATGGCGTTTCTTGCGCCACCTGAAAGATGCAATCCGGCCTGCTGTGCCTTCTTGTACCGGTTCCGCAGGGTTTCAAACGGCACGCCCATAGCGCGGGCGGCGGCGTTGACGTTACCGTGTTCCTCGACAGCGCGAAGTGCTTCGAGCATCACAGCCTCTGACAATCCAGGGTTTGCCACTGCTTACACCTTGAACCATTTAAGGATTTTCCCGACGCTTTCTCCGAACATCACCACACCCACGGCAAGGCCCAGAATGCCCACGATCAGCCACTTGATGAAGTTGCCAACGGTGGCGATAGATCGCACCAGCCGGATTCCGTCGTTCAGGGTATCGACCTCATCAGGCCGCAACCCGGCAAGGAACTTCTGTGTCTTTTCCGGCAGATCATCGAACCGCTTTGCATCGCTCATTTCCAGCATCCCCGGCTTGTCCCGAAGCCGTTATGAGCCGCGACGCCCTCCGCAAAGGGCCGGTCATGCTCGATGATGAATGCGCGGGTCTGCGCCGCCGGCGTTAGGCGAGCCCAACCATCGCATTCACTGGCAGGTGCTGTCGTCTGGCATCCAGCGGCCGCCAAGAGCAGAACAAAGCCCAGCGTCATCCAGGTTGCGTATCTGGTCATCGGTCGCGTTCCTTTCGCGCAAGACTTCGACGGATCGGTTGAGGGTGGCATGTCGTTCCGCCGCAGCACCTGCGTGGTAGGCTTTGACGTGGCTGAAGGTGAGAAGGCCGAGAACCGCGATGACGGCCGCCAGCGAGGCCCAGAGGCGAAGCGGGATCACGCAAGTTCCTCCCGGATCTCTTTCACACCAGCGATGATCTGCCGGCGCATCAGGAAGATGACGACAAGGAAGGCCAGCACGACACCGCCAATAGCGACCACGGCCTGCCAATCCATGCCAGCGAGCCAGCCAAGGCCAAGGGCGCCGGAACTGGACAAGCCGGTGATCCACGACCACAGCCCAGTCTTCTGCTTGACCTCCTGATCGACCGAGGCGGGAACCACCGGCTTTTCGATGTTCTTCTCGATGACGGATGGACGCTCAGGGGTCGGGCGCGCTGCCAACTCCAGAGCATGGCGCCGCACGTCGGTGACGCGGCTCGTCCAGCCCTTGCCGAATGTGGCCCACGTTGACAGGCGCTTGAGGAACGCCATGCGGCTGTCGCAAAGCTTGTGGATCACATCGGCATGGAACATCGCGCGGGTCGCTGCGAGCGTTGCGGGTCCGATCTTGCCGTCTGTGGTGGCGCCGACAATAGCCTGCAAATACTTCGCCGCGCGGGCCGGTCCGCTGTTCACTGCAAAATCAAAAACGGCATAGTCGATGCCGTCTGGCAACTCGGCACCAGCGACAGCATCCCAATAGTGGCGGCGATAGACCGCCGCGATCTGTTCGTCGGTGATCTTGCGCAAATCGTCCTTGGTCGCGTTCGGCTTCACATAGCGCCGGAACGTGGCGAGCGTGACGCCACGCATGGTCGCGCCGCCCGGATCGGACGCATGGTCCGCCCATCCGCCTTCATGTTTAAGAACGAGCGAAAGCGCCCGCTGGAAGTTACGGTCCATGTCTTCTCCTTCCCGCCGTTGCCGGCTGGCTGGTTTCATGATGTGATGATGAAGGGAGGCCCGGTTATGGACATGATGGCGCTAGTGCTGAGCTTTGTCGCAGGCGGGCTAGTCGCTTGTCTGACGATCTTCTGGATGTTCGCAAGGAGCGCGCCGAACATCGATGGCGACATCATCGAACAAATGCGCCGAGAGACAGACGAAGCGGAGCAGGTGGATGGCGGCCTGTTGATGCGCGAGGGAAAGAAGAGCCTGCATTAGTGCCTGCTAGTACAAGCCACCACGGCCTGAATCGATCGCCGCAGTTGCGCCGGGCGAGATGCCCATAGCGTGATCGCGAGAGCCGGGACCGCTGCCGTCCGTCCAACCGCCCCAGCCTGTCCGTCGTCAGATCATTTGGCGCAGTTTGGGTCTTGGATTAGCGGAGTATCGGCCTCGTCTTTGGGTTGATGTTATGCGGCGAGCTTGCGGTGCTGCAAGCGCCGATGCTGGATGGTTTGTCGTTTGATCCTTTCGCGCTGTTTTATGATGGCTGCGGCCCTGCCGAAGTAGGCGTCTGCCGGGGTCACGTTGTCGAGGCTCTCATGATAGCGCCTGTGATTGTAGTGTTCGACGAAGGCGCCGATCTGGGCCTCCAGGTCGCCGGGCAGGAAGTAGTTCTCCAGCAGGATGCGGTTCTTCATGGTTTGGTGCCAGCGCTCG
>NZ_FORF01000028.1 GCF_900113935.1 Aquamicrobium aerolatum DSM 21857
CATCCCCAGACCCAGGGCAAGATCGAGCGCTGGCACCAAACCATGAAGAACCGCATCCTGCTGGAGAACTACTTCCTGCCCGGCGACCTGGAGGCCCAGATCGGCGCCTTCGTCGAACACTACAATCACAGGCGCTATCATGAGAGCCTCGACAACGTGACCCCGGCAGACGCCTACTTCGGCAGGGCCGCAGCCATCATAAAACAGCGCGAAAGGATCAAACGACAAACCATCCAGCATCGGCGCTTGCAGCACCGCAAGCTCGCCGCATAACATCAACCCAAAGACGAGGCCGATACTCCGCTAATCCAAGACCCAAACTGCGCCAAATGATCTGACGACGGACAGCTATACGTTTAAACGGTGGGTCCTCCGCCAGATCAGTTGGCGTCCAGCGGAGGACAGCGAGGCATTCGCTAGCGAAGGCGCTCAGTGATCATGCCCCAGAACACCGTCATATGAGCCAGACTGAGAGCGCCTCTGGCTCGCTCGCCACCTTCGTCTCCCGAACGATCTTATCCGACGAATCCACTACGCAAACGCTGGTCTGTTCCAGCGACACACCAATCCCTGCATTACAATTCATGGCTGATCCACACTTGATGTCGCGGGCCGACGATCGGACCTCGGTTCAAGATCATCACTCTGAGGGACAGCCATCTTCATGGCGAGATGAGGGGCCCAAACCTATTTCAGCACCTAGTCCATGCGCAGGCGAGCGGCAAGAGCGAGAAGTTGAACATCACCAGTGTCCCTGCGGCACTGCTCTACACCATTGGTAACGAGCGCTACGATTGGAAGTACCAGACCGAGCCGGATCCGACCCGCGATGGGCTCGTCGAGGCATGGCCGCGTGGCCGCGTCCCTGGCGGGTCGTCGGCGATTAACGGGATGATCTACGTTCGTGCACGCGCCGCAGACTTTGATCGCTGGGCCGGGATGGGCAACAGCGGCTGGAGCTGGAACGACATGTTGCCGATATTCCGCCGGATGGAGACGTCGGATTTCGGACCAAATCAATGGCGTGGCGGGCAGGGCCCACAAAATGTCGAGCAGCTTCGCTTCCGGCATCAACGGCTTCTACAACCCACGCCGCAAACACTCGGCTCTCCGGAGCGAAACCGGGACAGGTTCAATCTGCCGTCGGTTAATTTTACGGTGCCGGTTGAAATCAGCCGGAGGGGGTCAGCCCCCGCTAAAGACCCGCATGGCGATGAATAGCACCGCGGCTGCAACCGCGACGACGCTGGGGATGATAACAGCGGCGCCGGATGCCAGGGCTAAAGCGGCGATCCAGTCGTACGGCCTGTCCGAAGAGATTTTCACGAATACCTCCGCTGTGGTTTATCAATTGTGGGAGCACGGCCTTGTGGCCGGTCTCGCCCGCGCTGCTTGTCCGGTAGCGGGATGTCTTCGCCCTGCAGGAGGACTCGCTCGGCAGCACCATCCAGGTCCTCATATTGTCGGGCGCGCATCGACCACAGGAATGCAGCCAAGCCTACCAAGCCCATACCAAGCGCCACCGGAACCAGCCAGGCGAGATGGCTCATGTTGCCTCCGCCATGTGAAAAAGCGCTTGGCGGGAAGTGAATTTTGAACCCGCTCGCGGCAGCCGCAGCGCGTTTGCCACCACGATTATAGAGGATGAGGACATCGCGACGGCCGCCATCAAAGGAGTCACGTATCCGGCGACCGCTACAGGTATCACGAGGACATTATAGGTGATCGCCAGCGCAAGGTTCTGTTTTACAAGCCGCCCAGCCTGACGCGCTACAGAGATTGCCTGCGGCACCGCAGTCAGACTTGGACGCAGGAAGACCAGATCGGCCGCCATGCGCCCGACATCTGCCGCAGATGACGGTGCAATGGAAACATGCGCAGCCGCCAGTGCCGGCGTGTCGTTTAACCCGTCTCCGACCATCAGGGTGCGGCGACCGGCAGAGGCCAGCTCTGCGAGCCGGCCGACCTTACCGTCCGGCAGGGCGCCATGCTGTCTCTGCGAAATTTCGAGCGCGTCGGCAATGCGGATCACCTCGGTGCTTCGATCTCCTGACAGTATTTCAACCGGCAGACCGAGCTTGGCGATATCTCGAACAGCCTCTCGCGCGCCGAGGCGCAAGTCGTCCGAGACCACGATTGATCCAGCGGGTTGCCCGTTGCGCGAAAGCCAAACGGACGCATCGCTTTGACCCTGCGATCCTGCGCACGTCCAACCCATGCGTCCCAGCCTGTAAAAATCACTGCCTACACGACCTTCAACACCTTCGCCCGGCTCCTCGCGAAAGTCCTCAACCACACTCGACGAAGACGGAGCGAGAGCGGCCACGGCTCGTGCAGAAGGATGGCGCGACAAGGCTGCGAGCGCGGCGGCGTTAGCGAGATCTCGGTCAGATACGTCGTGGCCGGTCACCCGTGTTGCTCCTGACGTGAGCGTTCCCGTCTTGTCGAACACCACCACGTCAACTTCCGCAAGCCGCTCCAGCGCGCTGCCGTCTTTAAGAGTAATTCCGGCATCAAACAGCCGCCGCGCGGCCATCACGTGAACCATCGGAACAGCAAGGCCAAGTGCGCAAGGGCAGGTGATGATCAACACCGAGATAGCGATGGTGACTGCCATATGCCAATCGCCAGAAACTGTGAGCCACGCTATGCCCGTGGCGAGCGCGAGTGAGTGGATGACCGGCGAGTAGAGGGATGCGGCGCGATCAGCGATGCGGCGATACTGGCCACGACCGTGCTCTGCCGCTTCCATCAGCCGGATCATATCGGCGAGGAACGAATCTTGCGCCCGTTTCGAAACCCTCAACGAAATGGCTCCGTCAAGATTGAGCGTTCCCGACATGACGCATGTACCCACAGATGCAATCTGTGGCGCGGATTCCCCCGTCACTACAGAAAGATCGAGGCTGCCGCCCCCCGAGACGATGACCCCATCGACGGGAACGCGGTCACCAGGTGCAACCAGCATCACGTCGCCAATTTCGATGTCGCCTAGCCGACGATATTCGCGACTGCCGTCCATCGCCACGATGGTCGCGCCGCGCGGCATCATCCGGGCAAGACCCGTTACCGCGTTGCGTGCCTTGTTGCGCATCGCGTGGTCCAGCGTCCGACCCGCCAGCAGAAAGAACAGCAGGGAAGTGACCGCATCAAAATAGGCGTGACCGTTGCCAGCGAAGGTGTCGTAGAGACTCAAGCCCAGCGCCATGAGAATGCCGATGGAGATTGGCAGATCCATGTTGGTTCCGCCCTTGCGCACGGCTTTCCAGGCTGACTCGAAAAAGATTCGCCCGGAATAAGCGACCGTCGGTAACGCCAGTGCTGCCGATATCAAGTGGAAGGCGTTCCGGGTCTCGTCGTCGGCCCCTGACCACACAGAAACCGACAACAGCATGATGTTCATTGCCGAGAACCCGGCGACAGCAGTCGCGCGAAGCAGCCGCGCAGCCTGCGGGTCGGTTTCCTCAGCGCCATCATCCGCGAGAAAGGCCTCGTAGCCTGCGTTCTTCAGCGTCTCCACGATGGGGGGCACCGCAGATCCCGCGCGCCATTTCACAGATACCCGGCGTGTGGTGAGGTTGAGGCGCGCGGCGACTATACCTGGAAGATGCGTCAGGCTTCCCTCTATCGTTGAGATGCAGGCACCGCAGTGCGCCTGTGGAACCGATAGGTCTGTCTGCAGCAAACCGTCGCCGAGATCTCGGCTTGCAAGCTCTATTTCTTCAGCGGAAGGAGTTCCGCCGCCCGGACCAAGCGTGAGGCCAGCTTCAACTCCGGGCGCGCAGCAACTCATCCCGCCACCTCAGGCTCCGCGACCGCTCTGTAAGCGTGCCATGTCGCATGCCCAAGCAGTGGGAAGATGATGATCATGCCAAGCAGGCCTGTGGCGACGCAGATTGCAAACAGGACAATCACGATCGCCCCCCAGACGATCAAGGGAGACAGGTTGTTCCAGACCAGCTTCATACTGCTGCCCATCGCCGTCAGGGCATCAACGCGTCGGTCCAGCAGCATTGGCACAGCGAACACGCTGATCGCGAACGCGAAAGAGGCGAACAGACCACCAACCGCACTCCCCACCACCAGCATTGCCCAGCCATAGGGAGTACCAAGCAGGATCTCGATGACGTGATCGAGACCAGGAAAGGCGGTGACGCCGAAAAACAGCGCCCAGATTAACACTGCAGCTCTGTTCCACAAAAGCATGAGCAAGCTCAGCAGAAGGCCGGTAAAAAAAACCTGCGCTCCCGCGTTCGGCCGGACACGCAACATTTCTCCCAGGCTGATCTTCCTCCCTTCTTCAATAGCCCGGCTCTTTTCGTAGAGCCCTATGGCAAGGAAGGGGGCCACGATCAGGAAACCGGATAGCGAAGGGAAAAGAATATAGTCGCGCCCGAACCGCACGAGCGTCCACACGAATGCGACCGAGAGCACAAACACGCCGATGCCATAGGCGATGCTGGAAGCCGGTCGGATCCAGAAATCGCGCCAGCCGGCGGCGAGCCAGCGCAACCCCACAAACAGCGGGAGATTGCGATGCAGCCGAGGGTCATGGGTCTCCCCGATGCCGGATGTCTCGCTGAGAAGCCAGTAGGACCTGTCGCTGTCACTCATGCCCACATCTCCTTCAGCAAGCCGATTTTGCGGCGCGGTAGGCAGTGCCTTCGCCCGCGCTCTTCAGATGCACCACGCAGTCTGGTTCCGACTGAAATGCGACATAGATCAGATGTGCGTTGGCACCTGCGAAGATCAGAAGGAGGCCCGGAACCACGAGCCACGGAAGCCATCCAGCGGGAGACCTCGAATATGCACGGGAGTTCATGGCTGCCGCGTCCCCAGGTCGTGCACGTAAACGGCAAGCGTGCGAATTTCAGCTGTCGTCAGGCGCTCGTCCCATGTCGGCATATGGCCTTGTCGTCCCCCGTGCACTGAAGAGATGATGGTGTCGAGGCTGCCGCCGTATACCCAGTACGAATCCGTCAGATTAGGCGCGCCAACGTCTCGGCTACCTTCAGCGTTTTCGCCGTGGCAGGCTGCGCAGGTCGACGCGAACACTTCCTTTCCAGCCTCGATCCTTTCGATGTTCTGTGGCGTGGAATAATCTGGATTTGTCAACGAGTAGACATAGGCTGCAACGTTGTGGACCTGATCGCGTTCAAGCACTGCGTCGCGGCCGAACGCTGGCATTTGACCTATCCTGCTTTCGGGATGAGCAGTGTTGATTCCCACCCGCATAGTCTCCTCGATCAGTTCAGGATTACCTCCCCAGAGCCAATCCTCGTCTGTGAGATCGGGATAGTTGGCTCGTCCTCGGCCATCCCGGCCGTGGCAAGCCGCGCAATTGTCGCCGAAGAGCTGGCGTCCGGCATCACGGACTGTCTGCATCAGGGCTTCATCAGCCATAATTGCATCATAGGGTTCGGTTGCCAGTCGCGTGGTCCACCAGGCACGCTCGTGTTGTCCCTCAATCACCCGCGCCTCAACCGTGGTTCGTTGGTCGAACTCAAGCAGGCCCTTTGTGTAGGTTGTTCCCAATGGCCAGGTGGGTGCAAAGAACCACCAAGCGATTGCCCACACATGCGTGACGATCAGGAATATTAAGACGCCGCGCGGAACCGGTGTATCGAGTTCCTTGATTCCATTCCATTCATGGCCTGTCATTTCTCGACCGGTGACGGGATCTCGCTCTACTTCTGCCATGGCTTGTCGTCCTGACCGATGATGCTGCGCTTGGCATGGTCGAACCGCTTTCGGTTCCTTGGCCAGAATGCGTAAACGCACACGCATAGGAAGAAGCCCATCATGTAGAACAGGCCCCAGCTCTTGGAGATGGCGACGAGCGTCTCATAGCTGAAATCCATATTCGCTCCTCAATCCTCCGGGTCTGGAGGGAGTTCGGATGCTGCAGTATTGCGGTATGCTGCATCCGTCAGACGCCCCAGGACTTGCAGATAGGCCACCAAGGCATCCATCTCCGTAACGTGGGTCGTTACGCCATCGAAGGCGCTTACCTGCGTCGCCTCGCCGTAGCGCTCTGTGACACCGGCAGCAAAGTCAGTATCCGGGGTGGCCTGGCCGTACGCATCGCGCGCCGCGTTCTCGATCATCTCGTCGGTATAGGGCACCCCCAGCGTACGTTGTGCGGCAAGGTGCGCCGACAGGTCATCCATCCGCAGTCTAGACCGATTGAGGAAGGCATAGGCAGGCATGTTGGATTCAGGCACCACGTCGCGTGGATTGGTCAGATGCGCCACGTGCCAGAAGTCAGAATACTTTCCGCCGATACGTGCGAGGTCGGGTCCGGTTCGTTTGGAGCCCCACAGCATCGGGCGGTCGTACTGCGACTCCACCGCCAACGAATAGGGTCCATAGCGCTCGACCTCATCGCGCAGCGTCCGGATCATCTGACTGTGGCAGGCATAGCAGCCTTCGCGCACGTAGATGTTGCGGCCGGCAAGTTCCAGAGGTGTATATACGCGCATGTCGGGCGCGTGCTCCACCGTCTCGTCGATGGTAAAGAGCGGAGCGATTTCAACGATGCCGCCAACGCTGGCTGCCGCGATGATACCGAGCGTCAGCAAGATGGAAGACCGCTCTAACTTTCGATGGAACGTGTCACCCATGCATCATTCTCCAGGCACTACAGATGGAACGACCGGGACGTCCGCCGCACGCGCGATGTCTGGAACGGTGCGTACCGTCATCCAGATATTGTAGCAGGCAAGGACTGCCCCGATCAGAAACAACAGGCCGCCGAAAGCTCGGGCGATATAGTATGGGTACATCGCAACCAGAGAATCCAGGAACGAATAAGCGAGGACACCTTCTTCGGTGTATGTACGCCACATCAACCCCTGGATGATGCCTGAGTTCCACATCGCAAAGACGTAGATCACCGTGCCGGCTATCGCGAGCCAGAAGTGCCATTCGATCAGGGCGGCCGAGTACATCCGCTCCTTTTTCCAGAGCGAAGGCACCAGCGTGTAGAGCGAACCAAATGTGATCAATGCCACCCAACCCAGCGCACCCGCGTGGACGTGCCCGACGGTCCAATCAGTGTAATGGCTCAGAGAGTTGACGGGCCGGATCGCCATGAAGGAACCTTCAAAGGTCGACAGGCCGTAAAAGACGGCAGCGGCCATCATGAAACGCAACGTCGCATCATCGCGCACGCGATGCCATGCACCGTTCAGTGTCAGGAGTGCGTTGCCTGCGGACGCCCAGGATGGCACCAGCAGCATCACCGAGAACGTCATGCCGAGCGTCTGAACCCAGTGGGGAAGCGCGGTGTAATGCAGATGGTGTGAACCCGCCCACATGTAGAAGAACGTGATGCCCCAAAAGCTCAGGATCGACAGGCGGTAGGAGAAAATCGGCCGCTGCGCCCGGACGGGGAGGTAGTAATAAAGCATGCCTAAGAAGCCTGCCGTCAGGAAAAACGCGACGGCATTGTGCCCGTACCACCATTGCACCATTGCATCCTGGACACCGGGCCATATCGTGTAGCTCTTGGCGCTTCCCCATGACACCGGGATCGCGAGGTTGTTGACGATGTGCAGGATAGCCACGACCAGAATAAACGCCATGAAGTACCAGTTCGCGACGTAGATGTGCGGTTCCTTGCGTCTTGCGATCGTCGCGATATAAAGAACGAAATAGGTGACCCAAACGAGTACCAGCCACAGGTCAGCATACCACTCTGCCTCGGCATATTCCTTCGACTGCGTAATGCCGAGCAGATAGCCCGTGACGGCCAGAACGCAGAACAGGTTGTAGCCCAGTAGCACAAACCAAGGGCTTACTTGCCCGGCAAGCCGCGCTCGCGATGTACGCTGAACGACATGGAAGGATGTGGCGATTAGCGCGTTGCCACCAAAGCCGAAGATGACGCCCGTTGTGTGCGTAGGGCGCAATCGCCCGAAGGTGGACCATCCTGAGTCGAAGGCCAAGTTGGGCCAGGCTAATTGGGCCGCCACCCAGACCCCCATAAACATGCCGAATACGGCCCAACCCATTGAGAGCAAAATCCCAATTTTGATGGGATCGTCATAGTAAGAGGCACTACGGTCTTCGCTGGGCTCCGGAGCGTAGAAAGACGACATGATATACCAGCTTATGGTGCCCGCGAAGAGGATCACGATGACACCCTGAATGCCCAGCGTGTCTGTTCGTCCCACCGCAGCCATCAGAACTCCAGCAAGGGTCACCAGGACCGCTATCGCAAAAGCGTTTTGCCGTTCGGAGGATGTCAGGTTCGCGAGCATTGGTTCATCTCGTCCAGTTACTGAGCAAGCCATTCTCAGGTCGGCCAGAGGCTAACTGATGTCATTTTGCTTTGTAGAAGACCCACGAAGCCTCATGAACAGCTTGATGTTTTCGAACTCATGGAGTTTGGACCAAACCTTCCGTTGCGACAAGGTGCGTTGGTCTGTTAATGTGTGCGATGACGTTATCAATGGAATTCGTCAGAATGCGATGCTGAACCTTGATCTTGGCCCAAAAATTGCCTCATGCGCTTTCTGTAGCTCCTGAACGTTGTTGATGCCAGCGCTCGATAGATCATGATGGACATCAGTCGCTTGGACCTTCGGCGTGTGCAGCATCACCTCGACAAGACGTTAAACTGCGGCGCTGGTCTACACCGATGTTGCCACGGTTCTGTTGGCCCTGCTGCGGGAGCTATAGGGCACCTTTGATGGACAAGAGTCTCGAAGTGTTCCTCGCCGACTGGAAAAAATCCGGCCCAGCTATCGGGTGTCTACAGCGACTTGGAGGTGTATCAAACCTGTGTTCGCGTATGCTTGGAATTTGCACACGCGACCAGAACAATTGAAAAAGGCGCTGCAATGCTCAACGATCTGTTGGAAAACAATCGCAATTGGTCCGAGGAGCGCAAGCGCGCGAACCCGCAATATTTCGAGCGTCTGTCCCGCTTGCAAAAGCCGCAATATCTATGGATCGGGTGTTCCGACAGCAGAGTCCCCGCCAACACCATTACGGGACTTGAGCCAGGTGAAGTTTTCGTTCACCGCAATGTCGCGAACATGGTTCATCCGAGCGACCTCAACCTCCTGTCCGTCCTGGAATATGCCGTCGATGTTCTTGAGGTTTCGCATGTGATCGTATGCGGTCATTATGGCTGCGGCGGGATCCATGCCTCGCAGGAAGACCATCGCCACGGCATTGTGGATCATTGGCTACAACCGATCCGCGACGTCGCCGACCGCAACAAGGACTGCTTGGCGCAGGTGCCGGACCAAACCTCGAAACTTGACTTGCTTTGCGAACTGAACGTTCGCGCACAGGTCGAGCGCCTCGCCGGTACGCCGATCTTGCAGGCGGCCTGGAAAAATGGCCGCCGCGTGCGGGTTCATGGCTGGGTTTACGGACTGCGTGACGGTCTGATCTCCGACCTGCATTGCAGCGTCCCGGATCTTCAGTCCTTTGACGAGCTTAAGTAAAAAGCTGCCACCGCCTCCTCTTAGCCTGAAAAACAAGAAAAAAAGTGCTTATGAAAACGGGCGCGCGCATCAGGGGGCTTTGTCGCAAACTCGCCATTTGGACGAACAAATTGATCATATACAGTATTCAGGCAGTGAGTATTTCGAGCTGCTCGGCGATTGATGGTGCCGGATTGTAGGCGTACCTCGCCTGTCCTTTGCGCATCGTGTGATCCATCTCGATCCCGGACAGTGCGCGCGACGAGAAAGCCAACAGCCTTATGCCAATGCTTATTGCTGGCCTGATCCTCGTTGTGATTGACGGCATTGTGGTGATGGCGTTCGTGTAGGCTTGTAGTCAAAAAGAAACCCCGCCGCTCGAGGGGGTGGGGCTTGGATGGCGAGGCTTCTTCTGGGAAGAAATGCTCCCAAAAGCAAAATACTACAGTTTCTTCAGGTAGGCAAAGAAAACGCCGCCGGAGCGAAGCCGGCCTCGATCAGACAAAGGTGCTTCGTAGGAGATTTTCGACCTAACGCAGCAAGCCTGCTGGGAGACGCCGCGCGCCTTTGCGCGTAGTGTCGCGCTATCGCAGCGATTCTCTTCCTTTGTCCTTCAGCTAACAGTTCATCGGACATCAGAACGCTTCCAGCGAGCTTATTCGCTTAGGTTTCCTGCATTGAGCCACCTTTGGTGTTTCCATAAATGCCGTCATTTTCGTTCCTTTAGGCACGGCAATCCTCAAAGCTCTCCAATCAATGACGATGAAGCATGTAATGGCCAAGCTCGTGGACGATTGTGAAACGCTGTCGGGCCGGGGTCTGGTTCGCGTTGACGACGATGCAAAACCTGCCGTCCGCAATGCGCCCAATCATGCCGGGTGTTTCTAAGTCGAGGTTAAGGTGGCGCAAACCAGGAGCCGCAGCGTCTTGGCAAAGGAAACTTGCCAGACCGGCAACGCGCCTCGAAAATAGGGAAGAAAGGCGGCAAGAACTGAGCGTACGGGCCCGATGCTCGGTTAGAAAATTGCCTCGCGTTGATCGTTGGCGGGGACTTTTTGTGAGCAGACGCTTGCACCCTCAGGATAAGGGCGGCGCCTATTCCTCCAACCGGAACGGCCAGTCACTTCTGAGCCAGAGTGGGCGTGAAAATCATGGGCTCATCCAACATTGCATGCACCCTGTTGAAACGCTCCAGTCGGTCGATCACCGATGCTTGTGGAAGCGGGTCGCCCTGCAACTCCGGCGGCACTTTCCATCCCGGATCGATACCATCCATACTCGGCAGCTCGTGCGCGATTCCCTTGTGGCAATCGATGCAGGTCGCCTCGCCGGACAGCAGATAGCGCGTGTGAATCTCGGCAGCGCGCGGTGCTTGGCGAGAAAGGTCCATCGCGACGGAGGTATGGCAGTTGCGGCACTCGAGGCTGTCATTTGCTTTAAGGCGAGCCCACTCGTGCTGCGCCAGTTCCAGACGCTTGTCGAGAAATTTCTGGCGTGTGTTGATGGTGCCGAAGATCTTGCCCCAGACTTCTTTTGAAGCTTGCATCTTGCGCGCGATCTTGTCGGTCCAGTCGTGCGGCACGTGACAGTCGGGGCATGATGCGCGCACGCCGGACCTGTTGGAGAAGTGCACGGTGCGGCTCAGTTCCTCGTATACGTTGGCTTCCATCTCGTGGCAGGAGATGCAGAAGGGTTCGGTATTCGTCACTTCAAGGGCGGTGTTGAACGCGCCCCAGAAGAGCACTCCGCCGACAAATCCACCCAGCGTAAGGAAACCGAGGCTGAGCGTCGCTGCTGGCGTCGAAACGATCTTCCACACCCATGCTGTGACCGCCTTTATACGCGTCCACATTTATTGGTCCCCGGCGTGGCCGACGCCGAGCTCGCTCATGTCGACAAAACTGTTGCCGATAAGGGCGGGCGTATCGGCTTGCGGGACGTGGCATGCGGTGCAGAAATAGCGGCGTGGCGAAACATCGGCCAACATCTGGCCTTCGCGGGTCATGTAGTGCGTCACGCTGATCATCGGCGCACCCGAACCTTGCGTGAATTCTCTCTTATGGCACGCCAGGCACCGGTTGGTGTTGACCGAGAGCTGATACCCTTCAATCGAGTGGGGGATGACTGGTGGCTGTTCTGGATAAGCGCGCATCTTGCGGATGTCATCGACAACCCAGCGCGGTACGGGATTGGCCTGCAGGTTTTCCATCGGCTGCTTGGCTCCGGTCAGCGACGGCACGAGTTGTGCCGACATTTGCGCCATGGCAGCAGTTCCAAGCAGGGCGACGACGCCGAGAGCGGCAGCAAGCCGCCAGCGGTGCCTTACGCGAGGACGATCTTGACCGCGCATTTCTTGAAATCCGTCTGTTTCGAGATGGGATCTGTCGCGTCGAGGGTGACTTTGTTGATGAGCTTGCTGGCGTCGAACCACGGCACGAAGACGACTCCGCGCGGCATCCGGTTGCGGCCCCTGGTTTCCACACGCAGGCGAAGCTCGCCGCGTCTTGAAACCACGCGCACTTCCGCGCCCTGGTTGATGCCGCGGCGGCGCGCATCATCAGCGTTCATGAAGCAGACAGCGCCTGGGAACGCCTTGTACAACTCGGGCACCCGCATGGTCATCGAGCCGGAATGCCAATGTTCCAGTACGCGGCCGGTGACCAGCCAGATATCATATTCCTCGTCGGGCGATTCCGCTGGCGGCTCGTATGGGACCGCGAGGATGACGGCTTTGCCGTCAGGTCTGCCATAGAAGCGGACACCTTCGCCCGGCTTCACGTAGGGGTCGTAGCCTTCTCGATAGCGCCACTTGGTTTCCTCCCCGTCGACCACCGGCCAGCGCAACCCGCGCACCTCGTGGTATCTGTCGAAGGGTGCAAGGTCATGGCCGTGGCCGCGCCCGAATTCCGCGTATTCCTCGAATAGACCCTTCTGCAGGTAAAACCCATACTCTCGCGACTCGCGGTTTTCGTATTCCGGGTCGAGCTCGGAGAGCGGGAAGCGATCGACCTTACCGTTTTTGAACAGCACGTCGAAGAGGGTCTTGCCCTTGTATTCTGGGTTCGCCGTCAGGATGTCGGCGGGCCAGACCTCATCGGTCGTGAAACGCTTGGAAAACTCGGTCAGCTGCCACAGATCGGACCGTGCCTCGGCTGGCGCGTTGACCAGCTGCCGCCAGACATGGGTGCGCCGCTCCGCATTGCCATAAGCGCCTTCCTTTTCCACCCACATCGCCGCAGGCAGGATGATGTCGGCCGACAAGGCAGTCACCGTCGGATAGGCATCCGAGACCACGACGAAGTTCTCCGGATTGCGATAGCCTGGATAGGTCTCGTTGGATGTGTTAGGCGCGGCCTGAACGTTATTGTTGACCTGTACCCAGTAGAAATTCAGCTTGCCGTCCTTGAGCATCCGATCCTGCTGCACGGCATGAAAACCGATCTTGTCAGGCAGTAGCCCCTGCGGCAGCCGCCAGATCTCCTCGGTGTGCTGGCGATGCTCCGGATTGGTCACCACCATGTCTGCGGGCAGACGATGGGCAAATGTGCCGACCTCGCGGGCCGTGCCGCATGCCGAAGGCTGGCCGGTGAGCGAGAAGGGGCTGTTTCCCGGTTCCGAGATTTTCCCGGTCAGGAGATGGATGTTGTAGACCATCTGGTTGGCCCACACGCCGCGCACGTGCTGGTTGAAGCCCATGGTCCACAGCGACATCACCTTGATGTCGGGGTCGGCGTAGAGTTCTGCCAGCTGCTCCAGGAAGCCGGCTTCCACCCCTGAGAGTTCGGCCACCCTGTCCAGCGTGTATTCGGAAACCATGCTCCGGAACGCCTCGAAGTCGACCGGCTCCATCTTGCCGGGATCCGCCGCACCGGTTGCAGCCATTTCGACGGGGTTGTCGGGTCTCAGCCCGTATCCGATATCGGTCGCGCCACGCATGAACACGGCATGGTCACGCACGAACGCCTCGTTGACCCGCCCGGTCTGGATGATGTGGTTGGTGATGAAGTTGAGGATTGCGAGATCCGTGCCCGGCTTGAACACGATGGGGATGTCGGCAAGGTCCATCGAGCGGTGGGTGAAGGTCGACAGGACGGCACAGCGCACATGCGGTTGCCCAAGCCTGCGGTCCGCCAGGCGTGTCCACAGGATCGGATGCATCTCCGCCATGTTGGAGCCCCACAGGACGAAGGCGTCGGCGTGCTCGAAATCGTCGTAGCAGCCCATCGGCTCGTCCATGCCGAATGTGCGCATGAAGGCTACCGCGGCCGAGGCCATGCAGTGGCGCGCATTGGGGTCGAGATTGTTCGTCCGAAAGCCGGCGCGCATCAGCTTGGTGGCGGCGTAGCCTTCATAAATCGTCCACTGGCCTGACCCGAACATGCCCACGGCTTCGGGCCCCTTGTCGCGCAATGTCGCCTTGCACTTCTCGGCCATCACGTCGAAGGCTTCGTCCCAGGACACGGGCTCGAACTCGCCATCCTTGTCATAGACGCCGCCGGATTTTCGCATCAGCGGCGTCGTCAGGCGATCCTCTCCATACATGATCTTGGAGAGGAAATAGCCCTTCACGCAATTGAGGCCGCGGTTGACCTCGGCCTGCATGTCGCCATGGGTGGCGACCACCTGACCGTCCTTGACCCCGACCATCACCCCGCAGCCGGTGCCACAGAAGCGGCAAGGCGCTTTCGACCATTTGATCTCGAGTGCATCCACGCCACCGGGTACGGGTTGCGCCGAAGCCGGCAGGGCGATGCCCGCGGATGCCGCCGCCAGCGCTGCGGCGTGCGCTTTCAACACATCGCGTCGGTTGATGGAGGCGGTCATGATCTGGCTTCCTCCGGCTCTGCATGCTCGAACACCATGTTGGCTGCAAGAACGCCATCCATCAGCGAGATCGTCGTCAGGATTTCGCCAAGGACGCCGCTGGTTGGCCCCTCAATGGTGATGACTATGCGGCTTTCCTCATGCGCATGAACCTCGACGCCGGTCATGTCGGCGAGTCTCGCAGCGACGACCTTGCATCTTTCCGGCAGCGCGAGAACGACCGCGCTTGAGATGAAGTGCTGATCGGCGCGGGCCGTCAGGATATGCCTGCGCGTGAGCAGAGACATGACGTCAGCCTCCCGGAGGTCCTGGTGGACCGAAAACAATTTGATACATCCACACGAGAAAGCCGTAGCCGCCGACCACACCGACGGCGACCACCGGCCATATGCCGAATGCTAAAACGAGAAAGGCAAGAAGCTCCCTGCGCCGCGTTTGCGCAGGCGCAATTTCCACCGATGCAGCTGCTCTTGCGGGGTCCTGGGTCATGATCTCCTCATCATGTGCCTTGGACGAAGTTCCTCTGGGGAAGCTTCCAAGTACAGTAGATGCAATGGAAGCAGAAGAGCAAGCCCAATCTGGACGACGGAAACTTCGACGGCGCTCCTCTCGTTGCCTGTAGAAAAACAGACGCTCCCTCACCATCCGCAACTAGCGGGAGAGCAAACGCGGTCACGGGGCGATCATCCTCTCCTCAATGGCCACTGTCGTGCTCGTTCGGGGGCGCGTTGAAAACCTCGGGGTTCTCAGGCCCTTCGACGATCAGGTAGCCTGCGAGGCCGCGCTCGGCGCGCGACAGCGCGTGGTCCACCAGCACGAAACGTCCCGGCACCTCGCATTTGAACTCCACGATGTTGGCCGATCCTGGCGGCACCAAGATGCTCTGAACGTTGGTGATCGGCTCGCTGGTGACCGAGCCCATCTGATAGGCTCGATCGAAGATTTCGCCGATCACGTGGAACGCCGAACTGTAGTTGGGCCCGCCCACGCCCATGTAGATGCGCACGGTCTCCCCGACCTTTGCTCTCAGCGGATAATGTTCCGTCAGCGCACCGACATGCCCGTTGAAAACGAAGTATTCCGGCCGTTCGTTGAGCAGCTTGTCGTAGCTCTCAGTCAAAAGTCCGCTGCTGCCAAAGGGCTCTTCTGTGTAGATTTCCCCCTGCATCACATAGAATTCGCGATCCACGGGCGGCAGCCCTTCCTCAGGCTCAACCAGGATGAGGCCGTACATGCCGTTCGCGATATGCAGCGCGACGGGGGGAACGGCGCAGTGGTAGACGTAAATGCCTGGGTTGAGCGCCTTGAAGGTGAACGAGCGCTCCTCACCTGGAGCAGCAGTCGTCGCCGTTGCACCACCGCCGGGACCGGTCGCGGCATGGAAATCCACATTGTGCATCATCCAACTGTCTTGCGGGTTCTTCAGGTGCACTTCAACGGTGTCGCCGACGCGAACGCGGATGAAGGGTCCGGGAACGGTACCGTTGAAGGTCCAGAACCGGAACCTTGCCTTGCCATCCAGATTGGCTTCAATCTCCTTCGTCTCAAGGTCGACCCTGACTGTGGCAGGCTCGCGCCTTGTGATCGCTGGCGGGATATTCGTCGGATTTTCAGCGATGTCCGCTCCACCCGGATGCGCAGGGTTTACCGAGTAGATGCGGTTGCTCAGGCTGCCCGGATGGCTGCCATGGCCGACATCAACCTTCGGAGGGGTGGCGTGCGCTGCGTGCGCCTCGGCAAGGAGTGCGTCCGTTGCCAGCAAGCCGCCAACGGTCGCCCCCAAGCTGCCAACGAGCATACTGCGACGACTGATCGACACTTCTTGCTTCGCTGCGATGCCGCTCTTGTCTGTCGTCTGTGCCATTTCACTGCCCCTGTGCTTGTGCGATGAGTTCCGCCATGCGGATTTTGCCCTTGCCGGGCACGCTCGCAGCGATTGCCGCGTCTGGCGCTCCGGCGTCGCCCACCTGGATCAGGCCGACCATTCCCATGCCTACATGTGGCAGGCATTTGTAGGCGTAGAAGCCTTCCATCTCGAAGGTGACTGACACCTCCTCGTTGATCTTGCCCTTCCAGCCGGTCGCGCCGGCCGGAAGGGCCTTTGCGATCGATTCTGAGTTGTGCGTCTTGTCGGTTGCTATGAACGTGACCGTGTCGCCGACGGCGACCTTGAGGAACGCCGGCTCGAACTGCATGGCGCGCCCTTCCGAGTCCTTGTTGAGCATGATCACCTGATGATCAGCAGCTTGCGCCGCGAAAATCGGTACGATCGTTATGGCAGCGGCAGCCGATGCGGTTCTGAAACGGGTCATCATCAAACTCTCCATCATCCTTGCATCCTCCGAAGCTGGATTTAGGAGTTTCGTGTTGCCCCTTCTTTGTGCTGCAACAAAGAGCGTGCACATCGTCATTGTAGGCGCTTGCTTCCGGCCATTTCCTCTTCTGAGTTTGCGTCAGCGCAAACACGAACCGGTTACGTCAACTATGCTCCGGAACAAGAAGACATGAGGAAAATGGCCATGACGTCGATCAAGCTGTCCGCCGACCCCTCCATTCCGCGAGGCAGACGCAAGGCTGGAGATAACATCCACGACGGTCGCGGACGTCTCGTAGTGGCGCCGCCAATCCTTCAATACGGTTTTCGGCCGTTCTTCTTCCTTGCAGCGCTGCACGCAGGTGTCGTCATCCCGGTATGGGTATGGCTTTTTTTCACTGGAGAAGCTGTCTCCGGACCCTTCACACCTGTTGGTTGGCATGTCCATGAGATGCTTTTCGGCTATCTCTTTGCGGTTCTTGCGGGGTTTATCCTGACCGCCATCCCAAACTGGACTGGTCGGCTGCCGCTGAGCGGGTGGCCTCTCGCTGGCTTGGTGTTTTTGTGGCTGGCGGGCCGCCTTGCATGCGCCTTTCTGGCTCATCCGGTCGCAGCGATGGCGGTGGATCTTGCCTGCCCGGCGGCCCTTGCTCTGGCTGTCTGGCGCGAGGTGGTGGCAGGCCGCAACTGGAAGAACGCGCCAGTTGCAGTGCTTCTGACCCTTTTTGGTGTCGCCAACGCTCTCGACCACGCCGGAAACCTCGACATCGTGCAGGACGGCCTAGGCAGCCGCTTGGCGCTTGCAGTTATTGCCGTTCTGATCGCCTTGATCGGTGGTCGTATCGTGCCGAGCTTCACCCGGAACTGGCTCGCAAAGCGCCGCGTCACCAGCCTTCCGGCGAGCTTCGGTCTGATCGACAAGGCCGCGCTCCTGACTACAATTGTGGCCTTGGCGGCGTGGGTTGTCATTCCAGCTTCGCTATCTGCCGGGCTCCTGCTTTGTCTTGCAGCGGCACTTCTCGCAGTCCGACTGGCGCGTTGGCGTGGCCATTTGACGGTGCGCGAGCCAATCCTGCTCATCCTCCACATCGGCTATGGTTGGCTGGCGCTTGCGCTCTTCATGCTTGGCGGTTCGGCCTGGTACGACGAAACTCCGGTCAGTGCAGCACTTCACGCGCTTACGACCGGCGCCATCGGCACCATGACCCTTGCGGTCATGACGCGGGCAAGTCTCGGCCACACCGGAAGGGCGATTACTGCTGATGGGTGGACGATCGCGGCTTATCTGCTTGTCAATGCAGGGGCTGTTTTTCGGGTGGCGGCGCCGCTGACCGGTGAATGGTATCCGCATCTTCTGGCGTGCGGGGGCGCATTTTGGAGTGCGGCCTTTCTTGTTTTCGCAGTGCGATATGTGCCCATCCTGTGGGGACCACGCGCGGCGTGAAACCCCAACATAAAGGCATTGTCGCTAATTTTTCGGCATATGAAGTGTCATCCCTTGATACCGCGCCATGTCGTGAGGCAGGTTGTGTCGCGTCGACCCGCTGATTGCAGAGCTGTCGGGTCAGGTGGAGACGATGACCCTCGACAAGTCTTTGATTGCTGGGCTGGCGCCCTTTGCGGGAGCGGATGGCCAAGATCTGGAAATGATCTTGTCGCGTGCGCGCTCTGCGCGCTTCGCAAAAAACTCCGCAGTCTTCTCGCAGGGCGAGACGGCGACGTCGTTCTTTCTGCTCCTGTCTGGTCACATCAGGGTCGTGCGTGCTTCGCCGGAAGGCCACCAGGTCATCGCCAGATACATCAACGAAGGCGAACTTTTCGGCATTGCAATGGCGATGGGGATTGAGAACTATCCAGCGACTGCAATGGCAGCCGTCGACTGCGTTGCGCTGATCTGGCCAAACAGTGTTTGGCATGAATTCCAATCGCGCATACCTGCGTTTTCCGCGAGCGCCTATGGCACCATCGGCGCACGGCTTCGCGACACGCAAGAGCAGGTGCTCGCGTTGTCGAGCCAGCAGGTCGAACAACGTGTGGCGCACGCATTGCTGCGCATTGTCCGCCAGTCAGGACGAAAAACCGCTGACGGGATCGAGATTGATTTCCCGATCTCCCGACAGGACATTGCCGAGATGACCGGTACTACCCTTCACACAGTGAGCCGGCTCCTGAGGGCGTGGGAGGAGGAAGGCCTTGTGCGAAGCGGCCGCCAAAAAGTGGTGATTACCGATCCGCACGCGCTCGTGCTCGTCGCGGAGAGCCGGCACGGGAAGTCCAAAGACTAGCTGTATTCGCTGCCGGCAAAGGGCTGTGCCGCTGCATTGTCGTCGTCCCTGATCGCGTCCGAAAGATCGTCCTCAAAGCGTTTGCGATCAATGTCATGGGCATCGCACGTGTCCGCCACAGTGTGGAAGATGGCGATAGGGCACCCCACACAAAGCATTTCGTGGTGCAGGAACACCCTTATGGTGGCTGGCCAGCGGCGCATTATTTCATCCAGTGACAGCGACATGGGCGGTTCGTTGTATCCTGACGGGTCCAAGGCGGCACCTCCATCGGAGCACATTAGGCTCTCCGCGGAACCGCTCTTTGTGCCGACACAAACTCCACGTCCAAAATCGTGCGCACTAACAGACAAACACTTCATGCCGTAGCGGAGGGACTGGTCAAAATCTTACGAGTTCGAAACGATGATCGGGGGCCGCTTGCTGTCCCGTGAACCGAACCCACGGACCCGCTGCATTTCTAGCAACATACTGCTGAGCCGATCTGCGAATGGTTTGCACCGCAACCGCACGAGAGGAACGATGCTCGCGAACCTGACATCCTTCGAACGGAAAGGTTGGCAGACCCCCACGGTTCTCGACCGTCGAGTAGCCATCACGCTCTAGACAACGAGTATGGTTCATTTCCGGAACTCACTTGCTGGCATGCCGTTGATGCGAACCAAATTGCTTCTGGAGCAAACACATGACGTTAACGGTAGCCATCGTGGGCGCAGGTCCCACGGGTCTCTACACATTTCAAAAACTGATCGAGACGAAAGAGCCCCTGACGATCTGGGTGTTTGAAAAGGGCGACCGTGCCGGGATCGGTATGCCTTACACGGCCGAAAAGACCGACCGCCGCATGCTCGCCAACATAGCCAGCATCGAAATCCCTACGCTAACCATGTCTTATTATGATTGGCTGAAGGAGCAACCTGACGCGATCTTGAAGAGCTACGGCGTTGAACCGACGACATTTAACGTGCGCACGTTTACGCCGCGCATGCTGCTGGGCGAATATTACCGCGCGCAGTTCGTGACGCTGGTTGGTCATGCTGAAGAGCGCGGTCATCACGTCGAAATTCTCGAAGGCGTCGAGATCGAGGACGTAGTGCCGCAGAACAACGCCGTGCAACTGATCTCGACGGTCGGTGTGATCGAACAACTATTCGACCGCGTGATCTTGGCCACGGGCCACATGTTCCCGATCGATGAGGACGAAACCGATCATTACTATCCAAGCCCGTGGTCGGGCTTGATTGATGCGGACATCCCGGCAACGTCGGTCGGAATCATGGGAACGTCCTTGAGCGCGATCGACGCAGCGATGGCTGTTTCCTGCCAGCATGGGCGGTTCAAGGAAGACGGGAAGGGCGACCTCTCTTACGAGTTGAAGGACAAGAACTCGAAGCTCGCGATCTCCCTTCTGTCGCGCTCGGGCATCGTGCCGGAAGCCGACTTCTACTGCCCGCTTCCCTATGAGCCGCTGACGGTCTGCACCGAGGCGGCGCTTACAAATGAGCGGTCAAAGAGCACCGATGGCCTGCTCGACCGCGCCTACGTTCTCTTCGCGAGGGAAATCGAAACGAACGATCCCGACTGGGCTAAAGAAATTGCACTGCAAAAACTCGACGCCGACACTTTCCACGACGCCTATTTCGACAGGCGGCTAAAGTCCGACCCGTTCAAATGGGCCCGAAAGAATCTGAAGGAAGTCGAGGAGAACCGCGACGCCAGGATCACTGTCGCCTGGCGCTACGCGATCCTTCGCATGCACGAAGCGTTCGAGGTGCTCTATGCCGACCTTTGTGAAGACGACCGCAAACGCTTTGATCGTGGCTTGAAGCGCGTGTTCGTCGACAACTACGCCGCCATTCCGCCGGAATCGATCCGCCGAATGCTGGCGCTGCGCGACGCGAAGATCCTCAGCGTCGCAAGCCTTGGCGAAGACTATGGCATGACGGTCAGGCCGGAAAAAACGATCATCACCAGCAACGATGAGTGCTATGAGTTCGAGGTGTTCATCGACGCGCGCGGCCAGCAGGCGCTTGGCTCAAAGGAAATTCCATTCCCAACGCTGCGCAAGATTCTGCTCGATGCCGGCCCCGAAGTGACGGAGGTCGGCGAAGATTACAGCGTCATTGATCCGCCGGAACTGGAAGGCCTTGTCAGCCTTGGTGCGATCCCATTTCTGATGCACGACCGCCCGTTTGTGCAGGGTATCACAGCCTGCGCCGAGATCGGCAAGGCCATGGGGCATGCGGTTCGCCGGCAGGCAACACGTCGGCGTCGGCGGGTGATGGCGGCGTGCGGCGGACCAAGGCGTAAGGCAGAGCCGACCTGAGCCCGCGCTTCGTTCTAAACGCACGCTGTAGTTCTTTGGTCCTCAACTACTCTGTGGAATAGTGGAATAGGTTATCCCTTACCGCCGTAGGTGGGCCATTCCTAGCAGGTAGTCAGCATTTACCTGCTTGAAGCCGTATCCCAGGCTTCGCGGCTACTGGCGGTGGTGCAGGGCACTCCGACTTCATTTCCAATCCGTGTGCGCCTCGAGACCGTACTGTTGACACAGCGGCTCGTCGAGCAGCGATTCACCTGCTCCGGTGAAAACCTGTGGCCTGATCAGGGCATGATTTCCGTTCGCGCTCGGCTTGCTCATCCTGCCCGTCTCGTTTCCGCACGCACTCGTGCTCGTTGCGGAGAACCGGCACGGGAAGTCCAAAGACTAGCTGTGGCGTCGCTGGCGCAGGGCCGTGCCGCTGCATCGACGTCGTCTCGATCGCGGTAGAAAGATCTTCCTCAAAGCGTTTGCGACCGACGTGATGGGGTCGCACGTGTCCGCAACAGTGTGGAAGATGGCAATGGGCACCCAAAAATCATTTCGTAGAGCAGTAACCCTTGTGCTGGTTTTCCACTGGCGCATGATCTCATCCAGTGACAGCGACATGGGCGGTTGGTTCTATCCTGACGGGTCCAAGGCGGCAGCTCCATCGGAGCACACTAAGCTTTCAGCCGCGGTGTTCTTTGTGCCGGCACAAAGAGCAGGTCGCTTGTGTGCGTGTTTCTGCATCGGGGAGGGAGGTCTCGCTGTAAACAAACGCCCAGATGCCAGACCTTTAATCCAGCGAGCTGCGCCTGACCAACTTGTCTGCGGTTATCTTTAGGTTCTTTTGATAGCCATTGCAGTGTGCCCTGCATCACGCCACTACTGCAATGTGGAAGTAGATCACGCGAATGAACCAGATAGGCAGATTGCTGAGATGCACATACTCGTTTTCAACGCTGGCAGCTCAAGCTTGAAGTTTGGCATCTTCAGCGTGGGGGCCGAAACACGGGAGGTCCTCAAGGGGGCCTACGAACGTTTCCGCAACGGAGCCTGCGAATACCGCTTTCGCTACGGCGATCGTGATCAGCGTGGGACGACGGGATTTGCTACGCCTGCCGAAGCGATGTCGGGCGTGCCGGAAGCGTTGGAGCGCGCCGGATTCGGCGCAATTGATGCAATCGGGCACAGGTTTGTCCACGGTGGCGCACGATTCTCTGTTCCGACGGTTCTGAATGAGGAAGTGATCGCGGCGATAGAAGCCTTGACGCCGCTTGCGCCGCTGCACAATCCGGCCAATCTGGGGGCTGCAAGGCTGTGCCGCCGTCTTTGTGTCAATGACCGTGGAAACGGGACCCCGCCTTTTCGTGTAAAAGGGACCCCGGTTAGAGCTTGTGAAGGGCACGCCGGTTAGCGCCCGATCAGGCGAAGCTGGTCGGGGTTGCACAGCCTGATCGGGCGCGGCTGATTGGCTTTTCGGCTTTAGCTTTGAGAGCGGCTTTTGAAGCGCCAGGATTCGTTTCCGGTCTCGACGATTTCGCAGTGGTGCGTGAGCCTGTCCAGCAGTGCGGTCGTCATCTTGGCGTCGCCGAAGACGCTCGGCCATTCTGCGAAAGCGAGATTGGTGGTGATGATGACGCTGGTGCGCTCGTAAAGCTTCGAGACGAGGTGGAAGAGCAGTTGCC
>NZ_FORF01000045.1 GCF_900113935.1 Aquamicrobium aerolatum DSM 21857
TCGCGATTGATGCGAGGCTTCTTGCCGCGAACCCAGCCGAACATGCAGGGCTCATGCGCCCATAGCATCACCGAGCGGGTCAGCACCGGGCGGGATTTGGCCCAGATGATCTGCTGGTGATGCAGGACATCAAACTTGTCCCAGACATTTTCCAGCATGCGCTGGCGACGCGAGGCATGCCAGCAATACCAGGCGACATTCTCCTGGATGGCATGCTCGATCGCCACCCGGCAGAAGGCCTCATAAAATTCTGGCCCCTGGCTGGAATCATCCCAGTGCGGCTGCTCGATGTAGTCTTCTGACCAATCCTTGTTGGCGGTTTTCTTCGCCCGCTTTGATGCGTTCTTTTTCGTCGGATGATTGGTGCCGTCATAATCGACAAGATAGGGTGGGTCGGTGGCAAACAGTGCTGCGCGTTCGCCGTTCATCAAGCGCGTCACATCATCCGGATCGGTACTGTCACCGCAGAGCAACTGATGATCGCCAAGCAACCAGAGATCACCGCGTCGGGTCACCGGTGTTGCCGGCACCTCCGGAATGGCGTCATCCTCGGTCAGACCGACCTGTTCATCGCGATTGCCGTAAAGCAGATCCTGCAATTCATCATCGTCAAAGCCGGTGAGGCCAAGATCAAAGCCGGCCTCCTGCAGGTCCGACAATTCCAATCCCAGAAGGTCTTCATCCCAGCCGGCATTCATGGCGATGCGGTTGTCGGCGAGAACCAGTGCCCGGCGTTGCGTTTCCGAAAGACCGGTCAGCATGATCGCTGGTACAGTCTCCATGCCGAGCTTGCGCGCGGCAAGCACGCGACCATGGCCGGCAATCAAGGTGCCATCCTCGGCAATCAGCACCGGGTTGGTAAAGCCGAACTCGCGGATCGACCCGGCAATCTCGGCGACCTGTGCTTCCGAATGCGTGCGGGCATTGCGCGCATAGGGCACCAGGTCATCGAGCCGGCGATATTCGACGGTGAGCTGGCGCTCGGTGCCGATAGCGTCGATGGTCACCATTTCAGCGATCGCCATTTTCTGTATCCAATGAAATCAACATCTTAGTCATGCACCCCCCATGCTCCATTTTGGCCACGCATATGTTTTTGGTGGCGCGCGGTCATGTCATTGAAATCGTTAGAGATTTAGACTCCCTGGGGGCCTGCGAGTAGCGCCGCGCATTGCCGAAACCACCATCGCTGCTGGCTGTTTTCCTGCCGTGGCACGATGCGCACAGCGCCTGCCAGCGGCTGCGATCCCAGAACACCGTTTCGTTGCCATCGTGCGGATCGACGTGGTCGACGACGCTGGCCGGTCTGATCAGATCATGGCGCTCGCATTCCACGCACAGCGGATGATCGTGCAGGAAGGCGGCGCGTTCCGTTCGCCAGCGCTTCGAGCGGTAGAGCGCACGCGACACCGGATCGCGCTGGCGAGCATAGTCCTGGTCACGCTCCCGCTTTTCGCGCCGGCCAACCGGGCGATGGATCGGCGGGCGGACAGGCATGGTGCTGATCTCGATGATGACGGTGGTGATGGTGCAGGAAACGACAACGCCCGCGATGGATCATCTCCGTCGTGGGCGCTAATCTCCCGAGCATATCCAGAATCTACCTCAAACAAGCCGGTTCTGTCCGCTGATGATATGTCCGGCGGACATACTTCGCTCAGCTACGCAGCTGCATATACAGCGAACATTAACGTCTGGCGGTTCTGCTTGTCGGGAACCATACAACTTTGGCCGGCTTTCGGCGGTGCTGCGCAACCACAACCGCCTCAATCAACAGATCCAACGCTTGGCGGGCTTGGACGCTAACTTTGTCGTCACCCTGCAGTTGTTCGAGGGCTCGTTCGAGATGGATGCGGGCAGCCGCATGGTCGCTTTGCATGTTTTCTCCATCGCCCCTGGGAAACTATGCGGCACCGACGCTGAACAGATCGCAAATACATATGATCGACTTTAATTCAAAGTTTAGCAAAGCGTCCGCCTGCTGAGCATGCCCGTTCCACGCGCGGTTAGGTTCGCCCCGCTTGCGGTACGTTCGCTCACGCGTTGCTCGTTTCAGGGGCTGATAGTGCGTAGAAGAAACGGCGGCGCAAGGATTGGATAATGGACATGCGCCGCCGTATTGGGTCGAACGAGGAACTACTCGACAACTTCAAGATGAGGCAAGATGGTTAACAGGACGTTGTCTTGATACTATCGGAACGGGTGTGTGCATAATCTCGCACCCGCTCGATAACATAGCGCCGTGAACGTTTTGTCGGCACCGGCTGACGGTTTAATTTTAACGCCATGACACACAGCCCGTAGAGCCAGCGTTCGTTGGCTGCGGAGCGTTGAAGGCCGACCTTCCAGCAGATCGCCTTCCATGGTGTGTTGTGCGCACGCATCCAGACAATCTTGCCGTCGATCGGTTCGAGATCAAACGTCCAGGTTAGTGTTTCTTCCATGCGAGAAATGGCAGCCGGCGAAGGCGGTGGCAATGATGTTTGCCGTGGCTCCTGACCGACGAGATCAGCAAACTCGTAGCTGTGCTGAGGCCAGGTGTTGAAATATCCCTGTCGACACGGCTCAGGCAATCGTTGAAGCACAGCAGCAGCTTCGGCGAGCCGCTCCTCGACTAGCTTCGGCGTCCAGATCGGATTGCTGCCATCGCGGCTGCGGAGTTGGTCAAAACGGCAGTTCATCGCCATGCTCCCACCAGTAGTTGTCCGCGGTAATCGTGCGGGTGGGCACGACCTTTGCACCGGGCCATTTGTCCTTGATCGCCATGACGGTCGGCATCGCCTCGATCAGGCGGGCAATCTCGGTCAGCATGTAGACCTTCATGGCGCGCTCCTGCGGATCGACGGCGACGGCGCTGTCCTCGTCGGGGACGATCGCCACTACGGTCCCGTCGGAGAGCGCCACCTCCCAGACGGCTGGATGGATAGGCTCGGCGCCTTGTCCGTCGTCAGGGATTTTGGGACAATTGACACTTTGAGCTAACGGAGGCTCTGGTCCATCAGGGTTGTCATTTTATGCTGCGGCTTCTCGGTG
>NZ_FORF01000046.1 GCF_900113935.1 Aquamicrobium aerolatum DSM 21857
AAATTGCTCATCAGTCAGGCTCCTATACGCCCGTCTGAATCACACCCATTCCTCTAAATCAATGGGTCCTGAGCCTAGCTTGGGCCTCGTAAAGCTTCTTTACGAGGGTGACGATACTGCCATTGTAATCTCCGCGGACGCTCATGAACGCATCAAAGATAGAACCCTTCTTATCTGTGTCGAGCGCCGTAGCCAATCCAGCCAACGCGACGGTGTATAGCTCTTCCTCAAGCGCATCGACCCGCTCGAGGCCTGCCGCAGAGGCGGCTAGTGATTTGTAATAGCTGATGATGTCGGCACGATCTCTAGCCAGGGCATTTACAAGGCTTGTGAACGTATCAACATCATCTGTCGTATAAAGAGATTGCAGCGCCGCTTGCTTGTTCAGTTCGGTCCTGATGTGCGTCGCAACAGCCGCCTTGATCTGCTCGATTGTTGTGAAGTCCCCGAACAGGTCTTTGATCTCTTTCACACCAGCGCCAACAGCGTCGATACGCCCGCCTGTCATAGGGAGTTGTACCAAGTTGCCAGCAACCTCGAGCGCCACGTCGTGTGCTCGGATTAGCTGTATGAAATCCGCAGGATTTGTCGCTGCGTTGAACGCAACGACCAGCGGATCTACCGGCGGGGGCGGCGTCCCACCGCCGCCACCGTCGCCCGGATTAGGCTCCGGCTGCGGTTCGGGCGCGGGCTGCTCGAAATTCGGCGGCAGCACGGCAGGAGCATCAACGCCCGGAGGCATGACAAGCTTCTCGCCGCCAACTGGAATGAAATCTGCCGGAAGGGGTATGTCTCTCGGTGTGGAATAGCCTTGCGGCGCAACGAAGGTTGCCAGGAATGGCGCAACTTCCGCAACGCGCCCCATCAGATCATTGTAATCGCCGCTCCTGATTGCAGCTTGCGCTTTGAGATCACTGGCAAACTGCGCCAAACTGATGCCATTGCCCAGGTTGCGGCCTTCCGCGTAGCCATGATTGATGAAGTGATCGTACGCCGTCGTATGTCCGCCGCGAACGGCGTTAGCCACGTCGGGGTTGGCGTCCAGATATCCTTTGAGGTCAAAGAAGGGCGCGGTGTTGCGCACTTCGAACTGACCATGCAGCACAAAGTGCTCGAATGCTGATTTGAACGCGCCGGACTTGATAGCCTCGGACACGTCTGTGTTGACTGTCGCATATACGGAAGGGCTAAAGAAAAACGATGGGCTTCTGCCCTCATACTGCCCGAACGACATAAAGTGTTAGAATGCATTGATAAATCCGCTTCTCACCGCCTCGGCAACGTCTGGGTTTGCACCCAGATACAAGCCCTGATCGAAGAACGGTGACGGGGATCTGTTTTCGTATTTGCCATACAGATCAAAATGCTCCCGGGCAGTTAACAGCCGCTGCGCTACAGCTGCCGCCACATCCGGATTCGTTCTCAGGTAGAATTCTTCGTTAAACAAACCAACCCCCAGCCAAGTTGCCAATATTAACACCCAACAAAAGACTGGCTACAGGAAAGCATGTATAGTAAATATGTCAATATAGATTCCAGCAATTCATGGAATTATTAATTACAGAACAAAAGAAGTAATTTAAATTGATTACTGGAATCATGTACGCTGAACAAAGAAATTACTGAACTCCTGCACTGGTTTTTCGTCAGCACCACAGAGCGACTTGACCTTGAGTGGTCTTGATCTGCATTTGAGAATGCCATGATCGTTTTACGCGCACTGGTCCCGTCTTATTCCGGCAAAGGCTCCGCCAGCGGGAGCCAGCGGAGCTAACAGGCCAGAGCATCGCGACGCATGAGGCGCTGCCTGGGATATCGGGCGGCTATTTTTTCAGTGCCTGCTTGCTGTTCGCGCCCGCCGGCTTTCCATCTTCATCGGCCAGCGCCATTCCACCATGCTTGGCGCAGATCCGTTCGGCCTGGTACTGCGTGGGCTGCGTCTGGCCGTTGCCGATGATCCAGCGGTGACCATCGACGCATTCGCCCGACCATTTGCCGGTCTGACTGTTGAAGGTGAGCTTGTAGGCATGTGCCTGGGCGATCGGAGCAATCAGAATTGCGGCAGCAACTGCGATCTTGGCCAGAGATTTCGTATTCATGGTTCTTCCTCCTCATTGCTTGAACAATAAGAAGATATTTGCAGAGCCAAGTTGAACCGGGTCTGAATAGCACCGTCATTGTGCATTCACTGCAACCGGTTGCTGAGCCGACAAATTCCCGGGCCAGCAACCAGTCGTGTTGAAGCGGCGTGACCGGCCCCTACCCCCGCTTGTTCTGGCGATGTTCGACGAGGTCGTCGACGACGGTGGGGTCGGCGAGGGTTGAGGTGTCACCGAGCGCGCCGAAATCGTCCTCGGCGAT
>NZ_FORF01000020.1 GCF_900113935.1 Aquamicrobium aerolatum DSM 21857
TATCGCCCGCCAGTCGGCGCTTGCCGGCTTCCATGAACTCTTTCGACCAAGTGTAATAAAGGCTCTGCGCGATGCCTTCCTTGCGGCACAGTTCGGCAATGCTGTCTTCGCCGCGCAGACCATCGAGAACGATCCGGATCTTGTCTTCAGCTGAAAAGTGCCGTCGGGTCGCCCGGCGAATGTCCTTCACCACCTGCTCGGCAGGCTTTTTGGTGCTCGGGGATTTAGCAGTCATCTTGGTTCCTTCGTCAGACGACGAGACCAAAACACTCCTTAAAGCTCAACCCTGAATCTGTGCCATGGGCGCTGACGGGGAACACGCTGGCAATCATCGGAAATTCGGGTGCCGGCAAGACGACGCTCGGCAAGATGCTCGTCGGCTCAATTCTGCCGACTTCCGGCAGCGTACGTCTCGACCTGATGGACCTTCGCAACTGGGACCAGCGGCAGTTCGGCGAAAATATCGGCTATCTTCCGCAGGACGTGCAGCTCTTTCCGGGCACGATCAAGGCAAACATCGCACGCATGCGAGACGACGCCACGGACGAGCAGATCTTCGAAGCGGCAATGCTGGCTGATGTGCATGAGATGATCGCAAACCTTCCTCATGGCTACGAGACGATGGTGGCAGCGGACGGATCGCCGTTGTCGGGTGGCCAGAAACAGCGGATCGCGCTTGCACGGGCCTTTTTCGGCAGCCCACGCATGGTCATCCTTGATGAGCCGAACTCCAATCTCGACAGCGCCGGTGACGCTGCGCTCATGCGCGCTCTGGAACATGCAAAGCAGCACAAGATCACTGTCGCCACGATCACACAGCGCCCATCTCTGCTCGCAAGCGTCGACAAGGTGTTGCTGCTGGTCAATGGCACGGTGGCTCTCTTCGGGCGACGGCAGGAAGTGCTGAACGCGCTGGCCTCGCGCGGCATCAGCATCGAAACCGGCTCGTTCGGCCATCAGCTTCAATAGGAGCGGAAATCCGATGACAACAGACTTGGCAAAGATCCAGGATCTGGAATGGTACAGCGAGGTTCCGCGATCAATCCGCAAGCAAACGATCATCGGCCTGGCCATTCTCGCAGTTTCGTTCGGTGGTTTCGGAATATGGGCGACGACCGCGCCACTGGCGGCGGCGGTGATCTCTCAAGGCAGCTTCGTCGCCACCGGCCAGAACAAGGTGGTGCAGCACTTCGAGGGCGGCATCATCAAGGAGATGCTCGTAAGCGAGGGCGACGAGGTGAAGGAGGGGCAGCCGCTTGTGCGCCTGGACGAGACGGCGGCGCTTGCCAAGGAGCGCGAGCTTTTCCTGCGCCGCTCACGGCTCGAAATTATCGTCGCCCGGCTCAGCTCGCAATTCCGCGGTGACGAGACAATGGCTATTCCCGTTCCGGTGGAGCCACATATTGGCGACCCTGACGTGGCGGCGATCCTCGCAAGCCAGAAGCTGCATTTCGATACCGCACGAGTGAAGCGTTCAAGCGAACTCAAGTTGCTGGAGCAGAACGTCAAGTCTCTCGACTTCCGCATGCAGGGCTATCTGCATTTGCGTGACTCGATGATCGAACAGCTGGGGCTGTTGCGCGAAGAGCATGAGGGCAAGAAGATACTGCTCAACAAGGGGCTTTTGCGCGCGACGGAAGTCAGTGCGATCCTTCGTGCAATTTCAGAGGCTCAAGGCGAGATCGGCCGGCTTGAGGCCGAAATTTCCGAGACTGGTGCGCAGATGATCAAGGCCGAGCAGGAAATTGTCGGGACCACCGACAAATTCAGGGAAGACGCGCTCGATCAGCTCCAGAACATCCAGGGCGAACTCGAAGTGGTCCGCGAACAGTCGCGTGAGGCAGAGAGCGTTCTGCGACGCGCGACGATAAACGCGCCGGTTTCTGGCACGGTGATCCGCCTGCACTACCATACCCCGGGTGGGGTCATTGAAAGCGGAAAGGGCATCATGGAGATTCTGCCAGCCAATGTTCCGCTGATCATCGAAGCTCAGGTGCCACGCAACGATATCGACAGTGTCACCACCGGGCAGAAGGCAACTGTTCGCCTGACTGCGCTCAACCAGCGCACCACGCCCGTTCTTGAAGGCAAGGTCTTCTACGTTTCCGCGGACGCATTGCAGGATCAAAATACAAATTCACCCGCCGAGGTCTACGTTGCCCGCATCAGCCTGCCGGCAAGTGAACTTGGACGGGTTGCCGGCTTTTCACCCACGCCGGGCATGCCAGCGGAAGTCATGATCCAGACCGGCGAACGCACATTTTTCAGCTATCTTGCCAAGCCGATCACCGACAGCATGTCACGCGCATTCTCCGAGCGGTGATGGGTTCGTGCGTTCCCAATCGTTTCGGGGTTTCGCAGCTTAAAGTGAGACATTTCGCAAAGCCTCGACCTGATTGGGTTCATCATTATTATTGGCCACGCGTGCGCCAATAGCGCGCAACACCACGTCGTTCGATGAGGTCATGACGCAGCTCCCACCAGAAGAAAGTCCAGAACGATCCGGTTGAATTCACCTGGCACCGTTTGTGAGGCAGCGTGGGCAGTATCATGCTAGTGAGCCTCGCATTGGGATCGCAACACGCGCCTGTCTTGCCCTATGCAATGACGTTGAAGTGCCGCGAAATCCAGTAGATCTGATAGCCAAGTTTGAAGATCACGAATGCGACATGGAACGGTTTGTTGCGTACGATCGCAGCGATGATGCAAAGCAGGATGATGAGCGGTGTCCGAATGATATATTCAGGACCTAACGACACCAGGTAATCATTCCCTTTTATCAGTGTATCGGCGATATCCATGACGTAGGTGACGGCCAGGGCGCCGAAGAACCAGCCTCGCCGGTCATGAAAGAATTCCGCGTAGTTTCGATAATCCTCCATGCCGTCGGGGAAAAGAAGCGCGCACAGCAGGAACAGAACGACAGCATAGCTGATGACAAAGAGGTATTTTCCGAAGGTCCAGGTCTCCACCTGGTACAATCCAAACTCCCACCACCAGAAGCTTATCAGCATCAGCAATACCGATGCGACCCAGGCGAGATGGACAAAATACAAGCTGCTTCGCTTTGGGTACTGAACGATGCGGGCCACGCCCGAAAGCAGACGGGCAACGCCCAGACCGATGACCATGCCCATGACAATACGGATATGTGGAAACAGCTCCGGCGCGGCGACGACTTGTGGTTCCAATGGTACTCCCCCCATCGCATGAACAATATTCGCTGACGCTAAACGGATTTGGTTAAACCTATCCGTTCACATATCCACGCTTCCAGCGTTGTCGCTGTGTCCCGTTTCGAAAAGCGAACCTTGCACGATCAAAAACTGATCCGCATGCCCACACTCAGGGCGTGCGAGTTGGCGTTCCTTTGAAAGTTACCTTGATAGTGGGCGAACCAATCGCGGTTCTCGCTGGTGGCCAGGTTCAGTTCGGCTCCCAGCCGCAGGATGTCGCGCCCGAGGGCCGCGCTTTGTCCTTCAATCGAGCCGCCAAGCAGCGTAACCGATGTTGCGTTGCTGAGGTCGCCGCTCAAACGTGCATAGGAAATGTCACCTGCCAGACGCAGCGAGCCGTATTCCACCTGAAGAGCCGACGATTCGATGCGAAGCCCGGCTCCGGCCTCAACCTGGCCATAGCTTGCTGCCGGCAGGGATAGATCGAAAATTCCAGCCCCGGTTTCGTAGCCGGCGCCCGTGTTTTGCCAACGCGTTGCGACTGAGAGATAGGGGGCGATCGTGAAGTCATGGGAGAGGTCGAGGCGACGGCCGGCCTGAGCGGACAGCTCGAACCCTGTCCCCGATAAATTTGAGCGCCCGACCGGGGCAAAGCTCACGCCGACAGCACCGCCAATCGCACGTCGCTCGATCGACTGGTTGAAGATGGCTGCCTGTCCCGTGCCTTCCAGGAACCAGCCTCTATCGGTCCATCCGGCATATGCGCCAAGATGGAAGGCGTCGGAACTTCCGCTGTCGTCGGCGTGGCGCGTTTCCAGCCGGGTATTGGTGTAGCCGAGGGCAAGACCGAATCTGGCCTGATGGTTGCGAACGAAGTCTGCGCCGATGACGAGGCCACCCAGATGGCTTGTTGCACCGAAGGACGAGGACGATTCGTTGATTGAAGCGGTACCGAATAAAGGTGCGATCCAGATGTCTGGCGTTGCAGTGTTGGGGACCGTGATGACACTGCCTGCCTGGTCACGAAGCGTGCTGGCATAGCTGAGCAATGCGAAATCGGTGTCGAGAGACGGTTTTGGCAAATGCGGTGCCGTGAGGCGCTGTCGCAACAGTGTGCTGACATGCCCGAGCGTGGCGAAGCGCGACCACGCAGCGTTAGCAAACGTGCCCGCTGTGGCAGGCGCGGCCGTATCGACAATGTTGCCGATGTTGAGCAGGCCCCAGCCGTAGACCGGATCGATGCCGGGATCGCCGACGTCGGTTGCCGTCTGCAGGACAAGCTGCGTCAGCTCTGAACCTGTGGCTTGCGGGAACAGTTGCGCGGCAATCGCGACAGCGCCGGTGACGTGCGGCGTGGCCATCGATGTGCCGTTGATGCTGTAATATCCGCTGCCCGGCCATGAAGACCAGATGGCGTCGTTCGATCCGTCGTCGCCATCTCCGCCTGGCCCGGCCAGACACCATGCTGCCGCGACGCCGCAGCGTTCGGCGTAGCTTGCGATGTTGCCTGTCGGCCCCACGGAGGTCACTGCAATCCAATTGGACTGGAGTTCCGGATGAAAGTAGGGCAGCGCTGAAAATACATCTGGTTGAGGTTGTTTCGAGTTGCCGGTCGCGAAGACCTGAATGATGTCGGCGCGCGTCGATTCACGAAGGGCAGTCAGCGTGTCCTGAAAGTTCTGTTCAAAGAAATCGGGGGCGACGTCTGCAACCGTCAGGGTGCGTTTCTCGCCTGTTACGGGGTCGGTGAACTTCATTCCCCAGGAATTGTTGACGACCCGGACATTTTGCGCCGTCGCCCATCTGAAACCCGCTGCGTAGCTGGAATCAGTGCGGACCGGTACGGCCCAGTTGATGCCCGAGATCATGCTTTCCGACGCAACGCCCACCTTGTGCCCTGCAATCGTTCCAGTCACATGGGTGCCGTGAAAATCGTTCCCATAGGGACCGTAGGGAGTTCCATCAACGTTGAAGCCGCCAACCCAGCGGTCGCCAAATTCCGGATGGTCCGGTTGCGCCCACTCATCCATCACACCGATATGAACGCCGCGGCCACGCAACCCGTTTTCCCACGCCTTGCCGACGCCGATCATCGACATGCCCCACAGCCGCTCGTCGATTTGAGCGTGCGCATGGTCTATCGACGCCGCCATTGTTGCCAAAGTCAGCGCGCCAGCTGTCGCGAGAATATTCTTCATGTTGTCCCCGGTGCATCGAACGACTTCGAATCGCCTAGCTTCCAGTAATTACATGAAAACGCCGTCGCGCTAGCAGGTTTTGCCGAATTTGTCGTTTTTTGAGACATGCTTCGAGCGGTCAGGATTGCATGCGAGGTTGGATCGGCTCGCGCCAACTGGCGGACGCATCGAGACCTTTCCTCTCGAAAATTCATACGCCTTTTCACGCTGTCTGATAACGGATCTGCTGATCAAAATAAGCTTCAGTAGTTGTTGAAGCGGCTTGCGACAATTCAACCGTCCGGGAGTTTATTCCCCGTCAGTCTGGCGTTTTGCTATCGATCATTTCGACCGCGGAGCAATGCGCACTGGCAGGCTTTTCTTGCCGATGTACAGTATACACTGGACAAACAATATCATGAGTCATAGTTTGACCGCATTTTGGCTTGGAGGGGCTGGGTATTTCTATTCGTTCTTATGCGGCCGGTATGGCTATCGCCCTGCTGACTGGTTCTGTGGCACAGGCAACACAATTTTTCGTCGGCGTTGATCCCAGCAACCCTGGGCGGCTAGGGTTTTCGCCATCTGCGTCTCCGGACCGGCCTGCAGACGGCAGCGCTATTCCGGCAAATACGCCGTCGCTGGAAATCCTCAGGTCAAGGATTGATCAGCTTTCCTCAAGCGGTCACTTCCCCTCCGCAGGCCAGCAGCCGAGTCTGACGCCTGAACAGATTGCGGATGTTGTGGCCGCGATCTTGAACCCCACTCAACCGGACGGATCAGTCACCAGCGACGTTCCCGCGTGGGTAGCGGATGCTCTTGCCCGAGTTCCTGATCGCAGCTCTTCCGATGAAGCCCAGGCGGCACTTCGGGACATGCTTGGGCTTGATGGCGCGACGGGTGCAGGATCGGAAGGTGATCGGCGCACTGATGCCGAAAGGGCTGCGCATGAGCGTCTCCTCAGGGCTCGCCAACAAGCTCTACAGGCTGAACGGATAGCCGCCCTCGAACAGCAGCGACTGGATAGGTCTCGCCAGGAGGAGGAGAAGGAACGTCGCCTGGCTGAATTGATCCGCAAGCACACGGAAGCACGGGCGCCAGATCCAGAGCCAGACCCGCTGCCGCAGCCTGATCGCTTTGAGAACTACCCGTTTTCGTTTGCGCAAGACTATACGCTGGACCTTGACACGGACATCACGCGCAGCGGCGAATATCACGGATTTGCCAGAGGCATGGACTTTGCCGACAATGAGATTGACGGTGCGGTGTCACTGACGTTCGATCTGGCCACAGCAGCCCTTTCCGGCAGGTTCGATTTTGGTTCCACGGGATTGCTGCATGTCAGCGGCAACGTTGATGCCGGTGCCCTCAATATGGAGCTGGACCGTTCCCAAACGTCGTCCTTTGGCGGATTTGAGCTTGATCCCGCATCTGCAGCATTTGATGGCGTCAGTTTCTTCGGCCCTACAGGCGAAGAGATCGGCGGCTACTGGGGTATTGACATTGAGCAGGGCACTGCCTGGGGCCAGTTTGTCACGGCGAGGCAGCCGTGAAGGGGCGTCTTCTTGCCAGCTTGACGGCTGTGGCTCTGCTGGGTGCGGCCACAAGCGCATATGCCCGCATCAATGATGGTGCCGCGTCGACGCCGGACCCCCGCGCCGTGCTTGCTGCGGCTGAATTTCTTCGGGCGGGTCGTGCGGTGGAAACCTGCATGTTGCTCGACGTCGCCGCAGGACCACAGACATCCTATGTTCCCGCGCTGGTGCTTTACGGCCAGTGCCATCTGGATCAGGGACATATCTCGGATGCCGAGGTGTATTTTACGCGGGCACTGAAAATTGAGCCGCAAAATGGGATGCTTCGCAAGCGCGTCGAGCTTGTACGCGCAATACGCGAGTTTGTTCTGGCACCGGAGCCGGCCATCCGCCCGTCGGCGCGCCGGGTTGCCGAAAAGCTGCCAGCGCTGGTGGCAGAGCCACGCCCTGTGGCAATGCAGCCAGCGCCAAAGCGTGCGCCGCGTCTGAGTCAGTCGGTCACAGTCGCGCGCGGCTACGACAGCAACGTCAATAGCGGCACTTTTCAGACTTCTGTCGACGCTCTGATCGGGGGCGTAACCGTTCCCCTGACATTGACACCTGGCTCCAGGGCGCAGGGCGATGCGTTCACCCGACTGCGCAGTGATTTCGCGTTGATGCAACCGTTCTCCAGCAATAGTGCCGGGCAGCTGGTGGCATCTGTCGACGCTGTCGTGCACGACCGGTTGTCTGAATATGACAAGCTCGGCTTTGCTCTTTCTGCAAGATATTTGCGGTTGGGGCGTGAGTGGAGCGTCAGCTTCGGTCCGAATTTGTCCTATGAGCTTTCAGGCAGCAATCTGAACAAGGGAACGGTGGGCGGCACAGTCTTTGCCCGTCATGCGCTCAGCCGGCAGTTCGAGCTTCAGGGCCAGCTGGATTTGCGGCACGAATTCTATCCAGGCAGCGCCAGTGGCAACTCAAACGCTGCGACGACCCGCCTGGGCTTTTCCTATGAGCTTGGGAATGACTGGAAGCTCGGAGCATGGCTTGAAAATCGCCTGATGGACCGGTCGACGCCGTCGCGCAGTTTTGCGGGTGCCGGCGGCCGCCTTTTCCTGCGCGGGCAATTGAGCGAAGATCTCGCGCTTCAGGCCAGCTATTCCGTAATGCGAGATGCCTATAAGGCGGGGCTTGCCGCGTTCCCGCAGGATCGCATCGACATCGAGCAGGCAGCAAGCATCGGGCTTGACTGGAGGCTTCCTACGACCGAGGGGCTGAGTCTTCTGACCAGCTACAGCTTCCAGTCGATCGATTCGACGATTGATGCCTATGACGCGAAGCGACACGTCATCTCGACGGGGCTGCGTCTCGCCTTTTGAAGGCTGGGGCAGTGGACTTGGCGGTGCTCCTTTTGAGGGTGAACCGCCGAGCCTTGCTGCCAGCAGGTCGCTTTTCTCACATTATCTGGGTGTAACATTGCCGGGAGAGTGCTAGGCGGTGCCACCACCGCGCTGATTTTGCGTAGGGTGGTTGCACAGAGGCCGCCGACTACAGCATGTCTCCCGAACGTGGGAACCGGTTCCGGGATAAGACATGCGTAAAACAAGGAGCTAAAGCGCTGGGAGCGAATCTGAAAGATCGCGACGCGTTTTAGCCGGGATGATAGGGCAATGAACATCCAGATTTACGCAATCAACCTCGATCGTTCTGTCGACCGATGGAATGCGTTGTCGCGGCGCGCCGAAGAGTTTCAACTTCCGATCGTTCGTGTGTCCGGCGTTGATGGCACCCAGACGCCACCGGAGCAGCGCGTTGACTGCGACATTGCCGCGTTCGAATTCAAGAACGGGCGGACCATGTTGCCGGGCGAGTACGGGTGCTACCGCAGTCACCTGAAAGCGCTGACGCAATTTCTTGCAAGCGGCGACGGCCTTGCGGTCATCGTTGAAGACGACATTGTCTTGCCTGCCGATCTTCTCGATCGCGTGCGCGCGGCCGTGGCAGCTGTTCCGGATGCAGATGTCATCAAGTTCTTCAATCACCGGGTGGTTGCGTTCCGAAAGATTGCGACGTCCAGTCTGGGCGATGAAATCGGACGCGCTGCGCATGGTCCGCTGGGCTCATCGGCCTGCTATGTAGTCTCGCGCAGCGGTGCACAGCGCTTGCTGGAGGGGATGCAGGTAATGGAATTTCCGCTCGACATGGCGCTGGAGCGGGGGTGGGCGTCGGGCGCCAGCATCTATATCACGCGCTTGAATGTTGCCGAGCCGACACGCGAGCCGTCGACGATCGCCTCGCGAACAATCTATAAGACCAACAAGTTCCCGTGGTGGAAGCGCCTTGGAACTCTGGCCACGCGAACCGCAGAAGCGGTCAGGCGGACGGCCTATGCGTTGAAGGGCTGAGACGCGTCAGGCAGCGATTGCCTGATGGTCGTTGCTGCTGTCGAGGCGTCGGATTCTCTTGCGTTCAGTTGCCAGCACGCCGACGAAAACGAGCACGATTGCGGCCACGTTGCGGTCACCAAGCAGCAACCCGTGCAGCGAGCCGTAAAGCAGGAGCAGTGCAAGAAATATCGCCATGTTCACCCGCATCGGGTGGTCGGTGGTTCTGAAAATACGGGTGAAAACGACCGCAAACAGCCCGATGAGAAACACCAGTCCCACGATCCCCCGGTCACGCATCTCGTCCAGTGCGAAGAAGTGGACATGCACGAAATCGGCATAGAGGCTAGCGTTCGGATCGGGGATATTCTGCTTGATCCGCTCCATGCTTTCCTTGCCGCCGACACCCAGAAGTGGGTATTCGCGCACGACGTCGATCGTACCCTTCCAAAGATTGATCCGGATATCGAGGCCCGTGGTTTCCTTGTCCGACGGTCCTGTCAGATTGCCCATTTCAAGCATCGTATAGGCGATGCGACTGGAGACGATGTCGCGTGTTTCATAGGCACCGGCCGCGATGACGACCAGACCGGCAGCGCCTGCAACTGCCAGCCGCCGCGCGCCCAGTTTTCTTGCGGCGGTGAAAAGTTCAGTCCGCAGTTCGATGATGTCGATGATTGCCGCGATGACAAAGATCGGCAGCACGCTTCGTGTTCCTGTCATCAGGACGGGAATGATCGCGAAATAGAACCACGCACGGCTGTTCGGCAGGTATTTCGGCGCATTGCTGGCATGGAAGCGAGCCATGACCGCCAGAACGCAGATGACGAAGGCGGCATTTGCAGCGTTGCCGCCGAGGCCTATGCGCGTTTCGCCCATGAAGCTCTCGAAAAGCGCCATCCCGACCGTCAGGATGAGCCCGACGCGTGCACCGAGTGCCATCTGCCGTACCGGGTTCCTGATCAGGACGAAGCCAACGAAGAGCGCGATGCCGAGCGAAAAATAAAGCGGCAATCCGATCCATCGGAGATTTTCGATGACGTTGCCATGATAAAGGCCGATCGCAACAGCGACCCCGCCATAGGCGAGACTGGCAGCCGCATAGTGTGGATCGATCAGCTGGCGCGAACGATGCCATCCGCAGATGAGATAAATTCCGACGCCGCCGAAAAACGCCAGGAGGACTGTGTCGAGGCCCAGCTTGATCGGAAAGCAGGCGACGGCAATCGACAGAAGGATCGGGTCGACAGAACGCCGCCACAGCAACAGCCGATGCATCAAGCCTGGCTTTGGCGACTGCACGGAGTGCCCCTCTTTTTTTCGCGGCAACAGGTTGTTTGTCACGTCTGCCTACTGGGAAAGAGTAGATTGGTGTCGGGAAATAAGAACGAGAGGCACGAGGGCTTCGCTCTGATCTGGGCACAGTCGTGAAAGATGTCGCTGCTTCCTGTGGTTGTGGCGATAAACATTCATCACTGTTGCGTCAAGTATACCGATGGGTTCATGCTACGTACTTTGGTGATGGTGCATTCGGTTCAGCCTGGCGCGGCGGTTCCGTCATTTGCTCGATTCGAACAAATGACGGGTGGCCACGTAGTCTCGTGTCAGCAAGAGAGACGTCAATCAACTTGCCCGAACCCATCCTTGATTGATGGCGGTCGCACCCGTGCCGTTTCCGGCAGGCTGTGCTTACCCCACCTTCAATCCGATTGACATCCATATTGCGCAGCTCTCGCTGGCGATATTCACGGGGCAGGCGGGAACTTGGCCGTGCTGACGACGGGCCGTTCGATCGCAAAGCGCTCTGCCAGCGGCTTGCGCAGCAGATAGATGGCAATCGCAAGGCCTGCGAACAGTGCCCATGTCAGGGGGGTGGCGCGCAGATCCGGCGTGTTCAGCCACCAGGTGCCCGTCGACACATCGATCACTTCCGTGCGGCGCAGGAAGACCTTGGATCCGAGCAAGCCGCTGTGGACCGCCACGGCGCACCAGAACGAGCCGGTGACCAGATAGGTAACGCACAGCAGTATTCCCAGCAGGAACAGCCCCACGAACAGCATCGCGTCCTCAGGCTGGAACCACGCCAGCGGGTCGGTCAGATTGTGAACCGAGGCAAAAACGAAGGACGAGAACAGCACCGCCCCGATCGTCACCGCCTTTGACGTGTTCCACCGCAGATAGCGCATGAGGAAAACACGGAACATCAGCTCTTCGGTCACGGCAAGCACGAGGACGACCAGGAGGGCAACAAATGTCCGGCGCGCAACGCGCCACGTCATTTCGTCCCATGCTTCCTGCGACCATTGAACATAGCCAAGTGCGCCCATCACCAGATAGGCGGCGATGACGATGGCCCAGGCGATGGCCAGCATGGTGAAGAAGCCACGCAGCGCGACTCGCCAGTTGCGCAGATAGAGCATGAAGAATTCGCGCACATTATCCCGAGCGACCAGCGTGACATAGCCCAGCACCATGACGATGACGGTGAACAGCATCGAGACCTGGCCGATGCCGCGTGTGTCAAAAATCGACAGACCACTGCCGCTGACACGATATACGGTCTCAAGAAGGGCGAGCGGTAGAGGCAGGAACACCAGAAACAGGCAGATGTAGAGGTAGCGCATGAGGGTCCAGACGTGAGGGGCGAGATGAGCCGGGGCCGAAAATCGGATGGACTATTGTCGAAGGTGGGTGATTACCCGCTTGGATCATCAAGCGCAACGTTTGGAACGTTCACGACCTCTGGCGTCTCTGGGGCGCTTTCTGATACCGCTATGCGGTTGCGCAGTGCCGGAGGATGGCGCGCGCGAGGGAGTTCACATTCATGCTGAAACAGCAGGAAAGCTACGATGCGCTCTACGAGACCTTCCGATGGGACGTCCCGGAGCGCTTCAATATCGGTGTCGCGGTCTGCGACCGTTGGGCCAGTCGTGAGCCGGATCGGATCGCGCTCTATCATTATGACCCTGGCAGTGCGCCACAAACGCTGACTTATCAGGAGCTTGCCGCGCGCTCGAACGCACTTGCCAACGCGCTGCGTGCCTGCGGGGTGGCGCGCGGCGATCGTGTTGCGCTGCTGCTGCCGCAATGTTTCGAAACGGTCATTGCGCATGTCGCGATTTACAAGCTGGGCGCGATAGCGGTGCCTCTGGCGCTCCTGTTCGGGGTCGAGGCACTGGAGTACCGGCTTGAGACGGCTGGGGTGAAGGCGCTTGTGACCAACGAGGCTGGTCACGAAAAAGTGCGGGGCCTGCGCGCGCGGTTGCCGTCGCTGCAATGCGTTATCAGCGTTGATGGCGCAACTGGCGGAGCGCTCGGCTTTGACGAACTGGTGGCGCGCCATGCGTCGATCTTCGAGGCGGAGGACACCGCTTCAGATGATCCCGCGATGATGATCTTCACGTCGGGAACGACCGGCCCGCCCAAGGGCGCGCTGCATGGACACCGGGTGCTGCTGGGGCATTTGCCGGGCGTACAGATGGCGCATGAATTTCTGCCACAGCCTGACGACCGGCTCTGGACTCCCGCCGACTGGGCCTGGGCCGGCGGTCTGCTCAACGTTCTTCTGCCGGGGCTGTATTTCGGCGTTCCGGTGGTGTCAGGCCGTTTCGAACGGTTCGATCCGGAGATGGCGCTTGCCCTGATGGAGAAGATGGCGGTGCGCAATGCGTTCATTCCGCCGACAGCCTTGCGCATGTTGAAGGCAGTGCGGGGGATCAGGTCGCGCTACAAGCTCCAGCTTCGCACCGTTGGGTCCGGTGGCGAGGCTTTGGGCCGCGAAACCTATGATTGGGCAAAGGCGGAACTTGGCCTGACCATCAATGAATTCTACGGCCAGACCGAGTGCAATCTGGTGCTGTCGTCCTGTGCGGAGCTTGGTGTCAGTCGCGGCGGCGCCATCGGCAAGCCGGTGCCCGGTCATCAGGTCGCGGTGATCGACGGCGAGGGGCGTCCGGTCGGCGTCGGTGAGGCGGGCCAGATCGCGGTGCGCCGACCCGATCCGGTGATGTTTCTGGAATATTGGCAGAACCCCGAAGCAACAGCGAAAAAATTCATCGGCGACTGGATGGTCACCGGCGACCAGGGGGGTCTTGATCCCGATGGCTACATTCATTTCTTCGGGCGCGACGACGATGTCATCACCTCCGCCGGCTATCGCATTGGCCCCGGCGAGATCGAGGACTGCCTGACCGGGCATCCCGACGTGGCGCTGGCTGCCGTTGTCGGCAAGCCCGATCCGCTGCGCACGGAAATCGTCAAGGCCTATGTCGTACTCAAGCCGGGCGTCGAGCGCCACGAAGAGCTGGCGGGTGACATCAGCCTGTGGGTTCGCGAGCGTCTTTCGGCGCATGAATATCCGCGCGAGGTCGAGTTCGTCGATTCGATCCCGCTGACGACGACCGGCAAGGTGATCCGCCGCATTTTCCGTGACCGGGCGCGCGCCGAGGCGTCATGAGCGTTTCAGCGCCTGCTGGATTCTCTGGCGTACGATGCGCGCCATGTTGCGTGTCTGTTTCTCGCGGTGAAGCTGGGTCGCAGCGCGGCGCGTTGCACGATCCGACCCGGCGCTCAGTCCGACGACCATCGTGCCGATGGGGCGCCGCTCTTTCCATAGTCGGCTGACGATCGGGTGATCCGGTACCGCGCAGGAATCGGTGATAGCCACATTCGGATCGAGCAGATGCGTGTGCGTCACCTCGATCATCAGCAGGGTGCCGGGCGAGAACCGCGCGTAGTTTTCATCATAGGCTGTTTTCCATGTATAGGCGACGCCGGCTTCGACAAACACGATCAGGCTGGCGATCACCTCTCCATTCAGATGCAGCGCGTGGACCCGGCACTGGTCGTTTTCAGCCAAACGTTGAGCGGCCTCGCGAGCGAAGGCGGCGCGGTAGCGGTCGACGGCCATGGCCGAGCCTTCGCGTCCCTTCCAGCCTGAAGCTTCCAGCGCGAGGAAATCCTCCACCGCCTGCCGCACGTCGTCGGGCTGGCGTGCGATCCGGTACTCCAGCGTTCCAAGATCGGCGAGCCGTCGCTTCAGACGCTGATATTCACGCAGATGCCGTCGGCTGATCGAGTGGTCGAGATAGTCCTCGGGCAGAAGCTCGCTCTGCAGGTGGGGGCGTTGCACGCGATTGGTGATTTCGAGCGGCAGACCGCGGCTTTCCGCGAAGCGGTGCATCATCGCGGCAAAAGTTCCGTCAAGACGTACATCCGGCATGACGAATATCCCGGGCAGCTTCAGATGGGGTCGCGCCAACATGCTGAAGAAGTCGTCGATAACGCCTTCCGGGTCGTCAGGATCGACGAGCGGCGTGCCCAGCGGCCCGAACGGGCTCGACCAGGTTCGCATGATCGAAGTGCCAAACAGCGGCAACCGTTCGACGGTGAACGGGACAAGAAGGCGCAATCGGCTTTTCAGGTCGTCGCCGTCCCGGATCACTGCAAGGCACACTTCCCTGTCCTCCAGCCGCGGCATTGCCGGTGCCAGAAAGCGTGGATTGAAGAAGACATTCGGGTCGATCGCGCGGGCGCATAAATGGCTGAGTTCGTCCACCAGTTCGAAACCTGCCGATGCGGCATAGATCGCCAGTTTGCGCGGTGGCCGCTTCTGCATCTCCTCCAGCACTGCGGGCAGAACCGCTTCGGACGCGTAGTCGGCAAATTCCCCGATCATGCGACCGGAGGCGCTGCCGCTCAGCTCTTCGATGATGGGATTTGCGCCCATCAGACGGTCTCCTGACGACGGGGCAGGCGGGCGTTTGGAACGATCATGACGATGCCAAGCCTCTTCCATACGGTGAAAGCGAGCAGGGCGGCTTCGCAGCTCAGCGCCACCGCCATTGCAATTGATGCGCCCCAAAGGCCGTGGAGCGGGATGAGGATGAGATTGAGGACGACGCTTATGCTGAGTGTCAGCCCATAGACCAGAGCGCAGATGTTCTGGTTGCCGGTCATCGTCAGCAGGCTTTCCGCCGGGCCTACCGACGAGCGGGCAATGACGCCGACAACCAGTACGAACAAAAGCGGATAACCGGCCTCGAAGCCGGGTCCAAACATGCTCAGCAGGGGTTTGCCAAGGAGTAGCACCGCGCCTGCCATCACCAGGGAAGGCCAGAAGGTCCAGGCGACTGTCTCGCGCGCGAAATCCGCCAGTTTTGCGGAATTCCCATCCTGCGCATAATGGGCATAGCGTTGCGCGACACCTGCCTTCACGGCGAAATAGACGAAATGTACCAGCGCCAGAATCTTCGTGGTCGCGAAATACACCGCCACGTCGCCAGGCGGCATGAAGTAGCCGACCAGCAGCACGTCGGCATTCGTCAGCATGAAATAGAAGCCTTCGATCACGAAGATCGGCAGCGACACCATCAGCCATTGGCGATGGTGGTATTTTGGGCGCACCTGGCGCAAGCCGGCGCGCGTGCGCGGCACGATGGTGACGATCTGGAACAGTGCCGTCAGCAACGTGGCGATGATCGCGGCGATGACTGCGGTCTGCCCGGTGGCGGGATAGCCAAGCTGCAGCGCCAGCCCCATCAACGCCAGAATCAGCAGGGGGCGCAACAGGTAGATTGGCCCCAGACCTAGAGCTGCCCAGGAATGCGCCCGCGCCGTGCCTTCCAGAGTGTCTGACAGCGCGATGATCGGCAGGCAGGCGATCCCCAGATAGAACGGCAATACGTAATAGCTCTCGACCGCGTCTGAAAACAGCCAGACGCCGGCAATGCCGAGGGCCGCGATCAGCGTCGATGTGGCCAGCACGAATATCTTGCTGGTCGCCATGATGCCGCGCAATTCGCCCAGTCGCCCGCGGGCGCGATATTCGGGGATGAAGCGGATGATCGATGTGTGAAAGCCAAGGCACGAAAGGTTGCCGGCAATCACCATGACCGTCCAGACCATGACAAAGATGCCGTAGTCGAAGCTGCCGATCCAGCGGGCAATCAACACCTGGCTGACAAGGGCAATGACGGCGCTGAGGACACGAATGAGAAACGCGATCAGCGAAGCGCGTCCCGCGCTGCCGTGTCGATCACCGGAGGCAAAGAGTAGGGCATCCAGATTGGTGAGGCCCGGACGTGCGCGCGCCGCAAGAAAGCTGGGCAAGAGCCGGTCAGCGGTCGCAGCAGCGGAAAATCGCACACACAAAATCCGTTTCCCCACAAACATGGGTGAAACATAGCGCGGAGTCTTTAAGAAACACTGGATGGTGGGAGGTCGCCTTGGCACGACACCACCGCATTTTCGGCGTTCTTGCGTTTTACCCGGTGATCTCCTAGCATTCCGGCAGTTCGCAAACTTGATTTCTGCTTGGGGAGGATCGATGGCGAAGGTCGATCCATCAATGCTTATCGACAGCATCTATGAGGCGTCTATCGTCCCTGAGTTGTGGCCAGATGTCCTTGAGCAGATCTCGCGACTTTCCAAGACAGCATGGACCGTCGCGGTGGCGGTGCGGGAGGATGAGCCGCACTGGATTCTGTCAGAATCGACGGCGCATGATGCCGTGGCGGCGCATTATGATCTTTATCCGGGCAATCAGCGAACCAGCCGTCTGGCGGCGGCCGAGCCCTATGGATTTGTCACCGACTACGATCTCCTGACCCAGGAAGAGATTGATCGCGAGCCGCTCTATCAGGAATTTCTGATTCCCAATGGCTTCGGCTTTGCAGTCGGAACCAAGCTCGCCTTGCCAGATGGGGACATGGTGGTGGTGCACTCCGAGGGACACTACGGTGACGGCCCGGTCTCGTCCGATGTGGTGCGCCAGCTCGACATGATCAGGCCGCATCTGGCCCGCGCCGCGCTTCTGTCAACGCGACTGTCGTTTGAGCGCACGCGAACCGCCGTCGAGACGCTCGAGGCGATAGGCATGGCGGCGTGCGGGGTTTCCAGATCGGGCTCGGTGTTGATTGCCAATCGGATTTTCAACGACGAGAGCCAGTATCTGACGACGCGCGGCAGCGATCGTGTTGCGCTGCACGATGCGCGTGCCAATCTGCAGCTGGAGCAGGCTTTGGCGCAAACGCTCAATGCAGGTGTGCAGTCCATCCCGGTATTGAGCGGGACGCCGGACGGCCTGCCAGCGGTGCTGCATGTCGTGCCGGTTCGCAAAAGCGCGCGCGACGTGTTCAATCAGGTTTCAGCGATCCTGATCCTGACCAAGGCCACACAGAACCCGATTCGCTCGAATTCGCTTCTTCAGGTGTTGTTCGATCTGACGCCGATGGAGGCCTCGCTTGCAGCGCGTATTGCCTCGGCTCAGAGCATTGAAGAGATCGCGCTTGAGGATGGCAAGACGCCGGGCACTGTTCGCACCCAGCTCAAGGGCGTGTTCGCCAAGACCGGTTGTCACCGGCAGGCGGAACTGGCGCGTCTTCTGACCCAGATCGTTCCTGCCGGAATGTGAGCACCCTACGCTGATGAACCGGGTCCATCAGCGTAGCAGATAGCCCGATATCAGCCGAATGCGCCGTGGCAGTGCTTGAACTTCTTGCCTGAGCCGCATGGGCAGGCTTCGTTGCGCCCGACCCGGCCCCATGTCGATGGGTTCTCCGGATCGCGCTCTTCGGCTGGCACGACGCGATTGTCTGCCAGCGCCACGCCACCTTCGTTGAAGTCGTCTTCGCCGGTCGTGGCGTCGATATGCTGGCCGCGCATGTCGGACGGGGCCTGCGGCGGCGGGGCATCGGCAGCCTCGCGCACCAGTTCAACGCGCATCAGCTGCGAGGTGACGACCTGGCGCAGATTGCCAAGCATCGCCTGGAACAGCTCGAACCCTTCGGTCTTGTATTCCTGCAGCGGGTCGCGCTGGGCGTAGCCGCGGAAACCGACCACCGAGCGCAGATGGTCGAGATTGACCAGATGTTCGCGCCACAGATGGTCGAGCGCCTGCAAGACGATCGATTTTTCGACATAGGCCATCACGTCCGGGCCGAAGCGCTCGGCGCGGTCGGCGGCAGCCGCGTTGGCGGCCTGCGTCACGCGCTCGTGGATCTGCTCTTCGTCGATGCCTTCCTCGGCTGCCCATTCGTGCACAGGCAGGTCGAGGTTGAGGTTGGTGACAACCGCTTCCTTGAGGCCGTCAAGATCCCACTGCTCGGCATAGGCCGTTTCCGGGATGAACTTGGCGATCATGTCGTCGATGACGTCCTGGCGCATGTCAGCGACGGTGCCGCTGAGATTGCCGCCGTCCATCAGCTCAAGACGCTGCTCGAACACGACCTTGCGCTGGTCGTTCATCACGTCGTCATATTTGAGCAGGTTCTTGCGGATGTCGAAGTTGCGCGCCTCGACCTTCTTCTGCGCCTTTTCCAGTGCCTTGTTGATCCAGGGGTGGATGATGGCTTCGTCTTCCTTGAGACCGAGCTTCTGCAGCATCGAATCCATCCGGTCGGAACCGAAAATGCGCATCAGATCGTCCTGCAGCGACAGGAAGAATTTCGAGCGGCCGGGGTCACCCTGACGGCCGGAGCGGCCGCGCAGCTGGTTGTCGATGCGGCGGCTTTCGTGGCGTTCGGTGGCGAGAACATAAAGTCCGCCGGCGTCGAGCGCCTTCTGCTTCAGTTTGGCGATATCGGCGCGGATTGCCTTTTCCTTGGCATCGCGCTCTTCGCCTTCCGGCAGGTCCGCCAGTTCCTGCGCGATCCGCATGTCGGCGTTGCCGCCGAGCTGGATGTCGGTGCCGCGGCCTGCCATGTTGGTGGCGATGGTGATCGCGCCGGGACGCCCTGCCTGGGCGACGATGGAAGCTTCCTGCTCGTGGTGGCGAGCGTTCAGCACCTGGAAGTCGTTGAAGCCTTCATTGCGCAGGCGGTCGGCCAGATATTCCGATTTTTCAATCGAGGTCGTGCCGACCAGGGTCGGCTGGCCCTTGGCGTGGGCTTCCTTGATTTCGCGAATGATCGCGCGGTACTTTTCTTCGACCGTGCGATAGACCTCGTCGTCCTCGTCGATACGCGCAATCGGCACGTTGGTCGGGATTTCGGAGACTTCAAGACCGTAGATGTTGCCGAATTCCTCCGCTTCCGTCAGCGCCGTACCAGTCATGCCGGCCAGCTTCTTGTACATGCGGAAGTAATTCTGGAAGGTGATCGACGCCAGCGTCTGGTTCTCTGGGTGGATCTTGACGTGTTCCTTGGCTTCCAGCGCCTGATGGAGACCTTCCGAGAAGCGACGCCCTGGCATCATGCGGCCGGTGAATTCGTCAATGATGACGACTTCGCCATTGCGCACGATATAGTCCTTGTCGCGCTGGAACAGGCGATGGGCCTTCAGCGCGTTGTTGACGTGGTGGACGATGGCGACATTCTCGATGTCGTAGAGCGACTCGCCGCGCAGATGGCCTGCGTCGCGCAGCATGTTTTCCATCTTCTCGGTGCCTTCTTCGGTGAAGATGGCAGTGCGCTGTTTTTCGTCGACTTCGTAGTCCGCCTCGACCAGATGCGGCATGAAGGCGTCAATCGTGTTGTACAGTTCCGAGCGGTCTTCAAGCGGGCCGGAGATGATCAGCGGCGTACGCGCCTCGTCGATCAGGATCGAGTCCACCTCGTCGACGATGGCATAGTTGTGGTTGCGCTGAACCATCTGCGCACGATCATACTTCATGTTGTCGCGCAGATAGTCGAAGCCAAGCTCGTTGTTCGTGGCATAGGTGATGTCGCAGGCATAGGCCGCCTTGCGCTCTTCGTCCGACATGCCGTGGACGATCACGCCGGTGGTCAGGCCAAGGAAGCCGTAAAGCTTGCCCATGGTGGCAGCGTCGCGGCTGGCCAGATAATCGTTGACGGTCACGACATGAACACCGTCGCCGGCGAGCGCATTGAGATAGGTCGGCAGCGTGCCGACCAGCGTCTTGCCTTCACCGGTGCGCATTTCGGCAATAGCGCCTTCATGCAAGACCATGGCGCCGATCAGCTGAACGTCGAACGGGCGCAGGCCCAGGGTCCGCTTGGCAGCTTCGCGCACGGTTGCAAAGGCAGGCACCAGCAGGTCGTCGAGGGACTTGCCTTCCGCGAGTTCCTTTCGGAAGGCGTCGGTACGCGCCCGCAGTGCTTCATCGGACAGTGCTTCGAGTTCTTTTTCCAGCGCATTGATTGCCTCTACGCGAGGACGGAAGCCCTTGATGCGGCGATCGTTGGAAGAGCCGAAAATCTTGCGGGCAAATGCGCCAAAGCTGACCATGAAAGGTCCTTTCAGAATGAAACACCGGACGTTGCGCCGGTAACAACCCACAAACCGTGCCTGCGCGGGCTTTTTGCAACCAAGGAAAGCGCTCCAAAATCGCTTCTGGACGCCAAGTCGAAGGACAGATAAGAGGGGGCACCGGCGATGTCAACGCTGTGCGTCCAGTCCCGGGCGAGCGGAAAATCGCCACATTTTGGCTGGTTTGAACGTGGGTCGCCGCTTTGCCGGCAGTCCTCGACCTGGAGATCATTCAATGAATAACCCGTTCCGTCGCATGTCGATCGTTGGTATCGGCGCGGCTACCGCCATGACTTTGCTGGCAGGTGTCGCGCTCGCGCAAGGTGACAAGGTGGTCGCCACCATCAACGGCAATGCGGTGACGGAAACAGATCTTGAAATCGCACTGACGGATCTGGACCAACAATTTGCTCAGTTGCCGCAGGAGCAGCGCCGCGCTGCCGCGCTGTCCGCGCTCATTGAGATCCGTCTCCTGTCGGCCGAAGCCGAAGCCAAGGGCCTTGCCGACACGGATGATTTCAAGCGTCGCATGGAAGTGCTGCGCCAGCGTGCGCTGCACAGCGCCTATATCGAGCAGGAAGTTGCCGCCAAGGTCACCGACGAAGCGGTTCGCGCGGAGTATGACAAGCAGGTCGCCGCGATGACACCCGCCAAGGAGGTGCGCGCACGACACATTCTCGTGCCGACCGAGGAAGAGGCCAAGGCGATCATCGCCGATCTCGACAAGGGCGGCGACTTCGAGGCGATCGCCAAGGAAAAGTCGCAGGACGGCGCTGCTGCCAATGGCGGCGATCTGGGCTATTTCGGCGCCGGCCAGATGGTCCCGGATTTCGAGACGGCAGCTTTCGCGCTCAACGCTGGCGAATATTCCAAGGAGCCGGTCAAGACGCAGTTCGGCTTCCACGTCATCAAGGTTGAAGACAAGCGTGACCAGCAGCCGCCTGCATTCGAGCAGGTTCAGGGCCAGTTTCGTTCGCTCCTGCTGCGCCAGTCCTATTTCGAGGTCGTGACCAATTTGCGTGAAGCCGCAAATGTGGAAATTACCGATCCTGCGCTGAAGGCTGCTCTTGAGCCCGCTGACGAGGGCGAAGACGGCGGCGAGGCCGAAGACGGCCACGATCACGAATAATCATCTGAATTCACCGGAACCAGCAGCCATGTCCGACGCCATTTCTCCTCTTGCGCCCAAGAAGCAACCAAAAATGCCCGCCATCGACGGCGTGCGCATCGCGACCGCGCAAGCGGGGATCAAGTACAAGGGTCGGACAGACCTGCTGGCCATGGTGTTCGATGAGGGCACGACTGCGGCGGGTGTCTTCACCCGTTCGCTGTGCCCCTCGGCCCCAGTCGATTTCTGCCGCCAGAACCTGACCGGCGGCAAAGCGCGCATTCTCGTGGTGAATTCCGGCAACGCCAATGCGTTCACCGGCAAGAAGGGTCGCGAGACGACTGCTGCGACGGGCAAGGCGGCCAGCAAGGCGGCAGGTTGCGGCGAGAGCGAGGTTTTCCTTGCTTCCACCGGCGTGATCGGCGAGCCGCTCGACCCGGCAAAGTTCTCCCACCTGCTCGAAGGCATGGTGAAAGAGGCCGATGCGACGGGCTGGGCCGAGGCCGGCAAGGCCATCATGACCACCGACACCTATCCCAAATATGCGACCGCCAAGGTCATGCTGGGCGATGTCGAAGTCACCATCAACGGCATCGCCAAGGGTGCCGGGATGATCGCGCCGGACATGGCGACGATGCTGTCCTTCGTTGCCACCGATGCGCCGATCGATGCGCCCGCGCTTCAGGACATGTTGTCGAAGGGCGTTGGCAAGACCTTCAATTCGGTCACCGTCGACAGTGACACATCCACCAGCGATACGCTGATGCTGTTTGCCACCGGGGCTGCCGAAAAGCGTGGCGCGCCGCGCATCAGCGACCCCAAGGACGCAAGGCTGGCTCAGTTCCGCCGCGCGCTCAACAAGATGCTCAAGAACCTTGCCCTGCAGGTGGTTCGCGACGGCGAGGGCGCGCGCAAGCAGGTGGAGATCACCGTCACCGGCGCAAAGTCGTCGCGTTCCGCCAAGCGCATTGCGCTGTCGATTGCAAATTCGCCGCTGGTCAAGACCGCCGTTGCTGGCGAGGACGCCAATTGGGGCCGCGTGGTGATGGCTGTCGGCAAGGCAGGCGAACCGGCTGACCGCGACCTTCTCGACATCTGGTTCGGCGACATTCGCGTTGCACATCAGGGCGAGCGCGATCCGGCCTATTCGGAAAACGCAACGTCCGACTATATGAAGCGCGACGAGGTCGTCATCCGGGTCGATATCGGGCTTGGCCGCGGCAAGGCCACGGTCTGGACCTGCGACTTGACCAAAGAATATGTTGCCATCAACGGCGACTACCGGAGCTGACGCATCGGCTCGATGACCCATCGTACCCAAAATGGCCCCAGCCTGGCTACCGTCCGTCGCTTCGAGGCGGCGGGCGCGCGCGCATGGCCGGCAACGTCGGTGTTCTATGACGGCGCTTGGGCGATCCGCCTGACGGCGGGGCTTCCCGCCAAGCGCCTGAATTCCGTCAACCCGCTCGATCCGGGCGATCAGGGCAATCTTGCCGACCGCATCGAACGTCTGGGCCGTCGGTTTGAATCCTTCGGGCGCCCACTGACCTTCCGGATGTCGCCGCTGGCGGGAGGACAGATCGATGCGCATCTGGACGCGCTTGGCTGGCGGCGCTTTTCGCAATCGCTGGTTATGGCGGTGCGCCTCGATGAAGAGCTGCTGCACGACGCGCTGCACCAGATCCCGATGCAGGACACCGGCAGGTTTATCAGTGCCGCCATCTCGATCGGAAATCTGCCGCCTGAGCATCGCCCCGGCCTTTCGGAAGTCATCGGCACGATCCAGTCGCAAAAGGGTCTGTTCGTCCACGAGCAGGCCGGCGTGCCGATTTCGACTGCCATCTGCGTGCGCGACGGCGACCTGGCGGGGCTGTTCGAAGTCGCTACCGACGCCAACCAGCGTCGGCGCGGCTATGGCCGGCGCACTCTGCTGTCAGCGCTCAAATGGGCTTTTACACAAGGCGCGCGTCGCGCGTGGCTGCAGGTCGAAGCCGACAACGAAACCGCCATCGGGCTCTATCGCTCGATGGGTTTTTCAGAAATCTACCGCTATCATTACCGCCAGCCGGTGACCGGAGAGAGCCAATGAGCATCGACGAGCCGACCTCACAACCCCGCAAGCTGTTGCTGGTGGCCGCCTGCGCGCTGGTCGATGCCGATGGCCGTGTGCTGATCGCCCAGCGCCCTGAAGGCAAGCAGCTTGCCGGCATGTGGGAGTTTCCGGGTGGCAAGGTCGAGGCCGGCGAGACGCCGGAAGAGACCGTCGTGCGTGAACTGGCCGAAGAGCTTGGCATCGAGACCAAGACCGCCTGTCTTGCGCCACTCACCTTCGCCAGCCACAGCTATGAGGGCTTCAATCTTCTCATGCCGCTGTTTGTCTGCCGTCGCTTCTGGGGCACGCCGCAGCCGCTCGAGCATCAGGCGCTGAAATGGGTGCGGCCCAACAAGCTGCGTGACTACGACATGCCGCCAGCCGACGCGCCGTTGATTCCGTTCCTGATCGACCTGCTCTGACCGGTTCTGCCGTATCGTTAAGCAATCCTTCAACAGATGGTGAAAGATTGAATTATCGAGGCTCAGGCGGGGTTGGACATGGCATTGCGTGACGACTGGGAGCACCCGCGCGCGCGGCGCGGCTGGAACCTTGGTGGTGCTGGCATGGGCGTTCTGCGCCTTACTCTGCTGTTTGGTTCGATTGCCATCGCGATGGCGCTTTTCCTCACACCGTTTCTCGACAACCAGACCCGTCGTATTGCGCATTCCGGCCAGCCTTTTCCCGCTGGCGTTGATATGATGAGCACCGGATCGATCGGTCCGCGCAACGGCAACCATTATGTCGTTCGCCGCAGCGTTCTGCAGTCGTCACCAAGCTCCGTCTGCATCATCCGTGAAAACGGCATGCGCTCCGGGGATTGCTGAGTGCCAAAGCAATTCCAGCAAAAGTGCGAAGCGGTTTTGCGTCCGGAATTGCGGATAAACAAAGCGATTCTAGCAAAAGCGGACAATCGCTAGGAATGCACGGATTGCATTAACCTTTCCTCATCGCTTGCCCAGTAGCCTTTCCAAAACGTGCGGGTGAACCCGAACAGGGGAATTGGCCGATGATGAAACGGTTTCTGCGTGATGAGAGCGGCGCGACCGCGATCGAATACAGCCTGATCGGGACATTGGTTTCGCTCGCGATCATCGGTGTCGTCACGATCCTCGCCGGCAATCTCAGCGAAATCTTCGTCAATGTCGAAGCGGCGCTTCCCTGACTGATCCTGTCAGCCGTCCTATTCTTCTTCCGGCTTGAGGCTCAGAATTTTAGCCAGTGATACTTTCGCGCTGCCCGGTTCGAGCGGCTTTTGCTGCGACGCGTGGGGTGCCCAGCCCGACAGCCAGATCGTCGAGAAGGTGGCGCGAACCCGCCCGTCCGGGTCGGAGAAACGTTCCGCGTAAATCTCTGCGGCGCGCAGGAACAGCGCCTTGCTTGCGGGCTTCCGGCTTCGTGCCAGCAGGCTGTTGGTCGCCCCCATCGCACGCAGGTCACGGATCAGCGCAAACATCGAATCGTAGCGTACCGTGACGCTTTCGCTGTCGGTCACCGGCAGCGCAAATCCCGCCCGCTGCAACAGGCCGCCCATGTCGCGGACATCGGCAAAGGGGAAGACGCGCGGGCTGGCGCCGCCATAAAGCTCTGTCTCCGCCGCCAGCAGAGCTTCGCGCAGTTCGCCAAGCGTGCCCGCGCCGGCAAGGCACCCGAGAAACAGTCCGTCAGGACGCAGCGACCGTCGAATCTGGATCAGCATACCCGGCAGATCATTGGCTTCCTGCAGGGCGTAGAGCGAGATGACGAGGTCGACGCTTTCAGGTTGAAGTGGCAGGATTTCATCCTGTGCAACCAGCCCGTCACCGTCCAGCAGAGCAGCGTCGGTTTCGACGCGGAAGATGTTTTCGACCTTGCCGGACTGCTGCAGCATCCTTTGCGCTGCGTCTGTCTGCGACAATACGCTGGCGGCGGTGCCAAAGCTGCGCTGGACCGTCGACAGGCGGTCGGCAACGTCTTCTGCTGCCCGCTGCATGAGGAAGTGAGCGCCCCGGTCGTCAATGCGACGCGCGCGACGCTTGCGCGCCACCAGGCTTTGCAGATCAAATACAGGTTCCATGCAACTCCCCGGCGTATCCTGATGCCGATTGGCCGGCATCTGTGATATGGTGCCGGCAGGGTGGGATGTCTCGTGAACGATCGCGTCGTCAAGTTCAAGGGGCTGTTCGTCGCTGGATCGCAATGGGCAGCGCGAACGCTCTTCCCGCCCGTCTGTGGCGGGTGCCGCCGGCTGGTCGATGCGCCCGGCACCCTGTGCGCGGCCTGCTGGCCGACGCTGCGCTTCATCGAGCGTCCGTTCTGCGAGATATTGGGCACGCCCTTCCTCTATGACATTGGCGACGGCGTGGTCAGCGCCGATGCGTTGGCGAGCCCGCCACCCTTCTCGCGCGCGCGGGCGGCTGTCTCCTATTGCGGTGTTACGCGGCAGATGGTCCAGAATTTCAAGTTTGGCGACCGCACCGAAATGGCGCCGTGGATGGCGCGCTGGATGATGCGCGCAGGCGGCGATCTGATCCACGACGCGGATTTGATCGTCCCGGTCCCGCTCCATCGGCGTCGCTTCTTCCTGCGCCGGTTCAACCAGTCGGCGGAGCTGGCGCGTGCGCTCTCTCATCTTTGCGGCAAGCCGTTCGAGCCCGACGCGGTGCAGCGTATTCGCTTCACGCGCAGCCAGGTGGGGCTTGGTGCACGCGAGCGGGCAGACAATGTGCGCGGAGCATTTCGCGTGCCAGAAAGCCGACGCAGCCTTCTGCACGGACGCCGCGTGCTCCTGATCGACGATGTCTACACCACCGGCACGACGGTTTCGGCTGTCACAAAGGTGATTTTGGCCGCTGGCGCGCAAGGCGTGGATGTGCTCACCTTTGCACGGGTGTTGCCTGGGGACTTCCTGTCTGATGATCCCGAGACTATATGAGACGGATAACAACCGGACGGAATTCATGGTCGACGTTACAATTTACACACGCATGATGTGCTCCTACAGCACGGCAGCCAAGCGCCTGCTCGAGAGCAAGGGCGTTGAATTCACCGAGCACGACGCCAGCTTTTCGCCGGAACTGCGCCAGGAAATGATTACGCGCGCCAACGGCGCGTCGACCTTTCCGCAGATTTTCATCGGCGATGTGCATGTCGGCGGGTCGGATGACCTGCATGCACTGGAACGCGAGGGCAAGCTCGACGCCCTGCTGAACCAGGCCTGAGCAAGGATTATGTGATGAGCAGTTTCAAGGTTGCCGCCCTGCAGATGCGCTCGACGACCAGTCTGGAGCGCAATGTCGCCGCGTTTGAGGAACTGGTGCGCAACGCAGCCGCGCAGGGCGCGATCTATGTGCAGTCGCCTGAGATGACCGGCGCTTTGGTGCGCGACAAGGAATCGCTGAGAGCGATGTTGCGCAGTGAGGCGGAAGACCCGGTGGCTCTCAAGGCCGCCGCGTTGGCGCGTGAGCTTGGCATCGTCGTTCATGTCGGCTCGACAGCTATTGCGCGCCCCGACGGCAAGGTCGCCAACCGTGGGCTGTTGTATGATGGCGCTGGCGTCAAGCTCGCGAGCTACGACAAGATCCACATGTTCGACGTTGATCTCGACAATGGCGAGAGCTGGCGCGAATCGGCAACCTACCAGCCGGGCACGCGCGCGGTCGTTGTCGATCTTCCGTTTGCGCGTCTTGGCATGGGCGTCTGCTACGATGTCCGTTTCCCGCAATTGTTCCGCGCCCAGGCGCTGGCCGGTGCGCAGATCCTCACCATGCCGGCGGCGTTCACCCGCCAGACCGGCGAGGCGCATTGGCATGTCTTGCAGCGTGCCCGCGCGATCGAGAATGGCGCGTTCGTCATTTCTGCCGCGCAAGGCGGGTTGCATGAAGATGGCCGCGAGACCTACGGCCATTCGATCATCGTCGATCCATGGGGGCGCGTCCTTGCCGAAGCGGATCACGCTGAGCCTGCCGTCGTGGTGGCGGAAATTGACATTGCGGCCTCTCCACAGGCGCGCAGCAAGGTTCCCAACCTGAAGAATGCGCGTGAATTCGAGGTTGAGTTGATACGCGTACCGGAGATTGCGTCATGATCCGTTTCTCGCTCATTTGCGACGCGGAACACAAATTCGAAGGCTGGTTCCGCAACAGCGAAGACTTTGACACCCAGAAAAAGCGCGGATTCGTCGCTTGTCCGGTCTGTCACTCGGCAAAGGTCGAGAAGGCGTTGATGGCTCCAGCTGTGTCGACCGGGCGCAAACAGGAAACAATTGCGCTGGCGATGGGTGAAGAGCAGCGCAAGGCTTTGGCGCAACTCAGAAAGCTGGCCGAGAAGGCACGCGAAAACGCCGATTATGTCGGCGACAAATTCGCCGAGGAAGCCCGCAAGATCCATTTCGGAGAGACAGAAGCGCGTGGCATCTATGGCGAGGCGACTGTCGAAGAGGCAAGTGCGCTCGTCGAGGATGGTGTCGAGTTCATGCCGCTTCCCGTTTTTCCCGACGACAAGAATTGACCTTTCGTGGTTGAGACGAGAGGCGAGGGGTGCTCCACATGAATCTGCTGTGGCACTCCGCTATCAGTCTTCTCGTTGTCACCGGAGCGCTGTTGGGACTGACCTTGCCGCTCGGCAAGCTGGCAGCTGCCGCCGGCGTCGCGCCGACCGTCTGGTCGCTGCTGATTTCAGCAGGTGCCGGGCTGGTGCTGCTGGCTGCCTTTACCCTGCGGGGTGGTCGCCTTGGCCTTTCGCCCGGACATCTTCGCTATTATTGCGTGGTGGCGGCGCTTTCCTATGCCATTCCCAACCTTCTGATGTTTTCGGCCATGCCGCATCTGGGTGCCGGCTATGTCGGCATCATGTTCACGATGACGCCGATGCTGACCATGGTGATCTCCATCGCCATGCGCGTGCAAAAGCCCAATGCGCTGGGAATAGCGGGCATTGTGGTGGGCTTTCTTGGGGCATTGCTGGTGGCGATGACGCGCGGCGAGGCGGGTCAGCCGGCGTCGCTTGGCTGGGTAGCCATGGGCCTTGCGGTGCCGGTATTCCTGTCGATGGGCAATGTTTATCGCACCTGGGACTGGCCCAAGGGTGCTGATCCGATCGAGCTTGCGGCAGGAAGCCATCTCGCCTCCGCTTCGATGCTGCTTCTCTTGGCGCTGGTCACCGGGACTGCTTCATCCATCCCGGCCATTGCCGACGTTCCGGCACTGTCACTGATCCAGGTAATTTCCGCAGCCAGCATGTTTGCGTTCTTCTTCCGCCTGCAGGCGGTTGGAGGGCCGATCTATCTAAGCCAGATCGGCTATGTCGCCGCTGCCGTAGGCCTCATCTCCGGAACGCTGTTTCTGGGCGAAAGCTACCACGTGCTGACGTGGCTGGGCGCGGTGATCGTCTGCGCCGGCGTAGCCATGACCACGCGGGCGCAGATCAGGGCCTGACGCGTCAGGATGCGAGTTTTTCGGCCAGAACCATGTAATTGACGTCGAGGTCGCTGGATTTCGCCCAGCGGTCGGTCAGCGGGTTGTAGCTGACGCCGGCGCGGTCGGTGATGGTCATGCCGGCAGCGCTCAGCGCCTTCTCCAGCTCTTCCGGGCGCACCAGCTTGTTATACTGGTGGGTGCCGCGCGGCAGCCAGCGCAGCACATATTCGGCCCCGAAGATCGCCAGCCCGAGCGCCTTGAGCGTGCGGTTGATCGTCGCGATGAACATCATGCCGTCCGGCTTCACCATCTCGGCGCAGCGGCTGACGAAGAAATCGACATCGGCGACATGCTCGACGACTTCCATGTTGAGGACGACGTCGAACTTCTCGCCGGCATCGGCGAGCGCTTCGGCCGTGGTGGCGCGATAGTCGATCGAAACGCCGACCTCGGCTGCATGAAGTTTTGCAACTTCGATGTTCGTGTCGGAAGCGTCAGCGCCGACAACCTCTGCGCCAAGACGCGCCATCGGCTCGCACAACAGGCCGCCACCGCAGCCGATGTCGAGGATGCGCAAGCCTTCAAATGGCTTGGCTGCCCGCGGGTCGCGGCCAAAGCGCGTTGCCACACTGTCGCGGATATAAGCGAGGCGGACGGGATTGAACTTGTGCAGCGGACGGAATTTTCCGGTCGGGCTCCACCATTCAGCGGCCATTGCTGAGAAACGTTCGACTTCCCCTGCATCGATGGTCGTACGTCGAGCTTCGGTCATGCGATGGTCTCCTTCGATGCCTTGAAGTCGTGGAGGGCGCGCAGAATGTCAAGCTCCAACCATGCGCTCGCTTGCGCATCAAATCAGATTTGTCTATGGAACCCCCGCATTCGCACCTCGCGTCGCGGGGTGCATTTCTTTGAATCTCCCGTGGTGTTCTCACCCCGGCTGGCTTGCAAGGACTGTCGCTCTCATGGCGCGCATTGTGATGAAATTCGGTGGGACCTCGGTCGCCGACATCGCCCGCATCCGCAATGTGGCGCGGCACGTCAAACGCGAGGTCGACGCGGGCCATCAGGTCGCAGTCGTTGTGTCAGCCATGGCCGGCAAGACCAACGAGCTGGTCGGCTGGGTCCATGAAGCATCCAGGGCCGAAGGCTCGTCGCTGAACATCTACGATGCGCGCGAATACGATGCGGTCGTTGCTTCCGGCGAGCAGGTCACATCCGGCCTTCTGGCGCTGGTGCTGCAGTCGATGGGCGTTCACGCCCGTTCGTGGCAGGGCTGGCAGATCCCGCTCAAGACAGACAATTCCCATGGTGCCGCGCGCATCGAGGATATTGATGGCTCGTTCCTCATCCAGCGATTCGAGGAAGGCCAGGTTGCGGTCATCGCCGGCTTCCAGGGCATTGCGCCGGACAACCGTATCACCACGCTTGGCCGTGGCGGCTCCGACACCAGCGCGGTGGCACTTGCCGCAGCGGTGAAGGCGGATCGCTGCGATATTTATACCGACGTCGACGGCGTCTATACTACCGACCCGCGCATCGAGCCGAAGGCACGCCGCCTTGGCAAGATTTCCTTCGAGGAAATGCTTGAAATGGCGTCGCTGGGTGCGAAAGTGCTGCAGGTCCGGTCAGTTGAACTGGCAATGGTGCACAAGGTGCGCACATTCGTCCGCTCTTCGTTTGTGGAGCCGGATGCGCCGGGTATGGGCGATTTCGACAATCCGCCCGGAACCCTCATTTGCGACGAGGAAGAAATCGTGGAACAGCAGGTCGTCACCGGTATCGCTTACGCCAAGGACGAGGCGCAGATTTCGCTGCGTCGTGTCGCCGACAGACCCGGCGTTTCCGCAGGGATCTTCGGGCCACTGGCCGAAGCCTCGATCAACGTCGACATGATCGTCCAGAACATTTCCGAGGACGGTGGCACCACCGACATCACCTTCACCGTGCCTTCGGGCGACGTGAAGAAGGCGCTGTCCGTGCTGGAGAAGGTGCGTGAGACCATCGGTTTCGACGCCATTCAGCACGATGACGGCATGTCGAAAGTGTCGGTGATCGGCATCGGCATGCGCAGCCATGCCGGTGTGGCAGCGTCCGCGTTCCGGGCGCTTGCCGACAAGGGCATCAACATTCGTGCGATCACGACCTCGGAGATCAAGATCTCGATCCTGATCGACGGTCCTTACACGGAACTTGCAGTTCGCACTTTGCATTCCGTTTACGGACTGGATAAGCAGTAAGCGAGTTCGGCAATGTCGAATTCGCGAACGGCGGCCTGAAGCACAAGCCCACATTCTTGCGTTGGCCGCTCTTGTGGGAGAAAGAGAAGCGCCATGCGTGATACAGCCGCTGGCCCGCGTCTATTGCTGCGACGGCTTCGCGAGCTCATGGCGGAAGCGCTGGAGCCGCAGGACCGTCTTGATCGCATCGTTCACCACATTGCCCAGAACATGGTTGCGGAAGTCTGCTCGCTGTATGTCTTGCGGGCGGATTCGATTCTTGAGCTCTACGCGACAGAGGGTCTGAACCCCAGCGCGGTACACCAGGCGCAGTTGCGGCTGGGGCAGGGTCTGGTCGGCACCATTGCTGCCAGTGCGCGTCCCTTGAATCTCTCCGAAGCTCAGAAGCATCCGGCCTTCGCCTATCTGCCGGAAACCGGAGAAGAGATTTACAATTCGTTCCTCGGTGTGCCGGTGCTGCGCGCCGGACGCACCCTCGGTGTGCTGGTCGTCCAGAACAAGACGATGCGGCAATATCGCGAGGATGAGATCGAGGCGCTTGAAACCACGGCGATGGTGATCGCCGAGATGATCGCTTCCGGCGATCTGGCGCGTTTGACGCGGACTGGGCTGGAGCTGGACGTTTCGCGCCCCGTGACCGTGCGCGGCATGCCGTTCAACGAGGGCGTGGGTCTTGGCCATGTGGTTCTTCACGAGCCGCGTATCGTTGTCACCAATCTCTTCAACGAGGACAGCGAGCAGGAAGTCGCCCGGCTCGAGCACGCGCTCGGTTCGTTGCGCCTTTCCATCGACGACATGCTGGAGCGCCGCGAAGTTGCCTTCGAAGGCGAACATCGCGAGGTTCTGGAAGCCTACCGGATGTTCGCCAATGATCGCGGCTGGGTGCGCCGGCTTGAAGAGGCGATCAATAACGGCCTGACCGCCGAGGCTGCCGTCGAGAAGGTCCAGAGCGACATGCGTGCGCGCATGATGCATATGTCGGACCCTTATCTGCGCGAGCGGATGAGCGATTTCGAGGATCTCGCCAATCGCCTTTTGCGCATGCTCATGGGTCGCGGCCCTGAAGACATCGCGTCCGTTTTGCCGCGCGATGCGATCATCGTTGCGCGCTCGATGGGCGCGGCCGAACTTCTTGACTACCCGCGCGACAAGCTGCGTGGCCTTGTCATCGAGGAAGGCGCGATCACCAGCCATGTGGTGATCGTTGCCCGCGCCATGGGGATACCCGTCGCCGGCCAGATGAAAGGCGCCGTCTCCATGTCGGAGAATGGCGATCCCATCATCGTGGATGGCGAAGACGGTGTGATGCATCTGCGTCCGCAATCCGACGTGGAGGCCGCCTATGCCGAGAAGGTCCGGTTCCGTGCCCGCAAGCAGGAGATGTACCGCGAGCTTCGCGACAAGCCTTCGGTGACCAAAGACGGTGTGTCCGTCGACCTGATGATGAATGCCGGTCTGGTGGTCGACATTCCGCAGCTTGCCGATTCGGGTGCAGCCGGTATTGGCCTGTTCCGCACCGAGCTTCAGTTCATGGTCGCCGCGACCTTCCCGCGCGCCGAGGCCCAGCAGAAGCTTTATCGCGATGTTCTGGAAGCAGCAGGCGGCAAGCCGGTGACGTTCCGCACCATCGACATCGGTGGTGACAAGGTGCTCCCCTATTTTGATTCCAACGTGCAGGAGGAAAATCCCGCGCTTGGCTGGCGCGCGATACGCCTGACGCTTGATCGTCCGGGTCTGTTGCGCACGCAGGTGCGGGCCTTGCTCAAGGCTGCCGGTGGACGCGAATTGCGCATGATGCTGCCGATGGTCACCGAGATTTCGGAGATCCGTCAGGCGCGCGCCATCATCGACAAGGAAGTGCGGCATCTGGCGCGGTTTGCGCATCATCTGCCGAATACGCTAAAGCTCGGCGTCATGATCGAGGTGCCCTCGCTGCTCTGGCAGCTTGAAGAGGTGATGGATACGGTCGATTTCGTGTCGGTCGGGTCCAATGATCTGTTCCAGTTCGTCACGGCAACGGACAGGGGCAGCACGCAGCTTGCAGGTCGCTTCAACCCGATCTCGGCCCATTTCCTGCGCCTTCTGCGCCACATCACGCGCACCAGTGAGCAAACCGGAACGCCAGCCACCTTGTGCGGAGAGCTGGCTGGCCGGCCATTGTCAGCGATGGCTCTTCTGGGTGTCGGCTTCCGCTCAATCTCGATGGCACCGGCGGCAATCGGCCCGGTCAAGGCGATGCTGACGGAATTGCCGTTGGAAAAACTGACCGGCGTGATGAATGAAACTCTTGACGGGAAGTCAGCAGAGACCGACATCGTCGCATTGCTGACGGCTTTTGCGGCCGAACACGACATTCCTCTCTGACAGGCGTCCCATGATCGAATTGCCGCGCGACCGGATGAACCAGGTCCTGAAACACTTTGAGCTGCTCGAAGTGCAGATGGCTGCCGGGCCGGAACCGGACGCCTATGTGAAGCTGGCGTCCGAATATTCCGAGCTTCAGGATATTGCCGCCAAGATCCGCGAACTCCAGTCGGCGGAGGCCGAGCTGGCAGACCTGCAGGTCATGCTCAATGACAAGAGCATGGACGCAGACATGCGCGAGCTTGCCGATGCTGAAATCCCCGGCGTCGAGGACCGTCTGGAAGCCTTGCAGAAGGACATTCAGATCCTGCTTCTTCCCAAGGATGCGGCTGACGAGAAGAACGCCATTCTGGAAATTCGCGCCGGTACGGGCGGCGACGAGGCGGCGCTGTTTGCCGGCTCTCTCTATCGCATGTACGAGCGCTACGCCGCCTCGCGCGGCTGGCGCATCGAGGTCGTTGCCGCCAGCGAAGGCGATGTCGGCGGCTTCAAGGAAATCATTGCCTCCGTGTCGGGCAAGGGCGTGTTCGCCCATATGAAATTCGAGTCCGGCGTACATCGCGTCCAGCGCGTGCCGGAGACCGAGGCCGGTGGCCGCATTCACACGTCTGCTGCCACGGTCGCAGTGCTGCCCGAGGCAGAGGACGTCGATATCGAAATCCGCAACGAGGACATCCGCATCGACACGATGCGCGCATCGGGCGCTGGCGGACAGCACGTCAACACCACCGACTCCGCCGTGCGCATCACCCATATCCCGACCGGCATCATGGTCGTGTCGGCGGAAAAGTCCCAGCACCAGAACCGTGCCCGCGCGATGCAGATTCTGCGTGCGCGTCTTTATGATATGGAGCGCGAGAAGGCGGCGGGCGAGCGCTCGGAAGCGCGGCGGCTGCAGGTTGGCTCGGGCGACCGCTCAGAGCGCATCCGTACCTATAATTTTCCGCAAGGCCGTATCACCGATCACCGCATCAACCTGACGCTCTACAAGCTTGATCGGGTGATGGAAGGCGAACTCGATGACATCATTGATGCGCTGATCGCCGATCACCAGTCCAAGCTTTTGCTGGAATATGGCCGGAATGACTGATCCGGCGCCGTCGCAGCTCGGCGCGCTGGTTCGCCATGTGCGCGCCGCGCTTGAGGCTGCCGGAAAGCCGGATGCCGCGCTGGACGCCCGGCTTCTCGTTGAACATTTCACCGGCACGTCGCGCACCGAGGCTGTGACCGATCCGCACCGGGCCGTAACTCCGGCGCAGGTTGACGACATTATCTCCGCACTTGCCCGACGTCTGGCTGACGAGCCGCTCCACCGCATCCTTGGCGCGCGCGATTTTTACGGCATGACATTGTCGCTTTCGCGCGAGACGCTGGAGCCGCGACCTGACACCGAGGCGCTTGTCGATCTCGTGCTGCCGTCGGTTCGCGCATTTGCCGACACCACCGGGTCATGCCGTGTGCTTGACATGGGCACTGGCACCGGCGCGATCGTACTGGCACTGCTCAGTCAGGAGCCGCGGGCGCAGGCGCTTGCAACGGATATTTCTGTCGATGCCCTTGCGACAGCGCGTGCCAATGCCGATATGCTTGGCGTTGGTGATCGTTTGCAGACTTGTGCGTCACATTGGTTCGACGCAATTGACGAACGATTTGACGTCATCGTCTCAAATCCGCCCTATATCCCCAGCAGGGATATTGCGTTACTGGCGCCCGAAGTGAGGAACTACGATCCTCTTGCGGCGCTCGATGGCGGCGAGGACGGGCTGGATGCTTATCGCGCTATCGCAGAAGGATGCGTTTCCCGCCTGGCGGACAGCGGCGTGATCGCCGTCGAGATCGGACATGATCAGGAAGCTGATGTAGTGTCTATCTTTGAAGATCAGGGTCTGCGCCATGAACAATCGGCGCGAGACCTTGGCGGTGTCATGCGGGCAATGTTGTTCAGTTTGGCGAATGCCTGAAAGAACATGCAGAAAGTGCTTGGCAAGTCTCATGTTTGGCGATAGTTTCCGGTCACCGGATGAGACGAAGCAGGCAGTGCTGTTATCGATTCGGTTCCCTTAGGAACAAGCTGCCCTGTAAGTGAGTATCTCACCTTCGCGCGGGGTTCGTCCGGACTAGATACGAGCCGAAATGGGAAACGACGTGGCAAAGGCGCGGTTCTAGCGGCTGGTTGCCAACATGGAACGCGAAGCAGGCTTATTGTGACCTGCTCCCCAGGATATTCCTCAACATGAAGAGTTACGAATGAGGCCACAGCAAAACAGGCGCATGCGCGGGCGCGGCGGCAACAATAACAACAGCGGTAACAACAATAACAACAATAGTGGCCGCAAAGGTCCAAATCCGCTGACGCGCAGCTATGAAAGCAACGGGCCTGACGTCAAGATCCGTGGTTCGGCGCAGCAGATCGCAGAAAAATACACCACGCTGGCGCGTGACGCACAGACGTCCGGCGACCGCGTGATGGCTGAGAACTATCTTCAGCATGCGGAGCACTACAACCGCATCATTCTGACGGCGCAGGCCCAGATGCCGCAGCCGCAGGTGCGTGACACTCGCGATGACGATGACATCGACGATGACAGCGAAGAGAATTTCAACACGCAGTCGCACGATCATCAGCAGCCTCAATCGCAGCAGCCGCAGCGCAACCAGCAGCCGCGCGACCACGGAACCGGCCCGCAGCCGGTCATCGAAGGTGTGCCGGCCGAGGTGGTGCTGAAGCAGCAGGAGCTTTCCGAGCAGGGTGCCGAGGCTGAGGCCGACGCACAGCCGGAAGCGCGCAAGGAGCCGGCGCCGCGTCCGCGTGGCCGTGGTCGCCCGCGAGCCGAAGCTGCCCCGGAGCAGCCGCAGGCAGAAGCCGCCACCGCAAGTGAACCGGTTGCAGAAACCGGCGATGCGCCATCGGCTGAAGAGGCGGCAGCGGAGCGCAAGCCGCGCCGTCCACGTCGTCCCCGTCTCAAGGCTGGCGAGGAGGCAACTCCCGAAGGCGATGCACCTGCTGCCGAAACGGTTGTCGAAGCAGCGCAATAAGCGCCGATGCGTCAATATCTGCGAACGGCGGGCCTTGGTCCGCCGTTTTTCATTTCAGCGCTGCGTCAGCACCAAATTTTGTCTTGCGCAGAGGCTGGCGATCTTGAGGCGTGGGAAATAATACCCATATCCGCTTCGTCAGGATCTGCCGTCACGGCCATTGATTTGCGTCATTGCCCAGGGGGTCCGTCACCACAATTCTGACCGATGCCGCCAAGCGGGTCGGTGAGGGAACGGAGACATAAATGAATATCGAAAAATATTCCGAGCGCGTTCGGGGTTTCATCCAGTCTGCCCAGACCATGGCCCTGTCGCGTAACAATCAGCAGTTCATGCCGGAGCATCTGCTCAAGGTTCTGATTGACGACGAGGAAGGTTTTGCCGCCTCGCTGATCGACCGGGCCGGGGGCCGTTCGAAGGATGCGCGCCTGGGCGTCGAGGTTGCGCTTGAAGCATTGCCGCGTGTCGAAGGTGGCAATGGCCAGCTCTATCTTTCCCAGCCGCTCGCCAAGGTTTTCTCGACCGCCGAGGAACTGGCCACCAAGGCCGGCGATTCCTTCGTCACCGTTGAGCGTCTGCTCACCGCGATGGCCGTGGAGAAGTCCGCCAAGACCGCCGACATTCTGGCCAAGGCCGGTGTCACGCCGACCGCGCTCAACCGCGTCATCGAGGAAATTCGCAAAGGCCGGACCGCCGATTCGGCGTCCGCTGAGCAGGGCTATGATGCACTGAAGAAATATGCCCGCGATCTGACCGCCGACGCGCGCTCGGGCAAGCTCGATCCGGTCATTGGCCGCGATGACGAGATCCGCCGCACCATCCAGGTTCTGTCGCGCCGCACCAAGAATAACCCGGTCCTCATCGGCGAGCCCGGCGTCGGCAAGACGGCGATCGCCGAAGGGCTGGCGTTGCGCATCGTCAATGGTGACGTGCCGGAGTCCTTGAAGGACAAGCAGCTGATGGCGCTCGACATGGGCGCGCTGATTGCCGGTGCCAAATATCGCGGCGAGTTCGAGGAGCGGCTCAAGGCCGTGCTCAACGAGGTCACCTCGGCAGATGGCGGCATCATCCTGTTCATCGACGAGATGCACACGCTGGTCGGTGCCGGCAAGGCGGACGGCGCGATGGATGCGTCCAACCTCCTCAAGCCCGCGCTGGCGCGCGGCGAGTTGCACTGCGTTGGCGCAACCACGCTGGAGGAATATCGCAAGCACGTCGAAAAAGACGCTGCGCTGGCACGCCGGTTCCAGCCGGTCTTTGTTACCGAGCCGACCATCGAGGACACGATCTCGATCCTGCGCGGTATCAAGGAGAAGTACGAGCAGCACCACAAGGTGCGCATCCAGGACTCCGCGCTGGTGTCGGCGGCGACGCTGTCGAACCGCTACATCACCGACCGTTTCCTTCCGGACAAGGCCATCGACCTGATGGACGAGGCGGCCTCGCGCCTGCGCATGCAGGTCGATTCCAAGCCGGAAGAGCTGGACGAGATCGACCGCCGCATCATGCAGCTGAAGATCGAGCGTGAAGCGTTGAAGCTTGAGAAGGACGATGCCTCGCGCGACCGTCTGGTGCGGCTCGAAAAGGAGCTGACCGATCTTGAGGAAGAGTCGACCGAGATGACCGCCAAATGGCAGTCGGAAAAGCAGAAGCTTGGTCTGGCCGCCGACCTCAAGAAGCAGCTTGAAGATGCGCGCAACGAACTGGCGATCGCCCAGCGTCGTGGCGAATTCGCCAAGGCTGGCGAGATGGCCTATGGCCGCATCCCCGATCTGGAGAAGCAGCTGGCTGTTGCAGAAGCGCAGGACAGCCGCGGCTCGATGGTCGAGGAAGAAGTCACGCCAAGCCACGTCGCCCAGATTGTCTCGCGCTGGACCGGCATTCCGGTCGACAAGATGCTCGAAGGCGAGCGTGACAAGCTGTTGCGCATGGAAGACGAGATCGGCAAGCGTGTCGTTGGCCAGGGCGAAGCCGTGCAGGCCGTGTCCAAGGCGGTGCGCCGCGCGCGTGCCGGCTTGCAGGATCCGAACCGGCCGATTGGCTCGTTCATGTTCCTCGGGCCGACGGGCGTTGGCAAGACCGAGCTGACCAAGGCGCTGGCGAACTTCCTGTTCGACGACGAGACCGCAATGGTGCGCATCGACATGTCGGAATATATGGAGAAGCACTCCGTTGCCCGTCTGATCGGCGCTCCTCCCGGCTATGTCGGCTATGAGGAGGGCGGCGCTCTGACCGAGGCCGTGCGCCGTCGCCCGTATCAGGTGATCCTGTTCGACGAGATCGAGAAGGCGCACCCCGATGTCTTCAACGTGCTGCTGCAGGTGCTGGACGATGGTCGCCTGACCGACGGTCAGGGCCGCACGGTCGACTTCCGCAACACGCTGATCATCATGACGTCCAATCTTGGCGCCGAATATCTGGTTTCTCTTGGCGAGGATCAGGATGTCGATGTCGTGCGCGACGAGGTCATGAATGTCGTGAAAGCGTCGTTCCGCCCGGAATTCCTCAACCGCGTGGACGAGGTGATCCTGTTCCATCGCCTGCGTCGTCAGGATATGGGCCAGATCGTTGCGATCCAGCTCAAGCGCCTGGAAGCCCTGCTTGCCGACCGCAAGATCCATCTTGATCTCGATCAGGATGCGGTCGAGTGGCTGGCCAACAAGGGTTACGATCCGGCCTATGGCGCACGGCCGCTGAAGCGTGCGATGCAGAAGGAACTGCAGGATCCGCTGGCCGAGCGCATTCTTCTGGGCGACATCCTTGACGGCTCCATCGTCAAGGTTACGGCTGGCTCAGACCGGCTGAACTTCAAGCCGAAAGGCCGTATTGTGGAGGAAGCTGCTTGATCTGAACGACGAGGGTAGGGCGCGTGACGCTGGACGAATATAACGGCTTCTGCGCCCTCCTTCCGCACACCACGCATGTCGTTCAGTGGGGCGGAGCACATGTCTGGAAAGTCGGCGGTAAGGTGTTCACACTGGGTCGCGCTGACAATGGCGATGCGCTGGGCGTCACCTTCAAATGTTCCTGGATGAGTTTCGAGTTGTTGAAAGACAGTCCCGGCGTCCGGCCCGCGCCCTATCTGGCGTCGCGCGGCATGTCATGGCTCCAGCGCTATGCCGACACGTCGATGGATGACGTGACGTTGCAGGATTATCTGCGTGAAAGCCATCGGCTTGTTGCCAGCGGCCTGCCACGCAAGGTTCGCATTGATCTCGGCATCGCCTGAAACGTGCCATCTTCATGTCCGGTTCATATCGCATGAGGCATGATCGGACATGCTTGTTTGAGCTACTTGAATTTACGGAAAGCGCGGGACGAACACGAATGATCGGCAGAATTCTCTCGTTGACGGTTGCGGCGATGATCGGGCTGTCTGCGGAAGCGGGCGCGCAGGGACGCGACGTCGAGGTCTATTACGACCGCTACGGTCGCGAGGTCCTGGTCGACGTCTATACCGGCGAGGTCATCGAGGTTCGTGAGCCGCGCGGCTCGGTCCGGCGTTATGGTGAACAGCGTCCGCGCCGCGAAGATCGTGGCCAGGACCGCTATTATCTCGACGATCCCGAGGATGTCGCCCGCCTTCGCCGTGAACAGCGCCGCGAGGAGCTGGGACGTGACGGCTATTCCTATCGCGAACGCTTCCCCGAATATGACGACTATCGCGTCGAGCCGGATTATCGCCGCGACGACGGCTATGGCGGCGGCTTCCGCGACCAGCCCACTTATGAGCCGCCCTATCAGGGTGAGAATCGCTTCGAGCCGGGCGGTATCGAGCGCGCACCGCTCGGCGATCCATCGGGTGATTCCTCGATCGCAGCTATCCCCGGCCCGGACGCACCACAGGACGGCGTGATCATTGAGGATCAATCGCCTACGGCAGTGCCGGACATCAACAATGTTCCGAATGTCGCCCATCGCGGTGCCACCGAGGAAGTCGCCAAGATTCAGATTCTGCTCGACCGCGCCGGTGCATCGCCTGGCGTGATCGATGGACGCATGGGCGACAACGTCAACAAGGCGATCTCGGCCTACCGCGATCTCACGGGTCAGGCGCTGCGCACCTACGACACCGCGTTCATCGATGAACAGCTGGCGGCAACCGGCGGCGATCCGTTCCAGACATATGAAATCACTGCGCTCGACGTGGCTGGCCCGTTCGTTGCCTCCATCCCGTCCGACTATGGCGAGAAGGCGAAGCTGGAGCGCATGAGCTTCACGTCGGTGGTTGAAATGCTGGCCGAGCGTTTTCACATGGACGAGCGCTATCTGCGCGATCTCAACCCCGGTGTAAGCTTCGATCGGCCGGGAACGCGCCTGCGTGTCGTCAATGTGCCGCGCGTGCGCAAGGGCGAGGTCATGCGCATCATTGCCGACAAGGGGCGTCGTCAGGTCCGCACCTATGATGCTGCCGGCAAGTTGCTCGCAATCTATCCTTCAACCATCGGTTCGGCGGCAACCCCATCGCCGACCGGCACCCATACGGTCAAGCGCGTCGCGATCAATCCGGAATATACCTACAATCCGAAGATCAATTTCCAGCAGGGCAACAACACGCGCATCCTGACCATTCCGCCTGGCCCCAATGGCCCGGTCGGCACTGTCTGGGTCGGCCTGTCGAAGCCAACCTACGGTATTCACGGCACGCCGGAACCGTCCAAGATCGGCAAGACCGAATCCAATGGCTGCATCCGCCTGACCAATTGGGACGCGCAGGAACTGGCCAAGATGGTGAAGGTTGGCGCAACCGTCGAATTCGTCGACTGATAACTGCGACCGCATGTCTCCCGAAAGTGGGAACTGCTTTCGGGATAAACACATGCGCAAAGACAAGCATGTCTCCCGAAACCGGTTCCCACTTTCGGGAGACATGCGTGAAAACAACAAGCTGAAGCGCGAGGAGCGAACCTGAAAGATCGCGACGCGCTTCAGCTTGCGGAATGACCGACGCGTCTGTCCGGTCGCAGCCGGATCAGGCAAAGACGATTGCCATCGGATCGTGTTGATTGCGTCCCCTGGCAGTATCAGATCAAAAAATCAGGTTTTGGGCTTGTCCGCGCTGGCCATGCGCAAGGTGGGCTCATCATCTTCAAGCAGATCATCGATCCGCTCGCGCTCGCGCAGGAAGGCTTCCAGTTCGGGGCCCTTGAGCGCGCGCTCCACCGGCAGGCGCACCCGCATCGGGTCGACCTTGGTGCCGTTGACGATCAGCTCGTAGTGAAGATGGTTGCCGGTCGAAAGCCCGCTGGAGCCGACATAGCCAATGACCTGACCCTGACGGACGCGTGCGCCTTCGGTGACGCCATCGGCGATCGCGTTCTGATGGCTGTAGGATGATTTGTAGCCGTTGGCGTGCCGGATGATGGTCTGGCGTCCATAGCCGCCACTCCAGCCCGCCTTTTCGACCACGCCATTGCCGGACGCGATGATCGCTGTTCCGCGCGGTGCCGCCCAGTCGACGCCGGTGTGCATGCGCGTATAGCCAAGCACCGGGTGGCGTCGGCCACCAAAGCCCGAGGTAAATCGTCCGTTGGGCACCGGGTTGCGCAGCAGGAACTGGCGCGAGCTGCGGCCTTCCTCGTCAAAATAGTCGATCGCGCCGTCTTCCATCTGGAAGCGATAGAAGGTGCGGATATTGCCGGCGAAGTTCGATTGCACATAGAGCAGTTCGGACGTTTCGGTCGGCTGGTTGTCCTCGTTGGGTTGCGAGAAGAACACTTCGATGCTGTCCGTCGGGCTCAGGCGGGCCTGGAAGTCGACGTCCGAGGCAAGGAGCTTGACCAGCTGGCGCGTCATCGGTCGCGACATGCCGTAGGAAAACGCCGCGCGGTAGATCCCGTCATAGATGGTCGGCAATTCACCGCGCGTGCGCACCACTGGCGGTGTGCTGTCAAAAGCGGTCAGGACCGCCGGGTTGGGCTCGGGCTCGCTGCCGCGCACATATTGGTCCTTGTCGTCGAGCGCGACTGTCAGGAGATGATTGCGCCCATTATAGACGCTGCCGCGTACGATGCGGCTGAAATTGTCGTCCGTTTCGATGCCGAGACGGATCACATGCCCCGGCTTCAGCGCGGTCACATTCAGCAGCCTGGCGAATGATTGCGCCATGCCGGTGGCGTCCGCACCGCTATAGCCGGCCTCTTCGAGCGCTTCTTCAATCGGACGCTCAACCGGGAACGGAATGATATCTTCGGCATAGTCGCGGCCGAGTTCCCGATCGCTGTCGCGCGTCGCCACCGACACGTTTTCCGGCACGATGCGGATGCCATAGGAGGCGCTGAGCGTCTGGGTTGCCAGCGTGTCGCCAAATCGTTGCGGATCGACATAATGGAGCGCGGCCACCTGCACGTCGCCATCGGTCAGGATCGCGCCAATATTGCGCACCACGGTTTCGACTTCTTCTGCCGACAGGGCGCTGTTTTCATCGAACGACGCGGTGTCGATCGGAAAGTCTATCGACCGCAGGCTGACTTCACTTTCGATCTTGGCGCCATAAATGACGCCAGTCGTCTGGGCCGCGACAGCCGGCGCATTATCCTCGGCGAAAACTTCGAGCGGATCGAACGCGCCATAGGTGCGGCTGGTGGTGTGACCGGCCGCCAGCGCCATCTTCACCTGCATGAAGGGCAGGGTGCGGATCACCTCGCGGTCGCCCACCTTGGTCATGGTGGAAACTTCCATGCGGCGGCGATCATTGGTGCGGCGCAATGTGCGCTGTGGAACGACGCGCGCCGTCTTGATGATCTCGGTTCCTGCGGTGCCATTATTCATGGCGGCGAGGTTGAGAATTTCCGGCGGGGTTGCCAGCATCTCGCGACCGTTGAGGGCGGCAAACAAGGCCACGCCCATCAGGACGCTGGACGTAATGCCGGTCAGGAAGGTGCCCGACAGCCAGCGTGCCGACACTTCTCGCCGGTCGGGCGGTCCCGCGCGTCCATCGGCGACGATCGGTGGTTCGTTGCCAAGCGCTGTAATGGTGTCGTCGATCGGCTGCATCGCGAGTGGCGATATCCCTTCGGGCGGCTGCTTCTGTCATCAGCGCCATGACAATTGCCTGTCATGAGGCTGCAAGTCAACGAACGGTCTGGCTTCAATAGCGCCAAATCGGTGGACGTCGCCATCCACGATCGCGGATCGGCGCGGTTTATCACCGTCATCCACCGGGCCGCCTTGCGTCCAAAACACCGAAACAACCTCCTCCAGCACGGCGTTTTGTCAGCGCCTATATATAGAGCGTGGTAATCGGGTCGTTTGACGCCCGGCTGAGAGCCATTGCGTTGGTCGCGTGGGTAGGCAGTAAATCGGGCTGCTTTGTGTCCGCCATGTCCGCGCACACAAACCGGGCAAGCAGTTGATTTGCCTCTAAAACAGGCTGTCATCGATTTGTCAGAAATAATTCAAAAAACTGCAAAATAGCGCTTGACCCTTTTAGGAGTGGGGCCTATAACCCGCTCACCAACGACGGCGGCGACGCTGCTGGCGAGCGGGACGGTTTGTCCCTGACTTGCTGAGTTGGGCGAGATTTCAGAGTGACGCGCAAGTGAAGCTCGATGGGTTTGAGGCCGGAAGGCTGAGGCTCGTGACACGGTTCAGTGTCTGTTCTTTGACAATTGCATATAGAAGAAAGAGAAACGTGGGCGGCAGAGGCTCGCGGAACTCGGAAAGCTTTCGGGCTTGAAGGGTTCCTTACAGAGACTTTGGCGGACACGTTTTCTTGAGAGAATATAGTCTACCAGGGCGTTGATTGTCGCAAGATGA
>NZ_FORF01000016.1 GCF_900113935.1 Aquamicrobium aerolatum DSM 21857
CGCTTGTTCTGGCGATGTTCGACGAGGTCGTCGACGACGGTGGGGTCGGCGAGGGTTGAGGTGTCACCGAGCGCGCCGAAATCGTCCTCGGCGATCTTGCGCAGGATGCGGCGCATGATCTTGCCCGAGCGGGTTTTCGGCAGGCCGGGCGCGAACTGCAACAGGTCAGGCGTGGCGATCGGGCCGATCTCCTGGCGCACATGCGCAATCAGCTCCTTGCGCAGCGCGTCGCTTGGCTCCTCGCCCTCCATCAGCGTGACATAGCAATAAATGCCCTGCCCCTTGATGTCGTGCGGATAGCCGACGACGGCGGCTTCCGACACCTTGTCATGCGCCACCAGCGCCGATTCGACTTCCGCCGTGCCCATCCGGTGCCCGGAGACGTTGAGCACGTCATCGACGCGGCCGGTGATCCAGTAATAGCCATCCTCATCGCGCCGGCAGCCATCGCCGGAAAAGTAGAGGCCCGGATAGGTAGCGAAATAGGTCTCGATGAAGCGCTTGTGATCGCCATAGACGGTGCGCATCATGCCGGGCCAAGGTTCGGCGATACACAGATTGCCATCGGCAACGCCGTCGAGCACCTTGCCGTCATTGTCGACCAGCACCGGCTCGACGCCGAAGAATGGCCGTGTCGCCGAGCCCGGTTTCAGGTCGGTCGCGCCGGGCAGTGGCGAGATCAGGATGCCGCCATTTTCGGTCTGCCACCAGGTGTCGACAATCGGGATCTTCTTGTCGCCGACCTTGTCGAAATACCATTCCCAGGCTTCCGGATTGATCGGCTCGCCGACCGAACCGAGCAGCTTCAGGCTCTGGCGTGACGACCGCTTGACCCACTCCTCGCCCGCGCCCATCAGCGCGCGGATAGCGGTCGGGGCGGTGTAGAAGATGTTGACCTTGTGCTTGTCGACGACATCCCAGAACCGGCCGGCATCGGGATAGTTCGGCACGCCCTCGAACATCAGCGTCGTCGCGCCATTGGCGAGCGGGCCATAGACGATGTAGCTGTGGCCGGTGACCCAGCCCACATCCGCGGTGCACCAGTAGATGTCGCCATCATGGTAGTCGAAGACATATTGATGCGTCATCGACGCATAGACGAGATAGCCGCCGGTGGTGTGCAGCACCCCCTTCGGCTTGCCGGTCGAGCCGGAGGTGTAAAGGATGAACAGCGGGTCTTCCGCATTCATCTTTTCGGGTTCGCACACAGGTTCGACCGCGCGCACTTCGGCATGATACCAAAGATCGCGCCCCTCGACCCAGCCGATCTTGCCGCCGGTGCGGCGCACCACCAGCACATTCCTGACCGTGATGCCGTCACGGGCGGCAATGTCGACGGCCTTGTCGGCATTGACCTTAAGCGGAATTCCCTTGCCGCCGCGCAGGCCTTCATCGGCAGTGATGACGAAGGTGGATTTGCAATCGACGATCCGTCCGGCGAGCGCGTCGGGCGAAAAGCCGCCAAACACGATCGAATGGACCGCGCCGATGCGGGTGCAGGCCAGCATCGCATAGGCAGCTTCAGGGATCATCGGCATGTAGATGGTGACACGGTCGCCCTTCTTGACGCCGTGCTTCTTCATCACATTGGCAAGCCGGCAGACATGCTCGTGCAGCTCTCTATAGGTGATCTTCTTGTCGTCGAACGGATTGTCGCCTTCCCAGATGATCGCGGTCTGGTTGCCGCGCTTTTCCAGATGACGGTCGATGCAATTGTAGGAAACGTTGGTCTCGCCGTCCTCGAACCATTTGATCGAGACATCACCCTCAAACGAGGCGTTCTTCACCTTGGTGTAAGGCTTGAACCAGTCGATCCGCTTGCCATGCTCACCCCAGAACGCATCCGGATCGGCAACACTTGCTGCATACCAATTCAGATACGTCTCGTTGTCGACCAGGGCGTTCTCTTTCCAAGACGGCTGAACGTGATGAACAACTGGACCGGTCATGCTTCGTTTCCTTCCATATCGATAAAGCAGTGCGCATCGCAGCTTGCTTGAGCGAGCGATGCGCACTTCATAGACGCGCTTGCGACAGCGCCGCTGACATCATCCGGTCAGATGGCGAGATACTCGTTTCGCAATTCCGCGTTGTCGAGAAGCTCTTTCGCCGTACCGGTGAACACGATCTGCCCGGTATCCATGATCACAGCGCGATCCGACAGCCGCAACGCAGCCACCGCATTCTGCTCCACGATGATTGTCGTGATGCCGCGCGCCTTGATGCTCTGCACAATGCGCTCGATCTCCTGCACGATCACCGGCGCAAGCCCTTCATAAGGCTCATCCAGCAAAAGCAGCTTGACCTCACGCGCCAGAGCACGCGCCACGGCGAGCATCTGCTGCTCTCCGCCAGACATCGTCACTGCTTCCTGGGTACGCCGTTCCGCAAGCCGGGGAAAATGTTCGTAGAGTTCTTCGATGGACATGCCGTGACCGGGAGCCACCTGCGCCAGGACGAGGTTCTCTTCGACCGTCATGCCCGGAATGATCCGGCGATCTTCGGGCACAAGCTGAATGCCTGCACGCGAGGCCTGCCACGACTTCTGGTTATGGAGTGGATTACCTTCCAGCCAGATTTCGCCCGACTTGAGCTCCGGATTGTCCATCCGGGCGATTGCCCTGAGTGTCGACGTCTTTCCAGCACCATTGCGGCCCAGAAGCGCGAGGATCTCGCCCTTGTTCACATCGAGGCTGACGCCCTGCACGATGTAGCTCTCACCGTAATAGGCGTGAATATCCCTGACCGCAAAGAACTCGGCTGCCGCTGCAGAGCCTGCTGGCGTCCCCGCTGCAGGATGGCCCATGATGACACTCATTCCACGCTCCCGCCCAGATAGGCTTCTTTCACACGGGGATCTTCCTTGATCTCCTGCGGCAGTCCGGTTGCGATGATGCGCCCCTGCGCCAGAACCGAGATCTTGTCCGCCAACGAAAACACGACATGCATGTCATGTTCGATGATGACTTTCGTCATCCCACGCGACTTGATCTTCTTCAGAAGGTCGATGGTCGTGTTGGTATCATGACGGCTCATGCCGGCGGTCGGCTCGTCCAGCAACAGCAGGCGCGGTCGCTGGATGAGGCACATGGCAAGTTCGAGGCGTCGCTTGTCACCGCGCGAGAGCGCGCCGGCAGTATGGTCCAGACGATCGACCAGGCCGATATCCTCAAGCAGGCTCAGCGCCTCATCGCGGATCTCGACTTCTGAATCCACCGACCGGAACATATTGGCCTTGAATGCGCCATCCCGGCGGGCGAATGCCGGCGCCATCACGTTCTGCAACACTGACAGGTCCGGAAAGATCTCTGGCGTCTGAAATACGCGAGAAATGCCCAGCTGATTGATCTCATGCGGCGCTTTTCCGGTGAGAACCGCGCCGTCGAAGATGACTGCCCCGCTGCTGGGGGGCAGTCTGCCGATGATGACATTCAGCAAGGTCGACTTACCGGCACCATTCGGCCCGATAATAGCATGCGTCTTGCCCTCTTCGATCTGCAGATCGATGTCCGACAGCGCGCGCAGGCCCCCGAAATTCTTCTGAATGTCTGCGGCGTGAAGGATGATGTTTGGTACAGCCTGTATCATGGTTCAATCATCCTATTCTGCTGGTTGCGGCGCGCGCGCCGGTCCGGCATTCGGTTTTTTCACCCTGCTGAACTTCGTGAACAGACGCTTTGCTCCCTCCACCAATCCACCCGGCAGGAAGACGACGATCAGCACGAACATCAGGCCCAGCGTCAGATGCCACCCCTCGCCGACAAACTTGGACGAGATCGTCACCATCACCGACTGCAGCCAATCCGGCAGGAAGGAAAAGAAGTTATTGAGCATGTTGGTGTTGATCGCCGAGAAAATGTTCTCGAAATACTTGATCAGCCACGCTCCGATGATCGGCCCGAACAATGTGCCCACGCCACCCAGGATCGTCATCAGCACGACGTTGCCGGATTCGGTCCATCTCATGCGCTCCGTTCCGGCAAGCGGATCGGTCACCGAAAGCAGCGCGCCTGCGAGGCCCGCAATCATGCCCGAGACGACGAATGCCGCGAGCGTATATGGCTTGGGATTGAAACCCGTGTACATCATCCGTGTCTGATTGGACTTGATGCCACGCAGGGCCATGCCGAAAGGCGACGCAAAGATCTTCTGCGACAGGAAGAATACTGCGATCAGAATGACCGCCGTCAGATAGAATCCGCCGTACCCACCCAGAACATTTCCAAAAAGTGTCGGCTGCGGCAATCCCGAGCCGTAAGTGACGCCAAACAGCTTGTCGAAGTAGCGTAGATCATTGCCGGCCAGCAGCAGACCGGTTTCGCCATTCGTCAGCGGTGTCAGCACAGAATAAGCCAGACTGTAGCTCATCTGCGCGAACGCCAGCGTCAGAATGGAGAAATAGATCCCGGTCCGGCGCAAACTGAAATAGCCAATGATCAGGGCGAACAGCCCAGAGATGATGACGGCAAAGACGATCGCCGGCAGAATATCCATCGTCAGCAGCTTGAACGACCAGACCGCGGTGTAGGAGCCGACCCCCACGAACGCTGCATGGCCAAAGGAGAGGTAGCCGGTCAGTCCGAACAGAATATTGAAGCCGATGGCGAAGATTGCGTAGATTGCGAATTTCTGCATCAGCCCTGGATAGGCCGCTCCAAAGGGAGCGAGCCAGATCGGCATGGTCAGGACGACCGCCGAAAGCACCAGAAGCGAGATGAGATCCTTGCGAGATATTGAGAACATGGTGGATCAGCTCTCCATGACGCCGCGACGTCCCATCAGGCCGCGCGGAAGCACGAGCAGGATGACGACTGCCACAAGATAGATAACGACTTGGTCGATGCCGGGTATCAGGGATTTCACCTCGGTCATTGACGCAATGGACTGGAGAATTCCAAGCAGGAATCCTGCCACCACGGCGCCCGGCAAAGACCCCATACCGCCGACAACCACGACGACAAAGCTCAGCACCAGGAAGTCCATGCCAAGATGATAGTTGGGCGGCAGCAGCGGCGTGTACATCACGCCGGCGACACCTGCCACGACGGCAGCAAGGCCGAAGACGATAGTGAACCGCCGGTCGATATCGATCCCCATGAGCCCGACCGTCTCACGGTCTGCCATGCCGGCGCGAACCACCATGCCAAAGGTGGTAAATTGCAGGAACGCAAACACCGCGCCTATGACAAACAGCGAGAATGCCAGATAGACCAGACGCCACCAGGGATAGGTCAACATATGCGGATCCATCCCCAGCCAGACGCCGATATCGGCCGCGCTGCGCAGGTCGGATGGGATCGGCTGCGGATATGGATTCGCCCCGAAAAACGCCTTCACCACCTCCTGCAGGACGATCGCGAGACCGAAGGTCACCAGGATCTGTTCCGCGTGAGTTCTCTTGTAGAAATGCTTGATAAGACCGCGCTCCATGGCGATGCCAATGAGAAGCATGGTCGGCACGGCAAATAGCAGCGAGATCGGAACGGAGTAATCAACGATGATCGCTCCGAAATCTCCGAACCAGTTCTGAACCAGTGGCGTCCTCACCTCGACCGGCGCGCCCCACGGCGTCAGCTTGGTCGGATCGACAGTCACTGTTTCGATCGTGATGAGATATCTGAAAGCCACGGCACAGAAGCAACCGAGCATGAACAGCGCGCCATGCGCAAAATTCACGACTCCGAGCGTGCCGAACACAAGTGTGAGGCCAAGAGCGATGAGCGCATAAGCGCCGCCCTTATCCAGCCCATTCAGCAACTGGGCTAAAAACGCGGTCATTGATTTTTCCCCGATACGAGTTGCGACGCTCAGGCGTCGGACGTGCGGTTCAACCCGGCGACCTCGTGGCCGCCGGGTGAACTCTCACATCAGCACTGATTGGGCTCGTAAGGGCCGAGTTCCCCTTCAAAGATCGACGGGTCGTAGGTAACCTCTTCACGCGGCGTCTTGCCGATGAGGTTGAGCACGTCGAAGCGGCTGGTCGGGTTCTCATTGCCACGCACCACCAGAACTTCCTTGATGCACTGGTGATCGTCGGCGCGGTACAGCGTCGGGCCGTTACCCATTCCGTCGAACTCAAAGCCTTCGAGGGCCTTGATGACTTCCGGCGGGTAGAAGGTGCCGGCACGCTCGACAGCGTCTGCATAAAGCAGCGCCTGGACGTAACCGGTGTGAGCGGACTGCGACGGCGGGACACCGTATTCTTCACCATAGGACTTGGTGAACGCCTTGCTGCCCTCATCCTCGAGCTGCCAGTTCCAGTTCTGGGTGCCGACAATGCCCTTCACTGCATCGCCCGCGCCCACGGCCATCAGCTCGGAGAACATCGGCACGACGATCTCGAACTGCTTGCCGTTGGCCATACGCTCGCGCAGGCCGAACTGAACTGCCTGTGGCAGTGAGTTCACCATGTCGTGGCCATAGTGGTTGATGATGAGGATGTCTGCGCCCGAATGCGCAACAGGCGTGAGGTACTGCGAGAAGTCACCAAGCCCCAGCGGCGTGCGGACTGCGGCAACCGTTTCCCAGCCGAGAGCTTCAGTAGCGGCCTTCATCGACGCTTCCTGAGACCAGCCCCAGTTATAGTCGGCGGTGATGTGATATGCGCGGCGGTCCTTGCCGTATTCACGCTCGAGAATCGGCGCGATGGCGATACCGGTCTGGTGCGCGTTGAAATAGTGGCGGAATCCGTAGCGACGCTTGTCCTTGCCGGTGGTCTCGTTGCCGTGCGTAAGGCCCGACATGTAGATGACGCCCATTTCCTGGCAGAGCGACTGCTGGGCCACGGCTTCACCGGTGGTCACGCAACCTGTGACCATGATCACGCCGTCGCGCTCGATCATGCGGCGGGCACCGTCGCGGGCGGCGTCGGTATTGGTCTGGGTATCGCCGGTGACGTATTCGACCTTGCGGCCCAGAACGCCATTGCCCTTGAGTGTTTTCGGGCTGAACGTGTTCAGCAGCCCGCCGTCCCCCTCACCATTGAGGTGCTTGATCGCAAGCTTGTATCCGCTCAGCTGCTCCATGCCCTCCTCGGCATAGGAACCTGTCTGCGGCACGTTGAAGCCAAAAACGATCTTCCCGACGCTATCGGGATTGTTGCAGAAATTGTCGGCCCATGCGCCCTTGGTAAAAAAGTGCGGTGTGCTCAGCGTGACCAACCCGGCGCCTGCTCCCTTCAGGACACCACGTCGGTTCATTTGAAATTTAGTCATCTCAGTTCTCCTCCACGAGTAACCAGTTGATCCGCAAAGGAGAGGAGATCGTGTACAAATATGCAACAGCCTATTGTTTTATAATGACAAATTTGTAATTTACCCACTTAATGTAAAGCAATATCTGTAAACGTTTGCACTTTCCGGGGGAGATAATGCGAGCACCTACAGGCATTCAGATCCGTCGCAAGAGGCTCGAGACCGGCCTGTCACAGGCAGCGCTTGCCCGGGCCGTCGGAATTTCAGCGACCTATCTCAATCTCATCGAGAACAATAAGCGAGCTATCGGTGGAAAGTTGCTGGTGCGCATCGGCGAACGGCTCGGGCTCGACCTCGACCAGCTGTCAGGTGTGAGCGAAGCGCGCTCCATTCAGGTGATCGAGGAATTACTGGGCGACCCGGCAATGCGCGGCATTGTTTTCGAACAGGCAGCGATTCGCGATCTGGTCGCCCGCTTTCCGGAGGCCGGAATTGCGATGACCCGGCTCTACCGGCTGTATCAGGACGCAAGCGCCAATATCGAATCCTACATCAATCGCCTACGCTCGGACCCGCTTCTGTCTCAGATGCTGCACCAGGTGCTCAATCGGATATCGGCCATCCGGTCGGTGGCAGAGATTCTGGAGCATGAGCCTGATATCCCGCAGGCCGATGAACGACGGTTTGTGGTCACGATCAGCCGTGAAAGCGAAGGTCTGACCGATGCCTTGAAAAGCCTCGTCGAATATTTCGACCGGACTGCCTCGACACAACGTCCGGTATCGCCGCTGGCCGATCTGGATGAAGCGATCATTGCGCATCGCAACCATTTTCCGGAGCTGGAAAATGTTGCAGATGACCTGCGCAAGCTGTTTCCGGAAGAACTGTCCGCGCGGACATTGGCACAGGCGCTGGAAGCAGATTTCGGCATCAGCTGCGAAGAATTGGAGCCTGAAACGCAGACGGCCCAGCGCTATTTCTTTGACAAGGCGTCAAACCGGCTTTTGTTCAGGACGTCGGTGTCGAATTCCACGCGACTGTTCCAGATGGTCCAGCTCTACGCGCAGATGGCTGCTCGCGATGCCATCCTCGAGACGGTTGGTTCCCTCAGGCTCCACTCGCCCGAGGCGAACGCGCTCGCCGAGCGGGCGATGGCAGCCTATGTCGCCGGCGCAATGATGATGCCCTACGAGCGCTACCTCCAGGACGCAGAGCTCCTTCGTTATGACATCGATGCCCTTGGACGGAGGTATGGCACCAGCTTTGAACAAGCCGCTCATCGTCTTGTGACCATGCGCAGAAAGGGCGCGGAAGCGGTCCCGTTCGGCTTTCTGCGCGCCGATCGCGCAGGTCGTCTGAGCAAGCGATATCCCTTGCCCGGCCTCTCGCTTCCGGTCTCCGGCTATGGCTGCCTGTTGTGGCCGATTTACAGGACGAATGGCGACAACACCTTCGTGCGACAGGTCGCGGAGTTTCCCGGCGGCGAACGTTTCCTGCTCATCGCAAGGACCGTGGCCAAGAACTCGCATAGTTTCAGGGACGACGCGCCCACCTACTCCGTGATGCTGGCCTGCGACCTCATGCACGCCGACCGCACGGTCTATGCGGATGCCATCGATCTGCGACACCGGGGTGTTCCCGTTGGCCCGTCATGCCTGCTCTGTCCGCGACAGGATTGCGGCCACCGTCAGGAGCGCAACGCCTGAACGTGTTCGCATTGCGCATGCAGCGGAAGACTGACCCGGAAACAGGCGCCGTTCAGCCGTCCTTTGACCAGCGATAATGTGCCGCCCAGACGCTCCACGATTCTGTAGCTGATGTTGAGGCCCAACCCCAGCCCGACACCGGCACCAGACTGCACCGAGCTTCCTGCCCTGACGAACTTGTCGAAAATGCTCTCGCGATAGGCTTCGTTGATGCCGCTGCCATTGTCGGAAATCTCCACGATGTAACATCCGTTCTCGATGAACGAGGTCACGTGAACTCTCGGATCCGAGGCATCATTGTGAGAGATTGCGTTGGCAATGATGTTGATGAAAACCTGACTGAGGCGACCCGCGTCTGCGAGCACCCAGCCACAACAGACGCGCGCCCCCAATTCGATCGATATCATACGCCGCCTTGCCAGCGCCTCGCAGACGGCGATCGACCGATCCAGAACGGCCTCGCCATTGCTGGGTGCGTTCTCCCAGTTGCGCTCGCCATGTTCAAGCGCGCTGAGGTCCAGAATTTCCTCGATCAGCCTCGTCAAGCGCACGCTCTCATTGTGGATCGTGGAGATGAAGCGATCGATCTGTTCCGGAGAAAGATCCTGTTCTGTCATCAGGATCTCAGAGAAGGAACGGATCGACGTCATCGGCGTGCGAATTTCATGGCTCACCTGCGACAGGAAGTCGTCCTTCTGCCGATGCAATTCCTGCAACTTGGCATTGGCCTCCTGCAACTGCTGGGCTGCAATACGAAGTTCTCGCGATTTTTCTTCCAGTTCGTGCGAATATTCGATGGCTTGCTGGGTCTCGTCGGCCATCCGCATCACCTCTTCAAGCGAGATGCTGTCCTTGGCCACCACTGTGGTCAGCAGGATGTGCGCAGACGCTGACCCGATGGAGCCAGCAAGCTCCTTCTCCAGCTTCGTGATGAAATCTGGCGGAACATCGGCGTCGCCATTTGATGGACCACGGTCGATACCCGACGCTTCAAACAGTGCCGTGGCCTGCTTCCAGCCCAGCACGCGCTCCGCCACCAGGAACAGGTCGCCCGTCGTCACCGAACCCCTGGCAATATGCGGCTGCATGGAGGCGCGTCGCTGAAACGCGTCGACAAACAACGTAGCCTGTATCCTCTCCATCGCCTCTTGCGAGGTCGACATCGAAACGACCACCAGCACGGACACGTTGACGAGCAGGCTCCAGAAGACCGAATGGACCAGCGGATCAATATCGGTCAAACCGAACATTGCCTCCGGCCGAAGCGAGGTAATCCCCCAGGGCCCATGCTCCATGAGAACTGCAATTGCCGGGCTGGTCGTTTCAAAACTGGGCATGAAAAGCGTCCACGCCCACACGAAAAACCCGAGCAGCGTGCCATAGAATGCGCCCTGGACAGTGGCGTGACGCCAATAGAGCGCGGCCAGCAGCGCCGGCAGGAATTGCGCGACGCCTGCAAACGAAATCAGGCCGATGGGTGCGAGCGCATCCGAATCCTTGGCAAACCAGAAATAGAGGAAACCCAGCAGCAGCATCACCGCGATCGACACGCGCCGCGCGCGCAGCATCAGCCGCGCGATCCCCCTCTCGCCCGTTTCTTCGGGAAAACGCGCTCCGCGCAGGAGCAATGGCAATACAACGTGATTGGAAACCATGATCGACAGCGCGATTGAGGCGACGATGATCATCGATGTCGCGCTGGAAAAGCCCCCGATAAACGCAAACAACGCCAGCGCATCATACCCTGCCGACATTGGCAGGGTCAGCACGAACATGTCCGGGTTGGAGCCTTCAGGCATCGTGGCGAGGCCGTAATAGGCAATCGGCATCGTGAAGATGCTCATCAGCAGAAGATATGCAGGAAAGGCCCATCCGGCCGTGCGCAAATGATCTTCGTTCGAATTCTCGACGACAGTGATCTGAAACTGCCGCGGCAGGCAGATAACCGCACATGCCGACAAGGCAAGGACTGCCACCCATCTGCTCCCAAGAGGCTGCTGCTCATGAATATCGAGGCCTGCTTCGACCGCTTTGGTGAAGATGTCGCTTGCCCCGCCACCAAGACCGAACACCACGAAAACTCCGACCGCCAAAAGTGCAATCAGCTTGACCACCGCCTCGAACGCAATCGCGGCAACGACACCGGGATGCTGTTCGCGCGCATCGACATTTCGCGTGCCAAACAGGATGGTGAACAGCGCCATGCCCACCGCGACACCGAATGCCAGCGTCAGCTCGTCAAGACGCGCAAGATGGTCTTCGCCACCCTTCGCGACAGAAACCGCCTGGATTGACGTCGTGATGGCCTTCAGCTGCAGCGCGATATAGGGCGTGATGCTGACGACCGCGATCAGGGTCACCAACACTGCAAGCCGGCTGGATTTACCAAAGCGCGACGACAAAAAGTCGGCGACCGAGGTGATGCGTTGCGCATGACTGATATGGATCAGCTTGCGAAGCATGAACCACCAACCGACAAAAACGATGGTCGGCCCCATATAGATGGCGAGGAACTCCAGCCCGTTACGTGCAGCGGTGCCGACAGCGCCGTAGAACGTCCAGGAGGTGCAATAGACCGAGATCGACAGCGTGTAGATCGCCGGCGAGCGCAGAAAATGAGCATAGCCGCTATGGGCGTGCTGTTCCGAAACCCAGGCGATCAGAAACAGAAGCCCGACATAGGCAACGCCGGTCAGAATCACGAAATCCGGAGAAAGCATCAGACGATGCCTGTCCGCTTGGCGCGTGGGTGCTTGTCATCCATCCCGGACCCGCCCGGCCCGGCAGATGGAAGCAGAAACGCCAATGCGACAGCTGCCCCAACCAGAAACAGCCATACGCCAAACAGATAGACAATTTCGAGAGGAATCCCGAAGACGCGCACGCGCACGATGAAGAGGTTGGCGAGCAACGGCATCAACAGAACGACACCGAAGGCAGGGATTATCACGGATAGATTTTGACGCTTGCCGTCGGCCTCGCGCGACCATCGCCTCTCAGGCATGATGAAGCGCCAGCATCCGCCGCACCTCGGCGACGACGTCCGTGTTGGCATAGGGCTTGGTTATGAAGCCATCAGCGTTGAGTTCAGCGGCAAGTTCACGGTCATATTGCTGGCCCCGCGCTGTCAGAACCACGACAGCGGTCTTTGTCATGCCCGGGTCCGCGCGGATCGCCTTCAGGACGTCAAGGCCGCTTTTCTTCGGCAACATGATATCGAGCAGAAGCATCCTGGGCTTGAGCCGCCTGACAGCTTCTAAAGCAAGATCCCCATCCCTGGCCGAAGCCACCGTCCATCCGTTCCGCCCGAGTATAAAACTGAGCGAATCGAGAATAGCTGGCTCATCTTCGACAATCAAAATGTCGGTCATAGTCACTCCCCCAAATCTTGACCCGTTGATCGGGCTCTTTTTCTGTTCCTCCTGCGACCCTGCATTCATGGCGGTCGATGTCGCCGCCCTTTTCCAGTCTCAGGAGCAGATCGGTCCCCTCCTCAAGGAACTCGATCCTGACAGATCAGGTGCTGATAAAAATGCAGCATCGGCGCACAGGTTTCGCAAAGGTCTTTGACAAAGACTCTTGTTGCCAACCTGCGCAAATTGCACGGCACCCGCCTTGAAAGCCTCCTCGGATCTAAAAGTTCGGCAATTCTTGCTCTTCTTGCTACGGAAAAAACATTCTCCAGCAGCGGCTGGTTCTGCCGACACCATATTCTTGAGATTGCCAGCTAGCGTGCAATTGTCAACTCGCATCGCCTCGGTCTTGCGACCGGTTCCCGTCCGGATCGGAAAGCGCAGGCACGCCCTGAAACCATTCCGGCAGTTCAGGAGCGCATTTCCCTCGTCGGGACGGCGTCGACGAACCGCAGCCAGGTCATCGCTTCCTCGGAAGCAACGAGCCCGACTTGATGGCTGCAGCCATTTGAGAGCGGAGATGGAGGTAGAATATGTCGCCGACGGCGGTTCGCACAAATTGCGTGCTATGGGCTGCCTGCGCGGAGCAATGCCGCGCAGGCAGTCGGTCGTTTCCGGCTTCCGGCAGGCCGGAAACCCGTCATTTCTGGAGCATCGGACCGAAAAGTGTACCCGGTTTTCGGATTATTCCGATGCTCATTCAAAGTGTTAGAGCGTCCTTTGTGCGTCCAATTGGACGCACGGCGCTCTAAAACATCAGCTTTGGCAATGTGGTGCTGATCGCCGGAACGTAGGAGACGAGCATCAGGGCCACCACCATCAGGAGAATTGTCGGGATAGCTGCCTTGAACACCTCGCCAAGCGTCATCTTGGAAATCCCCATGGCGACGAACAGATTGAGGCCGACCGGGGGCGTCAGCATGCCTACCGACAGATTGACCAGCATGATGATACCGAAATGGATCGGGTCCACGCCAACCGAAGCTGCAATTGGCTGCATCAGCGGTGCCAGGATGATGATCGCAGACGCACTGTCGAGAAAACAGCCAGCCACGAGCAGGATCAGGTTGAACAACATCACGATCACGACCGGATTGTCTGTACCTGACAGTATGTATGCCGCCAGCTGCGATGGCGCACCGCTATTTGCCAGAAGCCAGGAGAAAGACGACGCACCGGCGGTAATCAGCAGCAACGGCCCTGCCAGCAACCCCGTATTGCGAAGAATTATCAAGGTTTCCTTGGGTGAAATGGTCCGATAGACGAACGCGCCGATGAAGTAGCCGTAAAGACAGGCAGCTGCCGCAGACTCGGTCGGGGTGAACACCCCGCTATAAATGCCGCCGAGCAGAACCACTGGCAGCCCCAGTCCCCAGGCCGAGCGCTTGAACGCTGCCGAGATCGAGGCCAGCGTCGGAAACGGATCACGCGGATACTTCTTGATGGCGGAGTACCAGCTTGCATAGAGGATCAGCATCCCGCCGATGAGAAGCGCCGGGAACAGCCCGGCCGCAAACAGCTGCCCGACAGATGTCGCCGTGACCGATCCATAGATGATCAGCGCGATTGAAGGCGGGACGATCGGCCCGAGCGTTCCCGATGTCGTGATCAGCCCGATGGCGAAATACTTGTTGTAGCCGGCAGCAACCATCGCCGGATACATGATCGTTCCGATCGCGATCACCGTCGCGGGACTTGAGCCGGAAATCGAGCCGAACATCAGGCAGGCGACGACCGACGCGGCAGCAAGGCCGCCCGGCAACCAGCCGATCAAGGCGCGCGCCAGTCCGATCAGCCTGTCGGACAGGCCGCCAATCCGCATGAGTTCCGCAGCCAGAATGAAGAACGGAATCGACATCAGGGAGAAGTTGTTCATCCCCGAGAACATGCGCATGGGTACAACCAGCGGATCCACGCCGCCGTTGAAATAAAGGACCGCGACCACTGCCAGTGCAAGGCTTGCAAAAATCGGCAAGCCGAAGAACAGGATCACAAAAAAGGTAGGAAGAAGCGATGCGACCATGATGTCTGAGCCTATGCGTTCTTGATTTCAGATTTTGGGGGCTCGTAGTCGCGACCCGCCCCAAGCTCGCTCAACACCAGGCAATAGCGCAGTGCCATCAGCAGGCCCGAGATTGGGATGATCAGATACACATATCCGACCGGGATTCGCATGGCGGGCGACAATTGTCCCATGCGAAGCGTGTTCTGCGAAAGGCGGTAGCCGTAATAGATGAGGATGACGGCAAACCCGACGCCCATCAGCGCCGCGATCACATGCATGGCACGCGCGGCTTTGGGGCCGACAAAAGCAAGTCCGGCATCCACGCTGATATGAGCTGCGTAGCGCACACCCATGCCCATGGTCAAAAAGCTCATGGTGATGAGCGAATACAAGATCAGCTCTTCAGACCAGTACAGCGAATTGTTGAACACGTAGCGAGCTGCAACCTGCACGATCGCTGTAACGGTAGCGATCAGCATCAGCGCAGTGACGAGGATGTTTTCCACCCAGTCAGCAATGCGATTAATCGAACTTATCATTCTGTCGACCCCCCGTGCGCTCTTAGCCGCGAGCCGTCGAAATCGCCTTTTCAAGCAACTCCGGCGTCACCTTGTCCTTGAACTCTTCATAGATCGGCTGCGACGCTTCGATGAAAGCAGCGCGACCTTCCGGGCTCAACTCGATGATCTGGATCTGATCCTTGATCTCGTCGTGGACAGTTGCCTCATATTCGACGGTGAACTCGCGACCGGCATCACGCCCGACAGCCATCGCATCTTCCACCACCTTCTGCAGGTCTTCCGGAAGGCTCTCCCAGGCCTGCTTGTTCATCACCGCGGCATAGGTGTGATACGTGTGATTGGTGAGCGTCATGTACTTCTGAACTTCGTAGAAGCGCATGGAGTTGATGTTCGAGTAAGGGTTCTCCTGCCCCTCAACGACACCCTGCTGCAAGCCGTTGTAGACTTCGGTGAACGCCATTGCGGTCGGATTTGCGCCATAAGCCCGATAGGTCGCAAGCACGGTCGGAGCCTGCAGCGTGCGGAACTTGATGCCCTTCAGGTCGTCCGGCCCGTTGATCGGACGGATATTGTTGGTCATGTGGCGGAAGCCCGCCCCCCACATCGAAATGCCCTTGAGATTGTTGTCACCCAGCGTGCCCAGCACTTCCTTGCCGACTTCGCCGTCGAGAACGCGCTTCATCGACTCCTGGTCGGTCATCAGGAAAGGAAGGTCGAGGAGATAGAACTTCTCGTTGAAATTGGTCAGGTTCGCGGTCGGCGGAATTGCAAAATGGACCAGTCCCATCTGCGTCTGCTCGATGATCTCCACGTCGCCGCCGAGCATCGCAGCAGGTCGGATTTCGATCGCGATACGGCCGTCGGAGTTCTTCTCGACCTCGGCCTTGAACACTTCGGCGGCGCGGGCGACTGGCGTCGATTCATTCAGCACGTGAGCGAACGTGAACGTGAACTCCTGAGCAAGGAGTGTGCTCGTGCCGCTGAAAAGCAAAGCGGATGTCAGAGCGAGGATAGTTTTCTTCATGGTCGTGTTTCCCTTCCTAGTTATTGTTGAGTAAGACCAGCAGGTGTCCCGACAAGTTCTCGGGATCCTCCAATTTTTGTTTCGATGGCGTGCGCGATGGCCAGCAGCGACTCTTCGGAGCGCGGCGCCGCCATCAGCTGCATGCCCGCAGGCATGGCATTGCCGTCCAGCCCCATGGGCATTGTCAGGGCGCATTGGCCGAAGAGGTTGGCGATCACCGTATTGCGCAACACCTTCATGTTGATCTGTGCGTATACGCCCGGCTCGGCGAGTTCATGGAGCGCCGGCGCGGAGATCGCGACGGTCGGCGTCGCGATGACGTCGCAGCGCTCGTAAAGCTTCGTAAATTCTCTTCCTCTGACAGCCAGCTCCTCGCGCCGGCGCAGATACTCGATGACCGACATCGAATGGGCGCTCTCGACACGGAGTTTGACGAGAGGATCGAGCGTGTGAATCTTTTCGGGAAAATTGCGCTCGATAAAGCTGCGCAGCTCCGCCGCCGAAAGGCCGCCTTGGCGGAAGATCTCAAACCCTTCATCGCAGCCCGGTGTATCAAGGCTGACAAGAACTGCACCCGCCTGTTCCAGCACCTGAAGCTGTTTCTGGAACAACGCGGCGATCTCAGGATCGACCCCATCCAGAAAAAAACTGTCGGGAACACCGATGCGCAGTCCGAGCAACTCGCGCGGGCGAATGGTGGGAGCGTGAGGATCGATCGCGGCGAAGGCATAGGCGACGTCCTGCACGCTGCGCGCCAAAATCCCCGGCGTGTCGAGCGATGAGGAAAGCGGCACAATGCCGTCATTCGACCAGCGTCCAAAGGTGGTCTTGAGCCCGACCATACCGGTAAAGCTTGCGGGCACCCGTACCGAACCCGCAGTGTCGGTGCCCAGCGCCAGCATGGCACTGCCTTCAAGCAACGACACACCGGCCCCGGAACTCGATCCACCCGGTACACGCAGCTCATCATCCCGCGACCACGGGTTGAAAGGCGTGCCCCAATGGTTGTTGATGCCGATGCCGCCAAAGGCGAACTCCACCGTATGCGTCTTGCCTGTCACAAGCGCCATCTGCGCAAGCAACCTCGACACAACCGGACCAGAACGGCTCCATCTGCCGGGAAGTGCTTCAGATGTACCGGCGAAAACGGGCAGCCCCGGCACGCCGTAGAGATCCTTGACTGAAACGGGGATGCCCATCATCGGGCCGAGATCGACACCTGTCGCGATCATGCGGTGGAGCGCTTCGGCCTGTTCCCGAACGCGTGGGCCGTCCCACGTCTTGTAGGCGTTCAGGCGCGCGCCATGCCTGTCGTGAGCATCCAGTGCCAGATCAACGAGATCGAGAATCCTCCCGTCCCTGATAAATGCCGCTGTCTGCTGCAATGTGTCTGGCAAGCGCCGCATCAAACCCTCCCTGTTTGGCGGCAACTTACGGAGAGAGATGCGAAAATCCAGATGTCGACTTTGTGACAGGGGCAAGCGCCACGCCGTCAAGGGGGAGCAGCCCGCCGCTGGCCGGTCCCATATCATTGATGTTGAATGTGTTTTGCCGACGATGCCAAATCAGCAAACCCCTGTTGCCATTTGGGCAACAGTGGGAAACTACACTTCCGGCAAAGAGAGCGCGGCGAGAATATCTCGATCCTCCTGCTCACCATCGACAAATGCATCGACAACTTGCTTGAGAAACGCTGAGGCAGCCGGAGGTATTATCTGCTCTCTTCTGACCACAGCATATATATATCTGTACTTGAACTCGGCGCATTCCAGATTAAGCGGTGTCAGCTGACGGTTTATTACCTGAGTTGTTGCGGCCTGTAACGGCAGGAATGTTATTGCACCGCTACGCTGCGCATTATCACACAAAACCGCAAGATTATCGCTGAAAAAGTGGCAGTTCGGCTTGGCGCCCAACCGTGCATAGGCTCGCTTCACTATATGATGAATACCGTATGATTCATCCGGCAGCACACAGGCATAAGGAACTAGGTCGCTCAACTGCAACCGGACGCCTGTTGCAAGCGGGTGATCGGGACGCGCCAACGCCAGCAGCGGCTGGCGCCAGCGCCCGACCTCAAGCAGCGCCGGATGAGAAAAATGATCATACAGGAAGCCGATATGGCTGACCCTTTGCTCCAGTGACTCGATCACCATCTGGCGGCCGCGCGAACGCAGTCGAAAAGTGACCGCCGGATGCGCCTCCCGAAACCTTGAAATCTGCTCGGACATGAACGGACGCGTGATCCCCTCCACCGTCGCGATCTGCACCGTCCCACGTCGCAGCGCGGTGAGATCGGCGATATCGCCGGAAATCCGCTCGACGAGGCTCTGAATGCCATTGAGATGGTCGCGCAGAACCTCACCCGCCTCGGTCAGCGCCACGCCCTCGGGCCGCCGCTCCAGCAAAACCGTGTTGAGGTCGGCCTCCAGCTTGGAAAGTTGACGGCTGATCGCCGACGGGGCGACAGACAGGCGGTCCGCCGCTTGCCGGATCGAATGCGAGCGCGACACTTCGAGGAAATAGCGGGCAGCGCTCGGCATGAGCTGTTCGCCAAAATGCGGTTCCGACAGATCGCCTGAAATCGTCGTGGGGTTGCGAGGTGTCCGGGACATGTTCCATCCTTTGCGCTTGACCAACGCTTCAGACCGACATCCACAGCGCCGAGATCTGGGATATCACATCCTCTCATCGCCGCGTCCAGCGATGAACGCTCTGGCGAACCACCCTCCCTTGTCGTCATCGCAACTATTCCGAGCCAATCGCAAAGGCTCAGTCGCCTTTCTTCTCCGGAAGCCCCTTGCGCTTTGTCTCTGCAAGCTCCTCCAGCTCCTCTTCGGTCATGGAGTCGTACATCTCGCGGGAGGCTCCCTTGAGTTGCGACTTTTGCGTCTCGCCACGTTTGGCCGACAGGGCCGCGCCAGCAGCCTTTTGCTGCGCTTTTGATCGTGCGGGCATGGCTGTTTTCCTCCTGTTGGTGCGTCACGGAAACGCTGCAACAATCGGGCAGTTCCGCCCGCTTTGCGTAACACAGTGTGACCAGGGCCGGGTTGGCTCAGACCGGCCTGCGCGATACATTGCCGCAAATTGAGCGCGCCTAAAGCGCTTGTTAAGGTTATGACATCGATAATCGCGCCGGGGCGGAAGAGCCGTTTACTGGCGCTATTGTTGTGATGTGTATGGTGTTCACTTGATCTGGCGCAGATCGTTTTGGCGGCACAGAAGCCGTATTCTTGCCGGTAGTGTTTGCGCTGCGCTTGTCGCGGCTCCCGCACCTGCATCCGCTTTTGAGCTTTTTGGTATCAAGCTCTGGGGTTCCAGCGACGACGCCTCTGACGAGGATATGGTCATTGGAACGCCGCAGACCTACAACGCGGAACTGCAGGTCACCGGTGCTGACGCCGACGACGTGAAGGCGACGTTGGAGTCGGCCTCGACGCTTCTGGCAGACAGCGACAAACCTGCATCCGGTGCCGCCGGGCTGATCGCGAAGGCGCGCGGCGATTACCGCCGTCTGCTGGCGACACTTTATACGCAGGGGCGGTACGGCGGAACAATATCGATCACCATCGACGGCCGCGAAGCTGCCAGCATCCCGCCGGATGCAACTCTGGCCGAGCCTGCAATCGTGGTTGTGACGGTCACGCCCGGCCCACTGTTTCATTTCCGTGAAGCCACGATCCTCAACCGTGCCCCTCTGGCCGAGCATCGCCGCGACTTTGTCGCCGCACCCGAAACAGAGGGGTTTGCAACTGGCGAAGTCGCGCGCTCGGGAGCAATCCTGCGGGCCGAAGGGCTCGCCGTCGAGGCCTGGCGGCAACAAGGTTACGCCAAGGCGGAGATCGCCGAGCGAACAGTCGTCGCAGCGCACGACGCCGATGTCGTCGACGCCCGGCTCGAGGTTCAGCCGGGGCGTAAGGCCCATTACGGCCCGGTCACGGTTGAGGGCGAGAATGCCGTCGACGAAGAATGGCTCGCCTGGATGACGGGACTTCGCGAAGGCGAGGAATACGACCCCGACGATATCAAGCAGGCAAGCACGCGCATTGCGCGCCTCGACGTATTCAGCGCCGCCCGTTTCCAGGAAGCAGATCAGATCGACGAATTCGGTCGTCTGCCGATCACCTACATCGTTCAGGAGCGCCCTGCCCGTCGTATTGGCGCCGGCGCCACCTATTCCACTGTCGATGGTCTCGGACTGGAAACTTTCTGGCTGCACCGAAATCTGTTCGGGCGCGCGGAGAGATTGCGCGTGGAGGGCAAGGTCGCAGGCCTTGGCCAGACCTTCAAGGTCAATGAACTGACCTATCGCGTTGGCTCAAGCTTCGTGAAACCCGGCGTCTACACGCCGGATACCGACTTTTCGGCCTCCCTCTACGGCGACCGCGAAGTGCTCAAAAGCTATACCCGGACAGCCGTCACCGGAACGGCAGGTTTCAGCCATGTCTTCAACGACCAGCTTTCTGGCGGCCTGTTCCTCAATGGCGGCCACGCGCAGTTTGAGGACAAGGAGTTCGGCAAAAGAACCTTCTCCACCGTCGGGCTCCAGGGAAAACTCACCTACGACACGCGCGACAACCAGGCCAACGCGACCCAGGGGTTCTTCCTCGAAGCCAATATCGAGCCCTTTTACGAGTTCCAGTATTCCAACATGGCAGCCAAGGCGACTATCGAGGCGCGCGCCTATCAGGGCTTCGGCCGCGACAATGATGTTGTGCTCGCCGGCCGTGTGAAAGTCGGCTCGTTGACCGGTCCGTCTGCCGACCAGTTGCCGCCCGACCTGCTATTCTTTGCCGGCGGTGGCGGCTCGGTTCGCGGCTATGCCTATCGCAACATCGGTGTACCAACGGCGAGCGGAAACGTCATTGGCGGGCGCTCTCTGCTCGAAGCTTCTGCAGAAGCGCGCGTGCGGGTCACCGACAGCATCGGCGTCGTCGGCTTTGTCGATGCCGGCTATGTCGGCGCTGACACGATGCCTGGCTTCACGGAAGATCTGAGGGTTGGGGTCGGCGCGGGCGTCAGATATCTGACGGGTCTTGGGCCCATTCGTCTTGACGTCGCAACTCCGCTGAACCGGCGTGCAGGCGATCCAACAGTCTCCGTCTATGTCGGCATAGGGCAGGCATTCTGATGCGCAAATTCTTTGGCCTTCTGGCCCTGTTCCTGGTTGGCGTCACCGCCTATGCAGTCGCGCAGAACGAAACGCCCGAAGAAGAGCGCGGCCTTTTCCTGTCTTTCATCGAAGACAACTTGTCTGCGCCCAACCGGCAGATCAGAATTCAGAACATTGAAGGCGTTCTGTCCTCCAATGCCAGAATTGGCCTGATCACCGTCGCCGACCAGGAAGGCGTCTGGCTCCGCATCGAAAATGCGGCCATCGTCTGGAGCCGTTCCGCGCTGATCTTCAGCCAGCGGCTGCAGATCGACACGCTGTCTGCCGATCTGATCGAAATTGTACGTCAGCCCATGGCCGACGAAAGCCTCCCTGCTCCCGAGGCAGGTGGTTTTCGTCTTCCCGAACTGCCCATCGCGATCAATCTCGATGAACTCAACGCACCGCGTATCAGTTTTGGACGCGACGTCTTCGGATTGCAGTCCGAACTGTCGGTGACGGGTCGCATTCGTCTGGAAGACGGCTCCCTCGACACGGCTCTCGAAGTCGATCGACTGGATGGGCCCGGTGGTCAGCTGTCCCTGACCGCGACCTATGCGAACGCGAATGAACAGCTGGAACTTGATCTCAGCCTTTCCGAGCCCGAAAATGGCATCGTTGCCAATCTTCTCAACATCGACGGTCGCCCGCCGGTAGCGCTTCAGGTTGCAGGCAGCGGACCGCTTTCCGCACTTGACGTGAACCTGGCGCTGGACGCAGCCGGTCAACGCATCCTGACCGGTGCGACCCAGTTGCGCCGTCAGTCTGAAGGCCTCGCCTATTCAGCGCAGTTTGATGGCCCCATCGCCCAGATCGTTCCCCAGCAATTTCGCGACTTTTTTGGTGCGGAAACCAGCTTGCGCGCCAACGGACTGGTCAAAGACACCGGCGCGGTTCTGCTCGAAGCGCTCAACCTGCAAAGTGCGGTCCTGAAGCTTGCCGCGAGTGCCGAAACCGCGCCGGATGGCTTCCTTCGCCGGCTCAATCTGGACACCACCATCGACAATGGTGCGGACAATCGCATCATCCTGCCGGTCCCGGGGGGTGAAACAACGGTTGGCCGCGCCCGTGCCGTCGTCGCCTATGGCGAGGCAGGCAACGACAACTGGTCCGGCCAGATCAACGTTGAAGATCTTGCGACCAGCGAATTTTCCGCCTCCCGCGCAAGGTTCGATCTCGGCGGTCTGGCGCAGAACCTCGACCAGCCGGCCGCGCGCCACCTCACCTTCGCCGTGGATGGCGCTCTGACCGGTATCGTGGCCAAGCGCGCCGACATCGCCGAGGCTTTGGGAGATACCATCAAGCTTGATGTCGATGGCGCATGGCGGACGGGACAACCCATCGATCTGCCCAACGCGATTGTCTCGGCAAACGGCCTCGAAATGTCTCTGGCTGGCAAGATTGCCGAATTGGCTTTCAACGGCGACATCGCCTTGCGCGCTCGCAGTCTTGCCCCGTTTTCCGGTCTCGCCGGACGCAATCTTGAGGGTGCTCTCGATCTGAAGGCCACCGGGCGGGTGGAGCCGCTGACGGGTGCTTTTGACCTGACGATCGACAGCGCGGCAGACGGCCTGCAGCTCGGCATCGAGCCGGCTGACAATCTTCTGGAAGGGCACTCCACCATCACCGGACGTGTCGCCCGCGGTGAGACAGGGCTGGTGGCGGACAAGCTGCGCATCGGCAATGAGCGCGTCGAACTCTCGGCCGACGGCAATTTCGCCACCGGCACGGCGGATTTCGATTATGCGCTGGTCCTCAGCGACCTGTCTCTGGTTTCGCCGCAAGCTGCGGGGCGGCTGGAGGCAAGCGGTCGGGCAGCAGGCACCGACGGCAACATCGCCCTCACCACACTGGCAAATCTTCGCGACGGCCAACTGGTCGGAAAGCGCCTGACCGATGGCGCGATCACCTTTGACGGCACGCTGCAAGCTGGCGACCTTGCTGGAACGCTCGGCGGCAACGCATTTCTCGATGGCGTCCGTGTCCAGCTTTCCGCTGGTCTTGGCATCGCCAAGGGTGTCCAGCGTCTGACCGATCTGGATTTCAGCGCGGGTGGCGCACGTGCCACCGGCTCGCTCAGCCGTGGCCCGACCGGGCTGATCGACGGCAAGATCGACATTGCCGCAGCTGACATCTCGACCGCCGCTGCCCTTGCGCTGCTGGAAGCTACCGGTGCGGTCAATGCAACGCTCGACCTTTCCTCGACCGAAGCTGGCCAGCAGAATGTCAACGCCGACGCGACTATTCGCAACCTTCGCCTGGGAGAGACCAGGCTCGACACTGCCGATGTGCAGGCTGTCGTGCACGATCTGTTCAAGGTTCCGGCGATTGATGGCTCGGTGCGCGCTCACGGATTGGTGGCTGGCGGTGTGACGATCAATGCGCTCGACGCCACCGCGCAGAGCACCGACGGCGCCACCCGGTTCGAGGCCAATGCGGATCTCGATCAGAACACCAAAGCTTTTGCAAAAGGCTCGCTCAGCCCGGAAGGTAACGGCTATCGCGTGAACCTCAGCGAGGCATCGCTGGGCCAGGGCGTTGTGGGCGCACGTCTGCTGGAAGCAGCCTCCCTGCTGGTCGTCGGCGACACTGTAGAAATCGACAGCTTGATCGTCGATGTCGGCGGCGGTCGCGTGTCCGCTAATGGTCGCGTCGCGCAGAAAATCGACCTCTCCGTCGATGTCTCCAAGTTGCCTTTGTCGATTGCAAATCTCGTCCGGCCCGATCTGGCGCTTGGCGGTGTGGTGGACGCGCAAGCCCGCGTTACCGGCGAGCGGAGCACGCCTGACGCCAATTTCACGCTGCGCGGAACCGGTATCACCGCCGCAGCGCTTCGTCAGGCAGGACAGAGCGAACTCACCGTGTCGGCCACCGGCAACACGAGCGGCCAGCGCCTGAACCTCGACGCCAGCGTCTCCAGCCCGGAAGGTCTGCGTGCTGCCGCGCGCGGCGGCGTCCCGCTCGGTGCAGGCCAGATCGCCATCGACGTCGATCTTGGCACGTTTCCGCTTGCCGCGCTCAATGCGGTGGCGCAAGGCCAGAATCTTGGCGGAACCATCGCCGGAACCGCGCGCGTCACCGGTACCACCAGCGCCCCGCAGGCAACCTTCGATCTCAACGGACAGAACCTGAGCGCGCAGCCGCTTCAGGCAGCCGGAATTGACTCGCTGCAGGCTGTCGCAGCCGGCAGCTTCTCCGGCAATGCGATTACGCTGTCCTCGGCCACGATCAATGGCTCGCAGGGACTTGGCCTAACGGCAAACGGCACCATCCCTCTATCCGGCAATGGCCTTGCGTTGTCGCTCAACGGCTCCGCGCCCCTCGCCCTCGCCAACCGCTTCCTCATTGATCGCGGCACCCAATTGTCAGGCCTCGTAGAGTTGAATGGCAGCGTGTCGGGCAACCTGCAGCAGCCAGTCATTCGCGGCATGGCGTCGACCAGCGGCGCGCAGGTGGTTGACCCTGAAACCAACGTCCAGATCCGCGACATCAACGTCATGGTCTCGATGGAAGGTGAGACCGTCACGATCCGCTCGGCCAATGCAGCCCTTGCGAGCGGCGGCTCCTTGAGCGCCAGCGGCACGGTTTCGACCAACGCCAGCGCCGGCTTCCCGGCAGATCTGCGCGTCAATCTCAATCAGGCACGCTATGCAGACGGTGATCTGGTGGTGGCAACGGTCAACGGCAATCTGGCGCTGACCGGTCCCCTCGCCCGTGATCCCCTGTTGTCGGGTGAAGTGAATGTCGAGCGTGCTGAAATCACTGTCCCGGATAATTTTTCCGGCAGCGCCGCCGCCATCGACGTGATCCACCGCAATGCGCCCCGAGCCGTGCAGGAAACCCTGACAAGGGCGCGCGCAAATGATGGCACACCAACGCCGACCGCCCGCCCAAGCGTGCTGCGGCTGAATGTCGGCGTGAACGCGCCGGCTCGCATCTTCGTGCGCGGTCGGGGACTGGACACCGAACTCGGCGGCCGCCTCCAGTTGACCGGCCCGGTGACCGATATCCAGCCGGTGGGTGGTTTCGAGCTGATCCGTGGTCGTCTTTCGATCCTCGGCCAGCGGATCACCTTTGACGAAGGCCGTGTCAGTGTCGTCGGCGATCTTGACCCCTACCTCAATTTCGTTGCGCGCTCCGTGAGTGGAGACACCACCGTGTTCATCACTGTCAGCGGTCGCGTCTCATCGCCGACAATCGCCTTCTCCTCGCAGCCAGAACTCCCCGAAGACGAAGTCTTGGCTCGGCTGATTTTCAACCGCGGCATGAGCGAACTTTCGCCGATGCAGATCGCGCAGCTGGCAGCAGCCGCGGCCGAACTTGCCGGCGGTTCAAGCTCGTCGCTTCTTGGCAGCCTGCGCGGCGCAGCCGGCCTTGATGATCTGGATGTTGTCACCGACAGCGAAGGCAACGCCGCCGTTCGCGCCGGGCGTTACATTCAGGACAATATCTACCTCGGCGTCGAAGCCGGCGCGCAAGGCTCAACGAGAGGCACGATCAACCTCGACATCACTGACGACCTGAAGGCGCGAGGCAGCATCGGCAGCAACGGCGAAAGCTCCCTCGGCGTGTTCTACGAGCGAGACTATTGAGTGGATGACACTTTTGGCGGAGCACCGGGCGTCGTCGTCGTTGTCACGGATACGGGATCGCTCGCGGGAAACGTATCTTCGAGCCCTTCTTCCAACTCATCCGGCTCATCGGCCTGGCGCTGCTGTTCCGCGCGCAAAGAGCGCGTCGCAGGCGTATCGCGGTTGCGCGCGGTGTCAGCCATCGTTGCAGGCCTGTCGATCGCGTCGTCCTCATAGAGGCGATCGATCGCGCTGCGTTGTTCGGCTGTCTCGCGCTCCGGCGGCTTTCGCCTCATGAAAAGTGCATATGCAATGGCCGCGCCAAGAACGATCGGTCCACCCGCGACCAGCAGCATCCATAGGAATTCCGGCATTTGCGTTCTCCTCAGATATTGACTGGTTTTGTAAGAACGCGCTGGTCGCGTGTTTGCTCCCTCGAATGTGCCGCGGATCAGACGGCTTGTAGCCGCTTCCCCTCGCCGCTAGAGCAATTCCAGTAACAGTTCGAAGCGTTTGCGTTCGAATTTTCGTAAAAGCAAAAGGCCAGTGCCTGGAGATCTAGCGTATGTCTCCCGAAGGTGAGAACCGGTGTCGGGAGAAGACATGCGCGAATACAGCAACTTAAAGCGTGTGAGCGAACCCGAAGGATCACGCTTTAGCGCATCAGGAATCAGTGAGTTTCAAATGGACGTTGCAAATCAACCGGGTCTTCTTTTCTGGCACAACTCCTCCCCCGAGATCCGTCTGGCAGCGCGGCAAACACTTCAGCAGCTCGTCACTGAACACGTCGATGAGCTGGTGGCGACCTTCTATCGGCTGTTCCTTTCCCACGAAGAAGCGTCTGACTTTCTGAATCACTCGGTGGTCAACGAGCGATTGAACCAGTCGATGAGCCAGTGGCTGCTTGAAACAGTCCGGATGGACCCAGGCTCGGATTTGACTGATTTCGACGCGCGGCAGATCAAGATCGGCGAGGTCCACGCGCGCCTGAAGATCCCCAACAACCTCGTTATGGAAGGCATGAGCCTGCTGAAATCCGAGATCGCAACGAAAGTGGCGACCCTGGATCTTCCGGTTTCCCAGACCACGCACACGATCATCATCCTGGGTGAAATCATCGACTACGCGATGCGCCTGATGACGTCGGCCTATGTCAACGACACCAACCGCCGCGCCCAGACCGATGAAGCGTTCCGCTTTTTCTCTCTGGGTCAGGACATTTCTCTTGAACGGAAAATCCAGCGCGCCGCACTGATGGAATGGAGCCAGAACGTGCTGTTGTCGCTGCTCGGACATGGCTCGGAAACGCCCGCCACCCTTGCCAGTTCGCCATTCGGTCTGTGGGCGCGTCACCGCGCGGCGATCCTGTTTCAGGGTTCGCCGATACTCGACAGCATCGAAAGGGTGATCGCGGAGATCGACGGCGAGGTGTTGTCCTCTGTCATCGCCGACAAGCCCAACGGTGTCGTGACGCTCCAGCGGCGAATCGATGAAATCCGATTTCTGCTGAACGACCTGTTCCAGGCCGCCTCGGCGCTGGAGAACGGTCGCGATCCGCTGACCCGCACATTCAACCGCAGGTTCCTTTCCTCTGTTCTGCGACGCGAGGTCAGCCTTGCAACGCGCGCCAAAACGCCGCTCAGCGTGCTGATGGCCGACATCGACCATTTCAAGCACATCAACGACCGCCACGGTCATTCCGCCGGCGATGCTGTCCTCAGCCACACCGCCGACATCCTGCTGCACTGTGTGCGGGCCACCGATTTTGTCTTCCGCTATGGCGGCGAAGAGTTCCTCATCGTCCTGGTTGAAAGCGACCATGATCGCGCGCTGACCATCGCGGAACGTATCCGCCAGCAGATCGCCGCAAAGCCGGCCGTCATTTCCAACGCCGGTCAGATCCCCTTCACAATGTCGATCGGCGTCGCGACATTCGAAGGCCATCCAGACTACCAATATCTGATCGACGCAGCCGACAAGGCCCTCTATCGCGCCAAGGAAAGTGGCCGAAACCGCGTTGTTTCGCATGGCTGAACAACGCCACCGGCCCGAACCCCCACCTCCCCTTGCGTCACGAAAGCGTTGAAAACCCACTATTTTAGGGTGTTTTGAAAATTATTTGGTCTTGGCTCAATTTCGGTCTGGACAGGTCGGAAAGACCCCCTTATACGGACCTCACTTGCAGCGACACAGACCAAGTCGCCGCCCGGCGGGTGATTAGCTCAGTTGGTAGAGCAGCTGACTCTTAATCAGCGGGTCGTAGGTTCGATCCCTACATCACCCACCAAATCAATGATCTGGCAGATCAATTTCTCGGTCATTTTACAAACTGTCATTCATTTTACAGTTTGGCGCCAAGATGTTCTTTCCTGCAATTGACCGGCCACAATGTCTGGCCGGCGACAGCGGCCCCGTCGCAGCTTGCCATGGGAGAGCCCAATGCGTGTCGCGTTCTACAGGATTCGCTTCACACGCTTTAAGTTGCTGAATTCGCGCATGTCTTTATCCAGGCACCGGTTCCCACTTTCGGGAGACGTGCGCCAATCCCATCGACGCTCCAGTCCCATATGTGCCATTTGCCGCGCACGAACTTGGTAACAGTTTTGGTGAAGTTCATGCCTCATTTTTCGAGAAAAATGACAGCAATCGACAATAAACCATCCCCCGAGAACATCAAAACTCTGCTGGCACGCCTAACTTGCTTCTATTAGAGGTCACCACTAGACAACAATTGACAATAATTTGCTCCGATTCCTTAGAGAAGAACCGGCGAGGAGAACTGCATGCCTTTGAACGGAAAAGAACTTCACTTCGATCACACCGCTGCATCGGGGTCCGTCCATTCAGTGAATGCGGTGGTTGGTTCCGGAGTGGAGTTTACGTACGGATCGTATTTTTCGATCAATGTAACCGGACGTGACATCCAATTTACTGCACAAACCGCAGGGACGTTCAATCCTGGCGCTTTCAACGGCATGGTCATCACCGATCATCTCGACACTTTGCCTAATTTCACTGGGATTTCTATTTTCGTCAATGGAACCGCCGGCCCAATAGACCTGTCCCGTTACTGGGTCGAAGACGATAAAATCCACCTCAATTTCCAGGGCCTCAATCTCAGCGACCTCCATGGAATTACATTCCGTGTCGTTCTTGGTGATGAGCCCACCGATATCGGGCTGTCGAACGACGCAGTGAACGAGGGGGCGGTCGGCGCAATCATCGGCGACCTGACAACAGTTGACGCGGATCAGTCATCCGGACACGTCTACAGGATCGACGACCCGCGCTTCGAGATCGTTGGAGGGCAGTTGAAGCTCAAGGACAGCGTCGCGCTCGACTACGCCATTGATCAAACTATCTCGGTGATCGTGACGTCAACCGACGAGTGGGACAATGAGCTCGCGCAGACCTTTACGATCAGAGTTCTCGAAAACTCCCCTCCGCCCAATACCGCACCGGTTTTCACCAGTCCGGCGGGTCTGACCATCAGAGAAAATCAGACTCTGATCGGCCCTCTCACAGCACACGATCCCGATGGTGACGCGCTGACATTTTCGATTATTGGCGGCGCCGATGCTGCCCTTTTCACTATCAACCGCAAAAACGGGACACTGTCTTTCATCGAGGCCCCCGACTACGAGGCGCCTCTGTCTGCTGATGGCAGCAACAGCTACAATGTACGCATCAGCGTCTCAGACGGCACGGCTAGCGCCTCGCAACTCTTCACGGTCAATGTGCTCGACACTGTAGAAATCGCGCGCTTTTATAACATCAAGAACGGATCCCATTTTTATACTTCCGACACCAATGAGCGCGACCAGCTGATCGCCACCAGCACCGATCATATCTTTGAGGGTGAGACATTTTCCTCGGCCGCAACGACGGCGGATGGCGTTTCCGTACATCGGTTTTACAATGAAGTTACTGGCGGCCATTTTTACACGGCCGATTCCGCTGAGGCCGCTTTTGTTCGCGCTAACTTGCCGCAATTCTTGTCTGAAGGCGAAGCCTTCACTGCCTATGAGCATGATCAAAATGATCGTCAGGCAGTTTTTCGTTTCTACAACACTGACACCCGAGCGCATTTCTATACGAGCGATGAAGCCGAGCGCGACAAGGTCCTCGTGACCTTGCCGCAGTTCAACTATGAAGGCGTCGGATTTTACGTCGACCTTGCGTAGCCGGTACAGATTATCTCCTGAAGTCATAGCGCTTGATGCGCATCGACGCGCCTGAACTCCACACCTCAACATCGGGAAAATCCATCCGCTTCTCGGCAGCTCCGCACCCCCTCTACCCGCCAACATGGCGAAACTTTAATTTGAATTCCGCGTCCATATCCCCGAAGTGTCACGCAAGGGACCGACGGATTATCGAGGGCTAGGACAGGTATGGACCAGAACGCGGGGCGCGCCGACGCGGCAGTTGCTGCGCCGGAATCGATTGAACAGGCACTCGGCCTGAATGCGCGCGGCAAGCCCGCAGGCGGGCCAGCGCGCAGGACTATCCGCAAATGGCTGCCCTTGCTCGCCGTGCTCGTCATCGCCGCGGGTGCAACCGCATATTGGCGGTGGAGCAGTGAAGCCGCCGTTGCGCCTGTAAGCTACCGTTCTGTGCCGGTCGAGCGCGGATTGCTGACCGTTGAGATATCTGCCACCGGCACGCTGCAGCCCTTGACCCAGGTCGAAGTGTCGAGCGAGCTGTCGGGTGTCGTGCGCACCGTTCGCGTCGATGAGAACCAGCGCGTTGCCATGGGCGATGTGCTCGCTGAGCTCGACACCACACGCATTGCCGCGCAAGTTGAACGGGCGCAGGCGAATGTCTCGGCGGCATCCGCCCGTATTGCCGACGCAGAAGTAACCTTGAATGAAACCGAACAGGCTCTTCAGCGCGCCCAGACGCTGTCCGGCCGTGGCATGACGACCGAACAGGCGCTCGAAACCGCGCGGGCAGCGCGAGACCGTGCCGCCAGCGCAGTCACGATTGCCAAAGCCAATCATGAGGTCGCGGTCGCTGATCTGAAATTGCAGCAGGCCGATCTTGCCAAGAGCACCATCTATGCGCCCATCGACGGGATTGTGCTGAGCCGTTCGGTCAATCCCGGCCAGACCGTCGCCTCATCCATGCAGGCGCCCATCCTGTTCGTGATTGCCGAGAACCTCGAAACCATGGAACTGAAGGCGGCGGTTGACGAGGCTGATATCGGCGCTGTCACCCCCGGCCAGACCGCCCGCTTCACGGTCGACGCTTTTCCCGGTCGCCGCTTTGACGCAGCGATCCGCGATATTTCCTATGCCTCGTCGGTGACCGAAGGTGTCGTCACCTATCAGGCGCGGCTCAACGTCGCCAATGACGAGCTGTTGCTGCGGCCCGGCATGACCGCGACGGTCGACATCGTCACGCGCGAAGAAGACGGCGTACTGCTGATTCCGGCCACCGCCCTTCGCTTCACCCCGCCCCAGCAAAGCGAACGCGGCGGCTGGTCGCTGCAGCAACTGTTCATGCCTCGGCCCCCCATGGGCATGTTCCGCCAGCGTGGCGGCAACGCCACGGCAAATGATGGCACCCGCCCGGTCTATGTTCTGCAAGACGGCCAACCGAGCATGGTGCGCGTGTCGATCGGCGCATCGGCAGGCGATTCTGTAGAGGTTCTTTCGGGCCTGAAAGAAGGCGATCAGGTCATCACCGGCATTGAACAGGCCCGCTCAGGCGCGCGAGGCAGTCAGGGCCGTCCCGCGCGCGGGGGTTCGCACCCATGAACGGGTCTGCGCCGCCTCTCCTGACCTTTCGCGACATATGGAAGACATACGGAGACGGTGAAACCCGCGTCAATGCTCTGGCCGGGGTGAACCTTGCCATAGATCAGGGCGAGTTCGTCGCAATCATGGGGCCATCGGGCTCGGGCAAATCGACCTCGATGAACATCATCGGCTGCCTCGATACGCCGACAAAGGGCGTCTACAGCTTCATGGGTGTGGATGCTGGCGCTCTCGACCGCAGCCGCCGCGCGGTGCTGCGCAACCGCTATATCGGCTTCGTGTTTCAGGGCTACAATCTGTTACCGCGCACGACCGCGGCAGAAAATGTCGAGCTGCCGCTGGTTTATCGCGGCGTGAATTCGCGCGACCGCAGGGATCTGGCGATGAACGCGCTGGCACAGGTCGGCCTTCAGGGACGCGAGCACCATACCCCTGCCGAATTGTCTGGCGGCCAGCAACAGCGCGTCGCGATCGCCCGCGCCATTGTCACCCGCCCTACCCTGCTTGTCGCTGACGAGCCGACGGGAAACCTTGATACCGCCCGCAGCCACGAGATCATGAGCCTCCTGACGGAGCTCAATGGCCAGCAGGGACTGACGATCGTGATGGTCACCCACGAGGCCGACATCGCTGCCTATGCCCAGCGCACGATCCATTTCCTCGATGGCAACATCGCGTCCGACACCGCTGCTGCGATGGAGGCAAGCTGATGCTGTTCGAGACAATTCGCCTCGCGCTGCGTTCGGTCCGCCGCAACGCCTTGCGCTCGTTTCTGACGCTGCTGGGCATCGTGATCGGCGTTGCTGCCGTGATCGCGATGATCACCATCGGCACCGGCACAACCGAGAAGGTGAAGCAGGACATCACCAAGCTGGGCAGCAATTTGCTGACGGTTCAGGCTTTGCGCCCGATGCGCGGCGGCGACACCAATTTCACGCCGCGCCCGCTGGAAGCGTCCGATCTTCGCGGCCTTGTTGACGGCATGGAGAACGTCAACGCCATTGCTCCGACCGCGCAGCGCACCGTCCGCGTCGTGTTCGGACCGGATAATCTGTCCGCGCAGGTCACCGGCACCGACAACGAGTTCTTCACCGCACGCAACTGGGCGATTCTTCGCGGCCGGGAGTTCTCGGAGTCCGAATTGCGCAGCGGTGCCAGCGCCTGCATCATCGGCCAAACGGTTCGCAACCAGTTCTTCGGCTCCGGCGATCCGGTTGATTCACTGATCCGCGTCGGTCGCATGAGCTGCCGCGTGATCGGTGTTCTTGAAGCCAAGGGCACGTCCGGCTTCGGACAGGATCAGGACGCGGTCGTGATGATGCCGCTGACGACTTTCCAGCGCCGGATTGCGGGCAACCGCAACATCGGCCAGATTTACATCGCCGTGCAGGAAGGCGCATCGACGAGCGACGCCGTTCTTGCAGCCCAGAACATCCTGCGCGACACCCGCCGCCTGACACCCGGTCAGGAAGACAATTTCGACGTGCGCGACATGACCCAGATCGCCGACGCCATGACAAGCACGACGACGGTCATGACCGGCATGCTTGGCGCTTTGGCCGGCGTCAGCCTGCTGGTCGGCGGCATCGGCATCATGAATATTATGCTTGTGTCAGTGACCGAGCGAACGCGAGAGATCGGCATCCGGCTTGCCATCGGTGCGCATGAAAAGCACATCCTGATCCAGTTTCTTGTCGAGGCGACCGTCCTGTCGCTGCTCGGCGGTCTGATCGGGATCGTGCTGGGCCTGTCGCTGGCGGGTCTTGCCAGCTACACGCTCTCCATTCCGTTCGTCCCCAGTCTCACCGTCATCGGCACGGCGGTCGGGTTTTCAGCGCTGATCGGCATGGTGTTCGGGTTTTTCCCGGCCCTTCGGGGCGCGCGGCTGGACCCGATTGATGCACTTCGGCACGAATAGAAGCAATTCCAGCAAAAGTGCGAAGCGGTTTTGCGTCCGGAATTGCGCAGGAAAAAAGAGACCAGCGGTTGTCTCCCGAAAGTGGCAACCGCCGACGCGCGCCGGTCATCCCGAAGCTGGCCTGGAAAAGTGCCAGTCGATCAATGCCGGCATCTGCGGCGCCAGATTTTCAGGCAGATCCCGAAGATTCCTGATGACCACCGGTCCCTCGATCTCGGGCTCTGCTTCGCCTGCGACGTGCGCTGAAATCGCGGCGACCAGTTCTTCCGCCGTGCGATCCAGAAAATAGCGTCGAAAAATGACCGTTCCGGTCGCCTTCGACAGGATCTGATAGTCGTCATCGTGCGGTGCGGACGCCAGATCGAGACCGGTTTCCTCAACAACCTCGCGAAACATGTTGCGCTCCAGATCAGCCTTGCCGTCGCGAAAGTCGGCTGGCTCGAAGGAGCCGGCGGCAAAGTAGACCCGCCCGGCATTCAAAGTGTGCTTGGCCATGCGAACGGCGATCAGCGCGCCATCGGAACTGACCAGCATCGGATGTGCATAAAAATGCCCGGCCCCGGCGATGGCCCGCAACTTGCGCCAATAGACGAATGTCGCATAGCGCACGATATGGCAGCGACCGACCAGAATGTCCCTGTCGATGCCGAGCCGGGACAAAAGCGCGACCTCGCCATTGAACAGCGCCGGGTATTCCTGCGTGATTTCCTGCCAGTACGCGGCAATCTCGTCTTCATGTTCCAGCGCAAATGGGTGCGCAGACGGGTCCAGCGTTACGTCGACGGCGCGCACCGTGACGATGATGTCCCGCTCCAGATCGATGCTCATACGATGTCCAGCTCGACCACCACCGGGCAATGATCGGATGATTTGGGTCGGTCCCATCCGGTCCGGGGATAGCGCTCAACCTCCTGACCAGGTGGAAACGGAGTGCGGAACGGCTGCCCGGCGCGAATGATCTCCGGCACCGCATTGGAATTGCTGCGTGCGAGGCTGCGCGACAGCAGGATATAGTCCAGCTGGCACAGATGGCGCTCGGCGGGGCCGCGGGTGTGGTAGAGGGTCCAGCGGTCGATTTCCGGCCGGCGCTGAACGACGTTCTCGCTGAACCCGTCCGCAGTGAGAATGTCGAGGCACGACCCCGCTTCCTGCACCGGCTCGAAGTTGAAGCCCTCATGTTGATCGCCGGAGATCAGCACACGTTCGGCATAATCATTGAAGTCGCCGCATATCGCCCAACGGCGTTCGGGTGCCTGCTCTACGCCGAAGCGGTCTTCAATGATGCGACGCACGGCGGCCGCCTCCGCCATACGGATCGCAGCCGTGCCCAGCCGTCCGTCCAGCCCGTTGCGCGCACCGCCCATCGACTTGAAGTGCACGCTGTAGATGGTGAACGGCTTGCCATCGACGCGCAGGTCGAGTTCGAGGCAGTCCCGGCGAAAAATGCGCTCATGGGGCTTTTCACCGATCAACGCCAGTTCGGCATTGAAAAGATCGATATCCGCATAGGTCAGATGCGCATGGCTCTGCATCCGCACAAACTCGATGGCCTGACCATGCCGGGTCACGTCACGCGTCAATACGGCAACGTCGATGCCGCGCCCGTCATTGCCCGGCGTCGTGTATTTTTCGCGATAGCCAGAGCCGATCATCTTGAACAGATAGCCGTATTCGAACGCCTTCAGCGCCTCCATATTGTCGACTTCCTGAAGGCAGATGATGTCGGCCCTCGTCGCCGCGAGGGCCAGCGCAGTCAGCTGTCGCGTATCGTCCGTATGGGCGATGGTGCGCGCGCGCTCCAGCTGCTTGTATTCGGTTTCGTCCTTGATCTCGTACAGCGCCAGAACCCGGTCCTGGTACAGCTGGTTACGAAAACCGGTGAAATCGAACCTGTTCATCAGGTTCTCGACATTGAACGTGGCCAGGCGCAAAGACATGCAGGCAGATCAACTTGTTCACGCGAAAATTGCAAGCTGTTAGCGCATCTCTGCCGAAAGAAGCGCATAAAGCGAATCTAAAAACTCGCGGCGCGCTTCAGCCCGTTCATCCGCCGTTCAGCCTGAATTTTGCAAACTATGGAACAGGCTCAGGGGGCTTGTCGTTCGAATTGGGCGAGAACCCAAGGAGGTTTGAGATGAAACACAGGATTACAGCACTCGCCGTCGCAGCGTCATTGGCGCTGGGGTTCGGCATGGCCAGCTCGGCCTCGGCTGCCACCGCTGGCGGACAAGCCCGCGATCTGACAGCAAGTCAGCAGACTTCCGTCGTGCAACAGGCGCAGTTCTGGGACGATCGTGGTCGCGACCGGGATGATCGCCGCGACTGGCGCGAACGCCGCGGCGATCGGGACTGGCATGATCGTCGGGGCGACAGAGACTGGCGCGATCGTCGTGACCGCCGCCACTATCACCGCCCGCCGCCCCCGCCGCGCAGTGGCATCTACTTCGAGTTTGGACCGCGTTACGCACCACCGCCGCGTTATTACGCCCCGCCGCGGCAGGTCTATCGCCTTCCGGCCTCGCATGTGCGCTGGTGCGAAAACCAGTATCGTTCCTACCGCGCCTGGGACAATACGTTCCAGCCCTATAACGGGCCGCGCCGCCAGTGCGCTTCGCCGTACATCTGACGGTAAACCCGGCACAGGGATGACATAAAAAACGCCGCGCATTCGTTTGAATGCGCGGCGTTCTTATTCAGTAAAGTTAAACCGGATCAGTTGCGGGCCTTGTCGACCAGCTGGTTCTTGGCGATCCACGGCATCATGCCGCGCAGCTTTGCACCGACTTCCTCGATCTGGTGGGTGTCGTTCATGCGACGGATACCCTTGAAGCGCGCGCCGCCCGAGCGGTATTCCTGCATCCACTCGGAGGTGAACTTGCCCGACTGGATGTCGGCCAGAATGCGCTTCATTTCCTTCTTGGTGTCCTCGGTGATGACGCGCGGACCCGAAACATACTCGCCCCACTCAGCAGTGTTGGAGATCGAGTAGTTCATGTTGGCGATGCCGCCTTCGTAGATTAGGTCGACGATCAGCTTCACTTCGTGCAGGCACTCGAAATAGGCCATTTCCGGGGCGTAGCCGCCTTCGACCAGCGTCTCGAAGCCAGCGCGGATCAGTTCGACCAGACCGCCGCAAAGAACTGCCTGCTCGCCGAACAGGTCGGTCTCGCACTCTTCCTTGAAGTTGGTCTCGATGATGCCCGAACGGCCGCCGCCAACGCCGCAGGCGTAGGACAGCGCCAGGTCAAGCGCGTTGCCCGAAGCGTCCTGATGGACAGCGACCAGGCACGGCACGCCGCCGCCCTTCTGGTATTCGCCGCGCACGGTATGGCCAGGGCCCTTCGGCGCGACCATGACGACGTCGAGGGTCGACTTCGGCTCGATCAGGCCGAAATGCACGTTGAGGCCGTGGGCAAACGCAATCGCTGCGCCGTCGCGGATGTTGCCGGCAATCTCGTCCTTGTAGATGTCGGCCTGCAATTCGTCAGGAGCGGCCATCATGATCAGGTCGGCCCAGGCGGCTGCCTCGGCAACGGTCATGACCTTGAAGCCGTCTGCTTCGGCCTTCTTGGCGGTTGCCGAGCCGGCGCGCAGCGCGACAGCGACATTGGCAGCGCCCGAATCCTTCAGGTTCAGCGCATGTGCGCGACCCTGCGAACCGTAGCCAACGATGGCAACTTTCTTACCCTTGATGAGATTGAGATCGGCGTCGCGATCATAATATACGCGCATGGGACTATCCTTCTCTTGGCCTGTGGCCTGCCTTGCTTGAATCTAACCGGCTTTCACCGGCACCTGACTTGCCCCGTAAAGGGCGAAGAACTGTCGCGTCGCCAAAGCGGCATCGCTTTTCATCTCTGTTTCGGTCATTGCGAGCCCGTCGCCCAGCAACAGCCGGATCTGGACGTCCCGGCCGATGAGCCCGAAAAAGGTGCGGAAAACGGCCTCGGAATCATCGAACGAAAGCAGGCCCGCAGCGCGCCCGGCCTCGAGCACCGGCTTCAACCGTGCTCCCAGCGCAAATCTGCCATTGGCCAACAGGATGGCACCGAGATTGCTCTTGCTCGAACCTGCATGGCCGATCGCAACCCGGTTCAGCGCAATCGAACTTTGCGAGGAAATCACTTTCAGCCAGTTGACGGCGAACCGTTCAAGGCTTTCGCGCAATGCCGTTGCATCGAGCCGCTGGCGGTCATACTCGCCTGCCCTCACCTTGGAAGCCTGCCAGCGCACCGTCGCGGTCAAAAGGCCGTCGCGGTCGCCGAACCATTTGTACAGCGTTTCCTTGGAACAGCTCGCGCGGCGCGCCACGGCGTTCATCGTGACGGCGTCACCACCCTCGACCAGCAACTCCAGCACGGCGTCGAGAACCTCGCCCTGCCGGGGCGTCAGTGTGTCATCGCCATAATCTGCCAGTTCTGCCTGCACGAACCGATCCTGCCCAAAATCCGAAATCACCGTACCGTACGTTACGGTTCGGTGATATTCCGTAATTTGTAGCCAATTGCAAGCGGGTTTTTCGCGGACGCGCCTAGATCAGCACCTGCGTGCCGATCTCGACCACCCGGCCGGTGGGGATCTGGTAATAGGCAGTGGCAGGCGAGGCATTGCGCGCCAGCGTGATGAACAGCTTGTCCTGCCACAGCGGCATGCCCCGATCCGCCGAAGCTTTCAGCGAACGGCGCGACAGGAAAAACGACGTCGTCATGATGTCGAATTTCAGCCCCTGCTTGCGCACCTGTGCCAGCGCCTTGGGAATGTTGGGATCGTCCATATAGCCATAGTTCAGCGTCAGGCGCGTGAACAAGTCGTTGAGCACCTCGATCTCGGCGCGCTCCGACAAGGGCACGCGTGGCCGCTCGGCAGTGACCACCGTGAGGATGATGTTCTGCTTGTGCAGCACATGATAGTGCTTGAGGCTGTGCAGCAGCGCTGTCGGCGTGCTGTCGCGGTCGCCGGTCAGAAAGATCGCCGTGCCATCGACCAGCACCGGAGGCTTGGCGGCCAGATTGTCCGTCAGCAATGTCAGCGGCACCTCGCTGCGACGGGTCTTTTCGAACAGGATGCTGGTGCCGCGCCGCCATGTCAGCATCACCACCAGCACCGTGGTGGAGATGAGGATGGTGACCCAGCCGCCATCGGTGACCTTGAGCATGTTGGCGCCAAGGAAGGTCAATTCAATGATGGCAAACGGCACCATCACCGCAAAAGCCAGCCACAATGGCCGCTTCCACACCTTCCAGATGACGAAGAACAGCAGCGCGCCCGTGACCACCATCGCACCCGACAGGGCAATGCCATAAGCCGTTGCCAGCGCGCTCGATGAGCCGAAGGACAGCACCAGCACGACGACGCCGACCAGCAGGAACGCGTTGATCTGCGGCACGTAGATCTGGCCGGACTGTTCCGCCGAGGTGTGCTGCACGGCGAAACGCGGCAACAGATTGAGCTGGATCGCCTGCCTTGTGAGCGAAAACGCCCCGGTGATTGCCGCCTGTCCGGCGATGACGGTGGCCATCATTGCCAGCAGCACGAACGGAATGCCGGCCCAATCGGGCATCATTTCAAACAGAGGCTGGTTGGCATCGTGATGCTGCAATGCATAAGCGCCCTGCCCGAAATAGTTCAGGAGCAGCGCCGGGAAAACCAGCGAAAACCACGCCAGCACGATCGGGCGGCGGCCAAAATGGCCAAGGTCAGCGTAAAGCGTCTCAGCGCCGGTGATGGCCAGAAACACCGCGCCAAACACCGCCATGGCGACAACCGAATGCTCGAACAGGAAGTTGAAGGCGTAGTATGGGTTGAGCGCCAACAACACCATCGGGTTATGAATGATCTGGTAGAGCCCCGCGCCACCCAGCACGAGGAACCAAAGCATCATGACGGGGCCGAAAACGCTCGCGACCTTGGCGGTGCCGAACTTCTGCACCGAGAAAAGTCCGATCAGGATCGCCACCGCAATCGGCACAACCCATGCGTGCAAGGCGGGTGAGACGACCTCAAGCCCCTCAACCGCGGACAGGACGGAAATCGCCGGCGACACCATGGCGTCGCCGTAGAACAGCGCCGCCCCGGCCATGCCGAGCAGCAGCACGAAGCCGCTGAAACGCCCGGCATCACGCCGCGCCAGCGCCATCAGCGACAGGACACCGCCCTCGCCGCGATTGTCGGCGCGCAGCACGATCAGCAGATATTTGACGGCGACGATCAGCGTCAGCGCCCACACGATCAGCGACAGAATGCCGAGAATGTCAGAATCGGTGTTCGGCCCGTCCCCCGTCGCGACGCGCAGCGCCTCACGGAATGCGTAGATCGGGCTGGTGCCAATATCGCCGTAGACGACACCGAGCGCGCCCAGGGTCAGGGCTGCAGTGCTCGATTGTGCGGGAGTATGGGGGTCCTGATCGCCATCCGTCGGCGTCCGTTCCGCTTCAGATGAAGCTTGCCGGTCGAGATCCATGTGTTACCTGCCACTCGAATGCGGGGGAACTGCTTCTAGCGTCAAGCAGAGGTTTTTGCAACGACGCCCGGAACGCACGCTAGCCCTGTCGGAAGCTTATCAACGCAGAACGCGTACTTCCGTTCAAGACCGAACTACTTATTCTTGCAGACCACAATGAACTGGCGGGCGTGAGGCTACCAGCCGCACGCCCTCAGGAAGCGGCGAACGGTTTCCGACATGCCGAATTCCAGCGCGTCGGCTGTCAGGCCGTGCCCGATCGAGACTTCGACAAGGTCTGGAATACGGCGCGCAAGAGCAGGCAGATTGGCGACCGTCAAATCGTGACCGGCATTGACGTCGAGCCCTTGCGCGCGCGCCGCCTCCGCCGCTTTGCCCAACAATTCCAGTTCCCTGGCAGCGTTTTCGGAATCAATCTCGCAACCGCCGTAAGGCCCGGTGTAAAGCTCCACCCGGTCGGCACCTGTCGCCTTGGCCGCGTCCATGCCGGCGACGTCGGGATTGGCAAACAGCGAGACCCGGAAGCCGCCCTGTTTCAGCCGCTTGACGACCGGCGCAAGCAAATCGAACTGCGCTTCGAAATCCCAGCCATGGTCCGAGGTCGGCTGCGCCGGATCATCGGGAACCAGCGTCACCTGATCGGGCTGGTTGGCTTCAACCAGACGCAGGAACGCCTCGTCCGGATAGCCCTCAATATTGAACTCGGCGCTCGGGAATTCGTCATCGATCAATGCGCGCAGTTCCGGCAGATCGGAGCGACGCGTGTGCCGTTCATCGGGGCGCGGGTGTACCGTCAGGCCGTGCGCCCCGGCTTGCAGCGCAACCCGTCCCAGATGGGTTACACTGGGCCACGGCAGGTCGCGCCGGTTACGGAGCAACGCAACAGCGTTGAGATTGACGGAAAGCTTCGCAGCCATCTGATCGTATCCAGTCTTCATGCACACGTCTTTCCTCTCCTATATCGCCTCTTCAGGGAACAGACACGGTGTTTCGTGTGTTCCAGTAGCAGAGCAGCGCGAAAGGAGTTGACGATGCACCCACTTGAGCGTGTTCCGGCGGTGAAACGGCTGGAAACCAACCGAGCGGATGTGTTCGCGCTGGAAGTCAGCGGCGAGTTCACGTCGGCAGACGCCGAGAATCTGTGCGGACTTCTGCAAGGCGAGTTGTCGCTGATCGACCGGATCGACCTGCTGATTCGCCTGACCGGTGTCGACAGCACGGATCTTTCGGGCCTCAGCGAAGACACGGTCGAGACCATGCGCGCCCTCGTCAACGAACACGTGACACGATGCGCCGTCATCGGTCAGACCAGCCGGGCCGCCCGCGTCGAGCGGTTGTTTTCGGCCGGCACCAAAGCGGAGCTGCGTCATTTCACCGACGATGAAGAAGCGCAGGCCTGGGCATGGATTGACTCACACGAGCTGAAATGACGTTCAGCGCACAATCGTCAGCCGCTCAGCCGCACGCGTGATCGCTGTATAGAGCCAGCGCTGGCGGGTGTCCTTGAAAGCATAGCTTTCATCGAACAGCACGACCTCGTCCCATTGCGAGCCCTGCGCCTTGTGGACGGTCAGCGCATAGCCATAGTCGAAATCGTCAAAGCGCTTCTTCTGCTGCCACGGAATGTCCTGATCGGGATTTTCGAACGCGGCTTTCAGCAGCTTGATCTTGGCGACGCCGCGATCCGGATCGTCCTCTTCGGGCGAAACCAGCAGGTTGATCCCCGGCTTCACCGTCTCGCGCGACGAGGTCATCACCTTCCACAGCGAACCGTTGAGCAGCCCCTTGGCCGGATCGTTGCGCAGGCACACCAGCTTGTCGCCGGCCTGCGGATAGGACGCATCGAAGCCCTTCAACTGGCGCAAACGGGAATTGTAGCGGCGACGCGTGCGGTTGGTGCCGACCAGCACCTGATCCGCCGACAAGACCAGATCCTGATCCACCTCGTCGCGACCGATCACCTGCGCAGCGCCATAGTCGCCATAAGCGATGTCCCTGCCCTCGCGCACATCCAGCGCGAGGCTGAGGATCGGGTTATCGCGCGCCTGTCGGTGCACCTCGGTCAGCAAATGGTCGGGCTCGTGCTCGGTGAAGAAGCCGCCCCCGGTGATCGGCGGCAGCTGCGCCGGGTCGCCCAGCACCAGAATCGGCGTGCCGAAGCTCATCAGGTCGCGCCCGAGCTGCTCATCGACCATCGAGCATTCGTCGACGACGACGAGCTTGGCCTTGGAGATCGGGCTTTGCCGGTTGAGCGAGAAGGTCGGGCTCATCGACGTCTTGCCCGTCGTCTCGTCCTCGATCGCCTCCTCGCCACGCGGGCGATAGATCAGCGAATGAATCGTGCGCGCATTGGTGGCGCCCTTCGAGCGCAGCACCTGCGCCGCCTTGCCGGTAAAGGCGGCGAACTGCACGCTGCCATCGACATGCTCGGCGAAATAGCGCGCCAGCGTCGTCTTGCCGGTGCCGGCATAGCCGAACAGGCGGAACAGTGGGCTGCGCCCTTCGTTCAGCCAGCGCGAGACAGCCTTGAGGGCTTCATCCTGTTGTGGGGAAAACTTCATGAGGTGTTACTGGGGGATTCGGCCGCTTTGGGCAAGGGGTGAGGTCACCCGAGATCCGTGTGCCGGAAATCCGATCCTTTATAAAGCAACTCGCCGCTGGTGGATTTGGCCATGGCATAGGAAAAGCAGTCGCCCATGTTGAGTTGTGCGGGATGGCCCGTGCCCTTGCCGTAAAGCTGGTGTGCGTTGAGCGCGAGCAAATGCATTTCCGGGCCAATCGAAACCATCTCGACCCTGGCGGCTTTCACAAACTCCAAGAACAACACCTGCGCCGACTCTTTCGGAATGCCATAAATGCGGGATAATGCGAGCACCGTACAAAAGCGACAATTGACGAGGTTACGGGTTTGCGCGCCCGCTCCAGTCTGGCCGTTAGTTGCTCTGCATCGCCCTCACCAGTCATCATGGCAACAATCGCAGAGCGGTCGACGAACATGCTTAGTCGTCCCCTTGACCGGAAAGATCGTCATAAAATTGCTTGTCTGCAACGAGGCCTGTCTTGGGGGTCGCAGCAAGACGCCCTCTGACACTCGCGGTCCGTTCCCACAGCGACTGAACGTGATCTTCGGCTGCCAAAGCTTCCGTGACCGCGTCACGCACCGCCTCCGTGATCGTCACACCACGCTTCTGAGCCAGCTTGCGAACAAGTCGATCCATCTCTTCATCTTTAGAGCGCAAAGCCATATCGGCACAATCTTAGATTGCCAACACAACCATCATACGGCACACATAAAAGAACACAAGAAGAACATGAAGAGGAGTGGAAACACACAACGCCCATCTTACGCTATTCCGCCTTTGGATTTCGCGCATAGCCGGGGCCGATCGTCAGCGGCTCTTTTGGCACGATGTCATCGTCAATCTGGCTGACATACGTCTTCTCCACCGACCAGAAGGGCTGCTCTGTTTTGCGGCCAAGCAGTCGGATGGTGACGTGATACTCCCGGCCGGCCCTTACGCCGCGCACCGGTGGCGAGCGCATTGCAAAACGCGTCATCTCCGCGCCGCCCATCCGCTGCCGGACGACCAGCGGCGGACCACCGCCCGGATTTTCAAAGGCGGCTTCGACAATCGCACCGGTCGGTATTGGCTTCAAAACGACGGCGGTAAATCCGTAATAGACATCCGAAACGCGGTAATTATAGATGAAACCGCCGCCGATGATCCGCAGATAGGGCAACTCGCCGACATCCTGCCGCGTCATCCAGCCAAGCGCGAACAACACCGCGATCAGCGTCAGCACCGCTGCGAGCACGCGCCGGGTCGAGAACAGGCTGTCCCACATGGACGCAGTTTACCACTGCGCCCAAATTCCGTCGATTCAGCGCAGCATCGGCCACAGGCTGACGGCGAGCGCGAGGCCCATGGCAATGTTGAACCATTTGAGCCGAACCGGGTCGGACAGGAACCCCCGCAAGGCCACGCCAAACCCTGCCCAGGTCGAGACGCTGGGCAGATTGACGAGCGCAAATGCGACCGACACGAGAATGACGGACAGGAACGGTGCGGCCGGGTTGGTGTAGATTGCCATCGCCGTGACCGCCATCACCCAGGCCTTCGGATTGACCCACTGGAACGCCGCCGCCGCCATGAACGACATCGGCTGGGAAGAACTTCCTTCGCCACCGGACATCGAGCGTGACGAGCCGATACGCCATGCCAGATAGAGCAGATAGGCACCGCCTGCGATCTTCAGCCCCACATGCAGCGCCGGATAGGCGGTCAGAACAGCGCCCAGCCCAAACCCGACACCGAGCAACAGGCTGAGGAAACCCGCGCCGATCCCCAGCATGTGCGGAATTGTGCGCACAAAACCAAAGTTCACGCCCGAGGCCATCAGCATGAAATTGTTGGGACCAGGCGTGATCGACGTAACGAACGCAAAAACCAGCAGCGCCATGAAGACGTCATACTGCATGAGTCACCTTGTGGTGTGTTGTTGCAGCGGCACCGGCGCGCAGACAATGACGCACGCTACCACCATTAAAATATCGGCACAGGCTGCGGCGGGGCGCGGTTATTCGCCCCCCCGACACACACATTTTACATGCCCTGCGGTCCGCGGTTCATCGCCGCGACACCGGTGCGGCACACCTCGACCAGACCGAGCGGCTGCATGATCGCGATGAACTGGTCGATCTTGCTGCTCTTGCCGGTGATCTCGAAGACGAAATGCTCCGTCGTCGCGTCCGACACCTTGGCCTTGAACGCTTCCGCCAGACGCAGCGCCTCAACGCGGTCGTTGCCTGCGCCGGCAACCTTGACCAGCGCCAGCTCCCGCTCGAGCGGCGCTTCCTGGCCTTGGCTGCGCGAAATCACGGTCAGGTCGTTGACGCGGTGAACCGGCACAAGGCGTTCAAGCTGGTGCTTGATCTGCAGCAGCACATGCGGCGTGCCGCGCGTTGCGATCGTGATGCGCGACAGGTGCTTCTGGTGCTCGGTCTCCGACACCGTCAGGCTGTCAATATTGTAACCGCGTCCGGAAAACAGGCCGATCACGCGCGCAAGGACGCCCGGCTCGTTGTCGACGAGCACCGAAAGCGTATGGCGTTCCGAAGTTTCTGTTTCACTGGCGATGAAGTAAGCGGAGCCGGTGGGCTGTAGCTGGGCGTTCATATGGTCCTCATCCAAATTCATTGTCCCGTGCAAGGCGACGTCGCCTGATCTTTCGATCAGACGAGCTGCCTGCCCGCGGCATCAATTGCGTTCGCCACCACTTCGTCGGTTGCCTCATCCGGCAGCAGCATCTCGTTATGCGCCTTGCCGGAGGGGATCATCGGGAAGCAGTTGGCCAAATTCGCAACGCGGCAGTCGAACAACACCGGCTTCTTGACGTCGATCATCTCCTGGATCGCCGCATCCAGATCGCCTGGCTTTTCACAGCGGATGCCGTGAGCGCCAAAGGCCTGTGCCATCAGGACAAAGTCGGGCATCGCTTCGGTATAGGAACTCGACAGGCGATTGCCGTGAAGCAGCTGCTGCCACTGGCGCACCATGCCCATATACTGGTTGTTGAGGATGAAGATCTTGATCGGCGCGTTGTACTGCACCGCTGCCGACATCTCCTGCATCGTCATCTGCACCGACGCATCGCCGGCGATGTCGATGACCAGCGCATCCGGGTGTGCGATCTGCACGCCCAGCGCCGCCGGCAGGCCATAACCCATCGTGCCAAGACCACCCGACGTCATCCAGCGATTGGGCTTTTCAAAGCCGTAATGCTGCGCGGCCCACATCTGATGCTGGCCAACCTCGGTGGTGATGTAGGTGTCACGCGTCTTGGTCAGCTCATACAGACGCTCGATCGCGTATTGCGGCATGATGACATCGTCATTCTTCGTATAGGCCAGCGAATCGCGCGAACGCCACCGATCGATCAGTTCCCACCAGGGCTTGAGCACGTTCTTGTCGGTCTTGGTCGTGGCACGCCACAGGCGCACCATGTCTTCCAGAACCATGCCGATATCGCCAAGGATCGGGATATCGACCTGAACGTTCTTGTTCAGCGAGGATGGATCGATGTCGATATGGATCTTCTTCGAGTGCGGCGAAAACGCATCCAGACGTCCGGTGATGCGGTCGTCGAAACGCGCGCCGATGCACACCATCACGTCGCAATCATGCATCGCCATATTGGCTTCATAGGTGCCGTGCATGCCCAGCATGCCGAGCCAGTTCTTGCCGGATGCGGGATAGCTGCCCAGCCCCATCAACGTCGAGGTGATCGGGAAATCCGTCAGCTGCACCAGCTCGCGCAGCAGATGGCTTGCCTCGGTGCCTGAATTGATCACGCCACCGCCGGTATAAAGGATCGGGCGCTTGGCCGAAGCCATCAGCGCAACCGCCTGACGGATCGCCTCCATGTCGCCCTGCATCTTCGGTGCGTAGGACGTGCGCGGCGCCTGCTGCGGCGGCGTGTACATGCCCTTGGCAAACTGGACGTCCTTGGGGATGTCGACCACGACCGGGCCGGGACGGCCCGTGGTTGCCACATGAAATGCCTGATGCAGAACCTGCGACAGTTCGTTGACGTCGCGAACCAGCCAGTTGTGCTTGGTGCAGGGGCGCGTGATGCCGATGGTGTCGCATTCCTGGAACGCATCGGAGCCGATCAGCGATGTCGGAACCTGTCCGCTGATGCAGACCAGCGGGATCGAGTCCATCAGCGCGTCCTGAAGCGGCGTCACCGCATTGGTTGCGCCCGGCCCGGACGTGACCAGCATCACGCCGGCCTTGCCGGTGGAGCGCGCATAGCCTTCCGCGGCGTGGCCCGCACCCTGCTCGTGGCGAACAAGGATATGCTGCACATCTTCCTGCTGGAACAACTCGTCATAGATTGGAAGAACCGCACCGCCCGGATACCCGAAGATGTGCTCGACACCATTATCCTTCAGCGCCTGCACCACCATCTCGGCGCCTGTCATCTCGCGCCTGCCGGTGTCGTTTCCTGCGTTACTCATCCGTCTCTTCCCGTCTTTGTCGTTCGCTACTACGTTTGAACGTCTAGCTGTGTTGAAGGCAATAAAAAAGGCCCCCTTTTGGGAGCCTGTCATTTGCGCATGGGGTGCTTTCGCCCGGCGGTTACACCGCCTTGCCCACGCGCCTGCATACTACGAGAATGATCATCTTGTTCATAGGCGCGCAACCTAAGGAGCGAAAAGCGGTGCGTCAATAAAAAACTGAAGTTCACGCGCGCGTGACCCGTAAAAGATCGGTCAGCCGCTTTTCGGCGGCCCTTCGGGGCGCTATATCCGGTTTACGAAGCGCGTAAGCTTGACTACACCACCCAAATTCGATTCACGGGAACTGTGGCCCCATGGCGGACGATCATATCCGGTACGACATCCTCGCACAGGACGCCCTGCGCGGTGTGATGCGCAAAGTGCTCAGCGAGGTTTCGCGCACGGGCTTGCCGGGCAACCACCACTTTTTCATCACGTTCCTCACCGGCGCGCCGGGGGTTCGTGTCTCCAGCCGCCTCAAGGAACGTTATCCCGAGCAGATGACGATCGTGCTTCAGTTCCAGTACTGGGATTTGAAGGTCACCGACGCCGGGTTTGAAGTCAGCCTTTCATTCGCGGACATCCCGGAAAAGCTCGAGATCCCGTTCTCCGCCGTTCGCGGTTTCTACGACCCTTCCGTCAACTTTGAGCTGGAGTTCGACGTCAAGCCGCCGGTCGAAGATGAGGTCGACGACGAAAACGGTGCTGATGACGCGCCCGTATCGATCAAGCCATTGCATGTCGAGAAGAGCAGCGAAGAGACGGCCGCAAAGGCGTCAGAGGACGACAATGAGAGCGGCGACGCGACAAAGTCTGCCGATGTCGTCTCGCTGGACGCATTTCGCAAGAAATAGGTCAGCTATTTGGGCGACATCGTCAATCTCCGCACGGCGCGCAAGCGCAAGGCTCGCGAGCAGGACGCAAAGGTCGCCGAACAAAATCGTATCCTGCATGGGCTCAGCCGCGCGCAGAAACTGGCTGAATCCAAAGCCAGTGAACGCGCTGTCACTCAGCTTGAGGGACACCGGCTGGACGACAACGGCAAGGACGAGACGTGACCGCTGTCGTCAAGCGCTCCGTCTCGATCCGCGGCCACCGAACCAGCTTTTCAATCGAGCAGCCCTTCTTCGACGACCTCCTACGCATTGCCGCGCAGCGCGAGATTTCCCTTGCCCGTCTGGTCGGAGAAGTCGACGAGGCACGCCCCAGAGAGACCAACCTGTCATCGGCCCTGCGGCTGCATGTGCTGGACTGGTATCGCCAGCAGGTCTAGCGCAACTCCAGCAAAAGTGCGCAGCATTTTTGCGTTCGGAATTGCGCAAAAACATAGAGTTAGAGACGCGCTCTAATCCCCGAAGATCATCCGAAAAAAGCCATCGCTGGAAGGTGACGGAACAGGCGCTTGCGCTGCGGGGGATGAAGTTTCGCTTCCGATAGACTGCGCTGCACGCGGAGACGGACGCGGTGTCGGGACAGCGTCCAGCGTATCAGGCGTCGGCGTCGGCGCTTCGAGCAGTTCCTCAATACTGTCGAAGAAGCGATCTCGCGGCTGTGCGCCGTCCGTCACGGCCTCGGCAGGCGGCACCGCTTCGAGGCGCGTTCGCTCTTCCTGCTCCTGCCGCCGCTGGTTCTCTTCGCGCTCGCGCCGCAAACGTTCCGCTTCCTGTGCGGCTTGCTTTCGCGCCGCTTCTTCCTGCTCGGCCTGCAATTCGCGACGCAATCTTTCCGCCTGTTCTACAGCGCGTCGGGCGTCTTCGGCAGCCTTTTCCCGCTGCTCGGCCAGCCCGGTATAGTAGCGCACCTCCCGCCGATGGCGCTGGCGCTCCAGCAGCGCGGCCTGCATCGCCTCGACACGCTGCTGCTCCAGTTCCAATGCGCGCTGCGTCAGGAATTGCGTCAGCATTTCCGTGTCCACGTCGATGGCAGGCGCATCGAGCGGCCCGGCGGCCGTGATGCGAACCGACGGCTCGGAGCCGACCAGCGCCTCCTGGCCAGCCGCGTAGGTCAGCACCATGTTGGCCCCGACCGTCGCCGCGCCCAGATCGGCCCGCAATTCACCTGCAAGAACCGCCGTCTCGCTTGCGATACGGATCGGCGGAACGCGCGCGGTGCCATTGGCAATCGTAAAGGCAAAATCCAGCGCGTCGGTGCTGAACGCACCCTGGCGAACCAGTCCGCCGGCAAAACTGTCGGTAGAATTTGCGTCGATATCAGGCCCGAACCGGTCGGCGGCAACCAGCAGTGCCGGAAACGCATCGGGGTTGATGCCCGTGATTGACAGATCGCGCGCAGCAACAGTTCCCGATCCTGCCAGCGAGGCCATCAGCCCCTCCACGGTCTTTCCACTGCCGCTGACCGTGCCTGTCACGTCGACGTCGGCCTTCACGCCGACGTCGCCCAGAAGGTCCTGCACCCTGCCCCCGTCCAGCCGGAACTGGCTCGACAGGATGCCGGTCCCCCTGTCGTTGCGGACATCGACCAGACCAGACAGAGTGCCGCCGAATGCCTGCAGCGTTGCGTCGGCCAGCGTCACGGACTCTTGCGCAATGCGCAACGTCATCTGGCCCCGCTCGCCCGTTCCGAAACTTCCCAGCTGCAATCGCTCAGCGGCAATGTCCAGATCGGTGGTTACCGGCGTATCGACCGAGCCTGAAAACGGAACCGTCGGCCACGTCTCGCCCCCGCTGACTGTCGCCTCTTCGCCCACGATCAGGTCGGCCAAAAGCGCCACATCGAACGACGCAACGGACAGCGACCCCGTCAGGTGCGGTCGTCCGTCGCGCATCTTTGCGTTGATGTCTCCCCCGACCGCGCTGCCGCCAATGTTCCCTTTGAGGCCTGAGATCAGCAACAGCCCGTCATCGAGGTCGAGCTGGCTGTCCAGCGCGACGGGAAGTCCGAGGCCAAAGCCGGGCAGCGACAGCCCCGCCACCGCCAGCCAGGGCTCGACATCGTCAGCGCGCAGCGATGCGGAGCCACTGCCGCTCAATCCTGCGTCGGCACGAGCCACCTCGCCTTCATAGTCGAGCGTCAGGCCGTCACCGGAAAACGCGAACCGCGTCTGCCCGCCATCGGCCAGCACGCCCTCAAAGCTGATTTGCGTCTGCGCAGGCCCCACCAGGCCGAACGGCAAGCCCGGAACGCCAAGCATGGCATAAAGGGCAGCCGCTTCATCGTTGTGGGCCGAAAACCGGGCGCTGATCGGGGTCTTGTCGAGCGCCTCCGTCAAGGCGTTTGCTTTGGCCGAAAAGTCGAGCGTGGTGCCGCCCACCGTTCCGGACACTTCGAGCGCAGCATTCTGCTTCCGCTCATCTCCCCGCTGCGCCGTCGCCACGAACTGAAGATTGGCGTCCTCCAGCAACCCCGGATAGAAGCTGGCGCGGTTCGCAAGCCCGGTCGCAATCACGCTGTCGGGAAACCGGGCCGCCAACTCATCGACCAGCGGCGCCAGATCAGACGCGATGACACTCGCATCCAGGGTGCCGACAGGTAGGCCAGCAAGGTCCGAGACAATGCCGGTCGCGCTGATATTGGCGCCCGCGAGCCCACCGATCGACAGCCGGTCCACATCCAGCTGGCCATCACGCAAACGCAGTGCAGTGTCGAGCGTCTCCGCGCTCAGTCCACCCGCCGAGACCGGACCAGCCTTGATCTGGAATTCCAGATCGCGTTCGGCCAGCCTTGTCTGCCCGCCCTCGCCCAGAAACAGCGAAGCGAACGCAGACATGCCTTCCATATCGAGGCTGTCGCCATCGAGCCGGAGCGTCATCGACGGCTTCGCCACCGCAGGCGTGCGGCTGTCGATCTCACCGCGAAATCTGGCTGTGCCGAGGATCAGTTCCAGATCGCGGAACTGCTGGCGCTCTTCCTGCAAATCGACCCTGGCGCTGAACCCGGCGGCTGGCAGACGACGGATCGCCTCATCGACATCCCTGGACAGCCACGCGGCAAAACCGGAAGGCTGGCCAATCGCCAGAAGCAGATCGCCGGCAAACCCGATGCTTTCGGCCAGCAGCAACTCGCCCTGTGCCTCCAGCGTCGTGCGGCCGGGCAGCGTCGCCTTCAACGAAGCGATGCTCCAGCCCTCCTTCGACGGGTGCGCCGACAGCCTCACATCACGCACTGTAGTGTCGCCGGCTACGATCGCCGGCAGCGCTACTTCGATGCTGCCGGGAATGGTCGGGCGCGGCAGATCGAACAGCGCCTCGCGAATTGCGCTCATGCGATCTGGAAAACTGGCCCCGCCCCCTTCAGCGCCGCCATCGCCATTGTCGAAGCGGAACTGCGCCCCGTCGGCGCGTATCTCGAAACGCGGCTGTGTGCCAAGATCGAAACGCGCCGAGCCCTCAGCGGTGTAAGGGTCTTCCGGCGATCCCGTCTCGAAGCGGAATTGCTCGACGCCCAGCGCGGCATGGCCAAAATCGAAGGCGCCGCTGATGCGATATGCTGGCGGCGGCGCGTCGCGCGCCGGCTGGCCGCTGTCTTCCTTCAGCGAAATGGTGCCGCCGTCGCCGGTGCGCAGCCGGTCCTCGGTGGTGGACGCGTTGAGACGGAATTGCCCGGAATAATGCGGCACGCCCGCTTCGACCCGCGTCGCGCCGTCGGTCTCGACCACCAGCGGGTAGAGATCGGGCTGAACCCGCAGCCGCAGCCGCATCGCGCCCGTATCGTCCACGGCCCCGGTCGAGGCGGAAACCGTCGAGCGCAGGCCGTCGAAGCGCAGTGTACCATCCATGCGCCAGGGGCCGGTCAGTGCGCGGGCGGACAGATCGGCGTTGATTTCCGTGAGCCGGTGGGTGCGGCCGCTGGCATCGTGGCGCAGCGCCACCTGACCCTCGGTGATCGTCAGCTTCTCCAGCGAAATGTGGCTCGCGTCGAGCGGAACAGAGGGCCGAACAGCCCAATCGAGCGTACCATCAGCCGCAATTTCGACAGTCGCAACCGGACGCACGAGCCGCATGTCGAAGATGTGGAAGTCGCCGCGCATCGCCGGTGCCAGTTCCGCATCCATCGAAAATGTCTCGATGGTCATCGCCGGCTCTTCACTGTCCCGCCCTGCCACGATGACATCGGTGAATGTGACCGACGGAAACGGCAAAAGCCGTGCGCTGGCGGTGCCTTCAACCTTGACCGCGCGCCCCAGAATCCGGCTTGCCTCGCGCTCGAAATCGGCACGATAGGAGGTCCAGTCGATGAAATATGGAGCCACCAGCGCCGTGGTCAGCGCCAGCACAATCAACCCACCGATGGCGACGAACAACCGTGCCAGTGTTTTTCTCCGCCTAATTCGCCAAGCCTACCGGCAGTCTAGCGCATGTCTTTCGAAAGTGGGAACCGGTTTGGCGATCAAGACCTGTGATAATACAGCAACTTGGAGAATGTGACGCGGACCCGAAAATTCGCGACGCGCCTTAAGTCGCCACACGTGAGAAGATCTTGCCGGGGTTCATGATGTTGTGCGGGTCAAGTCCCTGCTTGATGGCGCGCATGACATCGACCGCGTCGCCAAGTTCCCGCGGCAGGAATTCCGCCTTCCCCTGACCGATGCCGTGTTCCCCGGTGCAGGTACCCTCCATGCCGATCGCCCGCATATTGAGGCGCGCGACGAACGCCTCCGTCGCCTCGACTTCGCGCGGATCGTCCGGATTCATCAGCACAAGCACATGGAAATTGCCGTCACCGACATGGCCGACAATCGGTGCGACCAAGCCTGAAGCGGCAATGTCTTCTTCGGTTTCGTGGATACACTCGGCCAACCGCGAGATCGGCACGCACACATCCGTCGAAAGCGCCTTGCATCCCGGACGAAGCGACATCCCCGCCCAGAAGGCATCGTGCCGCGCCTTCCAAAGCCGGGCACGCTCCTCCGCGACGCTGGTCCACTGGAACGGCCCGCCGCCGAACTCGGCGACAATCTCACCGAACGTTTCGGCCTGCTCCTTCACCCCCACATCGCTGCCGTGAAATTCCACGAACAGATGGGGCGTCTCCGGCAGGCCCAGCTTTGAATAATTGTTCAGCGAGCGTACCGACAATGTGTTGACGAGTTCGATCCGCGCCACCGGAATTCCCATCTGGATCGTCGCGATCACCGCCTGACAGGCAGCATCGACGCTTGGAAACGGGCAGACGCCACCTGAAATCGCCTGCGGAATGCCGTAAAGTTTCAATGTCAGTGACGTGATGATGCCGAGCGTGCCCTCCGCGCCGACCATCAGCCGGGTCAGATCATAGCCGGCAGAAGATTTACGCGCCCGTGTTGCCGTGGTGATCGAATTGCCGTCTGCCGTGACCGCAGTGACCGACAGCACATTGTCCCGCATCGTGCCATAGCGCACGGCATTGGTGCCGGAAGCGCGGGTCGAAGCCATGCCGCCAAGGCTGGCATTGGCCCCCGGATCAATCGGAAAGAACAGGCCGGTGTCGCGCAGATAGGTGTTGAGGTCTTCGCGGGTAACGCCCGCTTCGACCGTGCAATCAAGATCTTCGGCGTTGACGCTGATAATCCTGTTCAGCCCCGTCAGATCGATCGAGATCCCGCCACCGGGTGCATTCACCTGCCCTTCCAGCGACGTGCCCGTTCCAAACGGGATCACCGGCACGCGATGGGCCGCGCAAATCCGCACGACGTCCTGCACTTCTGCGGCCGATTGCACGAACGCCACGCCGTCAGGCAGCTGCGCGGGAATGTAGGTGGTGGTGTGCGCATGCTGGGCGCGAATTGCCTCACCGGTCTGAAAACGCTCCCCCAGGCGCTGCTTGAGAATACCGAGCACCATCAGAATGCCGGCATCGTTCCTTGCCACCGCCTGAAGTTCGGCCAAAGCCATGCTCTGTTCCTCCTTGCAAGGGATGGCTCTCAAGCTTGTGCTCGGCGACCCCTTGGTCTTTAACTCGCAGCAGTCTGCAAATGGGCGCGGCTTTGTCCAGCGCGTCCGAACATCGAATTTGAAAGAAGTCGACATGACCGACCCGACCCCTTTTCTTTCCCGCGTTCTGGAGATCGAAAAAGAGTGGATTGATTATAACGGCCATCTGAACATGGCCTATTACAACGTGCTTTTCGATCGTGGCGTCGATGAGGCTTTCGCGCGACTCGGCATGGGGCCGACCTACTCCGCCCAACGCCAGCTCACCACCTACACCGCTGAAATCCACGTCTGCTACGTCCGCGAACTGCACCTCACCGACAAGGTGCGCTGCTCGTTCCAGCTGCTCGATCACGATGACAAGCGCTTCCACGTCTTTCAGGAAATGCGCCACGTCGATGGCTGGCTCGCCGCAACCTGCGAGAGCGTCGGCCTTCACATCGATCAGTCCGGGCCCAAGGTCACTCCGTTCCCCGCAGACATTCTCGCCAATCTCGAGGCCATGCGCGCAGAGCACGCATCCCTGCCCATTCCCGAGCGCGTCGGACGCGCCATCGGCATCCGTCGGCGGAAGCCTGCCTAGCGCATGTCTCCCGAAACCGAGAACCGGTTTCGGGAGACAGACATGCGTAAAACAAGCAGCTAAAGCGCAAGGCGCGATCCCGTAAGATCGCGACACGCTCTAAGCTTCGCTGCGTTCCATGAAACGGATGCGGTTGTTGAACGGGTCGATGACCTGCATCTCCGGTCCCCAGCCCTCCTCGACGATGCCGGGGCGCATATAGGGATAGTTCTTGTCGAGCAATTCGCGATTATAGTCGCGGATACCCGTCATATAGACGACCATGTTGCCGCCCGGTGTCGCATCGCCCGCATGTTCGGACAGATGTAGCACCAGCCCTGCCCGCGACACCTGCGTGTACAGCGGCGCTTTGGGGTGGAAACGATGTTCCCAGTCGACGCTGAATCCGAGAAAGCCGAGATAGAATTCGTGCGCCTTGGCAACGTCGAAGATACGCACGATCGGGACCGCCTGCTCGAAAGCGATGGCGGGCTGCTGTTTGGGTTCAGGCGCGTCGATCCTGGCCGACAACACGTTCCACGTCGCCACACCGAACTGTCGCGCGACGATTTCGAGCGCCTGACTGTGGCTGATGTCAATCTGATTTTCGCTGAGTGCCTCGCGCATGGCTTTAGCCATGGCCTTGGCGTCGAGATAGGTACGCATAAGCGGTCTCCTGCCGGCACACGAAGATCAGCGTCCGCATTGCTGACGTTGCGCCGGACTGGACAGCCGGTTTGAACGTTGGCCCCGACATTCGCCAAACCCGAAGGGCGCGGACTGCAGGTCGTCGGAAAACCCTGAAAACCTAATAGTGCAAACCGTGAACATTGCAAAGCTGGCCTTTTGCTCCCGAATCACTACATGCCGGGATATGTCTGGTTTTCCTGACGATATTCCGTTCTTCGACGAGGACGATCTGCCACCTCGGCAGTCACCGGCTGCGCCTGCGCAGGCTCCCGGCGGCATTGCCGCGCGCGCCATGGCGGCCCGCGGTCCCCAGCATCAGGTTCCCGACTATCTGAGCGGGCTGAACCCGGAACAGCGTCTGGCGGTGGAAACCACCGAAGGCCCGGTACTGGTTCTGGCCGGGGCCGGCACGGGCAAGACCCGCGTCCTGACCACCCGCATCGCGCATATCCTTGCCAGCGGTCGCGCCTACCCGTCGCAGATTCTCGCCGTCACCTTCACCAACAAGGCCGCGCGCGAGATGAAGCAGCGCATCGGCGTTCTGGTTGGCGAAGCGGTCGAGGGCATGCCATGGCTCGGCACGTTCCACTCCATCGGCGTCAAGATCCTGCGCCGCCATGCCGAACTTGCCGGTCTGCGCTCCGATTTCACCATCCTCGACACCGACGACGTCATCCGGCTGATCAAGCAGTTGATCCAGGCCGAGGGGCTAGACGACAAGCGTTGGCCCGCGCGCCAGTTCGCGCAGATGATCGACGGCTGGAAGAACAAGGGGCTCGGGCCGTCGGAAATCGCCGAAGGCGACGCCCGCGCATTCGGCAATGGCAAAGGCCGCGAGCTCTACCGCGCCTATCAGGAGCGCCTGACGACGCTCAACGCCTGCGATTTCGGCGATCTCCTGTGCCACCCGATCCGGATTTTCCGCAATCACCCGGACGTGCTGAAGGAATATCACCGCCGATTCAAATATATTCTCGTCGACGAGTATCAGGACACCAACACCGCCCAATATATGTGGTTGCGCCTGCTCGCCCAGCGCCCGAGCGCCGATAGTGGCCCCATCAATATCTGCTGTGTCGGTGATGACGACCAGTCGATCTATGGCTGGCGCGGCGCCGAAGTTGACAACATCCTGCGTTTCGACAAGGATTTCCCCGGCGCGACCGTCGTTCGGCTTGAGCGCAACTACCGGTCGACCGCGCATATCCTTGGCGCAGCGTCCCATCTGATTGCGCATAATGAAGGCCGCCTCGGCAAGACGCTGTTCACCGAAAAACCCAACGCTGACGATTCCAAGGTGATGGTGCATGCGGCGTGGGATTCCGAAGAGGAAGCCCGCGCGGTTGGCGAGGAAATCGAAGCCGCCCAGCGCAACACCAAGCACAACCTCAACGACATGGCGATTCTGGTGCGCGCGTCGTTCCAGATGCGCGAGTTCGAAGACCGCTTCGTCACGCTTGGCCTGAACTACCGCGTCATTGGCGGCCCGCGCTTCTACGAGCGCCAGGAAATCCGCGACGCGATGGCCTATTTCCGCGTCGTTGCGCAAGGTGCCGACGACCTCGCCTTCGAGCGCATCGTCAATGTGCCCAAACGCGGCCTTGGCGAAGCGGCGATCCGTCAGGTCCACGACACCTCGCGCGCATTGCGCATTCCGATGCTGGAAGCAGCTGCACAGCTTGCCGAGAGCGACGAGATGAAGCCGAAGCCACGCGCGGCACTGCGTCAGGTTGCGGCGAACTTCGCCCGCTGGAAGGAACTGCTCGACAACACGCCGCATACCGAACTTGCCGAGATCATTCTCGATGAGTCCGGCTACACGGCAATGTGGAAGAACGACAAATCGGCGGACGCGCCGACGCGGCTGGAAAACCTCAAGGAACTGATCCGTTCCATGGAGGATTACGAGTCGCTGCGCAGCTTCCTTGAGCATGTCGCACTGGTGATGGACGCCGAGCAGAACGAAGACCTCGATGCCGTCAACATCATGACGCTGCATTCGGCCAAGGGTCTTGAGTTCGACACCGTATTCCTTCCCGGCTGGGAAGAAGGCTTGTTCCCGCACCAGCGCTCGCTCGATGAAGGTGGCCGCTCCGGCCTCGAGGAAGAGCGCCGCCTTGCCTATGTCGGGCTCACCCGCGCCAAGAAGAACCTGCATATCTGGTTCACCTCCAACCGTCGCATCCACGGACTGTGGCAATCGACGCTGCCCTCGCGCTTTCTGGAAGAACTTCCTGAGGCGCATGTCGAAGTGGCCGAATCCGGCTCCGGCTATGGCGGCTATGGCGACCGCCAGAGCGGACGCAGTCCTTACGGCGCGTCGCGTTTCGACAATGTCGGCAGTTCCGGCGGCAGCTCATTTTCCAACGCCTACGCCACCCCTGGCTGGCAGCGGGCGCAGGCCAACCGCACCGAGGCAACCGACCGCAACTGGGGCTCGCGCTCCGGGCATTCTGTCGAGCGCATCGGCTATGGCGAGGTGGATTCCGGCTATGGCGCGGGACGCAGCAGCGTCAAGGGTCGCACCATCGATGGCGAACTGGTTGCCAAGAGCGTTTCGGACACCCCGTCGGCATTCAAGGTCGGCAACCGGGTGTTTCACCAGAAGTTCGGCAACGGCACCGTGGCTGCGATCGACGGCAACAAGCTGACGATCGACTTCGACAAGGCCGGCCAGAAGCGCGTGCTTGACGGCTTCGTGAACCCCGTCTGATCGCCACAACCTGAGAGCAACCAAAGGTTGCATTCTCTCTTTGGGCAACCTTGTGCAATTGTCGCCTATTGTCGATCTTGCAGGCAATGGTGCCTGTGTGCGTTCCGTCTCAATGGCGGTTTTCTCCGGCCCCTTCCGTTGTCACCACCCCCCGAAACGGAAGGGGCACCCCACAGGAGATGGCGATGCGGGCTGGTGCATTGATCATGGCCATGTCCCTTGCAGGCCCGGTCGCGGCAAGCGCGCAAACCAGTTCGGGCAATGACAGCTCGCCCCAGGCAAGCCTGACGCTGTTGCGCCACTACACCACAAACGCCCTCGACACGCCGCTCCAGCTCGACGACTGGTACACCCAGCTGCGCGGCTCCGTCGCCAGCAAGCTTGCGCACGACCTCGGCACGACCGGCGTCACTGCCAACATCAATGCCAAGCACTATGACGTCCTGAGCATCGAGAACGACTTCGCGCTCGGCATCTCCACCGACACCACGGTCGCGCTCTCTGAAAATTTCGAACTGCGCGGCACTCTCGCTGTTCAGATGGCCGAAGAAGGCGACGAATTGCTGCTTGGCGAGGACGCATTTCTCGGCATCCGCACACGCATGACGGTCATGACAGCTGGACTGCAAGCTGGTTTACGCCTCGACGCGGATACGGTCCTCGCCATGGAAGCGACCGCTTCGCGCGAAAAGCCTGAAGACACGCAGTTTGAAAACGACATTCAGCCCCCACTCCGGCTCGATCCCGACCGCGACCGCTTTCGTGCCGGCATCAAGCTCACCCGCACCCATGGGCCAGTCAGCTTCGGCGCTTATGGCACTGCCGGCCTGATGCGCTCTGGCCAGATCGGCTTTCTTCCACCGCTTGAGGTGATGGACTATGCCGTCGGCGCGCATGCCGGCATTCGTTTTGCCAATGGCGCGGTTGCCGCCGGATCTGTTGGCCTGCACGCCCTCGAACTGTTCGACGCGGATTTCAGAGAGCAGCGCCTCGCTTATGAGCTGGCCGCCGAGATGCCGGTGTTCTCCCGCTTCTCGCTGCGCGGATCGCTCAAGGCAGCCTTTGATCCCAAGACCAATGACGACCCGGTTGCCACCTGGGCCCGGCGCATGGAACTGGAAGCGGGCTACCGCCACTCTCAGGAACTTCGTTTTGGCACGGGACTATATCTGGAGCGGCGTGAAAATCTCGGATTGGAAACGGTCGAGCTGGCGCGCGGGCTCTATGCCGAAGCTGAATGGCAGATCAACACGCATCTCGGGCTGACAATGCGTGTCGATGCCACGCGCAAGCTTCTGGAAAATTTCGGGCTGCAACGCGACACCGTCGATGTGCACATGGCACTTGCCGCAAAACTCTGACCTAGCCTGCTGAAAGCTCCCAATCTCGCTCCTCCGGGATCGGAAGGATCACCTGTGAACCGAAGGGAGGCTGGGAGGGTGGGTCAGGGGCCTCCCTTCGGCATCAGGCGGTTCCAAGGCGGGGGACCAGTGGCAACCGCCTCCGCATCAGCGGTGGGTCGACGGGGGCAGTCACTGCCCCGGTCGAGCATTCGCCGGGAGCGGATGAGGAAAGTGGGATGCGGTCCGCCCGTATCCCGCTCTGTCCCTCGAGCAATTCCAGCAAAACTGCAAAGCGTCGGATGAACTCAGGTCGGTGCGACCTGAGTTCAGCGCGAACTAGCGACGCTTTCCGGCGCTGTTGAAGCTGTTCCAGGCGTTGCTCTGCGAATTTCCGAAGGAGCCGCCACCGACGATGCCGTTGCCGACAGCATTCTGCTGGCCGTTCACATTGCCATTGCCAACATTGTTGTTGTTGCCTTTGACGATGCCCGACAGGACGTTGCCACTGAGGATCGACGAGTTGTTGAGCACGCCGATGCCGCTGAGAAGGTTCAGGTTGCCGGTCTGCACGCTCGGCGAAATGTTCACCAGGCCGCCAGACGATTGCTGGGATGCGCCGGAACGGCCCCAACCGCCTGCTTCAGCCGGAAGCGCAGCGAAAGACAGTACGGCGGCGAGGGATGCAAAAGCAGCGAACTTCTTCATAAGACTTCTCCCTGGATCAGTTCCAATGCCTCATGCGGTAATCTCCGAGACAAAGAAAACCACTTATGCGGGAGAATTGCAACCTATGAGATCAATAAATCTTTAACCCAACAAGTAATCCAAATGTTAAAGATAACGCTTCACCTTAATGTATAAAAATTTATTCAATATTTATACTTCGAAATCACCGCCCCAGACTTCGAGAAAATCCTCAATCGCAAGGCTTTGCATATCCGGGATCGCTCTTGCCAGACGCTCCGCCGGCCAGTCCCACCACGCCATGTCCTGCAGGCGCGCAGCGATTGCGTCGGGAAAGCGCTTGCGAACAATGCGTGCGGGAACCCCGGCAACGATCTCGTAGGGGCCGACATCGCGGGTCACCACCGCATTGGCCCCGACCACCGCGCCGTCACCGACCGTCACCCCCGGCATGATGACCGCGCCATGACCGATCCAGACATCATTGCCAATCGTCACATGCTTTTGCCTGCGCCGCTCGCGAAATGCCTGATCGACGCCGTGAAACTTGAAATACTCGTTCGGGCGATAGGTGATCTTGTGGGTGGTGATCCGTTCCATCGGATGTTCCAGCGCGTTGATCCGCACATTGGAAGCGATTGAGCAGAATTTTCCGATTGTCGCGTAGATGCCCTCGCCGTGCCGCTCCATGTACGAATAATCGCCGACGGTGACTTCCCGAAGGATCACACGCTCGGCGATGTTCACATGGCGGCCCAGACGGCAGGATTTCAGCTCCGCCGTCTGATGAATGCGTGGTTCCGAGGATGTCGGCAGGTAGTCGGTCATGTCGCCTCCTACCCCATCCTCCGGCCGTGCTCAACGGCGCGAGGGAAGCATGCGCGAGAACACATTGGAGCGAAACACCACCGCCTGAACCAACGCGCCAGCGATATGCAGCAGAACCACCGCCAGCAGCAGAGCTTTGGTCAGATTATGGCCGGTAGCGGCACGTTCGATCACGAAAAACCAGGCCATCGCTCCCGAAAGCGGCACCAGGAAGATCAGCAGATAAAGCAGGTGATGCGTTGCGGTGGCGAGGATGCGCAAGGGTCGCGGCTCCCCTTCCGGGGCTGCCGGCGTACCGTGGGAAATCCGCACCGCCAGCCTGACGATGGCCAGCAGCAGCACGGTCAGCCCGACCAGCACGTGAAGATTGGCGCCGGAAAAATCCTCGGGTGTCGCGGCATCGCCATGTGCATAGAAATGCCATGACGCCATGATCCCCTCATTGAACAGATATTGAAAGGCGACCAGCGCCGCTACCAGCCAATGCAGCAGGAGTTGGAGATTCGTATACCGCTCGGGGCGGACAGCAGCTTTCATGACAATATCCCTCACGCGCTGTCGCCACGGATGCGTGGTTCAGTCGCAACGGGAAGATGGCATCTTTCGCCGGCGCGCGCGAGACGCTATCTATAGGCCATGTTTGCTGACATTCACCCTTCGCTGCGCCTTGCTGCCATTGTCTTGGCCGGGCTCGCTTTGTCGGCTGTAACCGGCCTCGCCTTTGCGAGCTGGATCGAGCATGCGCCTGCCATTTTCCTGACTCTTGTCGAGCAGGGCATGGCCTGGTGCTTCTGACGCGCTTCAGCGCGCCCCTACGCGGAAACGAGCTTTCTCCATGATGCGTTCAATACTTGTCGGTATCATCTTCCTTGTCGCGCTGATCGTCGGCTGGCTCGCCTTCGACTGGTATCGTGACCAGAATTCCGGGCAGGCCTATGGCGCGCCCTTCACGCTCGTCGACATGCGCGGCAACGAGATCACCGAGCAGGCGTTCCGCAACAAGCCCAGCGCTGTGTTCTTCGGCTTCACCCACTGCCCCGAGGTCTGCCCGACGACACTCTACGAACTGGACAACTGGCTGAACGAACTCGGCGCTGACGGCGACAAGATCAACGCCTATTTCGTCACCATCGACCCGGAGCGCGACCCGCCGGAAACCATCAACGCCTATGTCAGCAACGTTTCGCCACGGATTCTCGGCATCAGCGGCGAACCGGACAAGGTTTTCGAGATGGCGCGCTCTTTCGGCATCTACTGGAAGAAGGTCGATCTTGAAGGCGGCGACTACACCATGGATCACACCGCATCGATTATCCTGCTTGATCGCTCTGGCGATTTTGCCGGAACCATCGCATATGGTGAAAATCCCCAAAACGCCCTCGCCAAGCTGAAACGCCTGGCTGGCGGCTGAGCACGGAAGCCACATCTTGTCCCAGACTCGCCTCTATTTCACCGCCGTCAAACCGGCCTCGACCGAATTTTTCTCCAAGCTCGAGGTCGCATTCGAGGACGACGGCTTGCCCATCGTCATCTTCGAGGTCGACGAGGATGCCGGCATCGAGGAATTGTCGGTCTATGTTGATGACGACCAGATCGCCAGCGTTGAAGCGCGCATCCGCGACACGCTCGGCGAGGCCGCAAACGACCTGACCATCAGCCACGAGCCGCTGGGCGACGTCGACTGGGTTGCCAAGTCGCTTGAAGGGCTCCAGCCGGTTCGCGCCGGTCGCTTCTTCGTCTATGGCTCGCATGACCGCGACAAGCTGCAGGACGGCGATATCGGCATCGAGATCGAAGCCGGCCTCGCTTTCGGCACCGGACACCACGGCACCACCTCCGGTTGCCTTGAAACCATCGAGGCGGTTGTCGCCGCCGAGCAGCCCAAAAACGCGCTCGACCTTGGCACCGGCAGCGCCGTTCTGGCCATTGCCCTTGCCAAGCTTGCCGCGATCCCGGTCCTCGCCACCGACATCGACCCCATCGCAACCGACGTCGCCACTGACAATGTCGTTCTGAACGACGTCGCCGAACACGTCACCACCGCGACAGCGCCCGGCTTTGACGATCCGGTCTTCAGCCAGCACGGACCGTTCGAGCTGATCGTCGCCAACATCCTCGCCGGTCCGCTGATGGAACTGGCGCCACAGATGGCCACCCATCTTGCGCCCAACGGCTCTCTGATCCTGTCCGGCATCCTGGACAAGCAGCACGACGCCGTTGTCGCCGCCTATCAAAACGCCGGCTTCCGTCACATCTCGACATTGCTGCGCGAGGAATGGGTCACCATCCACCTGAAATAATCGGCAACAAAAAAGCGGCCCCCAAAGGGCCGCTTCGCATTTGCAGAGCTGGAAACCCGTCTTAGAAAAGATAGGGCGTCGTGTTGCGGCGCTGCAGGTCGGTGCGCGTATATCCGTTCGCGCGCAGCGTCTCGTCGTCCATCATCAGGAGCGCGCCGGTGACATAGCGCTGCGCCTGCTTCTCGCGGGCTGCAATCATCGCGTCCATTGCATTCCGAAAAAATCCACGCTTTGCCATCTCGAAGCTCCTTGGTTTGCTCTGTTATCGTCATCTGTAAGGTAGTGAGCGCAACGTCCTGTAACCAGTGACGATTGTGCATATGCTCAATGCAATTTTGCATGTGCGAAGAATTTGCTGCAACGCAATATAACCATAATCCCCGATCCTGCCTCACAGCGGCCATAGATCGTAAATCCGGTTTCCACTTTCAGCGTCGATGTTCTATTCATCTGACAGGATATTTGCTGTTTCAGAGGGTGCCATGTTTCAGTCATTCGATGCGTTGACGGATCCGAACCAGGGCCCTGCCCGCGTTGCAAAGCTCCGCGAGCGGATGAGCGAAAGCCAGATCGACGGTTTTCTGGTTCCGCGCGCAGACGAGCATCAGGGCGAATATGTTGCCGCCTGTTCCGAACGGCTTCAATGGCTGACCGGCTTCACCGGCTCTGCGGGTGCGGCGCTGATCCTGCGTGACCGGGCGCTGATCTTCGTTGATGGCCGCTACACCCTGCAGGCGCGCAAGCAGGTCGACATGGACACTTTCGCCGTCGAAAGCCTTGTCGACAATCCACCCGCCAGATGGCTTGCGAGCAATGCGTCTGCCGGGATGCGCATCGGCTTCGATCCATGGCTGCACACCGTTTCGGAGGCCGCCGCCCTGCGCAGCGCACTCGAAAATGCCGGCGCGGAACTCGTCCCGGTCGACAATTTTGTCGATGCCGTCTGGACCGACCGCCCTGCCCCGCCTGCGGAAAAGATCGAGATCCACCCGATCGGCTTTGCCGGCGAGCTGGCGTCCGACAAGGTTGCACGTCTTGCCGAAGCCTTGCAGAGCCAGAACGCGACCCACGCCGTCCTAACCGATCCGTCGTCGCTGGCATGGGTGTTCAACATTCGCGGCCGCGATGTGCCCCACACGCCGCTGGCGCTCGGCTTTGCCATCCTTGCCGCGGACGGCCTTCCGCAGCTGTTTCTCGACCGCGCCAAGCTCACCATCGAGACCGACGCCTATTTGACCCAGCTTGCTGACATCCTGCCGCCCGACGCGCTTGAGGATGCCGTCGCGCGCCTCGCCGCCGCCGGTGGCCGCATCTCGCTCGACCCTTCCCTGGCCGCAGACCGTCTGCGCATGATCGTCGAGGACAATGGCGGCACGGTCCTGCAACTGCCGGACCCGGCGCGCCTGCCCCGTGCGGTCAAGAACGAAGCCGAGCTGGCCGGCTCGCGCGCTGCCCATCGCCGCGACGGTGCCGCGATCACCACCTATCTGCACTGGCTGGACCAGCAGGCGCCCGGCACCGTGGACGAAATCGGCGCTGTGAAGGCGCTGGAAGCGTTCCGCCGCACCAAGGGCGAAGAAAGCCAGATGCCGTTGCGCGACATCTCCTTCGACACGATCTCCGGTGCCGGTCCCAACGGCGCGATCATCCATTATCGCGTCACCACCAAGTCCAACCGCAAGCTGCAGGCCGGTGAACTGTTCCTCGTCGATTCAGGCGGTCAGTATCAGGACGGCACCACCGACATCACCCGCACCGTGGCCGTCGGCCAGCCGAGCGAGGAGATGCGCAGCCGCTATACCATCGTGCTCAAGGGACTGATTGCGCTCTCCATGCTGCGCTATCCTGTCGGCACGCGCGGCATGGACATCGACCCGATTGCGCGCCACGCCCACTGGCTGGCCGGCATCGACTATGCCCACGGCACCGGCCACGGCGTCGGCGCGTTCCTGTCGGTCCACGAAGGCCCGCAGCGCATCGCCAAAACCGGCACGGAAAAGCTGCTCGCCGGCATGATCCTCTCCAACGAGCCGGGCTACTACAAGGAAGGCGGCTACGGCATAAGGCTGGAGAATCTGATCGTCGTCACCGATCCGCAGCCGATCCCCGGTGGCGACATCGACATGCACGGCTTCGAAACGCTGACGCTGGCCCCGTTCGACCGGCGACTGATCGCGCTCGACCAGCTGAGCGCCGCCGAGCGCGACTGGATCGACGCCTATCACCAGCGCGTGATCGCGGAAATCAGCCCGCTGGTGGAGGATGAGGTCCGCAGCTGGCTCGAAGCTGCCGCAGCGCCTCTATAAAAGGTTGCGCAAGACGATCAGCACGGCTGCGCCGGTCAGGAACATCGTCATCAGATTGCCACGCAGGGCGACCAGCCCTGCGACGGCAAGCGCCGCCCACTCTGCCGGACCGCCTGTTGTGGCGGCCGGTGCAACCAGGGTTGTCAGAACGGCTGCTGGCACGGCGTTGAGTCCCGCCTCGACGCGCGGATGCAGCCGCTCGAAACGCGACAGAACGAGATGGCCGCCGATACGCGTCAGATAGGTGGCAAGCGCCCCTGCAAGAATGATCCAGACCGTAGAGCTCACGACCGCCCCTCCTGCGTTTGAACCGGCCCGACAATGACAGCCAGGGTAATGCCGGCCACGGCGCCAATCGACACGTGCCATGGCGAGCCGACCCAGTAATAAGCCGCGATCGATGCAGCGGAGCTGACCAGCACGACAGGCAGCCAGAGCGGACGCCGGCGAAAATCCATCACCATTCCGAGAAAATAGATCGGCAGCATGAAGTCGAGACCAAGCGCGTATGAGTCCGAGATCAAGTTTCCGAAAATGCTGCCGATGGCAGCCTCAGCCACCCAGGCAACATAGATGAAGGTCGCCATCCCCATATACCAGACGAACGACAGACCTCTCGGCGTTTCCGCCTGCTTTTCACCTTCGGCATATTGGATGTCGGTGAGGAAGAAAAAGCCGAACGCGCGCTGGAAGGGCGTCCAGTGCCGCGTATTGCGGCCAATCGCTGCCGAATAGAGCACGTGACGGAAATTGACGGCAAAAATGGACAGAACGACCAGCCAGGCCGGGACCGTCTGGTTGAACAATTCAAGGCCGACCATCTGGCTTGCGCCGGCAAACACCGTCGCGCTCATGAGGATCGCCTCGCCGACCGACAATCCGTTCTGCACGGCAAGCGCCCCAAACAGCAGGCCGAACGGCGCCGAGGCGACCACCACGGGCGTTGCAATACGAAACGCGCCGAAAAACTCGGCGATGCGGCTGGGCCGCATTTCAGACATGCTTGTTGACGTCATCGAGACTCCTCGGAACGGCGCGCCGTCCAGCGCAGTTCCAGCAAAAGTGCGAACCGGTTTCGGGATAAAGACATGCGTCAATACAGGAACTTCATGCGTGCGAAGCGAAACCGAAGGATCGCGACACGCTTTAAGTCACGACGCACGCCATGTCACATCAATTCGATTGAACCAGCCTGCCTGCATCAACGGCTGCGTGGCACGCTCAACCCTGACCGACCAGCACGAACCAGGCGTCCTCGTCTATCACCTCGATGCCCAGATCGGTCGCCTGCTTGAGCTTCGATCCCGCGCCAGGTCCGGCGACCACCAGATCGGTTTTCTTCGACACGGACCCCGAAACCTTCGCGCCAAACCGCTCGGCCATCGCCTTGGCCTCGTCGCGCGACATCCGCTCTAGCGAGCCGGTGAACACGACTGTCTTGCCGGACACCGGCGATGACACATCGCCGACCGGTTCTTCGTCCGTCGGCGTCACTTCTTCCAGCAGCGCATCGAGCGCCGGAATATTGTGTTCTTCCGCGAAGAACTCGACCAGCGCCTGCGCGACGACCGAACCGATGCCATTGACGTTGGTGAGTTCCTGCCACTGCGCGTTGCCCGGATCGCCCTTGCCCTGCGGAATGGCGGCATGGCTGACGCCCTCACGCAACCGTTCGAACGACAGGTAGTGCCGCGCCAGACGCTTGGCGTTGGTTTCGCCGACATGGCGGATGCCCAGACCAAACAGGAAGCGTGACAGCGCCACGTTTCGGCGATCGTCGATGGCCGCAAACAGCTTCTTCACCGAAACCGCGCCAAACCCGTCAATATTCTCCAGCTTCGTCAGCGAATTCTGCTGCCGCTTCTTCAAGGTAAAAATGTCGGCAGGCGTGCGGATACGCAGCGACGGATCGTCATGGTGGAAAAAGAACTCGATCTGCTTTTCGCCAAAGCCTTCAATATCGAGCGCATTGCGCGAGACGAAATGGCGAATCCGTTCCACCGCCTGCGCCGGGCAGATCAGTCCGCCCGTGCAGCGCCGGACCGCCTCGCCCTCCTCGCGCACCGCGTGACTGCCACAGGCCGGGCAGACGGTCGGGAAGCTGTACGGTACGGAATCGGCGGCACGCTGATCGAGCAGAACGTCGAGCACCTGCGGGATCACGTCGCCCGCGCGCTGGATCAGCACCGTGTCGCCAACGCGAATATCCCGGCCCTCGCGGATCGGCTGGCCCTGATTGCCGATGCCGCGAATGTAATCCTCATTGTGCAGCGTCGCGTTGGTCACCACCACGCCGCCGACCGTCACCGGCTCCAGCCGCGCCACCGGCGTCAGCGCCCCGGTGCGTCCGACCTGAATGTCGATCTCGCGCAAAATGGTCGTCGCCTTCTCGGCGGCAAACTTGTGTGCGGTCGCCCAGCGCGGGCTGCGCGAGCGAAAGCCGAGCCGCTCCTGCAGGTCGAGACGGTCGACCTTGTAGACCACCCCGTCAATGTCATAGGGCAGGCTCGCCCGCTCGGCCTCGATGACGCGATAGCGCGCCAGCATCTCGTCGACCGAGCGGCAGATGCCCATATGGTCGTTGATCGGAAAGCCCCACGAGCCGAGCCGCTTCACGGCCTCATATTGCGTTTCCGCCAGAGGCTCCCCGCCCGTCTCGCCCCAGGCGTAAGCGAAGAACTTCAACGGCCGCGAACGCGTCACCTCCGGGTCTTTCTGGCGCAGGCTTCCCGCCGCAAAATTGCGCGGGTTGGCGAAAACCCGCCCGGTTTCTGCTTCCATCCGTTCATTCAACGCGAGAAAATCGTCCCGCCGCATGTAAACTTCGCCCCGAACCTCGACGATGTCCGGCGCATCTGCTGGCAATGTCTGCGGAATGTCGGCAATCGTGCGAATATTGGCGGTGACGTTCTCACCCGTCGTGCCGTCGCCGCGCGTCGCCGCAGTCACCAGCTCGCGGTTTTCGTAGCGCAGCGACATCGATAGACCGTCGATCTTCGGCTCCGCCGTCACCGCCAGTTCCCGATCCGCCGGCCACGACAGGAACCGCCGCACCGAAGTCATGAAGTCGCGCACATCCTCATCGTTGAAGACGTTGTCGAGCGACAGCATCGGTCTGGCGTGCTGAACCTGTGCGAACGCGCCCGAAGGTGCAGCGCCAACCGCCCGCGACGGTGAATCGGTCCGAACCAGTTCTGGAAACGCCGCTTCGATGGCGGCATTGCGCAGCCGCAACGCATCATAGTCGGCGTCAGAAATCGTCGGCGCGTCTTCGGCATGATAGCGGCGATCATGCTCGGCGATCTCACCTGCAAGCCGGGACAGTTCCTCGGCAGCTTCCGCCTGGGTTAGATCTTCAACGGATTTGAGCGTGATGGACATGAAATGTTTCGGCCTGAAATCTGGGAAAAAACAGCATCCCATGGACCAAGGTACAAACGGAACCAACCACGGAACGCAGCTTAAACTACAAGGAATCGTCAGAAAACGTCAGCGTTTTCCCGCAACAATCGGTCTGCGGCGGCGCGGGCTTCGTCGGTAATCGTTGCGCCAGCCAGCATGCGCGCGATTTCCTCCTGCCGGTCATCGCGCGCCAAAGATTGCACACCCGTGGCGACGCGATCCGCGCTGCCCGACTTCGAAATAAGATAGTGCGTGTTGGCCCGCGCGGCCACCTGCGGCGCATGCGTCACCGACAGAACCTGAATGCCCCCGGCAAGCCGCGCCAGTCGCTGGCCGATGGCGTCCGCCACCGCACCCCCGACACCTGTATCGATTTCGTCGAACACCAGCGTCGGTGCCGATCCGCGATCCGCCAGTGCCACCTTGAGCGCCAGAAGGAAGCGCGACAGCTCACCACCCGATGCCACCTTCATCATCGGGCCGGGACGCGTTCCGGGGTTGGTGCGCACGCGAAATTCGATCTGGTCGATGCCCATTTCGCTGCGCTCTTCAGGATCGGAACTGATCTCGACCAGAAATTCCGCCCGCTCCAGCTTGAGCGCGGGCAGTTCCTGCATCACCGAGCTGGCAAGCGCCGCCGCCGAGGCCTTGCGCTGCTCCGACAACAGCGCCGCCGCCTCGTCATAGGCCAGACGCGCAGCCCGCGATTCTTCTTCCAGCCCTGCCACCCTCTCCTCGCCTGCGTCGAGATCGGCAAGGTCTGCCGCCATCCGGTCGCGCAGCGCGGCAAGGTCATCGACCTGCACAGAATGCTTGCGGGCAGCCGCGCGCAAGGCAAACAGCCGCTCTTCCGCCTGCTCCAGCGCGCGCGGATCGAATTCCGTCGCGCGCAGCGCTTCATCGACCGCCACCTGCGCCGAATCCAGCGAGATCAGCGCTTCGTCGAGAAACTTGATGATGTCATCCAGCAGTCCCGGCGCGTCCGCCGCCTTGCGCTGCAAACGCCGCAGCAGGCTTGCCAGTTGCGGCACACCGGCGTTCTGGCCCGACAGCACGTCCTGCGCGTCGGAAATATCGGTGGCGATCTTTTCGGCGCGCATCATCGCGGCGCGGCGCTCGGCAAGGTCGGTCTCCTCGCCCGGCTGCGGGTCGATCTTCGACAGTTCATCAACACATGAGCGCAGATAGTCGGCCTCGCGCGCAGCCGCTTCCACCTTGGCGCGCAGACGCGACAGCGCCTGCTCTTTCTCGCGCCACATCCGCCACAGCTTGCCCACGTTCCGCGCTGCGCCCAGATGGCCGCCGAACGCGTCGAGAAGGTCGCGATGCGCATCGCCATCGACCAGAGCGCGGTCGTCGTGCTGTCCGTGGATCTCGACCAGCGCACGGCCGATCTCGCGCAGCAGCGTCACGCTTGCCGGCTGGTCATTGACGAACACACGGCTTCGCCCATCGCCCGACTGGACACGGCGCAGGATGATATCGCCTTCATCCTCAAGGCCATTGTCGCGAATGATGTCGCGCGCCGGATGATTTACGGGAACGTCGAACACCGCCGTCACCGCGCCTTGCGTCGCACCATGACGCACCAGCGATGCGTCACCGCGGGCGCCAAGCGCAAGCGAAAGCGAATCAAGAAGGATCGACTTGCCTGCGCCGGTCTCGCCAGTCAGCACTGACAGACCCGGCGCAAAATCAATGTCGAGCCGTTCGATCAAGACGATATCGCGGATCGACAGGTTGACGAGCATGTCGCGAAATCAGCTGCCGGCGATCAATGCACCCGCGCGGCTCAGCCAGGAGCCCCTGTTCTCGCGCGGCTGTAACCCACCGGATTGAAGCAGGGCATAGGAATCCTTGTACCACTGACTATCCGGGTAGTTGTGTCCGAGAACCGCCGCCGCTGTCTGTGCTTCCGAAGCAAGGCCCATTGCGTAATAGGTTTCGGTCAACCGCGCGAGTGCTTCCTCGACATGGTTGGTGTTCGGATAGGTCTCGACGACGTTACGGAAACGACGGGCAGCGGCGATAAATTCGCGGCGCTCGAGATAGTAGCGCCCGACCTGCATCTCCTTGCCGGCCAGCTGATCGCGAGCGAAGCGGATCTTGGCCTTGGCATCGTCGACATATTCAGAATCCGGCCAGCGCTCGACGACTTCCTGCATCGCCTCGATCGCACGGCGCGATTCCTTCTGGTCGCGGGTGATGTCGTTGATCTGGCGGAAATAGCTCAGGCCGACGATATACTGCGCATAAGCGGCATCGTCCGACGTCGGATAGAGCGAGACGTAACGCTGCCCTGCGGCAATCGCTTCCTCATACTTGCCCATGCGATAATTGGCGAACGCGCCCATCACCATCGCCTTGCGGGCCTGCTCTGAATAGGGATGCGAGCGATCGACCGCGTCGAACTTGCGCGCGGCTTCCGTCATCCGGCCCGCCTCGAGATTCGCGAGGCCCTGATTGTAAAGCGCGTCTGGTGGCTCGACGCTTTCGACATAGGTCGCCAGGTCCATCTTCTTGTCGCTTGCGCATGCAGACAACAGAAGCGGCGCCGAAAGCGTCAGCGCGATCAGCCCGACTTTGCCCAAAGGCCCTTCGAAAACTCCGTTCCGGAAATCATTCATGTCGGGTAATCGCTCTCTGGCCTAGAAACTTATGCGCCCCGGATTGCAGACAGTGACGCCTGCCATCCAACACGACACAAAACGTGCGGCAGTCTTAATTCAACTGACGCCCTTCGGCAACTTGTCGTGACGCAATGGTGCTTTTTTGTGGCGACGGGGACTGCCAACGCGCTGCTGTCAGATCATCCACGGCGCGTAAACGGGCGCATTCACGGCAATCATCTCAGCGCCACGCCCGCGCACCCGGCGGCCGGTTTCGACGATCTCGAACGCAGACCGGTCGGAAAGCAGACGGCGCAAAGCCTGTGCGTTGAGCTTGTGTCCGCCCCGGTAGGAGCGGAAGCAGCCGATAAAGCGCGCGCCAGCCAGCGCAAGATCGCCGACGGCATCCAGCATCTTGTGGCGCACGAACTCGTCAGGGTAGCGCAGCCCTTCCATGTTGATGACGCGGTGATCGTCACCAATCACGACGGAGTTTTCCAAAGAAGACCCCAGCGCATAGCCTGCCGCCCACAGCCGCTCGACATCTTTCATGAAGCCGAAAGTGCGCGCGCGGGAAAGTTCGTTGCGGAATGATTCTGGCGTGATGTCGGTCGCGAAAGACTGACGCCCGATCGCAGGGCTTTCAAAGTCGATCTCGACCTCGAAGCGCGTTCCGTCATAGGGGCGGAATTCGGCCCAGGACGCACCATTGTCGATGCGAACCGGCTTCAGGATGCGGATATAACGCCGCTTCACCGCCTGCTGCTGCAAACCGGCCTGCTCGAAAACCTCGACGAAAGGCGCCGAGCTGCCATCCAGCACAGGAACCTCGTTGCCGTCGATCTCGATGAGAAGATTGTCGATGCCCAGCCCGGCAAGGGCCGCAAGAAGATGCTCGACGGTCGCGACATGCACGCCGCCAAGATCGCCCAGAATCGTCGACAGATCGGTCCCGCCAACTTCGGACGCAAGCGCGCGAAGTTCCACAGGCTCGCCCTGCACATCGGTGCGAACAAAGACAATACCGGTATCTGGATCAGCTGGAACAAAATCAATGGAAACATTGTTTCCACTGTGAACACCGATGCCTGACAACGATACGCGTGACTTGAGCGTTGTCTGGTAGTCGTACACTTCGATCCCCATAAGCCCGCCCCGGATTATACCCGAAAGGCCGCGCGAGCGACCGTGATCTGAAACTCGGCTAGTGGAATCTCATCCCCACGAATCCACGGCCGATTGTTGCTTGGCAGCGAAGATAGTGGTCCGGAAGGGAGAGTCCAAATCACGGTTTTTTACTCTCTGTTACGCCCTGTCTCACTTCCACAACGTGAAACAACACACTGATCTGTAAATACAAAAAGATTCAGGCGAACGCTTTCGCGCCCGCCTGAAATCGCGTGTCACATTTCTGGATAATCCGGGTGCCGGATTTCCGTTACGCCTGTCACGTCAGTTCGCCTGACGACGCAGGAACGCCGGGATATCCAGCTGGTCGTCTTCCTGCGCAGCGCGCGGCTGCACCGAGAGGCGTCCCTGATCGTCAAGCTGCCCGCGCTTCGGCGCATACAGATGCGCGTCGGCTGCAGGTGCACGGCGCTGCTCCGGCTGGCGCAGGCGCGGCTCGCGCGGCTGGGCTGGCTGCAATTTCGCGCCTTCTTCCTCACGACGCGACAGACCAGCGGTCAGGCGCTTGAGCAGGCCCATCGGTCCGCGCTCCTCGTGCTCCTGCTGGTGATGCGGTGCATCGAGTTCTGCACGCACGACCGGCGGGAAGTCTTCGATGCGCGGCATGCGCGGCTGCTGGACCGGCGCCATCTGCGGCTGCGGCTGTGGCTGTGGTGCGATCGGCGCCATCTGCTGCACCGGAGCCTGACGGACCGGCTCAGGCTGCGCCATCATTGGGGCTGCTTCGGCGGCGGGCGTAAATAGCCGGCTCTGGGGACGAAAGTCGGCCTCCGCGACCTGCTGCTGACGGGCTGCAAACTCTGCATTTGCTTCCGCGGCGCGAATTGCTTCGGCGACCGGATCGCGCGGCACATCGCTGTGAACCGGTGCGGTGCGGACTTCAACCGGACGCTGCTGCTGCACCGGCTGCTGCGGAGCTGGCTTCTGCGGCGCGCGGATCGTCAGCGGCGGCGTGTTGATGTCGGCAGCGGCCTTGTCGATGCCGGTGGCAACGACCGACACGCGGATGACGCCCTCGAGCTCTTCGTCGAAGGTCGCGCCGAGGATGATGTTGGCATCCTGGTCGACTTCTTCGCGAATGCGCGTTGCAGCTTCGTCGACTTCGAACAGGGTGAGGTCGCGACCGCCGGTGATGGAGATCAGGAGACCCTTCGCGCCCTTCATCGACGTCTCGTCGAGCAGCGGGTTGGCGATTGCGGCTTCAGCAGCGGCCATTGCGCGACCCTCGCCGGAAGCTTCGCCGGTGCCCATCATCGCCTTACCCATCTCGCGCATGACCGAACGAACGTCAGCGAAGTCGAGGTTGATCAGGCCTTCCTTGACCATCAGGTCGGTGATGCAGGCGACGCCCGAATAGAGCACCTGATCCGCCATGGCGAAGGCGTCGGCGAAGGTGGTCTTGTCGTTGGCGATGCGGAAAAGGTTCTGGTTCGGGATGACGATGAGCGTATCGACGCTCTTCTGCAATTCCTCGATGCCCAGATCGGCCGTCTTCATGCGACGGACGCCTTCGAAATGGAACGGCTTGGTGACAACGCCAACCGTGAGGATGCCCTTTTCACGGGCTGCGCGGGCGACGACAGGAGCAGCACCCGTACCGGTACCACCGCCCATGCCGGCGGTGACGAAGCACATATGGGTGTTGGACAGGTGATCGATGATTTCGTCGATGCACTCTTCAGCAGCAGCGCGACCGACCTCTGGCTGCGAACCGGCACCCAGGCCTTCGGTGACGTGGGCACCGAGCTGGATCAGACGTTCAGCCTTCGACGTGGTGAGCGCCTGGGCGTCCGTGTTGGCAACCACGAACTCGACGCCGCGAAGGCCGGCCGTGATCATGTTGTTGACGGCGTTACCACCACCACCGCCGACACCGAACACGGTGATGCGGGGCTTGAGCTCGGTGATGTCCGGCTTCTGCAGATTGATCGTCATTGTCCTCGTCCTTTTCGCCTGTTCACGCCGCTTCGCCGCTGCGGCCGCGTGGGGCTGGCCCCCGCTGCTGATTTTTAGAAACTATCTCTGAACCACTGACTCATACGCCCGAGCCGACCGCCTGTTCCCGTGGCCCTGAAACGCAAGCCACCCCCGCCGCCGAAACTGCTCTCGAAACTCGTTACCTGCGGATAGATCAGCAAGCCGACAATCGTCGCGAATGCTGGTCCCTTTGCCGCTTCAGGCAGGCCCATGACGCCGAGCGGCCGCCCAAGCCGCACATTGCGCGCGAGAATTCGCCGCGCAGCTTCCGGCAGGCCGGCCAACTGGCTCGCCCCTCCGGTCAGCACCACACGCTTGCCAACCACTGATCCGAAACCGGACCGGTGAAGTCTGTCACGCACGATTTCCAGGGTCTCCTCGACCCGTGCGCGAATGATCCTGTTCATGACGGCGCGCGGTGCCTGCAACGGCATTTCACCGTCATCCGGCCCCATCGGCAGCAGCGTCACCATATCGCGATCGTCGTCGCTCATCGGCAGGGCCGAGCCCTGCATCACCTTGAGCCGCTCCGCATGCTCGCGGCGCGTCGACAGGCCGCGTGCAAGGTCCATCGTGACGTGGTTGCCGCCAATCGGCAGCACGTCCGCATAAACGAACTTGCCTTCCGCAAAGATCGACAGCGTCGTCGTGCCGCCGCCCATGTCGATGCAGGCCGCGCCCATTTCCGCTTCGTCATCGACCAGAGCCGACAATCCGCTGGCGTAAGGCGTTGCCACCATCCGCTCGACCGACAGATGCGCACGGTTGACGCAAAGCTCGAGATTGCGCAGCGGCGCAGCGTCGGCGGTCAAAACATGCATGTCGACGCCCAGCGTGTCGCCGATCATGCCGCGCGGATTGCGAACACCGCGTTCCAGATCCAGCGAGAAGCCGATTGGCAGCGAATGCACCACCTCGCGCTCGACGCGCAGCGCCTGGCGTGCGCCAGCCTGCAACACGCGCTTGATGTCGCCCTCGCCGGCCTCATGGCCCCCAAGATTGATCGACGATGACAGCACCGAGCTTTTCAGGCGTCCCGCCGACACATTGACGAACAGCGACTCGACCGTCAGGCCAGCCATGCGCTCGGCGGCATCGACCGCAAGGCGGATCGACTGCTCGGCCAGCGCCAGATCGACGATGACACCAGACTTGATGCCAAGCGCCTTCTGATGACCGATGCCGATCACCTTGATCGCATGGGTGCGGCCCGGCAGATGCTCGCTCTCCTCACGCGGGCGCAGGCGTCCGATGACGCAGCACACCTTGCTGGAGCCGACATCCAGAACCGTCACGATACCCGAACGGCCGGCAGCCTTGTCTTTCGATGAACCGAGCCAGCTCATATGTTTTCTCCAGCTGGCCGGTACTGCTTGCCCAGGCGTTCTTTCAGGGTCGCCTCGCGCGCCGTTGCCGCGTCAGGCGAAAGCTTGACGACAAGGCGGTCGCTGAACCGCATGTCGATCGACTCGACATCGCGCGACAGCAACTCATCGCGGGCATCCAGCGCCACCAGATCGGCAAGCGCCCGCTCTTCTCCGGTTTCCGGAAGATTGATCGTCATGCCGTTGTCCAGACGCAGATCCCAGCGACGCTCGGAGACGCGAACATAACCGCGCACGCGCGTTGCAAGCTGCGGATAACCGGCAACCATCGCCACAAACGACACTGCATGTTCCGGCGCTCCGGCGCCGACGATCAGCGGCAGATCGAGATGGCGCGAGCCTGCCAGCGGCGCAATGATTTCGCCGCTCTGCTCGACCACCGAAAGCCGGCTGCCCTGCTGCCACAATGCGAACGGTGCCTTCTCGACGACCTTCACTTCGAGCGTTGCGGGATAGACCTTGCGCACCGAAACGCTCTCCACCCATGGCAGGCTGGCGATCCGCTCGCGCGCTTCCTCGGGATCGAACCCGACCAGCGACGTCCAGCCATCGAGGCCGACGCGATCGAAGATGTCGATCTCGGAGGTTTCATGATTTCCACTGACGCGAATCTCGTCGATCGCAAAACCGGTGCGCGCGGTCACGGCCTGCACCACGGCAGGCAGATGACCGCCAACGACCGTGCCATAGGCACTGAACGATCCGATGAGCGCCACCGACAGCGTCGCCATGGCAAAGGATGGCAGCGCGACCTCGCCCGACCACACACGCGCGGCAAGACGCGCCGGCCTGCGCAGCAAGCGCGGCAACACAAAACCGCCAGGGATCATTCCCCAGCCACCACGCGTACGCACGGCAGAATCAGTCACACGCCCTGACGTCAACGAGAACAAGAAGCGTCCTCCACCATCCAACTCAGCAATTCACCAAAACTATGACCAGCTTCCGCGGCAATCTCAGGCACCAGCGACGTTGGAGTCATGCCGGGCTGCGTGTTCACCTCCAGCCAGATCAACTCACCATTTTCGGAAAACCGGTCGTCGTATCTGAAGTCGGAACGGGACACGCCGCGGCAGCCAATTACCTGATGGGCCTTAAGCGCCAATGTTTGTACTTTTTGGTAAATAAAGGGTGAAACTTTCGCGGGGCATTCGTGCTTTGAGCCGCCGGCAACATATTTTGCGTCATAGTCGTAGAATGCATGACCGACCGGCACGATCTCGGTCACGCCGAGCGCCACATCGCCCATCACGGCGCAGGTCAGCTCCCGCCCATGGACGAATCGCTCGACCATGACGGAATCACCGTAGCGCCAGTCCGACGACGTAATCACCTGCGGCGGATGCGTCTGATCCTCCTGAACGATCACGACGCCGAAGCTCGACCCCTCATTCACCGGCTTGACCACGTAAGGCGGCTTCATCGGATGCTCATTGCCGATCTCGAAGCGGTCGAGAACCAGCGATTCGGCAACCGGGATACCCGCCGCCTTGGCTACCTTCTTGGCCTGTTCCTTGTTCATCGCCAGCGCCGAAGCCAGCACACCGGAATGGGTGTAGGGAATTTCCAGATATTCGAGGATGCCCTGAATTGTGCCGTCTTCCCCGTAGGGGCCGTGCAACGCATTGAACGCCACATCAGGGCGCAGGTCGGCCAGAACACGGGCTACATCGCGCCCGACATCGACGCGCGTCACGCGGTAACCTTCCGCCTCGAGCGCATCTGCACAGGCCGCACCTGATGACAAGGAGACTGGCCGCTCGGACGAAAATCCGCCCATCAATACAGCCACGTGCTTTTTCGTCATATGCGGAAATCCCCTCGGCCGACGACGCATCCTGCCCCCTGGTTTGAGTCCGAGTCTCCTGCGGAAAGGCTCCGCTGGCGTCCCACCCTCGACTCAAAACAAGGAAACGATTCGTCCCTAAGGAATCAGAGCTTGGATTCCGTGGCAAGCCCTTGAGATTCAGCGAAGATTCACTTTTTGCGACAATCGCGGGAAGACCGGCCATAAACCGGATTCCGGTTTATGGTTTGTTCTCCCGTCACCTCAGGCAAAGCGGGATTCAGATGAACTGTCCGAGAAATTCCTGGACCGTGCGTTCCGGCTTGAACTCACCGACGCGCTTGATTTCCCATTCGAGCTTGATGCCCGAAGTTTCAAGCACGCGGGAGCGTACGGTTTCGCCAAGATATTCAAGATCATAACCAGTCGCGGAACCGGTGTTGATCATGAAATTGCAATGCATGGGCGACATTTGCGCGCCACCGATCATCAGCCCCCGGCACCCGGCCTTGTCGACTTCCTTCCACGCCGAACTGCCTTCGGGGTTCTTGAAAGTCGACCCGCCGGTCTTTTCGCGGATCGGCTGGACCGTCTCGCGATGGTTCTGCACCTCGTCCATCGCCGCGCGGATCACGGCAGGGTCTTCGCGATAGCCCTCGAACTCCGCCGAAACGAAAATCAGCTCTTTGGCTGCCGATGAATGGCGATAGGCGTAGCCCATCTCCTCATTGGTCAGCGTGTGCACCGTTCCCGACCTGTCGACAGCGCGCACCGAGACGACCCGCTCGCGGGTTTCGACACCGTTCGCCCCGGCATTCATCCGCAACGCGCCGCCGATGGCTCCAGGAATGCCGTGATAGAAATGGAAGCCGCCAATGCCCGCATCGAGCGCCGCCGCCGCGACGCGCTTGTCAGGCACCGCCGTGCCGGCCCGCAGACGCGTCTCAGACAGGATCTCGACCGCGCCGAAGCCTTTGGCCGACAAGCGGATCACAACGCCTCTGATGCCGCCTTCGCGCACCAAAAGGTTGGAGCCGATGCCGACCACCATGACCGGAACGTCCGCAGGCAGAATCTTCAGGAACGCCGCCAGATCGTCCTCGTCGGCTGGCTGGAAAAGCAGGTCTGCCGGACCGCCAGCGCGAAACCAGGTGATCGCTTCCATCGGCGCGTCGGGCGTGAAGCGCCCACGAATGTCTGCAACCGCCCCGCCAAGACGCTCAAGCAGCGCCGTCCCCTTGGTCATCCGCCAGCCCCCAGTTCTGCGGGAAGTGCATAGGCCCACTGCGTGATGTTGCCAGCACCCAGGAGGATCACCAGATCGCCCGGCTGCGCCAGTTCCCGCACCAGCGGCGCGATGGCCTCGGCGCCTGCGATATGGCGCGCGTCCCTGTGACCGCCGGCGCGAATGCGCGACACCAGCGTTTCGGACGACACGCCCTCGATCGGCTCCTCGCCAGCCGCATAGACCGGCGCGACCATCACCGTGTCCGCGTCGTTGAAGCAGGCGGCGAACTCGTCGAACAGGTCACGCAAACGCGTGAACCGGTGCGGCTGGGCAATGGCGATAACGCGGCCCTTGCAGGCATCACGCGCCGCGCGCAGCACCGCCTTGATCTCGACCGGATGGTGGCCGTAATCGTCAAAGATCTCGACGCCATTCCACGAGCCGGTATTGGTGAAGCGCCGCTTCACGCCGCCAAACGACGACAGGCCGCGCGCAATCGCCTCGGACGACAGTCCCAGCTCATGCGCAACCGCAATCGCCGCCGTTGCGTTGGAGATGTTGTGGCGACCCGGCATCGGCAGGCGCAGCGCCTCAATCGTCTTTTCCTGCCCGGTCTTGCGGTCGCGAATGCTGACGTCGAAAATCGACGTCACGCCATCCATGCGGATATTGGAGAACCGCACATCCGCATGTTTGTTTTCGCCATAGGTCACGACCCGGCGGTCGCCGATGCGCGAGACCAGCGCCTGCACTTCCGGATGGTCAATGCACATGACGCCGAAGCCGTAGAACGGCACGTTCTCGACAAACTGGCGAAACGCGTCGCGAACCTTGTCGAACGAGCCGTAATGGTCGAGGTGCTCCGGGTCGATATTGGTGATGACCGCAATATCGGCGGGCAGTTTCAGGAAGGTGCCGTCGCTTTCGTCGGCCTCCACCACCATCCACTCGCCCCCGCCCATGCGCGCATTGGTGCCATAGGCGTTGATGATGCCGCCATTGACGACGGTCGGGTCCAGCCCACCGGCCTCAAGCAGCGTCGCGACCATCGAGGTCGTGGTCGTCTTGCCGTGGGTGCCACCAATCGCGATGGCATTGCGAAAACGCATCAGCTCGGCGAGCATTTCGGCACGCCGCACGATTGGCAGCAGCTTTTCGCGCGCGGCGATCAGTTCCGGGTTGGTCTTCTTCACCGCCGTCGAAACGACGACGACTTCGGCGTCGCCGAGATTATCAGCGGTGTGGCCGACAAAGCAGGTGATGCCCTTGTCGCGCAGACGCTGCACATTGGCGCTGTCTGCCTGGTCGGAGCCCTGCACCTGATAGCCCAGATTGTGCAGCACCTCTGCGATGCCGCTCATGCCGATGCCGCCAATGCCGATGAAATGCACGACGCCGATTGTCTGCGGCATTTTCATGCGCGGGTCCTTCCTTTGAACTGAGCAATGGATTCGCCCGACGCAATAGCCTCCACGAGGTCTGCAAGCAACTGCGTGGCGTTCGGCTTGCCGACCGAACGCGCCGCTTGCGCCATCTGCGCGCTGCGCGCGGCGTCGGTCATATAGGCCGCCAGCTTCTGCGCAATCACCTCAGGCGAGAGCCCGGATTGCGGGCAAACCTCCGCGCCCCCGGCCCGCTCCAGCGCCGCCGCATTTGCGGCCTGATCATGGTCGAGCGCGTGAGGATAGGGCACCAGCATCGCCGGCCGGCCGATGGTGGCAATCTCCGAAACGGTCGATGCGCCCGAGCGCGAGATCACCAGCTGCGCCTGCGCCATCCGCTGCGCCATGTCGGTGAAGAATGGCGAGATGTCAGCCTGGATACCCAGCGCGTCATAAGCCGCGATGGTGCGCTGGGCGTCTTCCGCCCGCGCCTGCTGGGTGACGCGCAACCGCGCGCGCAATTCCTGCGGCAACAGGGCAATCGCTGCCGGGATGGCATCCGAAAAGAACTGCGCACCCTGGCTGCCGCCAAACACCAGCAGATGAAATGGCTCGCCGTCGGAAGACGCCCGATAGGGCGTCGCCGCAGCTTTCAGAACCGCCGGACGCACCGGGTTGCCTGTCTCGATGATCTTGCCGGCATTGGCGCCAGAGGCCGCCAGAAAGCCACCTGCAATCGCGGTCACACGCGCGGCCAGCGCCCTGTTGGCACGCCCCATCACCGCGTTCTGCTCATGCACCAGCGTCGGCACGTTGCGCCGCGTCGCTGCCCAGAGCGGCGGCAGGGTCGGATAACCGCCAAAGCCGACCACCGCCTTCGGCTTGATCTTGCCGATCACCCGGCCAGCTTCCTGCGCACCGCGCCAGATCGTCCAGAACGCGCGCGCCAACGCCAGCGGGTTCTTCGAGCCGATGGTTGCCGACGGGATCGCATGCAGAGCCGTGGCTGGAAACGTCCCGGCATAGCGTTCGGCGCGGCTGTCGGTGGCCAGATGCACGTCCCAGCCACGCGCGATCAGTTCATGCGACAGCGCCTCGGCCGGAAACAGGTGCCCGCCCGTGCCTCCGGCGGCAAGGAGGATGGTGCCCTTCGTCATCATTCTGCCGGCTGCATAAAGCGCGTCGAGCGCGGTTTACCCGTCCGCATGCGCTTTTGCGGATCTTTTCGGGTCAATGCGAGCAGCATGCCCATCGAGATCGCCATCGCGATCAGCGACGAGCCGCCATAGGAGACAAACGGCAAGGTCATTCCCTTGGCCGGCAACAGATTGAGGTTCACGCCCATGTTGATGATCGACTGCAGGCCGAACAGCACCACGAGGCCGCCGACGGCATAGCGGGCGAAGTCGTCGGTTTCATTCAGCGACTTGTTCAAGCCGCGCAACACCACGAACGCAAACAGCCCCGCAATCAGCAGGCAGACGACAAGGCCGAACTCTTCACCGGCAACCGCGAACACGAAGTCGGTGTGGCTGTCAGGCAGGATGCGCTTGACCGTGCCCTCGCCCGGTCCTTGCCCCAGCCAGCCGCCCCGCAGCAGGGCTTCGCGCCCCATATCCACCTGATACGTGTCGCCCTCGCCGGTCAGAAAGCGGTCGATACGACCGGCAACGTGCGGAAAGGCGCTATAGGCGACGAGCCCCACGCTGATACCCGCGCCGCCCAGAACCACGATCCAGAACCATGGCATTCCGGCCATGAAGAACATCACGCCCCAGGTCGCCAGAACCAGCAAGGTCTGGCCAAGGTCGGGCTGGGCGATCAGCAGCGCCAGCACGACACCGAGCAGCAGCATGGCAAAGAGATTGCCCGGCATTTCAGACTGTCGCGTATGCTCGGAAAACAGCCACGCGCAAATCACAACAAAAGCCGGTTTCATGTATTCGGAGGGCTGGATCGAAATGCCGGCGAGATGAACCCAGCGCCGGGAACCCTTGATCTCAACGCCGAAATATAGCGCAGCAAACATCAGGACCAGCGCACCGGCGAGCATGAACAATGCCAGTCTCCGGACATGGCGCGCAGACAGGAACGACACGCCGATCATCACGATCACTGCAGGGACCATGAAGGTCATCTGCCGGATGACGAAGTGATAGCTGTCGAGGCCGATGCGCTCGGCGACCGCGGGCGATGCCGCAAACGACAGGACGATCCCCATCCCCATCAGCACAAGGAAGGCGGCGAAGAACCAGCGGTCGATCGTCCACCACCAGTTGGCTACAGGCCCCCTATCAACGCGACTGACCATCAGCGTGATCCTCCGATTGGCTCGATACCCTCAAGAGCAAGGACGGCGTCGCGAAAAGCGTCGCCCCGCACCTCGAAATTTCTGAACTGGTCGAAACTGGCGCAGGCAGGCGACAGCATCACCACCGCCTCGTCGCCCGCAGCCTCTTGCGCAGCGTCGCGTGCAGCGTGCTGCAACGCTTCGTCAAGCGTGCCGGAGATTTCGAACGGAGCGTCGCTGCCAAGGGTCGCGGCAAATGCCGGTGCGGCCTCGCCGATCAGATAGGCCTTGGCGATGCGCGGAAAGAATGAACGCAGCGCCTCGATCCCGCCCTCTTTCGGCAAACCGCCGACGATCCAGTGTATGCGCGCAAAGCTTGCCAGCGCCGGCGCGGAAGCCTCCGCATTGGTGGCCTTGGAATCGTTGATGAACAGCACGTTGCCGCGTCGCCCGACCTGCTCCATACGGTGTGCAAGGCCGGGGAAGCTTCTCAACCCGGCTTGAATTTCCTCAAGATCGAGCCCGACACTCAGGCAGGCGGCGACAGCGGCAAGCGCGTTCTGCGCATTGTGCGCGCCGCGCAGCGATCCGATATCGGCCAGCGATACGACCGCCCTGCTCGTCCCTGCGCCAGCGCGGATGAGTGCTGCGCCCTTCGCGAAATATCCGTCCACCAGCGGCGAATCTTTCGAAATCCGCACGATGTTCTTCCCGGCGCTTTCCAGCCGGTCGGCGATCTGCCTGCAATAATCGTCGTCGACCCCGATGATCGCGGTGGCGGACCCGGCCACCAACCGTTCCTTGATCTGGGCATAACGCTGCATCGTGCCGTGGCGATCGAGATGGTCCGGCGTCAGGTTGAGGAGGATGCCGGCAGTCGGGTTGAGCGACGGTGCCAGCTCGATCTGATAGGACGAGCATTCGATGACGTAGAAGCAATCCCTGGCCGGTGCGTCGAGCGTCATCACCGCGCGGCCAATATTCCCGCCCATCTGCGCGTTGCGTCCCGATGCGGCGATGATATGCGCAATCAGCGCCGTGGTCGTCGATTTGCCATTCGTGCCGGTGATGGCGATCAGCGGGGCGTCAGGCGCGTGTGCTGCCCGCTCGCGTGCGAACAGTTCCACGTCGCCGATAATCTCGACGCCCGCTTGATGGGCAAGATCGACGGTCCAGTGCGGCTTGGGATGCGTCAGCGGCACGCCGGGCGACAGCACGAACGCCGATAGCGAAGACCAGTCGATCTGGGCGAGGTCGGCAACATTAATGCCCTCGCCTTGCGCCTTCTCGACACTGATCGGGTTGTCGTCCCAGGCGACAATTTCCGCGCCTCCTGCGACCAGCGCACGCGCGGTTGCCAGTCCGGACCCACCGAGCCCGAACAGCGCGACCTTCTTGCCGTGAAACGTCGTTGCCGCGATCATTGGTCTATCTCAGCTTGAGCGTGGACAGGCCGATCAGCGCCAGAATGACCGCAATGATCCAGAAACGGATCACCACCTGGCTTTCGGTCCAGCCGAGCTTTTCGAAATGGTGATGGATCGGCGCCATCAGGAAGACGCGCTTGCCGGTCAGCTTGAACCAGCCGACCTGGATGATCACCGACATGATCTCGACGACGAACAGGCCGCCGATGATGGCCAGCACGATCTCGTGCTTGGCCGCAACCGCAATGGCGCCGATCAGGCCACCCAGCGCCAGCGAACCGGTATCGCCCATGAAGATCGCCGCCGGCGGGGCGTTGAACCACAGGAAGCCGAGGCCCGCGCCGATCACCGCGCCGAGCACGACTGCGAGTTCACCAGTGCCGGGGGTAAAGTGGATCTGCAGATATTCGGCAAATACCGCGTTACCGGCAAGATAGGCAATGACGCCGAAGGAAGCCGCCGCCACCATCACCGGCACGATGGCAAGACCGTCGAGCCCGTCGGTCATGTTGACCGCATTACCGGCACCGACCATGACGAAGGCGGCAAACGGCACGAAGAAGATGCCAAGGTTGAGGACGAAGTCCTTCACGAACGGAAAGGTCAGCGACGACGAGAACGGTGCGTTACCGGACCGCATGATCACCCAGGCGGCAATGCCGGCGATCAGGAACTCGATGCCAAGCCGCGCCTTGCCCGAAAAGCCCATATGCGACTGCTTGGTGACCTTGAGATAATCGTCGTAAAAGCCGATCGCACCGAAGCCCAGCATGACCAGCATCACCACCCAGACGAGCGTGCTGGACAGGTTTCCCCACAAGGCAACCGCGCCGACGATGCCGGTCAGCATCATCAGCCCGCCCATGGTGGGCGTCCCGGCCTTCTTGAAATGCGTCTGCGGGCCATCGGCGCGGATCGGCTGTCCGCGACCCTGCCGGATACGCAGCGAATCGATGATCATCGGGCCGAACATGAAGACAATGAGCGCCGACGTAATCAGCGCTCCACCAGTCCGAAAAGTGATATATCGGAAGACGTTGAAGGCCGAAACCTGGTCGGCCAGCCCTACGAGCATCATCAGCATTGGCTAAGTCCCCGACCTTCTTGCTTACTGGTCTTTGTTGGCGGTGAGTGCCGGAGCAGCCACCGGGTAGTCACGCTTCAGCGCATCCACGAGCTTGGAAAAACCGATACCGTTCGATGACTTGATCATCACGACGTCATCGGCACGAATGGTGTCGAGCAGCAGCGGCTTGAGCGCGTCCACAGTGTCCTTGTGCACGACATGCATTTCGTCGGGCAGCACGTCTGCCAGCGCCTTCATTTCCGGTCCGGCGAGCATGACGACATCGGCGCGCGCGGTGCGCAGAACGCTTGCCAGCGCCTGATGCAGCTTGCGCGAATGTTCGCCCAGTTCCAGCATATCGCCGAGAACCGCGATGCGCCGTCCGCCTTCAGGCACTGTCGCCTCCGCCAGCAATTCCAGCGCCGCCTTCATCGAGACGGGATTGGCGTTGTAGCTCTCGTCGATCAGCACGATTTCGCGGCCCGAAGGATGGCGCAGCACGCTGCGCTGGCCTCTGCCGCGCTCTGCGTGGAACCCGGCCAGCGCCTCGGCGGCCTTCTCGATATCGCCACCTGCCAGATAGACCGTCCCCATCACCGCCAGCATGTCCTGCGCGATATGGCGGCCCGGTGCGCCCACGGTGAATGCAAGTTCGCGTCCCGCCATCCGCATGACGATTTCCGATCCCGCATCATGCGGCTGGAAACCGACCAGACGGAACGTCGAGCGCGCATTCTCGCCGAAGCTCCAGACATGCGCGACACGCCCGTCGCGGGCGCTTTGCTCCAGAAACGGCCATTGCCGGTCGTCGCGATTGAGCAGGACGTGACCATCGCGCACAACGCCTTCGAAGATTTCGGCCTTGGCGCGCGCAATCTGTTCGAGACTGTCGAAGAAGCCGAGATGCGCCGGTGCGATCACCGTGATCATCGCGATATGCGGGCGCACGAAGCTGACCAGCCGGCTGATTTCGCCCGGATGGTTCATCCCGATCTCGAACACCGCGTAGTCGCAATCTTCGGGCATCCGCGCCAGCGTCAGCGGCACACCCCAGTGATTGTTGAACGATTTGTCGGATGCGTGCACCCGCCCGATCGCTCCGAGCGCAACCCGCAGGGCTTCCTTGGTGGTCGTCTTGCCGACAGAACCCGTGACAGCCACGACCTTGGCGCGCGTGCGCTCGCGGGCGGCCACGCCAAGCGCTTCGAGCGCTTCCAACACGTCGTTGACGACGATCATCGGCGCGTTGATGCGACCAAGCGCCGGCAGCTTGCTTTCATTCACGACCAGGATCGACGCCCCGGCTTTCACCGCAGCCGTTGCATAATCATGGCCGTCGAAACGGTCGCCCTTGATCGCGAAAAAGGCGTCGCCGGGTTGCAGCGTGCGGGTGTCGATGGAGATGCCGGTGATCTTTGGCGAGCCCGCGCCAAACGGGCGGCCATCCATGGCGGCGGCAAAGGCTTCGGGAGTCCAGAGGACGGTGCTCATACCGCCAGCTCCCGCAACGCCTGACGCACCTCTTCATGGTCGGAGAAGGGCAGCGTCACATCGCCGACCGTCTGGCCTTCCTCATGGCCCTTGCCGGCGACGATCAGCGTATCGCCAGCATGCAGCATCGCAACGCCCTCGCGGATCGCTGCCCGGCGGTCGCCGATTTCAAGCGCACCTTCAGCCGCTTCCATGATTGCCGCGCGAATGCTTGCCGGCTCTTCCGAACGCGGATTGTCGTCGGTGACAATGGCAACATCGGCAAGGCGCGAGGCGATCTCGCCCATGATCGGTCGCTTGCCGCGATCTCGATCCCCGCCGCAGCCAAACACGACGACGACGCGGCCGGTGGTGAACGGGCGAACCGCCTTCAGCACGTTTTCCAGCGCATCAGGCTTGTGTGCATAGTCGACATAGACCGGCGCACCGTTACCCGTGGTGCCTACCAATTCGAGGCGACCGGATGCGCCCTTGAGTGCTTCCAGCGCCAGCAGTGCCCGTGCCGGCGTGGTGCCGGTCGAGATCGCCAGACCTGCTGCAACCAATGCGTTGGCAACCTGAAAATCTCCGGCCAGCGGCAGATCGATCTCGAAAATCGTCCCACCGCATGCAATCTCCGCCCGCTGGCGGAACCGCTCATGCTCGACCCGCTTCAGCTCCAGAAATGCGCCCTTGCGCCCAACCGTCAAAACATCAAGCCCGGCACTCATTGCGACGTCGATGGTCGCCTGCGACCACGGATCGTCGGCGAAAATGACCGCCGGTGCGCCCTTTGGCAAAAGATCGGTGAAAAGCCGCATCTTGGCGGCGTGATAGTCCTCGACCGTCGGGTGATAATCCATGTGGTCGCGGCCAAGATTGGTGAAACCGCCCGCCGCGAGGCGAACACCGTCAATGCGGCGCTGGTCGAGGCCGTGGCTCGACGCTTCCATCGAGGCATGCGTCACACCCTCATCCGCCAGTTCGGCAAGAAGCTTGTGCAGCGCGACCGGGTCCGGCGTAGTCAGCGAGCCATATTCATCGCGCCCCGGCGCGACCACGCCCGTCGTGCCGATGAAAGCCGCCGCGTGGCCAACCCGCTCCCAGATCTGACGTGTGAACGAGGCAACCGAAGTCTTGCCGCTGGTGCCGGTGACGGCGACCATTGTCTCCGGCTGCTTCCCGAACAACGCGGCAGCGCCCTTTGCAAGCGCGAGGCGTGGATCATCGACACGCGCAACGGGAACGTCCGGCAGGTTTTCGGCGCTGTCCCTGTCTGCAATCACCGCGATGGCGCCGCGCGCCACGGCATCGCCGATAAAGCGCGCGCCATCTGCCTTCGCGCCCCTGACTGCGACAAACACGAAGCCTGGCTCCACCTTGCGCGAGTCGGACGTGATCCCCATCACGTCCAGTTCTGCCTCGGCAGACGAGAGGGCAACGAAAGAAGAGAAGTGGCTAAGCTTCATTTGAGTATTCTGTCCCCGTGCGTGGACTCCCCCTTCCGCGCAAGAATCAATTTGAAGAAACTAGAAGGGCCTGACTTTCATGGCCGAAATCGGGCTTTACGCCAAGCATTGCGGCAGATCGGCGGATAATATCGGCTGCCACCTGCGTGGTGTTGACACCGGCTGTCGCACCACCACCGGGACGATCCGGCTGTGGTTCGTCAAGCACCGTCAGCACGACGTAATCGGGATCGTTGACCGGGAAGCCGGCGAGAAACGCGTTGAAGCGCTTGCCGCTGACATATCGGCCATTGACGACCTTTTCAGCCGTACCGGTCTTGCCGCCGACAAAATAGCCCGGAACTTCGCCCCGCTTGCCCGATCCCTTTTCGACATTCAGGCGGAACAGGTAGCGCATCATCTGGCTGGTGCGCGGGCTGATCACCTGCTGTGCCACCTGGTCGGCTTCTGCTTCGCTGCGCGGCAGGAATGTCGGCTGCATCAGCTTGCCGCCATTGAGCATCGCCGCGCCCGACATGGCGGTCTGAAGCGGCGTGGTCGCGACGCCATGCCCGAAGGCGATGGTGATCTGGTTGATGCGCTTCCATTCGGCAGGCTCCGTCGGCCGCGCAACCTCCGGCAATTCCGTTTCCATCCGGTCGAGAAGACCGATCTGACGGAAAAATGCCCGGTGCTCGTTCACCTCCACCGTCTCGGCCATCCGCGCCGTTCCGATGTTGGAGGAGAAAATGAACACTTCAGGAACCGTCAGCACGCGCCCCTTGCCGTGAAAGTCGCGGATCGTGTGACGCGCGATCTGGATCGGTCGCGTGGCGTCAAAGCGACTGTTGAGCGTGGCCGTGCCCTTTTCGAGCGCCATCGCGACGGTGAACCCCTTGAAGGTCGAGCCCATCTCGTAAACGCCCGCCGACATGCGATTGAGACGGTCCTTCTCATGCGCATTGAACGGGTTGTTGGGGTCGAAATCGGGCAGCGAGGCCATCGCAAGCACTTCGCCGGTGCGCGCATTCAGCACCACCGCGCCCGCCGCAAGCGCCTTGTAGCGTTCCATCGCGCGTTCAAGCTCATCGCGCACGATGTGCTGCACCCGCAGGTCGATCGACAGACGCACAGGCTCAAGATCGCGCGCGACAGCCAGACCGCTGGCCTGCAGGTCGGCAAGCCCTTGGTCGTCAACATATTTCTCCATCCCGGCAATGCCTTTATTGTCGACATTGACCAGGCCGACTATGTGCGCAGCCGTCGGACCGCCGGGATAAAAACGTCGCTTTTCACTGCGGAAGCCGATGCCGGGAATGCCCAGCTGCATGATGGCCTGCTCCTGGCGCGGCGTCAGCTGACGACGCAACCACATGAAACCGGCATCGCTCTGCAGGCGATTATAGGTCTGCTCGACATTTAGATCGGGAAGCACCGTCAGCAGCTTTTCGAGCGCTTCGTCGGCATCCACGATGCGCCGCGGTTCGGCAAACAATGACGAGGTGTTGATGTCGGTCGCCAGAACCTGACCATTGCGATCGACGATATCAGGGCGTGATGCCGTGACCCGCGACGGCCCCGGTCCGCCCTGTTCAAGCTCCTGCGTTCCAAACCAGACCAGCCGGCCGGCAATGACGCCATAGATCGCAAAGAAGACGGCCATCGTCATCAGGATGCGCGTGCGCCCCTGCCCGCCAGCCGATTTCGCCAGTCCTTCCAACACAATCGGTTCGGAATTGTCTTGAAGTCTGCGCTTCTTCCGCCAGCGACCGATCATGGCGTCACTCCACTGGTAGTCGTCCCATCGATGGTGCTGGTCGCCATTCCGCCGGTTCCCGAACCAAAGAGGTCTTCAATTCTCAGCTCTCGCTTCGGCAGCTCGGCGATGGTCGAGAACTGATGCGCCTCGACAGGCGCGAGTTTGAGTTCGCCCTGATAGGCTTCGGCAAGGCGCTGCAACCGTGCCGGCTGGGTCATCAGGCTCCAGTCGGCTTTCAGAAGGTCAATCGTGTCTTCCTCGAAGCGGATCGCCGCTTCCAGCTTGCGAAGCTTCGAAAGCTCGGCTTCCGCGCTGTGCTTGGTGGTATAGGTAAAGCCCGCGGCGGCAACCATCACCGCGATCAGCACAATGTCCGTGGTTCTGAACACGTCGCGCTACCTTTCCCTCGTTGCATCCGCCGCGGGCAGCGACGGCAGTCCAAATAGTGAAATATTCTCGTCCCGCGCGGCTGCATCCGTGCGCACGGCAGCGCGCAGCTTCGCCGAACGTGCGCGCGAGTTTTCGCGTGACTCCGCCTCGCTGGCCGCAATCACGCCACCCGCCTTGTCAAAGGTCGGGAGCTTCTGGGCAACAGCAGGCAAATGGCGTGAACCGGACGCATTGCTGGAACGCTCGGTGATGAACTTCTTGACCACGCGGTCTTCAAGCGAATGAAACGTCACCACCACGAGGCGGCCGCCCGGTTTCAACGCGCGTTCCGCCGCAAACAAAGCATGCGCTAGTTGGCCCAGCTCATCATTGACGAAAATGCGCAAGCCCTGGAAAGAGCGCGTCGCGGGATGAATCCGGTCTTTCGGGTTGTTGCCGAGAACGCCCTCAATAGCATCGGCCAGATCGCGGGTCCGCTCGAAAGGTCGCATGAGGCGTCGCTTCTCGATCATCCGCGCGACACGGCCCGCATGGCGCTCTTCGCCGAGCAAACCGAAAATCCGGATCAGATCCCCGACCTTGAAATTGTTGACGATATCGGCAGCCGTCGGCCCTGACTGCGCCATGCGCATGTCGAGCGGACCATCGCCCCGGAACGAAAAGCCACGCTCCGCCTGATCCAGCTGCATCGAGGACATGCCGATGTCGAGCACGATCCCGTCAACAAGCTGTTCCGAAACTTGGTCCAGATCCGAAAACACGCCATGCACGAGGCGCAGCCGCCCCTCGAATGCGCGCTCCATATCGCGCCCGGCGGAGATCGCATCCGGGTCGCGATCAATCGCTATGACATTGGCGCCGGTGTCGAGGATTGCGCGCGTATAGCCACCCGCACCGAAAGTGCCGTCGATGAATGTCTCGCCTGCCGCTGGTTTCAGGGCAGCAAGCACTTCGTCGAGCATGACCGGAATGTGGCGGGCCGGTCCGCCACCGGCAACTTCATCGCCGTGACCCGCCATCATTCCGCGCCCCCACCCACAGCACCAGACATTCCTGCCCGGCGCATTTCCAGCAGCCGCTCCCGCACCTGCGCCCCATAGGTTGCAAGACGGGACGGCTCCCAAATCTGAAAGAAGGTGCCGCGTCCGACAAATGCCACGTCCGACGTTATTCCAGTATGGTCCCGAATGAAATCCGTCACCGTGATGCGTCCATCCTGATCCAGCTTCAGGAAATCGCTGTCGCCGTGAACAAAAAAAGACATGTCGTCAGCCGTCTGCATGAACGGGTCTTCCATTGCGATACGCTGCTCGTATCGGTCGAGAAGATCGAGGCCACCGACATCGAGCGCCGGTCGATCCAGCGCCTTCAAGGCATAAAGTTCCTGATATCCGCGCCGCTGCACCACCGCACGAAAATGCGCAGGCACCGAAACCCGCCCTTTCGAATCGATCCGGTTGATGGCGCTGGATAGAAAACGGTCCATGACCCTGTAGTGCCGCCTCTGTCCTCGCGCCCTCGGGCGTCCGCGTTGCTGCTGACCAAAACCCTGCAAACCGCCCGAACGAAGCACATACGCAACCCCGCCAGCTCGCCGTGGCGATGACCGGTTTGGGATACGCTTCACTCTGGACTGAACAGTAGTCGTGATTGCACTCAAGGGATAACATGGGCCTATATGGGCGTCAACGGGATTAGCCTGCACCACCACGTGCTCGACCGGGTCGCTGACGGAACAAACGCAACCTCGTATTTATGCTCCATTAAGCTTAATGAAGGGTTTAGAGGGGCTGAAATTCCCAAAGGCGAACGTGCATTCCAGTGCCCGAATTTGCCCGGATGATATGACCCGCACGGGCTGGAACAGCTTGCCAAGGAACTCGCGCTATTGTCGCGCGAACCAACCGGAAAACGTCGTTTCCGCGCCTCATCGCCATCAAGATGACCAAAGTGCGTTCGTTTGCTGCCAAAATTTGACGAAAAGCTTCCAAGCCCTTGTTATCGAACGCTTTCTCGCATCATGGCGGATTATTCCATCCACCTGCGAAATATCTCGCTCTCGAACGGGCGGGCGCAAGCGACGATCCGTGGAAGATCGTCGCAGCAGATGCGGAACGGAAACTGAAGCGCCAGTTGGCCTGTAAGCCGGGTTCTGTACGGCCGGGCAGTCCGAAGACAGCCCGACGCGGCGACCATTCTTCTTGGATGGACGTTGCCGTCCACCTCACGCAACCTACCCGGATGACTGGGCTGGAAACCGCCCCGAGAGTTTCCCCTCGCGCCATCCCTATTCGGTCTTGCTCCCGGTGGGGTTTACCTTGCCGCTTCTGTTACCAGTCGCGCGGTGGGCTCTTACCCCACCCTTTCACCCTTACCCGGCATGCCGGGCGGTATTCTCTCTGTGGCACTTTCCCTGGGGTCGCCCCCGCCGGCCGTTAGCCGGCACCGTGTTTCCTGGAGCCCGGACTTTCCTCACCGGCAACCTTTCGGTTCCCGCCGGTGCGGCCGCCCAGCCAACTGGCAAGCGTATAAAGGGAGTTGGCGCACAAAATGCAACCGGAAACACGGTCAGCGAACAGGGAATATCGTCAAATCACGCGGGGCCCATATGGCGCTTGACCTTGGCGCAATATCCCGCCGAGACCTTGTTCATGCGCTTGGCGCCATGGCCGGCATTGTATTTGAGGATCGTACTGCACGTGTCGCCACCACCAAGCTGCTGCGCCTTTGCAAGATATTTCATGCCAAAGCGAATGTTGGTTTCCGGATCGTACAGACCCTTTACGGAACCGGAATAGCCCATCATGCGGGCCGTAGCGGGCTTGATCTGCATCAGCCCGATTTCACCCGCGCTGCCACGCGCATTGGGCCGATAATTGCTTTCGATGGTCACCACCGCATGCGCGAGCGCAATCGGAACACCGTTTTTCTGGGCATGTTTGGCGATGATCGCGTCAAATGATGAGCGGGTCTTTGCCGGCTTCACCTTGGGGGCATCTTTGGCGGGCTTTGCCTGCAGTATGGAAGCGGTCGTCGTCTGGTCTACAGCCGGCTTTCCATTGAAGCGAGTGGGGAATTTTTCCTTCAGATATTCTGATGTCGTCGGCTGGATGATGTGCGCCGAAGTGCTGTGGGCGTAGGGGGCAAAGGAGACCAGGCCGGCAACGAGAGCTGCCGCTACAAAGCTCAAATTTTTCATGCTTTCCGTTCTTGTTGTTCAGCCGCGATACGGGACTACGCGGCAGTGAGGCTTTTACGGTTCGGTGCTTGGGATCACCGCGCCGCGTGCAAGAACGGGCATAAGCCGGGAGATTTGGGGCCAATGATGACCCCGCAAGTCACTTTCCATGACTCACTGTAACAGTGATTGCTAAATTTCAATGAGGTTGTACGCGCTCAGGAAACGGGGGCTTCAATCGTGGTCAGCAGACTGTGCAACGTCTCGATCGTCGACTGATCGGCGACGCCATCGACCCGTGCCGGCCTGAAATGCCGCTGGAAAGCCTCGACCACATCGCGTGTCTGTTGGTCAAATACGCCACTGATTTCAAGCCCGTAGCCGTAAATCGACAGCATCGACTGCAGTGCTTCCACCGGCTGCCCGCTGTCCCCCATTGCCAGGAACCGTCCCCCTCGCACCGGCGCTGGCGCGACCAGATGCCCGACACCCTGGTCTGCAAGCCAGCTCCACGGAAAGCGTTCGCCCGGATCGGTCTTACGCCCCGGCGCGATATCGGAATGGGCCAGAACGCGCTCTTGTCGAATGTTCCAGCGTTGGCAGATGTCAGATGACAATCTCGCGACCGCCTCCATCTGCACGTTTGGAAACTCCGGAAAACCTGCCAGCGGACCGGGATTCACGATTTCGATGCCGATGGAAAATGAGTTAACGTCCGTCAGCCCGCGCCAGGAACCTTTCCCCGCGTGCCAGGCCCGATCTGCTTCGCGCACCATCTGCACGACACGGCCATCTTCATGCACGAGATAGTGGGCGGAAACTTCGCTGTCGGTCGAGCACAACCATGCTTCCGCTGCGTCGCCGCTCTCCATGCCGGTATAGTGGAGGATCAGGCAATCCGGCGTTCTGCCGTCGCGTCGCGGTCCGAAGTTCGGGGAGACGCGAACATCTGCCCCGGCGAAATCAGGAGCAAAACCGGTCATGCCTTTTGCCTGCTGCGCTCGATGAATTCATAGGCCGAGTTGATCGAGGCAAGGCGCGCATTGGCAATCGCCACAAACTCCTCCGGCACACCGCGTGCGATCAACCGGTCGGGATGATTTTCGGCAACCATCTTGCGATAACGCTTGCGCACCTCCTCGAACGACGCGCCGCGCTCCAGCCCCAGGATCAGCCATGGATCGGCCTCGCCCAGAACCGCATGGCGCGACAGGATCGTCTGGAAATGCTCATCGGAGATCGAAAATATTTCTGCAACACGCTCCAGGAAGGCGACCTCCCTCTCGTGGACATGGCCATCCGCCTTGGCGATATGAAACAGCCCGTCAAGGATATCTTCGAGCAACTCGCAATTCCTGTCACCCGACCCGCAAAGACCCGCCAGTTGTTCGGCATAGATCTCGAACCCTGCAATATCCTGCTTGGCCAGATCGAACAGGCGCGCGACGTTGCGCGTTTCTTCCGGCGGGACGATGAAGATTTCCTGGAAAGCGCGAAACTCGTTCTGGGTGACAATCCCGTCCGCGCGCGCCATCTTGGCGGACAGAGCGATCATTGCGATGGAAAACGCCACCCGGCGGCGCAATTCCGGATCGCCTGCAAACACCGTGCGCACCGTCTCGATCACCGACGACAGGACGTCGGCGGAAACGGTTTTCAGAAAATCACCAATGCGGGACCAAATCGACATGCAAGGTTCATAAGATGAATCGCGCACGGTGGCGAGACTGCAATTCGTTCAGAAGGTGCATCCGGACGTACAAACAGAAAGACCGGAGCAAGTCCGGTCTTTCTTGAAAAGCTGCGATGACGCTGCTTTGCGGCTCAGTTGGTCGGCGCTGCTGGCGGCGGGGTCGCCGGGTTCGGATTGGCAGCGGGAGCTTCCTGCGTCGTCGGTGCGCTCTCAGGAACGGCCTGCGTCGTGGTGCCGTCAGTGTCGCTGCAGGCAGCAAGACCCAACAGGGCGAAACCGGAAAGGGAAGCGAGGACAATTTTCTTCATGGCGAATCTCCTTCTTCGTAATCGCCGTCAGCTTGCGCCGGGCGTTCCCAACCAGAATGTTCCGCGCACCGATCCGTTTCATAACGTTGTGTGACTCGCTGTAAGTCTGCCTTGAGGTCGCGCCACACAAACCCTCATTGCAAAGCGGCAGACAAGGCTGCGATCATCGGCTGAGGGCGATAAGCATGCTTGGATGGCGTCAGCCCCAGCCGCACCACAACGAGATTGCTCGACGGGCTGACCGCTATCGACTGCCCATCATGGCCACGCAGCCAGAATGTATCGGCCGGAACACCCTGACGCAGATTGTCCTCTTCCCCCGGTCCCTGCAGCCAAAGCTGACCACGTGCATAGACACCCTTTGAAGCGCTGGCCTCCTCGCGCATCCAGTCGACATAGCCTGCCGGCAGGATCTGGCTTCCACCCCATGCACCATCCAGCCGCAGCATTTCGCCGAAGCGAGCCCAGTCCCGGCCGGTGGCGTAGAGATAGGACGAGCCGACATAGGTGCCGCGCGCATCGGCTTCCAGAACCGCGCTGGTCATGCCCAATGGCTCGAAGATCGCCTTTCGCGGCCAGGCCAGGGCATCCGCCTGAGCGTCGAACGCATCCTGCCAGATGCGCGACAACAAGACGGTGGTGCCGCTCGAATAGTTGAACACCTCGCCGATCGGCCCGACCAGTGGCTTTTCAGACGCAAAGCTTGCCATGTCCGGCTGCAAATAGAGCATGCGCGTCACATCGGTGACGTCGCCATAATCCTCGTTGAACTCAAGTGCGCTCGACATCGCCATCAGGTCGGCAACCGTAATCGCGGCACGGTCATCCCCCGTCCACTCTTCGAACAGCTCGTCCTGCTCGACCGACATGCGCCCTTCCCCAACCAGCGTGCCGATGATCGCTGCCGTCACCGTCTTGGTCATGGACCAGCCAAGCAGCGGTGTTTCGGCGGCAAAGCCTTCGCCATAACGCTCGGCGGCGATCCGCCCGTTGTGAACCACGACGACTGCCCGCATGCCAGGGCCGGTCATCGCCGGATCGTCGAGGATAGCGGCAAGCTGCGGGTCTTGCGTTGGCTCGACCACATTCCCCTCGGGCCAGATATTTGTCATGTCGGGAGCTGGCCCTGCCGCAACCGCGGGCATTGCCGTCAGCTCATGACCAGAAGGCAGAGACGAGCAGCCCGCGCCCGGACGATGCACGGCGCGGCTTTCGCCGAACAACCCCAGCAAGGAAGCCGAGACCGTGCCGCTCGCATCATCCACCTTGACGGTGACATAGCCGAGAACGGGATGCCCCGGCGCCTGAACGTCAATCGCCAGAACCGATTGCGGGTCGCGCCCGGCAAGAAACGCATTGGAGCAAACCATCTTGGCCGAATAGGCAGTCGCGACGCGAATAAGATCCGGAGGCGCGACAAACAGCCAGCCCGCGACCGCGATCACCGCCGCAACGAGGACGAGCACAATCCATTTCACGATTTTCCCAAGCATACGCATGTCGCCCCCTCAAGCTTTCGTCGTATTACGGCGTCATCCCTGATGACAATGATGTGAAGTCTTGTGCGGGCCAGCCGAAAAATCAATCCTGCCCGCGCGTTTCGCGCATCGAGAATGAATGCCAGCGATGACGGATGGGCGTCCTTCTACTAAAGCTGGCATATTCTTGATTCGCACTCTTGCGGGGAATCCATGCTGCGACTGCTGACACTCGGCCTGCTCATACTTCTGAGCGCATGCACGACCGGAGGCTATAATCTAGCCGATCTGGCTCCTTCGGGCTCAAATGTCAGCGCCGGGCACGTGGCGGTCACCCATCCGCGCTTTGGCGATCACAAACCGCACCCATGGGATCGGCGCGCACCATGGACCTATGCCGTGCATGGAACGGACGTCTCGAAATATCAGGGCGCAGTCGACTGGCAAAAAGCCCGTGATGCAGGAATTTCCTTCGTCTTCATCAAGGCGACAGAAGGCGGCGACCGCGTCGATGAATTCTTCAAGCCCCACTGGAATGGCGCGCGCGCGGCGGGCATCCCCCGTTCCGCCTATCATTTCTATTATTTCTGCCGTCCTGCCCACGAGCAGGCGCAATGGTTCATCCGTAACGTTCCGCGCGAGGCTGGCAGCCTTCCCCATGTGCTCGACATGGAATGGAACCACATGTCGCCGAGTTGCAAATTGCGCCCCCCCGCCGCAACGGTGCAGTCGGAAATGAAGATCTTCCTTGACATGATCGAGCGCCACTATGGCAAGCGACCGATCATCTACACCAGTGTCGACTTCTATCAGGACAATCGGCTGCACGAGTTCAAGGGATATCAGTGGTGGCTGCGCTCAGTCGCCAACCACCCTGACATCATCTACAATCGCCAGCCGTTCCTGTTCTGGCAATATACCGGCACCGGCGAGGTGCCTGGCATCAATGGCGAAGCCGACATCAACGTCTTCAACGGCTCCGCTGCCCAGTGGCGCGCCTGGCTCCAGACGAACGGACGCTAGGCTCAGGACCCATTGATTTAGAGGAATGGGTGTGATTCAGACGGGCGTATAGGAGCCTGACTGATGAGCAATTTGTTTTGGCTGACGGACGAGCAAATGGCTCGTCTTCGGCCCTATTTTCCCAAGAGCCATGGTCGCCAGCGCGTTGATGATCGACGCGTTCTGAGCGGCATCATCTTCGTCAACCGCAACGGGCTCAGGTGGTGCGATGCGCCGAAGGAATATGGCCCGGCGAAGACGCTTTATAACCGCTGGAAACGCTGGGGCGACAAAGGCATCTTTATCCAGATGATGGAAGGCCTGGCTGTGCCTGAAGCTGCAGAGCACAAGACCAT
>NZ_FORF01000007.1 GCF_900113935.1 Aquamicrobium aerolatum DSM 21857
CCCCGATGCATCCCCAGACCCAGGGCAAGATCGAGCGCTGGCACCAAACCATGAAGAACCGCATCCTGCTGGAGAACTACTTCCTGCCCGGCGACCTGGAGGCCCAGATCGGCGCCTTCGTCGAACACTACAATCACAGGCGCTATCATGAGAGCCTCGACAACGTGACCCCGGCAGACGCCTACTTCGGCAGGGCCGCAGCCATCATAAAACAGCGCGAAAGGATCAAACGACAAACCATCCAGCATCGGCGCTTGCAGCACCGCAAGCTCGCCGCATAACATCAACCCAAAGACGAGGCCGATACTCCGCTAATCCAAGACCCAAACTGCGCCAAATGATCTGACGACGGACAATCTGCGGGATCGGTGCTGGCTTGCTGCTGGATGACTGATGGTTAGGTGATGGATGAGTGATGGACGTGTTTGCGAAAGGCTACGTAGTTCTTAGCCGATACTTGCCGCGACCGTCTGATCTAATTAGGGTCTTCCATGCTGAATGACGGCCAAAAAGATTGACCATACGCATGTTCAGATCCGTTGACCCAGCTTCCTTCAGCAGGGTCTTGCCGAGGCGCCATGGTTCGGAAGTCCCCGCGGCGGCGTGAAGAAGGCGGATAACAGCTCGATTGATTTCACCCGTGAAGCTGAACAACTCACCGTGCAGTCTGACTTCTGAATAGTCGGGAGCGTGCCAGAACGGATCGCCATCATCAGCTTCCTTGGTCGGCCCATTTGTCGCCGCGTCGTATCGCATCTGGCAGGCTTGATGGTCGTGACGACCCGCTCGCTCAAGACAGCTTCGAATTGTTGCCCTGATATTCTGGTTTTTTACGCTCAACGGCTTCAGGATGAAGGCATCGATGCCGTCATTATATGCATCGATGATGTTCTGGGGTTCGTGCCCATGCCCGCTGACCACAATTACTGGCAAGAAGTGTACGCCGGTGTGATTGCGATGCGGGAACCGCTGCCGGATTTCGTGCAGAAGTGTCATCCCGGATTCGACCCGTGGCTTGATCGAAGCACGATCGGCCTTGATCTGCAGATCAAGCAGCACATAACAGAAGCCTCCTCGATCGAGACAGTCCAGCCCTTCTTCAAGCGTTTCGGCATGGATGTGATCATATCCGAAGGACCGCAGCAGATCGCCGATCTCGGCTGCCATATCGGGTTCGTCCTCCACGACCAGAGCAACATGACGATGGTTCATTTCGTCAGTCCTCCAGCCGTAACTGCTCGACCGGCAGAATGATCGTCACCGTGGTGCCAATGCCAATCTGGCTTTCGAGCGAAAGCGTGCCGCGATGTCCGATCTCGATGACTCTTTTCGCCAGCGGCAGGCCAAAGCCCATGCCGCTCTTTTTGCCGGTACTGTAAAGCAGCAGGCAGTCCTTCACGGCCTCTTCATTCATCCCGCAGCCATTATCGGCGATCGTGATCCTGATGTGATTTTGGCCTTCAGCTTGTGCGACCACCATGATCGTGCTGTCGCTCGCCTTGCCAGAGCAAGCCTCGATGGCATTGGCGATGATATTGATGAACGCTTGGAGAAGGCGCGAACGGGACGCTTCCAGTGTCAGCGGAGCAAAGAGTTCAAGACGGATATCAATGCCGCCGCCTGCTTCCTGTCCTGTTGAGAGGTCGATCGCCTCCTGAAGAAGGGGATACAATCCTTCCGTTGCAAACACTGTTGGTTCGTCGGTCGTAAAGGCCCGGAGATTGTCGAGGAATTCGGTGATCAGCCGGACCCGCACTTGCGCGCGAGTGCAGGACAGGCGCACACGATCAGAAACACCGTCGGCGGTTTCAAGCTCGTTGGCAAGGTTGAGCAGGAACGCATCCAAGGGTGCGATGATCCTGGAGATTTCGTGATAGGCTTCCCGCACAAATCGATGATGGAGCTGATCGGCAATCCTCGATGCGGTCCGTCGTGCCCGAGGCCCATGCCGCGCTTCGAGCGACGATAGCAGGTCGAGCGTTGCATCATCCTGATCGTTACCACCGATATCGGCGCGCGTCAGGTTCTCGCGGCGACGCAGCGTCTTGCGCGCGGCTTCCCGGACCCAGGCGTTCTCGTCATCAACGAGCGAGCCGATCGTGGCGAGGAAGCTGTCGTGGCGCAAAAACAGCATGGCGTGTGCAAGCGCCTTGCGGACCTGCCATTTGGTATGGCCCGCCAAACGTACAAAGCGTGCGGCGATCTCCGCCCTGAAGCGATCATTGATTCTGCGTGCACGCAGCCAATCGCCGGCTACCTCCACAGCATCGCGCACAGTATTCCAATCGTCAGCGTCGAGCTCCGCAAGCAGGGCCTGCTCTTTATCCTCCCCCATGGCGAGCTGCTTCAATGGCCATATTTCTGCATGCGCAGAACAAACGCTTCCTTGCCGCCTTCCAGCAGATGCTCAATCTGGTCCTTGACCTCTTCGACGGTTCCTACATTGGAAACAGTGCCTTGCCTGCCGTCCGATGAAAACACGAATACGCGCTCGGCCTCACCAAGGACCGGAATATTCGGATTGTGCGTGACGAAGATGAGTTGGCGATTGGCCTTCACCCCACGCAGGCTCCTGACGATGGTGTCATAGACGAAGGCGTTGTCGAGATTGTCTTCCGGCTGGTCGATGAGCAGAGGGCGGTCGCTTTCGAACAGCAGGATCGGCAGGATTACCGTACAACGCTGGCCGGTCGACAGATCAGCCGAATTCTTGAAGTCGGAACCGTCCTTCAGGGCAATCAGCGGTTCATCGCCAAGGTCGATGGTTTCCAGCCGACCGATCTGGTCGCTGTCCTGCAAATGAGCGATGATGCGGGAGGCTTGATCCTCAGGCATGTCTCCATCCTCGGCAAGACGGCTCGTGTCGCCCCGGCGCACGATCCTTGACAGCTCCTCCGGCGACAGGTTTTCCACCATGCGTGCGGTCAACCGGGCATATTGCAGACCGCAACCTTTCAGCATTTCCTTTAGCAGCGTCTCGTAGCCGGTTTTGTCGGCGGCCTGCGTAAGCGTCACCCGCACCGTCGGTGCCAGTGCTGCCGAAAGCCGTTCGGCCACATCACGGCGCAGACGAAAGCGCTCGTCGCGCAAATCGGAAAGTCTGGAGTTCAAGCTCCGGTGGTTTGCCTCCAGTTCCGTGAGCTTTTGACGCAGGCCATCAAGTTCATGACGGGCCCGGGTCAGCTCAAGGTGGCGCTGCTGCAGCTTTGTCCTTTCAGCGGCATGTTGACGTTCCTGCTCGGAATGGGCGATGAGCTGGCGATAATTTTGCTCCTGGTGGACATGTGCTTCCCCAAGATGGTGCGATACCTCATCAAGGCGCGAGACAAGAGCATCGCAATGGTTCCGGAGTTTCGGGACGGCATCTGTAAAAACCGCAGTAAAATTGTCGATCGCGACCTTGATGTCCTCAAACAGAGGGCCGTTCGGGCCAGCGCGACAGTCATCCCCCGAAGCGTTCGCGAAATTCTCGACGACCGCGCCAGCAAATCGCGAGAACTTGGTGGCTGTCGATCCGGCAAGTTCGCGCAGTTCCCTGATGGTCTCCACTTCGCGGGCTCGAAGCGCCTTGTGTTCATGGGCAGCATTGATCAGATGTGCATCCGCACCAGTAACGGCCTGCATCTCCTCCAGACGTTTGTTGACCACCTCCAGTTCGGGAACGACTTCTTCGATTTCGCGGATCCTGTGGTCGTAATTGCGCAGCTCCAATGAGTTCTGCTCGATCACACGCCGAAGCTTCTGGATTTCCGCATTGGCGATACGAATGGGCTCTTCGGCGAATTTGTCGATCAATGCCAACTGGAACTTAGGGTTGGTGGCGATTTCCTCGATCTCGTTCTGGCTGTAGATGTCGGCCTTGAAGACGAGATCGCGATCAAGGGAAACAGCAACAGGATTGCCATCCTGATCGAGAACCTGGACGTCGTCGCCCCATGGTCGCTCAGCCCGATAGCGGGTTCCGTGTTTGGTCTCGACATCGAGTGTGATGGTGCCGCTGCCGAGATTGTTTCGTACATGGCTTTCAGTTGCCTTCACCCTTGGCCGAGCGTCATTGCCATCCGGCAACATGCCAAGAATGTAGCGAATGAACTCCAGCACCGTGGTCTTGCCGGTACCACGGCCGCCGATGATGCAATTCAGGCCATCGCTGAATTCAAGCCGCGCTCCATCGAGAAACCCGCCTGCTACACTGATGCTGTGGATCCGGTGATGTGACCGGGCAGCTTCTGAGTGGTTCGATATATCTAGAGCGGATCTGTTTTCCACGTTTCTCCCCCTTATGAATTATTGCGGCGACCGTCTTTGCAGTCTTGTGCCCTCCTCCAGATTTAATGTTCCTATTTTGTTCGCATTTGTAAAAGAGTCAATCCGTTGCCTCCCGCCGTATCACGAATGACTTCGCGAGAAGACGTTCAGCTATGATAAGATATTGATATTGCTTGTGTTTGGTAATTTCATGACCTACCGTTCGCCTATCAAGATTAATGGCGAACCGTCTCATGAACATCTCTCATCAATCTCAAGGGTTTTTATCGCCGGACCGGATGTCGTCTGATCAGCGCCTGGCCGAGATCGGTGAAATCCTGGCTGCAGCCGTAAGGCGTGTCCTGGCCGAACAGTCCAGTTCTTTATCTGCAGAAGGCAGAGACAGTTCATTCGACATTCTCGCCCTCAAACGCCGTGTTGGTCGTCGCAAACCGAGCAACCGAGTTGGAGAGCAGGAATGAATCAAGCAGTCAGAAAGCACGCCGGAAGCCGCAAAACTCTGCCGGATGCCGACACGTCGGTCCTGGCCCGATTGGCGGCGCTGAAACGCATGTCGGTCAGGGAGCTGAAACTCGAGTGGGAAGCGTTGTTCGACACGCCGGCACCGAACAACAGCCGTGGCAATCTGGAGTTGCGACTATCCTGGCGCATCCAGGAACTGGCGCTGGGCGGTCTGTCCCGGCAGACGGCCAGGATACTGGAGCTGCTCGCCGACGAGGTCGACGGCAAATCCGATCGCAAGGCGATCCTCGCCGACCCGCGCACTCCGGTTGTCGGCACAAGGCTGGTGCGCGAATGGGACGGCGTCGAACACACGGTGACTGTGCTGCGCGATGGCTTCGAGTGGCAGGGGCGACGCTTCAAATCGCTATCTGCTGCTGCGCGCGCGATCACCGGCAGCAACTGGAACGGTTATCGCTTCTTTGGTCTTGGCGATGCGCGCAGGAGTGAACGATGAATATTCGACCGCCCCAACGCCGTTTGCGCTGCGCCATCTATACGCGCAAATCCTCCGAAGAAGGCCTCGACATGGAGTTCAACTCGCTCGATGCCCAGCGTGAGTCCTGCGAGGCCTACATCGCCAGCCAGCGCTCGGAAGGATTTGCTGCGATCCGAGAACGCTACGACGATGGCGGCCACTCCGGAGGTACGCTGGAGCGACCGGCGTTGCAGCGGCTGCTGGCCGATGTCGAAGCCGGGCTCATCGACGTCATCGTCGTTTACAAGATTGACCGGCTATCGCGATCATTGATGGACTTTTCCAAACTGGTCGAGATCTTTGAACGCAATCAGGTGACGTTCGTGTCGGTCACCCAGTCCTTCAACACCACAACGTCGATGGGACGGCTGACGCTTAACATCCTGCTTTCATTCGCGCAGTTCGAGCGCGAGGTGATTGGCGAGCGCATTCGCGACAAATTTGCCGCCTCGCGCAAGAAGGGCATGTGGATGGGTGGCTATGTCCCGCTTGGTTATGATGTCCGCGACCGGAAACTGGTGATCAATGGAGAAGAGGCCAAAACGGTCAGGCTGATCTTCGAGCGCTTCGTGGCGATCGGATCGGCCACAAGGCTGGCGAAGGCGCTGGCGGCCGAGGGCGTCGTCAACAAGCGCGGCAGGCTGGTCGATAAGGGCTTTCTCTACAAGCTGATCAACAATCGCATCTATATTGGCGAGGCTGTGCATAAGGGAACCAGCTATCCGGGTGAGCATGAGGCGATCATTGATCGTGAGCTATGGGACGCGGTCCATTCCATTCTGAAGACCAGTCCTCGGCTACGTGCCGCCGCGTCGAGAAACCAGACCCCTGCGATGCTGAAGGGGCTGATTTTTACCGACACCGGCACCGCGATGACGCCGACTGCCACCAAGAAGGGCAGCAAGCTCTATCGTTACTATACGTCGATGGACCTGATCCGAAACCGCCCCACCGATGCGGGAGGGCCGCAGCGGCTTCCTGCTGCCATGGTCGAGGATGCAGTTGTCGGCGAAATCCGCCACATGATCGCCACGCCCGAAATCAGAGCGCGGGCGCTCGCCGCCCTGAAAACTGACATGCCAGACATCGACGATAAGGCGGTGATTGCCGCGCTTGGCGATTTCGACACGCTCTGGGCCTCGCTGTTTCCTGCCGAACAGGCGCGCATCGTCCAGCTTCTGGTGGCGCGCATCACGGTTGGTGCATCAGGCCTTGCCATCGACCTGCGCCATGACGGCCTCAAATCACTGGCGCGGCAGATGATGGCGCCGCAGATCGAAAAGGATGCGGCATGACGGAAAACACCATCCGCGTAGTCATTCCGCTGACCATTCGCAAGACGAACGGTCGTCCGAAAATCCTGCCGCCGGCCGACCACGGACCCGCCGAGACGCGGGCGCAGGACGCGCATGTGCTACGCGCCATCGCTCGCGCCTGGAACTGGCGGCGCAGGCTGGAGCGCGGCGAGGCCTCGACCATTGCCGATATTGCCAAGGCCGACAATGTCAGCGATCGCTTTGTCAGCCGGATGATGCGACTGGCCTATCTTGCCCCGGACGTGCTGGAAAGGCTGCTCATCCATCGCATCCCGCCGTCCTTGTCGCTCAATGATCTGATGGTTGTCGCCGAACTGCCATGGGCGGAGCAGATGGAAGCGGTATTCGGCACGCCATCAGATTCTACTCTGTGAGGCAGCTGGACGCTCGCAAAACCTTGACCGTTCTCAACTCTTTTCCAATCTAAGCGAGCACAACAGTTACGAGCGCGGAACAAATAGGACTCAAGCGACTGTCGGATTGACTCGTCATGTTTGTCTCAGATGTTTTTTGCGTGGTCTGCATTTTGCCCCCAGCATCGTCGTTCCTAACACTCCAACCACTTCCTGAAAGCCACCGCCCTTTGCGCATTTTAGTGACACACCATCGACAGCGCTTGACCACGGACGAGTTGAAATGTTGCATAACGGGCCAGAACGCCGACTTTTCGAAGATCAGCGTGGTTCGGTCACCAACCCTTTCACTAAAGCGAAACATGCCCCGAGCAGAACGATGGTGAACGGAAACCCCGTAGAAACCGCCATGGCTTGCAAGGCGGCAAGACCGCCGCCGAGAAGCAATGCAATAGCGATCAAGCCTTCGAAAGTTGCCCAGAAAACTCGTTGTGGCGTCGGTGCATTCATCTTGCCGCCGGCACCGATCGTATCAATAACGAGCGATCCAGAGTCCGAGGATGTTATAAAAAACACGATAACCAAAACAATGCCGACCAAAGAAGTCAACGGAGTCAGAGGAAGGCCGGCCAGCATTTCAAAGAGTTGCAGTTCCAGGACAGCAGACTGAACCGAAGTCATGCCCTGATCGACCACTTGGCTGATGGCAGTTCCGCCAAGCGCAGTCATCCAGATCGTCGAGACGATTGAAGGAATAAAGAGCACTGCGATGATGAACTCGCGCACGGTCCGCCCTCGGCTTACACGGGCGATGAACATGCCCACAAAGGGCGACCAACTGATCCACCACGCCCAATAGAAAGCCGTCCAACCATGCCGGAAATTATCATCGGTGCGCCCGATTGGGTTGGAAAGCGCGGGCAAATACTCGACATAGGCCAAGAGGTTCTTAAAAAAACCAGTCGTGATTTGCCATGTCGGCCCGACCACAACGACAAACAACAAAAGCAGCAGTGCGAGGCCCATATTGAGTTCGGATAGCCGCTTCACGCCCTTATCCATTCCGGCAACGACCGAAATAGTGGCAATCGCTGTGATCACAATGATCAAAACAACCATGCTGCCGGTGGTCGATGGAAGACCGAAGAGAAAATCAAGACCAGCGCTGGCTTGCTGCGCTCCAATGCCTAGCGAGGTGGCGAGCCCGAACAGCGTTGCGAGAATGGCAAGAATATCGACGACATGCCCCGGCCACCCCCAAATGCGATCGCCCAGAATCGGATAGAAGACAGAGCGAAGGGTGAGCGGCAAGCCCTTGTTAAACGCAAACAGCGCTAGTGAGAGAGCGACAACGGCATATATCGCCCATGGATGCAGCGCCCAATGGAAGATGGTTGCCGCCATCGCGAGGCGCCTCGCGCCCTCAGCATCGCCGGCCATGCCATCCAGCGGCGCCCAATCGGTGCGAACTCCGTCTGCGTTCGTGATGGGACCTTCGAACGCAGCGGTGAAATTACCCAATGGTTCTGATACGCCATAGAACATCAATCCAATACCCATGCCCGCGGCAAACAACATGGAGAACCAGGAGATGTAATTATAATCAGGGGTTGCGTCTGGGCCACCAAGCCGAACTCTTCCCAACGGGAGCAGGACTAAGGCCGCGCAAAGCAGGACAAAAATGTTACCGGCGATGATAAAGAACCAGTCAAGGTTAGCCGTTAGGAAATCCCGTGTGGCTACAAAGAAGGGGCCAAGAGTACTCTGAAAAATCAGCGTCAGTATCGTGAAGGTAACAATGGCCAGGGCGGATATGCCGAATACGGGGTTGTGGACGTCGAATTCGAAAACTAGTCGTCTTCGATAATTGATGTTGTCCTGGCCGATCTCGTAATCGGTATTAATAATTTCAGTAGCACCTTCTGGCGGCGGAACAGCATCCTCAGAATTTGCCGGGCCTGCTGTGGGTGTTATTTTCTCGGTCAATTTTCGGTCCTCAGTCCGGTCTGGTTCTCTGGTCCATAATTAACAATGCTTGGGGAGCCGGGTTAAATATTGCTGACACGAATCTCCGACTTTAGAAAAATCGGGTAGGAATTACAACTAACCGGTCAATATTAAAGACAAGTGCTTTCAAAAAGGCGAGCGGTCGAATGGTAGCTTTCTATGTTCTACAGTGACATCGGCTCGTATAATTGCTCTACATTCCGCCCGGAAACGTCCACCTCGGGTGTCTCAGTTCAGGCTGGCTGGTAGTGACACCCGTTGCAACTCGGGCGCAGTTCAAGAATTGCAAAATATTGAAATCATGGAGTATTCTTTGACCGAACCAAATCGACCAAGGTTCGCATGGTTTGAGACAAAAGCTGTTCAGAGACTGAAATCTGGCCCTTTTCCGGTCTCAGAGGTTCGGTCGAAGCCGCTAACCCCCTTTGAAATCAAAAGGAATTTCGGCGTTTAAATGGGGTGGTGGAGAGTTTGCAATTAGATAGTGGCGGAGAGAGAGGGATTCGAACCCTCGATACGGTTCCCCGTATACACACTTTCCAGGCGTGCGCCTTCAACCACTCGGCCACCTCTCCGCAGCCCGTCCTGTTCGGACAGATGGTTGAAGCGCTCATCTAGTCGATCCTTTGCCGCTTGCCAAGCGCTCAATTGATAGTTTTGCGTCAAGAGTGCGGTGTCGGGCCAAATTCTTCAGAGTTGACGTGCCGAGCGGCATGTTACGGCTCCCGCCGAGCGGCATGTTACGGCTCCTGCCGAGCGAGGTTGCGTGACGTCCTTGGTTTTCAGAACTGGATTGCCAACGCGCGGCTTCGTGCCTATCTCCTGTAACATACGGCCGCCAGGAAACCGCACGGTTCGAACATGTTCAAGGCACTGCTCCGATTGCTGTCGATGATTTGTCTTTCCGTGGCCGTTGTCATGGCTGTGCTGGATGCCACGCGCTCCATTGCCGCAGGGGGCCTCGTCGCGACGCCTTTGTTGGCCTCGTGGGCTTCCGTGTCGCCGGGAACGCTGGAACAGGCGCATTCGACAATTGCGCAAAGCCTGTCGCCACTGGTCTGGGATCCTGTGGTGGTCTCGTTGCTGACACTGCCGGGCTTCGTTGTTTTTGCCATTCTTGCCGGACTTCTCGCGGTCGCTGGCAGACGAAAGTTACAGCACGATGGACGGTTCGTGGCTTTTCGCTGAGCCAGCCGGGTCTGACATTTGGACGAGGCGGTCAGAGTGACATGGAAGGAGACAGAAATTGTTTTTCCAGAATGACAAGATGAGCCAGAAGGTCAACTTGCCTCTGCCGCAGGATGCTTTGCCGGGCCGAGCCACACAGTTTCCCACGGCATCGACGCATTTCGTAACCGGCCGTCCGTTGCGCGGGGCGCTTCCTGAAGGACTGGAGGTCGCCTATTTCGGCATGGGCTGTTTCTGGGGCGTCGAGCGCCTGTTCTGGCAAATTCCTGGTGTGTGGCTCACTGCGGCAGGGTATCAGGGCGGCATAACACCGAATCCGACCTACCCGGAAACATGCACTGGACTGACCGGTCATGCCGAGACGGTCATGGTCGTGTTCGACCCGGAAGTGATAAGCTATCGGGATCTTCTCAAGGTGTTCTGGGAGAGCCATGACCCGACGCAGGGCATGCGCCAGGGCAACGATATTGGCACAACCTATCGCTCCGCAATTTATACAACCTCGGATTTGCAGACCGCCGAAGCTGAAAGCTCGCGCGACGCATATGAAAAGGCGCTGCAAAGCGCGGGGCGTGGCGGGATCACGACAGAGATCGCTCCGGCTGGCGAGTTTTACTTTGCGGAGGCCGAGCATCAACAATATCTGGCAAAGAACCCGAATGGATATTGTGGCTTGAAGGGCACTGGCGTCAGTTGTGCAATCCCCGTTGCCGGTTGATGCAACGCTAAAATGCTTGCTTGTCCGTTGCCATCAAGATTCTTCGTGAGTTTTCCGAGTACGCATGCAACATTGCTTCCAGGACGGGAGGAAGTCTTCCCGCCGATGGCAACCTCAGGTCTGTCACGAGCCGGGGGGCGCTGTCAGTAAGCCATTAAGAGCAACCGACAGGGTGTGGATCAATGAAGCGTTTTGTTCTCGGCCTCCTGGCCGCTACGGCGATGTGCGCGACCGCTTTCGCTCAGGAAGAAATCAAGCCAGGTCTCCTGTTCGACTTCGGCGGCAAGTTCGACAAGTCGTTCAACGAAGCGTCCTATAACGGCGCCGAACTGTTCAAGAAAGAAACCGGGATCGACTACGTCGACTTCGAAGTTTCCAACGATGCCCAGCGCGAACAGGCGCTGCGTCGCTTCGCCGAGGATGGCCGCAATCCGATCGTGATGGCCGGCTTCTCCTGGGCATCTGCACTCGAGGTTGTAGCGGAAGAGTTCCCGGAGACCGATTTCGCGATCATCGACATGGTTGTCGACAAGCCGAATGTACGCTCGGTTATCTATGACGAACCAGCTGGCTCTTACCTTGTCGGCGTGCTCGCTGCCATGGCGTCCAAGACCGGCAAGGTCGGCTTTGTTGGTGGCATGCAGGTGCCGCTGATTGGCAAGTTCGAATGTGGCTACGTTTCCGGCGTCATGGAAACCAACAAGGACGCTACCGTCATCCGCAACTACACGGGCGACACGCCTGCAGCCTGGAATGATCCGACACGTGGCGCGGAAATCGCGCGTTCACAGATCGACCAGGGCGCGGATGTGATCTACCATGCGGCAGGCGGCACCGGTGTGGGTGTTCTGCAGGCGGCCGCGGATGCCGGCAAACTTGGCATCGGTGTTGATTCCAACCAGAACGGGATGCACCCCGGCAAGGTCCTGACATCAATGCTGAAGCGGGTCGACGTCGCTGTCTACCGTGCCTTTGAAGACGCCAAGAAGGGCGAGTTCACCGCCGGCGTCAACCTGCTCGGGCTGGCTGAAGACGGTGTTGGCTATGCGCTCGACGACAACAACGCTTCGCTCATCACCGCCGAAATGAAGGCTGCTGTCGAAGAGGCGAAGGCCAAGATCATTTCCGGTGAGATCAAGGTCCACAACTTCATGGACGACAACGCCTGTCCGTACTGATCTTCACCAGATTAATTGATGACCGCCGGGCTAAAACCCGGCGGTTTTTCATGGGCCGAGCCATCGACCAAGTGCTATTCTTATGACGCGTGAAATCTCTACCGCTGACGAGCCGGTCCCCGTCGTGCTGATCGGGCTGATCCTGACGCTCGGTGTTCTAACCGGTGCTCAACTTGGCAAGATCGCACCGCTTATCCCCTGGTACACCGAGGATTTGGGGTTTTCACTCATTTCGGCAGGTTGGCTCGCCGCAATGCTGGGCGTTTTCATCGCACTTAGCGCCCTACCGGCAGGCTGGCTTATCGACCGTGTGGGGTTGCGCAATTCCATTGCCGCCGGCGTGTTGGCCCTGACCATAGGCGGGGCATGGCTGTCGATCTCGGTTGATCACGGCGCGATCTTTGCTGCACGGACGGTCGAGGCGATCGGCTATCTTGCGCTGTGCATTGCGTTGCCGGCCTGTCTCGACGCGGTGTCGCCGCCGCGCTGGAAGGCCCCTGTGCTGGCAATCTGGAGCGGCTTTGTTCCCTTGGGCTTTGCTCTGTCAGACTTTCTTGCCGCAATGGTTCTGGCGCTTCATGGTCCAGAGACCTTCTTGCAGATCATAACGGGCATTTTTCTTTTATTGTCTGTCGCTGTTATTTTGCTGCTGCAAAGACGCCAGGTGACACCGGTCGCTGGCGACACGGGCACGATGAGGGCCACCTTGTCCAGGCAGGTCGTGCTTCTCGCGATCTCGTTTGGGGCGTTCGTTATCGTCTCCGTTTCGATGTTCACCTTCATGCCGTCATTCGTTGCAGGTGAAGGCAGTCACTATCTGTTGGGTGCAGGAGCCGTCGCGCTTTGCGTGCCGTTGGGGAACATTCTTGCCAGTGTGCTGGTGGTTGGCCGCAGACCGCAATACATGGCCGGGCTCGCTGCTGCCGGGTTTGTCGTCAGCGCCATTGCCGCAATTCCTGCTTTCGTAATGCACGACCCGGCGATCGCGACGATTGCAGCGTTGGCGCTTGCAATATCCGGCGCGTTTGTCGCATCGGCGCAGTTTGCGGCAATACCGTTCTCGACGCCAAGCGGTGGATCGGTTGCTGTCGTGTTCGGTCTGGTGTCGCAGGCGGGCGGCATTGCCACCGTGTTCGGTCCGCCGGTCGCCGCCTGGATTGTGGAAACCTACAGTTGGTCGGGCCTTGGCTATTTTCTTGCGCTGGTCTCGGCGGTTGGCGTCGTGACCATGCTGCCGCTGACACGCACAGTCTCGCGCTAGCTATGCGCCGGTTAGCGGACTGGAATGACCGCCTCACCGCTCAGAATGACCGCGCCGGTCGGAGTGACTTCAGGCGTGGCTGAGCGTGGTTCCAGCGTCATGCTGTAAAGCTGGCCTTGTCGGGGTGCTGCAAGTTCCGGTCCCGTCAGCGTCGTCTCAGCAGCGCTGCCGAGAACAGCCAGGGGCACAGCCGTTCCACCCTGCCATGTCCAAAGCTGCAATACTTGCCCGGAAGGGACTTGCATCTGCGCAAGCGGCAGCAGGCGGATCGAGTGGTTGCGGTAGACCTCGAGTATCGCCGCCGTGGTGTTTTCGCTGTCGTGCAGGAACACAACCGCCAAAGGAGACGGAACCGGTGCCATGCTCTGTCCGGCATAGTAGCCAATCATCATTGCTGCCACCAATGCCAGCCCGACGACTGTTCCCCGCCATCCGCCAAATTGCTGCGCGCCTGGCCGCTTGATGCGCAACATGCCCTTCTGGTCGGGATCGGCGCCGGCCAGGCCGAGCCTTCTCAGCTGTTCCGCTTCTGCGTTCCTTTGATCCGGTCTATCAGGGCGTGGGGTGGTCATGGCTAGGCTCCTCCCGCTGTGAGTCACCAGTGCGGCGGCTTGGTAATGGGCACGTCACCGGCCCCCTGTTCCTCCAGCTCGATGAAACGCTCCGACAGTGCGCCCAACTGGCGCTGGATCTTCTCGACGGCCTTCCATTGCTCGGTGATCTGATCCGAAAGCTCGTGGATGGCCCGATCCTGTTCGGCGATGATGATTTCCAGCTGAACGATGCGTGCTTCCGCGCTCATGATGTGATTCCTTCCAGTGCTGTGCGCAGGGCCATTCCGAGCGGCGTTGGTCTGCGAGACGCGCGGTCGACATAAACGTGGATGAAAAATCCTTCCGCGGCCGCCGACTGCTCCTCGTTTCGAAACAGGCCGATCTCATAGCGTACGGAGGAAGTGCCAAGTCTCGTGACACGAATACCTGCAGTTACGAGGTCGGGAAATGCCATTTCTGCAAAATAACGGCAGCCGGTTTCCACGACCAAGCCGATCTGTTCGCCGTGGACGATGTCAAGGACTCCGTTCTCGATCAGCCAGCCGTTTACAGCGGTGTCGAACAGGGAGTAGTGCACCACATTGTTCATATGGCCGTATACGTCGTTGTCCATCCAGCGGGTCTGGATGGTGCGGAATGCGCGATAATCCTGGCGTGTCGCCGGCGCGCTTCTTTCGCCCTTCACCACGCAGCCTCGTAGATTGCAAGCGCATCGTCTTCGCGAAGTTCGCGCGGATTATTGATCAACAAACGCTGCTGCTTCATGGCATTAGCTGCCATCTTTGGGAGCGCTGCCTTGGCGATACCGACGTCGCGTAAGCGTGTTGGCAGCCCAAGGCGAGACGACAGCACCGCGAGTTCTTCTATGAACGCGTCACAGCGTGACTGATCATCTTTTTCTGCGGCCAGATGTGGAAATGCACATGCAGCAATCTCGGCATAAAGATGGGCTGCATCGGGAGTGTTGAAGCGCAGAACATGGGGCAGCACCAAGGCGTTGGACAGCCCATGCGGGATATGGAACGTTCCGCCGATCGGATAGGCAAGTGCGTGGACTGCGGCGACAGGCGAGTTGGCAAATGCCTGCCCGGCCAGCATGGAGCCAAGCAGCATTGCCGATCGCGCCGCCATATCGCCGCCGTTGCTAACTGCAATCTCGATATTTGCCCCCAGTAGCTGCAATGCTTCCTTGGCCAGCATTTTTGAGAGGGGATTGTTGTTCGAGTTTTTTGAAGCGTAGGCTTCGATCGCGTGGACCATCGCGTCGATTCCGGTCGCAGCCGTGATTGCCGGTGGCAGACCAAGTGTCAGCTCTGGATCAAGCACCGCGATATCCGGCAAAATGATCGCAGACGATACGCCGCGTTTTTCTTCTTCGCCTACCGTGATGATGGAAACCGGCGTCACCTCAGAACCGGTTCCGGCCGTTGTCGGCACCAGAACCAGAGGCAGCCTCGGGCCCTTGGCTTGCGCTACTCCCCAGGCTTCATCCAGATCCTCGCCTGAGCCGGCGAGTAACGCGGCAAGTTTTGCGATGTCCATGGATGAGCCGCCGCCGAAGCCAACGACACCTGTGATCGATGCCGACTTGCAGCTCTCAACCGCGCGCATCAGCGTGGCACGGGAAGGGTCGGGCTCGACGCTGTCGAACAGCGTCACCGCGATGCCTTTTTCTGCAAAGGCAGCAATCGCCGGGTCGCATAGACCAAGATTGCGCAGACCGGGATCCGTAACAAACAGAACGCGCGGCCCCAGTAACTTGCCAGCTAATGCACCAAGATGTTTGGAGGCGCCCGGCTCGAAGACAATTGAGGGCGCGGTACTAAAGGTAAAGCTGTTCAGAGTATCGGACATTCTGACTCGGAAATTGACAAGCGACGGTTGTTTTGTGGACAGTGTTTCAAAGAGCCACTTGCAGGGGCGGTTGGCAAGCTCAAATCCGGCGTGTTAGCGTCGGCACAAATGATAAAAGAGGGGCCTGGCGCAAGCATGGCAGAAACTGCGATCGAGCTTGTCGGCATTAACAAGAGTTTCGGAGCGGTTCACGCCAATCGCGATATCCATTTGGAAATTCCGCGCGGTACGATCCATGGAATCGTGGGGGAGAACGGAGCCGGTAAATCGACGTTGATGTCGATTCTCTACGGTTTCTATCAGGCCGATAGTGGCGAGATTCGCGTCGACGGAAAGCCTGTCACCATTGCCACCCCGAACGACGCCATCGCGACCGGAATTGGTATGGTGCATCAGCATTTCATGCTGGTGCAGAATTTCACGGTGGTCGAAAACGTCATCCTGGGGGCGGAAGGCGAAGCGCTGCTGAATTCGTCGATCGCCAATGCTCGTTCCGAGTTGGCGCGACTGGAGCGCGAATATGGTCTGGAGGTTGCTCCGGATGCGATTGTCGAGGAGCTTCCTGTCGGGCTCCAGCAGCGCGTCGAGATCTTGAAGGCGCTTTATCGTGGTGCTGAAATTCTCATCCTCGATGAGCCCACGGGCGTTCTGACCCCTGCTGAAGCAGATCATCTGTTCCGGATCCTTTCCCAACTGAAGGCGGAGGGAAAGACGATCGTCCTGATTACGCACAAGCTGCGCGAGATCATGGCTATTACCGATAATGTCTCGGTGATGCGGCAGGGCCAGATGGTTGCCACTCGCAAGACCGCCGACACCAGCGTGGAAGAACTTGCCGAACTGATGGTGGGGCGCCACGTGCTTCTGCGGGTGGAAAAGGGTGAGAAAGAACGGGGCGAGGTCAAACTGTCGGTGAAGAACCTGACGGTGAAGGATTCGCGTGGCGTGACGATGGTCAGCGATGTTTCTTTCGATGTCCGCGCAGGAGAAATCGTCGGGATTGCGGGCGTGGCGGGCAACGGTCAATCGGAACTGCTCGAGACGATTGCAGGCATCCGCAAGGCGCAATCTGGCACGGTTCACCTTGACGGAGCGCCCATTGATGTGACCGGCGCCGCGGACCCGGCGGAGCTACGCGCCCGTGGTCTCGCTCACGTTCCGGAAGATCGCCATCATGTTGGTCTCGTGCTGTCTTTCGAGGAGTACGAGAATTCCATCCTGGGCTATCATGATGACCCGGCCTACCTGAAAGGGCCGTTCCTCGATATTGAGGCGATCCGGGCGGATGCGCGGGCGAAAATTGCTTCCTACGATATAAGGCCGGCCAATGAGCGGCTGAAAACTGCAAATTTTTCTGGTGGAAACCAGCAAAAAATCGTGCTGGCGCGGGAGATAGAAAAAGACCCCGGCGTGTTGATCGTCGGTCAGCCGACACGCGGTGTGGATGTCGGCGCGATCGAGTTTATTCACAAGCGTCTGATCGCGATGCGGGATGCGGGGAAAGCGGTATTGCTCATTTCGGTAGAGCTGGATGAAATCCGCGCTCTGTCGGATCGCATCCTGGTGATCTTCGACGGCCGCATTGTCGGTGAACGAGATGCCGGCGCGACCGAAGGTGAGCTTGGCTTGCTGATGGCGGGTGTTGAAAACCAGGAGGCCGCCGAATGAGCACCCCTTACGCGAAGCTTCCTGCCTGGGCCGATTATGGGCTTATTCCGTTTTTTAATCTCGTCGTCGCGTTTGTGGTCGCGGGGCTCGTGGTGCTGCTCGTCGGAGAAAACCCGTTCCGTGCAGCTGCAATCATGGTCGAGGGTGCCTTTGGCTCGGGACGAAACATCGCCTACACGCTGTTTTACTCCACCAGTTTTATCTTCACCGGGCTGGCCGTCGCGGTCGCATTCCATGGCGGGCTGTTCAATATTGGCGGCGAAGGACAGGCCTATATCGGTGGTCTGGGCGTCGCTCTGGTATGCCTTTCCTTCGACAGCATCTTGCCGTGGTGGTTGACTTTCCCGCTCGCTGTCCTGGGGGCCGCGGGGATTGGCGCGGCGTGGGCGTTCATCCCGGCCTATCTACAAGCGCGGCGCGGCTCGCACATCGTCATCACGACCATCATGTTCAACTTCATCGCCGCGAGCCTGATGGTCTATCTGCTGGTCGGAGCACTCAAGCCGTTGAGCTCGATGGCACCACAGACGCGGACCTTCGCGCCCGGCGGACAATTGCCAAAACTCAACTGGCTTATCGAGCTTTTCGGGGGCACCGTCCGCTCGTCACCGTTCAATCTTTCCTTCCTGCTTGCGCTTTTCTGCGCTTTCCTCGTCTGGCTTTTGATCTGGCGAACGCGTCTGGGTTACGAGATCCGCACGCAGGGGTTCAGCGCCAAAGCGGCGCGCTATGCGGGGATTGGCGAGACGCGCATCGTTCTTGTCACGATGATGGTCTCGGGCGCATTGGCAGGAATGATGGCGCTCAACCCGGTGATGGGAGATCAGGGCAGATTGCAGCTCGACTTCGTCGCGGGTGCGGGCTTTGTCGGCATCGCCGTGGCACTGATGGGACGATCACATCCGGCAGGTATCGTTCCTGCGGCCATTCTGTTTGGAATGCTATATCAGGGCGGCGCAGAACTGGCCTTCGAGATGCCCAACATCAGTCGCGACATGATCGTGATCATTCAAGGCCTCGTCATTCTGTTCGCGGGGGCGCTTGAAAATATGTTCCGTCCTTCGATCCAGACATTGTTTGCAAGCCTCGGAGCCCAATCTTCAGGCGTTTCGGCCTCCAGCAGCGAGCGGGCGTGACATGGAAAGCTTCAACACCTTGATTGTCGTGCTGGACTCAACGGTCCGCTTGTCTATTCCGTTGCTGCTTGCCTGCCTTGCCGGGCTCTATTCTGAGCGCGCTGGCGTGTTCGATATCGGGCTGGAGGGCAAGATGCTCGCTGGCGCGTTTGCGGCAGGGGCGGCGGCTGCGGTCTATGGCTCTGCCTGGGCCGGTCTTGGCGCTGCGATACTGGTCTCCGGCTTTCTGGCGCTGGTGCACGGCTTCGCGTCGATCACCCATCGAGGCAACCAGATCGTCTCTGGTGTCGCTATCAACTTCATTGCAGCGGGTTCTACGATCATCCTGGGGCAGGCGTGGTTTTCACAGGGCGGACGAACACCGTCGTTGGATGCCGAAAGCCGTTTCGGCGCGATTACCCTGCCATTTGCTGAGGCGGTGCAGGATATTCCGGTGATTGGCTACACCTATTATGAGCTGATTTCCGGCCATTCAGCGCTGACTTATTTTGCGTTCGCGATGGTTTTTGTCACTTGGTGGGTGCTGTTTCGCACACGATTTGGCTTGCGCATGCGTGCAGTTGGCGAAAACCCGGCAGCAGTCGACACAGCCGGTATTTCGGTTCCGTGGTTGCGCTATCGAGCCGTGCTGATCACGGGCGTGTTGTGCGGGTTTGCCGGCAGTTATCTGGCACTTGCGCAGAATGCGGGCTTTGTAAAGGACATGACAGCCGGCAAGGGCTACATCGCGCTCGCGGCACTGATCTTCGCGAAATGGCGTCCCGTGCCGGCAATGTTTGCGTGCCTGCTGTTTGGCTTCCTTGACGCGCTTGCGATTCGTCTTCAGGGCACGCCGTTGCCTGTGGTCGGTCGGGTTCCCGCTCAACTGTTCCAGGCCTTGCCTTACATTCTGACAGTCATTCTCTTGGCGGGCTTTATCGGCAAGGCGATCCCGCCGCGCGCCGGTGGCATTCCCTACGTGAAGGAGCGGTAAGTTCGATGTCTCATGATCTGTTCGAGGCTGCCCGCACAGCGATGGCAAGTGCCTATGCGCCGTATTCGAAATTCCCGGTTGGCGCGGCGTTGCGCACGGCGGACGGCAAGGTGTTTGCTGGCGCCAATATCGAGGTGGCGTCTTTTCCGGAAGGCTGGTGCGCGGAGACGACCGCACTTGGCCATTACATCATGGCAGGTGGCGGCAAGATCACCGAGATCGCCGTGGTGGCCGAAAAGATGGATCGCATCACGCCATGCGGTGGATGCCGTCAGCGCCTCGCTGAGTTTGCCGGGCCGGATACCTTGCTACATCTGTGCGATCAGTCCGGTATTGCGCAGACCATGACGATGGCGGAAATCCTGCCGCTCGGCTTTGCCGGAGACACGCTGAAATGAATCGCACCATCGCCACGATCACCGAGAGGCTGGAGGGGCGTGCGCCCAGAGCAGCTCTGGTTCTTGGTTCGGGTCTGGGCGCTTTGGTCGATGAAGTGGTGGATGCAGTGCGCATTCCCTACGCCGACTTGCCGGTGTTTCCCAAAAGCGGCGTGACAGGACATGCGGGGGAGCTTGTAGCCGGGGATCTGGAGGGCAGTCCGATACTCATGTTGGCAGGTCGCTCCCACTATTACGAGCATGGCAATGCTGCCGCGATGCGGCCGGTTCTGGAGGTGTTGGCTGGAATAGGTATCGATCAGTTGCTCCTGACCAACGCTGCGGGCTCGCTTGATGCCGAGATGGCACCGGGATCGGTGATGCTGATTACCGACCATATCAATTTCTCGGGTGCCAATCCGTTGTTCGGCGAGCCTACCGACCGACGCTTTGTCGGCATGACAGAGGCCTATGACCCCGCAATGCGTGCCGCTTTTGAAGCTGCCGCAAAGGCATCTGGCACGCCGCTGCATAAGGGTGTCTATATGTGGTTTTCGGGCCCTTCATTCGAAACGCCTGCCGAAATCCGAATGGCACGGGTCTTTGGTGCCAACGCCGTCGGCATGTCGACGGTGCCGGAGGTCATTCTTGCGCGGTTTTTGGGGCTGCGTGCGGCCGCTTGCTCGGTTGTCACCAACTATGCGGCCGGCATGACCGGCAACGAGCTTTCGCATCAGGAGACGAAGGAAATGGCTCCTTTGGGCGGACAGCGTCTGGCGACGATCCTCAAGAGAATATTCGCTGACAGGTTGCTTGATGATTAGCAGCCTCACGACATTCCGGCGCGGTGGGGAGATGGAATGACGGCTCTGCCGCAGGAGATCATCGCCAGAAAACGCGATGGTCAGGCGCTCGATCAAAGCGAAATTGCGGCGTTCGTTGGCGGGCTGACGGATGCCAGCTTCTCGGAGGGGCAGATCTCCGCGCTGGCAATGGCGATTTTTCTCAAGGGCATGAATCGCGATGAAGCGGTCGCGTTGACGCTCGCGATGCGCAATTCGGGTCTGGTGCTGGACTGGTCCGATTTGCCCGGCCCGGTAACGGACAAGCATTCGACCGGTGGGGTCGGGGACAATGTCTCGTTGATGCTCGCGCCGATCGTTGCGGCCTGTGGAGCCTACGTTCCGATGATTTCAGGACGCGGGCTCGGCCATACTGGCGGCACGCTCGACAAGATGGATGCGATCCCCGGTTATGTCAGCGAGCCGGATAGCAGTTTGTTTCGTAAGGTGGTTGCGGAAACTGGCTGCGCCATCATCGGGCAAACCTCAGATCTGGCCCCTGCCGACAAGCGGCTCTATGCGATCCGTGACGTGACCGCGACAGTGGCGTCGATCCCGCTCATTACGGCGTCCATTCTGTCCAAGAAACTGGCCGCCGGCCTTGGCAGCCTGGTGCTTGACGTCAAGACCGGCAGCGGTGCCTTCATGACGACCAGAAAAGGCGCGAATGCGCTGGCGCAAAGTCTGGTCGCCGTGGCAAACGGAGCGGGCTTGCCCACGACGGCGCTCATCACGGATATGGATCAACCGCTGGCCAGCGCCGCCGGCAACGCCGTTGAGGTGGCGAATGCGGTCGATTTCCTCACCGGCCGCAAGCGGGATCGTCGTCTGGAGCAGGTGACGCTCGCACTGGCAGGCGAGATGCTGCTGTCGAGCGGTATTGCCATATCTCATCAGGACGCGCTGCTGCGTGCACAGGGCGCCCTTTCCAGTGGAAAAGCGGCGGAGGTTTTCGGGCGCATGGTAAGTGCGCTTGGCGGACCTGTAGATTTCGTCGAACGATCTGGTGACTATTTGCCTGCCGCCAACGTAATCCGGCCGCTAAGGGCAAAGCGATCGGGCTTTGTCGATTCGATCGCTTCGCTGGATATCGGTATGGCGGTTGTCTCTCTCGGCGGTGGGCGAGTACTGCCGCAGGACCGGATAGATCATTCAGTCGGAGTGAGTGAACTCCTCCCGGTCGGCTCCGAGTTGCGCGCAGGCGAGATATTCGCGGTCATCCATGCGCGAAATGAATCGCAAGCGGATGCTGCCGAAGCCGCGTTGCATTCGGCCTACGTGCTTGCAGACGGCAAACCCCGTACGCCCAGGACAGTCCTTCGACGCATCATTCATCAGGACTGATCAGTTCCCCAGTCGCGTGGCGATCACGTCAGCAAGGCGCGCTGCAACCTCGTCCTTGCTCATTTCTGGCCACTCGTCGACACCATCGGCGGATACGACGCGCACCACATTGCGGTCACCGCCCATCACGCCCGCAGCATTGATGCCGCTGTCGTGGGAGACATCGTTGGCAACAATGAGGTTTGCACGCTTCTTGGCCAGCTTCCGCCGGGCATTTTCGACGACATTCTGTGTTTCGGCCGCGAAGCCGACAACGAGTCGGGGACGCTGTGCATGATGCCCGATCGTTGCGAGAATGTCCGGGTTCTCCACCATCTGCAGGGCAGGCGGTCCTTTGCCCTCTTCCTTTTTGATTTTCTGGCCGGATTCACCGTCCGTACGCCAGTCGGCCACCGCGGCAACGAACACGCCGGCGTCAGCTGGCAGCGCCGCTTCAACAGCCGCCTTCATCTGCCGCGCTGTCTCGACATGCTCGACGTGAACTCCAGCAGGGTCTGGGATTGTCACCGGTCCGGAGACGAGATGGACCTGAGCACCAAGTCTTGCCAACGCAGCGGCAATCGCATGCCCCTGCTTGCCTGATGAGCGGTTTGCAATGTAGCGCACCGGATCGATCGGTTCATGGGTGGGGCCGGATGTGACGATGATCTTCTTGCCGGCCAGCGGTTTGGGCGTGTCAGTCAGAAGCTGTTCGATAGCTGTGACGATTTCCAGCGGTTCGGCCATTCTGCCATCACCGGCTTCGCCGCTTTCTGCCATCTCGCCTCTGGCGGGACCGATAAAGGCGATGCCGTCGCGTTCGAGTGTGGCGCGATTGCGCTGCGTGGCGGCATGGCTCCACATGCGTGGGTTCATCGCTGGAGCGATCAGCACGCGCTTGTTGGTTGCCAGCAGCACGGTTGACGCCAGATCGTCAGCCAACCCGTTTGCCATTTTTGCCATCAGGTTGGCCGTGGCCGGGGCAACGACAATCAAATCGGCTTCGCGCGATAGTCGGATATGCCCGACATCGTGCTCATCCTGGCGGTCGAAGAGCTCCGTGAAGACGTGGTCTGCCGAGAGCGCCCCCACCGCAAGCGGAGTAATGAACTGCTGGGCGCCTTCTGTCATCACGCAGCGAACGCTCGCACCGCGTTCGCGCAATCGACGGATCAGGTCGAGGCACTTGTAGGCGGCTATTCCGCCACCAATGATGAGCAGGATACGTTTTTCCGAGAGCGTCATGCCGTCCCCCTTCGTCCCGATCAGCTGAGTGCCATCCATAGCAGCGTGGCAGCGATGATCCACAATGCAATACGACCTGATCTGGTGTGCCGGGCCTCTGCCTTGCCGATGTCGCGGGCTGTCTGCGCATCAAAGCGGAGGCCGTTTTCCGCCATCGCATCAATCTCGCGCGACAAGCGCTCTGTGCGCGCGACCAGATCAGGTGCCTGGCGGGCCAGTGACACGAGTGCTTCAAGCCCGTCGCGTGCGTCTTCAAACATGCCGCGCGGGCCCAGATTGCTGCGGATCCAGCCACCGACGACAGGCTCTGCTGCCTTCCACATGTTGAACGTCGGATCGAGGGTTCGTGCGACGCCTTCGACAACCACCATCGTCTTCTGCAGCAGCACCAGTTCCGGGCGCGTTTCCATGTCGAACAGTTCGGTGACCTCGAACAGCAGAGTGAGCAGACGCGCCATCGAGATCGTCTCTGCAGGTTGCCCATGGATCGGCTCACCGATGGCGCGGATCGCCTGTGCAAACGCATTCACGTCATGACTACGCGGTACGTAGCCGGCCTCGAAGTGTACTTCAGCGACGCGTCGGTAATCGCGCGTGATGAAGCCATAGAGGATCTCGGCCAGGAAACGGCGTTCCTTCTTTCCGAGGCGACCGGCGATGCCCATGTCGACGGCGACGATAGTGCCGTCACCGTCAACGAAGAGATTGCCCGGATGCATGTCGGCGTGGAAAAAACCATCACGCAGGGTATGGCGCAGAAATGACTGCATCAGCACTGTCGCAACAGCTTTGAGGTCGTGACCTGCTGCCCGCAGACCGTCAAGATCGTTCATCTTGACGCCGTCGATCCACTCCATGGTGATGACGTCGCGTCCCGTGCGTTCCCAGTCGACCCACGGCACACGAAACCCCGGATCATCCTTGGTGTTTTCGGCGAGTTCAGACAGGGCCGCCGCCTCGAGGCGCAGATCCATCTCGATCTTGGTCGTTTGCGCCAGACCTTGCGCAATTTCGACCGGTCGCAACCTGCGGGTCGACGGCATGAACCGTTCCTGCATGCGCGCTGCGAGGAAGAAGCCTTCCAGGTCGTTGGCGAAGCGGCGCCGCACGCCTGGCCGGATCACTTTGACCGCAACCTTGTGCTCGCTTGCCTCGCGCCAGATGGTGGCAGGGTGAACCTGCGCAATCGACGCAGCAGCGATTGGATCATCGAAGCTGGAATAAAGCTCAGTGACCGGCCGGCCAAGCGAATCGGCAATTGCTGCCGTTGCTTGCGCGGTCGGGAACGTCGCCATGCGGTCCTGAAGGTTAGCCAGTTCGGCAGCAATGTCCGCTCCGACCACATCCGGACGCGTCGCCAGAAACTGTCCCAGCTTCACATAGGAAGGCCCGAGACGGTCGATGGCGCGAGACATGCGCAGCGTGGTATCCGATTTGCGCACGCGGCGGCGCGACAGGAAGCGCGCGACACCCCAGGCTGCGCGGGGAGGTCCGGTGAGCTGGTCGCCGGGTAACGCACCGATCACGCCTTCGCGGGTCAATATCCAGCCAGCACGCGCCAGCCGGAACCAGGCAGTTGGGCTGCTCATGCCTGCCGCCGCCTCACAGTTTCCAGCCGGAATGCAATGCCGCGATGCCGCCCGAATAGTTGCGCCATGTGACGCGTTCAAATCCGGCCTTCTCGATCATCGCGGCAAAGTTCTTCTGGTCCGGGAACTTGCGGATCGACTCCACGAGGTAGCGATAAGGCTCACCGTCCCCCGCAACCAGGTCGCCGATGCGCGGAATGGCATTGAACGACCAGGCTTCGTAGACCTTGTCGAGCACGGGCATCTCGACCTCTGAAAACTCCAGCACGAGAATACGGCCGCCGGGCTTCAAAACGCGGTAGGCTTCCGAGAGCGCGACATCGATGCGCGGGACGTTACGGATGCCGAACGCGATCGTGTAGGCGTCGAACGTCTCGTCTTCGAACGGCAGTTCCTCAGCGTTGGCTTCGACGAACTCGGTGTATTCCGAAAGCCCGCGCTTGGCCGCGCGGTCCTGGCCAACCCCGAGCATAGAGCCATTGATGTCGAGAATCGTTGCATGTGCATTGCGCTGGGACGCTTCGATGATCCGGAACGAGACGTCGCCGGTGCCGCCAGCGACGTCGAGAACGCGCCAACCCGGCCGCTTGGGCGGGTTCAGCCAGGCTACCATCGAGTCTTTCCAGACGCGGTGCAGGCCAACCGACATGATGTCGTTCATCAGGTCGTATCGTCCTGCAACCTTGTGGAAAACCTCGTTGACGAGACCCTGCTTTTCTCCCAACCCGACTTCGCGGAAGCCATAGGCCGTTTCCATGCCGCCATTGGCGGTGGTGCGCTGTTCGGACATGATTTTCATCCATTCAAATTTCGGCCGGACCATAGCCGATCACAGCCGCAGACGCTATTGTTGATGCCGCGATGTTCGGCCGCGTTTTGTGGCGATCCTGTGGAGCTGATGCACAATGTTACTGAAGGCTGAACTGCATTGCCATATCGAAGGCGCGGCTGCACCTGAACTGGTGATCGCTCAGGCACGCAAATATAATGCCTCGGTTGAGCCGTTCATCAGAGACGGTTCCTTTGTCTGGACCGATTTTACGTCTTTTCTGGCTGCTTACGATTTTGCTGCCGATTTGTTCCGCAGCGAGGAAGATTACGCGCGTCTTGCTGAATATTATCTGACCAGTCTTGCAAAGGACGGGGCGATCTATTCGGAAGTATTTACATCTCCGGACCACGCGGTGCGTGCGGGGCTTTCGCCGAAAGCCTATACCGACGCGCTGGGAGAGGGGATGGCGCGAGCCAAGGCCAAGACCGGCATCGAAGGCCGCATGATCGTCACCGGAGTCCGTCACGTCGGCGTCGAGTCGATTGAGCGGGCCGCGCGTTTCGCTGCGACATGCCGACATCCGCTGGTAAGCGGGTTCGGCGTTGCGGGGGATGAGCGCGTTGGCGCGATGGAGGACTATGTTCGCGCTTTCGAGATTGCGCGTGAGGCGGGGCTTGGCATCACTGTTCATGCCGGCGAGTTTGGCGGGCCGCAAAGCGTTCGCGACGCACTGGACCATATCAGGCCCTCGCGCATCGGGCATGGCGTTCGCGCCATTGAGGATCCGGATCTCGTCAAGCGCATCGCTGATGAGGGCATAGTGCTTGAAGTGTGTCCTGTGTCGAACATCGAGCTTAAAGTCTATCGGGACTTTTCCGAGCACCCGTTCAATGCTTTGCGCGAGGCGGGTTGCAAGGTCACGCTCAACTCAGACGATCCGCCGCATTTCTGGACGACCCTGAAGCGCGAATATGAGGTGGCGGCGACCCACTTTGGTCTTTCGGACAAGCAGTTGGCTGCGGTCACGCAAACCGCAATCAACGCAGCCTTTGTCGATCGTCAGACACGCGCAGCCTTGCTTGCACGCCTGGATGCAGCAGCATCGGGGCGCTGACCTGGGGCGGGTCAGTCCTTGTAGGTCTCTCCCGGATAAGCACCCCAGATCTGTGTCTGGCTGAGCCAGCCGCGGTGGCCTGAGAATTCGATCTCGCACCACTGGCCATTGCACGCCTTGATATTGCCGATGACGCCGGGCTCAAGCTTGGCGACGATCCGCGAGGTCGTGTCCGGACCTGCACGAAGCAGAAGCTCTGTCTCCTGGCCTTTTTGCCATGGCGCGGCGATGGCGGTGCGGCGACCGGAAAGCAGCGACTGGTTCACCCAGCCCTCTGCACCCTCTGAATCGCGTACACGCCGCCAGTTGTCGTACTCCTGGATGATCTCCATCGGCACGCCGGACTTGAGATAAAGCCATTCCACGGGATATTTCAGGCCGGGTCCGATGCGCAGATTTACCCGGCCGGACTTCAAGCTGGCAAAGCGTGGCAGTGGCAGGCCGCTGGGGCCGACCGCAGTATTTTGCGCGTGGGCTGCCTTTGACAGAATGCCGAGATCGGCACTGATGCTGCCGATCAGAGCCAGTGCCGCGCAAAGAACGTATTTGAGGATTGCGCGAGGGGACATTGGTTTCACTTCTACTTCATCACCCGACATGACCGGACTTGGACGGCGTCGGCCTGTTTTCCTTTGTGTTCGACAGGGGGGCTTGATACACAGGCATCAATGCCGTGATCCTGCCGACGCCATTTCCAAGTGTCGCTAATCTTGGTTAAAGAGGTCTCAACAAGACCCGGATTCGAGGAAACAATGGCTGGCAAAAAGAAGCCGCTTGTCGTGATCACCCGGAAATTGCCGGACGCAATCGAGACCCGCATGCGGGAGCTTTTCGACGCGCGCCTCAATGTCGAAGATCGCCCCATGTCGCACGCCGAACTGGGTGAGGCCATGCGCGAGGCGGACGTGCTGGTGCCGACCGTCACCGACAAGATTGACGCGACGCTGATCGAACAGGCAGGCCCCAACCTCAAGCTCATCGCGACCTTTGGCAATGGTGTCGACAACATCGATGTTGCCGGTGCGGCCAAGCGCGGGATCGTTGTCACCAACACGCCCAACGTCCTCACCGAAGACACCGCCGACATGACCATGGCGTTGATGCTTGCCGTGCCCCGCCGGCTGACGGAGGGAGCCACGTTCCTGACCGATGGCGGAAAATGGGGCGGCTGGTCGCCGACCTGGATGCTGGGTCGACGCATCTGGGGCAAGCGGCTTGGCATCGTCGGCATGGGCCGCATCGGCACTGCCGTTGCCCGCCGCGCCAAGGCTTTCGGCCTGTCGATCCACTACCATAACCGGCAGCGCGTTGCGCCCGCCACCGAGGACGCGCTGGAGGCAACCTATTGGGAAAGCCTCGACCAGATGCTCGCGCGCATGGACATCATCTCGGTCAACTGCCCCTCGACCCCGGCGACCTATCACCTTCTGTCGGCACGTCGCCTGGCGCTGCTGCAGCCGACCGCATATCTCGTCAACACGGCGCGCGGCGACATCATTGATGAGAGCGCTCTGCTCAAGCTTCTGGAACAGGACAAGATCGCCGGAGCGGGGCTGGACGTGTTCCAGCACGAGCCCGTTGTCAGTCCGCGTCTGGTGAAGCTGGCCAAAAAGGGCAAGGTGGTGATCCTGCCGCATATGGGATCGGCCACGATCGAAGGCCGGATCGACATGGGCGAAAAGGTGCTGATCAATATCCGCACCTTCTTTGACGGCCACCGCCCACCAGATCGGGTTCTTCCTTCTCGGGTCTGATGCTGCGGGACTTCGCTACAGTGCTTGCGCCTTGTAGCGAACTGTCTCGAAGTTTGCTCCAAGTCCGTCATACATCAGCAATCGACCGACAAGCGGCTCGCCAATGCCGGTGATCAGCTTGATTGCTTCCATGGCTTGCAGGGTGCCGATCACGCCGACAAGCGCGCCGATGATGCCGGCCTGGGCACAGGAGGGCACGAGATCGGCAGGCGGTGGCTCGGGGAACAGATCGCGATAGGAAGGGTTGCGCTGGCCCTGCGCGTTCTTCTCGAAGGGTTTGAGAACCGTCACCGATCCATCGAACCGCCCGACCGCACCGGTGACCAGCGGACGCTGCGCCGCAGCGCAGGCATCGGCAACCGCGTAGCGGGTCGCGAAATTGTCGGTGCCGTCCACGACCAGATCATAGGCGCTGACGATGTCGCCAATATTCTTCGTGTCGAGCCGCATTTGGTGCAACTCGACGGCGACGTGCGGATTGATCCTGCCGATTGTCGCCGCCGCGCTTTCCACCTTGCTCATGTCCAGCGTCTGCATGCTGTGGATCACCTGGCGCTGCAGGTTCGACAGCGACACGATGTCGTCATCAACGATCCCGAGCGTGCCGACGCCTGCGGCAGACAGATAGAGGAGGATTGGCGCGCCAAGTCCGCCGGCGCCCACCACCAGCACGCGCGCCCGTTTCAGCTTCTGCTGGCCAGCGCCACCGACCTCCGGCAGCACGATATGGCGCGCGTAGCGTTCGAGTTCTTCCGGGGCGAGGGGGGTGGAGGTCTGGTTCATGACGACAGGATAGCCTTGCCATCGCTGAAAGTCAGCGTCTCAAACGGGGCTAACTTTGCCGCCTGAAACGGTGAAGAACTGCGCTTGTCCGGCAAGGCTCGAGAAGAGTGCGGCATCGGTCCCGGTCATGAATGCCTGACAATTGAGGTCGGCGAGAATATCGAACAGCGCTGCGCGCCTTCCAGCATCGAGATGCGCGGCGATTTCGTCGAGCAGCAGGATCGGAGCGGTGCCGGCCAATTCCCGCACCAAACGCGCATGCGACAGCACTAGGCCCGTCAGAAGTGCCTTCTGTTCTCCCGTCGAGCACAATTCGGCCTGCATGTTCTTGGGCCGGTGACGGACGAGCAGATCAGAGCGGTGTGGTCCTTCCAGAGTTCGCCCAGCAGCACGGTCGCGATAGCGATTGCCGGCAAGTGCGCTTCGGAAGCTTTCTTCCACATCTACGGCAGCCTGATGCGTAAAAGCTTCCTCCAGCGTCCCCGACAATGCGATATCCGCCTTGGGGAAGGGGCTGTCATCGGGCAGACGTTCCATCATGCCGCTGAGCAACCGGACCATCTCCACCCGCGCAGCAGCGATGGCGCTACCCGTTTCCGCCATCTGGGTCTCGATGGCGTCAAACCACCCATCGTCACGCGCATTGTCCAGCAAAAGCCGGTTTCGACCGCGCATTGCCTTTTCGTAATCGAGCGCTCGGCGTCCGTGGCTCGGATCGATCGCCAGCACCAGCCGGTCGATGAAGCGACGCCTTTCGGCTGCTGGCCCCGTAAACAGCGCGTCCATCGCCGGTACCAGCCAGATGACGCGAAGCCAGTCGAGGAGTTCGTCTGCGGAGCGGGCATTGGCGCCGTTGATGCGGACCCGCCTCACGGTGCTTTCGGCTGTCGGGCTGCGTTCGAACAGCGTTCCGGTTCCGATCTCGACTTCGCCCTGTGGCCCGTCGACACGAGCATGGATCGCAAAGCCGTCGGATCCGGCACGCGCAACGTCTTCGTGGGATGCACGGCGCATGCCCCGTCCGGGCGAAAGATACGAAACCGCCTCGAGCAGATTGGTCTTTCCGGCGCCGTTTTCTCCCGTCAGCACCACCGCGCCAGGCGCAAAATCGAGCGCCTCGCTGGTGTAGTTGCGAAAGTCCGTCAGCATCAAACGAGCGACATGCGTCTGCGTTTCGCGGGTCGGCATGGACCAGGCTCGTTTCCTGTCAGTGTCGATGGCCGGTCTATACCCGCATCGGCATCAGAACGTACAGCGCATGCGCATCGCTAGTGTCGTGGATCAGTGTCGGTGAGCCGGCATCCGCCAGCATGAACCGTGCCTCGCCGCCAGAGAGCTGCGCCGCGACATCGAGCAAATATTTTGCGTTGAAGCCAATCTCGATTGGGTCAGCATCATAATCGGCCACGATTTCTTCCGTCGCACTTCCGGAATCCGGATTGTTGACGGTCAATGTCACCTGGCCCGACGAGATTGACAGCTTGACCGCGCGTCCGCGCTCCGACGAGATGGTCGAGACACGGTCAACAGCCTGGGCGAAAGCCTGCCGGTCGATCACCAGCTGCTTGTCGTTACCGGTCGGAATGACGCGCTGATAGTCCGGGAATGTCCCGTCGATCAGCTTGGATGTCAGGATCACGCTGCCAATGGTGAAGCGGATCTTGGTGTCCGACAATTCGGTCGTCACCTGCACGTCCGGCGCATCAACGAGCTTTTGCAACTCGCTGACGGTCTTTCGTGGAATGATGATGCCCGGCATGCCTTCAGAGCCCGAAGGCGCCTCGACGTCGGCGCGCGCGAGGCGATGGCCATCCGTTGCCACCGAGCGCAGGGTAAGCTTGCCGCCATCCTCATGCGTGTGGAAGTAGATGCCGTTGAGATAGTAGCGCGTTTCCTCGGTCGAGATCGCAAACTGCGTTTTCTCGATCAGTCCCTTCAGATGATCGGAAGGGAGACGGAAGACATGGGTAAAAGTGCCCGCAGAGAGCTCCGGAAAATCGGCCTGCGGCAGGCACTGCAATCGAAACGACGAGCGCCCTGACATCACGGTCATCGAGTTGCCGCTCTCATCGACCTTGAGCATGACTTCTGCGCCGTCTGGCAGCTTGCGCACGATGTCGTAGAGCAGATGCGCCGGCACGGTGGTTGCACCGCCTTGCTCGACGGTCGCAGCGGTCGACTCGGTCACTTCCAGGTCGAGGTCTGTCGCCTTCAGCTGGAGGCTTGCATCCGTCGCCGAGAGAAGCACGTTCGAAAGGATCGGGATCGTATTGCGACGCTCGACGACACGGTGGACGTGGTTCAGCGACTTGAGGAGATTGGAGCGTTCGAGGGTTACACGCATGATACGCAAGGATCTCGCAGAAAACTAAGGTCAGAGTTCAGGCCGGATACGCCCACTGGGCGGTAAATGCCGAAGCGGAAATGGACGTAGACCCTGACGGGAAATGAACCGGAACGCAAGTGCGCGCCGCCTTTGGTGGCCGCGCGCACAAGATTTTTGGGGAAAACGCGCTCAGGCGGCGATCAGGCCTGTTCGGCGATCAGGCGCTTGAGCAGCTCCAGTTCCTGCGCCATCGTGTTGTCAGCGCCCGACAGCCCTTCGATCTTGCGCACTGCGTGCAGAACCGTGGTGTGGTCCCGGCCGCCAAAACGACGCCCGATCTCGGGCAGAGAGCGTGGTGTCATCACCTTTGCCAGATACATCGCGATCTGGCGCGGCTTGACAATCGTCCGGGTACGCCGGTTCGAAAGGAGCTCGTTCTTCGATACGTTGTAGTGGCGGGCGACAATGCGCTGGATGTCCTCGATGCGCACGCGCTTGGGCTCGCCGGCGCTGTAGACATTGCCGAGAACCTCCTTCACCCAGTCGATCGACATTTCTGGCTCGAACGACTGGCGGAACAGGATCTGGTTGAACGCCCCCTCCAGTTCGCGACCGCTACCGGTCACGGTCTGGGCGACATGGGACAGGATCTCTTCCGGAATTTCCAGCGTCGGCATTTCCATCCGTGCGGCGGCGTAACGCTGCTGCAGGATCGACAGGCGCATCTCGTAGTCTGGCAGCGCCATTTCGAGCGCAACGCCGCCATTGAGGCGCGAGCGCACGCGTGGCTCCAGCGACTCCAGTTCTGATGGTGGGCGGTCCGCCGCAACCACCACCTGCTTGGCGCTGTCGAGGAGCATGTTGATCAGATGGCAGAACTCGTGCTGGATCGACTTGCCCTGCAGGAACTGCATGTCGTCGATGATGAGAAGGTCGATGTCGCGCAGCTGCTCCTTCAGGTGCAGCGCGTAGTTGTCGCGAATTGCCGTTGCAAAACGCCACATGAAATATTCAGCCGTCAGGTAGACGACGTGAGCCTGCGGCTTGAGGCGGATTGTTTCCGCGGCAATTGCCTGCAGCAGATGGGTCTTGCCGAGGCCGACGGACGCATGAATGAACAGCGGGTTGAAGCGCAGCGCGCTTGGCGAAGACTCAGACAGGGAGCGCGCGGCGGCAAAGGCGACGCGGTTCGACGGCCCCTGGACGAAGGAATCGAACGTATAGCGCGGGTCAAGTGGGGAGCCGAGCACAGCTTGTTTGCCCTGGCGCTCTGCGCCGTGCACTGGCTGCGATGGGATCGCGCCTTCGGCACGCGCCATTGTCGGCATTGTCTGGGCGGTTGCTGTGGGGCGAATGTTGTTTCTGCGTGCCGGCGCCACGTCTTCCTCGACGGGTGCGACGCTGCGCGCGGCAGAGCGGACGACGATTTCCACCTTGAGCGTGGATGGCTCGGTCTGCTTCCACAATTCGGTGATCACGTCGAGATAGTGACTGTTGATCCACTGGCGAAGAAACGCGGTAGGCACCGAGAGGCGGATCAGGCCACGGGAGGCCTCCGCCACTTTCATGCGGCCAAACCAGCTCGAATAGACGTCATTGCCGAGGCGGGCCTTGAGCTGCGCTTTCACGCGCTCGAAATTGGCTTCAGTGCCGCCTGCTGACGTCATGCCGGTCCCCTCGTTCGATGTTGCTGATTCAAACGACGCCGTATCGGCCGCCGCTCTTTCGATGCCGCTGTGCATGCTTCTTGACTTTCCCTGTATGACTTCCGCCTTGCGTCGCTGTCGATTTCTAACCGCATCCGACTTGACGACGCAGTACATCTTGTCCCGCGTTCTATATGCTTGGTGGTCCACCTTCCTTCTCGCTGGTGCCTGATGGGATTTGCCGTCAGTCACAAAAAATGCGCAAAAAAGACCGACCTCGAGCCAGAGCCCGAAGTTTGAATACCCTTACGTCTTTGCAGTCCCCTGTCCACGAAAGGCCATATATTGGACGTCCGCGGGGAAGTGCCCACGGCTCAAATATGCCTAAAACTGGCTGGATTAGCGGTCCAATATGCCCGCCCCTTCGATGACTGGACTTTACAAAATGAGGCGGTCAAAGGGCAAGAGACAGAAGTGGAATTTTTCGTCCTCAAGGGCAGAGATTCAGCTTGACTCGGGTCCGCCAAGATCAGCCCGTCTCACAAAAGCCTTTTGATTCAAAACCTTTGCCGTTCTGCGACCGATTGACTCATTTTGCTATAAAAATTGCTTGACAGCGAAAGCCTCTTCAAAGACTCGCCAGAATGCCTCACTTGAGAGCCGTACCTAGGGTAAGCTTCTGATATATAAGCACAAAATATGCCGCTGGCGTGCTTGGTGGTGCCGTTAGGTCGCCGCCGGCTGCCGGTCAAGCCAGTGTATGCCGACAAAAGGAGTTACTTCCCATAAGGTTACGCAAGATCAATTGTCGGCAAAGAATTCACGCAACAAAAAACCCGGTCGCAATGCGCCGGGTTTTTTAATGCGAATACTAAGAAGGAGGCTAGCTCAGGCAGACAGTGCCTTCACGCGCTGTGCCAGACGCGAAACCTTGCGGGACGCCGTATTGCGATGGAAGACGCCCTTGGAGACAGCGCGCATCAGCTCCGGCTGGGCGACGCTGAAGGCAGCCTGTGCTGCATCCTTGTCGCCGGCGGTCAGCGCCTCTTCAACCTTGCGGATGAATGTGCGGACACGCGAGCGACGGTTCTTGTTGACCGCGGTCTGGCGAGCGATCTTGCGCGTAGCCTTCTTGGCCGAAGACGTATTGGCCATAATGCCTCTCTCTCACTATCTCAGTGTGGGCACCTAGGCGGATAGTCCGTTGAGGAGATACCGTCAGGCGCAATAAATACAAGGGGCGGATTTATACCGCCCAGTTGCGGCGGCTTATAGAGGAGCTTTGCCCGGACGTCAACGCTTCAGTGGCTTGAATCCGGGGACAAAACTCATTGGTTGCGGAAGTTGGGTGCACGTTTGTCCGAAAAGGCTTCCATGCCCTCTTTCTGGTCCTCAAGGGCGAACATGGAGTGAAACACCCGCCGCTCGAAGCGCAGGCCTTCCGTCAGTGTGGTCTCATAGGAGCGGTTGACGGCCTCCTTGTTCATCAGCACCGCCGGCAGCGAGAACGAGGCGATCTTTTCAGCTGCCTTGAGCGCTTCGTCGACCAGTGTTGCAGCGGGAACCACGCGCGACACCAGACCGCTGCGCTCCGCTTCCTCAGCGTCCATCATCCGACCCGTCAGGCACATGTCCATTGCCTTGGATTTGCCGACAAAGCGGGTCAGGCGTTGCGAGCCGCCCATGCCCGGCATCACGCCTAGCGTGATTTCCGGCTGGCCAAATTTGGCGTTGTCGCCGGCAATGATGAAGTCGCACATCATCGCCAGTTCGCATCCGCCGCCGAGTGCATAGCCGGACACCGCGGCAATGATCGGCTTGCGGATGCGCAGCATCGCATCCCAGCCGGAAAAGAAGTCCGCCATATACATGTCGATATATGACTTCTGGTGCATTTCCTTGATATCAGCACCGGCCGCGAAAGCTTTCTCTGAACCCGTGATGACGATCGCACCGATCGTCTCGTCAGCCTCGTAAGCCTGCAGCGCGGCAACGACGTCTTCCTGCATTTGTGAGTTGAGCGCGTTGAGGGCTTTGGGCCGGTTGAGGGTGATGAGGCCCACCTTGCCGCGAGTTTCGACGAGGATTGTTTCGTAGGCCATTGCACGCTCCCTGATATGTCGGATGATCTTGATATGGTGATAGCTAACGCTGGCACGCCGGGCAATAGAAGGTCGAGCGCCCGCTCTGCACGATGCGCGCAATTGGCTTGCCGCAGCCATCCGTGCGGCACGGTTTGCCCTCGCGTCCATAGACCGCAAAACTGTGCTGGAAGTAGCCCAGCGAGCCGTCAGCCTGAACGTGGTCGCGCAGTGATGATCCGCCTGCGATGATGGCTTCCGCTATGACAGCGCGGATGGCGTCGGCCAGGCGGTCGCATTTGGCATTGCGTCGACCCGGTGCGGGTGCAATCGATCCAGCCTCTCGTTCGGGCGACAATCCGGCGCGCCACAGGGCCTCGCAGACATAGATGTTGCCAAGGCCTGCGATCAGCCTTTGGTCGAGAAGAGCCGCCTTGAGCGGGGTGCGTTTGCCGCGCAGCAAGTCGCCCAGCAGTTTGCCGTCGAGCGCGTTGCCTGTCGGTTCGATGCCGAGGCCGGCGAGCGACGGATGCTCGTGCAGCGTCGCGGCATCTGAAAAGATCATGAAGCCGAAGCGACGTGGATCGTTAAATACAACCCGATGCTGCGCGCCCGATGGTTCAAGCAGGTGAAAGACAACATGGTCGTGCGCCTCGATTTTCGAGCGCTCGTGATGAAATTCGCCGGGTGTCCTGTCGTCCTCGCCGGAGAGGATCCGAAACGAGCCCGACATTCCAAGATGGCAGATCAGGACCGGGTCCTGATCAAGATGTATCGTCAGATATTTTGCCCGCCGCCCCAGTGACACGACCACGCGATCTGTCAATCTGGAGACAAAGTCTTCTGGAAAAGGAAACCGCAGATTGGGCCTGCGCTGCTCGACACGCGTGATGCGCGAGCCTTCGAAGACGGGTTGCAACCCGCGGCGAACTGTTTCGACTTCGGGGAGTTCAGGCATGGTTCAAAAGCGCCCGGAATGATGTTCCATGGGATCCAGCTGCGATGCCGAGATGCTCGGCAATGGTCTCGCCAATGTCGCTGAATGTTGCGCGTACACCCACCGACACGGCTTTCAGCCCTGGACCCGTGCCGATGATCGGAATCCGCTCGCGCGTGTGGTCCGTACCTTTCCAGGTCGGATCGCATCCATGATCGGCGGTCAGCAGGAGGAGATCGCCGGGCTGCAGCAGCGCGAGCACTTCAGGCAGCCGGGCATCGAAGGCCTCGAGCGCTGCTGCATAGCCGCAGACATCGCGCCGATGGCCGAAATTGGTGTCGAAGTCGACGAAATTGACGAAGACGAGATCGCCGCTGTCGGCATTGTTGATCGCTGCAATCGCCTGATCCATCATCGCCATGTTGTTCGGCGCTTTGCGCAGGCTGGAGATGCCTCGGTGAGCAAAGATGTCGCCGATCTTGCCGACTGCGTGGACCTGGCGGCCCGCCGATACGAGCCGGTCAAGCAGCGTCGGTTCCGGTGGTGGCGTGGCGTAGTCCTTTCGGTTCGCTGTACGTTCAAACGTCTCTGGAGTTTCACCGATGAACGGGCGCGCGATCACGCGGCCGATATTCATATCGTTAGCCAGTCTGCGGGCGATCTCACAAACATGGTAAAGTTGCTGGAGGCCGAAATGCTGCTCATGCGCTGCAATCTGGATCACGGAATCCACTGATGTGTAGCAGATCGGTTTGCCGGTCCGGATATGCTCCTCGCCATACTGTTCGATGACTTCGATGCCGGGGGCATGGCAGTTGGCGAGTATGCCGGGCAGACCTGCCTCCCTGATGAGCGCATCCGTGAAATCTTGCGGGAATGCGGGATGGGTATCGGGAAAGTAGCCCCAGTCGAATGTAACGGGCAGTCCTGCAATTTCCCAATGGCCGGAAGGCGTGTCCTTTCCAGACGAAATTTCGGTGGCGGCACCGAAAAAGCCGTTGACCGTTGCTGCGGGCAATGGCCGGTCATGATTGATTGCAGCTGCATGCGAGAGGCCGAGAGCCTGCATGTTGGGAAGGGAAAGCGGCCCTGAGCGCAGTCCCGCGACATCCGCGTCCCCGTTCGCGCAGGCTGCCTCGATATGGCCGAGCGTATCGGCACCCGCATCGTCAAAGCGGGCTGCATCGGGTGCTCCGCCAATGCCGAAGGAATCGAGGACAAACAGAAATGCACGTGCCATCTGAGCAACCTTTGCCGGTCTTGGTCCGTCAAGAGATAGGAGGCGAGGTGAGGCTTGGCAATTCAGAAACCATAGTCGGGGATGATTGCCGCATGAAGAGGGAGTGCCGATCTTGGTAAGATACATGATCCGGCTCTGCGCGTTGCTGATGGCAATGTCGCAGGCAGCCTTGTCGCAGCCACGGACCGAAGAGCCATTCCGTATCGGCATGGTGGTCGCTGCCTCGGATGTACCTGAGATCGAAGGGGTGTCCGGGATACGCGAGATGTTTTCGCGCGCATTGGGTCGCTCTGTCGAGGTCATCGCGGCGCGTGATCACGAAGCGCTGGTGGCAGCTCACGTCGCCGGGCGCGTCGACTATGCCATTTATACGGCCCTTTCCTACGCTGCAGCCGCTCGGTGTGGATGCGTGGAGCCGATCGCGACCCCTATGACCAGCGAGGGCGCAATCGGTGTGCGCTCGATCTTGATGACCAGAACTGAACGGGCGCTGGAGCGTATTGCGGTTGGCGCTCCTGATAGCGTGGCGGGTCGACTTGCGCCGCTGGCGTTGTGGCCTGATGCGTTCGAGGCGCGTTCGGCGCAGCGCCTTGTCGATTTTCCGAGCGCGCAGGACGCACAAGAAGAGTTTGTTGCCGGTGCGGTTGATGCAATTTTTGGCTGGGTTCCGGTGTCATCATCCGGCGAAAACCTGCCCGGTGGAACACCGGATCGACTTGCCGCGATGAGCAGCGCAGGCACCGAGAGCAGGATCGAATGGGAATCGGATGTCTTGCGTCATGGTCCCCACGCAGTCCGCGCCGACCTGTCGCGCGATATGCGCCAGAAGCTTGTTGCGATGTTGGTCGACGGCACCGATGCGGAGCTGGTTTATATCAATCGCGCCTATGGGGGAGGGTTCGTGGCAGCTTCACGAGACGACTACCAGCCGGCAGTCAAAATTCTGGAGTCGTTGGAGGCTGAATAGGAAGCTGGCGTTGACGCTCTCAGCAGGATGCACATTGAACATCCGAGCTCATGCGCGGGCGCAGATAGTACGTCTCTGACATGTTGATGTTGTCAAAAGCGGCTGCAAGTCCCATTGCTGCTTTGCCGTCCGCGCTCCAGGCGATCACCGGGCGATAGTCGAGCTCGCTTTCCACCCGCACAATAAAGGTGTCGCGAATTTTCAGCGCAGTCGGGACGCTGGTCACTGTCCCCTTGAGAGCAGCGCGGCTGAAAACCCCGTTTGCCATCTTGCGGGACCATACGACCTGAGCCTTGGGGGTCGCTTCGTCTGTCAAATAGATGCCGGTCACGGCAATACGCGGCGCGGAGCGGCCATATGGCTGGAGCACGGCGCTTCCGATCTGCATGATTGCATCGAGTTCTGCCGGGGTTACGTCGGCATTCTGGGCAACGAGGTCGGCTACCATGGATCCGATCCGGCTGACTTTCTTGTTGTTTTCGATCGCCTGCGAAACCTCCATCGAAAGGAAGTAGAATATCAGTAGAAACGGAACGATCAGTGCAAATTCGACAACTGCAACGCCCTGTCGATCCTTGACCAAGCGCAAGATCCAGTCACGCATCGCTGCCCCCAGATAGATGGCCGTCATTCTTCAAACGGCTCGTTCTGCCACGTCACAGTGGCGTAGTGCAGTGTCTTGCCGTCTGGCAGATTGGACATTGCCTTGCGCATGAGGTCTGTCATCACCGGCCATCGATAAAAAACGCGCAACTGGTTCTTCGACTGGGCATCGCCCAGGGCGATCTTGAAGTCCTTGACGTCGAGATCACCATCCGGCTTGAACTTGACCTTGTGATCGGCTGCCTGCTTGAAGGTCGCATGTGATCGCAGGTCGATTTCCAGCCCGGGGCAGCCTTTTGATACGACAATCTGCAGCGGTTCGCAGATCATGTCGCGTAGTTTGTATTGCAGATCCGTCGGGTTGATGTCTGCAGCCCGGATCTGGCCGGTGCGGAATTTGCGTGCAACATCATCCGTCACGCTGGTCATGACCTGTTGTGCCGCAAACGAGATGCAGCTTTCCAGGATGGCGAAAACCAGAAGGCAGAAGGGAAGGGCAAGTGCTGCAAATTCGATCGCCACATTTCCATCGACGCTACGCCTGAAGCGATGGAAAATGGAACGGGAAGTTTGTGACTTCGTCGTTGCCCCGTGTGGCGTGTTATTGTTGACCATCTAAACGCACTCGCCCCTCAAAGATCATTGCGTACACTAGCCGGCGCGAGTTGAATTCCCGTTCTGACGGACGCTAAAAGTTTATTGGGCGAATTAGCGGCTTCTTAAGCTGCCAGAATGACGCGAGTTTACCTGTCGCCGCCAAGGGTATTTTCCGACATCTGCTCAGCTTCGCTCTTGTAGGAGCTTTCGCAATAGGGAGTGCAGGACAGCGTCTGCACATTGGCGCGACGGTAGACGCGTACTGAATCAGCCACACTGCGCGAGACGACGATCTGCTCATCGACGATGGGCATGCCGTCACGGTCCAGAATGACAAGATTGGTCACACCGAAGCCCTTGCCAGTCAGAACGATCGTGGAAGCGTCCTGCACAGATGCGTCCGCGATGTTCGGATTGCCGATCACGATGGTGTCTGCGGGCCGGGCCAGCTTCACGATCTTCGCCTGATTGATCACAACCCTGATTGTCTCGCTTGCGTTTGCCGGTGCAGCAGCGAGCATCGCCACTGCTATGAGCATGGCCCGGCAGATACGTTTCGCGATGTACGGCTGCATGTGAGCTGCCCCCAAGGTTCAATTGCTCAAGTGAAAATGAATGAGATTGGTGAAGCAAGGGTTAAGCCAGATTGCGGGGCGGTTGATATAAGGTAAAAATGAAAGAGATCATTAACCAGTAAGGCCGGTTGAAATAAGAAAGAATTTGGTAATTGTGTTTTTTAAGTCGATTGCAAGAGCTTCATCCTAGTGTGCAGTCAATCCGATCGACACATTACAGAAATGTTGACGGATGTGCTGTAAACACATTGGGTAAGGAACCTGAAATGGCTAAGATTCTTGCACGCTTTGCAAAAGACGAATCCGGCGCAACCGCCATCGAATACGGTCTGATCGCTGCTCTGATCGGTCTTGCAATCGTTGTTGGCGCTGGCGCGCTTGGCAATGGGCTGAATGACCAGTTCTCTAAGATTTCTGACTGCATTAGTGATACTAAAAACTGTGTGCCGGCAGGCGAGTAAATATTCCTAAAATGGCCGCCCTCAAGGCGGCCATTTTACTTCAGATATACTGTAAGATTAAGAGCAGCTTCGATAATTGGCGATTCAAGCTGAGTTGATGGTATAACGATGCTGCAAGCCCTCATTTTCGTGGTCTTCCCATTCTGTATGTTGTTTGCCGCACTCTCCGACATGCTGTCGATGACGATTGCAAACCGCGTTTCCATACTTCTTGTCGCTACTTTTGCAGTCGTCGCGCCGATGGCGGGCATGGACTGGGCGACCTATGGCTGGCACTTCGCCGCTGCGATGCTGATCCTGATGGTCACGTTCACGCTTTTTGCTCTTGGCGGCATGGGCGGCGGTGACGCCAAGATGATGGCTGCTACGGCATTGTGGATGGGGTTTTCATTCGAATTACTGCAATACCTTGTCTACGCAGCGCTAATAGGCGGTCTTTTGACGTTCTTTTTGCTGCTTTACCGTGGGTCTGTTCTTGCGGCCTTTACAGGACACAATCTGTTCTTGAAGAACTTTGCCGATGCCCGCCAGGGCGTTCCTTATGGGATTGCGTTGGGGATCAGCGGCTTGAGCGTCTATCCTTCAACATATCTGGCGCAATGGGCGTTGATGAGCCTCGTTTAGGTTGATCGCCGCGTTGCCGAACTTCACGAATTTAGGAAAACATTAATCACGAATGTAAGTGATCCATTAACCTTAATTTGACGATTGCTCCGTCAATGTCGAACCGGGCTTGGTGAATGCCGAGAGAGGTTCCAGGGAATGGCTCCATCGCGCGTGATAATTTTGGGCGTTGCCGTCGCTACGGCGATTGGTGCCGGCTATGTGGCAAAGCGCATGGCGACGCCATCCGCGCCGCTGGTGATTGAAGCGGCGGTGAAGGAACCAGCTATCCGTCTGACAGAAGTTCTCGTCCTGCAAGGCGATGTGCAGATGGGTTCTGGTGTTAGCAGCGCTCTGGCCTGGCAGTCCTGGCCGGCGAATGGTGTCAGTGACGGATTCATCCTGCGCGAGAGCGAGCCCGACGCGCTCGACGAATTGAGCGGTGCCATCGCACGCGTTCCTCTTTATGATGGCGAGCCGCTGCGAAGGTCGAAGCTGATCGGTCAGGGTCAGAGTTTCATGTCCTCGATCCTTCCATCTGGCAAGCGCGCTGTCGCCACGCAGATCGCAGCTGACACTTCTGCTGGCGGTTTCATTCTTCCCAATGATTTTGTCGACGTCATCATGACTCGCCGCGCGAGCGACGGCGACAGTGACGGCTTCATTACCGAGACGGTTCTACGCAATATTCGGGTCTTGGCGATCGATCAGGCCATTCAAGAGGATGAAGAGGGCCGTCGCGTCCGCGTGGGCAGTACGGCAACGCTGGAGCTGACCCCCCAGCAGGCAGAGATCATCACTGTTGCCCAGCAGATGGCCGACCGCCTGACTCTGGCCCTTCGTGCTCTGGTCGATACGCAGGAGATGATCGTTGAAGAGGCGGATTATCTTGTTTCAGGACAGGGACGGCGCGGAACCGTGCGCCTGATCCGCTCGGGCGAAGTCAGCGAAGTGGGGGCCCGCAAATGACCATGACCACTCCAATCGGCAAGCTGTGCAAGCGTGCGGCAACATCCCTTCTCGGGATTTCGTTTGTCGCAATGGCCACGGTGTCCACCGCCACTTTCACGTTGACTGGCGCGGCGCAAGCTCAGGCGACCGTCAAGGTTAGTTCTCAGGCAGCCGTGCAGCAGATCAGGCTTGGCCTCAACAAATCGGCGGTCATCGACCTACCGCGCGACGCTTACGACATTCTCGTCGCCAATCCCGGCGTCGCAGACGCTGTAACGCGAACGGCCCGACGCATCTATCTGTTTGGCAAGCAGATTGGCGATACCAACATTTTTGTGTTCGGACCGAATGGTGAGCAGATCGCCAGCCTGGACGTGCGCATTGAGCGGGACGTTTCCGGGCTCGATGCCCATCTGCGCCGTTTTCTACCCAACGCGGACATCAGGTCCGAACTGATGAACGACAACGTGATCCTGACCGGAACGGTTCAGACGCCTCTCGACGCGAAGCGCGCCGAAGATCTGGCACGCCTTTTTGTCTCCGGCGGTGAAGCGACGACCGGCCAGTACTCACAGGCCGCGTCCGGTGGCGGTAGTGTCAGAATCAGTGATCCGGACAGTTCGCGCCTTACGAGCTCCATCGTCAACATGCTGCAGGTTGTTGGGGAAGATCAGGTCACTCTGAAGGTGACCGTCGCTGAAGTCAGCCGCACCGTCCTGAAGCAACTGGGCGTCAATCTGATAGGCCAGGGCAGTTTCGATGGCATTAGTTGGGGTGTTGAAACGGCTCTTGCGCCGGTGGGGGCACCTGCTGGCGCATCGCTTGGCGGTTCGCTTCTCAAGTCATCGATCCAGGCAATTGAACAATCCGGTGCCATGCGCACTTTGGCCGAGCCAACCTTGACCGCTGTTTCAGGCGAGCAGGCAACATTCCGGGTCGGCGGCGAGTACAATATCGTGGCCAATGTCACCAATGAGGACGGGCGCACCACTCGCAGCATTGAAAAGATCGAATACGGCATCGGTCTGGAGTTTTTGCCGGTTGTGCTTTCACCCGGACGGATCAGCCTCAAGGTGCGGACGGCAGTTTCCGAGCCGACGCCTGAAGGTGCGGTGGCGGTTCAGGGTGAAAACATCCTGTCCCTGCGCAAGCGGCTGGCCGACACCACCGTGGAGTTGCCATCCGGCGGCACGATGATGATAGCCGGTCTCGTGAACGACAATGTGCGTCAGGTTTACAACAAGGTGCCCGGCCTTTCGAAAGTTCCCGTGCTGGGCACGCTTTTTCGCAGCCGCGAATTCACGCGCAACGAAACCGAGCTTGTCATTCTCGTGACGCCCTATCTGTCGCGGCCTGCGGCTCGCAACGAAATGGCGCGCCCTGATGACAATTTCACGCCCGCCAGCGATGGCGCGGGCATGTTTCTCGGACGGGTCAATCGCGTCTACGGGACAATGAAAACCGACAAGCCTGCTGGGCGCTATCATGGCGTCGTCGGCTTCATCTACAAGTGATCGGAACGCTGCCATGTCCATCGGTTTCAAGACGAACACGCCGCGAATGTCAGCTTTGATCGTGCTCGCTGCCGGCCTGATGACTGGTTGCGCCAATCGCGACAGCATCACGGTTGGCTCGGTTCCGGATGACTACCGCACCAATCACCCGATCGTCGTCGCGGAGCGCGACAAGGTGATCGACATCCCGGTCGGCATTGCCGACAGCCGAATGACCAACATTCAGCAGACTGCGCTTGATGGGTTCATCGACAATTACGACCGCCGCGTTGCGCCGTTGGTCATGGTGATGGTGCCATATGGTTCTGCCAACCAGACTGCTGCCTCCCATGTGTCTCAGGACATGATCAAGCGGCTGCGTTCGGCGGGCGTGCCTGAGGGCAAGATCGTTCATCAGCCATACGATGCCAGCAATGCGTCAGAGAATGCTCCGGTTCGGCTCGTCTACAAGCAGATGAGAGCTTCGACCGGACCGTGTGGCCGCTGGCCCGACGACATGCTGAACGACAGCGATAACAAGCATTGGGCAAATTTCGGGTGCTCTTACCAGAACAACCTGGCGGCGCAGATTGCAAATCCGGCGGATCTTCTGGGGCCCCGCCAGAGCGACCAGATCGACACGGAGCGACGCAGCAAGGCGATCAACGACTATCGTCGGCGTGATGCATCGTGGAAGCCGAATATCAATTATTGACGAGACCGGGGGCTACGACATGGGCAACCTAGCGTTCGATTCCGATCCGGGATCAATCAGCGCCAGCGAGAGCGAAGTCTCGGCGATGCGCGATCTGCGCCCGATCCCACGCATTTCCATCCAGGCGTTTTGTGAGACGGAAGGGGTCGCTGATCCGGTGGAACGTGCGGCTGGCGACCGCCGGATGGCAAAGGCGCATCTCAAGGTGCACCGCGGCGGCATTGCCACTGCGATCGAATTCTACCACACGGCGCAGACGCCCAATCTCATCGTGGTGGAGTCGCGCGAGGAACCGCAGCAACTGCTGGAATCGCTGGGCAAATTATCCGAGGTCTGCGATCCTTCATCGAAGGTGGTGGTGATCGGTCACTACAACGATGTCTGGCTCTATCGCGAACTGATCCGCTTCGGAATTTCCGAATACATCGTTGCGCCGGTTACCATGGCCGACGTGATCTCTGTGATTTCGTCCATCTATGTCGACCCGAATGCGGCACCGGTTGGTCGCTCGATCGCGTTCATCGGTGCCAAGGGCGGGGTCGGTTCGTCAACGATTGCCCACAACATCGGCTGGACGATGTCCTCCCTGTTCAGTTCCGAGGTCGTGGTCGCCGATCTCGATCTTGCATTCGGCACCGCCAACATCAATTTCGATCAGGATCCGGCTCAGGGAATTGCGGAGGCGGTATTTTCGCCGGAGCGCATTGATGAGGTCTATCTCGACCGACTTCTGGCGCAGTGCGCCGAGCGTCTTTCCCTGCTTGCAGCGCCGTCGATGCTCGACCGGACCTATGATTTCGATGCAGATGCATTCACGCATATCATTGAGGTTGCGCAGCGCACGGCACCTCTGCTGATCCTCGATGTGCCTCATGTCTGGAGCGGCTGGTCACGCGCCGTCCTCATGCAGGCCGATGAGATCGTCATCACGGCAACGCCAGAACTCGCCAACCTGCGTAACACCAAGAACCTGGTTGATACGTTGCGCAAGCTTCGGCCCAATGACGCGCCTCCCAAACTCGTCATCAACCAGGCGGGAGTGCCAAAGCGCCCCGAAATCAGCGCCGACGATTTCGTCGAGCCACTGGAGGTGACGCCGCTTGCAGTTATTCCGTTTGAACCTGCGCTTTTTGGCACCAGTGCAAATAATGGCCGAATGCTGGGTGAGATGGATGCACAGCATGCAATCGTCAAGACGATCAACGAGATGGCCCATGTGCTGACGGGCCGCTCCGAGATCAAAACAAGGAAGAAGGCGGGCCTTGGCGAGCTTCTCGCCCGGCTGCGTAAGAAGAAATAGTGCGAGAAAGCGGAACACGCATGTTTGGCAGAAGAGGTGCAGATAGCGGTCCGCGGGACCTGACGGGAGAGCGCTCAGGCGTCCCGGCACCTACCGCATCCGATGTACTGGTTACGCCGCGCGTCGAGCCGCGCGCGACCGTGCCGGATGTCGCGCCGGCTCCTGCAAGCTACGGTCTCGATACATCGTCACTCAAGCCTCAACAGCCGCCACGTCGCGCCGCTCGAGAGCGTGGCGACAGCTACTACGACACCAAAAGCCAGGTCTTCGCCGCGCTCATCGACACCATCGATCTGTCCCAGCTTGCCAAGCTGGAGGCGGACGCCGCGCGTGAAGAAATCCGTGATATCGTCAACGACATCATCGCCATCAAGAATTTCGCGATGTCGATTTCCGAGCAGGAAGAGCTGCTCGAAGATATTTGCAACGACGTTCTGGGATATGGTCCTCTGGAGCCTCTGCTGGCCCGGGACGACATCGCGGATATCATGGTCAATGGCTCCAGGCACGTCTATATTGAAGTCGCCGGCAAGGTGGAGCAGACCAATATCCGCTTCCGCGACAACCAGCAGTTGCTCAATATCTGCCAGCGCATTGTCAGCCAGGTCGGCCGCCGCGTTGATGAATCCTCCCCCATTTGCGATGCGCGCCTGCCAGACGGTTCCCGCGTCAACGTCATCGCTCCGCCGCTGGCTATCGATGGCGCAGCGCTGACCATCCGCAAGTTCAAGAAGGACAAGCTGACGCTTGACCAGCTGGTACGCTTCGGTGCGATCTCGCCGCAGGGAGCCGAAGTTCTCAAGGTCATCGGCCGCGTCCGTTGCAATGTCATCATTTCCGGCGGTACCGGTTCCGGCAAGACGACATTGCTCAACTGCCTGACCAACTATATCGACCGTGATGAGCGCATCATCACCTGCGAAGACTCTGCCGAATTGCAGCTTCAGCAGCCGCATGTCGTGCGCCTCGAAACCCGGCCGCCGAATCTTGAAGGCGAGGGTGAGGTCACGATGCGTGATCTGGTGAAGAACTGTTTGCGCATGCGGCCTGAACGCATTGTCGTCGGTGAAGTGCGCGGCTCTGAGGTCTTCGATCTCCTTCAGGCGATGAACACCGGCCACGACGGATCGATGGGTACGATCCACTCGAACAGCCCGCGCGAATGTCTCAATCGCATCGAGTCCATGATTGCCATGGGCGGCTTTTCGCTGCCACAGAAGACGGTGCGCGAGATCATCGTCGGCTCGGTCGACATCATCATCCAGGCGGCACGTCTGCGTGACGGCTCGCGCCGCATCACCCATGTGACCGAGGTGATCGGTATGGAGGGCGATGTCATCATCACGCAGGATCTCATCAATTATTCGATGAAGGGCGAGGACGCGCAGGGTCGTATCATCGGTGAGCACGTTTCAACCGGCATCAGTCGACCCGCTTTCTGGGACCGCGCTCGCTACTACGGTGAAGAAGCGCGGCTGGCGAGCGCGCTGGAAGCGATGGAAACGGCGACAACATGAGTGCTGATTTCGCGGCGACCGACAGCAGGAAGGAAAGAACGTAGATGTTCGGTCTGGACAGTTCGATGCTGCTGTTTGTTGTGCTGGCCACGCTCAGCGTCGGTTTTCTTGCCTATGCGATTTTCTTTTCCACGATCCAGAGCGAAAAGAAGGTCGGTCGTCGGCTGGACACGATCAAGCGCGCGGACACTGACCGGGCCACCGCAAAGGCGTCGCGTGACCGCGTTGCAGAGGCGGCACGTCGGCGTAAATCCGTTCACGATTCACTGAAGGATCTTGAGCAGCGCCAGACCGCGCGTGACAATAATATGCGCAAGCCGCCGCTCAAGATTCAGATACGTCAGGCTGGCATGGACGTGACCATGCAGCGCTTCTACATCTATTCTGCGGCGTGTGGCGTTGTTGTTGCGCTGCTGGCTTTGCTTGCGGGTGGGGGGTGGCTTGTCGCGATCGGCGCGCTCGTCGCAGGGGCGCTGGGTTTGCCGCGCTGGTTTGTCAGTTTCCGGCGCGCGCGCCGCGTAAAGGCGTTTCTCGCCGAGTTTCCCAATGCTTTGGACGTCGTCGTTCGCGCGGTGAAATCGGGCCTGCCGCTGAACGATGCGGTTCGTCTGATTGCTTCTGAATCCCCGGAGCCTGTTCGATCCGAATTCCGTCGGGTGGTCGAATCGCAGCAATTGGGCTTGTCGTTGCCGGATGCGGTTCTGCGCATGCCGGAAACGATGCCCTGCCCGGAAGCCAGTTTCTTTGGCATCGTCATTCAGATTCAGAGCCAGGCCGGCGGCAATCTTTCCGAGGCATTGGGCAATCTGTCCAAGGTTCTACGCGACCGCAAGAAGATGAAGGCAAAGATCCAGGCGCTTTCGATGGAGGCCAAGGCGTCGGCCGTCATCATCGGCGCGCTGCCGTTCATCGTTGCCTTCCTCGTCTACATGTCCAGCCCCGGCTACATCATGCCGCTCTTCGTTCACCCCACCGGGCACCTGATCCTCGCTTTCTCGGCGGTGTGGATGTCCATGGGCATCTTCGTGATGCGCAAGATGATGAATTTCGACATTTGAGAGGGCGCAGTCGATGATCGAGCAGATTTCGAGATCGCTCACCGATCCAAGTTTCATGGTGGCGCTGGTCGTAGCGATCGCGGTTTTTGTCACCATGTTCACGGCCCTGCCAGCCTTGGGGGCAGATCCGCTCAAGGCTCGGATGAAGTCGGTCGCGCTGGAGCGCGACGAACTGCGCGCGAAGCAACGTGCGCGCCTCGCCGCCGAGGCGGACCGAAAGCGTCGGGGCCTGCGCGAGCAGGAATCCGTCGGCATGCGCAACATCGTCGAGCGGCTTGATTTGCGTCGTGCGCTTGCCGATGAGGCAACATTGGCCAAGCTGAAAGAGGCAGGCTTCCGCGGTCAGAACCCGCTGACGAAGTTTCTGTTTTTCCGCCTTGTCCTGCCGTTCGTGTTTCTGGCGCTGGCAGTGGCCTATGTCTTTTTTCTAGGCGGCCTTCCCCAGCAGCCGCCTGTGATGAAGATGTTTGTCTGTATCGTCGCTGCCTATGCCGGATTTTATGCACCGGTTCTTTATGTCTCCAACCGCGCTAGCAAGCGTAAGGCGTCAATCCAGCGTGCCTGGCCCGACGCGCTGGATCTGATGCTGATCTGCGTGGAGTCAGGCGTTTCGGTCGAGGCTGCATTCAGACGTGTTGCCGAGGAAATTGGCGGGCAATCTGTAGAACTGGCGGAAGAATTCGTGCTCACCAATGCGGAGCTGTCCTTCCTGCAGGAGCGAAAGCAAGCCTATGACAATCTTGCGGCGCGGACCGGTCTGGAATCGGTGAAAAGTGTTACGCAGGCGCTCACTCAGGCGGAGCGTTACGGCACTCCGGTCGCTCACGCCTTGCGCGTTTTGTCAGCCGAAAGCCGGGACATGCGCATGAACGAGGCGGAGAAGAAGGCTGCAGCACTGCCGCCCAAGCTGACAGTGCCGATGATCCTGTTCTTCCTGCCGGTCCTTTTCGCCGTGATCCTCGGCCCTGCCGGAATCCAGGTGTCTGAGCGCGGCTTGTTTCCGGGATAGGCCGGCATCCCTCGTGAAAGGGACGTCGATCAGTTTTACGAAGCCTGAGCGTCTCGCGGCGTTGCCTCCGGGTTTTCCGCGGCGACAGGTTGCTCAGTGCGCTCAGCGGTGCGCACACGCCGCCGTTCGCTGTAGCGCTCCTGCACGATCCGTACGCGCTTGACGCGGCGCGGATCTGCGTCGAGGACATGGAACTCAAAGCCAGGGATCGCCTGCACGACTTCTCCGCGCGCCGGCACACGTCCGAGCGCATTGAAGATCAGCCCGCCGATCGTGTCGACATATTCGGCATGTTCGCCCGGCACGAACGCATTGCCGATGGCTGCTGCCACATCGTCGATTTCTGCCTTGGCATCGACCACGAAAACCCCGTCAGCCGTCTTGTTGATCAGCGGCGCTTCGTCCTCGTCGTGCTCGTCCTCGATGTCGCCAACCACCATTTCGACGATGTCCTCAAGCGAGGCCAATCCGTCAGTGCCGCCATATTCGTCGATCACCAGCGCCATCTGGATGCGCGCGGCCTGCATGCGGGCCATCAGGTCGGAAGCCAGCATGGACGGCGGCACGAACAGGACCGGCCGCACGATGCCGAGCTCATTTACCGATTTGGAAAGGTCGACATTGAGCAGGTCCAGCGGCGTCGTGGTGCCATTGGCCACTTTCTTGGTTCTGCCGCGCTTCTGCTTGGCGGCGCGGGTGATGAAGCCAACGACGTCGCGGATGTGAACCATGCCGCGCGGATCATCAAGGGTTTCGTGATAGACGGGCATACGCGAGCGGCCCGATTCTTCGAACAGCATCAGAAGGTCGCCGAGAGACGTCGACATATCGATCGCCTCAATATCCGTGCGTGGAACCATGACATCCTCTACCCGCAGTTCACGCAGGCTCAGGATATTGTTGAGCATGGCGCGCTCAGCCGGCGAAAATGACGCCTCGGTCTCCGCCGTAGCCTCGTCGGACAGTGCGTCCTCCAAGTCTTCACGAAGACTCGTTCCGTTGCGCGGTCTGAACCGTGCAGCCAGTCGTTCAAAGAATGTGGATTTCGCGCCGAATCGATCGGCGATCGTACTAGGGGAATCGTCGGATTGTTCCGAGCCCTTGTCGCCATCCTGCTGCGCAAGTGGGACTGTCTGTGAGTTTTCGTTCATCGTCTCGTCGTGTTTGGACTAACTGCAGTTAATCGTATGGATCGGGAATGGCAAGCTTTGCAAGCACAACGCGCTCCAGTGCCTCCATTTCCTCAGCCTCGTCTTCGGTTTCATGGTCAAAACCTAGAAGATGAAGCAGGCCATGTACAATCAGATGCGTTAAATGGTGCTCCAAAGGCTTGTTTTCCAGTGCTGCCTCCCGGAGGATCGTTTCACGGGCCAGCACGATGTCGCCCAGCATGGGTGGCAGTTCTTCTTCGGACCCAATATCAAAGGCCGGAAAGGATAGCACGTTGGTCGGCTTGTCCTTGCTCCGCCATTGTGCGTTGAGTGCCTGAATATGCGCATCGTCCGTAAAGAGCAGGCTCAGTTCACTGGCCTGATCATCGGCGAAGTCGAATTGCTCCAGCGTAGCTTCGGCGGCTGCGCGCGCTATGGCAAGTAGAGCACTTTCGTCACCCCAGTCGCCCGCCTCCAGTGAAATGTCGATATCCAGCATAGGGCGCTACTTGGTTCCATACATGCGGTCGCCGGCGTCTCCGAGGCCTGGCAGGATGTAGCCTTTTTCGTTGAGCTTGTCGTCGATGGACGCGGTGAAGACCGCAACGTCCGGATGCGCGGACGTAAAGCGTTCGATCCCTTCAGGCGCGGCGAGCAGGCACAGAAACCGGATATTGGTCGCGCCGCGTTCCTTCAGCTTGTCGATGGCGGCAATTGCCGAGTTGGCCGTCGCCAGCATCGGATCAACGACGATCACCAGACGGTCAGCCAGATTGCTGGGGGCTTTGAAGAAATACTCGACCGCCTGCAATGTGTCATGGTCGCGATACAGCCCGATATGGGCGACGCGCGCGGCAGGTACCAGGTCCAGCATACCGTCGAGCAGGCCGTTGCCCGCGCGCAGGACGGATGCGAACACCAGCTTCTTGCCCTCAAGCGTTGGCGCTTCCATCGTCATCATCGGTGTTTCGATGGTCCGCGTGGTCAGTTCCAGGTCGCGGGTTACTTCATAGCATAAAAGCAGCGATATTTCCCGCAGCAGGCGGCGAAAGCCGGCGGTTGAGGTTTCCTTGTCTCGCATGATCGTCAGCTTGTGCTGGACCAGCGGATGGTTGACGACGGTAACGCCCTTCATATGCCTCGCTCCATGATTATTGCTATCGATCCTAGCCGCCGCCGGGGAGTAGAGATAGCGCAACGCGCCTGCAGCCACAGTTTTTGCGTGATGGGAAGCGGATGTCAAAGCATCTGTCATTTTGGCTGAAAAAGCGTTAGAGACGCGCCATGGAACTCAACGATACGATCACTCACGACGAAACGGCCCCAGCCGAGGCGGCGACTGCGTCTTCCAAAAAGGTCTTCATGAAGACCTATGGCTGCCAGATGAACGTCTACGATTCCCAGCGCATGTCTGATGCGCTGGCGGTTGAAGGCTACCAGCCGACCGAGACGATAGACGAGGCCGACCTCGTCCTGATCAATACCTGCCACATTCGCGAGAAGGCGGCGGAGAAGGTCTACTCGCAACTTGGCCGCCTTCAGAAGATGAAGAAGGAGCGCGCCGCGCTTGGCCGGGACATGATGGTGGGGGTTGCCGGCTGCGTTGCGCAGGCCGAAGGCGATGAGATCATCCGCCGCGCTCCCGTCGTCGATCTCGTGATTGGCCCGCAAACCTATCACCGTCTTCCTGATGTCGTGCGAAAGGCGCGTGCGGGCGAGAAAGTGGTCGAGACGGAATATGCCGTCGAAGACAAGTTCGAACACTTGCCGACCGCTCCTCGAAAAGTGGTGCGCAGTCGCGGTGTCACTGCGTTCCTGACCGTCCAGGAAGGCTGCGACAAGTTCTGCACCTTCTGCGTTGTGCCCTACACCCGCGGCTCGGAAGTTTCGCGTCCCGTGGCACAGATCGTTGCAGAGGCGCGGCAACTGGCCGAGGCAGGGGTGCGCGAAGTCACGCTGCTGGGGCAGAACGTCAATGCCTGGCACGGGGAAGGTCCGGCTGGTGCCGAATGGGGGCTGGGTCAGCTCCTGTTCGAACTGGCCAAGATCCCCGGCATCGCCCGGCTGCGCTATACGACCAGTCATCCGCGCGACATTGACGACGCATTGATCGAGGCACATCGCGATCTCGATATTCTGATGCCCTATCTGCATCTCCCAGTTCAGTCTGGCTCCGACCGCATCCTCAAGGCGATGAACCGCAAGCATACAGCGGCCGACTATCTGCGTCTGATCGAGCGCATCCGGGCCGTGCGCCCCGATATTGCGATGTCAGGCGATTTTATCGTCGGTTTTCCTGGTGAAACTGACGAAGATTTCGACGCGACCATGCAACTCGTTCGTGAGGTCGACTACGCCCAGGCATTCTCGTTCAAATATTCGCCCCGCCCCGGAACTCCCGGCGCCGATCTTGGTTCTCACGTCGTGGAGAGCGTCAAGGATGAGCGGTTGCAGCTTTTGCAGGCATTGTTGTTCAAGCAGCAGCGCGATTTCGCCGCCAGCCTCGTCGGCAGGGAGCTGGATGTTCTGGTTGAGAAGCCCGGTCGTGAGCCGGGCCAGCGCGTTGGCCGTTCGCCGTGGCTTCAGCCGGTAATTGTTGATGAAAACGCGGGCGAAATCGGTGACATTGTAACGGTACGAATCACGAAGGCAGGTTCCAACAGCCTCTTTTCCGAGCCCGTTTAGGTGGAAAAGGGCGTCAATGGGGAGAATCGCTTGAGCGCCGCAACAGACGTGAAGCAATCGCCTTCCGGGGCGTCGGACATGGCGCATATCGTTCTGAATTTCGATAACAACAAACATGCCAGTGCGCTGTACGGACAGTTTGATGAAAACCTTGCGCGGATCGAGCAGAAGCTCGGGGTCGATATCCGCTCCAAGGGCAATCAACTGTCGGTCAAGGGTGATGCGGTAGCTGCCGATCAGGCGCGTCGCGCGCTGGACTATCTCTATGAACTTCTCGAAAAGGGTCACGAACTGACCCCGTCGGACGTCGATGGCGCGGTCCGCATGGCGATTGCGGCTGACGACCAGCTGACCCTGCCGACATTGGAGCGCAAGGGAAAAGTGGCTGCCGCGCAGATTTCCACCCGCAAGCGCACCATCTATGCCCGTTCTGCCAACCAGGACGCCTATATGCGTGCGCTGGAGCGTTCAGAGTTGGTTTTCGGCATCGGACCTGCCGGCACGGGCAAGACCTATCTGGCCGTTGCTCACGCCGCCATGCTCCTTGAACGTGGGCTGGTCGAGAGGATTGTCCTGTCGCGTCCGGCCGTTGAGGCGGGCGAGCGGCTGGGTTTCCTGCCCGGCGACATGAAGGAGAAGGTCGACCCCTATCTGCGGCCGCTTTACGATGCCCTGTATGACATGATGCCCGCCGACAAGGTCGAGCGCGCCATAGCGGCCGAGGTCATCGAGATCGCGCCTTTGGCATTCATGCGCGGTCGCACGCTGCGCAATGCCGCCGTCATCCTGGACGAGGCACAAAATACCACACCGATGCAGATGAAGATGTTCCTCACCCGTCTGGGCGAAAACGGGCGGATGATTGTGACTGGCGATCCGAGCCAGATCGACCTTCCATCGAACACAAAGTCCGGACTGGTCGAGGCGCTGCAGGTTCTGGAAGGTGTCAGCGGCATCGTCACGGTGCGTTTCAACGATGTTGACGTCGTTCGTCATCCGCTCGTCGCGGAAATCGTGCGCGCCTATGATCGACATGGCAGTGGTGCCGGACCCAAAGGCAGGCTTGACGTCTGATCCGATGAGCCGCCGGAGCGGGAGTTGCGATCTACGCCGTTATTGATAACGATCCCGTGTCAACGGGAGCCGGCGGGAAGCGACTTGCCGAATGCCTGAACGCCCGCGCGCGCGGCATGAAACGTCGTGATCCAGTGTGCGGGAATCGGGCGAGGCTCGAGAACCCGGCCTTTGGGTTCGAGGACGACTTCGCCGCCTGCGCCCCGCGCTGCCAGTTGCGCGCAGCCGAGTGCGGTCAGTTCCGGTTCGTCGGAGATCAGGATCGGCGTGCCAAGGATGTCGGCGAGAAACTGGCAGAACCATGGATTGCGGCTCATGCCGCCGTCGATGCTGATTGGCCCTGTCCCCGTCGCAATCGATGACATCGCGGCCTTCACTTCGGCGACGCGGAAGGCGATGCCTTCAAGCACGGCCTGCACCATGTCGGTCTTGCTTGTGTCCAGCGCCAGGCCCATCCACGCACCCCGTGCGCTGCGGTCCCAGTGCGGGCAGGCAAGGCCGGCCAGTGCCGGGACGAATGCGATCCCGCGTGATATTGCCGGCTTAGCCTCGAAGTGGTTGATGTCGTCGAAGCTTGAAAACAGCCCGATCTGCCGCGCGAAATTGACCGCCGAGGATGCCGCATAGACGCCGCCGTCGAGCGCGTAGACAGGCGGCTGGCCGTCTTCCACCCATGCGATTGTGGGAAGGACGCCGGGGGCGCGTTCCAGCGTTCCGGTCAGTGTCAGCGCGAACGCGCCGGTGCCGAAGGTGATCTTGGCATCGCCGGACTTGCGCGCGCCATGACCGTACAGCGCGGCCTGCTGGTCGACGATCGACGCTGTCAGCGCATGTCCACCGGGGAGGGTGCCGAGGGAGCCCGTGGTCGGGTGAATAGCGGGCAACGCCTCGATCGGCACGCCGAACAGGCGGCAAAGCTCGCCGTCCCATTCGCAGGTTGCAAGATTGAGCAGGCTCGTTCGTGACGCTGTGCTTGGATCGGTAGCAAAAGACCCGGTCAGTCGATCGCGAAAGAAGGCATCGGTTGTGCCGAGCCGAAGGCGGCCCTGAGACAGAAGGACGTGCGCCTCGGGCACGTTTTCCATGATCCAGCCGAGCTTCGAGGCCGAAAAATACGGGTCGAGCGGCAGGCCAGCCCGCGCGAGCGTCAGCGTTTCGGACCCTTGCGCCTTGAGCGTGTTGCATCGCTTTGCGGTGCGGGCATCCTGCCAGACGATCACTGGCGAGATGGCGCGACCCGTCGCGGCATCCCATGCAAGGCAGCTCTCTCCCTGATTGGCGAGCCCGACGCAGTCGACAGCCGGTGCTGCGCTCAGGCAGGCAAGAAGGTTGGCGATCAGTTCTTCGGGATCATGCTCGACATGGTCCGGGGCAGGGTAGATCTGCCGGTGCTCGACGGAATGAATGAGGCTGATGCCGGTCTCGTCCAGCAGTAGCGCGCGGGTCGAGGTCGTGCCCTGATCGATTGCAAGAACTCTCACTGTTCCTCCAGCATGATCTCCACCGGCGCGCCGCGCGGCGGTAGCGGCAAGGTGATGCGCCGTTCGGGACGGCTGTCGATCTTCTGCGACGCATATTCGGCACCGCCGGCGCGCGCGACGATGCGGCCCTTGGCTGGTCGGTTGACGCGCAACTGCAGGCATGTGTGGGCGCGTTCGTCCGCTTCAGCGACACGTTGTGGCATCACCCAAGCGAGCGCATCGCCGGTGAGCGTTACGGGATGCGTCGTGTCTTGGCCCAAGGATCCGGCAAGTGCTGCGCGGATCGATTTTGCCACGGCGATGCCTTCAGCCCAACTCCAGCCGGCTGTTTCGACGGGGCGCAGGAGATTGCCCGCGGCAAAATAGGCCGGATCGCTGCATCTGCCGACACTGTCGATCACCGGGCCGCCGGTTGCGGCGTCCTTTGCCAGATGGCTGCCGTCGAGCAGCGCCGCTTCCGGTCGGAACTTGCCGCTGATGATGACGCCGTCCGTTTCGATGCTGCGCGTTCCACTGGGGCCGTCGATCACGATACGCTCGACGCGCTCGCGTCCCTCAATCGAACGGATCGAGGTTGAAAGATGCAGTGCGATTCCGTTGAGGCGCGGAAAGAGTGCGGCAGGCCAGCGTGCCGTTGTCTGCGGGTTCGGCTCGATCATTGCGACGGGTTCGATCCCTGCGTGACGGCAGGTCATGATCGCAGAGAAGGAAACGAGCTCGGTGCCGAGAATGACGGGGCGGCGGAACGGGCGCTTGCCTTCGAGATAGACCAGCCCCTGAAGCGCACCGGTGGGAAGAATGCCGCCTGGTTTCTCTCCGCCGATAAGACGTTGCGCGCGTGAGCTTTCACGCACGCCAGTGGATAGCAGCACGAATCTCGCGCGGATTTCAGACACGCCCGCATCGCAGGTCACCGTCACGCGCGGGCCGGGTTCAAGTCGCACGACATTGACTCCGTTGGCGATCTGGACGCCGGCTTCTTGCGCCCGTTTCACAAGGGCGCGTGCGTAGTCGGGGCCCTTCATCAGTCGGTGAAATTCGCGTATACCGAATGGATAATGGCCGCAATGGCGCGGAATCCCGCCTGCAACTGCCTCGCGCTCGACGACCAGAACCCGCGCGGTTCTGGCAAGGATTGTCGCGGCAGCGAGGCCTGCAGGTCCTGCACCAATCACAAGGACATCGGTTTCCAGCGGCAAGTTCATTACGCCTTCTCCGCCATCGGCCGGTCGAAGTGGCCTTCGGTGAGGCGGGCAAGTTCGGCCGAGCAGAAGAAGCCCTGGCAGCGGCCCATGGTGACGCGCGTGCGTCGTTTCAGGCCGGCGAGGCTGCGCGCAGGCAGGGGGCCGTCAAGCGCGGCAAGGACTTCGCGCCGAGTCGTCATCTCGCAATGGCAGACGATGCCGCCATGGCCCTCGCTCTGCCAGTCGCGCGGAAAATATTCGCTGATGTTGGAGACAACCGGCCAGGCCGGATCAGCCGGTTTGGTCAAGTCGAGTGCCGCCAGCTTCAGCACATGCTGCGCAATACCAAGGGCCGCCGACAGCCCCGTCGAGCGGATACCGCCGACGGTGATGTAGCTCTTGTCATGCGCCTTGATGCAATAGTCCTTGAACTCGGTTGCGGGGCGCAGGCCTGCATAGATCGCGCTGACCTGATGATCCCTAAGCGCGGGCAGGATTTCCTCGCCGCGCTTTTTGAGCGCTTCGAGCGTTTCGGGAACCAGTGTCGCATGTTCTCGGTCGTCCTGATCTTCCGCCGTTGGGCCGACCAGCAGGTTGCCGAAGGCGGTGCGGCAGACGACGACGCCCTTGGTGATCTTGTTGGGAACGGGCAGCAGTATGTGCGAGGCCAGTTGCGCTGCCGGCTTGTCGTAGACGACGAACTGCCCCTTGCGCGGCTTCATGTGGAAATCGCGTCGGCCGATCAGCTTTTCGTCGAGAAGATCGCCCCACAGGCCGGCCGCGTTGATGACAAGTCCGGCCTGAACCGTCCCGCGGCTTGTTTCCAGCGACCAGTCGATGCCGTCGCGGCGGCCGCCGGTCACTTCCGCGCCGCGCAGCACCTGCGCCCCGTTCTCGATCGCCTGCAGCAGATAGGCGAACGGCGCCGACCACGGGTCGATCAGATATTCGCGTGGCACGCGGAAAGCTGCCCGCGCACCCGCGCCAAGACCGGGTTCAGCACGCCGCATTGCGGCTTCACCAAGTGGCTCGACATCGGCGACGCCGTTCTGGCGTGCCTGCTCCATCAGCGAGGGAAGAAGCGCCTTTTCTTCCTCGCTCCACGCGATGACAAGCGCGCCGGATTTGATGAGGGGGAGGCCGAGACGGCCATGGATTTCGAGGTATTCGGCATAGCCCGCTGCAATACAGGCCTGTTCGAGCGACCCCACGGGCGCATCAAAACCGGTGTGCAAGATCGCGGAGTTGCCTTTGGACGCTCCATCGAGAATGTCGGACGCCTTGTCAATGATGGCGACGCTTGCGCCTTCGAGCGCAAATCGACGCGCCAGCGCGCAGCCGACGATGCCCGCGCCGATGATAGCAACGTCGAAACGTCCGGAAAGGGCGAAAACATCGTTCGACATGGAGCTTTCTGACTGTTTTGTCGCTGAAATCTGCGTGCTAATGACCGAATAGTCAATTGTGTATGAAAAATATGCCCATTTTCCCACATTAAACCCAGAGCATGTGTTGACACGGTCACTTGAGTCGCCAAGATTGTCGTAGCCAACCGGGAGGGGTGGCAGAGGGGGATGCTGAGTGAAGCCACGACGTCGCCAGGCTGGCATTATTGCGCTCGTCGAACGGGACGGCGAGGTCACGGTTGATGGCCTTGCAGATGAATTTCAGGTTTCAGCCGAAACGATCCGCCGTGATCTGGCGTTACTTGCTGAAACCGGAATGCTTCTGAAGGTGCATGGCGGCGCGCGGCGCGTGCGCATGATCGCCGAGGGATCGTTCGACGAACGGATGAACGAAGCTGCCGCCGGGAAGGCGGAAATTGCTCGCAAACTCGCTCACATGATCAGGCCCGGTGATGCCTTCTTCATCGACACGGGGTCGACGACGCTTGCCTGTGCCCAGCGTCTCAGTGAAACGCCGGAGCTGACGGTTGTCACCAATTCTGTCCGCATCGCGCATGTCATGGCGCGCGGCAGTGGCAAGGCCACCGTTCACCTCGTCGGCGGCATCTTCGATCCGGATAATGGCGAAACGGTCGGGGCGGACGCCATCGAGCAGATTGGCCGTTTCCGGGTCGATTACGCCATCATCGGCGCGGCAGCTGTCGATGTGTCGGCAGGTATCTTCGACGCCGATTTCAACGAAGCATCGGTAGCGCGCGCAATGTGCGCCAACGCACGAAAGATCGCCGTCGTCGCTCATTACGACAAATTCGCTCGCCAGGCAGCCCACCGCATTCGTCGGCTTGGCGAAATCGATGTGCTCGTTTGCGATATCCCGCCGGGGGAAGAAGAGATCTCCATCATCAAAACCGCAGGGGTGGCGTTGTCGTGACATCATCCAATACGAGAAGCTCAACCCGAAAGGTAATAGATGTCTTCGGTCATTAGATCCTATGTGCGGTTGATGGACCGCCTGGCGGATTTCATCGGTGAGTTCGCCAAATATCTGATTTACCTGATGATTGCCGTCCTCCTTTTCGATGTCATTTCAGACAAGGCTTTCAGCACCGTCCAGAACTGGACGGTCGAGATGGCGCAGTTCACGCTGGCAGCTTTCTATTTCATGGCAGGCCCGCAGACGCTGAAGGATGACAAGCATGTGCGTCTCGACCTGATCTATTCGCATCTGTCCGACCGGGCGAAAGCGATGATCGACATGGTCACCGTGTGGATCGTGATTTTCTACCTGTCGGTCATGCTGTGGGGCGCGACCTCGTCGCTGAAATATTCCTGGGCGACCAATCAGAAACTTCCCTCACTGTGGGCGCCGTCGTTGGTGCCAATCAAGGTGCTCATGGTGGTCTGCATCGTGCTGATGATCCTTCAGTGCTTTTCCATTTTCTTCAAGGACGTCGCCAAGGTGCGAGGCAAGGTGCTTGCATGAGCCATGAAATGATCGCTCTCATGATGTTCGCCGGCATGGTTTTCCTCATGCTGACCGGACAGAGGGTTTTCGCAATGATCGGCGCAGTCGCCGCCGCGAGCGCACTGTCCCTTTATGGCAATGCTTCCGCGGAACTGCCGTTCAATGCGGCGTTCAAGCTATTTTCCTGGCATGCGCTGCTGACACTGCCGCTATTCGTTTACATGGGCCACATGATGTCGAAGAGCGGCATCGCCGAGGAACTCTACCAGATGATGCATGTCTGGTTCGGCAAGCTGTCCGGCGGCCTTGCGCTGGGGACCATCTTCCTGATGGTCATCATCAGTGCGATCAACGGCCTGTCGGTGGCCGGCCTTGCGATCGGCTCTGCCATTGCGCTTCCCGAAATGCTGCGACGCGGCTACGACAAGGTGCTTATCACCGGCGTGGTGCAGGGTGGGTCTACGCTTGGGATCCTGTTGCCGCCGTCGGTGGTGATGGTGCTGTTTGCGGTAATTGCCCGCCAACCCGTGTCCGATCTGTGGCTGGCCGGCGTTTTCCCGGGCCTGCTCATGGCGGTCATTTTCGCCATCTACGTCTATGTCCGCGTCAAGCTGAACCCTTCTCTGGCACCGAAGCTGAGCGAGGAAGAACTCGCGATGCCGCTCAGTGAGAAACTGAAGCTTCTGCGCGCCGGCATCATCCCCGTCCTCATCTTCGTCTTGATGATCGGCCTGTTCGTCACCGGCAATACCAGCCTCCTGGAAAGCGCTGCCGTCGGCGCGACTTCCGCGACACTGGCGGCGGCCTGGAAAGGGCGTCTTTCCTGGTCGCTGATCAACGAGACCGCGCGCGAGACGATGTCGATCTCGGCTCTGTTCATGTGGGTGATACTTGGTGCGCTCGCGTTCTCGTCGGTGTTCGACGGCATCGGCGCAGTGCGCGCGATCGAGAATGTGTTCATCCACAATTGGGAACTGTCGCCGTGGATGGTCATCGTGCTGATGCAGCTGAGCTTCATCGTGATGGGCATGTTCCTTGATGACACCGCGATGCTCGTCATCGTCGCGCCGCTCTATATCCCGCTGGTGGCTGCCCTCGATCTGGGTATTGAAAACCAGATGATCTGGTTCGGCATTCTCTACACGATGACCTGCCAGATTGCCTATATCAGCCCGCCCTTCGGCTACAATCTGTTCCTGATGCGTGGGTTGGCTCCCAAGGAGATAACGCTGGTCGACATCTACAAGTCGATCTGGCCGTTCGTTCTGATGATTATGTTCACCATCGCGCTGATCATGATGTTCCCGCAGATAGCGACATGGCTTCCAAGCTACGTCCGTGGATAGAAAAGAAAACCGAAGGAGAGTGGAATGACTGGAATCATCAAGCCGCAATCGCCGTCCGAGCGCATTCTGGCCACCCGCCGCAAATTCCTGACCGTTGCTGGTCTGGCAGCACCGGCAGCGCTTGCCGCGCCTGCGATTGTGCGCGCCCAGGCACCGATCAAGTGGCGTTTGCAGACCTATTCTGGCGCGCCGCTTGGCGCTCATGTGATCAAGCCGCAGATCGACGCCTTCAACGCGGCAGCCAATGGCGAGATGGAAATCGAGCTCTACTACGCCGACCAGCTGGTGCCGACCGCCGAGCTGTTCCGTGCGTTGCAGAACGGCACGCTCGATGCGATTCAGTCCGACGAAGCGACAATGGCGTCGCCGGTCGACATCGCTGTCTTCGGCGGCTACTTCCCGTTCGCTACGCGCTTCAGCCTCGATGTGGCGTCGATGTTCATGTATTACGGCCTCGACAAGATCTGGGAAGAAGCCTACGCCGAGGTCGAGAACGTTACCTATCTGTCGACGGGTGCATGGGATCCGCTCCACATCTTCACCGTCAACAAGCCGATCCGCAGCCTTGCCGACCTCAACGGTCTTCGTGTTTTCGGCGTGCCGACGGCCGGTCGCTTCCTGTCGAAGTATGGCTTGATCCCTGTCACCGTCCCCTGGGATGACGTTGAAGTTGCCATGCGCACTGGCGACCTCGATGGCGTCGCCTGGTGCGGCTTCACCGAAACCTACGAGGTCGGCTGGGCCGATATCTGCAAATACGCCCTGTCCAACTCGATTACCGGTGCATGGTTCGGCTCTTACTTCGCCAACACCGCCAGCTGGGAAAAGGTGCCGCCGCATCTGCAGCAGCTCTACCGTAGCACGATCGACCAATCGCACTACTACCGCAACGTCTGGTACTGGGGCGGTGAGGCGCAGTTGCGCGTCCACGGCGAGAAGATGGAGCAGACGCAGCTTCCGGCCGACGAGTGGGCACAGGTAACGAAGGATGCCGAAGGCTTCTGGGATGAGATGGCAGCCGGCTCCGACCGCGCGGCTCGCGTCGTGGAAATCTTCAAGCGCTACGCAGCCGACCAGCAAAAGGCTGGCTATCCGTACCGCTGATCGATGTCGTACCTGGAGCGACGCGCGGACTAAGTCCCCGGGTCGCTCCAGATCAGCACCGTGCTGGCGGCCCCTTCGGTAATCTTTGCTGCATGATCGGCCACAGGTCAGGCACTCTTTGTGCTGCCTGTCAGTAATTGCACGATCGCTACTTGTAGAGTTGCCAGTTTTTCGTGAAATTGCCGTCTGAAAGGGAGGAGAAGCGGGTTACGCGATTTCTCCCGCCGCTTTTCGCGCTGTAGAGTGCCCGGTCTGCTTTGGTGTAGAGATCGTCCGGGTTCTGCGCCTGTGTAGCCATGCAGGTGCCCACAGATACCGTGATGGGGCCGTAGTTTGCTCCGGAGGCAACGTTGATGAACGGGGCAGTCATGATTGCCTGTCGGATGTCGTCGCCGAGTTGCGCGCACGCCTCCTCGCCAAAGCCGTCGAGGATCAGGGCAAATTCCTCGCCACCGGTCCGGGCAACGAAAGTGCCGGGCTTGGCAGTTGCGGTAATGATGTTCGCAATGATCTGAAGGATGCGGTCGCCAACCGGGTGTCCAAATCTGTCATTGATCGTTTTGAAGCGGTCGATGTCGATCATCAGCAGGGCGCTGAATGTGATATTCCGGTTCGATGCATAAATTTCGGTCAGACGACGATCGAAGGCGCGGCGGTTTCTGAGCTGCGTCAGTGCATCTGTTTCTGCAAGGCGCTTATACTCTTCCAGCTTCAGTTTCACATCGTGCAGTTCACTTGACTTGGTGATGATGGATTGGGTGGTCACACCCTGATGCTCCAGCGACTTGCGTGTCGCTGCAACCGTCACATTGACGATCTTTTCCAAAAACTCGCTGGTAAATTCCTGCCGAGTGCTGAGCCCGTTCGACGTTTCGTCGAGAATCCTGCCGTAAGCTTCGATGGCATGGCGTTCTTTTTTCAGAAGCGCCAATATTTCATCCAGCCGGGTGGTGACCTCCCGGTGAGCGTCGGATACGAGCTTTTCGGTGCTGCGGCTGAGGAATTTTTCGGCGATTTCATCCAGCTGCTTTTGCGAGGGGCGGCTGCCAAGCGCAGAAAGCGCGTCGGTCAGCTCTTTCGAGCCGGCAGTCATCGCCTCATAGAAAAGTTCGTAGTTGCGCGGCAGCCCGGCGACGCCAAGCTGACGCATCGCCAGCACAACTGATGTTGCAGAATCGCTGCGCTGGGCGCGCGGCGGGCTACTCCCGCGGCTTTCATTCTGCTCGGGCATTTTTAGTGTTCTTGCGACCATACCAGGCGCATCCCCCAAGTGCCTGCAAAGCCAAGTCCGCGAGTCGGAAAACGGCCCGCGTTTGCTCTGCAGTCACATCCCCTCCGATTCTGCGTGTACCGCTTGACGGTCTGCAGTCCGGCAAAGCTAACGCAGCGTCATTAAGCTTGAGTTAAATTAGCAAAGACCGCTTTTGCCTGTCGTCGCAAGGCGAAATGCGCTAAAACTACGCATCACAGTTTACGCCAATCACCTCTCTATGTATGTTTTAGACATCATTATTCAACGGCAGACAGTTAATCTTGATCACAGGAATGCAAATGCGCGCCGCACGGGCTCTTGTCGGGCTGGACCAGAAAAAGCTGGCGGCGCTCGCCAGCGTGTCTTTGCCGACGGTCCAGCGCATGGAGGCGAGCGACGGTGTTGTTCGCGCGACCGTGGATACGCTCATGAAGATTGTCGATGCTCTTGAGCGCGCAGGAGTCGAATTGATTGGCGACAACCAACCCAGCAATGCTGGTGGTCGCGGCGTGCGCCTCAAGGAGCGCAGCGACAATTCCCGAGAGATCCAGACAAAATGAGCAAATTTCCTGTGTCGCGAAGTCTCAATCCCGGATCTTCGCCGAATTTCCGTGAGTTGTTCACCCCAAAGCTGGTGACAGTCTTGCGGGAGGGCTACGGGCTCGCGCAGCTGCGTGCTGACGCGATTGCCGGATTGACGGTTGCGATTGTTGCCTTGCCGCTTTCGATGGCAATCGCCATCGCTTCAGGTGTCTCCCCGGATCGCGGCGTCTACACTGCGATCGTTGGCGGTTTTCTTGTATCACTTCTGGGGGGCAGTCGGTTTCAGATCGGCGGTCCTGCCGGAGCGTTTATCATCCTCGTCGCTGCCAGTGTTCAGCGGCACGGCATCGACGGGCTGGTGCTTGCGACGGCAATGTCCGGCGTCATGCTGATGATCGCCGGCTATTTGCGGCTGGGAACCTACATCAAGTTCATCCCCTATCCGGTGACGGTTGGGTTCACAGCCGGGATCGCGGTGATCATCTTTGCCAGCCAGCTGCGCGACCTGTTCGGTCTGAGACTGGACGACCCAGAACCCGGCGCGCTGGTCGAAAAGCTCGGTGTGTTGGCGTCCGTGGCCGACACGCTCAATCCGCAGGCTCTGCTCGTCGCCGTTGGCACAATAGCCATCATCGTTATTACCAAACGCCTTCGGCCGAACTGGCCAGGGATGCTGATTGCGATTGCCTTTGTGTCCATCGCGACTACGCTTCTGACGCTGGACGTCGAGACCATCGGGTCCCGCTTCGGCGGTATCCCGCGCACCCTGCCTTTGCCGGTCTTGCCGGAATTCTCCCTGGCAAAAGCTCAGGCAGTTCTGCCTGATGCCATCGCTTTCACGCTGCTGGGTGCAATCGAATCTCTTCTGTCAGCCGTCGTCGCGGATGGGATGACCGGTCGTCGCCATCGTTCCAACTGCGAGCTCGTGGCGCAGGGCGTCGCCAATATCGGGGCAGCTTTTGTGGGCGGTGTGCCGGTCACGGGCACCATCGCCCGAACGGCGACAAATGTACGCTCCGGTTCGGTAGGGCCTGTATCCGGCCTTCTCCATGCGGTGTTCCTGCTGCTCTTCATGCTGATCGCCGCTCCGCTCGCCTCCTATATTCCGCTGGCGGCGCTTGCCGGGCTGCTCGCGGTGGTGGCGTGGAACATGGTTGAAAAATCTGCGATCTCTTCCCTGTTGCGCTCTTCATGGGGCGATGCGGCGGTGGTCTCGATCACTTTTCTGCTCGTCATCTTCCGCGACCTGACAGAAGGTATCGTTGTCGGCTTCGCTTTGGGCGCGCTGCTGTTCATCCATCGCATGGCTACGACGATCGTCGTGGAGGAGGACGTGCCAGACAGTGCCGAGACGACGCCTGCAGTGCACGAGGCGGAAGCTGCAACGCAGTCGAACACGTCGGTCTATAGGGTGTCGGGCGCGTTCTTCTTTGGAGCAGCGGCGACGGTCGGCACGGTCCTTGACGGCATCATCGGTCGCGACGGCAATTTCGTGCTGGACTTCAGCAAGACGCCGTTGATTGATTCGACCGCGGCCAATGTCGTTGAAAGCGTAGCACGCAAGGCGCAGCGCGCCGGCGTGCGGATGTTCATCACGGGCACGTCGCCATCGGTCCGCCAGACCTTGATAGCCAACGGCGTTCGAGCACCGCTTGTGACCTACGAGCCGACGATCGCGGCCGCGCTCGATCAATTGCGGAATGTCCCGTTGCGGTCTTCTCCCTATTGAGGGGGAGACAACGAGGTTTTATCCGGTCACCATGGCGGGCCCGCGAACAGAGGATACGTCATGACCCGCAAAGCGCTGACATCGATTGCCTTCGGCCTTGGCCTCATGTTGGCGACACCTTTGCAGGCGGCAGTCGATGAGGTTTTCACGGCTGAAGATGGGCCGATCCGGGTGACGAGCTTTGTCGAGGGGCTGTCTCATCCGTGGGCAATGGCCTTCCTGCCAGATGGCGGATTGCTTGTAACGGAACGTGCCGGATCGTTGCGTCATGTGACGTCCGATGGCCAGCTGTCCGCTCCGTTGCGCGGCGTGCCATCGGTCGTGGCGCAGCGCCAGGGCGGTCTGCTGGATGTCGTGCTTGATCCTGAGTTTGCCCAGAACCGTCTAGTCTACCTCAGCTATGCTGAAGCCGGGATGGGTGGCAGCGGCACGGCGGTTGCGCGTGGGGTTCTGGAGGAGGGCGCTTCCGCATTGCGGGATGTTCGGGTGATCTTCCGGCAAAAGCCGAAGGTTGTCAGCAGCGGCCACTATGGCTCGCGCCTCGTATTTTCACCTGAAGGACATCTTTATATCACCATGGGTGATCGCGAATCCTTTCGCGACAACGCGCAGGACCTGACCACCCACATCGGCACCATCGTGCGCATCAACCCTGACGGCACGGTCCCGCAGGACAATCCGTTTGTGGGCCAAGCGGATGCGCTGCCGGAAATCTGGGCCTACGGCGTGCGCAATTCGCAAGCTGCGGCGACTCATCCTGAGACTGGCGTGCTGTGGGAAATCGAACACGGCCCGCGCGGCGGCGATGAACTGAACATCATCGAGGCTGGCGGCAATTACGGCTGGCCGGTCGCGACTTTCGGGGTCGAATATTACGGGCTTCGCATTGGCGAGGGCATCACGTCGGCACCCGGTATGATCGACCCGATCCATCAGTGGACCCCCGTGATCGCTCCATCAGGGATGATGTTCTATCAAGCAGATGCTTTTCCTCGCTGGCAGGGGAACCTGTTTGTCGGCGGGTTGGGATCTACCGCACTCGTGCGCCTTGAGCTTGATGGCGACACTGTCACGCGTGAGGAGCGGCTTCTAGAAAAACTGGGTCTGCGCATTCGTGACGTCGCGCAAGGACCGGACGGCGCGATCTATGTGGCGACAGACGAGAAGAAGGGCGAAATTCTGCGCATTGCGCCAGCGGATTGATGTTTCCACCGCAGTGATCGCTGGTGACCTTGATAAAATAACGGGATTGCTTTATATCTCGCTCAAATTCTTGGTCGATATGGCGAAGAGTGGGTCCACCCGGTCCCGCTCTTTTTTGTTGGCAGCGACCGTTTGGAGACACGATGACATCGGCATCTGCTGAAGGAAATAGCGGCGACGATCGCCTGATTCGCGAGACGGGCATTGATGCTCGCGTTGCATCCATCATTCTTCCGGTCATGGAAACTGCCGGGTTTCGTCTGGTTCGCGTTCGCCTGTCGGCGCAGAACGGTGCTACCCTTCAAATCATGGCAGAACGCCTCGATGGCACGATGACCGTTGAAGACTGCGAAGAGCTGAGCCGGGCTGTTTCGCCGATTCTCGATGTGGAAGATCCGATCGACAAGGCGTATCATCTCGAAGTGTCGTCGCCGGGTATCGACCGGCCGCTGGTGCGTCAGCGCGACTTTGAGCTCGCTACCGGTCATCTGATCAAGATGGACACCGCGGTCATCGTTGCCGATCGCAAGCGCTTCCGCGGCAAGATCGTGTCTGCTGACGACAATGGCGTCACCATTCTGCGCGACCAGGCCAGCTACGGCGACGAGCCGAATGTCACCGTCCCGTGGGATGCGATTTCCGACGCGCGGCTTATCCTGACTGACGATCTGATCAGCGAAACGCTGAAGCGCGACAAGCAGGCAAAGAAATTGCGTGGCCTCGAAGACGATGAGGCCGACGTTCAGGACGAAGACGAAAACACTAACTGAGAACGAGCACCCGGCCAGGGCCGGCGGATTTGCCCGAGGAGACCAAGATGGCAGTCAGTGCAAACAGACTGGAGCTTCTGCAGATTGCAGATGCGGTCGCACGCGAAAAGTCGATCGACAAGCAGATCGTGATCGCGGCGATGGCCGATGCCATTCAGAAAGCGGCGCGCTCGCGCTACGGTCAGGAAACCAATATCCGCGCCGACATCAACCCGACCACCGGTGAGATGAAACTGCAGCGCCTGCTCGAAGTTGTCGAGAACGTCGAAGAATATGCTCGCGAAATCGCCATCGTCGATGCGCGCACCCGCAACCCTGACGCGCAGATCGGTGACTTCATCGCTGAGCAGCTTCCGCCGATGGATTTTGGCCGTATCGCGGCGCAGTCGGCCAAGCAGGTCATCGTCCAGAAGGTGCGGGAAGCCGAGCGTGATCGTCAGTTCGACGAGTACCGCGACCGCGTTGGCGAGATCGTCAACGGCACCGTCAAGCGCGTCGAGTATGGCAACGTGGTTGTCGACCTTGGTCGCGGCGAGGCGATCATCCGTCGCGACGAACTGATCCCGCGCGAAAACTTCAAGTACGGCGATCGTGTCCGCGCATACGTCTATGACGTGCGTCGCGAGCAGCGCGGTCCGCAGATTTTCCTGTCGCGTACCCATCCGCAGTTCATGGCGAAGCTGTTCACCATGGAAGTGCCGGAAATCTACGACGGCATCATTGAGATCAAGTCGGTGGCCCGCGATCCGGGTTCGCGCGCAAAGATCGCCGTGATCTCGCGCGACTCGTCGATTGATCCGGTGGGTGCCTGCGTTGGTATGCGCGGCAGCCGTGTTCAGGCGGTTGTGGCCGAGCTTCAGGGCGAAAAGATCGACATCATTCCGTGGTCGCAGGACGCGGCTGCCTTCATCGTCAACGCCTTGCAGCCGGCTGAAGTGGCCAAGGTCGTTCTCGACGAAGACGCTGAGCGCATCGAAGTCGTGGTGCCTGACGATCAGCTGTCGCTGGCTATTGGTCGTCGCGGTCAGAACGTGCGTCTGGCTTCGCAGCTGACCGGTTGGGATATTGATATCCTCACCGAGCAGGAAGAGAGCGAGCGCCGTCAGAAGGAATTCGTCGAGCGTTCCAACCTGTTCATGGACGCGCTGGACGTAGACGAGATGGTCGGCCAGGTGCTGGCGTCGGAAGGCTTCACTTCGATCGAGGAAGTCGCCTATGTCGAGGCTGAGGAAATCTCCTCGATCGATGGTTTCGACGACTCGACCGCAGATGAAATTCAGACCCGCGCCCGCGAGTATCTTGAGAAGATCGAGACCGAGCACGACGAGAAGCGTCGCGCACTGGGTGTCGAGGACGAACTGCGTGAACTGCCGGGCGTCACCACCGCGATCCTGGTCGCGCTGGGCGAGGACGGCGTCAAGACGGTTGAGGATTTTGCAGGTTACGCAATCGACGATCTCGTCGGTTGGAAAGAGCGCAAGGACGGAGAGACCAAGTTCTATCCCGGCGTGCTTGCAGATTTCGGCGTCACCCGCGCCGATGCAGAACAGATGGTAGTTGCCGCACGGCTCAAGGCTGGCTGGATCTCGGAAGATGATCTGGTCGTCGAAGGCGAGGAAGACCTCGCTGAAGAGGCTGTGGCAGAGGACGAAGCCGGCGCATGATGCGTACGGATGGAAGCAGTACCCTTGAAAGCAAAGAACGAACGCACATGTATAGTGACACGCCAGGTGGGCGAGCCGGACGGCTTGCTGCGCTTCGTGCTGGGTCCCGATATGTCGGTCGTTCCCGATCTCAAGCGGCAGCTTCCAGGGCGCGGTTGCTGGGTCACAGCTGACCGTGCCCACGTCGAGGAGGCAGTGCGAAAGAATTTGTTCGCACGTGCCTTCAAGGCAAAGGTGACTTTGCCTGAAGACCTCGGTGGAATGGTCGACAGATTGTTGACACAGGCGACGTTGGGGTCGCTTGGGCTGGCCCGCAAGGCCGGCCAGCTCGTATTGGGCGCTGCCAAGGTGGAAACCAACGTGCGTACCGGCAAGGCATTGTTCGTGCTGCACGCACAGGAAGCGTCGCCCGATGGCGTTCGCAAGATCGATCAGGCCCGCCGCGCTGTGGTCTGGCAGGAAGGCCCCTCCATCCCGGCCTACAATCTCTTTTCGGAAGCCGAATTGGGTTTGGCATTGGGGGGCACTAATGTGATACATGCAGCCGTGCTCGCCGGTGATACGGGCAAGGCGGTGCTCAAGCGCGTGGGTGCGCTTAACCGATACAGGGGCGGTTCCCCCGAAGAGCGGATTGCGGTTGCGGCGACCGGCGATCATGATGACGCCGCAGCAGAGGATACGGAATGAGCGATACCAACGACGACGACAAGACGCTGAGCGTGAACACGAAGAAGACCCTGACGATGAAGCGTCCCGGCAGTGAGACGGGGACTGTGCGTCAGAACTTCTCGCACGGACGCACGAAAGCGGTCGTCGTGGAAACCAAGAAGCGCAAGTTTGCGATGCCTGGCGAGAAGCCCGAGGCCGCCGTCCAGCAGCCTGCTGTGACGTTGAAGCCGCGTGCCCCGCAGCCAGCTGCGCCTCAGGCTCCAGCACGTCCGACGCCGCCGCGTCCGGCGCCGCGGCCTGCTGCGCGCTCCGGAATGGTTCTGAACACCCTGTCGAACGAAGAGATGGAGGCACGCCGTCGCGCGTTGCAGGATTCTCAGCTTCGTGAGGTAGAAGAGCGCAAGCGCGCTGCTGAAGAGGCAAAGCGCCGCGCCGAGGAAGATGCACGCCGCGAGAAGGAGCGCGAAGAATCCGCGCGCCGCCAAGCGGAAGAGGAGCAGCGTCTGCAGGCAGAGACGGAAGCGCGTCGCCGTGCCGAGGAAGAATCGCGCCGCCGTAACCCTGTCGTCGAGCCGGTGGTCAAGCCTGCGGTCGTTGAAGAGGAACAGGAAGAGCGCAAGCCACGAGGTGCTGGTGCTGCGGGTGCGCCTGCTGGCGCCGCTATCAAGCGTGGCCCGATCAAGCCTGAAGTTGCAACCCCCAAGCCGAAGGCGAAGGGTGAGGAAGAGCGCCGTCGCGGCAAGCTGACCCTCACGGCTGCGCTGTCCGGTGACGAGGCCCGTGGTCGTTCGCTGTCGTCGATGCGTCGTCGCCAGGAAAAGTTCAAACGTGCGATGCACAACGAGCCGCGTGAGAAGATCGCGCGTGAAGTCGTGCTGCCCGAGACGATCACCATTCAGGAACTCGCCCAGCGTATGGCTGAGCGCGCCGTTGATCTGGTCAAGTTCTTCATGAAGCAGGGCCAGATGATGAAGCCGGGCGACGTGATCGATGCTGATACCGCCGAGTTGGTGGCGTCGGAATTCGGCCACACCGTCAAGCGGGTCTCCGAATCCGATGTTGAAGAAGGCATGTTCAACATCGAGGACAAGGCAGAAGATCTGAAGTCGCGTCCGCCGGTGGTGACCATCATGGGCCACGTCGACCACGGTAAGACTTCGCTGCTGGACGCGTTCCGCAACGCCAATGTGGCATCCGGTGAAGCCGGTGGCATCACCCAGCACATCGGTGCCTATCAGGTCGAGCAGAACGGTCAGAAGATCACCTTCCTCGACACGCCGGGTCACGCCGCCTTTACCGCGATGCGTGCCCGTGGTGCGCAGGCAACCGACGTCGCCATCCTCGTGGTGGCGGCTGACGACAGCGTGATGCCGCAGACGATCGAGTCCATCAGCCATGCAAAGGCTGCCGGTGTGCCGATCATCGTGGCGATCAACAAGATCGACAAGCCGACGGCTGATCCGACAAAGGTCCGCACCCAGCTTCTCCAGCACGACGTGTTCGTCGAGTCGCTTGGCGGTGAGATTCTGGACGTCGAAGTTTCGGCGACCAAGAAGCTCAACCTCGACAAGTTGCTCGAGGCGGTTCTGCTGCAGTCCGAGATTCTCGACCTCAAGTCGAACCCGGATCGCACCGCAGAAGGCGTCGTCATCGAAGCCAAGCTCGACAAGGGCCGCGGCCCGGTTGGTACGGTTCTCGTTCAGACCGGTACGCTCAAGGTCGGCGACATCATCGTTGCCGGCAGCGAGTGGGGCCGTGTGCGTGCGCTGGTCAACGACCGTGGCGAGCAGATCAAGGAAGCAACGCCGTCGACCCCGGTCGAGGTGCTGGGTCTCCAGGGTCCGCCACAGGCCGGCGATCGTTTCGCAGTGGTCGAGAACGAAGCCCGTGCTCGCGAAATCTCTGAGTACCGTCAGCGTCTTGCACGCGACAAGGCGGTTGCCCGTCAGGCTGGCCAGCGCGGTTCGCTGGAACAGATGATGTCGCAGCTCCAGACCAGCGGCCTCAAGCAGTTCCCCCTGGTTATCAAGGGCGACGTGCAGGGTTCTGTCGAAGCCATCGTGGCAGCGCTCGACAAGCTCGGAACCGACGAAGTTCAGGCGCGTATCGTACATGCTGGCGCAGGTGCCATCACGGAAAGCGACGTCTCGCTCGCCGAGACTTCGGGTGCCGTGATCATCGGCTTCAACGTCCGTGCCAACAAGCAGGCGCGTGCGGCAGCTGACCACATCGGCATCGAGGTGCGCTACTACAACATCATCTACGATCTCATCGACGACATTAAGCAGGCCATGTCCGGTCTGTTGTCGCCAGAGCGTCGCGAGACGTTCGTCGGTAATGCCGAGATCCTTGAGGTGTTCAACATCACCAAGATCGGCAAGGTCGCGGGTTGCCGCGTCACCGAAGGCCGGATGGAGCGTGGTGCAGGCGTTCGTCTTATTCGCGACGACGTCGTCATTCACGAAGGCACGCTCAAGACCCTCAAGCGCTTCAAGGACGAAGTGTCCGAAGTGCCGGTCGGCCAGGAGTGCGGCATGGCGTTCACCAACTACGAAGATCTTCGTGCCGGCGACGTCATCGAGGCCTTCCGCGTCGAGATGATCACCCGCTCGCTCTAAGAGCGGGATCGAAGCAAGTCATCACTGGGCGGTGGGTTAAACCCGCCGCCGGTTTGCGCTTTGAATCGGCGTCGGTCCTATCCCGGCTGCCGCGAGCAAGGAATTTGTCATGTCCCGCAATGCCAGTTCAGGTCCTTCGCAACGTCAGCTTCGCGTCGGCGAACAGGTGCGTCACGCACTTTCCGAGGTGCTGCAGCGCGGCGAAGTGCAAGACGAGGTGATCGAAAACGCCGTGATCTCGATCACGGAGGTGCGCATGTCTCCAGACCTGAAGATCGCCACCGCCTATGTCTCGCTTCTGGGGACCGATGATGGTCAGGCGGTGATCAAGGCATTGGCCAGGAACGCAAAGTTCATTCGCGGCCGAGCCTCAGGCGCACTGCGTCAGATGAAATACATGCCGGAGTACCGTTTCCGGCTCGATACCAGCTACGACAACATGGCCAGGATCGACCAGCTGCTGCGCTCGCCGGAAGTCGCGCGCGATCTGGGCGACGACGACAAAGAAGAGAATTGATGTCGCGACATCGCAAGAAGAAGGGCCGGCCCGTCTCCGGCTGGATCGTGCTCGACAAGCCGCACGGCATGGGTTCCACCGATGCAGTGTCGAAGATCAAGTGGCTGTATGGCGCCGAGAAGGCTGGCCACGCCGGAACGCTTGATCCCCTCGCCTCCGGAATGCTGCCGATTGCCTTGGGCGAGGCAACCAAGACCGTTCCCTATGTGCAGGACGGCGCGAAGATCTATCGTTTCACGGTGACCTGGGGCCAGGAGCGTACCACCGACGATCTTGAAGGCGAGGTCACCAAAACCTCTGACCTGCGTCCCGACGAGGCGTCCATCCGCGCACTGCTGCCCAACTATACCGGGCTCATCATGCAGACGCCGCCACAGTTCTCGGCGATCAAGATTGCTGGCGAGCGTGCCTATGATCTGGCGCGCGGCGGTGAAGCTGTTGAAATTCCGGCCCGTGAGGTCGAGATTGGCCGTTTCGATCTGCTCGAGATGCCCGATGCGAACACGACTGTGTTCGAGATCGAATGCGGCAAAGGCACCTATGTGCGCTCGCTGGCGCGCGACCTCGGACGTGATCTGGGTTGCTACGGCCACATTTCATTCCTGCGCCGCACGGAAGTCTATCCGTTCACGGCCGACGATCTGGTCACTCTCCCCGAGATCGAAGAAGCGATGGCGAGCGTGCCCATGATTGCTCCCGAGCCGCGCGAAGGCGACGAGCGTCCGCGCTCACCGCGCCCTGGTCCCGAGCAGTGGAAAGCAATGGATACGCTGGTACTCGACACCGGTGCCGCGCTCGACAGTCTTCCGCAGGTGATCGTCAACGACGATTCCGCCAGCCGGTTGCGGCTTGGAAATCCGGTGATCGTGCGTGGTCGCGACGCACCTGCCGAAGCCGAGGAGGCCTGTGCCTTCGCACGTGGTCAGCTGGTTGCGATCGGTGCGATTGAGGCTGGTATGTTCAAGCCGAAGCGGGTGTTTGCCGGCTAAAGCATGTCGCTCGAAATTGGGAACCGGTTTCGGGATCAAGACATGCGTAATAACAAGAACCTAAAGCGCAAGGAGCGGATCTGAAAGATCGCGACGCGCTTTAGGATATGGGCTGGAGTGGCAGGGAAACGACGCTCTCCAGCGCCCAAGTCATTGTTTCGACGCAATTTCCCCCGCACAGCTGGTGTGGGCGATCCGGACCTTATGGTCGCGGATGCATCGGTGCGATCGGTATGCTTGCGAAAGTGAGGTATTTTCCTTACGTCATCTGGCAGGCATAGTTGGTCGCGAACGAGGGGACACCGTGCCGAAGAGAAAGAGAGCGTCAACTGAGGCTGTGGCGACGGCTTCTGCGCCAATGTCGTCGACGCGTTCCGCGCGCCGCGTCGGTCGCATCTCGATTGTCTCAGTTCTCATCTTGCTGATGGCCGCAATCGTCGTGCCTGGCATGTTCTTCTCGCTTGTTCTGCTGCAAAGGAACAATCAGGCCCAGCAGACGATGCTGTCGTCGCTGGCAGAGGTCACCGCCAGCTCCATTACTGAAAGCGTGGACCGTCAGTTGACGGGCATGTTGACGACCCTTCGTGTCCTGGCGACATCACATCACCTCCACTACGACAGCTTTGAGGATTATTATCTAAGGGTCGGAGACGCACTGGCCGGCAGTGGTGCCTATCTCATCGTGACCGATGCGAACTTCCGGCAGCTTATGAATACCCGCATGCCCTACGGCACTGCGCTTGGACCCATCAATGATCTGGAGACCGCCCGGCAGGTCATGACGACTGGCAGGCCCGGCGTTTCGAAGGCGTTTTTCGGCCGGACGGCGGGAAAATGGGTGTTCAATGTCCTGCTGCCAATTCCCAATCCGCGCGGCCTCGCGCGCCTTCTCATCCTTACGCATGACGCTGAGCATCTGGCGCCGGTTCTGGCGAGAAGCAGCCTTCGTGGTGGATGGAACGCGGTCGTCACCGATTCTGACGGCGTGGTTCTGTCTTCGTCGGTTTCGGCCGATGACATCGGAAAGCCGTTCTTTCTGAGCCAGGCCTCGACACCGTCACCGGGTGTCCAGAGTCAGAAAATCAATGTTGGTGGCATCGCCTATGAGTTGATCCAGACCGCTTCCGCCGTCAGTGGCTGGCGGATTTTCGTCTGGGCGCCGTCCGCAACGTTACAGGCTCCGCTCGCCCATTCGCTGCGCATGCTGGCGCTTGGAGGCATCGCACTGGTTGCTATCGGCATTCTCCTGGCGTGGCTGTTGGGCCGACAGATCGCGTCGCCGATCCGCCGTCTGGCACGCGATGCGCGCAGTCTGGGTGCCGGCGAGAAGGTTGAGCCGGTGGATTATCTGGTGACCGAAATCGCCACCGTGTCGCAGGCGCTCGCCCATGCTTCGACTGACAGGCTTGCGGCGGAAAACGAGATCCGCTTCCTCATGCGCGAGGTGGCCCACCGCTCCAAGAACCAGCTGACTGTCGTCTCATCCATCGCAAAGCAGACGGCGCGACACGCCCGGACCCTTCCGGGATTCCAAGACAGTTTTCTCAAGCGTATTCACGGACTCGCTCGCTCAACCGATCTGCTGATCGCTGGCGGTGTGGCTGGCATTGAGCTGCGTGAACTCGTTGATGCGCAGCTGGAGCCGTTCCGTCCCGCGGATGGTGATCGGGTCGAGGTCAAGGGCGATTCCGTGCGCCTGTCTCATCAGGCCGCTCAGACAATCGGTCTGGCCTTGCACGAGCTGGCAACCAATGCGGCAAAGTATGGCGCGTTCTCGATGCCAGAAGGCAAACTCGCCATCAGCTGGAAAACATCCGGCACACACCTCGAAATGGTATGGCGCGAATTTGTACCGAAGATGCGCCGACGTAGTCGGACCACCGGTTTCGGCACAGAGGTGATAGAGCGGATGCTAGGCGGTGCACTTTCCGCTGCCATCGAGCGTATTTTTCATCGCAACGGTCTTGAGTGCCGCTTCTCCATTCCGATGGATCGCTTGCTGCCGGACCGTGAGCCCCGCGCCGCCGAGGTCTGATCCTTCGATTTCACTGGCAATGTGGGTCGTTTTGCCCTATATGCCGCCCCACATACGCTGACGAGGCGCATGTTTAACGGCCCCTGCTGGACGACATCCTGGCTGAGGGCGACCTGTTTCCACTCACATACAAAGGAAAAACGCGATGTCGATTACCGCACAGCGTAAATCGGAACTGTTGGCAGAATTCGCAACCACCAAGGGCGACACCGGCTCGCCGGAAGTTCAGGTTGCAATCCTCTCGGAACGTATCCGCAATCTGACCGAGCACTTCAAGGGCCACAAGAAGGACAACCACTCCCGTCGTGGTCTTCTCGCTCTCGTCTCCCAGCGCCGCAGCCTGCTTGATTATCTCAAGCGCAAGGATGAAGCGCGCTACCAGACGCTGATCGAAAAGCTCGGCCTGCGCCGCTAAGCAATCTGACCGGCGGGCGTAGCGTTCGCCGGTCATTTCTTCCTATCGGGGTGAACATTTCTCACCCCTTCCAGGCTCCGCCTTGATAAGGCAAGGCACGGAGCCGCCCCTGGACAGGGTCATGGGGCAGGATTGCAGGGCGCTTTCGGCGGTTGTCCGTCGCCCGCGCATCATGATCGAAGCGTGTTCGGGTTTCGGCTCTTGATGCACCATTGAAGCGTCCCGTTGTCTTGCCCGTGGCTCGTTCCAAACGAAGCCAGGAGATGGCCGCGCAGCCCGTTGGCAGCCGACCATGTCTCCGCATTGAAGGACAGAATATGTTCAATCACCACAAAGTCGAAGTCGAGTGGGGCGGTCGTCCGCTGATCCTCGAGACCGGCAAGATCGCGCGTCAGGCTGACGGCGCTGTTCTGGCTACCTACGGCGAGACCGTTGTTCTCGCGACCGTCGTGTCGGCCAAGGAGCCGAAGCCCGGTCTCGATTTCTTCCCGCTGACCGTCAACTACCAGGAAAAGACCTTCGCCGCCGGCAAGATCCCTGGCGGCTATTTCAAGCGTGAAGGTCGTCCGTCGGAAAAGGAAACCCTCGTTTCCCGCCTGATCGACCGTCCGATCCGCCCACTTTTTGCTGAAGGTTACCGGAACGACACGCAGATCGTCGTCACCGTTGTCCAGCATGACCTTGAGAACGATCCAGACATTCTGGCAATTGTTGCCACCTCGGCGGCTCTGACCCTTTCGGGCGTTCCGTTCATGGGTCCGATCGGCGGCGCGCGCGTTGGCTATATCGACGGCGAGTACGTCCTGAACCCGCACATCGACACGATGCCGGAATCGAAGCTCGACCTGGTTGTCGCTGGCACCTCTGATGCCGTGCTGATGGTCGAGTCGGAAGCCCAGGAGCTTCCGGAAGACATCATGCTTGGCGCGGTGATGTTTGGTCATAACGCCTTCCAGCCGGTCATCGATGCGATCATCAAGCTGGCCGAAGTTGCTGCCAAGGATCCGCGCGATTTCACAGCGCCGGATTATTCCGAGCTTGAAGGCGAGATGCTCAAGCTGGTGGAAGGCGAACTGCGCGAAGCCTACAAGAACACCGTCAAGCAGGACCGTTATGCCGCCGTCGACGCCGTCAAGGCGAAGGTGAAGGGGCATTTCACGCCTGCGGAAGGTGAAGAGGCAAAGTGGTCCTCCGAGCAGATCGCAACCGTGTTCAAGGAATTGCAGGCGAAGATCGTTCGCTGGAACATCCTCGACACCAGTTCGCGCATCGACGGTCGCGATCTGTCGACCGTGCGCGCAATCGTGTCGGAAGTCGGCATCCTGCCGCGCACCCACGGCTCGGCCCTGTTCACGCGTGGCGAGACGCAGGCGATCGTGGTGGCAACGCTTGGAACCGGTGAAGATGAGCAGTTCATCGACTCGCTGACCGGCACCTACAAGGAACGCTTCCTGCTGCACTACAACTTCCCGCCCTATTCGGTCGGTGAGACGGGTCGCATGGGTTCCCCAGGTCGTCGCGAAATCGGTCACGGCAAGCTCGCATGGCGCGCAATCCGTCCGATGCTGCCATCGGCTGAGCAGTTCCCGTACACGCTGCGCGTCGTCTCCGAGATCACCGAGTCCAACGGCTCGTCCTCGATGGCTACCGTCTGCGGCACCTCGCTGGCTCTGATGGACGCTGGCGTCCCGCTGCAGAAGCCGGTTGCCGGTATTGCCATGGGTCTGATCAAGGAAGGCGAGCGTTTCGCAGTCCTGTCCGACATCCTTGGCGACGAAGATCACCTCGGCGACATGGACTTCAAGGTCGCGGGTACCGATGCAGGCATCACCTCGCTGCAGATGGACATCAAGATCTCGGGTATCACCGAAGAGATCATGAAGGTCGCTCTAGACCAAGCAAAGGGTGGCCGTGAGCACATCCTCGGCGAGATGGCCAAGGCGATTGCCGAAGGCCGTTCGGAGCTGGGCGAATTTGCACCGCGCATCGAAGTGATGCAGATTCCGACCGACAAGATCCGCGACGTGATCGGTTCGGGCGGCAAGGTCATCCGCGAGATCGTGGAAAAGACCGGCGCCAAGATCAACATCGAGGACGACGGCACGGTCAAGATCGCTTCGTCTAACGGTAAGGAAATCGAGGCTGCGCGCAAGTGGATCCACACGATCGTTGCAGAGCCGGAAGTCGGTGAAATCTACGAAGGCACGGTCGTCAAGACTGCCGACTTCGGCGCTTTCGTCAATTTCTTCGGCCCGAAGGACGGTCTGGTGCATATCTCGCAGCTGGCTGCTGATCGCGTCCAGAAGACCACCGACGTCGTCAAGGAAGGCCAGAAGGTCTTCGTCAAGCTCATGGGCTTTGACGAGCGCGGCAAGGTTCGCCTGTCGATGAAGGTTGTCGATCAGGAGACCGGCAAGGAAATCGTCAAGGAAGCCAAGAAGGAAGACTCGGAAGAGGCCGACGCCTGATTTTCCTGACTGCTTGAACCGGGACGGGCGCGGCCGCAAGGCCTGCGCCCGTTTCCTTTGCAAGGATAGTATCGACGATGAACGATGGATCGCTGAAGACGCTTTTTCATCCCTTTGAGGCCGGATTGCTCGACAGCCCCGGCCTGAATGAACACGTCTTGTTCATCAACGCCCAGCCGGACTTTCGGCTTCCGGAGGGGTTTCCTTCCACAATCACTCTGCAGCAGGATTTCCGGCCGACGTTCCGCGCACTGGAAGCCACGCCGCACACAGTCCGCCCTCAGCCGGACGGCGAGGGCTATGGGTTGGTTCTGGTGCTTGCCGGGCGTCATCGCGGCCAGAATGAACTCTGGATCGCCGAGGCGCTGAAACGCGCCCGCATCGGGGCGCGCATCGTCGTGGCAGGCGGCAAGACCGATGGTGCCGCAAGCCTGCGCAAGCGCATGGCGTCCCTTTATCCCGTCGATGATCACGCTTCCAAGAACCATGGTGTCGTTTTCTGGTTGACGAAAACGGATGGCGACGCGCCAGCCCACGCAATCGAGGCACTCGAAAGCGCCAACCCGCCGCTCATTCTCGACGGCGGTTATCTCACGGTGCCGGGCGTGTTCTCGCAGGAGCACGCGGATGCGGGGTCGACGCTTCTCGTCGCGAACCTGCCATCCAGCCTGAAGGGCCGTGTTGCCGATTTCGGCGCCGGATGGGGATATCTGTCAGTTTCGCTTGCGGGGCTGTCGTCGGAGATCGCGGCCATCGACCTGTTCGAGGCGAGCTTTACCGCCTGCATCGCGGCCAAGGCCAATATGAGCAATCTGGCAGCGAATATCGACTGCCGTGTGCATTGGTACGATTTGCTCAAGGAGCCGGTGGAGCGTCGCTTCGATGCGATCATCATGAACCCGCCATTCCATCAGGGCAGGGCAGCGGAGCCATCCATCGGCGAAGGCATGATCCGCGCGGCGTCTGCGGCCCTCAAGCCGGGCGGCAAGCTGTTCATGGTGGCCAACCGGTCGCTGCAATATGAGCCGCTGCTGCAGGCTGGCTTCGCCCGTTCGGGCGAGACCGTCAGAGACGAGCGCTTCAAGGTCCTCTGGGCGGTACGCTGAAAACAAAAAAAGCCGGGAGATCACATTGATTTCCCGGCTCTTTAATTATTGCTCGATCAGTCCTGATCTGTGCGCTTCAACTCTTCCAGCGTCGGCATCGAAACGACGTGATAGCCCGAATCGACATAGTGGATTTCACCGGTCACCGCCGACGACAGGTCTGACAGCAGGTAGAGCGCGGAGCGGCCAACTTCATCCGGGCCGATGGCGCGACGCAGCGGCGAATTGCGCTGCTGGTAGGTGTACATCAGCCGCGCATCGGCGATTCCTGCGCCTGCAAGGGTGCGCACCGGGCCAGCCGACAGGCCGTTGACGCGGATGCCGCGTGGGCCATAGTCGTTGGCAAGATAGCGCACGCTGGCTTCCAGTCCGGCCTTGGCAACGCCCATGACGTTGTAGTTCGGCATCACCCGCACCGAACCCGCATAGGTCAGCGTCAGCATCGAGCCGCCGTCGTTCATCATGCCGGCCGCATGGCGGGCAACTTCGGTGAACGAGTAGCAGGAGATCACCATCGTGCGCACGAAATTGTCGCGCGTGGTGTCGGCATAAAGACCCTTCAGCTCGTTCTTGTCGGAGAAGCCGATCGCGTGGACGATGAAGTCCAGCGATCCCCACTCGGCCTTCAACGTATCGAACACCGAGGCAACCGAGGCGCTGTCTTCGACATCGCAGGGCAGCACCAGCTTGGTGCCAATCTTTTCGGCCAGCGGCTTCACGCGGCGGCCAAACGCATCACCCTGATAGGTGAATGCCAGTTCCGCGCCGTGCTTTGCCAGTTCCTGCGCGATTGCCCAGGCGATCGAGTGGTCGTTGGCAACGCCCATGATCAGGCCGCGTTTGCCCTTCATCAATCCGTCCATCTGTAGTGCCCCCGATCAGCCCTGGTAGCGCTGGAACACCAGCGTCGCGTTGGTGCCGCCAAACCCGAACGAGTTCGACAGGACCGTGTCGATCTTGGCGTTGTCGATGCGCTCGCGCACGACCGGCATGCCTTCGAATTCAGGGTCGAAATTCTCGATATGCGCGCTTTCGCCGATGAACCCGCCCTGCATCATCAGGATCGAGTAGATCGACTCCTGTACGCCAGCCGCGCCCAGCGAGTGGCCGGTGAGGGACTTGGTCGAGGTGATAGCCGGCAGCTTGTCGCCGAACACTTCACGGATCGCGCCCATTTCCTTGGAATCGCCGACCGGGGTCGAGGTGCCATGGGTGTTGATGTAATCAACGTCGCCGGTCACCGTGGACAGCGCCTGGCGCATGCAGCGGATGGCACCTTCGCCGGAAGGCGCGACCATGTCGAAGCCGTCTGAGGTCGCACCATAGCCGACGATCTCGGCATAGATGGTCGCGCCACGCGCCTTGGCGTGCTCGAGTTCCTCAAGAACCAGAACGCCAGCGCCGCCGGCGATAACGAAACCGTCGCGGTTGAGGTCGTAGGCGCGTGAGGCGGAAGCCGGCGTGTCGTTGTATTTGGAGGACATTGCGCCCATCGCATCGAACAGGTTCGACATTGTCCAGTCGAGATCCTCATGGCCGCCAGCGAACACCACGTCCTGCTTGCCCCACTGGATCAGCTCATAGGCGTTGCCAATGCAGTGCGCCGAAGTCGAGCAGGCCGAGGAGATCGAGTAGTTGACGCCGTGGATCTTGAACCAGGTCGCAAGCGTTGCCGAAGCGGTCGACGACATTGCCTTGGGCACGGCGAACGGCCCGATGCGCTTTGGGCTGTTGTTCTTCGCGGTGATCTCGGCAGCTTCCACGATGGTCTTGGTGGACGGGCCGCCGGAGCCCATGATGATGCCGGTGCGCTCGTTGCTGATGTCGCTGTCTTCCAGACCCGACGAGGCGATCGCCTGCTGCATGGCGACATGGTTCCACGCCCCGCCCTTGTGCAGGAAGCGCATGGCGCGCCGGTCGACCAGATCGGTCGGGTCCAGCGTCGGCATGCCCCACACCTGGCTGCGGAAGCCGTGCTCGGCAAAGTCATTCGAGAATGAAATGCCGGATTTTGCGTCCCGCAGGGATGCTTGGACTTCGTTCGCATCATTTCCGATTGCGGAAACGATACCGATCCCGGTTACGACCACTCGTCTCATGTGAGGCTCCCTTATCTGGGCTTGGCGATGCATGCCTGGGCCGAAGCTCAGGCAGCTTCCTGCTTGGAAAGGCCCACGCGCAGGTCGCTGGCCTTGTAGATCTGTTCACCGTCTGCCTTGAGCCAGCCATCGGCCGTGCCCAGAACCAGACGACCGCGCATGACGCGCTTGAAGTCGATGCCGTACTCGACCTTCTTCACCGAAGGCGTCACCATGCCCTTGAACTTCACTTCGCCGGTCGACAGCGCCATGCCCTTGCCGGGCTCGCCGAGCCAGCCAAGGAAAAAGCCGGTCAGCTGCCACATGGCGTCGAGGCCAAGGCAGCCTGGCATGATCGGGTTGCCGGGGAAGTGGCATGGGAAGAACCACAGGTCGGGATGGATTGCGAGTTCTGCGCGGACAAAGCCCTTGTCGAATTCGCCGCCAGTTTCACTGATTTCCGTGATGCGGTCGAACATCAACATTGGCGGAGCAGGCAACTGGGCGTTGCCGGGACCGAAAAGTTCCCCTCTGGAGCAGGCAAGAAGGTCTTCGTATTCGTAGCTCGACTTTTGTTCGAACATGGTCCTCGCTCTTTCGTCCCCTGGGGCCGGTCCTGGCCGTTTGACTGCGACCGCTGGCCGCCTTAGTGGGAATTCCCTACCACAGACTGTTTGGCGCGGGAAACCGTCGAGGGCTGTATTCCGCAGCTATTGCCAGGTCAATCGGCTGCTATTGATCGATTAAGCCCGAACGAATATATGTTGTCATGGTGGACACACCAAGAAATTGGCTCCAAGCGTCAGAAAATCTTTGGAAAAAGGACGAGTGCCGGCTTGATAGAAGCACCCTTTGAGCATTGGGAGAGCACCGAGAAACGCGTGCGCGAGGCTGGACTGCGGCCCACGCGTCAACGCGTCGCGCTTGCTGGCTTGCTTTTCGCCAAGGGAGACCGGCACCTTTCCGCTGAAGAGCTTCATGAAGAAGCCGTCAGCGCCGGCGTCGCGGTTTCGCTCGCCACCGTCTACAATACGCTGCACCAGTTCACCGGTGCCGGATTGTTGCGTATTCTGGCGATCGAGGGTGCACGCACCTATTTCGACACCAATACCTCAGATCACCACCATTTCTTCATCGAAGGTGAGAATAGGGTGATGGATATCGGGTCTGGTCCCGTTTCGGTGACCAACCTGCCTGAGCCACCAGAGGGCATGGAAATCGCAAACGTCGATATTATCGTACGATTGCGTCCGAAGTCGAACTGACCCACCAGTTCTGATAGGCCAGCTTTCACTTGAAGCTATGTCTCGCAAACCTGCGATTGACCCCGTGTGCCCGTCATGGTGAAAGCGGCGGGTAATCAATCGCCTGCCAGCAGCATCGGAGGAATCAAGATGACGCAGTATGTCGAAATTCACGGTCTGAAAGTCGCACAGGCGCTTCAGCAGTTCGTGGAAACCGAGGCGCTTCCAGGAACGGGTGTAGTCGCGGACGCTTTCTGGTCGGGTTTTTCGGCCATTGCGCATGAACTCGCTCCGAAGAACAAGGCTTTGCTCGCCAAGCGTGGTGAGTTGCAGGCCAAGATCGACGCCTGGCATCGCGAAAACGGTGCGCCTTCCGATTTCGGCGTCTATCAGGACTTCCTGCGCGAGATCGGCTACCTCCTGCCGGAAGGCCCGGAGTTCAAGGTGTCGACGGCAAATGTCGATCCGGAAATCGCGACCATGGCCGGACCGCAGCTGGTGGTGCCGGTGATGAATGCGCGCTACGCCCTCAACGCCGCCAATGCGCGCTGGGGCTCGCTCTACGATGCGCTTTACGGCACCGATGCCATTTCGGAAGAAAATGGCGCCGACAAGGGCAAGGGCTACAACCCTGTGCGCGGCGACAAGGTCATCGCCTGGGCGCGCAACTTCCTCGACACCAGCGCGCCGCTTGAAGGTGCCAGCTGGGTCGACGTGAAAAGCCTTGCCGTTGCTGACGGTCGCTTGTCGGTTGCGCTTGAAAACGGCACCACGACTGGCCTTGCCGACGCAGCACAGTTCGCCGGCTACCGTGGCGATGCCGCGACGCCCTCGTCGATCCTGCTACGCAAGAACGGTCTCCACGCCGAAGTCGTGATCGATCGGGACAGCCCGATCGGCAAGACTGACAAGGCCGGCATTGCCGATGTGATCCTCGAATCGGCACTCTCCACCATCCAGGACTGCGAAGACTCGATCGCCGCCGTCGATGCGGAGGACAAGGTCGATGTCTACCGCAACTGGCTCGGCCTGATGAAGGGCGACCTCGCTGAGGAAATCGAGAAGGGTGGCAAGACGTTCACCCGCAAGCTGAACCCTGATCGCGACTATACCGCGCCGGATGGCTCCAGCCTGACCTTGCCGGGTCGTTCGCTGATGCTGGTGCGCAACGTTGGTCACCTGATGACCAACCCCGCGATCACCCTGCAGGATGGCAGCGAGATTCCAGAAGGCATCATGGATGCCGCCATCACCGCGCTGATCGCGCTGCATGACGTTGGGCCGAACGGCCGCCGCGCCAACAGCCGCGCCGGTTCGATGTATGTCGTCAAGCCGAAGATGCATGGCCCGGAAGAAGTCGCTTTGGCCGTCGAGCTGTTCGACCGTGTTGAAAAACTGGTCGGCATGACGCCCAACACCATGAAGATGGGCATCATGGACGAAGAGCGTCGCATGACGGTCAATCTCAAGGAAGCGATCCGCGCTGCCAGCGAGCGCGTCGTGTTCATCAATACCGGCTTCCTTGATCGCACCGGCGACGAAATCCATACCTCGATGGAAGCGGGCCCGATGATCCGCAAGGGCGACATGAAGCAGTCGGCCTGGATTGCCGCCTACGAACAGTGGAACGTCGATATCGGCCTCGAATGCGGCCTGTCCGGTCATGCGCAGATCGGCAAGGGCATGTGGGCGATGCCTGACCTGATGGCGGCGATGCTTGAGCAGAAGATCGTGCATCCGAAGGCCGGCGCGAACACCGCATGGGTTCCGTCTCCGACCGCAGCCACGCTGCACGCCACGCACTATCACATTGTGAACGTGCAGGCTGTTCAGAACGAGCTCAAGAGCCGCGAGCGCGCAAAGCTGACCGACATCCTGTCGATCCCGGTTGCCGTGCGTCCAAACTGGACTCCGGAAGAAATCCAGTACGAACTCGACAACAATGCCCAGGGCATTCTGGGCTATGTCGTGCGCTGGATCGATCAGGGCGTTGGCTGCTCCAAGGTGCCGGACATCAACGATGTCGGCCTGATGGAAGATCGCGCGACGCTGCGCATCTCGGCGCAGCACATGGCCAACTGGCTGCATCATGGGGTCGCAACCAGCGATCAGGTGATGGAGACGATGAAGCGCATGGCAGCTGTCGTTGATCGTCAGAACGCGGATGATCCGCTCTATCGTCCGATGGCGGCTGACTTCGACAATTCGATCGCTTTCCTTGCCGCCTGCGACCTGGTGTTCAAGGGCCGCGAGCAGCCGAGCGGCTACACGGAGCCCGTGCTCCATGCGCGCCGTCTGGAGCTCAAGGCGCGCGACCGGGGCTGACACGACCAGGGGGCGCCGTTGCGCATTCTCGCCATCGATACGGCAGCAAGTCTTTGCGCGGCCTGTGTGTTTGACACGCAGGCCGGCGAACTTGGCCGCTCGGTTCTCGACCTTGGAAAAGGTCACGCCGAGCATTTGATGGGCGTGATCGACGCGGCGCTCGCCAACGCGAACATTGCGATGGACGACCTCGACGCTGTTGCCGTTTCGGTCGGGCCGGGATCGTTCACGGGTGTGCGTGTCGGCGTGGCCACCGCTCGAGGGCTCGCCCTTGCACTTGGCAAGCCTGCAATAGGCATCACAACTCTTGAAGCGCTCGCGCTTGGCGCGCGGGATGCTGATGGACCACGCCCGACGCTCGTGCGGATCGAGGCGGGCCGTGGACAGGCCTATGTCGCCGAGTTTGCCGCAGATGGTACGCCGACGCGCGCGCCCGTTGCGCTCTCGCTCGAAGAGGCCGACCGCCTCGTCTCCGATGCCGATGCGCAGACCCTCGTAATCGCAGGCCGCTCCACAAGCGACGTTCTTGCTTATGCGCAATTGGCGGCGGCCAAACTGGCTGCCAATCCCGGCGCGGTGCCTGAGCGCCCGAAACCGCTCTACCTGCGCGATGCCGATGCCAAGCCTCAGGGGGACTTCGCCCTGCCGCGAAAGTCCGGCGCATGAAGCTGCCCTTTCTTGGCGTCGATTTTGTGGTTGAGGCACTTGGCGAAGACGACGTTCGCCACCTTCCGGCACTCCACGCCGAAGATTTTGTCCGGCCGTGGACGACACATGAATTTGCCAGCCTCCTCGAGCAGGATCCGGTGTTCGGTTTTGCCGTGCGGCAGGTAGGTACACGCAACAATGCGCTTGCCGGTTTCGTCCTTGCCCGGCTGGTGGCGGGCGAGGGCGAAATCCTCACCATCGCCGTGGCACGCGCCCACCGCCGCCGCGGTCTTGGCCGCGACCTGATGGAGGCGGTGCTGCGCGAACTTCACGCCCAGCGCGCCGAGGCCCTTTTCCTTGAGGTCGACGAGACCAATGCTGCGGCCAGCGCGCTCTATCGCCGCCTTGGTTTCCGTGAGGTCGCGCGCCGTCCTGCCTATTATGAACATACGGGAACAACACGGCGCACCGACGCGCTGGTCATGCGGCGTGATCTGCGATGATCGGCTGGCTGCGGCTTGTCCTCGGTCTTGCCATCGTTGCCATCGCCACGCCGCCGATGGCGCTGTGGCAGATGATGGCGCTGCGCACGGGGTGGGCGGACGAGGGCACCGCGCCCCGCTTGTGGCATCACCTCGTCACCCGCGTCCTTGGCATCCGCATCCATGTCCATGGCCAGATGGCAACCCAGCGCCCTCTGCTCATTGCGTCCAACCACATCTCCTGGACCGACATCATGGTACTCGGCTCGCTTGCCGATCTGCATTTCATCGCCAAGTTGGAAGTTGGGTCTTGGCCGCTCCTCGGTCGTCTCGCAAAACTCCAGCGTACGGTGTTTGTCGACCGCGGCGCACGCCGCAAAGCGGGCGCGCAGGTCGGTGAGATCGCCAGTCGCATCTCTGATGGCGACCCGATGGTGCTGTTCCCCGAGGGCAGCACCGGCGATGGCAACGTCCTGCTGCCGTTCAAATCGACATTGTTTGCCGCAGCGGCGTCAGCCATGAACGGCGAAGGCGGCGAGCCGCCGGTGATTCAGCCGGTCGCCATCGTCTATACCCGCCTGCAGGGCCTCCCGATGGGCCGCGGGTTGCGCCCGCACATCGCCTGGATCGGCGACCAGACGCTGGTGCCTCACCTCACGTCGCTGCTGCGCACGGGGGCGGTAGACGTCGAGGTGCATTTCGGCACGCCGATCAGCGTCGGGCCCGGTCTTAGCCGCAAGCACCTTGCCCGCGATGTCGAACAGCAGGTGCGCATGATGATGGCGGCTGCGCTCAGGAACCCGCGCTGACCGACCCGATATCGCGATCCTGCTCCAGCGTCAGCGGCACGATCTGACGCTCATCGACCGCTGGTGGCAAAGGTGCTGGGCGGGATGCCGGCGCGCGTGGTGCCGTAGCGCAACCGACCAGCATCGCTACCAGACCGAACACGAGGATCGCCTGCAAATTTCGGCGCATCCGCCTACTTCGCTGCCGTGTCGAGCCAGATCGTCACCGGTCCGTCATTGACCAGAGCAACCTTCATGTCAGCACCGAAGATGCCGTTCGCGACGGGAACATTCTGCGCCGCAACGACGCCTGAAAAATGCTCATAGAGCCGCTTGCCCTCATCGGGCGCGGCTGCCGTTGAAAATCCGGGACGGTTGCCCTTGGTTTCGGCTGCCAGCGTGAACTGGCTGACTACCAGCGCCGATCCACCAATATCGGCGAGCGAGCGATTCATGCGTCCGTTCTCGTCAGAGAAGATTCGCAGCTTGACGATCTTCTGCGCCAGCCACTCGGACTCCGCTTCGCTGTCGCCCTGCATCGCACACACGAGGACGAGCAACCCCGCACCGATCTCCCCCACCACTTCCCCGTCAACCGTCACCGATGCCGAGGAAACCCGTTGTAACAGCGCGCGCATGTGCAAGCCTCTTTATGTCAAACGAATGCGGGAGAACCTAACCTTGGCTTGCTGTGAAAGAGCTTAAGACGCCGCGTGCTCGTCACCAGCAAGTTCAGGCAGTGCCATCCTGCAATTGCGATCTACGTCGAAAACACAAAAGGCCGCGCGAGGGCGTCGCACGGCCTTTTGTCTTTAATCTTCAAGAAAGTCGGGCCCACACCTACTCGTCGCCCATCTTCAGCGCTTCGATGAAAGCCGTCTGCGGGATTTCGACGCGGCCGAACTGGCGCATGCGCTTCTTGCCTTCCTTCTGCTTTTCCAGAAGCTTGCGCTTGCGCGACACGTCGCCGCCATAACACTTGGCCGTCACGTCCTTGCGCAGGGCCGAGATGGTTTCGCGCGCGATCACCTTGCCGCCGATTGCTGCCTGGATCGGAATCTTGAACATGTGCTTGGGGATCAGATCCTTGAGCTTCTCGCACATCACACGTCCACGCTTCTCGGCGGCCGAACGGTGAACCAGCATCGACAGTGCGTCGACCGGCTCTTCGTTGACGAGGATCGACATCTTGACGAGGTCGCCCTCGCGATAGTCGGTCAGCTGGTAGTCGAACGAGGCGTAGCCCTTGGAGATCGACTTGAGGCGATCGTAGAAGTCGAACACGACTTCGTTGAGCGGCAGATCGTAGGTCACCATGGCGCGCTTGCCGACATAGGACAGGTCGGTCTGCAGCCCGCGTCGGTCCTGGCACAGCTTGAGGATTGCGCCGAGATAGTCGTCCGGCGTCATGATCGTGGCGCGAATCCACGGCTCTTCGATATGGTCGATCTTGACCACGTCGGGCATGTCGGCCGGGTTGTGGAGCTCGATCATCGAGCCGTCATTCATGTGCATGTGATAGACCACAGACGGCGCGGTGGCGATCAGGTCGAGGTTGAACTCGCGCTCCAGCCGCTCCTGAATGATCTCCAGATGCAACAGGCCAAGGAAGCCGCAGCGGAAGCCGAAGCCGAGCGCTGCCGAGGTCTCCATCTCGAACGAGAACGAGGCGTCGTTGAGGCGCAGCTTGCCCATGGCAGCGCGCAGATCCTCGAAGTCGTCCGCGTCGACCGGGAACAGGCCACAGAACACCACCGGCTGTGCCGGCTTGAAGCCGGGCAGAGCGGCGGCGGTCGGACGCTTTTCGTCAGTGATGGTGTCGCCGACGCGGGTGTCGGCCACTTCCTTGATCGAGGCGGTGATGAAACCGATCTCGCCGGGGCCAAGCTGGTCGACCATGACCATCTTGGGCGTGATGACGCCGACGCGGTCGACGCCATACTTGGCGTTGGTCCCCATCATGCGGATGTTCTGGCCCTTCTTCAGCGTGCCGTCGATGACCCGCACCAGCACGATCACGCCGAGATAGGTGTCGTACCAGGAGTCGACCAGCATCGCCTTCAGCGGCGCGTTGATGTCGCCTTCCTTGGGTGCGGGCAGCTGGTGGACGATGGCCTCCAGAACATCGTCGATGCCGATGCCGGTCTTGGCCGAGATCAGCACGGCCTCGGAGGCGTCGATGCCGATGACTTCCTCGACTTGCTCGCGAACCCGGTCGGGCTCGGCGGCGGGAAGGTCTACCTTGTTCAGGACGACGACGATCTCGTGATTGTTGTCGATCGCCTGATAGACATTGGCGAGCGTCTGCGCCTCGACGCCCTGCGAGGCGTCGACGACGAGCAGCGAACCCTCGCACGCAGCCAGCGAACGCGAGACTTCATAGGCGAAGTCGACGTGGCCGGGCGTGTCGATCAGGTTGAGGACATAGTCCTCGCCATTGCGCGCCTTGTACTCAAGGCGAACGGTATTGGCCTTGATGGTGATGCCGCGTTCGCGCTCGATGTCCATGGCATCGAGCACCTGCTCCTTCATCTCGCGCATTTCCAGCGATCCGGTCATCTGGATCAGCCGGTCGGCGAGGGTGGATTTGCCATGGTCGATATGGGCGACGATGGAGAAATTGCGGATGTGAGAGAGCGGTGTTGTCATTGCCGCGCTTTAGCAGGGGCAGCAAGGGTTAACAAGCGTTGCGATGATCGCAGGGCGCTGGCCGGCGCGATATGCAATTTAAAGTTGCTTTTTCCTTAAAATACATCTTAAGTTGTAGTGTGTCTGATTGGGGCAGGCATGGGGCGCGCGAATGGCTGTTTGGCGGGGCGGCCATTCGCGACAGCCTCGCGTTTGGCGGAGGCAGACATGGAGATCGAGGCGTTTATGACGCGCTGGACATCACGCGAAGGTGGTGCCGAGCGTGCGAATTTCCCGATGTTCGCGACCGAGGTGTGCGATCAGATCGGTGTGGCGCGTCCAGATCCCGCTGGGTTTGAGCGTAAATACAATGACTATGTGTTTGAGCGGGCGGTGCGGCGGCGCGATTGCACCGATGCCGTGTCGTCGCTGCGCATAGATCTTTACAAGCGCGGTTGCTTCATCATGGAAGCCAAGCAGTCGCGACTGCCGGGCGGGTATAAAGCGATGCCGCAGCGCTACGAGACGCTGGCGCATGCGTCGGAGTCCGGCCAATGGGACATGCAGATGCGCAATGCGCGCCAGCAGGCTGAAAATTACGGCCACCTGCTCGACCCGGATCATCCGGCGCCGCCGTTCATCATCGTCTGCGACGTTGGCCGCGTGTTCGAGCTGTTCGCCGATTTTTCCGGCACCGGGCGTGGCTACAGTCAGTTTCCGGACCGCAAGAACTTTCGCGTGCCGATTGAGGCGCTGCGTCGGCCGGAAGTGCGCGAGATGTTTGCGCGGATCTGGACTGATCCCTACAGTTTGGATCCCGCACGCCAAACCGCTCGGGTGACCACGGCGATCGCCGAGCGCCTAGCGGTGGTCGGCCGTTCGCTTGAAAAGAGATATCCGGCCGAAGAGGTGGCGCTTTTTCTGATGCGCTGCATCTTTTGCATGTTCGCTGAAGATGTGGATCTGCTGCCGAAAGGAAAGTTCACGGCGCTGCTGGGAGGAGTGTGGCGGTCGGTCACCGGCAACGCTGGTGCAGATGCTGCATGATCTTTGGGGGAAGATGGATAATGCGGATCACAATCAGCGTTACTTCTCGTATTTTTGCGCCGACGTCCGGCATTTCAACGGAAATCTCTACCGTAACGCCCGCATCCTCGAACTGAGTGGTGAGGAAATCGGCGAACTGGCAGCGGCTGCAAAGCACAACTGGATCGACGTTGATCCCGCGATCTTCGGCACGCTGCTGGAGCAGGCGCTGGATCCGACGGAGCGGCGCAAGCTTGGAGCCCACTACACACCGCGTGCCTATGTCGAGCGGCTGGTTGAGCGGACCATCCTTGACGTGCTGCGCGATGAATGGCGTGCGGTGTTAAAGAAGGCCGAAGACGCCAGGGAGTGCGCCGACGAGCGCAAGGCACTGGCGCTGGTTCAGGCCTTCCATCGCCGCTTGTGCACGACGACGGTGCTCGATCCAGCCTGCGGGACCGGGAATTTTCTCTACGTCGCGCTTGAGATGATGACCAAGCTTGAGGGCGAGGGGCTTGAAACTCTCGCAGGGCTCGGCGGCAACGAGGTGCTTGGTCTCGACGACGAAACCGTCAGTCCACGGCAGTTTTTCGGTCTGGAGAAAAATCCGCGCGCCGCAGCAATTGCCGAGCTGGTGGTTTGGATCGGCTATCTGCAACAGCATTACCGTACCCGAACCGGGCACCCGAAGGAGCCGATCCTGCGCACGCTCGACACCATCAATTTCGGCCGCCGCACTGGGTATGACGCCGTGCTTGCCGGTGGTTGCGGTGATGGGATTGCGCTGGCGGAAAGCGATGCGGAGCCGCGACGACCAGAGTGGCCGGAGGTGGAGTTCATCATTGGCAATCCGCCGTTTCTTGGCGGTAAGGATATCCGCGCGCGCTTGGGCGCCGACTATGCGCAAGCTCTTTGGCATGCGCATCCGCAAATCAACAGGAGCGCCGACCTCGTTATGTATTGGTGGGACCGGGCTGCGGAACTCCTGACGCGCAAGGGCACGAAGCTGAAGCGCTTCGGGTTCGTGACCACGAATTCGATCAGTCAGGTTTTCCAGCGACGGGTGATGGAGCGGCATCTCAACGCGGACAAACCGGTCAGCATCCTGTTTGCCATACCAGACCATCCCTGGACGAAGGCGACAAAGGATGCAGCGTCGGTCCGCATCGCGATGACAGTGGTGGAAAAGGGAACGCGGGAAGGGCAGCTCTACACGGTGAGCCATGAGCAAGGACTGACGAGCGATACACCGACAATCGACTGCATTGTCCGCAACGGAGTTATCAATGCTGATCTTTCGGTTGGTTTGGAGTTGACGCGAGCGGGTGCCCTGAAAGCCCAAACAGGGCTATGTTCAAGGGGCGTTCAATTGATGGGTGCTGGTTTCATCGTGGACGCTAGCCGACTGGAGCAGCTTGGCTTCGGTAGCCGCCTTGGGTTTGATGACTACGTTCGTCCTTATCGCAACGGCAAAGATCTCACCGACCGTCCGCGGAACAAGATGGTGATCGATCTGTTCGGTTTATCCGCACAGGAGGTCAGAACCAGATTTCCGGAAATCTATCAGTATCTCACCGAGCGGGTCCGCTACGATTTGGGGGCTGACGGCAAACCCAAGACTGACAAGGATGGGCGCAGGACTGGACGCGAGTGGAACAATCGCGCGTCATATCGGGAGACATGGTGGAGCTTCGGGGAGCCGCGCAGAAACCTGCGACCGGCATTGGAGGGGCTTGAGCGTTACATCGTCACCGTAGAAACGGCAAAGCACCGAGTGTTTCAGTTTTTGGATACCAGTATACTGCCTGACAACAGGCTGGTGTGTTTTGCAACGCAGGACGCCGCTCATCTGACGGTGCTATCGTCGCGAGTACATCTGATTTGGGTGCAGGCCAACAGTGGACTGCTAGAGGATCGACCGATCTATACGAAGTCCCGCTGCTTCGATCCGTTTCCCTTTCCCGACCCGTCTTTCGTTCTGCGCCAGCACCTGCGTTCGGCGGGCGAAGAGCTTGACGCGCTGCGCAAGCGGGTTCTGGACGAACATGCCGATCTCACCCTGACAGGGCTCTACAATGTCCTGGAGAAGGTGAAGGCGGGAGCAGCGTTGTCTGCCAGGGAGGAGGCTGTGAAGCAGCGCGGTTACGTGCTGATCCTGAAGGATTTGCAAGAGACGATCGACCGCCTGACGGTCGCTGCCTATGGCTGGCCGCAGGATCTTTCCGATCATGACGTGCTGACACGGCTGGTTACGCTCAACGCTGAACGTGCGCGCGATGAGGCCGAGGGCCGCGTACGATGGCTGCGGCCGGACTATCAGATGCCGCGTGCGAAAATTCTGGTCGCGAAAACGCAGGAACTGCCACTGGAAGCAATCGTCATCTCGATCGATCGCGGCAAGCCGGTGTTCCCTCGAGATCGCCACGAACAGCCGCTGGCGGTCGAAGCCGTGCTGGCGGCAAGCGGGGGAGCGCTGGACGCGCTGGCTGTCGCGCGGTTGTTCAAGGGCGGCGGGGCGCGGATCGAGCCGAGGGTCGCACAAATCCTGCTGACGCTGGCGCGCTATGGCCATATTTCCGCGCTGCCCGACGGGCGCTTTGTGATGAGGCTGGTCGCATAGTCCAGAATTGCGTTTGCGGTACCTAAGACAGGGTGTCCCTCATCTCCACCCTACTCCCCATCCTCCACCACATGCAGCCGCAGCCGCCCGTGCGCGGCGGTGTCGGTGGCGGTAGCGCGGGACTCCGGTGCGGTGGGAGCCGGCTCCCCCAGTTCCAGCGCTTCGATCTTCGCGCCGCGCCTGGTGACCTTTTCCGACGACGTCAGGATCAGGTCGATGTCGCGGTTGGCTTGCAGGAAATGGCCCTGCAGCTTGCGCACCCGTTCGTCCAAGCGGCCGACATCTTCCATCAGCCGTGACACCTCGCCCTGGATCAGATGCGCCTGCTCGCGCATGCGCGCATCCTTGAGCACGGCCTGGATCACCTGAATCGACAGCATCAACAGCGACGGCGAGACGATGACGATGCGGGCGCGGTGGGCGCGCTGGACGAGCGCCTCGAAGTTCTCGTGGATCTCGGCGAAAATCGACTCCGACGGCACGAACATGAAGGCCGTTTCCTGCGTTTCGCCGGTGATCAGATATTTGTCGGCAATCGCCTTGATATGCACCTCGATATCGCGGCGGAACGCCTGCGCGGCGATCTTCTGCGCCTCGGGCCCGCCTTCTTCGGCGGCCGCACGAATGGCGTTGAAGGATTCCAGCGGGAATTTTGCGTCGATGACGAGGTCGGGCGCGCCATTGGGCATGCGCACGAGGCAGTCTGGCCGATTGCCGTTCGAGAGCGTCGCCTGGAACTCATAGGCGCCATGCGGCAGCCCGTCGGCGACGATCGCCTCCATGCGGCTCTGGCCGAACGCACCGCGCGTCTGCTTGTTGGACAGAATGTGCTGGAGCTGGACGACCTGGCCGGCGAGCGACTGGATGTTGTTCTGCGCCGTGTCGATGACCGCCAGCCGCTCCTGCAGTTTGGCAAGGTTCTCGTGGGTGGATTTGGTCTGCTCGGTGATCGAGTGGCCAAGGCGCGAGGTCATGCCGTCGAGACGTTCGCTGAGCGCCTTGGTCAGTTCCGCCTGCCTGCTGCCGAAGACTTCCGCAATCGTGCCGATGCGCCCCTGCATCTCAGCCTGCGCGCGCATGATCTCGGCCATGCGCTCTTCGGCGAGGCGGGCGCGGGACGCTGCCTCCTCGGCAATCTGCGCCTGCGCGCGGGCGGCGCGGCGCATCGCCATGACAGGGATCGCAATGACCAGCGCGAGGCCGATCAGCGTAACGGCCAGCACGTGACCGAGCGTGAAAATGCTCGCGCCAAGCTGCGCCACGGGCTGGGAAAGGAGGGAGCCGAAATCGTTCATCGCGTCAGGATAGTCGATTCGGGGGCACGATAGTAGACCAAACCGTGAACAAATGTGAAGGGACGGTTGCAAAACCCGTTGACGGGTCCGGGCGGACCTATTACCTGACCTTCCATGATCAGACCCCTCATCATTCTCCCCGATCCGGTCCTGCGCCAGCTGTCCAAGCCGCTGGAGCGCGTTGACGATTCCGTGCGCAAGCTCGCCGACGACATGCTCGAGACGATGTACGACGCGCCGGGCATCGGCCTTGCCGCGATCCAGATCGGCGAGCCAGTGCGCATGCTGGTGATCGACCTTGCCAAGGAAGACGAGCCGAAGGCGCCGCAGGTGTTCATCAACCCGCAGGTCGTGGCCACCGGCGACGAAGCCTCGGTTTATGAGGAAGGCTGCCTGTCGATCCCGGATTATTATGCCGAGGTCGAGCGTCCGGCGACGCTGACGGTCAGCTATGTCGACCGTGACGGCAAGGAGCAGACAGTGGAGGCCGACGGCCTCCTGGCGACCTGCCTGCAGCACGAGATCGACCATCTCGACGGCGTGCTGTTCATCGACCACATCTCCAAGCTGAAGCGCGACATGGTCATGCGCAAGTTCAAGAAGCTGGCCAAGGACAAGGTTCCCGGCCGGCTCGTGGGCTGAGGATGGCGCTGCGCGTCATCTTCATGGGCACGCCGGAATTTTCGGCTGCAACTTTGCAGGCCGTAGCCGACGCTGGCCATGAGATCGTCGCCGTCTATTCGCAGCCACCGCGCCCTGCGGGCCGTCGCGGGCTGGAGCTGACCAAGTCGCCGGTGCACCTGCTGGGCGAGAGCCTTGGCGTCGAGGTGCGCACGCCGACCTCGCTGAAGGGCGAGGACGAGCAGGCCGCGTTTGCGGCGCTCAATGCCGATGTCGCCGTGGTGGTGGCCTACGGGCTGCTGTTGCCGAAGGCGATCCTCGAAGGCACGCGGCTTGGCGCGTTCAACGGTCACGCATCGCTGTTGCCACGCTGGCGAGGCGCCGCGCCGATCCAGCGCGCGATCATCGCGGGTGATGCCGAAACCGGCATGATGATCATGAAGATGGATGTCGGGCTCGATACGGGTCCGGTGGCGCTGACTGAGCGCGTGGCGATCGGTCCGGACATGACGGCAGGCGCGTTGCACGACGCGCTGATGGGCGCGGGCGCAAGCCTGATGGTCGAGGCGCTGGCACAGCTGGAAGCCGGAACGCTGACGCTGACGCCTCAGGACGAGGACGGCGCGACCTACGCCAAGAAGATCGACAAGGCCGAAACGCGCATCGACTGGTCGCAAGCCGCAAGCGACGTGCACAACCGCATCCGCGGCCTGTCGCCATTTCCGGGTGCTTGGTGCGAGATGGAGTTTGGCGGCAAGGCGGAGCGTGTAAAGCTACTGGGCTCGACGTTGGCTGACGGGAACGGCGCGCCGGGGACGGTGCTGGATGATGCGCTGACGATTGCGTGTGGGACAGGGGCCGTGCGGCTGACGGAATTGCAGCGCGCCGGTGGCAAGGCGCTGGTCGCGACGGACTTTCTGCGCGGGGCCAAGCTGGCCAAGGGCGAGGTGCTGTCATGAGCGGGCTGACGATCCGCGCGGCGCGCGATGGCGATCGCGAAGCGATCCGCTGGCTGTGCGAGGAAGCCTTCGGGCAGCCAAGCGAAGGCAAGCTGGTCGACGCATTGGTCGCCGATGGCGATGACGTCTTGGAACTCGTGGCCGAAAAGAACGGGCAGATCGTCGGGCACGTGCTGTTTTCGACGTTGATGGTGGAAAGCCAGAACCGCAGCTACTCCGCCGTGGCGCTGGCACCGCTCGCGGTGAGCCCGACGGTGCAGAAGCAGGGCATCGGCAGCGCGCTGGTGGACGAAGCGCATCGCCAGTTGCGACTTGCGGGCGAGACGCTGAGCGTCGTTCTGGGCGATGCGGCTTATTACGGGCGGTTCGGATACACCCACGCGCGCGCGGCAAGCTTTGACTGCGAATGGCAGGGCGAGCATCTGCAGGCACTCGACTGGAGCGCCGATGCGCCGACCAAGGGCAAGCTCGTCTACGCTGCCGCATTCTCGGCGCTCTGACGATGCCCCGCTATCGCATCGACATCGAATATGACGGACGCGGTTATGCCGGGTGGCAGCGGCAGGCAGCGGACCAGCACTCGATCCAGGCGGCAATCGAAAAGGCGATCTTCGCCTTTACCGGCGAGATGGTGACGATCCGGGGTGCCGGGCGCACGGATGCGGGCGTCCATGCGATCTGCCAGGTGGTTCACGTTGATCTTCAAAAGGAGATGGACCCGGACAAGGTGATGGGCGCGCTCAACGCCCATCTGAAGATTGCCGGGGAGACCGTCTCCGCGCTGCGCGCCGAGCGCGTCAGCGAGGAATTCGACGCCCGGTTTTCAGCCAAGGCACGGCATTATCTATATGTCATCCTCAACCGGCGCGCGCCGGCGGCGCTGATGGGGGGCAATGTCTGGCATGTCCCGCGTGAACTGGACGCCGAGGCGATGCACGAGGCGGCGCAGCGCCTTCTCGGCAAACATGATTTTACGACGTTTCGCTCGGTCCAGTGTCAGGCCGCAAGTCCTGAAAAGACGCTGGATCGTCTCGATGTCGTGCGCAATGGCGATCTGATCGAAATCACGACCTCGGCGCGCTCGTTCCTGCACAATCAGGTGCGTTCGATGGTCGGTTCGCTCAGGCGTGTGGGCGAGGGCGGGTGGAACGCAGACGATCTGGAAGCCGCGCTGAAGGCAGCGGACCGTTCCCGCTGCGGGCAGGTCGCCCCTGCCGACGGGCTCTATCTGGTACGCGTCGATTACTGAACCGGCGTGATGCCGAAGAGGTCTTGCAGCAGGAACAACAACAGGATCGCGAAGAACAGCGCGCCGACGAAGACGCCGCTCGCCATCATCGGTCCCTTGTTGAGTGCCGCATTGGTCAGACGCCACGACAGGACCAGCGTTCCAAGGAAAATCAGCAGCGATAGGCTGATCGTCAAATCCGCCGCGCCGGGAAAGATCAGGTTCAGCAGCGAGGCCGGCAGCATGAACCAGGCAAACAGAGCATTGCCCCAGTTGGTGGCGACGACATAGGGCACGAACCGGTCTTTGACCCCGATCACGCCCGCGACAAGCGCCAGCGCCGCCATCGGCAACACCCAGACGCTGAGATCGACCATCGCGAGACGGACGATGAACGACACCCGCTCGCCCAAGTTCGACGCCGTACCATAGGCTTCATTCGCTATCGGCACCCAGCCGACCACAAGCACTGGCAGCGCCACCACAATGGCAAAGAAGGAATTCCAGAAGCCGTCGACAGACAGGTCAAGGAGACGGATGCCGTCTCGCTTGCCGAGCATCATCTGCCACGCGCCGTATAGATGCCGCTGGATCTCCTCCGACGGGGGCATGTCAGACGAACCAGTCCTGCAGGAAGCGCTGGTAAATTCTGGTCAGGGTCTCTAGGTCATCTAGCGCCACGCGCTCGTCCACCATGTGCATGGTCTTGCCGACCAGGCCGAATTCGACCACCGGGCAATAGTCCTTGATAAAGCGGGCATCCGATGAGCCGCCGGAAGTGGAGAGTGCAGCCCGGCGTCCCGTGATTGCCTCTACGGCGGCGCCCATGTGTTCGATCAGCTTTTCGCTGCGGGTCAGAAAGACAGGACTTGGTCTGCCGGTCCAGATCAGTTCATAGACAATCGGCTCGGACCGGCCTTGGCGCAGACGCGTCGAGCCAGCCGCCTTCTCAAGCCGTTTCTCGATCTCGGCTTGGAGATTCTCGGCGCTCCAGCTGTCGTTGAAGCGGATATTGAACGCGGCCTCGGCGCGCGCCGGGATCACATTGACTGCGGGGTTGCCGACGTCGAGCGTCGTGACCTCCAGATTGGTCGCCTGAAACTCGGCGGTTCCTTCATCCAGCGCAGGATGCAGGAGTGCGTCAACCAAGGTGACAATGCCGGGAACGGGATTGTCGGCAAGATGCGGATAGGCGGCGTGGCCCTGGCGGCCGTGAACGATCAGGCGACCGGAGATCGAACCACGCCGGCCGATCTTGATCATGTCGCCGAGCGTCTCGGGATTGGTCGGCTCACCGACGATGGCAGCATCCCATTTCTCGCCACGTGCAGCGGCCCATTCGAGCAGCTTGACCGTCCCGTTGATCGCGGGGCCTTCCTCGTCGCCGGTAATCAGAAGGGAAACTGAGCCCTTCAGCGGGCCGTTTTGTTCGACATGGCGTGCAACAGCAGCCACGAAACAGGCAATGCCGCCCTTCATGTCGACCGCGCCGCGCCCGTACATCATGCCATCGGCGATTTCCGCGCTGAAGGGTGGGTGCGTCCAGGCCGCTTCGTCGCCAACCGGCACGACATCGGTGTGGCCGGCAAACATCAGGTGAGGGCCATTGCCGGACAGGCGGGCGTAGAGATTCTCGACGTCGGGCGTGCCTTCTTCGGAAAATGTCTGCCGATCAACGGCGAAACCCAGGGGATTCAGCATCTCTGCCAATGAAGTCAATGCACCGCCTTCCGTCGGGGTGACGGATTGGCAGCGGATCAGGGTGGCAAGATTGGCGGCGGGGTCGGTGGGGAGTGTGGTCATCATGAGCAGGATGGATAATCGAATCTGTGCCGCCTGTCACCGGTCGCATCGACGCCATCGCCTGAAGGCCGAATTTTGGAAGAATATTGCGACGTTAACCGGAATTTGAGGTCTTGCTGCTTGGATATTCGTGGTTTGGGGGCTTCCATGGCGAAATTCGCCCGCATTTTCATTGTGCCGAAACATCGGCTCTGGCTGAATATTCTGATCAGTTTGCTGACGTTTGGAGCCATGGTGGTTTCGGCCGCATGGTATTCCATTCATAGCTCGGTCGAGACCATGGAAATGGAAATGGTCGAAGCCGAAGAGCACTTCGCCGAGCTGCGGCAGCGCCTCACCGATACTTTTGCCATTGTCGAGCGTGATGTGACTGCAACGCCCTGCAGCGCTCCGTTCATGGCCCAGCTGCGACGTGTTGCATTCCTGCCAGATGGCTTGAGCGAGTTTCTCTATGCCCCTCGGGGTAAGGTGGAGTGCTCCACGGCGAGCCATCGGTTTGAGCAAGCGATTGATTTCGGCAAGCCCGACATTGTCCGCACATATGGCAGGCTTTGGGTGAACCGCGACCTCGGCGTCCTCGGCCTTGACGGCGAGCGCGGAACGATCGTGCTGAGAGGCAATATCGCGGTTGTGGTGCCGATATCCGCCGCCCGGTTTTCGAAGCCGGATTGGCTTGATGTGGAAGGCGTGATCCGTGCGGACACCGGCCAGTGGTGGCATCGCGGCGGAGACGAGGGCATCTATGAGCAGGTGAAGGCAGGCGGTGAGCATTGGCTCCTGTCTGGCATGCTCAGCAATTTTTCCTGTGGGCCGTTGGGCCTGCATTGCGTTGCCGTCAGAATCAACCTGCCAGCGCTGATCAGCAGCCAGCGACCGCTCATCGACGCAGTTGTGGTGATGATGGCGGTGCTGTCTTTGTTTCTGACCCGCGAATTTGACAAGATGATGCAGCGCTACTGGTCGTTCGAATCGCGTTTGCGCCGCTCGCTCGATGCCAATTCAGTGATGTGTGTCTACCAGCCGCTGATGTCACTGGAGCACAACGAGATCGTCGGATGTGAGGTGCTGGCGCGATGGCGGGACATCGACGGCAGCACGGTCTACCCTGATCGCTTTCTGCCGCTGATCGAGCAGGAAGCGGCGACGCTGAAATTCACCGAGCTTGTTGCAAGGCGCGCTTGCGATGAGCTGTCCCGGATGTTGCCGGCAGGGCGCAGGCTGCAGGTGAATTTCAACATCTTCCCGTGCGATCTCGATCACAAGAAGCTGCTTGCCGTCTATGCCGGGTTTCTCGCACAGCCTGAGCGGTTCGACGTAGTCCTCGAAATCATCGAGAGTGAGGAGATCCCGCCCAACGCGCAGCACGAAATCGAGATGCTGCGTGCGGCCGGGGTCAAGACCTTCATCGATGATTTCGGCTCGGGCTATTCCACCATGCAGAGCCTTGCGGCGCTCTCGGTCGACGGCGTGAAGCTGGATCGTTCCTTCGCCATGGCGGCGGATGACACCATGATGGGACGAATGCTGCACCATGCGGTCGAAATGATCCACGCCACAGGCCGGGTGATGGTCATCGAAGGCGTGGAAACGCAGGAGCGACTGCGGCTTTTGAGGAAGATGAAGACGCAGATCGACCTGGTGCAGGGCTACTATATCTCCCACCCGCTGCCGATTGCCTGTTTCATCGACTATCTGGAGGCGCGCGCAGTCGAGCCTGTCCAGCCACGTCGGCGCAAGAAGCCGGCAGTGGTTGCAGCCTGAGCGCGGCATATCTAAATCCCGCAAATCGGTTTATAGACTTGCAGCTATCAGAAGACGGCCAGATCGGCATGCATGGCGAAAATTTCCCTCAAGCTTGACGAGATCATCGATGCTGCGGCGCTACGCCGGCAGTTGAGCGATCTGACAGCGCCGACAGGCGGCGACGGATCCGGTGCGCAGGTGCGCCTGAAGGTGCTCGCACTCTTGAAGAAAACGCTGGCCGATGGTCGAGCCGCGACTCAGACCCTATTGATGGAAGATGGTGGCGGGGCCGCCTGTGCGGCACGGCTGTCGCATCTGATGGACGAAACCATCAGTGCGCTCCACGCCTTCGCCTGCGCCCATGTCTGCGTCCGCAGCAACCCCTCATCGGCCGAGCGGATGACGGTCGTGGCAACTGGTGGCTATGGTCGTGGCACGCTCGCGCCGGGCTCCGACATCGACCTGCTTTTCGTGCTGCCCTACAAGCAGACGCCGTGGGGCGAGCAGGTCGCGGAATATATCCTCTACATGCTGTGGGATCTTGGGCTGAAGGTTGGCCACGCAACCCGCAATATCGATGAGTGCGTGCGGCTGTCTCGCACCGATGTCACCATCTGCACATCCATCCTCGAAGCGCGGTTCCTGACCGGAGATCGGGAACTGTACGACACGCTGCTGCAGCGCTTTGACGAGGAAGTGGTTCAGCAGACGGGGCCGGAATTCGTCCATGCCAAGCTGGCGGAACGTGACACGCGTCATGCCCGTGGCGGCGAAAGTCGCTATCTCGTCGAACCCAATGTCAAGGAAGGCAAGGGTGGGCTTCGCGACCTGCAGACGCTGTTCTGGATCGGCAAATATGTCTACCGCGTGCCGACCGCCGAGCAACTGGTCGGCAAGGGCGTCTTTACGCGCCGGGAATATCTGCAATTTCGTAAGGCCGAGGATTTTCTCTGGGCCGTGCGCTGTCACATGCATTTTCTGACCGGCCGCGCGGAAGAGCGGCTGCATTTCGACATCCAGCGCGAGATTGCGTCGCGGCTGGGCTATACCAGCCACCCGGGCCTGTCCGATGTCGAGCGTTTCATGAAGCACTATTTCCTGACCGCCAAGACGGTTGGGGATCTGACGCGTATTTTCTGCGCGGCGCTGGAGGAGGAGCAGGCCAAGCATGTTCCCGGCTTCAGTCGCATCCTGCCGACCTATTCTCGCCGCAAGCGCAAGCTGGCAGGCACCAGCGATTTTATCGTCGACAACCATCGTATCAATATCGCCGACGACCAGGTGTTCGAGCGCGATCCTGTCAACATGGTGCGGCTGTTCTGGTTTGCCGACCGCCACGGCCTTGGATATCACCCCGACGCGCTGAAGCTTCTGACGCGCTCGCTCAAGCTGGTTGACCGGACGCTGCGGCGCAACGCCGAGGCCAACCGCCTGTTCATGGATATTTTGACCTCGGATCGCGATCCCGAGCTCAATCTTCGGCGGATGAACGAGGCGGGGCTGCTCGGCCGTCTGATTCCCGAATTCAACAAGATCGTCGCGATGATGCAGTTCAACATGTATCATCACTACACGGTCGATGAGCATCTGATCCGCTGCGTCGGTGTGCTGGCGCAGATCGAACATGGCGAGGCGGAGGATATTCACCCGCTGACGCATGCGCTGCTTCCGGATTTGCGTGCCCAGCGAGACATTCTCTACGTGGCGGTGCTGTTTCACGACATCGCCAAGGGTCGGCCGGAGGAGCATTCGCAAGCCGGCGCCAAGATTGCGCGGCGGCTGTGTCCACATATGGGTTTCAGCGCCGCCGATACCCAAACCATTGCATGGCTGATCGAGAACCATCTCGTAATGTCGCTGGTGGCGCAGACGCGAGACCTCAACGACCGCAAGACGATTCAGGATTTTGCCGACACGGTGCAATCGGTGGAGCGGCTGAAAATGCTGCTGATACTGACAGTGTGCGATATCCGAGGTGTCGGGCCCGGCGTGTGGAATGGCTGGAAGGGCCAGTTGCTCCGCACGCTCTACTTCGAGACGGAATTGCAGTTGACCGGAGGCTTTTCGGAAGTTGCACGATCGGAACGTGCCCAGATGGCGAAAAGCGAGCTGGAGCAGGCGCTGGCGGATTGGCAGCCTCAGGATCGCAAGGCCTATCTCGCTCTGCACTACGAAAACTATCTGCTGACGGTCGATCTTGAAGATCAGGTGCGCCATGCGGTGTTCATTCGCGACAGCGACAAGGCCGGCAAGCCGCTGGCAACGATGGTGCGCCCGCACGAATTCGAGGCGGTGACGGAAATTACCGTGCTGTCGCCGGATCACCCGCGGCTCTTGTCGGTGATCGCCGGGGCATGTGCTGCCGCCGGCACCAACATCGTTGACGCCCAGATCTTCACGACGGTGGACGGGCGGGCGCTGGACACCATTCTCATCAGCCGAGAATTCGAACATGACGACGATGAATTGCGCCGGGCGCAACGGGTCGGCAAGCTGATCGAGGATGTCTTGTCGGGGCGCTCCTATCTGCCGGAGATGATTGCCAAGCGCACCAAGCCAAGACGCGGTGCCAAGGCGTTCCAGGTTCAGCCCAGAGCTGAGGTCCGCAACGCGCTGTCGAACCGTTTCTCGGTGATTGAGGTCAAGGGTCTGGACCGGCCAGGCCTTTTGTCCGAGATCACCGGAGCAATCTCGGATCTGTCGCTCGACATCGCTTCAGCTCATATCACCACTTTTGGTGAAAAGATCATCGATACGTTCTATGTCACCGACCTCACCGGGCAGAAGATCGACAGCCCGACCCGGCAGGAAAGCATCCGCAAGCGGTTGATTGCCGTGATGGAGGGCGATACCGAGCGCAATGGCAAGCGAACGAGCCGCATTGCCAGAGTGACAGCAGGATAACGGACAGGCGCGATGGGATTGATCAGGAAATTCGCGACGGTCGCGTCCGGCACGATGGCGAGCCGCGTGCTTGGGTTTACACGTGAGATGCTGATGGCGGCTGCGTTGGGCACTGGCCCGGTGGCCGGCGCGTTCTATGCCGCGTTCCTGTTTCCCAACACCTTTCGCCGTCTGTTTGCCGAAGGCGCCTTCAACGCCGCCTTCGTGCCGTTGTTTGCCAAGGAAATCGAAGTCAATGGCATGGACGGGGCCCGGCGCTTCTCCGAAGAAGTGTTCGGCGTGCTGTTTTCAGTCCTCGTGGTGCTGACGCTGGCGATGCAACTGGCGATGCCGGTTTTGGTGGCGACGATCATTGCACCCGGCTTTGCCGCCGATCCTGAAAAATACGATCTGACCGTCGCGCTAGCGACGATCATGTTTCCCTATCTGATGTGCATGTCGCTCGGCGCGATGATGGCCGGCATGCTCAATTCACTGCGGCGCTATTTTGCGGCTGCCATTGCGCCCGTCTTCCTCAACATCATCCTCATCATCGTCTTGGCCTGGGCGTGGTGGAGTGGTCGCGACGAGATGCAGATCGGCTATGATCTGGCCTGGGGCGTGCTCGCATCAGGACTGGTACAATTGGCGATCGTCTGGATTGCTGTGCGCAAGGCCGGCATCCGCGTCGGCTTCAAGCGTCCGCGCCTGACGCCGAACGTCAAGCGTCTGTTGTGGCTTGCAGCGCCCGCCGCGATCACCGGCGGCATCACCCAGATCAACACGCTGATCGGCACGGCAATCGCCTCGGGCCAGGACCGCGCGGTTCCTGCTCTGGCACAGGCCGACCGGTTCTATCAACTGCCGCTCGGCGTGGTCGGCATCGCCGTCGCCATTGTGCTTTTGCCGGAACTGGCGCGTGCCCTGCGGGCCGGCAATGACGGCGAAGCGGCCAACTTGCAGAACCGTTCGGTGGAGTTCGTCCTGTTCCTGACCTTGCCGGCAGCGGCAGCGCTGCTGGTGATCGCCGAACCGATCATCCGCGTCCTTTATGAACGCGGCGCTTTCACCGCCGACGATACGACGCTGGTGGCGTCGATCCTGTCGATCTTCGCGCTCGGCTTGCCCGCCTTCGTGCTGATCAAGGCATTCACACCCGGCTATTTCGCCCGTGAGGACACCCGCACGCCGATGTATTTTGCGGGGGTGTCGGTGGCGGTCAACATCACACTGGCGCTGACCTTGTTTCCCTCGATGGGCGCGCCGGGCATCGCGGTCGCATCGGCTGTTGCAGGCTGGATCAATGCGCTGCTGCTGTTTGCCGTGCTGGTCAAGCGCGGCCATTGGGGGCGCGATGCCGGTCTGATGAAGCGCGCGCCCTTGCTGGTGCTATCCTCAGCGCTGATGGGGATCGCGCTGCACTTCGGCATGCAGTTGTTCGCGCCGTGGCTCGGATCGCAGGCCAGCCTTGTCGAACAGCTTGGCGCGCTGGCACTCCTCAGCCTTGCCGGCATGGCGCTCTATTTTGCGCTGGCCTTCATCACCGGCGGCGCAAACCTGCGCTCGGTTTTGCAGAGCCTGAAGCGTAGGCCGGGACAGGCAACCTTGCCTGCCGACGATTCAGCCTCCTGACCATCTCAGGCCGCGTCGACGTCGGGCAAGGACGGACGCGGCACAATCTTGTTCAATTCATCGCCGACTGGCAGCCACTTGATCCGCGCCGCGCCATCCGTCATAAGCGCCAACGCATTGTCCTCGCCTTGAAACAAGGCCCTCCACCAGCCCCGGACCAGTCACATGAACAGTTTCAAGCCTCTCGTTTTCTCGGGTGTCCAGCCCACCGGAAATCTGCATCTCGGCAATTATCTCGGCGCGATCCGCAATTTCGTCGCGCTGCAGGACCATCACGATTGCATCTATTGCGTCGTCGACATGCATTCGATTACCGCGCAACTTGTCCAGCCGGATCTGCCTTCGCAGACGCGCTCGATTACCGCTGCTTTTCTGGCAGCCGGCATCGACCCCAAGAAGCATATCGTCTTCAACCAGAGCCGCGTGATGCAGCACGCCGAACTGGCGTGGATCTTCAATTGCGTCGCGCGTATCGGCTGGATGAACCGCATGACGCAGTTCAAGGACAAGGCCGGCAAGGACCGCGAGAACGCCTCGCTGGGTCTGCTTGCCTATCCGAGCCTGATGGCCGCCGATATCCTGCTTTACCGTGCAACGCATGTGCCGGTGGGCGAGGACCAGAAGCAGCATCTGGAACTGACCCGCGATATCGCCGCCAAGTTCAACAATGACTTTTCGACAAAGATTGCCGAACTGGGCGTGGGCGTCGAAATGGAAGTCGGCCAGGAGACTGTCCATGGCTTCTTCCCGATCACCGAGCCGCTGATCGAAGGCCCGGCAACGCGGGTGATGAGCCTGCGCGAAGGCACCAAGAAGATGTCGAAGTCCGACGCCTCGGACCTGTCGCGCATCAACCTGACCGACGACGCCGACACCATCGCCAAGAAGATCCGCAAGGCCAAGACCGATCCGGCGCCATTGCCGTCGGAACTGGATGGGCTCAAGGATCGCCCGGAAGCGGACAACCTCGTCGGCATTTACGCCGCCCTTTCGGGACGCAGCCGCGAGGACGTCATCAGCGAGTTCGGCGGCCAGCAGTTCTCGGTGTTCAAGCCCGCGCTTGTTGACCTTGCGGTGAACAAGCTTGCGCCGATTGCCGACGAGATGCGCCGTCTGGAGGCTGATACGGCCTATATTGACAGCGTCCTGCGCGACGGTGGCGAGCGGGCTGGCGCGATTGCGGAGGCCAACATGAAGACGGTGCGCGAAATCGTCGGCTTTCTGTCGAATTGAGCCTGCACGAAAACCGCGCGGCGGCGACTTGCCCGCTGCGCGGTCGGATGGCAGATTGCGGATTCCAACGAGGGCAGGAGTCCATATGGTTTCCAAACGTCTGAGCCGCGAGGAAGGTCACCGGCGCAAGTTTCTTGCGATCGTCGACGACACGCCGGAATCGGAGCGCGCCATCGCCTACGCCGCCCGCCGTGCCCGTTCGACTGGCGGAGCGGCGGTGCTGCTCTATGTCATCGAGCCCGGCGATTTCCAGCATTGGCTGGGTGTCGAGCAGATCATGCGTGAGGAGGCGAGCGCAGCCGCAGCCGCCGCACTGGCAGCGCAGGCGGCAAAGGTGCGCGAACGCGTCGGTATCGAGCCGGAACTGGTCGTGCGTGAAGGAAAGCCATCCGAACAGATCCACAAGCTGATCGAGGAAGACCAGGACATCGCGATTCTGGTGCTGGCGGCGGGTAACGCCAAGGAAGGCCCAGGGCCACTCGTTGCGTCGATAGCTGGCAAAGGCGCAGCCTTCCCGATCCCCGTCACGGTGGTGCCGATGAGCATCTCGGACGAGGACATCGAAAGCTTCACCTGATTGTTTTCATGGCTGCTGATCCCCATATGTAGGAGACAGGCAGGGTGGCGGCATGCGCGCCGGTCACTTGCGCGCGATTGCACTTGCAGTCGGCCGCCGAAAGCCGTATTTAGAATTATTCCAAACTAGTTTGAGGGAGAACGTCGATGTTCATCCAGACAGAAGCCACACCGAACCCCTCGACCCTGAAGTTCCTGCCGGGCAAGGTCGTGTTGCAGGAGGGCACTGCAGATTTCCGTGACGCCGAAGGCGCACGCGAGACATCGCCTTTGGCTGGTCGTCTGTTTGACGTGCCCGGCGTGACCGGTGTCTTCTTCGGCTATGACTTCGTCACCGTCACCAAGGAAGACGGCCCCGACTGGCAGCACCTGAAGCCGGCCCTGCTGGGCTCGATCATGGAGCACTTCATGTCCGGCCAGCCGGTCATGGCTTCGCAGGCTGCGACCGATGCCCGTGAAGCCGCCGAAGCCGATGAAGAGTTCTACGACAAGGCGGATGAGGAGTTGGTTCTGACGATCAAGGAACTGCTCAATACACGCGTGCGTCCGGCCGTGGCGCAGGATGGCGGCGACATCACCTTCCGCGGCTATGAGAACGGCACCGTGTTCCTTCACATGAAGGGTGCATGTGCCGGTTGCCCGTCATCGACGGCAACGCTCAAGCACGGCATTCAGAACTTGCTGCGCCATTTCGTGCCGGAAGTTCAGCAGGTCGAACAGATCGTCTGATTGGTCTTGAGCTAAAGCATGTCTCCCGAAAGTGGGCACCGGTTTCGGGATAAAGACATGCGTAAAAACAAAGAGCTAAAGCGCAAGGAGCGAATCTGAAAGATCGCGACGCGCTTTAGATGAGAAAAAAACCGGGCATCTAGCCCGGTTTTTTATTGCGACGTCAGTTGTTGCCCAGACGGCTCGCAGTCTATTTCACGATCACCTTGGCGCCATTCTCAGCGCGCTCGTAAAGGTCGATGATGTCCTGATTCATCAGGCGGATGCAGCCAGATGACGTGGCCTTGCCGATGGAGTTCCATTCCGGCGTGCCATGCAGGCGATAGCCGGTGTCGCCGCCCTTGTTGAACAGGTAGAGCGCACGGGCGCCCAGCGGATTGCTCAACCCGCCCGGCTGTCCAGTACGCCACTTGGCCAGTTCCGGCTGGCGCTTGATCATTTCGGAAGGTGGCGTCCAGGTCGGCCATTCGCGCTTCATCGCGATCCGCGCGCTACCCTGCCATTCGAAGCCCTCGCGCCCGACGCCGATGCCGTAACGCATGGCCCGGCCTTCGGGCATCACGAAATAAAGAAACTTTTCCTTGGTATCGACGATGATCGTGCCGGGCTTCTCGTCGGTCCGGTAGGCAACGACCTGACGGTGATATTTGCGCTCGACCTTCTCGATCGGGATCTTTGGAAGCTGGTAGCCAGCGTCCTTCACCGACACATAGGAGGAGGTGAAGATCTGTTCGCTGCTGGTGGTGCAGCCGGCCAGCGCGGCCATGGCGCCAAGCGCCGCAATCATGAGAATTCTGTTGGGTCGCATGCGTTCCAAACCGGAGGTGTGTTGCCTGAACGAAAGCTGGCAAACCGGTTTCGCTCCGATTCATGCCATCATTTCGACATGATTTTGACGCGCCCGGCAAGGTTTGCCAAGAGTGCTTCTGCGACGAAGCTTTCGTAACGTCACGATTGTCTGGTGCAATATGGTAATTGCGCAACATCTGTCGCACCGGAGAAGTATCGCGCTTTGCGACTGCTTGAAACTGTCGTCAAGGTGGACGACTTGAAAGGCAAAGGAGCCATGCCATGAATGTTTCAGCTGCCGCGCGTCGGTCTGGCCTGCCGGCAAAGACCATCCGCTATTATGAGGAGGTAGGGCTTCTCAAGCCGCTGCGCGCCGAGAACGGCTATCGAGATTACTCTGACGACGATGTGCACATGCTGGCGTTCCTGAAACGCGCGCGGGGTCTCGGCTTCAGCATCGAGGATTGCCGCCAGCTGGTGTCGCTCTATCGCGATCGCTCGCGCACCAGCCACGATGTGCGCGAAATTGCGGTCGCTCATGTTGACATTCTGGGCGAGAAGATCCGCGAGATGCAGGCAATGCAGCGCACCTTGAAGACGCTGATTTCCGCATGCCATGGTGACCACCGGCCGGACTGCCCGATCCTTGAGGACATGGCAGGAGTGTTGCAGCCGCACACGCACTGAGGCTTCACGGGGCTGCCGGCAAATGGCAATGTCCAGCCATGGCAATCATTTCACCGATTCCGATCAATCCGCTTCATGACGGGCGTCAATCCGAGCGCGCCATGGTCGTGCGCCGCGGCGTGCAGCGCCTTCTCCTGGCGATGGGCGCGGTCGTCCTGCCGGAAATCTCGCTGTCGACCGGGCGGCGTGCCGACCTCGTGGCGCTGACCCGCAAGGGCGACATCTGGATCATCGAGATCAAGTCGTCGGTCGAGGATTTCCGCGTTGACCGCAAATGGCCCGAATACCGGCTGCATTCTGACCGCTTCTTCTTTGCCACTCACCCCGACGTTCCCGCCTCGATCTTCCCGGAGGAGTGCGGTTTCATCCTGTCGGATGGCTATGGCGCGGAGATCATGCGCGATGCGCCCGAGCACCGGCTTGCCGCCGCCACGCGCAAGGCGCTGATGCTGCGGATTGCGCGTGCTGGCGCGGCGCGGCTGACGGCCGCCGAACTGGCTGGCGTTGCTATTCCGGCCCTCGACGGCGAGAGCGAGTAGGCTTCAATCAGCGCGGGGCGCGCTTGGCGAGGATGCGTTGCAGGGTGCGGCGGTGCATGTTGAGACGGCGCGCCGTTTCCGACACGTTGCGGTCGCACATCTCGTAGACGCGCTGGATGTGCTCCCAACGCACGCGATCCGCCGACATCGGATTTTCCGGCGGCACAACACGCTCGGTCGAGGTGCGGATGAGCGCTGCAAACACATCGTCGGCGTCGGCAGGTTTGGACAGATAGTCGATTGCGCCAAGCTTGACCGCCGTGACTGCCGTGGCAATGTTGCCATAGCCCGTCAGAATGACCGCGCGCGCATCCTCGCGGCGCTCGCGGATGGCAGCGACGACGTCGAGGCCGTTGCCATCGCCAAGGCGCATGTCGACCACCGCATAGGCGGGTGGCGTGATCTTGATGCGGGCAATCGCTTCTTCGATCGACTCGGCGGTTTCAACTTCGAAGCCGCGTCCTTCCATGGCGCGCGCGAGGCGGGTCAGAAAAGGCTTGTCATCTTCAACGATCAGCAACGAGCGATCCGCACCAATCAGGTCCGCGGCGTCGTTGGAAATTTCCTCGGTCATCCGTGTTTTCCTGCTGCTTTTTTTCCTTATTAGGCAACTTTTGTCCGGATTACCAATGCTCAAGCTTCAGTAGCTGATTTCAGTTGGCACTCCGAACGCCAGAAACGCCTCACGCGGCCACGACACCTTGACGCGCGCGCCCTTGCCCGGCTCGCCGGCATTGGAAAAGGTGACGTTCGCACCCGAGCGCTCCAACAGCGTCTTGGCGATGAACAGGCCGAGACCGAGGCCGCCGCCGCTCTCGCCGGGGGGGCGCTTGGACATATAGGGCTCGCCGATCCGGTCGATGATCTCGACCGGAAAGCCGGAGCCGTCATCGACCAGGGTCAGCTCGATCTTGTGATCGTCCCACGACCAGTGAATCACCACGGATGAACGGGCGAAGTCGACCGCGTTTTCGATCAGATTGCCGAGGCCGTAGATCACGCCTGCATTGCGCCGGCTGATCGGCTCCGGGCCTTCGCATCGTCCCGGCGCAAGCTCAATCTGGATGCCGAAGTCGCGATGCGGTGCGATCACTTCCTCGATCAGCGAGGTGAAGGGCAGGCGCGCCAGATGGGCCTCGCCTTCGCTGGAAAGGCTGGTCAGTCGTTTCAGGATTTCGCGGCAGCGTTCGGACTGCGAGCGTAATAGGGTGACGTCTTCCTTGTAGCGCGGGTCGTTTCCAAGTGCGCGCTCCATCTCCTTGGAGACAAGCGTGATGGTGGCGAGCGGCGTGCCAAGCTCGTGCGCGGCAGCGGCGGCAAGGCCATCGAGCGCCGACAGATGCTGTTCGCGCTGCAGGATCAGTTCGGTTGCGGCAAGCGCATTGGCGAGTAGCCGCGCTTCCTCGGCAACACGATAGGCATAGACGGCGGTGAAGGCGATGGACGACACCACCGCCAGCCACATACCCGCGATGTAAAGGAAAGGCAGCCGCAGATCCGTGCCAGGATACCATGGCAGCGGCAGGTGGAAGAAGGCCAGAATGCTTGCAACCGCAACCACGGCAAGGCCCAGGAGCATCGTCCAGCGCGCCGGCAGCGAGGTGGCGGAAATCACCACCGGCACCGTCATCAGCAGCGAGAACGGGTTGGTCAGCCCGCCCGTCATGTAGAGCAGGCCGCCCAGTTGCAGCGCGTCGAACAGGAGGATGCCGAGCGCGAACATTGGCGGCAGGCGATGCGTCGCCGGATAGCGGAAGGCAAGGAACAGGTTGAGCCACGCCGACAGCGCAATGAGCGCAAAGCACAGGCTGATCGGCAGCGGGAATTGCAGCCAGTAGGCCACGATCAGCACGGCGGCACTCTGGCCGACAATCGCCAGCCAGCGCAGCCGGATCAGCGTGTTGAGCCGCAGATGATGGATTTCCTGCGATGCAGGCTGGATCAGTTCCGTCATCGTGCTTTTATGGGCTGCGTTTGGGCGCGCGCCAAGCGTTAAAGCGTTCCACAATTTCTGAATTCTCATGATTTGGGGTGGCCTGCTTCAGGTGCCCCGTGGTTTGGCGCGATTGGTCGCCTGAGCCTCGCGCGGATTTTCAGGCCAGACATGGCGCGGATAGCGCCCGCGCATGTCGGAGCGGACGTCAGCCCATGAACCACGCCAGAAGCCGGGTAGATCACGCGTCGTCTGGATCGGACGGTGCGCGGGCGACAGCAGCTCCAGCGTCAGTGGAACGGTGCCATTGGCGATGGAAGGGTGCGTATCGAGGCCAAACAGTTCCTGAACCCGGACCGCCAGAACCGGCTGGTCTTCCTCATAGCGGATCGGCACGGAGCTGCCGGACGGCGCCGAAAAATGCGTCGGGGCAAGCGCGCCGATCTTGCGCTGCATCTCGTGTGGCACCAGCGACATCAAGCCGTTGCACAAGGTTTCGCTGCCGATGCGTGCCAAACTGGTCTCGCCCGACAGGAACGGCAGCAGCCAGTCATCGAGGCTGGCAAGAAGAGCGTCGTCATCCATCGCTGGCCAGGGCTCGCCCAAGCCTTTGTGCAGCCATGCGAGACGTCGGCGCAGCGTCGCGGCTGGCTTGTCCCAGTCGAGAATATCCAGTCCATGCTCGCGGATCGCGGCGATCACGGCCCGGTCGGCATCGCCGCCTTTCGGTGCGGGCAGCTGTCGCTCCGACAAGCGGATTGCGCCAAGCCGCACGGTTTCTCGCACGCGCACGGCGCGACGTTCGGGGTCGAACTGCGCTTCGGTCCGGGTCTGGAAACGTTCGCCGAGTTGAATGCGGATGTCGTCTTCGCTGACGGCGGCGGCAGCGGCGATGCGTGCGCCCTGCGCCTTGCCTTGCAGGTCGGCGACGACGAGGAACTGCTCCTTCGCCAGTTGTTCGGCGGCATCGACCATCGCGCCGCGCCCGTTGGCCAGCACATAGCGGCCGTAGTCGCCGCGCGCCTTTGCGACGCGATCTGGATAGGCCAACAGCAACAGCGCGCCGGGGGAGGCGGTGTTGCTGGCGCGTAGGGCTCTGCCCGCTGATTGCGCCAACCGTTCGGCCATCTTGCGCGCGGCGACTGCACGCGGCGAACGGTCGGCGCGAAAGCGCGACAGGCGCTGGTCGAGGTCGATGGAGGTGCCGCCAAGGCCGCGCTCGGTCAACAGGATCGCCAGTTCGGCAGCAGTTAGGGGGTCGCCGGCGGCGGCGACCATATGGGCAAGGCGCACCGGCAGCGACAGCTTGCGCATCGCCGCACCAGTCTCGGTCAGGCGTCCGTCCGCATCAATCGCACCAAGTTCGTGGAGCAGGGCCCTCGCTTCGGCAAGGGCAGGGGCGGGCGGCGGGTCGAGGAACGACAGGGTCGTGGGGTCGGACACACCGAAAACGGCGCAGTCCAGCACGAGGCCGGACAGATCTGCCTCGACGATCTCAGGAGGTGTGAAGGCGGGCAGGCCGGCAGTCTGTTCGGCACGCCACAGCCGCACGGCAACGCCGGGCTCGGTTCTGCCTGCGCGGCCCGCACGCTGGTCGGCGGAGGCGCGGCTGGCGCGCACCGTCTCAAGCCGCGTCAGGCCCGTGGCGGGTTCGTATCTCGGCAGGCGCGAGAGGCCTGAATCGATCACCACCCGCACGCCATCGATGGTGATGGAGGTTTCGGCGATGGAGGTGGCGAGCACCAGCTTGCGTCGTCCTTCCGGCGCCGGGCGGATGGCGGCGTCCTGCGCCTTGCCGTCGAGACCGCCAAACAGAGGGACGATGTCGACATTGGCCGGGATGCGGCCTTCAAGCTGCTCTGCGGTGCGCTCAATCTCCCGCTGGCCGGGCAGGAACGCAAGCAGGCTGCCGGGCTCCTGCGCCAGCAGGTCGCGGCAGGCCGAGGCCATCGCATCCTCGATGCGCTGATCGGCAGGACGATCACGGTGCCGCAGTTCGACCGGGAAGGCACGGCCCTCGCTTTCGATGACAGGGGTATTGCCAAGCAGGGTCGCGACGCGCGCGCCATCGAGGGTTGCCGACATCACCAGCAGCCGTAGGTCGGGGCGCAGGGCACCCTGAACGTCGAGAGCAAGGGCAAGGCCGAAATCGCCATCGAGCGAGCGTTCGTGAAATTCGTCGAACAGTATCGCCGCGATGCCGGACAGTTCGGCATCGTCGAGGATCATCCGCGCCAGAACGCCTTCGGTGACGACGAGGATACGGGTGCGGGCTGAAACGCGTCTCTCCATGCGCATGGCATAACCAACCGTTTCACCCGGTTCTTCGTTCAGCAGCGAGGCCATGCGTCGGGCAGCGGCACGGGCGGCGAGGCGCCGTGGCTCGAGCAGCAGGATGCGGCCATCGCCGCGCCAGGGCTGGTCGAGCAGCGCCAGCGGCACCAGCGTGGTCTTGCCTGCGCCGGGAGGGGCGACAAGGACGGCGCTGTTGCCCGCGCCAAGCGCCTTGAGCAAGGGCGGCAAAGCTTCGCTGACCGGCAGTGTCGGCAGGACCGGGTTCATGCGACCGGCTCAGGAATGGCGAGCGCGCGCGCTGGCAGGGGAAAGGAATGCACCATGGCCGCGCAATATCATCGCACGGCCATGGCTTGCAATGATGAGGGGCGCGCAGCTGTCAGACGGACTTGGCTTCCTGCTTGATCCGGGGCGGAAGACGGCGTTGAGCCGGGGTTGCGGTCGCGGCGCCGGCCCGCGCGGAAGCCTCGTTGGCGCGGCGGACGATGCCGCGATACCACTCGATATAGTAGGCCAGCGCGAACTGCGCGATCACGCCGGTGACAACGATGGTGATGTCGCCAAAGAAGCCGATCTCATGCGTCATGCGGAATGCCTGCGCGGCCATTGAAAGAATCGTGCCGACCACGAACACCGGCAGCGCGTGACGGCCCATGACCGCCAGCGGATTGCTTGCCGAAAGGCGGGCCAGATTGGACACTGCCGGCAGCGCCACGATCAGATAGGCAAGCGACAGGACGTGGGCGAGGCGTGGCAGCGACAGATAGGTCTTGTCGAAGCCGGTGAGCACCGATGGCAGGCCCATCGACACGTCGATCCCCCACAGCGGCACCTTGACCCAGGCCAGCGACAGCGCGAGGTAGAACCCGGCGGCGCCGACGAGCCAACGATTGACTGGCAGGCTGCCGCCACGGCGCACATGCACCATCACGGCAAGGCCGATCACGAACAGGAACTGCCAGGACAGCGGATTGAGGAACCACACCCCGTTGTTGGGGAAGTTGGGCGGACCGATGCGCCACAGGCCTGCAGCAAGCCAGATCGCGCCCGAAACGCCGACCATTGCGCTCAGACTGTAGCGGCTGATCAGCAAGAGGGCGGGCAGCAGAAGCAGGACGACGGCGTACATCGACAGGATGTTGTTGTAACCAAGCTGGTGGCCGAATGTCACGATTCCGATCAGGGCCTCGGGCGTCATCGCCATCACCGGCCCGATATTGATCTTGCCGAGCAGGTCCGGCGCTGCAAACTGAAGCGCAAAGAAGGAAAACAAAGCCAGCGTCGCCATCGTCGTGCCAAGCTGGGCAATGTAGAGCACGCCAGCGCGCCGCCACACCTTAAGGGTCGTGGCCAATGCGCCGGCACCATGGAACTTCAGCCCATAGGCGAATGCGGCCGACACGCCGGAGATGAGAACGAAAGCCTCAGCTGCGTCCGAGAAGCCGAAATTCTTGGTCGTGAACTGCTCGAACGGGTTGCCCGGCACATGGTTGACGAAGATCGTGACCAGGGCGATGGCCCTGATGACGTCAATCCTGGTGTCTCGAACAGTCTGGGTCATTTTTCGTCATTCTCGGATGGTCACGTATCGTAAAGGCCTGGGCGCCCTTTCGGTTCCGTGCAGCTACCATGCTGAAGCCATTGTAAGGCTTCACAAATTGTAGCTTTTGATGACGATGCACAATTTCGAGTGCTTGGCATCTGACCGACTGATGCCGCGCCATCCATTGCTTTTTAGAATAATTCCAAAGAGTTAATTCCTTGAAGGTGATTGTCATGTTTGAATTGACAAACCCCTTCGCGACCGTATTTAACGAGAGGGCACCGACTGACGGTGCGTCCTTTGATGGCTGGGCCTTGAACCCTTTCGATTGGAGGTAAATGGTGGTTGATGATGCTGGGCGACGGTCGGTCGCCAGGAACTTCCCCTCAAAACGGCTCGCACGCGCGGTCGCTTCCGTATCGCCGCTGGCGTTTACCGCGCTTCTGACAGCTGCGGTGTTTGTCCTGCCTGCTCCTGGAGAGATGGGGTCGGCGCATGCGTCGGCCACGGGGAAGGCGCTGTCGTTCGACATCGTACAGGATGGTCGGACGGGTTCTGTCCAACGTTAAGTGCATAGCCCGGTCGCCAACGCCCGGCGACCAAGCCAAAGAGTGTTTCGATGCTGGTTTGTCACTGCAACCTGATTACTCAGAAAGAAATCGAGAGCACCATCGTGGAGCTTCTCGATCAGGATGCGTGGCAGCTCATCGTGCCCGCAAAGGTGTATCATACGCTGAAAAAGCGAGGCCGTTGTTGCGGCTGCTTTCCAAATGTGGTGGAAACGATCATTCGGGTGACCGAAGACTATCACCGGCGACTGGGTGCCGGCGAGGCAGAGATCTTACCATTTTTGGATCGCGTGCGTGGATTGCGCAGCCAATTCGGGAGTATACACCATGAAGGGCGAAGAACGGATTATCGAGCGGCTTAACGAAGCCCTGTTTCTGGAGCTTGGCGCGGTCAACCAGTATTGGTTGCACTATCGCCTTCTCGACGACTGGGGCTACAAGAAGCTCGCCAACAAGGAGCGTGCCGAATCCATCGAGGAGATGCAGCACGCCGACAAGATCATCGAACGCATCATTTTCCTTGAAGGTCACCCCAACCTTCAGAAGGTGGGTCCGCTGCGGATCGGGCAGAATGTCCGTGAAGTTCTGGAAGCAGACCTGGCCGGCGAATATGACGCGCGCGCTTCCTACAAGAAGTCGCGCGAGATCTGCAACGAACTCGGCGATTACGTGACGCAGAAGCTGTTCGAAGAACTGCTCGCAGACGAGGAAGGCCATATCGACTTCCTCGAAACGCAGCTCGACCTGATGAACAAGCTCGGCGAAGAGAAGTACGGCCTGCTCAACGCAACTCCGGCTGACGAAGCAGAGTAAGACTCACATACTCAAGCAATAAAAACGGCCCGTCAGCATTGCGCTGGCGGGCCGTTTGCCTTGGGAGGCAATCTATCAGCCGGGTCAGGCGGCTTCTGGCGACAGCTCAGGCGCGTCGACCAGTGGGACAGCCTTGAGGCGATCTTTCTGATCCAGCAGGCCACCGGCGCGCAGCAGCGAGGCAAAGCGGCCCTTGTCGCGCATGGCCAGTTCCTGGAAACCACCCAGCTCCACGATCCGGCCGCGTTCCATGAAGATGACGATGTCAGCATCGGAAACCGTCGACAGGCGGTGGGCGATGACAAAGGTGGTGCGGTTGGCACGCAGTTTGTCGATCGCTTCCTTGACCCTTAGTTCGGTCTCCACGTCGAGCGCGCTGGTCGCTTCATCCAGCACAAGGATCGGCGCGTCCTTCAGCACTGCGCGGGCAATCGCGATGCGCTGGCGTTCGCCGCCTGAGAGCTGGCCGCCACGCTCGCCGACCACCGTGTCATAGCCGTCGGTCTTGGCGAGGATGAAGTCCTGCGCAGCCGCGGCGGTGGCGGCGGCATGCACTTCGTCATAGTGGGCTTCTTCGCGTCCAAGGCGAATGTTTGCCTCGATGGTACGATTGAGCAGGCCGGCATCCTGAAACACCGTAGCGATTTGGTCGCGCAGCGACTTGCGTGTGACGGTGCGCGTGTCGATGCCATCGACGCGGATGCTGCCGCATTTGGGATCATAGACCCGCTGCAGGAGGTTGATCAGTGTCGTCTTGCCAGCGCCGGTCGGGCCGACGATGGCGACGGTCTTGCCTGCGGGGATATGGAAGGAGATGTCTTCGACACCGACGCCTGAATCGGGGAAATGGAAGCTGACATTTTCAAACGTGACGTCGCCGCGCAGGCGGCCCACTGGACGTGCGTCCGAAGACTCGGTGCGCTCGGCCACTGCATCTTCAAGCGCATAGAACGGCTCCAGCTTTGCCCGTGCCTCGAACACCTGGTTGACGAAGCCGGTGATCTGGTCGAGACGACCGATCAGCAGCGTGGCAAAGCCGGTGAAGGCGACGATATCGCCAATGCGCAAATGGCCGTTCTGCACTAAGAGCGCGCCGATGATCAGGACAATCATCATCGACAGCGTTGCCGCCAGACGATGCAGCGCGGTTGCCAGCGCCCACCAGTTCAGAACCGGAAACTGCGCGTCGATCAGGTCGGCGGTATAGCGGCGCAACGCTTCGGTTTCCTGCGCCAGACGTCCGTAGCTCTGCAGCACCGAGACGTTGCCGATGGAATCGCTGACATGCGAGAACACACGGTGATAATGCTGTTCGACGGCAGCCTGACCTTCCTTGGTCCGGGCCATCACCGCGCGGCTGATCGAGAGATAGCAGACGCCAAGGCACAGCAAGACGCCAGCCATGCGCCAGTCCATCGCCAGCGCGGTCGGGATCAGCAGCATCAGCGCGATCGCGGTCGACAGATGCTGGCGCATGAATTCCAGCCATAGCGAAAACAGCGTTTCAACCGCGCGCAGCAGCGTATGCAGCGACTGCGAGGTGCCATGGCGATGGTGCCATGACAACGGCATCGTGATGACCTTCTCGAAGGAATCGGACAGCACTTCGGTGCGGCGGCGATGGGCGAGGCGATCTGCCCCGCGCGCCACCAGAACCACGGCAACGATATTGAAAATGCCGAGCGCGGCCCACAGCCCGACTTCCCACACCACGTCGCCTTGCGCGGCGATGGCCTGAATGATCCGCCCGAACAGAACCGGCTCTGCGATCATGGCGACAGCAAGAGCGACATTGGCCGAGCAGAGCAGAATCGTACGGCGTCGTTCGACCGCAAGATACTCCAGAGCTCTCCAATAGATTTGTAGAAGGGACACAGCTTCCTCGCGATTGTGCGGCGCATCAACGGGGCGCGACGCTAAGCTTAGGCATGTCCCTTCACAATGGACAAATTGTGATTCGGTTGCAGTTCCGTCAACAAGAAGAAAGACACGACGATACGTTTCGTGATCGTGTAACAGGCTGAAATATAACGTAAAATGGCAAGTTTGTGACGGCGCCCATCCTAGGGCGTCGTCACAACGACCTCATAAGTGCCGCTATGTTGCAGTGCAACATGATTTTGGGCGGCGCCATCGACCTCAAGCGCTTGGGTCTGGCCGCGCCGAACCCGGATGTTGTAGTCCGCTTCGCCGATTTTCAGGTGCGCTGCAAAATCGTTCCAGGACGATGGCAGGGCAGGTTTGAACGTCAGCATGTCGGCTTCGCGGCGCAGTCCGAGAATGTTCTCGACCGCAACACGGTAGAGCCAGCCAGCCGAACCCGTGTACCAGGTCCAGCCGCCGCGCCCGCCACGCTCGCTTTCGGAATAGACGTCTGCGGCGACCACATATGGCTCGACCCGGTAGCGGTCGGCCGACTCGCGATCGACCGCGTGACTGACGGGATTGAGCATGGAGAAGAGCTCCCATGCCTCGTCCGCGCGTTTGCTTTCCGCCAGCGCTGCGACGAGCCAGGTGGCGGCGTGGGTGTACTGGCCACCATTTTCGCGCACGCCGGGCGGGTAGCTCTTGATGTAGCCGGGCTCCTTGGGCGTTTTTTCGAAAGGCGGCGTGAACAGCCGTGCGATCCGCAGATCCTTGTCGACGAGGGTCTCCATCACCTTGTCGAGCGCCTGTTGCGCGCGCTTCTCATCGCCAGCTCCCGACAGCACGGCCCATGATTGTGCAATGGAATCGATGCGGCACTCCTCTGATGAGGCGGAACCGAGCGGCGTGCCGTCGTCGAATGTGCCGCGGCGATACCATTCGCCGTCCCAGCCTGCGCTTTCGAGCGCCTTCTTGAGCTGCTTGGCATGGTTCATCCACGCGAGCGCACGGTCGAAGTCGCTCCTGTCTTTGGCGATGGTGGAGAAATCCCGCAGCGCCTTCAGAAGGAACCAGCCGAGCCAGACGCTGGTGCCGCGTCCTGCCTCGCCCACGCGGTTCATGCCGTCGTTCCAGTCGCCGCCAAGGATCAGCGGCAGGCCGTTGGCTCCGGTACGTTTGATCGCCAGATCAAGCGCGCGCGCGCAATGTTCGTAGAGCGATACTTTTTCGGGCAGGATTTCAGGAGTGAAGAAAGCGTCGTGCTCGCCATCCTTCAACTGGGGCCCCTGAATGAAGGCGATGACCTCGTCGAGAATCGACGTGTCGCCAGTGACCTTGACATAGTGATGTGTGCCATAGGCAAGCCACACCACATCATCGGAGATGATCGTGCGTACGCCGGCGCCGGTCCCCGGCAGCCACCAATGCTGCACGTCGCCTTCGGGAAACTGGCGCGAGGCGGCGTTGATGATCTGCGCGCGGGCCAGCGACGGATCGTGCAGCAAGAGCGCCAGCGTGTCCTGCAATTGATCGCGGAAGCCGTAGGCGCCACTGGCCTGATAGAAGGCGGAGCGAGCGCGGATGCGGCAGGCATAGGCCTGATAGGGCAGCCAGACATTGACCATCGCGTTGAATGCCGGGTCGGGGGTCTGAACCTGCAACGCGCTGGCGAAACGGTCCCATCGTTCCTTGTTGGCACGCAGGCGGGTGTTGAAGTCCCGTGCGAAGTGCTCGCCGACAAGCTTTCCGATGTCCTCCTGCGCGCCGGCATCGCCAAGCAGCAGATGCAGCTCGGACCTGGCTCCAGGTTCCAGTGTCACGTCGACGGCGATGGCGGCGCATGGATCGCGTCCGGCATCCACCGTGTTGGACAAAGGCAGCCCTCGGCTGACGATGCGCGGGGCAACGCTTGCGCCGCCGGCCCCGAGAAATTCGGCCCGGTCACAGGTGTAGCTCTGCTCGCCGGCATCGCAGGCAAGGAATGCGACCCGGTCGCCAAATTCGAGATGGTAGGGATTGCGCGCGGTCAACGCTCCGGTCGCCGGTTCGCGGCCCGGCACGATATAGGGCGCGGATTTGGCGCGATTGTTGCCCAGCACCCATTCCGCATAGGCGTAGATGCGCAACCTGACCGTGCGGCCGGTGTCATTGGTCAGGCGTAGTCGCTGGACCTTGATCGCTACATCGGGATCCACCAGCTGGATCAGTTCCGTTGTCAGCCCGCCGCTTTGCGCAGTGAAGGTCGATGCGCCGCGCTCATGGCGGGCTTCATAGACGATGCCGGACGAGCGGAACACACAGGCGAGCGGCGAGAATGTCTCTCCGGATTCCAGATCGTGAATGTAGATTGCCTCGCCGGGCCGGTTGGTCACCGGATCGTTCGACCATGGCGTCAGCTGATAGTCGCGGCTGTTTCGGCTCCACGTCCATGATGCGCCCTCCGAAGAGGTATGGAACCCGAATGTTTCGTTGGCGATGACATTGACCCATGGATGCGGTGTCACGGTATCGCCGGACAGGCGCACGACATATTTGCGTCCTTCGTCGGAAAAGCCGCCATAGCCATTCCAGAACGACAAATCATCGCCGTGCGCGTTGACCGCGGGGGCGGACCAGGACGACTGCGGCTGCGCGCTGAGGCGTGCCGGCAACGGTTCGGCCAGGAAGGTGGCGTTTTCGGCGCGTTCGATCTGCGCCAGGATGGGGCCGTTGCGGGTGTGCATCACGACATGGGCGGCACCGATCAGCGTCTGGTAGGACGCATCGTCCATCAGGTCGCGGCGTACCGCGAAGATGTGCTGACGCGGCCCCAGTTCGCTGCCGCGCAGGCGGGCATTGTCACAGAGCAGTTCGATCGACTGCTGCAAGTCCTGCACATAGGACGCGGCCTGCTCGTTGACGATCACCAGATCTGCCATCAGGCCGTGGGCGCGCAGATATTCCTGCATTCGCAATGCCGACGCAACGATTGGAAGATCGGCGACGTCGCTGATGCGCAAGGCGAAGATCGGGAAGTCGCCGGAGATCGCCATCGGCCACAAGGCGGATTGGCGTCCCAGACCGGACGCGATGGTCTCGGCGGGCGCGCGCAGTGCCGGATCGGAAAACAGCAGATAGCGGGCCAGCTTCTGAACCACGGCCGCTTCCCACAGGGTGATGCCGACATGGCGGGTCTGAACCTGCGAGCGGGTCCAGGCCAGTGTTTCCTGCCGCTCATAGCTTTCGCTGTGAACGAAGCGGCGGGTGGCCTCCTCGACATCGGCCCGGTTGGCGGCGACCAGTGTCCAGAAGGTAAGCGTTACCTTCTTTCTTGCCGGAACCCGCACCTTGGCGCGCAACGCCATGATCGGGTCGAGGGTGAAGCCGCGCGAGCCGGTGAGTTGCGCGCCGGGCTCGAAGGCGGCGGCATTGGCGATGGAGCGTCCGCGCCCGATGAATGCGCGCCGGTCCGTCTCGGCCTGAACGTCGCGCGTGACCCCGGCTGTCGACGTCACGAAATGCGCCAGCGCGATGGTCGGATCGCCACTGCTGCGCTGGCGGCGTTCCGCAAAAATGGTTGCGCCGTCGTCGCCGCTGATGTCGGTTTCGACGAACATCTTCGAGAAAGCCGGATGGGCGTTGTCGGCGGCCTCGTAGTTCAGCGCCAGTTCGGCAAAAGACGTCACCTCGATCTGGCGGTCCTTGTCGCCATCGTTCCAGATGGTGATGTGGCGCGCCTCGCCATTCGCCTCGGAGACGACGATGCATTCGACCTGTGAGCGCAAGGTGCCGACCGTCTTTGAGAAGGTCGCCTTGTCGTCGCAGAAGAAGGCGCGGCTGGTCTCGCCCGGTGCTCGTTTTGGCTCGGCTGTCGCCGACCACCAGTCGCCTGTGTCGGGCTCGGAGATGAACAGGAAGGTGCCGCTGCGGTTTTCGGTGGCGTCGGCATTCCAGCGCGTCACAGCAGTCTGGTCAGCGCGGCTGTATCCGGTGCCGGTGGCCGTGACCATGACGTTGTAGTGGCCGTTCGACATGATGTTGGTGGCGATCGGGCTTTCGAGCGGGTCGAGGATCAGGCGCGAGTCGGGCCGGTCCTCCACGTCCTTTGGCTGCAGCCGGTCGCCGGTTTCGGCGCGCAGCGGCATCGCCGGCACTTCACGCGGCGCTTTCTCCTGCAGCAGCAATTCTGCCGCTTCGATCACCGGATCGGAGTGAAAGCGGTCGCGCATGCGACCTTCGAAGATCGCGTTGGCGACAGCGACAATCGACATGCCATGGTGGTGCGCCATGTAGTTGTAGACGACCGCACCTTTTTTCCCGTCCGGCACGCGGGCAGGGGTGTAATCGACAGCATCGTGGAAGCCATAGCGTCCGAGCGCGCCCTCGCGCTGGAGGCGCCGCAGATTTGCCACCGCTTCCGCGGGACGGAACTGCGCCGCCAGCAGGCTGGCATAGGGCGCAATCACCGTGTTCTGCGCCAGCCCGCGCTTGAGCCCGAGCCCAGGTACGCCGAAATTCGTGTACTGGTAGGTCATGTCGCGGTCGCGGGCATGGTAAGCCGCTTCGGAAATGCCCCACGGCACATTTTTCTCGCGGCCATAGGCGATCTGGCGCTGGATGATCAGATTGCTGGTCTGGTTGAGGATGCCTCCCAGCGGCTCCTTCATCACCAGTGGTGGCATCAGATATTCGAACATCGAGCCGGACCACGAGACCAGCGCGCCGCCGAAGCCGATCAGTGTCACCGGACGGCCAAGGCGGAACCAGTGCTCGGTTGGCAAGTCGCCCTTGGCGATGCCGAACAGACTTGTCAGGCGGGCTTCCGAAGCCAGCAGATCGTAACAGCTTTCATCGAGCTGGTTTTCCGACACGCGATAGCCGATCGACAAAAGCTTGCGCTCCTCACGCAAGAGGAACGAGAAATCCATCTCGAACGCGAATTTGCGTGCCCGCTGGCTGAGCGTGGTCATGCGTTCGCGCAGGTTTGCACCGCTTTCAACATGCGAATCCGCCAGATGCGCTTCGCAGACCGCTTCGATCTTGCGCGCCCACAAGGCAAGCTGATCGCTGATTGGCGAGCGAATTTCCTCATGCAGCGCGGTGGCGAGCTTGGTGATGTCACGCGCCGCGACGGTGAGGTTTATCGTGCGGATCGCGGCCGTTTCCGGCTCGCTCATGATCGTGTTGACGGTGCGGTGCATCCCTTCGATCCGTTCGACCAGACGGCTGCGCAGCGGGCGCAGTGAACGGCGGTCGTCGGGAAGGGCTGCCAGCGTTTCCTGCACGATGGTCGTGGCGTCGAGAATGCCGTTATAGTCGCCCTGAAGATAAGCGGCGGGGGCTTCGGCCCATTTGCCACAGGCAGCGGCAACCGCGATCAGATGGCCCGCAAGGTTGCCACTGTCGACCGCTGAGACGTAGAGCGGATGGAGCGGACGAAGTGTCCGCGTTTCGTACCAATTGTACAGATGGCCGCGATAGCGCTCCATCTTCTCGAGCGTGCCCAGCGTCTGTTCAAGTCGCTGAAGCGTTTCCGACAAGGACAGCCAGCCGAAGTCGCGTGCGCTGATCACCGACAGCATGTAGACGCCGACATTTGTGGGCGAGGTGCGGGCGGCGATCACCGGAACCGGCACTTCCTGAAAATTGTCCGGCGGGAGCATGTTGTGCTCCTCGGTCACGAATGTCTCGAAATAGAGCCAGGCGCGCCGCGCGATGGTGCGCAGCGCGACCGCGTCTTCGGCGCGCATCTCCAGCCGGTCTTCCGTTTCGGCGGAGCGGCTGATGAGCCATGCAAAGGCTGGCGATCCTGCCCAGAACAGAGCGAAACAGACCGCAACGAAGGTGCCGGTGGTATCGGTCATCAGCGGTATGAGCAGACCGGCAGCGGCGACCGGCAGAACGCCCCACATGGTGCGGTAGTGTACGCCAAGACCGTCACCACCACGCGCTGCCTGCGAAGCGGTGCGCCATTCCAGGAGGTTCTGGCGGCTGACGAAGAGCCGGTAAAGCGTACGCACGATGGCATCGCCCGTAGACCATGCCTGATGCGCAATCAGCACCATCTTGGTCGCTACCTGGGCGCTGGCGAAGGCGAAGTCGCGTGCAAACGCTGCCATGTGGTTCTTCAGCGTCGCTTCCGGATCACCCGGAAGGATCGAGTTGACGATGCCGAAGGTAAGGGACAGGAAAAGGCTCAGCACCAGCAGCGCCTGCCATTGCGCGGCCTGGGTAAAGGGTAGAACCGTCCAGCCGCAGATCGACGCTGCGATCCACAGGATCGGCAACAGTTCGCGCCGCAGATTGTCGACCATCTTCCATCGCGAGAGGGCCGGGACGCCGTAGGACAGCCGGAAGATCCATGGCAGGAGCTGCCAGTCGCCGCGTGTCCAGCGGTGGTGGCGGGACGCATCGACGAGATAGCGGGTCGGGTAGTCTTCGATCAGCTCGACATCGGTGACGAGCGCTGCCTTGGCAAAGGCGCCTTCGATCAGATCGTGGCTGAGGATGGCGTTTTCGGGGAAGCGGTCCTTGAGCGCCGCTTCCATCGCATCGATGTGATAAAGACCTTTCCCGGTAAAGGTGCCCTCGCCGTAAAGGTCCTGATAGGTGTCGGAAACGGCGAAGACATAGGGGTCGATGCCGCGATTGGCAGAGTAAACGCGCTGGAAGAACGAGGCTTCGTCGCCCGTTGTCAGCGATGGCGTCACGCGCGGTTGCAGGATGCTGTAGCCTGAGGTGATGCGCCGGTTCTGCGCGTCGATGACCGGATGATTGAGCGGGTGATGCAGTTTGCCGACCAGCTTGGCGACCGCGCCGCGTGTCATCCGCGTGTCGGAATCGACGGTCATCACATAGACGATATCGCCGGGCAGCGGATCGGCTGATGGCAGGAAGGTGGTGTCGGCATCGACACGCAGCAGCGTGTTCAGCTCATGCAGCTTGCCACGCTTGCGCTCCCAGCCCATCCAGCAGCCTTCCGCCGAATTGTAGAGCCTGCGGCGATGCAGCAGAAAGAAACGCACATGTCCGCCATCGCCCGGATGGCGCGCGTTGAGCCTGGCGATCTGGTTTCTGGCATGGTCGAGCAGGTCTTCGTCGCCATCCTTTTGCTCCGCGTTGTGGTCGACCCAGTCGGATAGCACGGCAAAATGGACTGCGCCGCTGCGGTTGGAGAGGTAATGCACCTCGATATTGTCGATGGCTTCATCGACATCGTCGCGGCTTCCCAGGAGGACAGGTACGACGACGAGCGTGCGCGCATCGTCAGGAATCGCGTCCTTGTAGTCGTAGCCGATCAGCCGCGTCGGTTTGATGAACAGCGTGACCAGCGAGTTGAACATGCCTGTGGCCGCTTCGCTGGCTGGCAGGGCGAACAGCAGCACCAGCATCCAGAGCGCGCCGGGTGTCAGGCCATACTCCGCAAGCGCGACTGTCGTTGCCCACATGAGTAGCAATGTGAGCGCAAGGATCGAAAGGGCCATGCCCGGCCAGCCGAGCCGGCGCATAAAGCGCACGGCGCGCGTGCGCAGAGGCTGGGTGCACCCCAGATCCTGTTCCAGCCGCACCCTGCCGGGGCCGACCAGCAGGTCTCCAATGTCGAGCGCGGGGACCGCGCCGTCCGCCGCCGACATCTCGCACGCCATGTCGATGGCGCGCTGGGCAACGTCATATTCTTCGCGCCCGGATCGCTTCGCCAGCTTTTCGATCGCGCCGCGATAGGCATCTCGTGAGGGAAAGTCGAGCGATGCGAAATCAGTGCGTTCGCGCAGCAGTGCGTCGATCCGGCTCACTTCCTCGAACCAGGCAGTCCAGTCGATGTCGTCGACCTTGCGCAGACCCTTGATGATGTTGCCGGTGGTCACGTTTCCGGCTGACAGATTGGCATGTTCGGCGAGCGTAATCTCTTCCGCGTCCGTCCCGACCGCCTCCAGCTCGCTTTCGAGCCATGTCAGCCCGCGCCTTGAAATATGCGAGCCGTCACGCAGGCGGTGCAGCAGCTGGGTTGCAAAAGTGTGGTCGCCCGCCTTGTCAGCATTCTGCTTCAGGAAGGCCGCCTGTTCATCTTCCGGCGCGATGGCCAGCAGGTCGGCGACGGCGTTGGCAGCCAGTCGCATTTCGCGTGCTCTGGCGACGCGGGTGGCGAGGCGGCCCAGATTCTCGACCAGCACGAAACGCAGGATCGATGGCAGCGCCCACAATTCGCCGATGCGCAGCGGCTGTTCCTGCTGAAATCCGTCGACGATCGCCTTGAACGTTTCCGGCGACACCGAACTATCGGTATGCGCGACATAGGCCCAGGCAATGGCGAGCACCCTGGGAACACCCCTGCCTTCCAGCAGTGGCAACTGGTGGTAGAACCGGGGTGGCAGGTCACGGCGGATTCCGCTGATGGCCTCTTCGACGACATAGGCGTTGTCGAGCAGCCATTCTGCCGCTGGCGTGACGCTCTCCCCGCTCTGCTGTGCAAGGTTCAGGACATGCACGACCTCGCGGATACGCTCGGCGTTTTCCTTCGTCCGTGTCCTTGGCTCATAGTTCACGAGATCATGGATATGTTCGCATGTGCCATGGGCAACAGCAGCACCAAGAAGGCGCAAATCGCCATAATGTGTGACGGCGGCTCGGATCGGGACGGTGGCATCTGGTGCCGAATTTGCTGGTGGGGTCCGAAAAACAGGGCCGGCCTGAATATTCATAACGCGGAGGCTCGCAAAAGAATGACGGCCGCAAGGCCTGAATGTAGCGGAATGTCCTTTAATCGTTTCAGCGAGGAAAAGGTTCCCCCTGGAGGCTCTTTGGCGGGACAAGTTTTGTTGCGGCGCGTCATACTCGCTCGTGCGTCGCACGAATGAAAAAAGCCGCGCACCAGATGGCACGCGGCTTTTCGTATTAAGGACTTAGCCTATCTGGCGTCAGGCGCCGGCATTGTAGGCGGCAATCGCCGCCATGTTGACGATGACCGAGTCCTTGGCGTTCAGCGGCACGATCTGGACCGACTTGTTGAGGCCGATCAAAAGCGGTCCGATGATCGTCGATCCGCCCAGTTCCTGCAGCATCTTGGTTGCGATGGAAGCCGAGTGATAGGCTGGCATCACCAGAACGTTGGCAGGGCCGGAAAGACGGCAGAACGGATACTGCTTCATCAAATCGGCATTGAGCGCGACGTCAGCCGCCATCTCGCCGTCATACTCGAAGTCGACGCGGCGCTTGTCGAGGATGCGAACCGCCTCCTGTACGCGCGCCGAGCGCTCGCCCTGCGGATGGCCGAATGTCGAATAGGCCAGCATCGCGACGCGTGGTTCGTAGCCCATGCGACGGGCAAAGTTTGCTGCTTCCTCCGCGATGTCGGCGATCTCGGACGCGTCGGGCATGTCGTGAACCGCAGTGTCGGCGACGATGACCGTGCGCCCACGGCACAGGGCGATCGACACGCCGACGACGCGATGACCGGGACGGGCGTCGATGACGCGGCGCACATCGTCCAGCGCGGTCGAATAGTTGCGGGTCACGCCCGTCACCATCGCGTCGGCATCGCCAAGTGCCACCATGCACGCGGCAAAGTGGTTGCGGTCATTGTTGATCAGACGCTGGACGTCGCGCAGCAGGTAGCCCTGCCGCTGCAGCCGCTCATAGATATAGTCGGCATAGACCGCATTGCGACGCGACAGGCGGGCATTGATGATCTCGATACCGGCCCGGTTGAGATCGATGCCCGAATTGCGGGCGTTTTCCTTGATGACCTCGTCGCGACCGATGAGGATGGCCGTCCCCAACTTCTGGTTCACATAGGAAACCGCGGCGCGCATCACCTGTTCTTCCTCGCCCTCGGCGAAGACGACGCGCTTGGGCTGGCGACGCACCCGCTCGTTGATCCGCTGGAGGGTCGAAGCGATCGGGTCGCGGCGTGCGGACAGCTCGTGCTGGTATTTCTCCATGTCGAGGATCGGCCGGCCGGCAACGCCCGAGTCCATCGCCGCGCGGGCAACGGCCGCCGGGATTGCGGAGATCAGGCGTGGATCGAATGGCACCGGGATGATGTAGTTCGGGCCGAATTTGGGGCGGTTGCCGCGATAGGCGGCGGCAACGTCGTCCGGCACATCCTCACGCGCCAAAGCGGCCAGCGCCTCGGCGGCAGCCACCTTCATCGCATCGTTGATGGTGGTTGCGCGCACGTCGAGCGCGCCACGGAAGATATAGGGGAAGCCGAGAACGTTGTTGACCTGGTTCGGATAGTCCGAGCGGCCCGTCGCCATGATCGCGTCGGTACGGATTTCGGCGACTTCTTCCGGCGTGATTTCCGGGTCGGGATTGGCCATGGCGAAGATGATCGGGTTCTTGGCCATCGACTGGATCATCGCCTCGGTGAAGGCACCCTTGGCCGACAGGCCGAACACGATGTCTGCGCCGTCCATCGCGTCGGCGAGCGTGCGCTTGTCGGTTTCGATGGCGTGGGCCGACTTCCACTGGTTCATGCCCTCGGTGCGGCCCTTGTAGACCACGCCCTTGGTGTCGCAGAGAATGACGTTTTGCGGATCAAAACCCATCGCCTTGACCAGCTCGATGCAGGCAATGCCGGCAGAGCCAGCGCCATTGCAGACGAGCTTGGCGGTCTTCATGTCGCGGCCGGTGATCTCCAGCGCGTTGATGAGGCCGGCAGCGGCGATGATGGCGGTGCCGTGCTGATCGTCGTGGAAGACGGGGATGTCCATGATCTCGCGCAGGCGCTGCTCGATGATGAAGCAGTCTGGTGCCTTGATGTCTTCAAGGTTGATGCCGCCGAACGAAGGCCCGAGAAAGCGCACGCAGTTGATGAATTCGTCGACATTTTCGGTGTCGACTTCAAGGTCGATGGCATCGACATCGGCGAAGCGCTTGAACAGCACTGCCTTGCCTTCCATCACCGGCTTGGAGGCCAGCGCGCCAAGATTGCCGAGCCCGAGAATTGCCGTGCCGTTGGAAATCACCGCGACCATGTTGCCGCGCGATGTGTAGTCGTAGGCCCGTGAGGGATCCTCGGCGATTGCCTTGACCGGCACTGCCACGCCGGGCGAGTAGGCCAGCGACAGGTCGCGCTGCGTTGCCATTGGCTTCGTCGGGCTGATTTCAAGCTTGCCCGGACGTCCGGCCGAATGGAAATCAAGTGCTTCCTGCGGGCTGACGGAGGGGCCTTCCTCCGTGGTCGAATTTTTCAACGGCATGTGATGTCTGTGTCCTTCCCCGTCGGCGCGCGATCTTGTGGAGTTTTGCGAAGTCGCATCGATTAAGGCTACACTTGTCTCGTGTAAATCGCCAAGCAGGAAACTGTTTCTCCGAAAAGGCAAAATAGACCTTGAACGACGCGTCGCCCATCGCCCTTGCTTCTGTCGCGCCTGCCATCCCCTCCGCCGAGGGGGCGACGCCGATGATGGAGCAATTCATCGAAATCAAGCAGGCGAATCCCGATTCGCTGCTGTTTTATCGCATGGGCGATTTCTACGAGCTGTTCTTTCAGGACGCCGAAATTGCCAGCCGCGCGCTCGGCATCACCCTGACCAAGCGTGGTAAGCTCAACGGCGAAGACATCCCGATGTGCGGCGTGCCGGTGCATGCCGCCGACGACTATCTGCAAAAGCTGATCGGGCAGGGCTATCGCGTTGCCGTGTGCGAGCAGGTCGAGGATCCCGCCGAAGCGCGCAAGCGTGGCTCCAAGTCGGTGGTCAAGCGCGACGTCGTGCGCCTCGTCACCCCCGGCACGATCACCGAGGATCGGCTGCTTGCGCCGTCCGAGGCCAATTACATGATGGCATTGGGGCGGGTGAAGGGTGCCGAGCACAGCTATGCGCTGGCGTGGATCGACATTTCCACCGGCACCTTCCGCGTCGCCGAGACCAGTGCCGACCGTCTGCTGACCGACGTCTTGCGTGTCGACCCGCGCGAACTGATCGTGCCCGATCCGGTGTTTTACGATCCGGACCTGCGCCCGGTGTTCGATGTGCTTGGCCGCACCGCCACGCCGCAACCTGCAACGCTGTTTGACTCCGCTGCCGCATCGTCGCGCATCGCCCGCTTCTTCGACGTCGCGACGCCCGACAGTTTCGGCCAGTTCTCGCGCGCGGAACTGTCGGCCATTTCAGGCGCAATCGCCTATGTCGAGAAAACCCAGATTTCCGAGCGGCCACCTCTGGCGCGGCCCGAACGCGAAGAGAGCGGCGCCAGCCTCTTCATTGATGCCGCAACCCGCGCCAATCTGGAGCTGACACGCACGCTTTCCGGCAGCCGCGATGGCTCGCTTCTGAAGGCGCTCGACCGCACTGTCACCGGTGGCGGCGCACGGCTTCTGGCCGAACGGCTCACCTCGCCGCTCACGGACCCAGTGGAAATCAACGCAAGGCTCGATGCCGTTTCGATGCTGCTTGCTGAGACGCGGTTGTGCGAAGCGTTGCGCGCGGTTCTCAAGGGCGCACCGGACATGCCACGCGCCCTGTCGCGGCTTGCGCTTAATCGTGGCGGCCCGCGTGATCTTGGCGCGTTGCAAGCGGGGATGACAGCCGCGCGGCAGGTGTTCGACGTGCTCGATCAGGCGCTGTTGCCGGATGATCTGCGCACGACCTGTAAGGCCATCAGCGCGCTGCCACAGGAATTTGCCGCGCATCTCGACCGGGCGCTGGCGGACGAACTGCCGCTCCTCAAGCGCGACGGCAGCTTCGTGCGCGCCGGATACAACGCCGAACTCGACGAGATGCGTGCGTTGCGCGACCAGTCGCGCCGCGTCATCGCCGAGATGGAGCGGGCGCTGATCGAGGAAACCGGCATCAGGTCGCTGAAGATCCGGCACAACAACGTGCTTGGCTACTATATCGAGGTGACGGCCAACCACGCCGAAATCATGAACGGCACCGACGAGGCCAAGGCGCGGTTCATCCATCGTCAGACGATGGCGAGCGCGATGCGCTTCACCACGACCGAGCTTGCCGGGCTGGAGACAAAGATCGCCAACGCGGCCGACCGCGCATTGCAGATCGAGCTTGAGATTTTCGACGCCCTGCTCGCGGAGACCGTCTCGCACGCCGACGCGATCCGCGCGGGCGCGGATGCGCTGTCGCAAATCGATGTCGCGGCAGCGCTGGCGGTCCTTGCCGCGAGCGAGAATTACTGCCGCCCACAGGTCGATGACAGTCTGGCATTCCGCATCGACGGTGGCCGCCACCCGGTCGTCGAGCAGGCATTGCGCCGCCAGCTCGCCGACCCGTTCGTTGCCAATGATTGTGACCTGTCGCCTGACGATGGTGCGAAGAATGGTGCAATCTGGTTGCTGACGGGCCCGAATATGGGCGGTAAGTCAACATTCCTGCGTCAGAACGCACTGATCGCCATTCTGGCGCAGATGGGATCATTCGTGCCGGCGTCCTCGGCACATATCGGCGTGGTCGACCGGCTGTTCTCACGCGTCGGCGCATCTGACGATCTGGCGCGTGGACGTTCGACCTTCATGGTGGAGATGGTCGAGACGGCGGCAATTCTCAACCAGGCGGGCGAGCGCGCCCTCGTCATTCTGGACGAGATCGGGCGCGGCACCGCCACGTTCGACGGCCTGTCCATTGCTTGGGCGGCGGTGGAGTATCTGCACGAAAAGAACCGTTGCCGGGCGATCTTTGCCACGCATTTCCACGAAATGACGGCGCTCTCCGACAAGCTTGCGCGCCTGCACAATGTCACCATGCGGGTGAAGGAGTGGGAGGGCGACGTGGTCTTCCTGCACGAAGTCGGCAAGGGCGCGGCGGATCGCTCCTATGGCGTGCAGGTCGCGCGCCTGGCAGGTCTTCCCGATGCGGTGGTCGAGCGCGCGCGTGCGGTGCTGCGCCAGCTTGAAGAGGGCGAGACTTCGGGCAAGGCAGCCCGCCTCGTCGACGACCTGCCGCTGTTTTCGATTGCCGCGCGGCGCGAGGCGGAAAAGCCCGTGGCCAATGATGCGCTGGTCGAGGCGGTAACTGCCCTGCACCCGGACGAGATGTCGCCCCGCGAGGCGCTTGAGGCGCTCTACCGTCTCAAGGAACTGAGCGCCTCAAGATAGGACTGGCGATCACGCCCTTGCAGGCCCAGGGGCGTTGGTGTGCTGTCCGAACCGGTTGGGCCCCATAGTGCCCGGCGCGACGCACAAAGCGACGAAGGCGAGGAAGTTCAGCATCGGCACGAACAGGAGCGCGGCCATGATGCCGGGCTTGTCGAGATCATGCAGGCGCTTTGCCCCCAACGCTGCCTGTGCCCACAACGACACCAGCAGCGCGAGGCTGAACAGCGTTTCCCAGATCGAGCCGGAGCCGCCGACCTCCTGAATCAGCATCATCCGGTAAGCAAAGAACACGACGACAATCATCATCAGCATTCCTGCCAAGAAATAGGCGGCGCGGCTGATGCGGCCTGAAAAGCCGAAAAAAAGCCAGAAAATCTGGGAGGCGGGCAAGTTTATGCTCCGTTGGAAGGGATCGTGCCGGCAAGATGGCGTGTGTGGACGTGCGGATCAATCCCGCAGAAGGTCATTGATCGATGTCTTTGACCGGGTTTTTTCATCCACGCGCTTGACGATGACGGCGCAATAAAGATTCGGACCCGGTTCGCCATTGCCCATCGGCTTGCCCGGCATGCTGCCGGCGACGACCACCGAGTAGGGCGGAACTTCGCCATAGAAGATTTCGCCGGTGGCGCGGTCGACGATCTTGGTCGACTGGCCGATGAAGACACCCATGCCAAGCACCGCGCCCTCGCGCACGATACAGCCTTCCACGACTTCCGAGCGTGCGCCGATGAAGCAATTGTCCTCGATTACCACCGGGCCGGCCTGCAAAGGTTCGAGAACGCCGCCAATGCCGACACCACCGGAAAGATGCACATGCTTGCCGATCTGGGCGCAGGAGCCGACCGTTGCCCAGGTGTCGACCATCGTGCCTTCGCCGACATAAGCGCCCAGATTGACGAAAGACGGCATCAGGATCGCGCCGGGGGCGATATAGGCGGAGTGCCGCACGATGCTGCCGGGAACGGCACGGAAGCCACCCTTCTCAAATTCGTTCGCCGACCAGCGATCGAATTTTGATGGCACCTTGTCCCACCAGACGGACTCAGACGGTCCGCCCTTGACGATTTCCATCGGATTGAGGCGGAACGACAGGAGCACGGCCTTCTTCAGCCATTGATTGACGGTCCAATTGCCATCGGCCTGGCGTTCGGCGACGCGCGCCGCACCCTTGTCAAGGAGTTCAAGCGCCGCTTCGACCGCGTCGCGAACTTCGCCACGCGTGGCGGCGTTGACGCTGTCGCGCTCATCAAAGGCACGGTTGATGATGGTTTCGAGGGATGACAGGTCAGGCTTTGTCATTGAAAAGCTCCGTTACAGGCTGTTAAGGGTCGAGCCATAGGCTGTACGTAACGTGGCCCCCTCTGGATCGGCGCAAAAATTATGCGATGCGAAGTTGAGGGTCAATTCCAGGATTGCTGCTCTGCAGCATAAAATGACAGGACCGCGAGAAGATGATCCCGGAGGACAAGACCGGCTGGACGCCGCTGCCGCATTCAGATGAAGACCTGGAGCGGGCGAAACTCGTGCCGGACACGCCACAGACGCGCGCGCCGGCCTATCGGCTTGCGTGGGACGACGAAGATTTCATGACCCAGCGCGAATTGCGCGCGGTGCGTTTGCAGCTGGAATTGCTCAAGCCTGAAATGACGCTGGCCGAGCGTGGCATCCGCTCCACGGTCGTGCTGTTTGGCGGGGCGCGCATTCCCGAACCCGGCGGTGACGCCTGGGCGGCCAAGAACGAGACTCAGAAGAAGAACCTTCTCGCCAATGCCAAATATTACGAGGAGGCGCGCAAGTTCGCGCGGCTGTGCTCGGAATATTCAGCCACCACCTATTATCGCGAATATGTCGTCGTTACCGGTGGTGGGCCGGGCGTGATGGAGGCGGGCAACCGCGGCGCGGCGGATTGCGGTGCGCCGTCGATCGGCCTCAACATCGTGTTGCCGCATGAACAGGCGCCCAACCTTTATGTCACGCCGGAGCTATGCTTCAACTTTCACTATTTCGCGATCCGCAAGATGCACTTCATCATGCGCGCGAAAGCCATCGCCATCTTCCCCGGCGGCTTCGGCACGATGGACGAGTTCTTCGAGACGCTGACGCTGATCCAGACCGGCCGCATGGAACGCATGCCGGTGTTCCTGTTCGGCAAGGAATTCTGGAGCAAGGCGATCAACATCGACTATCTCGCCGAGCAGGGCACGATTTCGCCCGGCGATGAAGACATCATCGATGCGGTCGATACCGCCGATGAAGCCTGGGCGATCATCCGCGATTTCTACAAGCTCGCTTGAAAAAAAGGGCCGGTCGGCGTCTGCCGAGCGGCCCAGCGCCGTCAGCCGATATCGGCCAGAATGGTGTTGAGGAACGACGTCAAATCGTCGGTGACGAAATCGACATCGTCCTCAAAAGTCGGGTCCTGCTCCCAGATTTCCGAGAATGTCGGCTCGAAATTGCGCGGCACGATCAGGACTGTCGCCATCCCCATCGCTTTGGGAACCGACAGGTTGCGTGCCAGATCCTCGAACATCGCCGCATTGGGGGTGTCGACGCGATGCAGGCCGACAAACTTGTCGTAAGTTTCACGCGCCGGCTTGGGGGTCAGTCCCGCGGCCACGATATCGAAGATCTCGTCGAACTGGTCGAGGATGCCGAGCTGGCGCGCGGTGCGCTCCGCATGGCCGCGATCGCCATTGGTGAAGATGAACTTGCGTCCCGGCAGTGCCTTGATCGCCTCGCCCAGCGCCGGGTTCGGATCGACCCATGAATAGTCGATGTCGTGCACCTTGTTGAGGAAGTCGTCCGAATCGATGCCGTGACGGGTCATCAGACCGTTCAGCGTGGTGCCGTATTCCTTGTAGAGTTCCTTTTGCAGCGCGCGCGCTTCATCGCGTGGCAGCTGCAAAAGCTCCGACACATAGGCCGTCATCTTGACGTCGATCTGCGAGAAGAGGTTCGAGTGGTGGGGATAGAGCGTGTTGTCGAGGTCGAAAACCCACTCGGTGACATGCGCGAAACGGCGCGGATCGGGACTGTTGGTCATGGACGGAGCCTAGCCGAAAACCGGCTGCGAATGAAGCGGCTGCAGACACGTGGCGCGCTGCCTGTCGCGCGATACTTCAAGTTTAAAAGTTATCCCCAGAAAATTGCCGTGAATCCGGAAAATCGCCACTTCAATTAAAAATTCTGCCTGCGCGGAAAGCATCTCTTCACTTTCCTCGGGCAGTTTCGCGGCCTGAAAACTGGGGGAACTATGCGTAACATCGTCGTGAAGGCTGCCGCGCTTGCCGTCGCTGCGGCCATCTCATCATTCGCGCTGGTCATGACCGTAGTGCCTCTGCTCGGTGGCGTGGTGGAAGGTAATGCCATCGTGATGAGCGCTGTCACGCCACTCGTGGTCGCGTTCCCGGCCGGACTTTTCACTTTCTGGCAGCAGAAGCGGCTGCGCAATGCGTTGAGCGACCTGACTTTTGCGCACAATCGCCTTGCCGAAGCGCATATGGAGCTTGCGCGTGTGCATGCGCAATTGTCGGCCAAGGCGCGCCTTGACGACATGACCGGACTTCTCAACCGCGAGGCGTTTTTCGAGGCGTTGAAAAATGCGCGCCGCCGCACCGATGCGGGCGTTCTGCTGATCATCGATGCCGATAATTTCAAATATATCAATGATACGCACGGTCATCCTCAGGGTGACGTCGCATTGCTCTTGATGTCCGAAGCAATTGCAAAATCGGTGCGTGAGCACGATCTCGTCGGGCGTATTGGCGGCGAGGAGTTTGCGGCGTTCCTGGCGGGAACTGATACGGAAGAAGCGATGATCGTCGCCGAGCGTATCCGTCTCAGCGTCGAGGCCATCAGGTTTTCGCCCGGCGAGGGGCAGGTCCTGCCCCTGTCCGTCAGCATCGGCGCATCGCGCCTGAGAGCGCAGAATTCACTGTCTGATCTCATGCGCGAGGCAGACCGTCACCTGTATCTTGCCAAACGCAATGGTCGCAACCGGGTTGTCTTTGAGGGTGGAGCACCGCTCGCCGCCTGATGTGGCTCTTGCCACCGGGCCGTCGCGCGGGCTACGCCCACCTCGCAACCTGCGGGGGACGACATGGAACTCTGGATACCGATCACGATCGCTGCAGCTTTCCTGCAAAATCTGCGGTCGGCTGCGCAAAAACACCTGAAATCCGTGATGGGCACGACCGGAGCGACCTTTGTTCGCTTCGGGTTTGGTCTGCCCTTCGCCTTTGTCTATCTGTGGTTCCTGCATGTCGGTGCGGGCTATCGTATCCCTGCGATCAACCCGACCTTCCTGTTCTGCGTTTTCATTGGCGCATTCGCCCAGATTTCCGCGACCTTCCTGCTGATCTACCTGTTTTCCTACCGCAATTTTGCGGTCGGCACCGCCTATTCGCGTACCGAGCCCGCGCAGGCCGCCGTGTTTGCGTTGATCTTTCTCGGTGAGCGGCTGACGGCCGGCGCGATTGCAGCGATTGTCATCAGCGTGTTCGGCGTGATGCTGATTTCCGTCGCGCACATGCAGATGACATGGCGCAACCTTGTCGGTTCGCTGTTTGCCCGCAATTCGTTGATCGGCCTTGCTTCAGGCACACTGTTCGGCGTGTCGGCGGTGTCCTACCGCTCGGCATCCCTGGCGCTGGAAGGCCCGAATTTCATGATGCAGGCGGCCATGGTGCTGGTCTTCACGCTTTCCATCCAGACGATCGCGATGGGCGGCTGGATGGCGTGGCGCGACCGCGCCGAAATCGGCCGCATCGCCAAGGCGTGGAAGGTGGCGCTGTTCACCGGCTTTGTCGGTGCAACCGCCTCGTTTGGCTGGTTCATGGCGATGACGCTTCAGCAGGCTGCCGTGGTCAAGGCGCTGGCGCAGGTGGAGATGCTGTTCACCTTTGCCGCCTCGGTCTTTTTCTTCAAAGAGAAGATCAACCGGATCGAGACGGCTGGCTGCATCCTGATCGTTGCAGGAATTCTGGTGCTGGTCCTGCTTGGCTGATCGGGCGTGATCGTTCCCGGCTCAGGGAACGATCAGCGTGCCGGCGCCATGCTCGGTAAAGAGTTCGAGCAGCACGGAGTGCGGCGTCTTGCCGTTGAGGATGACGACGCCTTCCACACCGCGCTCGATCGCTTCGATGCAGGTCTCGACCTTGGGGATCATGCCACCAGAGATCGTGCCGTCGGCAATCAGCGCGCGCGCTTGCGCAACCGTCAACTCGTCGATCAGGTTCTTGTCCTTGTCGAGCACACCCGGCACGTCTGTCAGGAACAAAAGACGCGACGCGTTCAGCGCACCTGCAATCGCTCCGGCGAAGGTGTCGGCGTTGATGTTGTAGGTGTGGCCGTCGCGGCCCGGAGCCACCGGTGCGATCACCGGGATCATTTCCGAGCGGGCGAGAAGGTCGAGCAGCGTGCGGTCAACTTCAACCGGCTCGCCGACGAAGCCGAGGTCGAGCACCTTCTCGATATTGCTTTCCGGGTCTTTCACGGTCTTGCGCGCCTTTTCGGCGAAGACCATGTTGCCGTCCTTGCCGCACAGGCCGATTGCCCATTCGCCCTCGGCGTTGATCAGCGCAACGATTTCCTTGTTGATCGAGCCTGCCAGAACCATCTCGACGATCTCGACCGTCTTCTGGTCGGTGACGCGCAGGCCGCCTTCGAATTTCGATTCGATGCCCATCTTGGTCAGCATCGCACCGATCTGCGGCCCGCCGCCATGAACCACAATCGGGTTGACGCCCGACTGCTTCAACAGCGCGATGTCGCGCGCAAAGGCCTGTCCCAGCTCGGCATTGCCCATGGCATGGCCGCCATATTTCACCACGACGGTCTTGTTTTCGTAGCGCTGCATGAACGGTAGCGCAGCGGACAGGAGGTGAGCCTGTTCTTCGGCGGTGGCACGCTTTTCGGTGGTCATCTGGTCCTCTTGGTCCCGTCGGTAATGCCGCGGCGTCTTAGCCGCAAAAGCGGGTCTGCGCAAATGGTTCGCATTGTGGATGGGCGATCATGCAGGCAGATGGAACTGCGCCCGTCGCGCGCGCCAGCCGGAGATGTTTTCAAGCTGCGCGGCGAGCGAAAACAGCGTTTCCTCCTCGCCTGGCCTGCCGACCGCCTGCACGCCCAGCGGTAGGCCGTCGTCGGTGACATGCACCGGCAGCGAGATTGCCGGCTGGCCGGTGACGTTCTGGATTGCCGGCCAGTGGGTGAACCACAGGCTCTTGTCCATCAGCTGGTCGACGAAGCTGTCAAAGCGCAGCAGGAAGGTCAGCCGCAAATGGTCGAGCAGGGCTTCCAGAAAGGCGTCCGCGCCCTTGGCGTCCATGCCGCCGACCGGCACCGGCGGATGGGCAATCAGCGGCATCAGCACTGCATCGAAACGCGCGGTATGGGCAAGCAGCGCCCGTCCACTGGCCTGCAGTCGCTCCAGCGCGGCATAGGCTTCGCCGGCGGAGAGCAGTTCGCCAAGTCGGGCGATGATGCGCGAGCCGCGTTCGACGCTGCCAATGAGCTGGCGTCCGGCGCGCGCACTTTCCGTTCGCAGCATGCCTGCAATCGAGGATGCCACGATGCGGCAGAAATCGGCCATGAACGCCCGGTCGATCATCGGCAGCGAAATTTCCTCGACGCTGTGTCCGCCTTCCCTGGCGAGTGCGACAGCGGTGTCGAGCGCTTCCATCGTTTCGCGTGAGACCGGCAGGCCCAGCGGTGACTGACGATAGACGGCAAGCGTCAACGTGCCCGGATCGCGCGCTGCCGCCGAGGCGAAGGAGCGGCGCGGGGGTCTTGCAGCATAGGGGGCAAGGCCATCCGGCCCATGCGTCAGATCGAGCAGAAGCGCACTGTCGCGTACCGAGCGGCTGACGACATGGTCGACGACGAAGCCGTACCAGCTTTCGGAGGTCAGCGGCGTGGTCGGGGTGCGCCCGCGCGAGACCTTCATGCCGACAAGGCCGGTGGTAGAGGAGGGCACGCGGATCGAGCCGCCACCGTCCGAGGCATGGGCGACAGGCACAATGCCGGCAGCCACCAGCGCCGCCGCGCCGCCCGACGAGCCGCCGCTGGTGTGGGCGGTGTTCCAGGGATTGCGGGTGGTCCCGAAGGCAGCCGATTCGGTGACGAGCCGCAGACCGAACTCCGGTGTCGTGCTGGTCGCGATGGTGACGAGTCCGGCAGCGCGGTAGCGCTCGGTCAGCACCGAATCGAAATCAGGCACGAAGGGCGGTATCCGGCTGCCATTGTTGGTCGGCACGCCCTTCTGGACGATCCCGAGATCCTTGATTGCAAACGGCACACCGGCCAGCGGTGCATCGGCCGGAAGTTCGGCGACCTGCCTGCGTGCCTGATCGTACAGGCGTTCGGCGATGGCGTTGATGTCGGGATTTACCCGTTCCGCCCGCATGATCGCCGCCTCGACCGCTTCGCTTGCGCTCAGATCGCCGGCCTTGATGCGTTGGGCCAGACCGGTGGCGTCTTCGTTCCACAAAAGCTGTTCAATCGACATGTGCGCTCCCCCCTGCTATCTGACACGGTACCGTCGCCGCGATCAGGCTGCAATGTTGCTGCGCTCAATCAGCGCAACGTTCTGTCCGGCTGTCCAACTGGTGTAATTCTTGACGATGTTTGCAAGACTCTTTCGCAATAGCGGCGAAGCACGCCTCTGGAGCGCCGAAATTCGCGCGATGGCTGCGCTTGCCTGGCCGATGGTGCTGACCAATGTCGCCCAGACGGCGATGACGGTCACCGACGTGATGATGATGGGCTGGCTCGGGCCGACCGAGCTTGCAGCCGGCACGCTCGGCGCAAATCTTTACTTCTCGCCGTTCATTTTCGGCATGGGCCTGGTGCTGGCCGTGTCGCCGATGATTGCGTTTGAGCTGGGACGCAAGCGACATTCGGTGCGCGACGTGCGCCGCTCGGTTCGTCAGGGTTTCTGGATCGCCGGGTCGGTTTCGGTTCCGATCTGGGTGCTGCTATGGTTTGCTGAAGATATCCTTGTGGCGATGGGCCAGGATCCGGCGCTGTCGGCAGAGGCTGGCAGCTATGTCCGGGCGCTGCAGTGGGGCGCACTGCCGTTCTATTGTTTCGCGGTTCTGCGCTCGTTCATTTCGGCGCTGGAGCGGCCACGCTGGGCGATGTGGATCGTGGTCGGCGCGGTCGTGTTCAATGCCGTGTTCAACTACGGCATCATGTTCGGAAATTTCGGCTTTCCGCGTCTCGGTGTAGTGGGAGCCGGCGTCACCACCACGGTGGCGAGTACGCTGATGTTCCTGGCGCTGGCGGTGGTCGTCAGCACTGATCGCAAGTTCCGTCGCTACCGCCTGTTTGGTCGTTTCTGGCGCGCCGACTGGCCGCGCTATCGTGAAATGCTGCGCCTTGGTCTGCCGATTGCCGGTATCATGGCGTTCGAGGTGACGTTGTTTAATGGCGCAGCGTTGCTGATGGGGCTCATCGACGCGGTTTCGCTCGCCGCCCATGCCATCGCGATCCAGTTCGGCTCGCTGGCCTTCATGGTGCCGATGGGCATCGGGCAGGCGGTTACGGTGCGCGTTGGACGCGCCTATGGCGCCGGCGACCGCGGCGGCATCACCCGCGCAGGCTGGACCGCTTTCGCGCTTGGCATTGGTTTCATGATGTGTTCGGCGACGGTGATGATCACGCTGCCTGATGTCCTGATCAGCGCGTTCATCGACGCAAGCGATCCCAAGGCTGCCCCGATTGCAGCGCTGGCCGTGACGTTTCTGTCTCTGGCTGCGTTGTTCCAGATCGTCGATGGCGCACAGGCCGTCGGCGCTGGCATGTTGCGCGGCCTGCAGGATACGACCGTGCCGATGATCTATGCGGCTATCGGCTACTGGCTGGTCGGCATGCCGCTTGGTGTGACGCTGGCCTTTGGCTTCGGCATCGGTGGTGCCGGCATCTGGATGGGACTGGTGGCAGGGCTGGCTGTTGTCGCCGTGCTCCTGATATCGCGCTGGCTGCGGCGGGAAAAGCTGATCGCAGCACGCATGCCGTCGCCGCGATCTAGTGTCAGCTAGGAGGTCGCTCAGCGTCATCGCCAGCGCGCACGCGACGGGGTCGTATGATCGTCTTCGGCGCGCGCCACAGCCACATGAACGGCCGAGACAACGCGTCATGCGAAAGGAGAGCCACCAACCCGACAGCGATGAGGGCGGCAATGAATGAATCGCCCATCGCGCTGCTTAGAAAACTTTCTCGCAGCGATAACACAACAACTCCGTGTAGTATGAAGACCGACAGAGTTGTGGCACCGAAGCGGGTAAATGGCGTTGTCATCGGCGGGACAAGCATTGCCCCTGCCCAGATCAACAACGCGGCCAAAGCCATCAGTTGCAATTTTTCGAATGGCCCAAAAGCCGGATCATACAGCTGCCTGCCGTAGAGCCAGGACGATTCAACGCGACTGCCTTGGCTCATGAAGAAGACAAACGCTGACGCAAAAATTGCGATTGCCGTGTAGCGGAGTGCTTTTGTGTTGGGCGCAAATATTCTTCTTTCTTGAATAGCATATCCAGCGACGAAGAAAGGTGGCGGTTCGTTGCCAGCTGTAAAGCATCGGATCGTAATGAACCCATCCCGCGACGATGCTTATGGCGACGGCAAGCAAGACGGACACATAGCCGTAGCGCAAGAGCGGTAAAGAGGCTTTCCAAGCCAGAAGGCTGGCGAGGTACCAAAGCACCCAGCGAGGGTGGTGCAGATAATAGTCGAGCCCAAGAAAGTTGCCCGACATTGCGTCGCGTGTCGCGTACAGGCCTTGGGCGACGACGAGCACGAGCGCTATGCTGAGCAACTCAGATGCCCACTTCAGCCCGAATGTGCTGGACCGGGACAAATATCCGGCCAACAAAACGAATGCCGGCATGTGGAAGGCGTAGATGGTCTTATAGAGTGCAAGGGTGGTGGGGTTCGATAGCGCCGACTCGATGAGATGCCCGAAAACGACGATTGTTATGAGAATCGCTTTGGCATTGTCCAAATAATCCGATCGTTCCATCACAAACCCGCCAAACGTTCGGAATTTTCATGGGTGGAAACAATTCGATGCTCAAGGTCACGTGCGGCCTAAGCGGAATTTCAGGAACTGGTCACCGGCAAGGGTCTTGAAGCCGTATCAACCGCATCAGCCGCTCGCCATGGCTATGTGCAGATGACCGGTTCAGCCTCGATCAAAGCGCGGCAAGCGAATCTGAAAGATGGCGTCTCGCCTTAAAGCGGCTTTTTGATCCACTTCGAGATGACGCCGATCACGCCTTCGCGGAACAGCATGACGCAGACGACGAAGATGATGCCCTGAATGATCGTCACCCATGCGCCGAACGTCGCCAGATAGTTCTGCATGGTGATGATCACGGTCGCGCCGAGGATTGGCCCGAACACGGTGCCAAGGCCGCCGATCAGCGTCATCAGAACCACTTCGCCGGACATTGACCAGTGCACGTCGGTCAGCGAGGCAAGCTGGAACACGATTGCTTTGGTCGAGCCTGCAAGCCCCGCAAGCGCAGCCGACAGAACGAAGGTCGCCAGCTTGTAGCGGTTGACGCGATAGCCGAGCGAGACGGCACGCGGTTCATTTTCGCGGATCGCCTTCAGCACCTGCCCGAACGGTGAGTGGATGATCCGGTAAATTGCCAGAAGGCCGCCCAGTGTGATCGCCAGCACCACCCAGTACAGGGTGAAGTCGGAGCGCAGGCTGATCAGGCCGAAGAGATGGCCGCGTGGCACCGCCTGAATGCCGTCCTCACCGCCGGTGAACGGTGCCTGCAGGCAGAAGAAGAACACCATCTGCGCGAAGGCCAGCGTGACCATGGCGAAATAGATGCCCTGCCTGCGGATCGACAGCGCGCCGATGACAAGGCCGAGAACGGTCGCGGCCGCGGTGCCCAGAAGAATGGCGAGTTCCGGCGTCAGCCCCCAGGACTTTGCGCTATAGGCGCAGATATAGCTGGCAAAGCCGAAATAGGCGGCATGCCCGAACGACAGAAGGCCGGTGTAGCCGAGCAGAAGGTTGAACGCGCACGCAAACAGCGCAAAGCACATCACCTTCATGACGAAGACAGGGTAGAGCATGAACGGCGCGACGATGCCGGCAGCCAGCAGCGCGATGAAGATCGCGACGTGGTGGCGTGGCATGCCGCCGGTGGCCTGCTGCACCTTGATTCCCGATGTTGCGACGGCAGCGCTCATTATGCGGTCCTCCCGAACAGGCCAGCCGGCTTGATCAGCAGCACGATCGCCATGATGACGAAGATGACCACGGACGAGGCTTCCGGATAAAATACTTTGGTCAGGCCCTCGATCAGCCCGAGGCTGAACCCGGTAATGATGGAGCCGAGGATCGAGCCCATGCCGCCGATGACGACGACCGCGAACACGACAATGATGAGGTCCGCGCCCATGTTCGGGTTGACCGAGTAGATCGGCGCGGCGAGCACACCGGCAAAGCCGGCAAGGGCAACGCCGAAGCCATAGGTCAGTGTGATCATGCGCGGCACGTTGATACCGAAGGCGCTGACCAGCGTCGGGTTTTCGGTGGCGGCGCGCAGATAAGCGCCAAGGCGGGTCTTTTCGATCACGAACCAGGTGGCGATGCAGACCACCAGCGAAGCGAGCACGACCCAGCCGCGATAGTTCGGCAGGAACATGAAGCCGAGGTTCTGGCCACCGGAGAGCTGGCTCGGAATCGTATAGGGCAGGCCGGAGATGCCGTACTGGTTGCGCAGCACGCCCTGGATGATCAGCGCAAGGCCGAAGGTCAGCAGCAGGCCGTAAAGGTGGTCAAGGTGATAGAGCCGTTGTACCAGCAACCGCTCGATGATGACGCCGGTGATGCCGACGATCAGCGGTGCCAGAAGCAGCGCCCACCAATAGTTGATGCCCAGATAATTGAGCAGCATCCACGCGACGAACGCGCCGAGCATATACTGCGCGCCATGGGCGAAATTGATGATGTTCAGCAGACCGAAGATGATGGCCAGACCCAGACTCAGGATCGCATAGAACGACCCGTTGATGAGCCCGAGCAGCAGCTGGCCGAAAAGTGCCTGCGGCGGGATTCCAAGTAGTTCGAACATCCGGCGGTCCTGCTTTGAGGGAGGCATGGATTCGGGGCGCACCCCTGAAGGCGCGCCCCGAAAATCTGCATCTTACTTGACGAGCGGGCAGTTGCCGTCGGCCATCGGGCGGAAGGCTTCGGCTGCCGGGATCGTCTCAAGCGTCTCGTAATAATCCCACGGACCCTTAGACTGCTCCGGCGACTTGACGCGGAACAGGTACATGTCGTGGATCTTGCGTCCGTCCGCGCGGATCTCGCCCTTGCCGAACAACGGGTCGTCGGTGGGCATTTCCTTCATCTTGGCGACGACCGTGTCGGCATCGGTTGTCTTGGTGGCTTCGATTGCTTTCAGATAGTGCAACACGCCGGCATAAACGCCTGCCTGCACCATGGTCGGCTTGTCGCCATCAAGCTTTTCGAAGCGTGCCGACCATTCGCGCGTGCTGTCGTTCAGGTCCCAGTAGAAGCTTTCGGTCAGCACAAGGCCCTGTGCGGTCTGAAGGCCGAGCGCGTGAATGTCGCCGACGAAGATCAGCAGACCTGCAAGCGTTTGTCCGGCCTGCGTAATGCCGAATTCTGCTGCCTGTTTGATGGCGTTGACGGTGTCGCCGCCGGCGTTGGCAAGGCCGATGACCTTCGCGCCGGAAGATTGTGCCTGCAACAGGAACGACGAGAAGTCGGTGCCGGGGAACGGATGACGGACATGGCCGAGGACCTTGCCGCCAGCCTTTTCGACCACCGCCGCCGTGTCGCGCTCCAGTGCGTGACCGAAGGCATAGTCCGCGGTGAGGAAGAACCAGCTGTCGCCACCCTGCTTGACCATTGCCGAGCCGGTGCCATTGGCCAGCGCCCAGGTGTCGTAGGTCCAGTGAACGGTGTGTGGCGAGCAGGCGACGCCTGTCAGATCGGCGGTGCCGGCCCCGGAGTTGATGAAGGTCGCGTTGGCGCCCTTGACAATCTCGTTGACGGCGAGGGCGGCTGACGACGTTGGCACGTCGACGATGGCGTTCACGCCGTCCTGGTCGAGCCACTGACGCGAAATCGTCGAAGCAACGTCGGGCTTGTTCTGGTGGTCGGCGGAAACGATTTCGACCTTCATGCCCTTGGCAGCCGCGCCGAAATCTTCGACAGCCATGCGCGCCGCAACGACGGAGCCTTCCCCCGCCAGGTCGGCATAGATGCCGGAGCGGTCATTGAGTACGCCAATCTTGACGCTGATGTCCTGAGCAAATGCGCTGGACGCCATTAGCGATGCTGCCAGCGACGCGAGCAGAAATCCTGTTTTCCTCATGCCATTTCCTCCCAGATTGGCGTTGTCCGCCGGTTTGTTTTGCTACACGCCGAGATAGGCGTGCAGTTTGCCGATATTCGCCTCGAGTTCGGCGTTGGGGATCATGTCGATGACCTTGCCTTGCTCGACAACGTAGTGCCGGTCCGCCACGGTCGAGGCGAAGCGGAAATTCTGTTCCACCAGCACGATGGTGAAGCCCTGCTCCTTGAGCATCGCGATGGTGCGGCCGATCTGCTGGATGATCACCGGCGCAAGCCCTTCGGTCGGCTCATCCAGCAGCAGCAGCTTTGCGCCGGTGCGCAGGATGCGGCCGATTGCCAGCATCTGCTGTTCGCCGCCGGAAAGCTTGGTGCCCTGGCTGTGCAGCCGCTCCTTCAGGTTGGGGAACAGGGTAAAAATCTGCTCGACGCTCATACCGCCCGGCTTGACCTGCGGCGGCAGCATCAGGTTTTCCTCCACCGACAGCGAGGCGAAGATGCCGCGCTCTTCCGGGCAGTAGGCGATGCCTTCCTTGGCCACATGGCGCGAGGGGGCGTGCATCAGTTCCTTGCCCTGAAAGACGATTGACCCCTTGCGCTTGGGCAGAATGCCCATCACCGATTTGAGCGTCGTCGTTTTTCCTGCCCCGTTGCGGCCAAGCAACGTGACCACTTCGCCGGGACGAACATCGAAATTGATGCCGTGAAGGACGTGGCTTTCGCCATACCAGGCTTCCAGATTGCTGACGGTCAGCAGCGCATCTTCTGCGCCCGCCTGTGCTGTGATTGCGCGTGCAGCCTCAGCCATGGCCAGCTCCGATATAGGCTTCAACGACCCGCGGGTCTTTGGAGACGGTGGCATAGTCGCCTTCCGCCAGCACCTTGCCGCGCGCCAGCACCGTGATGGTGTCGGAGAGCGACGAGACGACAGACAAATTGTGTTCGACCATCAGGATGGTGCGATTGGCGGAAATCCGCTTGATCAGAGCAGCGATGCGGTCGACGTCCTCATTGCCCATGCCGGCCATCGGCTCGTCGAGAAGCAGCATTTCCGGATCGAGCGCCAGCGTCGTTGCAATTTCCAGCGCACGCTTGCGGCCATAGGAAAGGTCTGACGCCTCGGTGGACTCAAATTCGGAAAGTCCGACATCTGCCAGAAGGGCGCGGGCGCGGTCGTCGAAGTCGGACAACACCTTTTGCGAGCGCCAGAAGTCGAACGAGTCGCCGCGCTGTCTCTGCAGCGCGATGCGGACATTTTCCAGCGCCGTCAGATGCGGGAACACCGCCGAGATCTGGAACGAACGCACCAGTCCCAGCCGGGCAATATCGGCGGGCGACAGCGCCGTGATGTCCTGCCCCTTATAGGTGATCTTGCCCCTGGTCGGGGGCAGGAACTTCGTCAGCAGGTTGAAGCAGGTGGTCTTGCCGGCTCCGTTGGGGCCGATCAGCGCATGAATCTGCCCGCGCCGGACCCGAAGGTTCACCCCCTCGACAGCCAGAAAGCCCCTGAATTCCTTGGTAAGATTATCCGCAGCCAGAATGACGCCGTCATCCATTCACAACCTCGCTCACACGCCTTCCGTTTGCCGGTGGCGTTGTTCTGATGAGCCCCCTCCCAGGGTACTCCACTGCCTGTACCCCTCGTCATGACAAGGTCATGCCAAGCAAAACTTGCACAACGGACGGGCCGAATGCAAGGGGCGTAGAACTACGATATCGACTAATTCGAGAGTATTCGGCGCCGCTTGCCAAATGTAACGCTGTACAAGATGCATCATCCGCCTTTTGCATAGGCACATGTACTCTGTGCAAGAGGTTGTGTTGCATCTTCGGCGTTGATCGTCTGGACGATATTGTAATAGTCCCACTCGCTTTTGGACTGGTCCGGTGACTTGACCTCCACCAGATACATGTCTTTGACGAGGCGGCCATCCGCACGGACGCTGGCGCCGGGCGCGAAGAAGTCGTCGACCGGCATTTCCTTCATCTTCGCAGCGACCGTTGCGCCGGCGTCGGTGCCTGCAGCCTCTATCGCGCGCAGATAGTGGAGCACGGAGGAATAGGTTCCTGCCTGCACCATGCCCGGCATGCGTCCGGTCTTTTCCTGGAAACGCTTCGACCATTCGCGGCTGGCGTCATCGCGATCCCAGTAGAAGGCGGTGGTGGCGAGCAAGCCCTGCGCGGTCTCAAGCCCCAGCGCATGAATGTCGCTGATGACGATGACGAGGCCTGCCAGATTCTGACCGCCCTGGGCAATGCCGAATTCGCCTGCCTGCTTGATGGCGTTGATCGTGTCGGTGCCGGCATTGGCGAGGCCGACGATCTCCGCGCCTGATGACTGCGCCTGCAGCAGGTAGGATGAGAAGTCGGGCGAGCCGAGCGGGTGGTTGACGTTCCCGGCGATGGTGCCGCCGCCTTCCTCGACGACCCGCGTCAATTCAGCCGCCATCTGGTGGCCGAAGGCATAGTCGGCGGTCAGCAGGAACCACGATTTCTTGCCCTGTTCGAGAACTGCCTTGGCCGTGCCGACCGATTGCGAATAGGTGTCGAAGACCCAGTGGAAGCCGGTCGGCGAACAATCCGAATTGGTCAGTGCGGTGGTTGCCGGGCCGGTCATCAGCGTGATCTTGCCCTGTTCGCGGCCGATCGTGTTGACCGCAATGGCCACTGCCGAATTGGTCAGGTCGGCGATCGCGTCGACGCCATCGACATCGAACCAGCGACGCGCCAGCGCCGAGGCAACGTCTGCCTTGTTCTGGTGGTCTGCCGCAATGATCTCGACCTTCATGCCTTTGCCGGCCGCGTCGAAATCCTCAACCGCCATGCGGGCGGCTTCGACGGAGGTCAGGCCGCCAAAATCTGCGTAGGTGCCCGTCTGGTCGTTGAGGACGCCGATACGTACGACGCCGTCACTGAGGTCTTGCGCGCCTGCAAGAGCGGTGGAGGCAAGCAAGGCCGTTAACATGCCAAAACGTCTCATGATCTCCTCCCAGAGATGTCGCTAGGGAAGAAGTACAACAGACAATTTTGGCCTGGTCGACGTCACCTCACGCAAAGCTGTTGTGCGTAAATTGAATGACGGAGCTCATCAGAAGCGCGGTTGAGCGCTTGCACGCTACCGATAACAAACAAGTGATCGGTATACAATTTCATTTCACGCGATCGCTGTGGCTTGACGCAATTGCAAACGTCGCATTATGGTTTGGTCAGTTGACCTGATCAGATGACCAAATATGTTTGGTCGCGGGATCGGCAATGTGCGCGGGAGGCAGAATGACAACAGCGGCAAACAATGCGACGCGGCGTGATGTGCGATCCGACATCATGGATGCTGCTGAACGCGTGTTTGCAACGTTGGGATTCGCCGGAGCCACGACGCGCGCAATCGCCGACGAGGCCAAGGTCAATCTGGGGCTTATCCACTATCATTTCAGCTCCAAGGAAGCGCTGTTTGAGGAAGTCGTCGCGCGGCGCAGCAAGCAGGTGAACGATTATCGCCGCTTGCTTCTGGCGCAGGTTCTGGCCGAGCCGGGTGGTCCGACGCTGGAGCGCATTCTGGAAGCGCTGATGCGTCCGACGATCGAGATGAGCAACGAGCATGGCGGCGCTGGCCAGAGCTATTCGCGCATCATCGTCCAGATCGCCTCGGGCACCGACGAGCGCTCGATCCAGATGACCGGAGACAATTTCAACGCCATTGCGCGCGAGTTCATCGACGCATTGGATACACATGTGCCGGGCCTTGGCCGCGAAAACGCGGTCTGGTCCTACATCAATGCCATCTCGCTGGGCCTGCTGATGATGACTCGCACCGGGCGCATCACCGAATTGTCGGACGGGCTTTGCGATGAAGGTGACACGGCGGGATCGATTTCCCGCATCGTTCGATATCTCGCGGCCGGAACCAGATCTCTGGTTTCGACGGCGTGACAGGATCGGCGACACAATCGCCGAATTTCAACAAAGGCAAGGTATCCGGGAGGTTACTATGAAATTCAGAATGCCTATGACTGCTATTGCCGCCGCGCTGGCGGCTTCCGTCGCCATGCCGGCCGCAGCTGCCGAGATCAACGCGACGGTGGTGAACGGCCATCCGCCGGTGTTCCTGTGGGTGAAGCACCTCACCGAGACCTTCATTCCGACGGTCAACAAGGAACTGGAAGGCACCGACTACAGCTTCAAGTGGACCGAAGCCTATGGTGGTACGCTGGCGGCTGTCGGTGGCGAGCTTGAAGCCATCGAGGACGGCCTTGCTGAAATCGGCGCGGTCCCGACCGTGTTCGAGCCAACTGCACTGCCGCTGCAGAACGTGTCCTACTTCACCCCGTTCGGCACACCCGATGCGCAGATCGTCATCGACGCTGTCGACAAGCTGCACCAGGATATCCCCGGCATGATCGGATCCTGGGAAAAGTACAACGCCGAATATCTTGGCGGCGGCTTCGCCCTCGACAATTACGTGCTGATGACCAATTTCCCGGTCGAGTCGATGGATGATCTCAAGGGTCACAAGATCGGCGCTCCGGGCGCAGCGGTGAACTGGGTCGAAGGCACGGGCGCAGTCGGCGTCGCCGGCAACCTGACCACCTATTACAACGACATCCAGACCGGCGTGTTCGACGGCACCATCGTGTTCCCGACCGCTGCCGCCCCTGCAAAGCTGCAGGAAGTCGCCAAGCATATCCTCGTCACCGACTTCGGTGCGCAATATGCTGGTACGCTGGTTGCCAACAAGGAATGGTACGACGACCAGCCGGAAGTCGTGCAGAACGCGCTGCGCACGGCCGCTGCTGCCTACACCAAGGCTTACATCGCCGAGCAGACCCAGCGCGTCGAAGCTGCGCTGAAGCAGATGGAAGATGGTGGTGCCATCATCACCAAGCTCAGCGATGAAAATCGTGCCAAGTGGGCAGCCGCCCTGCCGCAGATTGCCGATGCATGGGCCAAGAACGCCGACGAGCAGGGTCTTCCCGGCTCGGAAGTGCTTGATGCCTATATCGGTCAGCTCAAGGACGCAGGCGTTTCGCTCGGTCGCGACTGGACCCAGCGCTAATCGACATCGGCTGCGGGGGAAAGCTCCCGCAGCCGCTCCTTCTTTCAATCAGGAAGAAAAATCGTGGCCACCACACCGGAAACCCCGACCGGAATACGCAGCTTTGACCTTGTCTTCAGGTTCGTCGATCGCGTCACGGCCGCGATGAGCATGATCGGCACTGCTGCCATCCTGTTCATCATGTGCCTCATCGTCGCCGACGTCGTCGGTCGCGCCTTCTTCAGCCATCCGCTGCCAGGGGTTCCCGAGATTGTCTCGATGCTGATCCTCGGCATCGTCTTTCTCCAGATCGCCAACACATTGTTGCGTGGTCGTCTGACGCGCGCCGATGGTTTTCTCATGCTTGTGCGTTCGAAGTCGCCGCGCCTGGAAGGTGCTCTGGATGCTTTGATGCATCTGTGCGGTGTCGGCCTTGTCGGCGTGCTTGTCTATGCATTCTATCCGCTGGCTGTCCGCAGCTATGGCCGCAACGAGATGGTCGGCACTGTCGGTCAGTTTCTGGCTCCCATCTGGCCGACCTATTTCGTCGTGTTGCTGGGTGCCATCATGCTGTGCCTCGCCTTCCTGCTGCGCGCGATGCAAATTTTCATTCTGACCTTCGGCAATGAAGCTGCCGGGGAGGAAACCCGATGAGCGGTTTTGAAATCGGCCTGTGGTCGCTCGGTGCGATCCTGTTCCTCATCTACACCGGCATGCACGTCGCGATTGCGCTGGCGCTGGTCTCGTTCTTCGGCATCTGGATCCTGCGCGACAATCCGGAACAGGCGGCCCGCATCCTGTCGCTGGCGGCTCGCGAGAGCATTTCCAGCTATCTGTTCGGCGTCGTCCCGCTATTCGTGCTGATGGGACTTGTCGTCAGTCGCGCCAATATCGGCCGTGATACCTTCGACGTCGCAACGCGGTTCCTTGGCAAGCTGCGCGGCGGCCTCGGCATCTCCACCGTTGGCGCCAACGCCATCTTTGCCTCGATCACCGGCATCTCGATTGCCTCTGCCGCCGTCTTCACCAAGATCGCGGTTCCCGAGATGATGCGTGCCGGCCATACCGCCAAGTTCTCCACCGGCGTCGTTGTCGGCTCATCGATCCTTGGTATGCTCCTGCCACCAAGCCTTCTGATGATCCTTTACGGCATTCTTGCCGAGCAGTCGGTTGGCGCGCTGTTCATTGCCGGCATCGGGCCGGGCATCCTCGTCACAGTCGTCTTCTGTGTCGGCATCTGGCTGATGGTGAAATATTGGCCCGGCTTCACCGGGGTTGCCACCACGCCGGATGTCTATGACACCAAGGGCCTCGCCGCCGTGCGGGAAGTCTTCAGTAAGCTCGCGCCGATCGTGGTGCTGGTCGGACTGGTGCTTGGCGGGCTTTATGGCGGCATCTTCACCCCCACTGAAGCCGGTGCCGTCGGCGCGCTCGGTGCGATCGTCATCGCTTTCGTCAAGCGCCGCCTGACGCCGAAGGTGCTCTGGCAGGTGACCATCGAGACCGGTCACATCACCGCGTCGGTCTGCTTCCTCATCATCGCCGCGACGATGTACAGCCGCATGCTGGCGCTGACCGGCCTGCCGACCTTCCTCACCGGCTGGATCGTTGGCATGGAGGTCGGCGTTTACGGCTTCCTGCTGTTCTACATCGCTGTGCTGGTCCTGCTCGGCACCATTCTGGATTCGTCGTCGATCCTGCTGATCACCGTCCCGCTCGCTTTGCCGGTGGCACAATCGCTTGGCATCGACCTGATCTGGTTTGGCATGATCACCATTCTCGCGGTCGAGATCGGTCTGCTGACACCACCGATGGGACTCTCCGTCTTCGTGGTGAAAGGATCGTTGGACGATCCGAATGTTCCGCTCAGGGACGTCTTCGTTGGCGCGGCGCCCTTTGCCGTGTTGATGTTGTTCGCCCTGTTCCTCATCGTGCTCTTCCCGAGCATCACTCTTGGCCTCCTGTAAGGAAAGACCGCATGGCTCGTCGCATTGTCGATATTTCCACGACCCTCAAGGCTGGGATCGCGTCCGATCCCAAGGGAACCGAACCGCAGATCACCTATATCGATCACCAGCAATCCGTCGGTCAGCTCACCGGATTCTTTCCGGGCCTGACCAAGGAGCAATTGCCTGCGGGCGAGGGCTGGGCAGTCGAGCAGCTCGTTGTCTCGACCCATAACGGCACCCATCTGGACGCGCCCTACCATTTCCACTCGACGATGGATGGCGGCAAGCGCGCTTTGACCATCGACGAAGTGCCGCTGGAATGGTGCTTCGGCCCCGGCGTCAAGCTCGACTTCCGCCATCTGCCGGACGGCCATGTCGTCTCCGCCGAAGAGGTCGAGGCTGAACTCGCGCGCATCGGCCACGAGATCCAGCCCGGCGACATCGTCGTGGTCAACACCTCGGCTGGCGCGAAATATGGCCAGGACGACTACCTCGCCTCCGGCTGCGGTATGGGCCGCGAAGCCACGCTCTACCTGACCAGCCGTGGCGTGCGCGTCACCGGCACGGATGCGTGGAGCTGGGATGCGCCATTCATCCATACCGCAAAGCGTTACGGCGAAACCAACGACGCGTCGCTGATCTGGGAAGGTCATCGCGCCGGCATGGAGATCGGCTACTGCCACATCGAGAAGCTGGGCAATCTCGATCAGCTGCCGGCCACCGGCTACATGATCGCCTGCTTCCCGTTCAAGATCGAGAAGGCTTCGGCGGGCTTCACCCGCGCCGTCGCGATCTTCGAAGAGTAATGACTACAGGGAGGACACCTACATTGTCATCGAAAGGACCGAACCCGCTCATCGGCTGGCAGGTCGACCGCGCGCAGATCAGGACCATCGGCACTGATTTGCAGCGGCCGGAATGCATCCTGGCCGAGCGCGACGGCACGCTGTGGGCGGCTGACGCGCGCGGCGGCGTGATGATGATCGCGCCGGATGGCTCGCAACAGCTGATCACCCAGTCGGTCAGCGGTCATTTCGACCTGTCCGGCGATCAGGCGCAAAGCCTTCTGACCGGTACGCTTCCGAACGGCCTCGCCTTTGCCGAAAACGGCGACATCCTGATTTCGAACTTCGGCACCGACTTGCTCGAAATCATGAGCCGCGACGGCCAGACGCGCACGCTCTACGACACCATCGACGGCAAGCCGATGGGCAAGGTCAATTTCGTCCTGCGCGATTCCAAGAACCGCATCTGGATCACCGTCTCGACCATGGTCAATCCGTGGAATGAGGCGATCCGCACCGGGCTCACCGATGGCTATGTCGCGCTGGTCGACGAGAACGGTATCCGCATCGTGGGCGATGGCTTTGCCTTCACCAACGAGATCCGTCTCGATGCCAATGAAGAGTGGCTGTACGTCGCCGAAACCTGCGCCAAGCGCGTGACGCGCCTGCGGGTGCAGCCCGATGGCTCGCTGACCGACCGCGAGGTCTACGGACCTTCGAGCCTCGGTGACGGGTTGATCGACGGCTTTGCCTTCGACGCCTATGGCAACCTCTGGTGCACGATGATCTTTGCCGACCGTCTTGTGGCGATCACGCCTGAGGGCGATGCGTTGACGCTGCTCGATGATGGCGATCCGGCGCTGACGGCGGCATTCGAAGCAGAGTTCGCCACCGGCGAGCCGATGCGCTTCGAAACGCTGGCGGCCTCGGGCGGCAAGATTGCGCCCTGGCTGGCCAGTGTCACCTTCGGTGGCCCCGACCTGCAAACCGTCTATCTCGGTAGCCTGAAGGGCAACACGATTCCCTATTTCCGTTCGCCAGTGGCAGGCTTGCCAATGGTTCATTGGTAAGCAACCGCTAACACAAGTAGAATTCAAGGAGATACCAAATGGCTAAACGCAAGGTCATCATTACCTGCGCCATCACCGGCTCGATCCACACGCCGTCGATGTCGCCGCATCTGCCGATCACGGCAGAGCAGATCGCCGACCACGCCATTGCGGCGTCGGAAGCCGGCGCTGCCGTCGTCCACCTGCACGCCCGCGATCCGCAGGACGGCCGCCCGGTGCAGACCGTCGAGGCCTACGAGCCGTTCCTGAAGGTGATCAAGCAGCGCTCCGGCGCCATCGTCAACATCACCACCGGCGGCGCGCCGACCATGCCGATCGAGGAGCGCGTCGGCCCCGCTGCGCACTTCCAGCCTGAAATCGCCTCGCTCAACATGGGCACGATGAATTTCGGCCTCTACCCGATGCTGGCCCGTTTCAAGGAGTTCAAGTACGACTGGGAGCGCCAGTATCTTGAAGCCTCGAAGGCCGGCGTGTTCAAGAACACCTTTGCCGACATCGAGTACATCCTGACCAAGTGCGCCGAGAGCGGCACCCGCTTCGAGATCGAGTGCTACGACATCGGCCATCTCTACACGCTGGCCCACTTCGTCGATCGCGGCATCGTCAAGCCACCATTCTTCGTTCAGTCGGTGTTCGGTCTGCTCGGCGGGATCGGCGGTCATCCGGAAGACGTGATGCACATGAAGCGCACCGCTGACCGCCTGTTCGGCGACCAGTATCACTGGTCGGTTCTGGGTGCAGGCCGCAACCAGATGCAGATCGCTGCGATGTCGGCTTCGATGGGCGGCAACGTGCGCGTCGGCCTGGAAGACTCGCTGTGGATCGGTGCCGGTCAGCTGGCAGAAAACAATGCCCAGCAGGTCACCAAGGTGCGCCAGATCATCGAAGGCCTCGGCCTCGAGATCGCAACGCCGGACGACGCACGCGAGATCCTGCAGCTCAAGGGCGGCGACCGCGTCAATTTCTAAAGCAATTCCAGCAAAAGTGCGACGCGGGTTTTGCGTCCGGAATTGCGTAGAAAATGGGTTTTGAGCTTTTCCACGATTCGAAGAAAAGTGGAGATAGTCTAGACGCACCTCATTAGCTCGCAAGTACAGCGCCGCCCTTCGGGGCGGCGTTCTGCTTTTTGGAAGCCATCTTTCTCGCGTGACCGGGCCGCCCGTTTGCGCTTATGCTCTGCTCGATCCGAATTTGCAGAAGGAATGGCAGAACGATGGATTTGGGTATCAGGGGCAAGACCGCGATCGTCTGTGGCGGATCGAAAGGTCTGGGACGCGGCTGCGCCGAAAAGCTGGCCGAAGCCGGGGTCAACATCGTCCTCAACGCGCGCTCGCCCGAGCCGCTGGCGCGCACGGCCGATGAGATCGCCAATCGCTATGGCGTCACCGTCACACAAGTTGCGGCGGATGTGACGACGCCGGAAGGGCGCGCGATGCTGCTTGAAGCGGCACCGCAGGTTGACATTCTGGTCAACAATGCCGGTGGGCCGCCTCCCGGCATGTGGCACGATTGGGGTGAGGATGAATGGCAGAACGCCGTCCGCTCCAACATGCTGACGCCGATCCATCTGATCACGGCGGTCCTGCCGGGCATGATCGAGCGCCGCTGGGGCCGGATCGTCAACATCACGTCCGGCTCGGTCAAGGCGCCGATTGCGGCGCTTGGGCTGTCGGGCGCAGCGCGCAGCGGCCTGACCGGCTTTGTCGCCGGCACCTCGCGGCAGGTGGCGCAATATGGCGTGACGATCAACAATCTGCTGCCCGGCTCGCATGAGACGGATCGCATCGAGGCGCTGATGCAGAGCACTGCACGCCAGAAGGGCATTTCTGTCGAAGAAGCGCGCGCCGCCGGCTATGAAGCCAACCCGACGCGCCGTTTCGGCACGTCGGAAGAGTTCGGCGCGACCTGCGCCTTCATGTGCAGCGTCTATGCCGGCTACATGGTCGGCCAGAACATCCTGCTCGACGGCGGCGCGATCAACTCAACGCTTTGAGTTGCGGCAGGGGGCTCACGCCACTTCGTGGAGCCCCTTGCTCTCGCCACGCCAGGCAAAGCGAGAATTGGCGATGTCAGCGTCATAGCAGTCCTGCAACGCGGCCGCCTCACGGGCCAGCGCATCGACGCCGGCAATGATGGTGTCGACCTTGTCGTCGCTCATCAGGACGGAGAAGTTCAGCCTGACCCAGCCCGGCTTGACGATATCCTCGCCGGCACGGATGCGCGCGAACAGCGATGCAGACTCGTCCTCATTGATGTCGAGCAGGCGGTGCGCATAGCTGCCGGCACAGGCGCAACCACCGCGCACCTGAATGCCATACAGATCGCTCAGCATGCGGGTGAACAATTGGTGATGGACCAGTTCGCCGTTGTTGTCGCGAATGCGGAACGAGAAGATCGGCAGCGCTTCCGCCTCGGTGTCGCAGCCCAACAGCTCGATCATCGGATTGTTGCGCCACACTTCCAGCGCGCGGGTGCGCAGTTCTGCGCCGCGCTCCTGCATGAACGCTTCACCGATCTTGTGCTTGACGATCATCGACAATGCGGCCCGGATGTCGCCGATGACGTTCGGCGTGCCGCCTTCTTCGCGGTTGCGCAGATCGGTCGAATAGTCATGTCCCCATGGCGACACGAAACTGACGGTGCCTCCGCCGGGCAGGGTTGGCGTCTGCCGTCGCACCATCGAACCACGGACGATCAGGACGCCCGATGCGCCGGGTCCACCCGGAAATTTGTGTGATGAAAACACGATGGCGTCCTTGGCCGCGTCGGTGCCGCTCATCATCTGCATCGGCAAATAGGGGCCAGCGCAGCCAAAATCCCAGATCGCCACGGCACCATGACGCTTCAACAGCCGGGTCACCGCGTCTGTGTCGGTCACGATGCCCGTCACATTCGAGGCCGCCGAAAAAGTTCCGACGATGAGGTCCGCGCCTGCGGCTGCGGTCAGTTCGCGCTCCAGCATTGCCAGATCCGGGCCGCCTTCGCGGGCTTCTGCGATCTCGATCACCTCAGCGCCGCTTTCGCGCCACGGCAGCATGTTGGAATGGTGCTCATAAGGCCCCATCAACACGACCGCGCGTCCGCCCTTCGCGGTCAGCTCGGCAATGTCGAGCAGACCCACCAGCCGGTTGATGCCGGCGGTGGAGCCCGAGCCTGCAAACACCACGCTGCAGTCGTCTTCGGCACCGGTCAGCTGCGCGATCCTTGCGCGCGCTTCTTCGCGCATGCTGGTGCAATAGGAGCCGACGAACGAGGCCTGCGTATGCGTATTGGCGTAATAGGGCAGCACATGCTCCTGCACGAAATCCTCGACCTGTCGCAGGGCCCGCCCGGAGGCGACATAGTCGGCGTAAATCAGCGGTACCGGACCGCGTGGTCCGTCAAGCATCACATTTTCGCCGATCAGTCCGGCGCGCAGTTGCGCAATCACATCGTTGCTGGAAAGGGAGGCTTCAAAATCGGTCAGGGCTGTCATGGCAATCTCGCAAGTTGATGGCGGCATGATAGAACGAATGAGGGTGCGAATTCATTACCGATTACCTTGCAACACACTGCCAAAATGGGTCATATGAGTGAAAAATAGAGAAATATTGGGTCAGATATGGATTCGATTGATTTCAGCATTTTGCGCGAGCTCCAGCGCGACGCTTCTCTGTCGCAGCGCGCCTTGGCGGAACGTGTCGGGCTGTCGCAAAATGCGTGCTGGCGTCGCCTGAAACTGCTGGAAGAATCCGGCGCCATTCGTAGCCGCACCGTGGTGCTCGATCGCGAGCGGCTGGGTCTGGGGCTGGTCGTCTTCGTCATGGTCAAGACCCGCCACCATTCCGCAGAATGGCTCGCCAGGTTCCGCCGCCACGTCTCGTCGATTCCTGAAGTCATCGACTTTTTCCGCATCGGGGGCGAGTATGATTACATGCTGAAAGTCGTCGCCCAGGACATGATCCGTTACGATGCCTTCTACCGCCGGCTGATTTCCGGCATCGAGCTGGATACGGTCACTTCGCATTTCGCGATGGAGGCCATCGAGGAGCAGCGCCCGATCCCCCTTGGCGCGTATATCGCCAGCTGACAGCGCTATCCAAAACGCAAGGCGCGCGATAGTCTTTCAGCGGGGAGCATGCACGGCACTGGGAGGAGCCTGACCGATGGCGACCGCACGCGAGTTTCTTGCACATGTCGCGCAGACTCTGGCGCAGATCGACGCCGAAGGCCTGACCAAGCACGAGCGCGAGATCACCTCGCCGCAGGGTGGACGGATCGAGCTGGGAACACGCCCGGCGATCAATCTGTGCGCCAACAATTATCTCGGCCTTGCCAATCATCCGCGTCTGCGCGAAGCCGCCATCGAGGCAATGGACACGCGTGGCTACGGCATGGCGTCGGTCCGCTTCATCTGCGGCACGCAGGATCTCCACCACGAATTGGAACGGCGGATTGCCGCATTTCTCGGCCACGAGGCGTCGATCCTGTTTGCCTCCTGTTTCGATGCCAACGGCGCCCTGTTCGAGCCGCTGCTTGGCCCCGAAGATGCGATCATTTCCGACGCGCTCAATCACGCTTCGATCATCGACGGCATCCGTCTGAGCAAGGCGAAACGCTACCGCTATGCCAATTCGGACATGGACGATCTTGAAACCCAGCTGCAGGAGGCGCGCAACGATGGCGCGCGCTTCATCCTGATCGCCACCGACGGCGTCTTTTCGATGGACGGCTACCTCGCCCGCCTGCCGGAAATCCGTAATCTCGCCGACCGGTATGGCGCGATGGTGATGGTCGACGACTGCCACGCCACCGGCTTCATGGGGCCGAAGGGGGCGGGTACTCCGGCCCATTTCGGCGTTCACATCGACCTTGTTACAGGCACGCTCGGCAAGGCGCTTGGCGGGGCGCTGGGCGGCTATATCGCCGGGCCGCAGGCGGTCATCGACCTGCTGCGCCAGCGGGCGCGGCCCTATCTCTTTTCCAACGCGCTGCCACCGGCGATTGTCGGTGCGGCGCTTGCCGTCCTTGATCTCGTCGAGGACGCCGACGATCTGCGCGCCACCCTGTTTCGCAACACCGCCTATTGGCGGCAGGGGCTTGAGGACGCCGGCTTCAAGCTTCTGCCCGGCGAGCATCCCATCGTGCCGGTGATGCTGGGCGATGCGGTTCTGGCGCAGGAGATGGCCCGCGCGCTCGATGCGCTTGGCGTCTATGTCGCCGGCTTCTTCTATCCGGTGGTGCCCAAGGGCACCGCGCGCATCCGAACGCAAATGAACGCGGCGCTGACCACCGCCGACCTCGACACTGCGCTTGACGCGTTCCGCACCGCTGGCCGCCAGCTGGGAGTGATCCGATGAAAGCTCTGGTCAAGGCCAAGGCCGAACCAGGCCTGTGGATGCAGGATGTTCCAGAGCCCGAAATCGGCCCCGACGACGTTCTGATCCGTGTGCGCAAGACCGGCATCTGCGGCACCGATGTTTATATCTGGAACTGGGATGAGTGGGCGCAGCGTACCGTGCCGGTGCCGCTGGTCACCGGCCATGAATTTGCCGGCGAGATCGTCGCCCTTGGGCGCGACGTCACCGATCTCAGGGTCGGTCAGCGCTGCTCCGGCGAAGGGCATCTGATCGGCACCACCAGCCGTCAGAGCCGCTCCGGGCGCTTTCACCTCGACCCTGAAACGCGCGGCATCGGCGTCAATGTGCAAGGTGCGTTTGCGCAATATCTGCGGCTGCCGGCGTTCAACGTCGTGCCGTTGCCCGACACCATCCCCGACGAGATCGGCGCGATCCTCGATCCGCTCGGCAACGCCGTCCACACCGCGCTCAGCTACGACCTCATCGGCGAGGATGTGCTGGTCACGGGGGCAGGGCCAATCGGCATCATGGCGGCGGCGGTGGCGCGTCATGTCGGCGCGCGCCATGTCGTCATCACCGACGTCAACGAAACGCGCCTCCAGCTTGCCACCCGCGTTGCCGATGTCGTCCCGGTCAACGTTGCGCAGGAAGACCTCAAATCCGTCATCCCCCGTCTGGGCATGAACCAGGGCTTTGATGTCGGCATGGAAATGTCGGGCAACCCCGCTGCTTTCGACCAGATGGTCGAGGCGATGGTGATGGGCGGGCGCATCGCCATGCTCGGCATTCCGCCGCGCCCCGCGCCGGTCGACTGGAGCCGCATCGTGTTCAAGGCGCTGACGATCAAGGGCGTCTATGGCCGCGAGATCTTCGAGACCTGGTACAAGATGATCGCGATGATCGAAAACGGCCTCGACCTGACGCCGATCATCACGCACCGCTTCGCCGCCGAAGATTTCGTGCAGGGCTTCGACACCATGCGCTCGGGCCTCAGCGGCAAGGTCGTGCTCGACTGGAGTTGAGCGGTGCGAAGAAGAGACGAAACTTGAACGGGGGAACAGCCATGCGTTTGAAAATTTCGATCCTCGCCTTGGCGGCGGGCTGGGCCATGACCACCCATGTCGCGTTCGCCAACGAACCCGATCCGATGGATCACTGGTTCGGTGGCGAGTACCAGAATTGCGATGGCTCCACCGTCGACATGATGGAGTGCATCGGCGAACTGCGCGACAAGTGGGACCATCGTCTCAACGATGCCTATATGCGTGTCCTTGCCGATCAGGAGGGCGCGCAGAAACAGGCCTTGCGCCACGCTCAGCGTCAGTGGATCGCCTATCGCGATGCCAACTGCGCTTTCTACGCTGGTGGGGAGGGCTCTATCGCCCGCCTCGAAACCGCGACCTGTTCTTACGTGCTCACCCGCGATCGTGCGCAGGAACTCGAAATGATGCTGCAGGAGTAAGCCGGCAGCCAGCGCGGATCGTGAGCGCTCTGCCCGCTACGGCGTGCTGCAATCGATGCTCAGGGTGGCGCCACTCCCGACGGGTGCGCCATCCTGGTTGACCAGCACCAGATCGTTGATCGTCAGCTTTTCGCCGGCGACCTCAATCTCGAATTCCTGCGAAACGACCCGACCCGCCTCTATCTTCCGCTCAGGGCTGGCGTAGGGACGATCGACACCAAGGCCAATGGTCAGTGCATTTGCCGTTGACGACAGCTCGAAGAAGAATTTTTCGCCGTCGGGCGCTGTTCCGGGGCCGCGGATTTCGATGTCGTAAATTCCGTCCTGCTCGTAGAATGCGCATGTGGACGGGGTGAACTCGTAGCGACCGGCGGCGGTCTCCAGAGCACCCGACCCGGCAGCGGGAAGGTTCTTTGCTTGCGGCGCTTCCGCCTCTGCACTGCATCCGGCAAGCATCAGGCTGGCGCACGAAACGACCAGAAGAGCAAAGCGCGTGTGCCGCCGCTGCGCTCTAGAATCTTGCATGAACATTTCGCTCTCCACGATCTATGGATATGACCAGCCGTCGTGCTCGACGCGGAAGATCCGCAATGGCGCGCCGGGTTTGGTGGTGTCGGCGCGCAGGTAGAAGACCGCGCGCTGGTCCTTGCCGAAATTGGTGAAGTCGACATTGATGGTGATCATGCCGCGCAGCATCGGCTGGTCGGGGTCGGGCATGGGGTCTTCGATGGCACCGTCGAAGTCCTGCGCGCCATACAGAGGGTGCGCACCGACATTGCCGGAAGCCAGCCAGGCGACGATGTCGTCGGTGAAGTAGTTTCTGGATACGGCAGGATCGAATGCGCTCGGCAGATTGCTGTTTTCCGACTGGAACTGGCGTTCGTAGAGCTCACGCACCAAGTCCTGCGCCTGAGCAACCGGATCGATGCCGGGGGCTGCTGCATAGGGTTCGGGCGCTGGCTGTGTCGGGCGGGACTTTGTCGCTGCGGCGATGGGCTCGCTGCCATCGGGGGTGATATAGCGTTGCGCCACCCAGCCCGCCTTGCTCATCGCCTTGTTGCGCATCAGGCACCAGCGGGGCGGCAGCGCGCTGATCTGCGCCTGCGTCATCGCCATGTAGTGGGCAGCGGTGTAGAATGGCACACAGGTGATCTGCTGCATGTTGCGTTCATTGTGGGCGAATGTCTCGATCACCGGATAGTTGGTGCCGGGCCCCATCCGGGCATTGAGAACATCGTTGCCGGGGACGCCCGTGACACGCCAGGCATCCGGGCCGTGGCCATCGATCTCGGCATGGGCGGCAGGCACAGCCATGCCGAGCGCCATGACAAGCAATGCGGCCTTGAATGTGTGTGTCATGGTCATTTCACCTCTACGATCGCACGGCCCAGAACCTTGCGGCCGCCGACGTCAAGAAACCGGATTTCATAGGTTCCGGCCTGTGCCGGCATCTGCAGCTCCAGCGACTTTTCCGCTCCGACCTTGTGCGCGGCAATCCAGCTGAAATCGGCCTGATCGGCGCGGGCAAGGGCGACGCGCTGGTCCGCGCTTCCGGCTTCCGCGCGCCACGACACGGTGATTGTCTCGCCGGCCCCGGCTTCTGCCGGTGCAGCCAGTCCAGCCCCGTCATCCAGCGGCGCGTCTTGCGCCACCACTTCCAGCTGGTGGCTGGCAAGAGTGCGGGCGCCTTCGCGCAACACATAGCGGATTTCGTAAAGCCCTGTTTCAGCTGGCGCCTTCATCTCGCCGGCACGTGCGTCCCGAACCCGGATATAGTCGGCATATTTTCCCTCGGCGGTCCCAGCGGGAACGATGGTGACATAGTCCTCCGGGTGGATCGAGATCGACCAGCTCACCTGAATCCTGGTTCCGGCCCTGGCGACATCGGGGCCGCTCACCGTCACTTCGGCCTCAACGACTTCCACAGGGGCGGACGCCATGGTGCGGCCCCCTTCGCGCAGCACATAGCGCACTTCGTAAAGGCCCGGCTCTGCGGGCGCGATCAATCGGTTTTCGGTGACATCGCGCACGCGCTGATAGTTGGTGTATTTTCCTTCCTCGGCTCCCACTGGAACGATGGTGACATAGTCTTCCGGATGGATCGACGCCGACCAGGTCACCTTGAAGCTTGCGCCAGTGGTCACCTCTTTCGGCGCGACGACCCCGATCTCGGCTTCAACGACCTCCACAGGCGTAGACGCCATGGTGCGGCCTCCTTCGCGCAGCACATATCGTACTTCGTAAAGGCCGGGCTCTGCGGGCGCGGTCAGTCTGTTTTCGGTGACATCGCGCACGCGCTGATAGTTGGTGTATTTTCCCTCCTCGGTTCCGGTGGGGACGATGGTGACATAGTCTTCCGGATGGATCGACGTCGACCATGTCACCTTGAAGCTTGCGCCTGTGGTCACCTGTTGCGGCGCAGTGATACCGACTTCGGCCTCGACGACCTCGACGGGAGTTGCTCCCAGCGTATGGCCATCTTTCCGTGTGACGTAACGTACCTCGTACAGACCGGGCTGGGCTGGTGCGATCAACCTGTTTTCGGTGACATCACGCACGCGCTGATAGTTGGTGTATTTTCCTTCCTCGGCTCCGACCGGAACGATGGTCACATAGTCTTCCGGATGGATCGAAGCCGACCAGGTTACCTTGAAGCTCGATCCCGTTGTCACCTGTGCCGGCGCCTGGATCGCTATTTGCGCCTGTGGCTCCGGCTCCGGCTCAGGCGCCACCTCGGCCTCTGGCGGCGTCATTGGCTGCAAATCCATCACCGACTGGACATGGGCCAGTGCGGCCTTCAACTCATCGGCATTCTGCGCCGGAACGAACACGCCGCCGGTGTTTTCGGCAATACAGGCAAGGCTTTCATGGGCCTGATCCTCAAGGTCGAAGCCGACGACATGGGTCGTGAACTTCACGCCCTGCCGGGCCAGTTGTTCGGCCAGCGCGCAAGGGTCGGCCTGACAGGTTTCCAGACCATCGGAAATGAGCACCACAGTGGCGGGGTTGTCGCGATAGGACAGGAGTTCCGCGGCGTGCTGAACGGAGGCGGAAATCGGCGTCTTTCCTTTCGGGCGGATACGGTTCACCGTGCTGATGAAGCTTGCCCGGTCGAGCGGCCCCGGCTCGATCAGGGTCTCGATGTCGCGGCAGTCGCCTTCCGAGCGATGCCCGTAGGCGACGAGGCCGAGATTGATGTTGTCGGACCAGCCGGTCACGAGATCGGCCATCACGTCGCGCGCGATCTCGATCTTGCTGGTGCCGTCGATCTGGCCCCACATCGAGCCGGAGGCGTCATAGACGATAACCACGTCTTCCGCCGCTGCGGCGACCGACAAGGGCGTGGTGATGGCGGTGACCGCGACCAGTGCTGTCTTCAGAGCTTTCATCATGGTGTTTCGTTCCGTAGATTGTTTCATGCTGGCCGCACATCGCCATTGCCGTGCACGCCGGACCCAGCCGACGCCCCCATGGCGCGCGCCTTCAGCTTGCGGAATTTGGCAGACATCTGTTCCAGCCGCGCATCCCATTCGGGATCGGGCTGCTGATTTTCGATGGTCTTGAAGAACACCTGCATCAGGCAGGCGATGGCGAATGGCTCCAGCAATGCCGCCTTGACGCTCCAGGCAAACAGCAGCGCAAACACGAAGCCACCGGCCGCCCATGCGCCGGGCATCAGGTAGACGACGAGCGCAGCCGGCGCGAGCATGACCAGAAACACCAGAAAGCTCATGAAATAGACGATGATCGCCAGCCAGGCGGCATTCTTGAGCATGACCTTGTAGTTCTGCCCGTAAAGCACCAGCGCTTCCCGTGCCGATCCCCAGGCGTTGGTCGAGCCGGTGCGGATTGCGTAGGCCAGGATGACTTCGTCGATAAAGCCGACGGCAACCCGCAGGAAGGCATGCAAAATGCCGGAAATCTGCCTTGCGCCCGGTATCGGCAGAATGGTCAGGATGCCGCGCACCAGCCCCGTGATCGCGCCGATCACGCCTTTGACGAGTTGGTCGATGGCAAACAGGACGCTGGCCTCGGCAAAGCGCTGCTTGACCACGGCGGTGGCATGGCTGATCTGTGATTTTCCGTCCGGCATCGGCTTGCCGTCGATCAGTTCGACCAGCACCGCGATATGGCCTGCCTTGACGATGTAGAGGATATATTCGCGTGCCCAGTACATCGCGATCCCGAACATGCCGAAGCCCATCGCGCCGCCCCACAGCGTCGCATTTGCCTGAAAGCCTTCGTCACCGAAGCCGCCGACGCCATAGCCAATGCCTGCGCCGGTTCCCGTCACCAGAACATAGCCGACCGCAATGCCGAAATAGACCGCCATCCGCAGCACGATGAACGGCATGGTCCGTGCCATCATTGCCAGCGCATTGCCGACGCTGAAATCCCACATGCTTCCCCCTGCCTTCCAAATCGCTGCATCAAGCCTAGCAGGGGCAAAGCAGGCATGCCCCGTCCATTTGGATAGGGACATGGTGGAAAGCGTGAGTATAATCAGCGTTCAGGGTTCTGCGGCAGGAAGACGATCGGAGAGGCAGCACGCTGTCTTTAACTGAAGATTGGGGGCTGGGCGTCGATTTGCGGAGTTTTACTTTTTCTAGTCTGGCACTCATCTCGCTTTACAGTGTGATGCTCGCCGATAGTTTTGGGCAGGCGCAGCCGCTGCCTCTGCCTTCGCCCGCTGCCCCCATTCTTTCGGTGCACGGCTCTGTTGCCCGCGCCAATGCCGACGGAGCGGCGCATTTCGACCTGGAGATGTTGCGCGCGCTGCCTGCTACCCGGCTTGAGACGACGACAGCCGTCACCGATGGAGTGCGTCGTTTCGATGGGGTCTTGATGCGGGATCTTCTGGCGCATGTCGGCGCGCAGGGAAAAACGCTGACGGCGAGAGCCCTGAACGATTATGCAATCGAAATCGCGATGGAGGAATTCGACCGCTTCGACATTCTCGTCGCCTATGAAATGGATGGCGAGCCGCTGTTGCCGAGCGACAAGGGGCCGCTCTGGATTGTCTATCCGCGCGACCGGCATGCCGAGCTGCAGGATATCCGCTTCGACTATCGCTGGGTGTGGCAATTGCGATGGATCGAGATCAGGTGAACAGGCGCGCGCGTTCATTGCTGGGCGTAGCGCTGCCGGTTTCGGCCATTATCATTTTTGTCGTGCTGCTGGCATTTTCGCTGATGCGCCTGTCCGATATCGAGCGAAACATGCGCCTTGAGGCCACGCAGAACATGCTGTGGGTGATTTCGCGGGCACATGTTTCAAGTCTTCAGTTGGGCGAGGCTGTCGCCGGAATCTTGGCCGGAGAGGTCGATCCTGCCGGGATGGAACTGCGTCTGAACGTCTTTCTCAGCCGGCTTGCCCTGCTGGACGACGGTCCGCAGCGTCGGCGGATGGAGCTGCTTGGCGCGTCGGCTTCTCTTGATGCATTGCGGGGAAGTCTGCCCGAACTCGCCTCCTTGCTGAAGGACGCCGGTCCGCAGACGATGCCGCGCATCCGGGCGCTTTTGTCTCCCTATAATGCGGCGCTCACTGAAGCGGCCAACAAGGCGATGGTGGCCGAATGGGACGACCTCGGCTCCACGCTCGACGCCACGCGCAAGCAACTTTGGCAGATCATCATCTCGATGATCGGCATATCGCTGGCTGGCACTGTCCTTTGCGTCCACTTTGTCCTGGCCATCCGCGATGCGAGGCAGCGCACCCGCCTGCTCAACCAGGAAAAGGCGTTCTCCGAACTTCTCATCGGGTCCAGTGGCGAGGGTATCATCGCTGTCGACATGGAGCGTCGCTGCACGGTCTGGAACGAAGCCGCTGAACGGCTGTTCAATGTCAGCGCCGGTCGGGCGACGGGTGTTGCGCTGGGCGATCTGTCAGGCTTCTTCGAGGTGGACAGGATCGAGAAGGCCATCGGCGAGGCGCTGCGGGGCGGGGCTGTCGCACTGCTCGACCAGCCGTTCTTTCCAGATCACCAGTCCGAGCCGCTCTATGTCGATCTGCGTTGCTTTTCACTGCGCGATGGTGGCCGCATCATGGGCACGATCCTGCTGATCTCGGACGTCACCGAACGCCGGGCAGTCCAGCGTGAAATCGCCGATCATCGCGATCATCTCGAACAGTTGGTGCAGGCCCGTACGCAGGAGCTTGACGCGGCGCTGACCAGAGAACGCGCGACGGCTGACCTTTACCGCAACTTCGGCACGATGATCTCGCACCAGTTCCGCACGCCGCTCGCGCTCGTCGATTCAGCGCTTCAGCGTCTCGTCCGGCGGCGCGACCGCCTCACGCCGGCGGAAATACTGGAGCGCGGCACGCAAGCTCGCAGTGCCATTGCGCGCCTCGTCAGGCTGGTGGAGAGCACGCTCGACGCGGCGCGGCTCGACGCCGGCCAGATCGAGGTTCGCAGCCAGGCTTGCGATCTCGGCCTTCTTGTTGCGGACATCTGTACACGGCAGGCTGAGGATATGGGCGGGCGACGGATCACGGTCACGCCGCCGGTCGATGGGCCGCCGATTGCCCATTGCGACCCAGTACATGCGGAGCACATTCTGACAAACCTTTTGTCCAATGCGCTGAAATATTCTCCGAAGGAGACATTGATCGGCATCAGTTTTACCGTCGATCAGTCGCGTATAGCCTGCATCGTGACGAATACCGGATCATTAGGAGGTGCGCTCGAGCGGGACGCGCTGTTTGACCGCTATTATCGCGGCAGCAACACTGAAGGCTGTCCCGGCATCGGGGTCGGGCTTTATATGGCGAAGGCGCTCGCGCGCCTGCAGGGCGGCGACGTGTGCTTGCAGGCTTCGGAGCCGGGAACGGTCCGCATGGCGATGGTGCTGCCACGCAGCGTCTGCGGGTCCGGTGCCGTTGCGGCTGCGAGCGTGGCACAGGAGCCGGCATGATTTCGGCGGCTTCCCCGAGCGAACGACCGTTCGTGATCCTCTGCATCGAGGACGAAGCGCAGTTGCGCCGCGACATCAGGGATGAGCTGATCGAGGCTGGCTATCAGGTCGTCGAAGCTGGCGATGGCAGCGAAGCGCTCGCGATACTGGAAAACCAGCGCCCCGATCTGGTTCTGTGCGACATCTCCATGCCGGGGCTGGATGGTTATGGCGTGCTTGAGGAGCTGCGCCGAAATGAACAGGAACATGCGGAAATTCCGTTCCTGTTCCTGTCGGCGCTGGGCGATCCAAGGCACATTGTCGATGGCAAACGGCTTGGCGCTGATGATTATCTGGTCAAGCCAATCGACTACGACCTCCTGCTGGCGACGATCGAAGCACGGTTGCGTCAGATCGGACGGATCAGGTCGGCGCGGCGGCCGCACTCGCCCCAGCCTGCTTGCGATGCAGGGACGCTGGCGCGTTCTTACGGCCTCACCCCGGCGGAAATACGGATAAGCCGGGCGCTCACCGAAGGCAGTAACCTGACGCAGATCGCAACCGATCTGGGTGTTTCGCGCTCGACCGTTGCCTTCCATATGCGCAACATCTTCCAGAAGACCGGAACCGGCCGGCAGGCTGAACTGGTTGCGCTGCTGCTTCGTCAGTAGCTTCGAGCGAAGCCTTATTGCATTCCGTCCAGCACCGTCTGCACCCTGACGCGATGTCGCGGGTAACGCTGTGGGCGTTCTTGCATCAATGTCGTATCGTCTCTCCGGTCGGCGTTTAGGATCTCGTAATGGGTGCCCGGATCGCCATGGCGCTGGCGAGCAAAAGGACATCACAATGACCGCTATTCCACTGCAGGCGCTGCTCGTCGGCGATATTCGTCCGCTGGGGCCGCGCGGCATACCGAGCGGGATCGCCAAGTCGCCTGTCGAACGATCTGTGATCCTTGGCGCGACCGGCCTTGTCGGCGACGCGCAGGGCGACACCCGGCATCACGGCGGCGCTGAAAAAGCGCTCCACCACTATGCGCTCGATCATTATCCCGCATGGCTTGCTGAAATCGGCCAGCGCGATGTGCTTGGCGCTCCCGGTGCCTTTGGCGAAAACATTGCGACGTCCGGGCTGGTGGAGAGCGACGTGGCCGTCGGCGATGTTTTCGCCATTGGCAGCGCCGTCATCGAGGTCAGCCAGGGTCGCCAGCCCTGCTGGAAACTCAATGAACGCTTCGCCCAACCGGATATGGCGCGACGCGTCCAGACCAGCGGTCGCACCGGGTGGTATTATCGCGTGCTGGAGGAGGGCGAAATCGCGCCCGATAGCAGGCTCCAACGCATTCACCGTGCCGCGCCGGACTGGACCATCAACCGGATATGGCGGGTGTTCTATGTCGACACGCTCAACCGCGCCGAACTCGAGGCGCTTGCGGAGCTGCCCCAGCTGGCCGAGGGCTGGCGACGCCATGCGCGGCGTCGACTGGAAACCGGGCGGGTTGAGGACTGGACATCGAGGTTGGCCGGCGACACGCGCGCCGGGAGCTAATCCTCGCTGTCCTGACGGCCGAGATATCCTTCCATCAGCGATGGATCGTTGGCGAGTTCAGCGGCGGGGCCGGATTTGCGGACTTCGCCCAACTCCACAAGATAGCCTTCATCCGCAATTTCCAGCGCGGCCCTGGCATTTTGTTCGACCAGCAGGATGGAGACGCCGGTCGTGCGCAGTTCCGCAACGATTTGGAGAATGTCTGCAACGATTTTCGGAGCAAGACCAAGGCTCGGCTCATCCAGCAGCAGCAGCCGTGGACGGCTCATCAAGGCGCGCGCGAGTGCGAGCATCTGGCGCTCACCCCCTGACAGCGTTCCCGCCAGCTGCTTGCGGCGTTCGGCAAGGCGAGGGAAGCGCTGATACACTTCCTCCTGCATTTGCTCGCGCTCGTGCTTGCTGCGCAGGAAGCCGCCAAGCTCGATATTGTCCTCAACCGTCATCGTCCCGAACAGCTCGCGCTTTTCTGGCACCAGGCACAGGCCGGCAGCAACGCGCGCTTCAACCGTGCGTGGAATCGGCTGGCCATTATACCTGATCTGACCCGTCGACGGGATCAGTCCCATGATCGCGTTGAGCAGCGTGGTTTTGCCCGCGCCGTTGGCTCCAATGACCGTCAGAATGCTTCCGGGCTTCATGGCAAGGGAGATGCCGTGCAGCACCTCCGCCTTGCCGTAGGAGACATGCAGGCCGTCAACTTCAAGCAGCATATCCGTCATGCGACGCCTCCCAGATAGGCCGCTATGACAGCGGGATTTTTCCGTACGTCGGCGGGGCTGCCCTCGGCAATCAGCGTGCCGAAATCGAGCACGACAAGATGATCGACCAGCCCCATCACAAAGCTCATGTCATGCTCGACAAGCAGGATGCTCATGCCTTCCGAGCGAAGCTTCCGGAGCAGTGTGGCAAGCTCTTTCTTTTCTCCAAGACGCAAACCGGCAGCAGGCTCGTCCAGCAACAGCACTGCCGGATCGAGGGCGAGCGCACGGGCAATTTCAAGGATGCGGATCTGTCCGAGCGCCAGATCTCCCGCCGGGCGATCTTTGAACTCGCCAAGGCCGACACGCTCAAGCTGGGTGGCAGCTTCCGCGAGAAGAGAGGCCTCTTCGCCCCGCTCAAGCCGAAGGATGCTTTTTGCGACGCCTGAATGTCCGCGCTGATGAGCGCCCAGCGCGACGTTCTCCAGAACGGTCATGTCCGGCAGAATTTTCGGGTGTTGAAACGTGCGCGCAATGCCCTGTCCTGCAATATCGCGCGGACTGCGCCCCGAAAGCTGCTTGCCCGCAAACGAAACGGTGCCCGAGGTGAGCGAATTCATCCCCGTAATCAGGTCAAAGGTGGTGCTTTTCCCGGCACCGTTTGGTCCGATCAGGCCGACGATCTGGCCCGCCGTGACCTCAAAGGACACGTCGTTCACGGCAACGAGGCCGCCGAAGGTCTTGCGTGCCTTTTCAACCTTGATCAGCGATGAGCCCTGCGGCGCGGTCGGCCGTTTTTCCAGAAGCGGGGCATCTGCGGAAATCTTGCGCGCGGAAGCGAGCGGAAACAGGCGGAGTATGAACGCCCACAGCCCGTCGCGCGCAAACTGAAGGATCAGGACCAGCAGAATGCCGAACACGATCATCTCGAAGTTCGCGGTCGAGCCGATCAGGTCAGGCAAATAGCGTTGCAACACTTCTTTCAGAACCAGCACGATGCTGGCACCGAAAATGGCTCCCCAGACATAGCCTGCGCCGCCGACCACCGCCATCAGCAGGTATTCGATGCCCATGTTGATGCCAAAAGGGGTCGGGTTGATGGCCCGCTGCATATGCGCGTAGAGCCAGCCGGCAAGCGCGGCGGTCACGCCGGCAAGGACGAAGACGGTCAGTTTTGCCCGCACGACATTGACGCCGAATGCTTCCGGTGCCTGTCCGCCGCCGCGCAACGCGCGAATGGCGCGCCCCACCCGAGAATCCAGCAGGTTTTGCGCGGCGATGGCGGTCAAAATGACGAATGTCCAGATCACATAATAGATCGAGCTGCCGCTCATGAAGCGATGGTCGCCGATCGACAGGGGTGGAATGCCGGCAATGCCGTCGTGGCGGCCCAGCATGTCGATCTGCCCGAGCAGATAGTAGATGGCGATGCCCCATGCGAGCGTGCCGAGCGGCAGGAAGTGGCCGGAAAGACGAACGGTGATCAGGCCAAGTGGCAGCGCGATCAGGGCGCCCATCGCCAGCGACAGCGGAAGCGTCAGCCACGGCGAAATTCCGTAGGCCGTGGTCAATACGGCGGTCGTGTAGGCTCCGAACCCGCAAAATGCAGCCTGCCCGAATGATGTGAGGCCACCGACACCGGTCAGGAGCACCAGGCCGATCGCCACGAGCGAGGCGATGCCGATATTGTTCAACAGGGTGATCCAGAACGGAGGCACCGGCAGCATTGGCAGGACGGCGAGCAGGATGAGTGCACCAGCCGCGAGGCTGAAACGCTTCGAATTGAAATTCATCTCATTCGTCCTCATGCACTGTGGTGCTGATCGATAGCCACACGAGCACCGGAATGATCAGTCCAAAAACGATGACTTCCTTGTAAGAGCTGGCATAAAACGAGGTGAAAGCCTCCACGATGCCGACTCCGATCGCCGCAAATGCCGTCACCGGAAAGCTTGCAAGGCCCCCAATGATGGCCGCCACAAATCCTTTCAGGCCGATGAGAAAGCCCGTGTCGTAATAGACCGTGGCGATGGGACCGATGAGGATGCCGGAAACAGCGCCAATCGTTGCCGCAAGGACAAAGGCGGTCACACCGGTCAATTGTGTGCGCACGCCGACCAGTCGTGCGCCGACACGGTTGACCGCGGTCGCCCGAAGCGCCTTGCCGAGCAGCGTTTTCTCGAAGAAGAAATACAGCCCGACGATGATGGCTATGGTTGCGCCGTAGATCCACAGACTCTGCGCCGACACGGGGAACGATCCCACCATGAACATGCCGCTGGAGAGCGCCTTGGCCCGCAGGCCTTCGGCACCGAAGAACACCAGTCCCAGCCCCATCAGGGCAAGGTGCACACCCACCGACACGATCAGCAAGACCAGAACTGAAGCATCGGCCAGCGGCTTGTAGGCGATGCGGTAAACATAAAGGCCCATGGGGGCGATGATCAGGATGGTCAGCAACGCCTTGACCATTGCGCCCGGCTGGGTTGAGGCGAGAGTGACCGCCAGCAGGTAGATTGCCGCCGGCAAGGCAAGGTTCAACAACGCATTGCGCGCCAGACCGGAGACGGAGAACTCGCGGCGCATATCCCAGAGATTGAGCAGAAAGACGAGGCAGCCGAAGCAGAGCAGCAATGACGCCGTTGGCGGAAATCGGCCGGCATCGAGAAACGACAGGGTCATCGCGCCATAGGCGACAAACTCACCCTGTGGAATGAAGATGACGCGCGTGACCGAAAACACCAGCACCAGAGCCAGTCCGAGCAGCGCGTAGATGGCGCCGTTCGTCAGACCATCCTGAACCAGAAATGTTGCAATCGTTAAGTCCAAGATGTCCCCCTCAGCTCAGGCCCAGGCATGGGGCCGCCAGACATTCATCCGGCGGCCCCAGACTTTTTTAGTCGATCAGCTTGAACTTGCCGTCTTCGACGGTCAGCAGCACAACGGCACGCTCATCGAGGCCGAGGTGATCGTCTGCCGAATATTCGAAGACGCCCTGGCTTGCAGGGAATGGTCCGCCGGTCTCGATGGCATCGCGCAGCGCAACGCGGAATTCCTGAGTTCCCGGCTTTGCCTTTTCCAGTGCAAGCGGAATTGCCTTCTTCAGGATCGCCATGGCGTCATGAATATGCGCACCGAACTGCGTTCTGGTGCCTTCGCCGAACTTGGCTTCATAGGCGGTGACATATTCCAGACCTTCGGCCTTGGTGTCGGCGCCATCTGCCAGATGTTCCGGTACCATGACAGGGCCGGATGCAAACACGGTGTTGTTTGCAGCGTCGCCGGCAATGCGGATGAAATCGAATGTTGCGGCGCCATGCGTCTGGTAGATCGGGCCGGTAAAGCCGCGTTCACGCAAGGTGGCCTGCGGCAATGCCGCGCCGGTGCCGGATGCGCCAACGAAGATCGCATCGGGGCGGGAAGCGATCAGCTTCAGCGCCTGACCGGATACGGACGTGTCGGGTCGGGCGTAGCGCTCTTCCGCGACCATTTCGAGGCCGTATTTTGCGCCGATTGCCTTGAACTGGTTGACCCAAAGATCACCGTAGGAGTCGGAGAAGCCGATATAGCCAAAGGTCTTCACGCCATCGGCCTGCATCTTGGCAAACAGTGTGTCGGCGATCAGGCCAGCGTCCTGTGGCAGGACGAAAGTCCACTTGCCCTGATAGACATTTGGTGGAACCGGAGAGGCAGTGAAATGCGGGATTTCAGTTTCTGCCGCAACACCGGCAACCGCAATCGAGGCAGGCGTAAGAGCCGACCCGATCATGATATCCACCTTGTCGTCATTGGCAAAACGACGCGCATTGGTGGTCGCGATTGACGGATCGCCCGCATCATCAAGCAAGATGACGTTGAGCTTCTCGCCGCCAACTTCGGTCGGCCACAGCTCGACCGAGTTCTTGAGCGGAATACCGAGCGCCGCGCCGTTACCGGTCGACGAGACCGTCACCCCGATGGTGATGTCGGCATAGGCCTGGCCAACCAGGCCCGAAACGGACATCGCTGCTGCAGTCACAAGGCTAAGATACAAACGCTTCTTCATTTAACTTTTCCTCCCTTTGATACTGTCTGGTCCCAAGAATTTGGAATTCGGATGGTAGAAGTCTGACTTTGAAATCCGTTTATCCGGCAGATTATTCTTACTGTGTCCGCGCTGGATGCAATCGCTATGATCAGGCAGCCAGTTCGCTGCTGGCAAGAATGATTTCCTCCCCGTCACCATAAAGCTCATCCACAAGGCTGCCGCGATGGTTCAGAACCGCGCGCTGATTGAGCGATCCCTTGTCAGTGACCTCGCCTTTGTCGAACCGCGGCGGCTCCTTCATCACGATCAGGCGCATGATCCGCGAGGCCGATCCGCTGGACTTTTTCTGATGAAGCGCCAGCTTGTTTGCCAGCGCCGCGCGGACCGCCGGATGCGCAATGACCTCCTCGTCAGTCAGTCCTTGCTCCTCGTTGGAGATGAGCGAACGAAGCGCCGGCATATATGGCACAACGAGCGCGCCGAGCTGCGCCCGATTTTCACCCGCAATCACCGCATCGCGGATCAGGCCGCCGAACTGATCGACAAGCTGCGCGCGCAGCGGGCCAACTGCCACCCAGGTTCCGGTCTGAAGCTTGAAATTCTCCGCCGTCCGTCCGGCGAAATAGAAGCCCTTGCTCGGATCGCCCGCGACCGCAAATGTCACCGCATCGCCAAGCTTGTAGAACCCTTCTTCATCAAAGGCTTTTGCGGTCAGGTCCGGGCTGCGCCAGTAGCCGGGCGTTATGTTCGGGCCTTTGAGCCTGATCTCGTATTTGTCGTCATAGGGCACCAGTTTGACGGTCAGCCCGACTGACGGGATGCCGACATTGCCGGGCCGGTCCTGTGGATCGGTGCAATAAAGCGAGAAAGGCGATGTTTCCGTCGAGCCGAGGCCGGTTCCAAGCGGGATGCAGTATCCGCGCGACTGGATCGACAGCGCCTCCAGCGCCTCCCAGGTGTGCTGCGCGAGGCCAGCCCCCGCATACATCATCATCTTGAGATTGCGGAAGAAATTGTCGCGCAGTTCGGCGTCCGTGCCCATTGCGTCGACCAGCATTTCGTAGCCGGACGGCACGTTGAAATACCAGGTCGGGGAAATCTCGCGCAGATTTCTGATCGTTTCGCCGATCAGGGCAGGCGTGGGCTTGCCGTAGTCTATGTAGTAGGTGCCGCCATTATAGATGACGAGGTTGAACACCTTGTTGCCGCTGGCAATATGGTTCCACGGTGCCCAATCGACGAGAACGGGCGGCTCCTCGCGCATGAACGCGTAACAATCAGTCACCATTTCCATATTCGAACACAGCATGCGCTGGGTCTGGATGACCGCCTTTGGCGATCCGGTTGTCCCGGACGTGAAGAGAAACTTGGCAACCGTATCCGGGCCGACGGCGTCGAACGCTTCGTCGACGCGATCGGTTGGTTCCGTTTGCAACAGCTCGTCAAACCGCAGGACGTCGCCGGGCCTCTTCAACGCGGCATTGCGCAGGGCGATGACGGGCATGTGCGGACCAAAGGCAGCGTCCACCGCCGTTTGGTAGACGTTCCCGTCGTCGACAAACACAACGCCCGGTGTGATCTGCTTGTTGATATCGCTGAGTTTCTGATAGTCCGTCGATACGGTCGCGTAGGCCGGCGCAATCGCTGCCGAGGGAATGCCGACATGCTGCGCGGCAAGCGCGATCAGCGCGTGTTCAATCGAGTTTTCACCCAGGATCACCAGCGGCCTTTCGGTGGACAGGCCGAGGTCAAGCAGCGCTTGTGCAAGGTGGCGAACCTTATCCAGTGCCTCAGCGTAAGAGACCTTGCGCCATCCGCCGGTGTCGTCGCGTTGCGCCATCCATGGGCGATTAGGATCGGTCTGCGCCCAATAAACAAGCCGCTCGTTGATCTTGCCGGGGTAGGGCCTGATCTCGTCTTCACGCCAGATTAAAATGGAGCCGTCGGGCCGTGTCTCCGAATCGAGCACAGGCGACCACAGCTTGATATCGTGGCTAACGCTTTCGACCACATCTCCTCCCGAGTAACAGCCGTGCGGGACTGTAGATGCAAATCCACGCATCCCATTTTTTGTTTACAAGGAAACATTATCCCTGTAAATCACCAAAATATATCCAGTCGAAATAACGCGATATCAGTCAGTGAGGTTGTCGACGTGACAGCAATTGCGAACACAAGCTACGTCACCTATGAGCTGCGAGGCGATGTGGCCCATATCGGTCTTAACCGGCCTGAAAAGCGCAATGCGATCAGTGATGCGTTTGTGGAAGCAATAGCTGCAACGGTTGCGCGCGCCGAATCCGAGGCGAAGGCGGCCGTCATCTTTGGGCATGGCAACCATTTCTGCGCCGGTCTCGATCTGGCCGAGCACATGAAAAAGACTCCGATTGAAGGGGTGCGCGGCTCCCGTCGCTGGCATGAGATTTTCGCCAAGATCGAGCACGGCACCATCCCGTATATTTCTGCCCTTCATGGTGCGGTGATTGGCGGAGGCCTCGAACTGGCTGCGTCCACGCATATTCGCGTGGCGGATCGCACGACGTTTTTTGCCTTGCCCGAGGGGCAGCGCGGTATTTTCGTGGGCGGTGGCGGATCGGTGCGTGTTGCCCGCCTGACGGGCACCGCGCGCATGATGGACATGATGCTGACGGGCCGCGTTCTTTCGGTGGAGGAAGGCGAGCGCAGCAACCTTGCTCAATATGTCGTTGAAAAAGGCGAAGCCCGCGACAAGGCGCATGAGCTTGCCAAGGCGGCGGCCAGCAACGCCGAAATCTCCAACTATGCCATCATCAATGCGTTGCCGCGGATTCAGGACATGGCCAAGGAAGACGGCCTGTTCGTCGAGTCCTTCATGGCTTCCTTCACCGCGACCAGCCCCGAAGCAGAAGAGCGCCTTCGTGCCTTCCTCGAAAAGCGCGCCGAACGTCTCAAGATACCCGGTCAGAACTAGAGCAATTCCAGCAAAAGTGCGAAGCGGTTTTGCGTCCGGAATTGCGCGAGAACAAGAAGTCCAATTCCAGCAAAAGTGCGGAGCGGTTTTGCGATTGGGATTGCCTAAAACACAGAATTTGAGCAAGTCCGGGATTTAACGAAACGCGGAAATGCTCAAGGGAGCGTGCGATGGATGCCCGGTCTGATAGTTCAGTAAGTCTTGGCCGACTTGGCCACGATCTGGGTTACCTTCTCCGTCAGGCGCAAATCAGGGTTTACGAGCGCTATTTTCACCAATGCGCCGAGTTCAGGGTCAAACCTGGCGAATTTTCGGTGCTATGGGCAATCGGCAACAATCCCGGCATCCGCCAGAGCCTGCTTTGCCAGTATCTTGTGATCAAGCGCTCGCATATGACAAAGCTGGTGCGGGCGCTGGAAGATCAGGGCTATGTCGAAAGGCGCATTCCCGATGACGACCGCCGCGGCGTCGAGCTTTCCCTCACCTCTGAGGGGCAGCAGGCGGTCGACGCCATGTCCCAATGGTTCTTCGCCTTCGAGGATTCACTCGGCAGCGGGATGAGCCCTGCCGAGCGCGACCATTTCACCGCCTTGCTCCACAAATTTATAGAAACGACCACTGCCGATTGAATGCACCGAAGCATCGCCTCACCGGGTGCATCAAAGGGGGGACGAAATCATCGTGCAGGCGAGCCATGGTCGGGCTGATAAACCTGCGAACGTGTATCTGGTTCAAATAGCGAGATGATCCGCACGGTCCTCGCCGGTGACATCCCACATTAGGATATAAAGCGCCGTTATCATTCGAGGCGATGACGGCTGTAGAGAGTGAAAGCCTCTCCACGAAATCCGGGCAACTCCAGGTTCTGACCCGCTCCGTTCATCATGTAAGGAAATCGAGCCTTAGAAAATCTCGCCGCCATTGATGACAGGGCTTTCCGTCGTCAGAACGACAACTTCCTTCGCCTCGTTGTGCGCGCCCATGATCAGAATTTCGGATTTGAAGCCTGCAATGTTGCGCGGAGCGAAATTGATTACGCACGCAACCGTCTTCCCTATTAGTTCATCGGGCTGGTAGCGAGTGATCTGGGCGCTGGACCACTTGATCCCGATATCGCCGCCGAAATCGACGGCAACCTTGTAGGAGGGATTACGAGCTCTCGGGAAAGGCAGCACTTCCGATACCTTTCCGATGCGGATGTCCAGTTGTTGGAAAGCTTCATACGACGCTTCAGGTTTGATCGGCATCGCGTTCTCCTCTTCATACCTGTTTTGGATTGAGCCGGACGGTTCCCGCTACCAGGCAGATAGCCAGAATGCCCAGCATCGCCGCGAAGAACCCATTGTTGTAGCCGTGATTGATCAAGACACCGGCCATGACCGGCGCGATCAACTGGCCGACATTGATGCCAGTCGTGACTAAGCCATAGGTCTGTCCCTGAAAGCCGGCGCGTGCCGTGCGCGCTACCAGCATGTCACGCGCAGGCAGGACGAAGCCCATCGCAAAACCTAGAACCAGGAAGCCCGCCATATAGCCGATCTGCCCGCCGAGCCCCGACCAAACTTGCATCCATGCCAGCAGGGCAAGGCCCGTGCCGATGCCAAAGCCAAGCCGCTCCGACTGGATGAGTTTCAGGGTGACGCCGCCTGCGACGATGCCCAGCGTTCCGCACAGCAGATAGGCTGATAGGGCTGCCGTCACCAGTTCCAGCCCGTAGCCGAACGTCTGCATCGCGGCGACCACAGAAAAACCTTGCACGCCACCACTAATGACCGAATAAAGAACGAAGATCGTGAACTGCAGCCACAATTGCGGCGTCAACAACGCACTGAGTGGGCTTTTTGACTTTGTGGCCTTCAGGTCGGCGCGGACATGCACATCCTGCAAGAGCCACAGCGAGACAAGCCCAATACAGCCTAGAGCAGCTACCGCATAAAACGCCATACGCCAGCCGCAGGCGAAACCCAGTGGCGTTACCATGGCCGGGGCCAGCGCAAAGCCGATATTACCGGTAAAGGAATGGACAGAAAATGCCAGCGGACGTTTCTCGTTCGGCACCTGCGTGTTCAACAAGTGAAAATCGCCGGGATGATAGACGGAATTAGCCAGGCCACAGAGCAGATACCCCGTCGTGAAGACCCATATATTCGGCGCAAAGGCGCAGATGGCGATGCTGACGACCGACAGGGCAACGCCGATCTTGAGGCAAAACAGGCCGCCGAATCGGTCCACCAGAATGCCGATCGGATATTGCGTCAGGGCCGTTACTAGATTGAACCCGGCGATTATTAGGCTCAGGACTCGTTGATCAGAGCCAGAAGATAACGGTAGCCGCGAGAGCGATTGCGGAGAGGAAGGCCATTGGGCACCTGTCATAGCGCGTCGCGACACGCCGCCAGTCTTTGAGACGCCCGAACATTATCTCGATCCGGTTGCGCCGCTTGTAGCGGCGTTTGTCGTATTTGATGGCCTTGTTGCGGGATTTGCGACCCGGAATGCAGGGAGTGATCCCCTTGGCCTGTAAAGCGTCACGATACCAGTCGGCATCATAGCCACGGTCGGCCAGCAGCCATTTGGCCCTGGGAAGTTCATCAAGCAAGGCGGCAGCACCGGTGTAATCGCTGACCTGACCGGCTGTTATGA
>NZ_FORF01000003.1 GCF_900113935.1 Aquamicrobium aerolatum DSM 21857
ATCCGGTCAAGCTCTTCGCGCCATGCCCCCATCCGCGGATAGGGCTGATGCTTGCGCTCGTAGCGGAACTCGGTCTCGTCCGAGCGCAGCACCTTGCGCACCACTTTCCGTGAAACCTTCAACTCGCGGCAAATCGCCTTGATCGACTTGCCCTGAACCCGCGAAAGCCGGCGTATCTTTGCAATCGTCTCCACAATCAACATCCAAAACACAAATGCCTCCGATGAAACCGGAGGCATTTTGATGACCCCACGTTAAGGGGTCCCGTTTGGACGAAAATCACCCCTTAAACAGGGTCCTCATTCCATGAAAAATCACACTTAGTCTAGCGGACCGCAAAACCCAAATGTGACTTAGCTATTCCAAAAGAAACAAAACTATTGGGTCCGGCCCCTAATCTGCGCTTGCCTCGATATTTTCCATGTCGTCGTCGGACAGGCCGAAATGGTGGCCGATCTCATGAATCAGGACATGGGAGATGATGTCGCCCAAAGTCTCTTCGTTTTCAGCCCAATAATCGAGGATAGCGCGGCGATAAAGCGTGACACGGTTCGGGCCTTCGCCTGTCGATGGGTTCCAACGCTCGGCAATGCCACGCCCTTCGAACAGACCAAGCAGATCGAATGGCGTTTCCAGCGCCAGATCATCCATGATCTCTTCCGTCGGGAATTCAGAAATCTGGATAATGATCTCGCCCGTCAACTGCCGGAACTCAGCTGGCAGATGAGCATATGTCTCCAGCGCCAAAAGTTCGAACTCTTGCAACGAAGGGGAGAGTTGGTCGCTCCAGTCGCGAGTCTTGTAGATACGAGCCATGCTTTGTCCTTTGGCTGCCATATAGACCGTTGCAGCCTCGCTTTCGAGCCCTCATACGACGCTATGACGAAGCGTGCACCTTCTCTTCGTCATAAAGTGACACGATGAGGAATAAATTCTTATCGTCGCTTGCTTGACTCATTCCGACAGTTCTGGAATCTATAGGAACAAATAGAGAACATTTGTCGAAAGAACAGCATCATGGCGACCAACGCCGTGGCGCGTGAGGCCGTTTGTGCCCTGCGCCGGGAAATCGCAAGGATCGAAGGCCGACAACCTGAGCGGTTCGAATCACCGGTGACTGCGCCTGCCCAAAAGGATGAAATGCTGTTGCGTCGCAGCGGCCTGCCATCTTCGGCACAGACCCTGACAACCGGGGCGGCAAGATTTGATGCCGCATTGGGCGGTGGTCTGCCGCTTGGCGCACTGACGGAAATCCATGGTCGTCAGACACGCGATGCCGGTGCGGTGGCTGGTTTTACGCTGGCCTTGTGCGTCAGAGCGCGCAAGGCAGATTCAAGGGAAAGTCCCCTTTTGTGGATCACCTGCAGCGAAGTGATCGCGGAGGCAGGCAGGCCTTATGCGCCAGGTCTGATACACCGCTTCGGGCTTTCTGCCAGCAGCATTCTGCTGGCCGACATTCACCGTCTTGAGGACGCCTTGTGGGTCGCCGAGGAAGCAGCAAGCCTGTCCGGTTTCAGCGCCGTCATCCTTGAGATTCGCGGGCACAGCAGAAAACTGGATCTGACTGCAACACGCCGTCTGCACCGGCGGGCGCAAAACGCGGCGCGACCATTTTTTCTTTTGCGCCAGGCCGGGCTTCCCGAACCGACCGCCGCGCCTGTGCGCCTGATCGTTTCGCCGGCTCCTGCCGGCGAGCGCCGCGTTCTGTCGCGGTTTCTCACCGGTTCGATCGGCCCGCCGGCCTTCCTCGCCGAGATCGGCCGCAGCCGATCCGCGATCCCCGCAAAAGCCGTGCTGGAATGGAACCAAGATGAATGCGCCTTTCATGAAAGACCAGACCTTGCCGATGGGGCGCAGGATTTTGGCGCTGTGGCTGCCCTATCTGGCGAGCGACCGCATTTTGCGCACCCGGTTGGGGCGCAACTGGCGCTGCGCAAGATCGCCTGACGCGCTCCGTCCGCCGCTGGTCATCAGCCATCGCGACAGCAACGCACAGCGGGTCGCCGCGATCTGCGAGCAAAGTGCGGCACTGGGGCTGCGGCGCGGGCTCGGCATTGCCGATATCAGGGCGATGTATCCGCAGGTCGAGATCGTCGAGGCCGAACCGGACGCCGATCGACGGTTGCTGACAAGCCTTGCCGACTGGTGCGACCGCTACACGCCGCTGGTGGCGTTTGCCGGCAGCGATGGCCTGTTTCTCGACATCACCGGCTGCGCGCATCTGTTTGGCGGCGAGCAGGCGATGCTGGACGATCTTGGCCGGCGTCTAACCGAACAGGGGTTCTGTGCCCGCGTCGGGCTGGCCTCGACGCCGGGTATGGCGTGGGCGGCGGCGCGGTTTCTGAAGCCTGTACCCGTCGCCCCTGGCGACGAGGCGGAAGCACTGTCACCGCTGCCGCTGGCCGCGTTGCGGCTGGAACCTGCGCTACGCACCAGCCTCAAAAGCGTCGGCCTGCGCACTGTCGAGGCAATTCTGCATGCGCCGCGTCCGCCGTTGGCGCGCCGCTTCGGTGCCGGCCTGCTTTTACGTCTCGACCAGGCGCTTGGTGCGGTCGATGAAGCCGTGTCGCCCCGATTGCCGGTTGCGCCGATCTCGGTGGAGCGGCATCTGGCCGAGCCGGTCGTCCAGGGTGAGGAAGTCGAACGGCTGATCTTCATCATGGCGGGAACGCTGCAAGAGGATCTGGTGCGGCGTGGCGAAGGCGCGCGCAGCCTGCAATTGTCGCTGTTTCGGGTCGATGGCGTGGTCAAGCGTCTGGTGGTCGGCGCATCGCGACCGCTGCGTGAACCGGCGCTGGTGCTGAAGCTGTTTCGCGAACGGCTGACCGCGTTGGGCGAGATGGAAGCCGGCTGCGGTTTCGAACTGATCCGGCTTTCGGTGATGGCGGCAGCGCGGTTCGAGCCTGAACAGAGCGATATGGTGGCGGGCAGCCGGTCGGATGACGCAGATCTGGCGTTGTTTGCCGACCGCATCCGCGCCCGGCTCGGCAACGAGGCGATCCTCGCCATGACATTGGTGGAGAGTCATTTGCCAGAGCGGGCGGTAGCGAACATGCCCTTCACCGGCCAGTCGATATCAGCCAGCCCGGAAACCGCGATGCGCGAGCGCCCGATCCGGCTTCTGCCGCATCCTGAACCCGTCGATGTTGCCATGGCCGAAATACCGGAGGGACCGCCGCGCAATTTCCGCTGGCGGCGGGTGCTGTATCGTGTCGCCCGCGCCGAGGGGCCGGAACGCATCGCGCCGGAATGGTGGCTGGGCGGCGAGGATGACGAGCCGACACGCGACTACTTTCGCGTCGAGGACGAAGATGGCCGCCGCTTCTGGATCTACCGCCACGGGCTGTATGGCGCGCCGACCGGCACGCCGCGCTGGTTCCTGCATGGTTTGTTCGCATGACCGCGCCCGCCCCATCAGTCGCGATCCCCTATGCGGAATTTGCCGTGCAGTCGAATTTCTCGTTCCTGCGCGGCGCTTCCAGGCCGGAAGAGTTGGCGGTTGCGGCAGGTGCGCTGGGCTACCGCGCCTTCGGCCTTGCCGACCGCAACAGCGTCGCCGGCGTCGTACGCGCCTGGAAAGCGGCAGAGGCAGCGGATATTCCGTTTCATCCGGGCGCACGACTGGTGTTTGCCGATGGCACCCCCGACATGCTGGCCTATCCGCAGGACCGTGCCGGCTGGGGGCATCTGTGCCGCCTTCTGACGACCGCCAATGAGCGCGGCGTGAAGGGCAAGCCAGAGCTGTTGCAGAGCGACATTTTTGATTGGGGCGACCGCATCGCACTGGCGGTGCTGCCTGATCTTTTGCAGGAACCGCAAGATCTTTTGGCTTTGCTGCGCCGCTGCCGCGACCGCTTCGGCACCGCCATCCGGCTTGCTGTCGCCCCGCTTCACGGCGGCGACGACCGGTTCCGGCTGGAACAGGCAGCAGCACTGGCGCAAGCTGCCGCCCTGCCGCTGATGGCGGTCAACGAGGTGCTCTATCACAGCGCCGACCGACGCAGGCTTCAGGATGTGGTGACGGCGATCCGGCTCAACACCCCGCTTGCCAAAGCCGGCTTCGCGCTGCGCGCCAATGCTGAGCGCCATTTCAAGCCGCCCGTCGAGATGGCGCGACTGTTTGCCCGCCACCCGCAAGCTTTGGCCGAAACCCTCCGCTTTGCCGAAACGCTGGCCTTCTCGCTGAAGGAGCTCGGCCACATCTATCCGCAGGAGGCCGATGCAGACCCGCAGGCCTTGCTCGAACGGCTGGCATGGGGCGGCGCGCACTGGCGTTACTCGGAGAAAATCCCGCAAAAGGTTGATGCTGCGATCCGCCACGAGCTCGCCCTGATCCGCGACAAGCGTTACGCGCCGTATTTCCTCACGGTTCACGACATCGTCTGGTTTGCCAAACGCGAAGGCATCCTGTGTCAGGGGCGCGGGTCCGCCGCCAACTCCACCGTCTGTTTCTGCCTTGGCATTACCGAGGTCGATCCGGCGCTTAACAGCCTGCTGTTTGAACGGTTCATTTCGACCGAGCGCGATGAGCCGCCCGACATCGACGTCGATTTCGAGCACGAGCGGCGCGAGATCGTGATGGCCTATATCTATGACAAATACAGCGCCAAGCAGACCGCTTTAGCCGCCGCCGTCACCACCTATCGCGGTCGCTCGGCGCTGCGCGAAGTCGCCAAGGCATTCGGCCTGTCGGAAGACACGCAATCGGCGCTGTCCGGCTCGATCTGGGGCTGGTCGTCATCGGAACTCGGCGAACAGGAATCGAAAGCCGCGGGCCTCGATACACAGGATACGACCACCGCGCATCTGTTGCGCCACGCCAACGAGATCAAGGCGTTTCCGCGCCATTTGACCCAGCATGTCGGCGGTTTCGTCATCACGCAGGATCGTCTCGACGAGATCGTGCCGATCGTGCGCACCGGCATGGAAACCAGGCGCATGGTCGAGTGGGACAAGGACGATCTCGACCGGGTCAATATTCTCAAGGTCGACATCCTGGCGCTCGGCATGCTGTCATGTCTGCGCCGCTGTTTCGAGATGCTCGACGCACAGTATGACCGCAAGCTCGACCTGACCGCGCTGCATCGCGACCAGCGGCCGGAGGTTTACGACATGATCTGCCGCGCCGACACTGTGGGCGTGTTCCAGATCGAGAGCCGGGCGCAGATGTCGATGTTGCCACGGCTGAAACCGCGCGAATTCTACGATCTCGTCATCGAGGTCGCGATTGTGCGTCCCGGCCCGATCCAGGGCGACATGGTGCATCCCTATCTGCGCCGGCGGGAAGGCAAAGAACCCGTCGAGTATCCCGGCCCTGAAATTAAAAATATTCTCAAGCGCACACTGGGTGTGCCGCTGTTTCAGGAACAGGCGATGCAGATCGCCATCGACATCGGCGGCTTCTCGCCAGCGGAAGCCGATCAACTGCGTCGCGCCATGGCGACGTTCAAACGCAGCGGAACGCTCGATCAGCACAGGGAGCGGATGGTCGAGGGCATGGTGAAGAAGGGCTATCCGCGCGGTTTTTCAGAACGCTGCTTTCGCCAGATTGAGGGGTTCGGCGAATATGGCTTTCCCGAAAGCCATGCCGCGTCCTTCGCGCTGCTGGTTTACGCCTCGTCCTGGATCAAGACCTACTATCCCGACGTGTTTCTGGCGGGACTGCTGAATTCGCAACCGATGGGGTTTTACGGCCCCGGCCAGCTGGTGCGCGATGCGCGCGAGCATGGCGTCGAGGTGCGCGCGCCGGACATCAATTTTTCCACATGGGACAGCACGCTCGAACCGGCAGCGTTCGATCCGCGCAGAATTGCCGCGCGCCACCGCGAGATGAAATCGGTGATCCGCACCGCCCATGCGGTGCGTCTCGGCCTGCGGCAGATCAAGGGGCTCGGCGAGGAGGCGGTGACGGCGTTGGTCGCCCATCGCGGTGCGGGCTACAGTTCGGTGCGCGATCTGTGGCTGCGCTCCGGGCTATCGCGTGCAAAAATCCAGAAACTGGCCGAAGCCGACGCGTTCCGCTCACTCGGGCTCGACCGTCGCGCCGCGCTGTGGGCGGTGCGGGCGCTGGACGAGAAGGGGGCTGCCGAGCGCCTGCCGCTGTTCGAGCGGCCGGACCTGCACTTGCGCGACACCGAGGCAGCGGTGCAGCTTCCCGCCATGCCGGCCGGCGAGCACGTCATCCAAGATTACCGGGCGCTGTCATTCTCGCTCAAGGACCACCCCTTGTCTTTCCTGCGTGCCACACTTGCCCGCGAAGGCGTGTTGGAAAACGGGGCGTTGATCTCGGTTCCCCATGGCAAGCGGGTCAGCGTGGCCGGACTGGTGCTGGTGCGCCAGCGACCCGGTTCGGCCAAAGGAGTGATCTTCATGACGCTGGAAGACGAGACCGGCATCGCCAATATCGTTGTGTGGACCAGGACATTCGACCGCTTCCGCCCGGTGGTGATGGGCGCGCGACTGGTGCGGGTGACCGGCAGGGTGCAATCGGTGTCCAACGTCATCCACGTCGTCGCCGACCGGATCGAGGACCTCAGCGCACGTCTCGAAACCTTGTCGGAAGCGTGGAGAAAAGTGAATTTCACCGGTCAGGTCGATGAAATACGCCACCCGGTTGGCCTCGACAGACGCGGTCCGCAATCGGAGCGCAACGTCGGTGCAGTCATGCCGAAAGGGCGAAACTTTCACTAACCCGGCAGGCGCGCCTCAGCCATTCAGCTCTTCAGCATCAAGGGAGCGCGCCTCGGAAGGCAGCATGATCGGCACACCATCTCGCACCGGATAGGCAAGACGCGCAGCACGCGAGACAAGTTCGCTGGTGTCGGGGTTCCACAACAATGCCGCCTTGGTCAGCGGGCAGACAAGCATCTCCAAAAGCTTCGGATCGACACCGCCATTTCGTGAAATCTGGGTGTCGTTGCCGTTGCTCATTGCAGGCTCGCCCCGAACTCGTCGTCAGCGCGTGCGAGGGCGATCTCTGTCATTGCAACCAGCGTCGCCGCCCGCGTTTTCAGGTCAGGAGCTTCAAGCAGAGCCTGCTTTTCGGCAGGGCCATAAGGCGCCATCATCGAAAGGGCGTTGACCAGCGTGGCATTTTCAGCGCGGCTGATACTGTCCCAATCAGCTTCCATTTCATTGGCCTTCAGATAGGCGCGAAACGCCTTCAGCAGCGCCGTTCGATCGACTTCGCTCGCCCCCGCCTCGATGTCGAGGTCGGCAATGAACGGGGTGACATGCGCCTGTCGAAACGGCGTCTTCACCGCCAGTTCCTCTGCAATACGGAAACGGCACACGCCCTGCAACGACACCAGATAGCGCCCGTCGCCGGTTTCGGCAAAGGATGTGAGGCGGCCGATACAGCCCACCTCGCACAGTTCCGGCTCACCGTCATGTCGTAGCGCGCCATCAAGACGAGGCTGGATCATGCCGATCAGTCGATCATGTGCCAGCACATGATCGACCATCTCCAGGTATCGTGGTTCAAAGATGTTGAGGGGCATGCGCCCACCTGGCAGGAGCAGTGCAGCCGTCAGCGGAAAGATCGGAACCGAATGCGGCAGATCCGTTCCGTTCAGATAGCGTGCGTTACCAACCTGCACATCATCCTCCCTGCATCAGGAAAACAACAGCGACGACAGCTTGCGCCGCGCAGCGAGCGTTGCCTTGTCGGCCATGCCCCAGGCTTCAAAGAACTTGAGCAACTGCAGGCGTGCGCCATCCTCGTTCCATTCGCGGTCTGCGCGCATGATCGCCAGCATCGCGTCAGCAGCTTCGTCACGTTGATCGAGCGCATTATGGATCAAGCCAAGATCGAAACGTGCCTGATGATCGTTCGGGTCGGCGGCAAGACGGCTTTCCAGCTCGGCTCGATCGCCAAGTTCTGCAACCTGATCTGCCAGGGCAATGCGCGCGCGCACGGCCGTCAACTCCGGGGCATCGTCTGATCCTTCAGGCGCGCGGGCGAGCACTTCGCGCGCATTCACCAGATCCCCGATATCAACGAGTGTCTCTGCCAGCCCGGCCACGGCCGTCAAATTGTCAGGCGCATGCGAGAGCACACCGGCATAGACCTGCGCGGCCCCTTGTGCATCGCCTTCGGCCCGCAATTCGCCAGCAGCCGCAAGGGCTTCAGCAAGCGCTACTTCGGTATCACCCGGCCCACCGACCTTGTTGATGAATTCTGCAATCTGGCTTTCCGGAATCGCTCCCATGAAGCCATCGACCGGCTGACCATCGCGGAACGCGATGACGGCAGGGATCGACTGAATCCCGAGCTGACCCGCAATCGACGGATGATCATCGATGTTCATTTTGACAAGCTTGACGCGCCCACCCGCTTCGCGAACCGCTTTTTCGATCACGGGCGTCAACTGGCGACAGGGTCCGCACCAGGGCGCCCAGAAATCGACAAGCACGGGTTGATTGCGCGATTCCTGGATGACGTCGGCAGTAAAGGAGGCAGTCGTCGTGTCCTTGATGACATCGCTGCTGCCTTGAGGCGCAGCCGCACCATTGGTCTGGACTGTGTAGTCCCCGCCGAAACCGGCACCGTAGGGGTTATCCTGAGCGCTCATTGTAAAAGTCCTCGCCTGATCCAGCCGTTTCGACCCGTCTAAACCCAACCGGGCCTGCGGTCGAGATGTGTTACCCCAAATGTGGCAATCGTGGCGGTAGTTTCAACCCCGTCCCTGACCTTCGATACAGGCCAGTCGTATCGATCCAGTCGGTTTACGTAACGCAATCGGATGGCTGCGTTTTTCCTGTTGCATTCATCGGAAAGTTACGCCATACAACACCGGCTTGCGGCGGACAGCTGCATGAGCGGGTGTAGCTCAGGGGTAGAGCACAACCTTGCCAAGGTTGGGGTCGAGCGTTCGAATCGCTTCACCCGCTCCAGTTTTCTTTCGGGAAGACAGCATCGAAAAGCCGCGGTTTTCCGCGGCTTTTTCGCGTTTAGGGGCTAGTACAAGTCCTTTTCAGGCCGATCCATGTCGGAACTGGCTGCGGCCCCTTGGTGCCGCCACCGGCAGCAAGGCCGATCCGGCCTCGCTTACAAAAATGACCCGTTTGCGCGAAGGGGCGGTTGCTCCGACCGTGCGATCGAACGTCTATTGTTCGCCGAGTTTCATTTGCGGGTCGTAATCCTTGCCGTGGACTTCCTTCACCACAGCCTGTCCGCATCGCATTGTCTTGGTCTCGGCGTCAAAGGCATAGGTCGGGGAGCCGTGCAGGTGCCAGCCTTTCGACAGTGCCAGCGTCACCTTGTGGCAGAAGCTTGAATCATCGGGTCCGGTCAGGAGGCGGTAGAGTTTCATGATCGTCCTTTCTATAGTCCAGCCTTGATGAGCAATCGCTCCGCCTGGTCGAGATGCAGCCGCTCGACCATCTTTCCGCCAAGCGAAATGACGCCCTTGTCGGCGTTATCCGGCAGTGCGAACGCGGCGCGGATCGCGAGTGCGTCCTCGACTTCCGCGGGCGCGGGCGAAAACGCATTGTTGGCGAGATCGATCTGCGCCGGGTGGATCAGGGTCTTGCCGTCGAAGCCCATGTTGCGGCCCTCCACGCATTCGTGCCCCAGCGCATCGAGATCGCGAAAATCGTTGCTGACGCCATCAAGAATGTCCAGATCGCCGGCACGCGCCGCCAGCACCATCTGCATCAGCCATGGCACCAGATAGCGCCGGTCAGGTGTGGCGAGGATGCCGGTGTCCTTGACCAGATCGTTGGTGCCGGCGACGAGGCACGCCAGTCTTGCGCTGCGGTCGCGCCCGAGCGCGGCGATCGCGCCGAGATTGAGCATCGCGCGCGGCGTTTCCACCATAGCCCACAACCACAGCGAGGCGCGGGCATCGAGTTCGTCCAGCATATCGTTGGCGTCAAGCACGTCACGCGCCGTCTCCACCTTCGGCAGCAGGATCGCGTCGGGACGGCACTGGCGGGCCATGGCGAGATCGTCCGCACCCCATTCGCTCGACAGCGCGTTGATGCGGATGACCATCTCCTTGCCATCCGCGACCCGTGTTTCGAAGAAGTGTTTCACCGCGTCACGGGCTTCGGCTTTGCGCGAGGGCGCAATCGAATCCTCGAGGTCAATGACGACGCAGTCGCAGGCCAGCGCGGGCAGCTTGGCCAGCGCCTTGTGGTTGAGCGCGGGGACATAAAGAACGGAACGGCGGCGGCGATAGGGTCTGATCGGCATGAGCACCTTTCTGGCGCAATGCATTTGCGCATGCAAGCGTTGGGCGATCTCATCGTTCGGTGAGGGGAAGAGCCTGCGGCTTTTGCACGTGTCTTCGGCCTGTCCTGCGACAAGGCTTTTCGGCTTGACGTTGGGTCGTGTGCTTCTTATCTGTGCGCCGGGCCCGGAAGCGCCTGCCGCCCACAGCGCAAGCCATGGTGAAGCTTCCGTCGATCAGTTCGTTTCCCTGTCTTGATGACGGCCGAAACGGCAATGTGGGCTCCCGTGACAGTCTGCCGTCCTTCAAAGGATAGGAAACGCGATGACCATGATGGCATCCGACTACAAGACCCATGCAAAACGTCTGCGCGAGGCGCTGGCAGCTGAAGGCGTGGCGCTGAGCCACGGCAAGGCGCTCGACATTGTCGCCCGCCAGAACGGCGCGCGCGACTGGAACACGCTGTCCGCGCGGCTCGACACGCCAGCGTCCACCGTGCAGGCGGCTGCACCGTTTTCGGTCGGCGACCAGGTTGCCGGCGCTTTCAACGGTCGTGCCGCCAGCGGCCGCATCATCGGGGTCGCCGAAACCATCAAGCCCGATCTGTGGCGTGTGACGGTGAAGTTCTCGCCGCCGGTAGACGCCTCGACCTCGCCGAATTTCCGGGCCGAGCGCACAAGGGTGGAAATGATTGTCGGCGCCGATGGCCGGTCCCGTCGCCTCACCGGCACCGAGAACGGCACGATGGCGCTGCACCGCGCCTGATACGGCGCGCAGGGAGGCGTTGCTCGTTCGAGACCTCCCTGTGCTGGTGCCAACCGGCTTTGAATTTTGCGCTATCCGGTGTAAAGCCGCATCGACACGATTTCCGAGGCCGAAACACAGGCAGAAGTATGGACAAGTTCATCAAGCTGACGGGCGTTGCCGCGCCCCTTCCGATCGTCAATATCGACACCGATATGATCATCCCGAAGGATTACCTGAAAACGATCAAGCGCACGGGCCTTGCCAAGGGACTGTTTGCCGAGATGCGTTTCAATGAGGATGGGACCGAGAACCCGGATTTCGTTCTCAACAAGCCCGCCTACCGAAATGCCCAGATCCTGGTTGCTGGCGACAATTTCGGTTGCGGCTCGTCGCGTGAACACGCGCCGTGGGCGCTGCTCGATTTCGGCATTCGCTGCGTGATCTCGACCTCGTTCGCCGACATCTTTTACAATAACTGCTTCAAGAACGGTATCTTGCCGATCAAGGTCAGCCAGGACGATCTCGACAAGCTGATGGACGATGCACAGCGCGGTGCCAATGCGACGCTGACGGTCGATCTGGAGGCGATGGAAATCCGCGGTCCCGATGGCGGAGTCATCACGTTCGATCTCGACGAGTTCAAGCGTCATTGCCTGCTCAACGGGCTCGACGACATCGGTTTGACGCTGGAAAAAGCACCGTCGATCGATCATTTCGAACAGCAGAATGCTGAAAATCGCCCCTGGGCTTGAGATGATTGCCTGATATTGATGGTTTCAGCCGGTGCAGAAGCGCCGGCTGTTTCGTTTACAGCGAGTGTGTCGGTACGGCGCCATCAGCGCATCTTTGCGATCGATGACTGCAATATGGTGCAATGGAGGCTTGCGTACATCCCTCCCTGCCGTTAGCAAATGCGCGGCTTATAATATTCTCTGAAAGGCGTTTCCCATGGCATCGCGCAAGCTTCTCCTTCTTCCAGGTGACGGCATTGGCCCTGAGTCAATGGCGGAGGTCAAAAAGCTGATCGCGGCGATGAACGCCGACCTGAACGCTGGTTTCGAGACCGAGGAAGCGCTCGTTGGCGGCAGCGCCTACGACGCGCATGGTCAGTCGATCTCCGAAGCCGACGTTGCTACCGCGATGGCTGCCGATGCCGTGCTGTTCGGTGCGGTTGGTGGTCCCAAGTGGGACAGCGTGCCGTATGAAGTCCGGCCGGAGGCAGGGCTTCTTCGTCTGCGTAAGGACATGGAGCTGTTCGCCAATCTGCGGCCTGCAATCTGCTATCCGGCACTGGCGGCCTCGTCGTCGCTCAAGCCGGAAGTCGTTGAAGGTCTGGACATCTTGATCTTGCGCGAATTGACCGGTGGTGTCTATTTCGGCGAGCCGAAGGAAATCATCGACCTTGGCAATGGCCAGAAGCGCGGCGTCGATACGCAGGTCTACGAAACCTATGAGATCGAGCGCATCGCTGCGGCGGCCTTCGAGCTTGCGCGCACCCGCGGCAACAAGGTTTGCTCGATGGAAAAGCGCAACGTCATGAAGTCGGGCGTGTTGTGGAACGAAGTTGTCACCGCGACCCACAAGAACGGCTACCAGGACGTCGAGCTGACCCACATGCTGGCCGACGCCGGCGGCATGCAGCTGGTACGCTGGCCCAAGCAGTTTGACGTCATCGTCACCGACAATCTGTTCGGCGACATGCTTTCCGACGTTGCTGCCATGCTGACCGGTTCGCTCGGCATGTTGCCGTCGGCCTCGCTCGGTGCCCCGGATGCTGCAACCGGCAAGCGCAAGGCGCTTTATGAGCCGGTGCATGGATCGGCACCGGACATTGCAGGTCAGGGCATCGCCAACCCGATCGCCATGATTGCTTCCTTTGCCATGTGCCTGCGCTATTCGTTCAATATGGTTGCAGAAGCTGACCGTCTGGAGGCTGCGATTTCCGCTGTTCTCGACGACGGCTTGCGTACCCGTGACATCATGTCGAACGGCATGACCGAAGTTGGCACGACCCAGATGGGCGACGCCATTGTCGCGAAGTTCCGCGCAGCTTGATAATGCCGACCGGCGGTGCGGATCTCTCCTGCCACCGCCGGTCGCACCTGCCGTCACGTGACGCTGATTGACTCTGTCATCAAAGAGCGTACAAGGCGGGCGCGAATGAAGGAAAAACGATGCGTGGCCTGTTGATGGCATATCTGGCGTCCGGTTTGTTTGGTGGTGTATCGCAGATGCCTGCCGAAGCCGATGCTGCGCGCGCGCGTTCCACCAAAACCATGGCCAAAACGACGACCACGAAAACGGTCTGACTTCTCTCGGCCTGCTCGCCCTCTCCCCGGGTCCGGTCCGAGGGAGGCGGGACCCGCACCGGCCGGCGGGTCTTCTCCAAGCGAAACCAGCGGAGAGATTGAGCATGATCCCCATCTCGGGACGCATTAGGCGAACACGATCATGCTCCAGAAGGAGCGACGGGAATGGGTTTCAAGATTGCAATCGCAGGCGCAACCGGCAATGTCGGACGCGAAATGCTCAACATCCTCGAAGAGCGTGGCTTTCCTGCTGATGAGGTTGTCGCACTGGCCTCACGCCGTTCGGTCGGCACCGAGGTCTCCTATGGCGACAAGACGCTGAAGGTGAAGGATCTCGCCACCTACGACTTTTCCGATACCGACATCTGCCTGATGTCTGCTGGTGGCACCATCTCGAAGGAATGGTCGCCGAAGATCGGTGCTCAGGGCTGCGTGGTGATCGATAATTCCTCAGCGTTCCGCTACGACATCGACGTGCCGTTGATCGTACCGGAAGTGAACCCGGACGCCGTCGAAGGTTTCACCAAGAAGAACATCATCGCCAACCCGAATTGCTCCACTGCCCAGCTCGTCGTCGCGCTCAAGCCGCTGCACGACAAGGCGACGATCAAGCGCGTTGTCGTCTCGACCTACCAGTCGGTTTCCGGCGCGGGCAAGGAAGGCATGGACGAGCTGTTCACCCAGACGCGCGCCGTGTTCGTCGCCGATCCGGTGGAAGCCAAGAAGTTCACCAAGCGCATCGCTTTCAACGTCATTCCGCACATTGACGAGTTCATGGAAGACGGCCAGACCAAGGAAGAGTGGAAGGTCACGGCCGAGACCAAGAAGATGCTCGACCCGAAGATCAAGGTGACCTGCACCGCCGTGCGCGTGCCCGTGTTCATCGGTCATTCGGAAGCGGTCAACATCGAGTTCGAAAACCCGATCACTGCCGACGAGGCGCGTGAACTTCTGCGTGAAGCTCCGGGCTGCCTGGTCATCGACAAGCGTGAGGATGCTGGTTACGTGACCCCGCTCGACGCGGCAGGCGAGGATGCGACCTATATCTCGCGCATTCGTGAAGATTCCACGATCGATAACGGCCTCAACATGTGGGTGGTCTCCGACAATCTGCGCAAGGGCGCGGCCCTCAACACGGTGCAGATCGCCGAGTTGCTGGTGGCACGCGGCCTGATCCAGCCCAAGAAGCAGGCGGCCTGATCCTTCAGAGCCTAAGGTTCAGGCGTGCGCTCAATCGCGCCTGAACCGGCTCACGGAACTTTTCTTTCGTCCATGCGTTTTTACCTCACCTTCCATTTCGAAGGATTGAGGGAGATCATCATGGACGAAACTGGCATTGGTTGGATTGCAGCCATCATCATCGGCGGCCTTGCTGGCTGGATCGCTTCGAACTTCATGAAGAGCGACACCGGCATTTTCATGAACATCATTCTTGGGATTATCGGCGCCGCGCTGGCGAGCTTCATATTCGGGATGCTCGGCGTTTCGTTTGGTGGCTGGCTTGGATATTTGATCGCCGGTTTTGTGGGCGCATGTATTCTGTTGGCCCTCGGACGAGCAGTTAGAAGCTAGGGCAATAGGCTCTGGCAAGCCTGCTATTCTTGAGAAAACATTCGAATTTCGATCGCCGTGTCTTTGCCAGACGCGGCGATTTTTCATTGACTGCAGAAATTGGCGAAGCTCACGGCGTCGTTTTCAAATCCGTGTTTTGCCGCCAGTTCCCACGGGCGCTCGCATTGTGCGGTTCGTGCGCACCAGCTGTAGCCGGCTGAGGCGCGGCAACCATGCTCATCTGCATCGCCGCCGGCAATCGGTACGTCGTTGTCAACCGCTTCGACGATATAGCCGTTCGCCCGCAGCAGCGACACCAGGCCCTTGTCGCCCGGCAGGTGCAAGGCACCGACTGCTATGAACGCGCCACCTTGTGTCAGGAAAGGATCGGCCCGCGCCGCCATCGTGTGGTTGCGGGCGGTGACCATCGCCTCTTCGAATGCGGCATAACCACCATCCCGGTCACTTTCGGATGGCAGAACCTCGCGGAAAAATGGCCAGAACATGCCAGTGTCGCCGTCCAGATAGAGGACGATCATGGTCTCGATCACATCGTCAATGCGCGCGCCCAGCTTTATCGTCTCGACCAGACCGCGGAGGTGAAAATCCATCGGCAGCGAGGCCATCGCGCCGAGCTGGTCTTCGACCGTCTCCAGGCCTTCCAGAAGTTTACCGTCGACCTGCGCGCGTTGCGCCAATTCGATATCCAGAACTGGGGCGCCTGCGGCCTTGCGGGCAAGCTCGCAGGCCGGCAGCGCTACCATGGAGGCAATCATCCATGGCTTCATCTTCACGACGCTTGCCGGTGGGATGCCACGGCTTTTCAGCGCATCCTCGATCACGGCGCGATCTTCGTCCGACACCAGCGAGAACAGCGTCGTGTCGTCAGTGAACATCATCAGTTCGGGATTCTTCAGCATCGATGCCATCATCGCCGCCTGGTCGAGAATATCGGTCGTTTCGATGACCACGGTGGAGGCTGTGTCAAAGGCATCCTGCGCCGCAGCCGGCAGATCGATCACGCGCGGATCGGCCATGTGCATGGTGCCGAACAGATAGGAATCGGTGACGCCGTCTTTTGAAATGCGCCACAGCAAACCCTTTCCATTGGGGATTGCGTCAGCTTCAGCGCGAATGGCTGCAAGGCGATCGGGATTGTCGTGTTCGATCTCTGCAAGCAGGTTCTGGCCGTTGCATGTGGCAGTTTCCGCCGCTTGCGCCTGACTGACCGCAAACAGGAGTGCGCCGTAGAACAAAGCCGCAAACAGGACATTCATCATGGCAAGCAGCCGAAGCGTGAGGACGGCAAGGCGATCGGCAAATGTGGCGTGCGGGGTCTGGATCATGCGCCAAAGTGCATCACAAAAGCGGCCAAACGGTAAACTTTTCGAATCTGCGGCAGGAAATTTCGACTGGCTGGAAAGCTTCATGCAACGCTAACCTTGATGCGGCACCATCGTGCCATGGATGAGTTTTTGATTTCTGCCAGGCCAGACCTTCAGCAGGCACGTCTCGACTGGCTTGCCTCGCTTTCGAGCGAGCGTCGTTTGTCGAAGCTGACGGTGGAAGCCTATGAGCGCGACACGCGTCAATTCTTCCACTTCATGACGAAACATGCCGGCGGCCCACCCGGAATAGGCGACATCGCTGCGTTGAAGCCGATGGATCTGCGCTCTTTCCTGGCACATCGCCGTAATGATGGCGTTGGCGCGCGTTCTCTGGCCCGTGGCCTTGCAGGTGTACGCTCGCTGCTGCGCCATCTGGAAAAGCGCGGTCTTGCCAATGCAGCCGGCGCGGCCGCCATGCGCGCGCCGCGACAGCCGAAATCCTTGCCCAAGCCATTGACGGCGATCGATGCGCGCAAAGTGGTTTCGACGAGCGGTCAATTGGCCGAGGAGCCCTGGATCGCCGCGCGCAATGCCGCGGTCCTGACATTGCTTTATGGATGCGGCCTGCGCATTTCCGAAGCGCTGGGCTTGGCGGGCAGCGAGCTTTCATCGCCCGATGACAAATTGTTGCGCATTGCCGGCAAGGGCGGGAAGACGCGTATCGTTCCGGTCCTGCCTTTTGCCTTTCAGACGGTGGCGGAATATCGACGCCTTTGCCCATGGCATTTGGGGGCCGATGGTCCCCTGTTTCGCGGCGCGCGCGGTGGGCAACTGCAGCCGGCGATCGTGCAGCGCGAGATGCAGAAGATGCGCGCGGCGCTTAACCTGCCAGATACCGCCACGCCGCACGCTTTGCGTCATTCCTTTGCAACGCATCTTCTGGCGCGTGGCGGTGATCTGCGCACCATTCAGGAGCTGCTTGGCCACGCCAGTCTGTCGACGACGCAGATCTACACCGATGTCGACACCGCCCGTCTGCTGGAGGTCTACGATACGGCTCACCCGCGAGCTTGAAGGGCTCTCCGGATCGGCGATTGAAACGGTGCGCATCTGCGATTAGAGACAGCCGATGACAAATGATCCTAAAACATTGCAGATGGCCGTGATCGGCGCGCCGCATGGCATCAGGGGCGAGGTGAGGGTCAAGACCTTTACGGGCGACCCGCTGGCTCTGGGCGATTATGGCCCCTTGCGCGCCGCAGATGGCCGCAAGTTCACCGTTGCCAGCATCCGCCCCGCCAAGAATGTCGTGGTCGTGCGCTTCAAGGAGATCACCTCGCGTGACGCAGCCGAGGCTGTCACCGGCATCGAGCTGTTCATCGACCGCGCGGCGCTTCCCGACGACCTGGAAGACGATGAGTTCTATCACGCCGACCTCATCGGTCTTGCCGTACGCGACGAGGCAGATCAGGTGATCGGCAAGGTCACCGGGCTGCAGAATTTCGGCGGTGGCGATATTGTCGAGATCGCCCTTGCCGGTCGCCGCGCAGCCATGGTCCCGTTCACGTTGGCCGCGATCCCTGACATTCAAATTGCCCAAGGGTTCATTCGTGTCGACACACAGGCGGCTGGTCTGGTCGATGACGATGCTGACGAGGCAGAGCAGGATCGCGGCGAATGAGCTTCCGCGCTTCGGTTCTCACGCTTTATCCTGACATGTTTCCCGGCGCACTTGGCATGTCGCTGGCGGGGCGCGGACTGGAGGCGGGGGCATGGTCGATTGAAACCGTCCAGATCCGCGATTTTGCCACCGACCGCCATCGCACGGTCGATGATACGCCGGCAGGGGGCGGTGCCGGCATGGTGCTGCGTGCCGACATTCTGGCCAGCGCCATCGATCATGCCTCCCCGGCGGGTGATCAGCGCCCCCGGCTGCTGATGAGCCCGCGTGGAAAGCCGTTGACGCAAGCGCGTGTGCGCGAACTGGCACAGGGTCCGGGGGCGGTCATCGTCTGCGGACGCTTCGAAGGCGTCGACCAGCGCGTCATTGAAGCGCGCGACCTGGAGGAAGTGTCGATCGGCGATTACATCCTGTCGGGCGGCGAACCAGCAGCGCTGGTGCTGCTGGACGCAATCGTGCGTCTCTTGCCCGGCGTCATGGGCAATGATGAATCTGGCACCGAGGAAAGCTTCGAGAACGGCCTTCTCGAGCACCCGCACTACACCCGTCCGCAATTGTTCGAGGATCGGCCAATCCCGGAGGTGCTGACCTCGGGCAACCATGCGCGTATCGCTCAGTGGCGGCACCAGACAGCGCTCGAATTGACACAGATGCGCCGCCCGGACCTGCTCCCGGCAGCGCCCGGCAAAAAAGAACCCGGCAACAGGTGACAGCCTGTGCAAAAACCTGTATGAGCCGCCCATAATCCGGGCAGTCGTCCCGATCCCGTCAACAATTACGGTGAAATCGCTCCTGTTCTTCAGCTTTTGGGCAGATGAACATAGTCACGCGGCAAAAGGCTGCACGGCAAGTGAGAGCGCTCTGGCTGTTCAAAGAACAAGAAGAGGAGTCTGTCATGGACATTATCCGTCAGCTTGAGGCCGAACAGGCCGCCAAGATCGAAGCAAAGCGTACGCTTCCAGAATTCCAGCCAGGCGACACCGTCCGCGTTCTGGTCCGCGTCACCGAAGGCACGCGTACCCGCGTTCAGGCCTACGAAGGCGTGTGCATCGCCCGTTCGGGTGCCGGCATCCAGGAAAACTTCACCGTTCGCAAGATTTCCTATGGCGAAGGCGTGGAGCGCGTGTTCCCGGTCTACTCGCCGATGGTTGAAGGCGTCGAAGTCGTCCGTCGCGGTAAGGTCCGTCGCGCAAAGCTGTACTACCTGCGCGACCGTCGCGGTAAGTCGGCTCGTATCGTCGAGAACACCGGCGTGCGCGCCCGCAAGCTCAACGAAGCAGAGCGTCAGGCCGTTGTTGCCGAGCGCGCTCGCATCGAGGCTGAAAAGGTTGCAGCAGCTCAGGCACTGGCCGCCGAAAAGGCAGCCGCCGAGGCAGCAGCAGCGGCGGAAGCCGCAGCAGCAGAAGCACCAGCTTCCGAATAAGATCACGATCTGGCGCGAGCCTGATCTGAACGATGGCGGTCTTCGGGCCGCCATTTTTCGTTTGTCGGCGTCTTGTCCCCGGAACCCTGAACCCTGCGCTGCGTTTGAGAAATCTGGCAGACGCTGTGAGGGGACACATGCAGGATATCCTTGACGATTTTGGCCATGCGACGTGGCTGCCATTTTCGGTGATTGCGGCCCGGCTGGCGCTCGCGACTGTTCTTGGTGCGGTCATTGGCTTCGAGCGAGAATGGCGAAACCAGCCAGCGGGATTGCGCACCCACATCCTTGTCGCGCTGGCGGCAGCATGTTTCACCATCATCGGCATCGAGATCGTTCACACGACCCAGTTCAATGATGAAGGGGCGCGTCAGGATCCTTTGCGCCTTATCGAGGCGGTAACGGCGGGTGTCGCCTTTCTGGCTGCAGGCACGATCATCGTCGCGCGCGGACGCATCAAGGGTCTGACCACCGGCGCGGGCCTTTGGCTCGCAGGTGCGATCGGGCTGGCTGCCGGCCTTGGCTTCTGGCAGATCGCCGCCTTTGCCACGGTGCTTGCGGTCATCGTGCTGGGCTTCTTGCACCCGCTTGAAAAGGTCGTGCTTGCAGAAGAGCGCCCCAGGGATGAAGCCGACCGCTGACAGTCGCGGCCCCGGCAGCAATTGCCGAGCCTTCGAAAGGCTGGTATGAGCACCCCATGGAAGAATTATTCGGACATCCGGCCTATAAGGGATTTGTGCTGCAGGACGTAAAGCGTCTGCCGGCACGGTTCTATGCGCGGATTTCCGGGGCGACGCTCGTCCTTCAAGGCTGAGTTCCGTCTCCGGCAATTCGCCGGCCTGTCCATTCCATTTCCCATATCGACGGATTGACGCACATGACCGCAGCACCGCGCACACTTTACGACAAGATTTTCGACGACCACGTCGTGGACCGCCAGGATGACGGCACCTGCCTGCTCTATATCGACCGCCACCTCGTTCACGAAGTGACCAGCCCGCAGGCTTTTGAAGGCCTGCGCATGACGGGGCGCAAGGTGCGTCAGCCGGAAAAGACGCTCGCCGTCGTCGACCACAACGTGTCGACTTCGCCGGATCGCAACCTTGGCATCAAGAACGAGGAAAGCCGCATCCAGGTCGAGGCGCTGGCCGCCAACGCCGCCGAGTTCGGCGTCGAATATTTCTCCGAGAAGGATGTGCGCCAGGGCATCGTGCACATTATCGGGCCGGAGCAGGGCTTCACCCTGCCGGGCATGACGATTGTCTGCGGCGACAGCCACACCTCGACCCATGGCGCGTTCGGCGCGCTGGCGCATGGCATCGGCACCTCGGAAGTGGAACACGTCCTGGCGACCCAGACGCTGATCCAGAGCAAGGCCAAGAACATGCTGGTGCGTGTTGATGGCCAACTGCCGGAGGGCGTGACTGCAAAGGACATCGTTCTTGCCATCATCGGTGAGATCGGCACCGCAGGTGGCACCGGCTATGTCATCGAATATGCCGGCGAAGCGATCCGCGCGCTGTCGATGGAAGGCCGCATGACGATCTGCAACATGTCGATCGAGGGTGGCGCGCGCGCCGGTCTCATTGCGCCGGATGAGAAGACATTCGCTTATGTGAAGGACAAGCCACGCGCGCCGACAGGCAAGGCGTGGGACATGGCGCTGGAATATTGGAAGACGCTGACGACGGACGAAGGCGCGCATTACGACAAGGTCGTGGTGCTCGACGCTGCCAAGCTGCCGCCAATCGTCACCTGGGGCTCCTCGCCGGAAGACGTGGTTTCTGTAACCGGCGTCGTGCCAAATCCGGACGAGATCTCCGATGAGAACAAGCGGAATTCCAAGTTGCGCGCGCTCGATTATATGGGTTTGACGCCGGGGACGAAGATTACCGACATCAACATTGATCGCGTCTTCATCGGCTCGTGCACCAATGGCCGCATCGAGGATCTGCGCGCAGTCGCCGCGGTCGTCGAAGGCAAGCAGGTCGCCTCGACCGTCAACGCGATGATCGTGCCAGGTTCGGGCCTCGTGAAGGCGCAGGCCGAAGCCGAAGGTCTCGACAAGATCTTCGTCGCCGCCGGGTTTGACTGGCGTGAGCCGGGCTGCTCGATGTGCCTGGCGATGAACGATGACCGCCTCGCACCCTATGAGCGTTGCGCCTCGACCTCCAACCGCAACTTCGAAGGTCGTCAGGGCTTCAAGGGCCGCACCCATCTGGTGTCGCCGGCGATGGCTGCGGCTGCCGCGATTGCCGGCCACTTCGTCGATATTCGCGAGTGGAATTGAGCGGAACTGGCTTGAACGCCGCTTTGCGCGGCGGCTGACTTGACATTCAGGCGGGCCGGAAGCGGTCCGCCTTTTTGCATCTGGTCGTTGTTTCGGGCGGGTTCAGCGGCGGGCGAGTTTCTGTTCGCTGTGGATCAGGCGATAGGCCTCCATCTCCTCGCGCGAGAGGTAGTAGAGATTTTGAGGCGGTGTATCGAGCGCGTGAAGCCACAGCGCCGGATCGACGCCCATCTCGGAAAGATGGCGTGAAACCCGCGCGGTGGTGGCCTGCGCCGCCGACATTGCCTGCGCCGGATCAAGGTCGCGAATGTCGCTGGCTGCATAGAACTGGTGCAGTCCTACCGCCGCGTTCGCACTGACATTGCGGGTTGTGCCCGCTGCAAGAACCAGCGGACAGGATGAGGCGCACAGCGCACCATCCTCGATGGTCACGGCAAGACCGTGCTGGCGCACCAGTCGCGCCATCGACAGCGCGTCTTCAAGTGATCCGCCATTGGAATTTAGCGTGAGCGTTCTGACATATTCACCGCGTTGTTCAAGTTCGGCGGCGAAACGGCGCGCGGCGCCAACGTCGATGGCGCCTTGTGCGCGCATCACCCCGTCCGCAAGCAGTTCGAACTGCATCGGCTGGCGCAGCGCCTCGCCGTCGAGTGTGATGTGTTGACGTGGATCAGGTCGATAGGGCTGTTCCGGCGCGGCCGTGCGTAAAGCCGCAGGCAGCGCTGGTTCGACATAGACAGCACCGCTTCCATTGCCCCTGCCGAGCTGTTGATCATCGTAAAGCGTCTTCAGGTCCAGCCCGATCACGGCAACGGCGCCGGCCAGTAGTCCGTAGAACACGGAGCGGGCGATGTCGCCATCGTCAAAACGCGCAAGATAACGCATCAGGAAACCTCGTTTGCGACGCATTGTGGGTTCGATCGGGCTCATGTCTCGTTTCGCTTCCTGTCCGCCATGGCGATGGGCGTGACGTTTTCGACCGAAAATGCGCCCGAGGGCTCCGGTTCACCGCTGAGTTCACCGCCCGTTGCGGCCCGACTCTCGACGCGTGCGTTGAGCGCGTTGTGCAATTCAAGGGCACGCAGCATGTCCGCTGCGGTGATGCGGTCGGCGTCGGACAGTTCTTCTTCGCCGCGGCGCATGGCGGCATGGGCGACAGCGAGCATCGCGACGAGGACGCCCGGTAAAAGGTCGATGGAGATCGCGCCTGCCCAGCTCGGCAGGAAGCTTCCGGCATAAAGAATGACCGCTTCGGCAGAGGATAGCGGCACGAAGCGACGCTCGGCGACCTTCGGTTGCTTCATGATCTCGGTTGCTGCTGCTGACAGGGCGTCCGACTGTGCGGCAACAGAGGCGCGGATCGTATCCATGATCTGGTTTTGCCGGCCTGCAAGGTCAGCACTGGCGCCGTCGGCCACCGGCGCAATGAAGCCGACGGAAAGGTCTGCGGCTGCCCGGACCACGGAGGGCGCGATGGAGGTTTGTTCCAGCGCGGCGATGACGCCGGCCAGCGCGACGGCCTCATGGGCAAAGGCATCAGCGCGAGGCTGCACCGGGCCGCTGGCCGAAACCAGCCCCCGCATCGTTGCCAGATGCATCTGCCCGTTTTCAAACAGCGTGCCTACCGTTTCCCGTGACGCCTGAATATTTGCTTCCAGTTCGCGCATCTGCGCTGCCATTTGCGCCAGAAGCTGCACTACAGAGCCAGAGCCTGACGTGCCGGTCAGAGCGCCGGACCGCCGTTCGTCATCGGCAAGCCGGGCAAATCGTTCGCCGGCGCGCTGTATGTCAGGCAACAGTGACAGGGCGCCGATGGCGTTCGAGTTGGCCTGGTCGAGATCGGCGGTATAGCCTTCCTGCGTGACCGCCAGGTGCTGCTCGACAGCAGCCGAGCCGGCGAGCGCTGCGGCGTTCAGCCAGGACGACATGGCGATGATCATCGCCGAGCCGACGGCCATGATTGCGACCAGCGTGGCACGCGATCCATTGTCGCGCATTTCCGGCAGGAATCGCGACAGATAGATCCAGAATCCATAGATTCCCACCGACACCGCGACCGAATAAACGATGGCCGCGAAGAACACGAAGGTGGCGTCGCCGTCGAGAAGGCTGCGCACGCCGAGATAGGTGTATACGCCGCTCGCCAGAGCCAGTGTGGCCAGAACGAAGCGCGTCATTGTCTCCAGTGCGGCGACGTGTTCCTTCAGTCGGCGGGCGGTGCGTGCGTGGCTCATCAGCGCTCGGGTCCGCAGTAGAGCGGTGCCTGCGGGATCACCCCGTCAGGCAGGCCGTACATGTAGCTGCGTCCCTTCCAGATATGGGGCGGACGCCAGCATCGCACCGAAGCGGGCGGTTCCTGCTGCGTGTGATAGCCAATTACATGCGGACCGGCAGGCACACGCAGCAAACGATCCGGCTGTCGATTTTCAATTGCGCCGGCCTGGCCAACAAGAATGCGCTTGTAGCCGGATGCGCCGATAATGATCAGATTGCCGAATGCGTCGGCTTCGATCCTGCCCCTGGCCTCTTCGGCGTTTGCAGGCAGGCTGGTCATCGCCGCCGTAGCAGCAAGTGCGAGGGCAAGCAATTTCATGCGCATGACGGTCGCTCCTGACGGCAAGACTACGGGCCTCATCGGGCAGAATTTTAACCTTTTATTAACCATTGTTAAGTGGGAGGTGTTTTCAACCGCGCGATATGGTTAATCGCCGCCTGCACAGTGCGTGATTCAATTGACACGCGCGCGCGAAATGACTCACAAGAGCGCACGGAGGTGCCCTATGGCTTCAAACCACCAGATCGATATTTCCCTGATCCGACTGAAGGATGCGCGTGATCTGGCGCCGCTGCTTGCAGCCTATACGCAGGCGCTGAAGCGTGGCGCGCCGCGCCGTCCGGATGAGTATTATGCGGAGACGCTGCTGCAGGACCGCACGGCGGAGGTCATGGGCGCGCGGCTGGATGGGGCGCTGGTCGGCTTTGCCATTTTTACCGACTTGCCAGACCCGCTGTCGGGCATGCGCCTTGGCCAGCTCGACCATCTTTATGTCCACCATGACCACCGCAAGCTTGGCATTGCCAAAGCGCTGGTCGATGTGTTGTCGGATCAGGCCGAGGAACGCAGCTGGGTGCGGCTGGCACTTAACGCGCCGCGTCAACCTGAGGATGGGCGCAAGCTCTACGAACAGATTGCGGTTCCGGCAGACTGGACCGCGCACGTCATCCGCTACGACGACAATTGACTGGCTGCCGATTGCGCGTTGATTTGAAGGTACGTTTGGCGATAGGTCTGGCGCTATGAGACTGATTCCAAGACCGGGTGACACCGCTATCCTGCGCCTCTGCATGCTTTCGAGCCTGGCATTTCTTGCGACGGCTTGTGTTGGCGACCAGCAGGCGCAGACCGGCCAGGGTGACGCGTCGCAGACGATTGCCGCAATCCCGCGTCACGCGACCTATGATTGCGGCGATGGCGATTGGATTGTCATCGAAAGAGCCGGCAATGCCGTGCGGCTGACGGATGCGGATGGCGAAAGCTACGATCTTCCGGCGTCCCCGCCCTCGCAGGCAAGCCGTTTCGGCGAAGGTGGGTTGGCGCTCGTCGTGGAAGGTGGTGAAGCGCTCTGGATGAAGGCCGGCAAACAGCCTGCGACCTGCCGGCGCTGATTCGCTCTTGGCCGTCCATGCCGCGATCATCCCGCTTCAATCGATTGAACGGTCTGCTTTGCCTGCCCCCTGGCCAGCAAAGCGTCAAATTCATGGCCTCGCTGGCTTTTCCCGCTTTGACGCGGTGCAAAATCCGCATTAGAAGACCCCAACATTACGTCCATTTCCCGGGTTCGGACATTGTCTTGAGAGCCCGGACGGCACTGTCCGATTGGGGGAGCCATGAGCAAATCCGCAGCCACCCGCGCCCGACCGCTGTCACCGCACCTGCAAATTTATAAGCCGATTCCGACGATGATGATGTCCATCGTGCATCGCATTACCGGCGTCGCACTGTATTTCGGAATCGTCCTTGTGATCGCGTGGCTTCTGGCCGCCGCCACATCCGAATCCTGGTTCAACACTGTTTCGGCAATCTACGGGTCGTGGATCGGCAGGCTGGTCCTGTTCGGCCTCACCTGGTCGCTTGTCCATCATCTGCTGGGTGGCATCCGCCACTTCGTCATGGATACCGGCAGGGCGCTCGACAAGCAGGGCTCGACCCGTCTTGCGACCATGATGCCGTTCATCTCGATAGCGCTGACGATCCTGCTCTGGGTCATCGGCTACATGGCGCGGGGAGCCTGACATGGCAGATTTTCGTACTCCACTGTCGCGTGTGCGCGGTCTTGGCGCCGCGCGTTCGGGCACGTCGCACTTCTGGTACCAGCGCGTCACCGCAGTCGCCAACGTGCCGCTGACGCTTTTCTTCGTCGGTCTGGTCATCGCATTGAGCGACGCGTCCTTTGCCGAGGCGCGGGCAACGTTGGCCAACCCGTTTGTGGCGCTGACGCTGATCCTGGCAATGCTGTCGGTATGCTATCACATGAAACTGGGCATGCAGATGGTCATCGAGGACTATGTTCACGATGAACTGACGAAGTTGGTGCTTCTCATGCTCAACATCTTCTTCACTTTCATTCTCGGCGCGATTTCGATTTTCGCGCTGCTCAAGATCGCATTCGGAGGCTGAACCGTGGCCGAAACGAGAAACAACGCTTCAAGGCCCGGCGTCGCTGGAAAAGCCTACACCTATGTTGACCATCAGTTCGATGTCGTCGTCGTGGGCGCCGGTGGTGCCGGTCTGCGCGCAACGCTGGGCATGGCTGAGCAGGGTCTCAAGACCGCCTGCATCACCAAGGTGTTCCCGACCCGCTCGCACACCGTGGCGGCCCAGGGCGGTATTGCCGCCTCGCTGCAGAACATGGGACCGGACAATTGGCAGTGGCACCTTTACGACACCGTCAAGGGTTCTGACTGGCTCGGCGACGTCGACGCGATGGAATATCTTGCGCGCGAAGCTCCGGCAGCTGTCTACGAGCTTGAACACTATGGTGTGCCGTTCTCGCGTACCGAAGACGGTCGCATCTATCAGCGTCCGTTCGGCGGCCACATGCAGAATTTCGGCGACGGTCCGCCGGTGCAGCGCACCTGCGCCGCGGCTGACCGTACCGGCCACGCGATCCTGCACACGCTCTATGGCCAGTCGGTCAAGAACAACGCGCAGTTCTTCATCGAGTATTTCGCTCTCGACCTGATCATGACCGATGGCGTCTGCACCGGTGTCGTGGCGTGGAACCTCGATGACGGCACCATCCACCGCTTTGCAGCGAAGATGGTTGTTCTGGCAACCGGCGGCTATGGCCGCTCCTACTTCTCGGCAACCTCTGCGCATACCTGCACCGGCGACGGCAATGGCATGGCGGCGCGTGCCGGCCTGCCGCTGCAGGATATGGAGTTTGTTCAGTTCCACCCGACCGGTATTTACGGCGCGGGCTGCCTCATCACCGAAGGCGCACGCGGCGAGGGCGGCTATCTCGTCAACTCGGAAGGCGAGCGCTTCATGGAGCGCTATGCACCGTCGGCCAAGGATCTTGCCTCGCGTGACGTTGTCTCGCGCTGCATGACCATGGAAATCCGGGAAGGCCGCGGCGTTGGTCGCAACAAGGACCACATCTACCTGCATCTCGATCATCTCGATCCGGCGGTCCTGCATGAGCGCCTGCCCGGCATTTCCGAGAGTGCGAAGATCTTTGCCGGTGTCGATGTCACCCGCGAGCCGATCCCGGTTCTGCCGACCGTCCACTACAATATGGGCGGCGTGCCGACGAACTATTGGGGCGAAGTGCTCAATGCCGACAGCGAGAACCCGGGCCGCATCCAGCCGGGCCTGATGGCCGTCGGCGAGGCGGGTTGTGCATCGGTTCACGGCGCCAACCGTCTCGGCTCCAACTCGCTGATCGACCTTGTCGTGTTCGGGCGCGCTGCTGCGATCCGGGCTGGGCAGGTGATCGATCGTGAAAGCGCGATTCCGCCGATCAACGAGCAGGCCTGCGAGAAGATCATGGAGCGCTTCGACAGGATCCGTCATGCCAATGGCTCGACGCCGACGGCAGAGATCCGTGAGAAGATGCAGCGCGCGATGCAGGAAGATGCCGCCGTGTTCCGTACCCAGGAAACGCTGGAGGAAGGCTGCCGCCGCATTTCGGCGATCTGGCAGGAACTGCCGGACGTCAAGGTCCATGATCGCTCGATGATCTGGAACTCGGATCTGGTCGAGACGCTTGAACTCGACAATCTGATGGTTTCCGCCATCACCACCGTCTATGGGGCTGAGGCACGCAAGGAAAGCCGCGGTGCGCATGCCCGTGAGGACTTCTCGGCGCGTGACGACGTCAACTGGCGCAAGCACACGCTGGCGTGGGTGGACGAGAAGGGCAACGTCAAGCTCGACTATCGTCCGGTTCACACCGAAACCATGCTGCCGGTGGATCAGGGCGGTATCGACCCCGCCAGGATCGCGCCCAAGGCGCGCGTGTATTGATCGAGGGGAAAGACCATGGTTGAACTCACGCTTCCCAAGAACTCCCGGATCGAGCAGGGCAAAACCTGGCCGAAGCCGGAAGGCGCGACCAATCTGCGCGAATACAAGATCTATCGCTGGTCGCCGGATGACGACAAGAATCCAAGCGTCGACACCTATTATGTCGACATGGATGATTGCGGCCCGATGGTGCTCGACGGTCTGCTCTACATCAAAAACAAGATCGATCCGACGTTGACGCTGCGCCGCTCGTGCCGCGAGGGCATCTGCGGCTCCTGCGCCATGAACATCGACGGCACCAACACCCTGGCGTGCACCAAGGGTGTCGATGAGATCAACGGCGCGGTCCGGGTCTACCCGCTGCCGCATATGCCGGTGGTCAAGGATCTGGTGCCGGACCTGACCGTGCCTTACGCACAGCTGTCGTCGATTCAGCCATGGCTGAAGACAGTGTCGCCGGAGCCGGCGAAGGAGTGGAAGCAGAGCCACGAAGACCGCGCCAAGCTCGATGGTCTTTATGAGTGCATCCTGTGCTTCTGCTGCCAGACCTCGTGCCCGAGCTATTGGTGGAACGGCGAGCGTTACCTCGGCCCAGCTGTTCTGCTGCAGGCCTATCGCTGGCTGATCGACAGCCGCGACGAGGCCACCGGCGAGCGTCTCGACAATCTCGAAGATCCGTTCCGCCTCTACCGCTGCCACACGATCATGAACTGCACGCAGGCCTGCCCGAAGGGGCTCAACCCGGCCAAGGCGATTGCAGAGATCAAGAAGATGATGGTCGAGCGCAGCGTCTGAACTTTTGCGCCATGCGCGATTTCAAGAACCCGGCCTTGTGCCGGGTTTTTTTGTTGGGGTGGTTGCCAGCTTCATTTAGCTGCTAACATCGGCCAGATTGCAGTTGGGAGCCTTTGATCTCGATGCGTAAACTTGGCAATGCCACCGACCTCAAGACCCATTTTGAATCGCAGGCGCAGGCTTGCGACCGGCTCGGCTCGCCCTTCACCGCGCGTCTGTGCCGGCTACTCGTGACGCTTCTGGATGATACGACCCAGACCGGACGCCGCGTCCTCGACTGGCCTGGTGATCCACGCGCTGATGCGCTGGCGTTGCGGCTGTGCGGCGGGTTGCACCGGCTGGTGCTGCAGGCGCAGGACGCCGAGCTTGAAGCCGTCTATCCGCCCCATAGCGCGGGCGACGCGGCATTGTCCGCTGCGGTCAAGGCGGCCTTGCGCCGGCATGATGCCGCGCTGTTGGCCGCGCTCGACTCCGCGCCGCAGACCAATGAGATCGCACGGTCGGCGATGTTGTTGCCGGGATTTCTGAGCGTGGCGCGCGCGACCGGCCTGCCACTGGCGCTGTGCGAGATTGGTTCGAGCGGTGGGCTCAATCTGCTGTTTGACCGTTTCTTCTATCGCTATGGCGCGTTGGCGTGGGGCGATAAGGCGTCACCGGTGACAATCGCACCAGAACTGCGCTCGGCGTCTCTGCCGCTCGATGGCGTCATGGCTGCGATATCGCACCGGTCGATGTATTGCAGCCCGACGGCCGGCTGCGCCTGCGCTCCTATGTCTGGGCCGACCAGACCGCGCGGCTCGAGCGCCTTGATGGCGCGCTGGCGCTGGCCGGGGCGCATCCGTTTGAGCTGGAAAAATCTGACGCCGCCGCATTCGGGATTCAGGCGCTCGCCAATCGCCCGAAGAATGCGGTGTTCGTGCTGTTCCACTCGATCATGTGGCAATATATGCCGCGCGCGACCAAGGACGCGATCCTGACGGCGCTGGCGGATGAAGGAGCCAAGGCTGCCGCCGCAGCGCCGATCGCTCGGCTGCGAATGGAGCCGCGCGACCCTAACGACGACTGGGCAACGTTGAGCCTGACACTGTGGCCGGGCGGTGAAACGCGTCGTCTGGCCAAGTGCGACTTCCATGGCCGGTGGATCGAGTGGATCGCCTAAAGCATGTCTCCCGAAAGTGGGAACCGGTTTCGGGTTAAAGACATGCGTAAAAACAAGAATTTAAAGCCGAAGGATCGAATCTGAAAGATCGCGACGCGCTTTCGAGCAGTTCCGGCGAATGAGTTTTGCGTCCGGAATTGCGAAGCAACAATGGGGGCTGGTGGCTCTCTTTATTCAGCCGGCTTCTCTTCCTGTGCGTGGCGCATGATCAGCGGCATTTGCGAGAAGGTGAAGATCAGGGTGATCGGCATGGTGCCCCAGACCTTGAAGGCCACCCAGGTGTCGGTCGAAAAATTGCGCCACACAACTTCGTTGAGTACGGCTAGGAAGATGAAGAAGAGGCCCCAGCGCAGGGTTAGTTTGCGCCATCCTTCGGCATCAAGCTTGAAGGCGGACTCGAACACGTAACCGAGCAGGGACTTGCCAAAAAACAGGCCAGCCAGAAGCGTCGCCCCGAACAGCGTGTTGACGATGGTCGGCTTCATCTTGATGAACAGATCGTCCTGCAGCCAAAGCGTCAGCGCGCCGAAGATGAACACGACGACGCCCGACACAAGCGGCATGATCGGCAAGGTCCGCACCAGCAGCCATGAGATCGTCAGAGCTATGGCGGTCGCGATCATAAACAGGCCGGTCGCAAGGAAGATGGGGCCGCCGAATGCCGACAGCGCCGGGAACGTTTCCAGCAGCCACTCGCCGCGTGCATTGGCGAAGAAGAACACCAGCAGCGGCCCCAGCTCCAGCGCCAGCTTTGGCAGAGGGCTCAGTTCTCTGGGCTTGGTTGCGGCTGGTTCGCGCATCAGTTCACTCCTGCGATCGCCTTGGCGAAATCGCCTGCAGAAAAGGGTTCGAGATCTTCGACCTGTTCGCCAACGCCGATGAAATAGACCGGCAGCTTGTGCTTGGCGGCGATGGCAACAAGAATGCCGCCGCGCGCCGTGCCGTCCAGCTTGGTCATCACCAGCCCGTTGACGCCGGCAATATTGCGGAAGATTTCGACCTGATTGAGGGCATTCTGGCCTGTTGTCGCATCAACTGTCTGCAAGACGGTGTGCGGCGCGTCGGGATCGTGTTTGCCAAGCACGCGCACGATCTTTTCCAGTTCGGCCATCAGCTCGGTCTTGTTTTGCAGGCGTCCGGCAGTGTCGATGATGAGGACATCGGAGCCAGCTTCCTTGGCTTTTTCGAACGCATCGAAGGCCAGTCCGGCAGCGTCCGCGCCAAGCTTGGAGGAAACAACAGGCGAACCGGTCCGCTCGCCCCAGATCTTCAGTTGTTCGATGGCGGCGGCGCGGAATGTATCGCCTGCCGCGAGCATCACCTTGAGCCCGCCATCGGTCAGCTTGGCTGCCAGCTTGCCGATCGTCGTCGTCTTGCCGGTGCCGTTGACGCCGACCACGAGGATGACGTGCGGCTTGTGGGACAGATCAAGCTCCAGCGGCCTTGCGACCGGCCCGAGAACCTTTTCAATCTCCTGCGCCATCACGGCGCGCACTTCCTCGCCGGAAATCTCCTTGCCATAGCGGCCCGACGCCAGCGCGTCGGTGACGCGGATCGCGGTCTCCATGCCGAGGTCGGCCTGCAGCAAAACGTCTTCCAGATCCTGCAGCGTGTCGTCGTCCAGCTTGCGCTTGGTGAAAACGCCGGCAATCGAGTCGCGCAGATCGCGCGAGGAGCGCGACAGCCCCTGGCTGAGCCGTTGATACCAGGACAGCTTTGGCTGCGGTGCAACCTCTACCGGGGCAATTTCGGTCTTCTTCTCGACGGCCTTTGAGACGGTGACCTTGCCGGGCGCAGCTGCTGGCGCAGGCTCTTCTCCCCCCGCGAGGGGGAGATGGTCCGCAGGACCAGAGGGGGTCAGCTCGGCAGTGCTCGACGCGGCGAGGACCCCACCCCGTTCGGCTTCGCCGACCGACCCTCCCCTCAAGGGGGAGGGAGGCGTTGGTGCCTCTGGAACTTCCGCTGGTGGAACAGGCTGTGGCTGTTCCGGTTCGACCGGGACGGCTGGCTCAACCGGGGCTTCCTCGGGAACCTCGGGCACCACCTGCGGCGTTTCAGCCGGAACCTCTTCCGGCACGACAGCCGGCACATCGGGAAGCGGCGCGGGTTCGGCTGGAATTTCTTCCGGTATGTTGGCCGGAATGTCCGGCTCTGGCTCCAGCGAGACTTCCGGAACCGGTGCAAGCTCCGGCGTCAGCCCTTCCAGGGCGGACGCTTCCTCGTGAACCTCCTCCTTCTTGCCGAAGGAGAACATTTTCTTGATGAAACCAAGTGCCATGAAGCTTCGCCCTTGTCTCAGGCGGCCCGCACGGCAGCTTGCCGTGCGATCAGGCGTTCGCCGTCATGATGGGTGATTACCGCGTCGACGATTTCGCCGGGCTTGCCGGCGTCGAGTGCGGTCAGTGTAAAACCTTCTGTGCGACCGAGGCCCTCGCGCTCGATCAGGATGCGCTGGCTGGTGCCCGCAAGACTGTCGAGATGCTTGCGATAGGCCACGTCCCCGGCAGCGCGCAGCCTTGCGGCGCGCTCCTTGACCAGCGCGCGGTCGAGCTGGGGCATGCGCGCGGCAGGCGTGCCTTCTCGCGGCGAGAACGGGAACACGTGCAGATGGGTCAGGCCGCATTCTTCGACAATTCTGAGCGAGTTCTCGAACATCGCGTCGGTTTCGGTCGGGAACCCGGCAATGATGTCGGCGCCAAAGACGATGTCGGGGCGCGCAGCGCGCACATCGGCGCAGAAGCGGATCGAATCGTCGCGCAGATGCCGCCGCTTCATGCGTTTCAGGATCATGTCGTCGCCGGCCTGCAACGACAGATGCAGATGCGGCATCAGCCGCTTTTCGCCGGCAATCGCCGCCATCAATTCGTCGTCGGCCTCAATCGAGTCGATGGACGACAGGCGCAGCCGTGCCAGATCGGGCACTTGACGCAGGATCGTCGTCACCAGTCGGCCGAGACGCGGCGCACCGGGCAGATCAGCGCCGAAACTGGTCATGTCGACCCCGGTCAGCACGACTTCGCAATAGCCGTTCCCGACCAGCCGCTTGACCTGATCGACCACCGCGCCCATCGGCACCGAGCGTGAATTGCCACGTCCGTAGGGGATGATGCAGAAGGTGCAGCGATGGTCGCAGCCATTTTGTACCTGGACAAAGGCGCGGGCGCGCCCCTCCAGCGAATCCACCATATGCGAGGCGGTTTCTGTGACCGACATGATGTCGTTGACGCGCGCCTTCTCGAAGTCGTTGACACCGAAATCGGGCAGCGCGCGATAATTGTGGCTTTTCAGCTTTTCCTCGTTGCCCAGAACGAGGTCGACTTCACCCATGGCGGCAAAGGAGTCCGGATCGGTCTGCGCGGCGCAGCCAGTGACGATGATGCGCGCGTCCGGGTTGTCGCGGCGCGCCTTGCGGATCGCCTGCCGTGCCTGACGCACCGCCTCGCCGGTCACCGCGCAGGTGTTGACGATGATCGCCCCACCGTTCAGTTCGCCGAGGCCGGCGGCGGACGCCTCGCGGCGCATCACTTCGGACTCATAGGCGTTGAGTCGGCACCCGAAGGTGACGATGTCGATGCCCTTGCTCTCGCTCATGCCACGTCCTCGACGTCGCGCTGCCATGCGCCGGTTTCAGGGTCGAGCGTGCCGGAAAATTCCCATTCGGCAGGACCGGTCATGATCACATGATCGTCATCGCGCCATTCGATCGACAATTTGCCACCGCTGGGGGCGGTGATTTCGACGATGCGGTCGGTGCGGTTGGTGCGCGCGCCGCAGACGGCGGCAGCGCAGGCAGCCGAACCACAGGCCAGCGTCAGTCCCGCGCCGCGTTCCCAGGTGCGGATGTTCATCGAGCCGCGTGACGTCACCTGCGCAATGGTGATGTTGGCGCGCTCGGGGAAGATCGGGTGGTTTTCCAGGAGCGGTCCGAACCGGTCGAGGTCATAGGACCAGACATCTTCATCGACCCAGAAGATCGCATGCGGGTTGCCCATCGAGGCTACCGAGGGAGAGTGCAGCACCGGCGCGTCGATCGGCCCGATCTGCAATTCGATCATGCGCGTGTCACGAAACTCTTCGGCGAGCGGAATGTCCTGCCAGCCAAAGCGCGGCATGCCGAGATCGACCGAGATCGATCCGTCATCGTTTTCGCGTGCGTTGAGAATGCCCGCGACAGTCTCGAAGGTGAAGCTGCGCTTGCCGGTTTCGGCTGCCAGAGCCGCCACAACGCAGCGTGTGCCATTGCCGCAAGCCTGCGCAAAACTGCCGTCGGAATTGATGATCTGGATATAGTTGTCGGTGCCGGCCGTACGCGCATCATGGATTGCCATGATCTGGTCGAATGCGGTGGCAGGGTCGCTCGCGAGCGCGCGCGCCGCATCTGGCGTCACGCGATCCGCACGACCGCGCAGATCGGCAACGAGAATAGCGTTGCCAATCCCGTTCATCCGGGCAAAGGGGATGTGCGAGCTCATGAGGCGCTATATGGCGGAAAAGCCGTCCGATTACCAGTGTTGAAGGCGCATCAGGCCGGTGTCGGAAGGTTGGGGACTTCCCAGACCTCTCCCGGCTGCATGGCGCGGAAACGCTCCCGCGTCACCCCTGCCGCATCGCACGCTTCATGCAGCTGGTCGCGCGGCTCTTCGATTGACTCGTCGGTGAGTTGAAACGTGCCCCAATGATGCCCGGCGGCAAAAGCTGCATTGGCAAGCAGCATGCCGTCCACGGCCTCCTGCGGATTCTGGTGTTGGGATTGCATGAACCAGCGCGGCGCATAGGCACCGATCGGCAGGATGGCGAGGCGAAACCCGTCGTGTCGGGCCGCCGCATCGCGATAATTGATCCCGTCGTGAAAGCCGGTGTCGCCGATCACATAGACTTTGCCGGAGGGCGCTTCGACGGTGAAGCCGCCCCAAAGCGCCATGCGTCGGTCGCTGGTGCCGCGCGCCGACCAGTGATGCGATGGCTCGACGTGAATGCGCACCGATTTGAATTCGACAACGTCGTGCCAGTCATGCGCCGAAACGCGCATCTGCGGCACCGCCTTGCGCACGATGGTGTCGTTGCCAAGGGGCGTCATCACCTGCGGGTCATGCGCAGCCTGCAGCCGCTGCAGCGTGACGGTGTCGAGATGATCGTAGTGATTATGGCTCAGCAGGATCAGGTCGATCGCCGGCAGATCTTCAAACGCAATCCCCGGCGCGTTGACACGTCGAGGCCCTGCGAAAGAAAATGGCGAGGCGCGCTGCGACCACACCGGATCGGTCAGAATGTTGAGCCCGGCGGTCTGGATCAGCAGCGTTGCGTGACCAACCATCGTGACGACGAGCCGGTCGCCATCCACCCGCGGCTCGGGCTTTGCCGGTGCGAAAGGGCTTGGCCATTGCGCTGGCCATTTTGCCCGCCCGCCGCCAAACTGCCAGCGCAGAAGGTCGCTGAAGCCTGCTGGCTCCTTGCCCTGCGGGTTGAAGAATGTGGTGCCATCGAAATGATCGCTGGCGGTCCCATGATAGTAGGGATTCCCGGCTGTCGCCTGGTCGATCGCTACGCCGCCTGCTGCCGTGGTCGCGCCGCCAATGCCCAGCCATTTCATCATGGATCGTCTGTTCATGGCTGGAAGATAGACGCTGCAAGCCGTTTCACAAGACGATCAGTTGCGAACGCGCCGATTCCTGTGGCGCGGGAACTCAAACTTAACCATATGCGTTGGAATATCTTAAGATCGCCACGATTGGGGTGATGAACAGTTTTGCGTACGGACGTTAGAGACCGGTTACGGCTCGACGGAGGGATTTTATGGCTTTCAAAACAAGCGGCGTTCTGGCCATTTCAGTAATCGCACTCGCGTTGACTGGTTGCCAGAGCCAGCGATTTTCGCAGATGGACACACGCGGACCCGCCCCGGCGCCGCTGCAGGCAGCGCCTGCCGGAACGGTTGTCTCAGGGCAGCTTCCGCCCCCGGTGCAGCCGGGGACGACGGATCCGTCACAGTTCCCCGCAGCCCCCGGCACCGATCCCAATGCGGCGTCGCAGGCCCCGACGCAGGTAGCAGCTGCGACCCAGTCCGGCCCGGCGATCACCACCGGAAGCGTTGCCGGCGTGTGGAATGCCAGCGTCGGCGGCCAGAGCTGCCGTATCGCTACGCCCCAGACCCGTTTTGGTCAGGGCTTCCGCGCCGGTCCGTTGCGCTGCCCCGCGCCGCTCGATGGCGTCAAGTCGTGGAACGTCAATGGTAGCCAGCTAGCGCTCTACGGCGATTCAGGAGATGTTCTGGCGCGCTTGTACTCTGCGGGCGGCGAGCGTTTCGACGGCCAGACCAGCAGCGGCCAGCCGGTATCGCTGTCGCGCTAAGTCAGCGATCCTGCACCGCCACTTGCCATGCGTGCATGGCGGTGCAAAAACCCGGTGAAGCGCCTTTCCAAAGACGCTTGATCGGGGTGCGGCAGCGGAATGAACTCGGGAAAATCAATGTCATCGCTTGACGGCATGATGCCATTCCGCACGGTTCGTGAGGAATACGACCACCTTGAAGAAACCGGTGCCCTGCGCGCCGACGCGGCGCAGCGCGCTATCGTCGATGCGCTCGACGCGCTGCTCGGCGAGATCTCGACCAAGCGACTGGCGACCAAATCGAGCGCACTTGGCTGGCTGTTTGGCAAGCGCCGCAAGACCCATGAGCCGGTGAAGGGAATCTACCTTTACGGCAGCGTCGGGCGCGGCAAGACGATGCTGATGGACCTGTTCTTTCAGCGTCTGCCGGTCAAGCGCAAGCGTCGCGCTCATTTCAACGACTTCATGGCCGATGTGCACGATCGCATCCAGCGCCACCGCGAGGCGGTGAAGCTGGGCGAGACGAAGGAGAACGACCCGATCCCGCCGGTCGCCCGCGCGCTGGCCAAGGAAGCCTGGGTGCTGTGCTTCGACGAGTTCACCGTCACCGACATTGCCGATGCGATGGTTTTGTCGCGGCTGTTTTCGGCGCTGTTTGCCGAAGGCGTCGTCCTGATCGCCACCTCCAACGTCGCGCCCCGCAACCTCTACCGCGACGGGCTCAATCGTCAGCTGTTCCTGCCGTTCATCGACATTCTGGAGCGCAATGTCGCTGTCATGACGCTCGACGGCCCCACCGATTACCGCCGCGAGAAGCTCGACCAGATACCGGTCTATATGAGCCCGCTTGGCCCCGAAACCGATGCGCGCATGGATCAGGCCTGGCAGACCGTGCTCGACGGTCGCAGCGAGCATGCCGACACGATCGCGCTCAAGGGCCGCGAAATCTCGGTGCCGCGCGCTAATGGCACGGCGGCGCGGTTCTCCTTTGCCGACCTTTGTGAAAAGCCACACGGCGCGCGCGACTATCTGGCGATTGCCAGCCGGTTCGACACGCTGTTCGTCGATCACATCCCGGTGATGGGGCAGGAGCGGCGCAACGAGGCCAAGCGCTTCATTCTGCTCGTCGATACGCTTTATGACCAGCAGATGCGTCTCGTCGCCAGCGCGGCCGTTGCCCCGGAAGAACTTTACCGTGGTACCGTCGGCACCGAAGCATTCGAGTTCGAGCGCACCGCGTCCCGCCTGACCGAGATGCAGAGCCGCGACTGGCTGGAGCGCGTGCGCCAGCGCGCGCTATCCCCCTCCGAGGGTTGACGCAGCGGAATTTGCGGAGGAGGGTTGCGAAGTGTTTTTCACCATGTGGCCTTCTGCCCAGAAGTCCAGAAACCCGTTCTGCCTCGAAATACCTTGTGATTGAAACAAAATGTCTTACGTTTACGTAAGATATTATTGATCTAAACATTTGAAATCATTCGGGTCAGAATAATCGGTTGAGTTTTTTTGGGGTTCGGTCTATGCCAACCTCGATTTCGGACGGCCTCCCGTGTCCGGATAAACAGTCTCGGCAACGCTCTCTTCACGCCGGCGCGGCAAACACCGGCGCAGACCAACAGGGAAAAATCACCATGGCACGTAACAAGATTGCCCTCATCGGCTCCGGCATGATCGGCGGCACGCTCGCCCACATGATCGGCCTCAAGGAACTCGGCGACGTCGTCCTGTTCGATATTTCCGAAGGCACGCCGCAGGGCAAAGGCCTCGATATCGCACAGTCGGCTCCGGTTGACGGCTTCGACGCCAACTTTGTCGGCGCCAATGACTATTCCGCCATCGAAGGCGCAGATGTCTGCATCGTCACCGCCGGTGTCCCGCGCAAGCCGGGCATGAGCCGCGACGACCTTCTGGGTATCAACCTGAAGGTGATGGAGCAGGTCGGTGCAGGCATCAAGAAATATGCCCCGAACGCCTTCGTGATCTGCATCACCAACCCGCTCGACGCCATGGTGTGGGCGCTGCAGAAGTTCTCGGGTCTGCCGAAGAGCCACGTTGTCGGCATGGCTGGCGTTCTCGACTCCGCCCGCTTCCGTCATTTCCTCGCTGACGAGTTCAAGGTGTCGGTTGAAGACGTCACCGCATTTGTTCTCGGCGGCCACGGCGACACCATGGTGCCGCTGACCCGCTACTCGACCGTTGCCGGCATTCCGCTGCCGGACCTCGTCAAGATGGGTTGGACCTCGCAGAAAAAGCTCGACGCCATCGTTCAGCGCACCCGCGACGGCGGCGCCGAGATCGTCGGCCTGCTCAAGACCGGCTCGGCCTATTACGCGCCGGCATCGTCGGCGATCCAGATGGCTGAATCCTACCTGAAGGACAAGAAGCGCGTCCTGCCATCGGCAGCTCACCTGTCGGGCCAGTACGGCCTCAAGGACATCTATGTCGGCGTGCCTGTCGTGATCGGTGCCGGTGGCGTCGAGCGCGTCATCGAAATCGAGCTGAACAAGGCCGAGCAGAAGATGTTCGACAAGTCGGTCGAGTCCGTGCAGGGCCTCTGCGAGGCTTGCATCGCCATCGCCCCGAACCTCGGTCAGTAAGGAAGCCAAGCATGAACATTCACGAATATCAGGCCAAGCAACTCCTGAAGGGCTATGGCGCGCCAGTCGCCGAAGGCGTCGCGATCCTCAGCGCCGACGAGGCCGAAGCTGCCGCCAAGTCGCTGCCGGGTCCGCTTTATGTGGTCAAGAGCCAGATCCACGCCGGTGGCCGCGGCAAGGGCAAGTTCAAGGAACTCGGCCCAGATGCCAAGGGCGGCGTCCGTCTTGCGTTCTCGATCAACGAAGCCAAGGCGCATGCCAAGGAAATGCTCGGCAACACGCTGGTGACCGCGCAGACCGGCGCAGCCGGCAAGCAGGTCAACCGCCTCTACATCGAGGACGGCGCCGACATTTCGCGCGAGCTTTATCTGTCGCTGCTGGTCGACCGTACGGTTGGCCGCGTTGCCTTCGTGGTTTCCACCGAAGGCGGCATGGACATTGAAGCCGTTGCCGAAAAGACCCCGGAAAAGATCATCACCGTGGCGATCGATCCGGAAACCGGCGTCACCGAAGCTGACGTTGCCAAGCTCAACAGCGCGCTGGAGCTGACCGGTGAAGCTGCGGAAGATGGCAAGAAGCTGTTCCCGATCCTCTACCAGGCCTTCGTCGAGAAGGACATGGCACTGCTCGAGGTCAATCCGCTGATCGTGATGGAAAACGGCCGTCTGCGCGTTCTCGACGCCAAGATGTCGTTCGACGGCAACGCGCTGTTCCGCCATGACGACGTGCGCGCCCTGCGTGACGAGTCGGAAGAGGACGCCAAGGAAATCGAGGCCTCCAAGTGGGATCTCGCTTACGTGGCGCTCGATGGCAATATCGGCTGCATGGTCAACGGCGCAGGTCTTGCCATGGCGACGATGGACATCATCAAGCTGTACGGCAAGGAGCCGGCAAACTTCTGTGACGTCGGCGGTGGTGCCGGCAAGGAGAAGGTTGCCGCAGCGTTCAAGATCATCACGGCAGATCCGAAGGTCGAGGGCATCCTCGTCAACATCTTCGGCGGCATCATGAAGTGCGACGTCATCGCCGAAGGCGTTGTCGCAGCCGTGCAGGAAGTGGGCCTCAAGGTTCCGCTGGTGGTTCGTCTGGAAGGCACCAATGTCGAGCTGGGCAAGAAGATTCTCAACGAATCCGGCCTTGCCATCACCGCTGCTGACGACCTTGACGACGCCGCCAAGAAGATCGTCGCGGCGATCGCCGGCTAACGGATTTTGAAGGACCAGAAGTAATGTCGATCCTTATCAACAAAGACACGAAAGTCCTCGTCCAGGGCCTGACCGGCAAGACGGGTACGTTCCACACCGAGCAGGCGCTGGCCTATCATGGCACGCAGATGGTCGGCGGTATCCACCCCAAGAAGGGCGGCGAGAACTGGACCGGTTCCAAGGGCGAGACCCTGCCGATCTTCTCTTCCGTTGCAGAAGGCAAGGACCGCACCGGTGCGACCGCTTCGGTGGTCTACGTTCCGCCGGCAGGTGCAGCCGCAGCGATCATCGAGGCCATCGAGGCCGAGATGGAGCTGATCGTCTGCATCACCGAGGGCATCCCGGTCATGGACATGGTCAAGGTCAAGGCACGTCTTGAAAAGTCGAAGTCGCGTCTGATCGGCCCGAACTGCCCCGGCCTCGTCACCCCTGACGAGTGCAAGATCGGCATCATGCCGGGCTCGATCTTCCGCAAGGGTTCGGTCGGTGTCGTGTCGCGTTCGGGCACGCTGACCTATGAGGCCGTGTTCCAGACCACCAATGAAGGCCTCGGGCAGACGACCGCTGTCGGCATCGGCGGCGACCCGGTCAAGGGCACCGAGTTCATCGACATCCTCGAGATGTTCCTGGCTGACGACGAGACCAAGTCGATCATCATGATCGGCGAGATCGGCGGCTCGGCAGAAGAAGAAGCAGCGCAGTTCCTCAAGGACGAAGCCAAGCGCGGCCGCAAGAAGCCGATGGCCGGTTTCATCGCGGGTCGCACCGCTCCGGAAGGTCGCACCATGGGTCACGCCGGTGCGGTGATCTCCGGCGGCAAGGGCGGCGCTGAAGACAAGATCGCGGCGATGGAAGATGCGGGCATCCGCGTTTCGCCGTCGCCGGCACGCCTTGGCACGACCTTGGTCGAAGCCATCAAGGGCTGAAGCAATATTGTGCCGGGCGGTCACCTGCCCGGCACAATTCAATGAGATGAGCGGTCGGTGAAGCCGGTCCATGACCTGGCTCCACGACCCGAACGCGGCTCGACCGCACAGGCAAGTAGACGGAGCGGCAGCTCCAAAGGATCAAGAGATGGCGCGGCAAGATCAGGCCAACGACCAGTTTTCGCTTACCTCGTTCCTGTATGGCGGCAACGCCGACTACATCGAGACCCTTTATGCGTCCTGGCAGGAAAACCCTGCATCGGTCGACGCGGAGTGGCAGGAGTTTTTCGGCGCGCTCAAGGATGACGCTGCCGACGTTCTGAAGAACGCGCAGGGCGCGTCCTGGGAATCGGCAAACTGGCCGCTGAAGCAATCCGGTGAACTGGTCTCGGCGCTCGATGGCGACTGGGGCACGGTCGAAAAGCACCTCGACAAGAAGGTCCGCGACAAGGCTGCTGCCAAGGGCGGCATCTCGGAAGCCGAAGTGCTGCAGGCGACCCGCGATTCCGTGCGCGCCATCATGATGATCCGCGCCTACCGCATGCGCGGTCATCTGCACGCCAATCTCGACCCGCTCGGCATTGCCAAGCCGCAGGAAGACTATAACGAATTGTCGCCGGAGGCCTATGGCTTCACCGAGGCAGACTATGATCGTCCGATCTTCATCGACCGCGTTCTGGGGCTGGAATACGCCACCGTGCGCCAGATGCTCGACATTCTCAAGCGTACCTATTGCTCGACGCTCGGCGTTGAATTCATGCACATCTCCAACCCGGAGGAAAAGGCGTGGATTCAGGAGCGCATCGAAGGGCCGGACAAGGGCATCGAGTTCACGCCGAACGGCAAGAAGGCGATCCTGTCGAAGCTGATCGAGGCGGAAGGCTTCGAGCAGTTCATCGACGTCAAGTACAAGGGCACCAAGCGTTTCGGTCTTGATGGCGGTGAATCGCTGATCCCGGCGCTGGAGCAGATCATCAAGCGCGGCGGCCAGCTCGGCCTCAAGGAGATCGTGCTCGGCATGGCCCACCGTGGCCGCCTCAACGTTCTCACCAACGTGATGGCAAAGCCGCATCGCGCCGTGTTCCACGAGTTCAAGGGCGGCTCCTTTGCGCCGGATGACGTCGAGGGTTCGGGCGACGTGAAGTACCATCTTGGTGCATCGTCGGACCGCGAGTTCGACAGCAACAAGGTTCACCTCTCGCTGACCGCCAACCCGTCGCATCTGGAAATCGTCAATCCGGTGGTGATGGGCAAGGCGCGCGCCAAGCAGGACCAGATTTTCGGCCGCACGCGTGAGGAATTCATCCCGATCGAGGCCCGCGCCAAGGTGATGCCGTTGCTGATCCATGGTGACGCCGCATTTGCCGGTCAGGGCGTTGTTGCCGAGTGCCTCGGCCTGTCGGGCCTGCGCGGTCATCGCGTTGCCGGCACCGTGCATTTCATCATCAACAACCAGATCGGTTTCACCACCAATCCGCGCTTCTCGCGCTCGTCGCCCTATCCGTCCGACGTTGCCAAGATGATCGAAGCGCCGATCTTCCACGTCAACGGCGACGATCCGGAAGCGGTCGTGTTTGCTGCCAAGATTGCCACCGAATACCGGATGAAGTTCCACAAGCCGGTGGTCATCGACATGTTCTGCTACCGTCGCTTCGGTCACAACGAAGGCGACGAGCCGGCATTCACCCAGCCGCAGATGTACAAGGAAATCCGTGCGCACCGCACGACCTTGCAGCTCTACAGCGACAAGCTGATTGCTGAGAACCTGATGACTCAGGAAGACATCGACGCGATGCGCGCCGAATGGCGTGCTCAGCTGGAAACCGAGTTCGAGGCTGGTCAGACCTACAAGCCCAACAAGGCCGACTGGCTCGATGGGGCGTGGACAGGCCTGCGCACTGCCGACAATCAGGACGAGCAGCGTCGTGGCAAGACCGCGGTGCCGCTGAAGACGCTGAAGGAAATCGGCAAGAAGCTGACCGAGGTTCCGGCCGAGTTTGAAGTTCACCGCACCATCGGCCGCTTCCTCGAGAACCGCCGCAAGGCGATCGAGTCCGGCGAGGGCATCGACTGGGCAACCGGCGAGGCGCTGGCGTTCGGCTCGATCCTGATGGAAGGCAATCCGATCCGTCTTTCGGGTCAGGATTCGGAGCGTGGTACGTTCTCGCAGCGCCATTCGGTGCTCTACGACCAGCGTTCGGAAGACCGCTACATCCCGCTCAACAATCTGGGACCGCAGCAGGCCAACTACGAAGTCATCAACTCGATGCTGTCGGAAGAAGCCGTGCTCGGCTTCGAATATGGCTTCTCGCTGGCCGAGCCGCGTGCGCTGACCCTGTGGGAAGCGCAGTTCGGCGACTTCGCCAACGGTGCCCAGGTGTTGTTCGACCAGTTCATCTCGTCGGGCGAGCGCAAATGGCTGCGCATGTCGGGCCTCGTCTGCCTGTTGCCGCATGGCTATGAAGGTCAGGGGCCGGAGCACTCCTCGGCGCGTCTGGAGCGCTTCCTGCAGATGTGCGCGGAAGACAACATGCAGGTCGCCAACATCACGACGCCTGCCAACTACTTCCATGCGCTGCGTCGCCAGCTCAAGCGTGACTTCCGCAAGCCGCTGATCCTGATGACGCCGAAGTCGCTGCTGCGTCACAAGCGGGCGATCTCGACGATGTCGGAACTGTCGGGTGAAAGCTCCTTCCACCGCCTGTTGTGGGACGATGCGCAATATCTCGGCAACGAGCCGATCAAGCTGGTCAAGGATTCCAAGATCCGCCGCGTCGTCCTGTGCTCGGGCAAGGTCTATTACGATCTTTACGAAGAGCGTGAAAAGCGTGGCATCGACGACATCTACCTGCTGCGGGTCGAGCAACTCTATCCGTTCCCGGCCAAGGCGCTGATCAATGAGCTGTCACGCTTCCGCAACGCGGAAATGGTCTGGTGCCAGGAAGAACCGAAGAACATGGGTGCGTGGTCGTTCATCGACCCGTATCTGGAATGGGTACTAGCTCATATCGACGCCAAACATCAGCGCGTGCGCTATACTGGACGCCCGGCTGCCGCTTCCCCGGCAACTGGCCTGATGTCCAAGCACCTGGCGCAGCTCGAGGCCTTCCTCGAGGACGCGCTCGGCGGCGAATGAGAAACTGAAGCGAAACCAGGCAACGGAAAAGAACAATGGCTACCGAAATTCGCGTTCCGACACTCGGAGAATCCGTCGCAGAAGCGACCATCGGCAAGTGGTTCAAGAAGGCCGGCGACGCGATTGCTGTCGACGAACCGCTTGTTGAACTCGAAACCGACAAGGTCACGATCGAGGTTCCGGCTCCTGCCGCCGGCGTCCTGTCGGAAATCGTCGCCCAGGAAGGCGAGACCGTCGGTGTCGCGGCCCTGCTCGGCATGATCTCCGAAGGCGCGGGCGCAGCAGCGGCACCTGCCAAGAAGGCAGAAGCCAAGGCAGAAGCGCCGCAGGCCGCACCAGCTCAGGCAGCTGCGGCAGCGCCCGCCGGCCAGACCTCGATGCCAGCTGCGCCGTCGGCGGCCAAGGCTGCGGCGGAAGCCGGCATCTCGACCGATCAGGTCGCAGGTTCGGGCAAGCGCGGTCAGGTGCTCAAGGGCGACGTCCTCGACGCCATCGCCAAGGGTGTCGCCGCGCCTGCCGCAGCCCCGGCTCCGGTTGCAGCGCGTCCGGCTTCGTCCGAGGGCGATGCCGTGCGCGAAGAGCGCGTGAAGATGACGCGCCTGCGCCAGACCATTGCGCGCCGTCTCAAGGAAGCGCAGGCAACCGCCGCCATGCTGACCACCTTCAACGAGGTGGACATGAAGCCGGTGATGGATCTGCGCGCCAAGTACAAGGATCTGTTCGAGAAGAAGCACGGCGTCAAGCTCGGCTTCATGGGCTTCTTCACCAAGGCCGTGACCCACGCCCTGAAGGAAATCCCGGCGGTCAACGCCGAGATCGACGGCACCGACATCATCTACAAGAACTTCGCCCATATCGGCGTCGCAGTCGGTACCGACAAGGGCCTCGTCGTGCCGGTGGTGCGCGATGCCGACCAGATGTCGATCTCGGAAATCGAGAAGGAAATCGGTCGTCTGGGTCTGGCGGCGCGTGACGGCAAGCTGTCGGTCGCCGACATGCAGGGCGGCACCTTCACCATCTCGAATGGCGGCGTCTATGGTTCGCTGATGTCGACGCCGATCCTGAATGCGCCGCAGTCGGGCATTCTGGGCATGCACAAGATCCAGGAACGTCCGGTTGTCATCGGCGGCCAGATCGTCATCCGTCCGATGATGTATCTCGCTCTGTCCTACGATCACCGCATCGTCGACGGCAAGGAAGCCGTGACCTTCCTCGTCCGTGTCAAGGAAACGCTGGAAGATCCGGAGCGTCTGGTTCTCGATCTCTGATCGGGGTCACCCAGCGCCTGTCCCAGACTGAAGGATTTTGTCATGAGCTATGATCTTGTCGTTATCGGTGCCGGTCCCGGCGGTTATGTCTGCGCCATCAAGGCGTCGCAGCTGGGCCTGAAGGTCGCGCTGGTCGAAAAGCGCGACACCTATGGCGGCACCTGCGTCAATGTCGGCTGCATTCCGTCCAAGGCCTTGCTGCACGCGACCGAGATGCTGATGGAGGCCGAACATTCGTTCGACGCCCTCGGCATCGAGATTTCCAAGCCGAAGGTGAACCTCGAAAAGCTGATGGCGCATCGCGTCAACACCGTCGAGCAGAACACCAAGGGCCTCGTCTTCCTGATGAAGAAAAACAAGATCGACACCTTCCAGGGTACCGGTCAGGTTCTTGGCCAGGGGAAGGTTTCGGTCACCGCCGAAGACGGCAGCGCGCAGGAACTGGCGACGAAGAACATCGTCATCGCCACCGGTTCGGACATTGCCGGCATTCCCGGCGTCGATGTCGCCTTTGACGAAAAGACCATCGTGTCGTCGACCGGCGCGCTCGAATTCGACAAGGTGCCTGGCCATCTCGTCGTCGTCGGTGGCGGCGTCATCGGTCTGGAGCTGGGTTCGGTCTGGGCGCGTCTTGGCGCCAAGGTCACCGTGGTCGAATATCTCGACACGATCCTTGGCGGCATGGATGGCGAAGTCGCCAAGCAGTACCAGCGCATGCTGGGCAAGCAGGGCTTCGAGTTCAAGCTCGGCGCCAAGGTCACTGGCGTCGCCAAGGATGGCAAGGGCTCGAAGGTCACCTTCGAGCCGGTCAAGGGCGGCGATGCCGTCACCATCGACGCAGACGCCGTGCTGGTCGCTACGGGCCGCAAGCCTTACACGGCCGGCCTTGGCCTTGAGGCTGCCGGCGTTGCGCTCGACGAGCGTGGCCGCGTGCAGGTCGATGGCCGCTTGCAGACCAACGTGCCGGGCATCTACGCCATTGGCGACGTCGTTGTCGGTCCGATGCTTGCGCACAAGGCCGAGGAAGAAGGCGTTGCCGTTGCCGAGATGCTGGCCGGCCAGGCCGGACACGTCAATTACGACGTCATTCCGGGCGTTGTTTACACCAGCCCCGAAGTCGCTTCCGTTGGCAAGACCGAGGAAGAACTGAAGAAGGCGGGCATTGCCTATTCGTCCGGCAAGTTCCCGTTTTCGGCCAATGGCCGCGCACGCTCGATGTTGCAGACCGACGGTTTCGTCAAGGTGCTGGCTGACAAGGCGACCGACCGCGTGCTCGGCGTTCACATCGTCGGCTTTGGTGCCGGCGAGATGATCCATGAGGCAGCGGTGCTGATGGAGTTCGGCGGCTCGTCGGAAGACCTCGCTCGCACCTGCCATGCGCATCCGACGATGTCGGAAGCCGTCAAGGAAGCCGCGCTGGCGACCTTCTCCAAGCCGATTCACATGTGATCGGCTTCACGAAAGCCCAACAAAAAAGGCCAGCTCGTCGAGCTGGCCTTTTTCATGTCTGACGATCGTTGAGATCGCTGATTATTCAGCGGTCTCTTCAGCCGGAGCAGCAGCAGCTTCAGCAGCGGCGGCAGCATCTGCGGCAGCCTTGGCGGCGGCGGCTTCTTCAGCGGCCTTGGCAGCAGCGATACGCTCCTGGGCCTTCTTGCCTGGCTCACCCTTGGTCGGGTTGTTGCGGGCGTCGCGCTGGATCAGGCCAGCTTCGGCGAGGAAGCGGGCAACGCGGTCGGTCGGCAGCGCGCCGTTGGCCATCCAGTGCTTGACGCGCTCTTCGTTGACCTTCACGCGCTCGCCGTCCTTGGCCAGCATCGGGTTCCACGAACCGACCTGCTCGATGAAACGGCCGTCGCGCGGGGTGCGCACGTCAGCGATGACGATGTGGTAGTAAGGGCGCTTCTTGGAACCTGCGCGCGAAAGACGGATTTTCAGTGCCATTTCGAGTTCTCCTGGATCTTCTGTCTGTGTGTCTTGTTGGGTCTTGGGGTATCAGGATTTGCCGTTTTCAGAGGCAATCGCCTCATGGTGACGGATGACTTCGCGGATGATGAAGTTGAGGAACTTCTCCGCAAAATCCGGATCGAGATTTGCATCCTGCGCCAGCTGGCGCAGACGGGCGATCTGCTGCTGCTCGCGTGCCGGATCGGCTGGCGGCAGATCATGAGTTGCCTTCAGGTGGCCCACTGCCTGCGTGCAGCGGAAGCGCTCGGCTAGCATATGCACCAGCGCCGCATCGATATTGTCGATCGACGAGCGGTATTGCGCCAGCTTGGCGCGTGCAACGTCGTTATTGTTGGTTTCGCTCATCTGCCCCTCACTTCTTCTTTGGACCGCCGGGCAGACCCGGAAGCTTCAAGCCGCCCGACAGGCCCGGAAGGCCGCCCCCCGGCAATCCCGGAAATCCGCCGGGAAGCCCTTTCGGCAGGCCGCCGCCCAGACCCGCAGCCTCTGCCTGCTTCTGCAGCGCTTCGAGCTGCTTGGGGTCCATCTTCGACAGGTCGGGCATTCCGCCCATACCCGGCATCATGCCGCCCATACCCATCTTGGAGGCAAGGCCGCCCATTGCGGCGCGCATCATGCCGCCGCCCTTGCCCTTGCCGCCCATGGCTTTCATCATGTCGGCCATCTGGCGGTGCATTTTCAAAAGCTTGTTGATCTGCGCCGCATCGGTGCCGGAGCCGGCGGCAATGCGCTTCTTGCGCGAATGCTTGAGAAGGTCGGGATTGGCGCGCTCGGCCTTGGTCATCGACTGGATGATGGCGATCTGACGACCGAACATCTTGTCATCGAGCCCGGCGGCGGCGATCTGGTCCTTCATCTTGCCCATGCCCGGCATCATGCCCATGATACCGCCCATGCCACCCATCTTCTGCATCTGGCGCAGCTGGTCGGCGAGGTCGTTCAGGTCGAACTTGCCCGACTGCATCTTCTTCGCCATCGCCGCGGCTTTTTCCGCGTCGATGGTTTCAGCAGCCTTCTCGACCAGGCTGACGATGTCGCCCATGCCAAGGATGCGGTCGGCGATGCGCTTGGGATGAAACTCCTCCAGCGCATCCATCTTTTCGCCGACACCGATCAGCTTGACCGGCTTGCCGGTCACGGCGCGCATCGACAGGGCGGCACCGCCACGGCCATCGCCGTCCATGCGGGTCAGCACCAGGCCGGTGACACCGACGCGTTCGTCGAAGTTGCGGGCGAGATTGACGGCGTCCTGACCGGTCAGCGAGTCGGCGACGAGCAGGATTTCATGCGGGTTGGCCGAGCGCTTGATCTCGGCCATTTCGGCCATCAGCGGCTCGTCAATATGGGTGCGGCCGGCGGTGTCGAGGATGACGACGTCGTGGCCGCCGAGCTTTGCCGCCTGCACCGAGCGCTTGGCAATATCGACCGGGGTCTGGCCGGCAATGATCGGCAGGGTCGCAACGCCGGTCTGCTCGCCGAGCTGGCGCAATTGCTCCTGCGCGGCCGGACGGCGCGTGTCGAGCGAGGCCATCAGCACTTTCTTGCCCTGGCGCTCGGTCAGCCGCTTGGCGATCTTGGCAGAGGTGGTGGTCTTGCCGGAACCCTGCAGGCCGACCATCATGATGACGACCGGGGCAGGGGCGTTGAGATCGATGGCGACGCCTTCGGCACCCAGCATCTCGACCAGTTCGTCATGAACGATCTTGACGACCATCTGGCCGGGCTTGATCGACTTCAGAACTTCCGCGCCGACCGCCTTGCTGCGCACTTTGTCGGTGAACGAACGGACGACTTCGAGCGCAACGTCTGCCTCGATCAGCGCACGACGCACTTCGCGCAGCGCCGCCGAGACGTCGGCTTCGGAGAGCGCACCGCGGCCGGTGAGGCCGTTGAGGATGGAGCCAAGGCGCTCCTGAAGTGATTCAAACATCCGTTTTTCCCATTCCCTGCCATTTGCATCGACAGAGAGGTAATGGCTCGGCATCGGAAAGCAAAGCTCAAAGCCGTAACGCACCCGAGGGCGCATCGCGCTGTCGGGTGTTGACCTCCGGGATCGTCATCTTCGTTGAAGATCGCCCCGGTCGGCGGCTCAGAGTTCTACCTCGTCGCTGAATTTGCAGGTTCTAGACAGGAAAAGCGCCGTCGAGTCAAGCGAAAGCGAAGCTTTTGCGCGTCAGGGCCGAGGCCGAGGCTCGGCGCGGCTTCCGGTTTTGCGCGCGCGGGCGCGGAATGTGCGCCAAAATTGTGGTAGTCCTGCCACAGTAACACGGCAGTAATCGAATTCGTCTACAAAATCCGCAATTCGCCTCGCAATCATGTCTGATTTGCGTGTTGTGGGGGCACGCGGGATGGCGCAAGCGACCGCATCAGGCAACAGGATCGGGCTATCGGAAAGGCAAGTGTATGGCGAAAGCAATGATGAAAGTGGTCGCGGCGGCGGTGCTCGCGCTCGGGCTGTCCTCGGCTGCGGCCTATGCGCAGGCTTGCGGCAACACCGCCGATGGCTTCGAGACGTGGAAATCGCAGTTCCGTCAGCATGCGCAGTCGCGCGGCCTTGGCCAGCGCGCGCTCGCGGCGCTTGACGGCACCCGCTACAACACAGCGACGATCAAGGCGGACCGTGGCCAGAAGAGCTTCAAGCTGACGCTGGACCAGTTCATGGAACGGCGCGGCGCGGCGCAGATCGTGCGCAAGGGCCGTCAGGTCAAGCAGCAGAACGCGCAGTTGTTTGCGCAGATCGAGAAGCGCTACGGCGTGCCGGCTGGCCCGCTGCTAGCGATCTGGGGCATGGAAACCAATTTTGGCGGCTTCCTCGGCAACCAGAACATCGTTTCGGCCGCGGCAACGCTGGCTTATGATTGCCGTCGCTCGGAATTCTTCACCCGCCAGATCATCGCGGCCCTGCAACTCGTTGATCGTGGCGATCTGAGCCCTTCGGCGATCGGCGCGGCCCATGGCGAAGTCGGCCAGACCCAGTTCCTGCCGGAAAATGTCATCAAATATGGCGTTGACGGCGATGGCGACGGACATGTCGATCTGATCAATTCGCGCGCCGATGCCCTGCACTCGACCGCCAACTTCCTCGTTGGCCATGGCTGGCGTCGCGGTGCCGGCTATCAGAAGGGCGAGCCGAATTTCGCCGCCATCGAAGGCTGGAACGCTGCTGGCGTCTACCAGCAGGCCATCGCCATCATGGGCCGCCAGATCGACGGTAACTGATCGAGCTGGGCATTTCCGCGGTTTCGTTGAATCGCGGATTTGCTCCGACTCTTTGTTTTACGCAATTCCGACCGCAAAACCGCTTCGCACTTTTTGCTGGAATTGCTCCAAGCCAAAAAAAGGCCCGGTCGCTTTCGCTACCGGGCCTTTTTCATTGAGGTTTAACGAGATCAGCTGTTGCGCTTGCGCGCGGCCAGCGTGCGCAGACGCAGCGCGTTGAGGCGGATGAAGCCTTCGGCGTCCTTCTGGTCGTAGGCGCCACGGTCGTCCTCGAAGGTGACCAGCGCGTCCGAATAGAGCGACTTGGGCGAACGGCGGCCGGTGACGATGACATTGCCCTTGTAGAGCGTCAGGCGCACGTCGCCTTCGACGTCTGCCTGGCTCTTGTCGATCAGGGCCTGCAGCATTTCGCGCTCCGGCGAGAACCAGAAGCCGTTATATATCAGCTCGGCATAGCGCGGCATCAGCTCGTCCTTGAGGTGCGCCGCGCCGCGATCCAGCGTGATCGACTCGATGGCGCGGTGTGCCTGCAGCAGGATCGTGCCGCCGGGGGTCTCGTAGACGCCGCGCGACTTCATGCCGACGAAGCGGTTTTCGACCAGATCGAGACGACCGATGCCATTGTCGCGGCCAAGATCGTTGAGCGCCTTGAGCAGCGTTGCCGGCGACAATTCCTTGCCGTTGAGGGCAACCGGGTCACCGTTCTTGAAGGTGAGGGTGATTTCGGTCGGCGTGTCGGGTGCGTCCATCGGCGACACCGAGCGCATGTGGACATATTCCGGCGGCGCCATCCACGGATCTTCCAGCACCTTGCCCTCGGAGGACGAGTGCAAGAGGTTGGCGTCGACGGAGAACGGAGCCTCGCCCTGCTTGTCCTTGGCGACCGGGATCTGGTGCTGTTCGGCAAAGTTGATCAGGTCGGTACGCGACTTGAAGGTCCAGTCGCGCCAGGGTGCGATCACCTTGATGTCGGGGTTGAGGGCGTAAGCCGACAGCTCGAAACGAACCTGGTCGTTGCCCTTGCCGGTCGCGCCGTGCGCGATGGCGTCGGCGCCGGTCTCTTCGGCGATCTCGACGAGACGCTTGGAGATCAGCGGGCGCGCAATCGAGGTGCCGAGAAGGTACAGGCCCTCATACTGGGCGTTGGCGCGGAACATCGGGAAGACGAAGTCGCGGACGAATTCCTCGCGCACGTCCTCGATGTAGATTTCCTTGATGCCGAGCATCTCGGCCTTCTTGCGCGCCGGCTCGAGTTCTTCACCCTGACCCAGATCTGCCGTGAAGGTCACGACCTCGGCACCCAGCTCGGTCTGGAGCCATTTCAGGATGATGGAGGTATCGAGGCCGCCGGAATAGGCCAGCACCACCTTCTTGACGTCTTTCCACTTGGACATGTCGCACCCGGTGTTGTGTCGGGACACGCGGTCCCGTTTCTGAAAGGATTGGGCGCACTTTTAGCAGGAATGCGGTGACGGGCAAGGCCGCAAGCTGTCACTGCTCATTGGATTGTGAAAGGCCGCAATCTTGTCGCATGCCATATGGTAGCTAGACTTTCACACCTGATTCTGCGCTGCGGGGAGAAATGCGTGCGCGACACATTGCCTGAAGCCGGACGATCCAAAGTCATGACAGCGCGTGCCCTGATACACGGTGCCTTTCTGGCTGCCACTGCAGCAGCGGTGGCCACGCCGGTTTTTGCCCAGAGCGGCGAGCGCTGGCAGCCACATCAGACAGAAGCGCAGGCGACTGTGCCGACACCGCGTGCGAGCGGACCCGTCACCGGCCTGACCCTGAGCTGCGCCGCACAGCGCTGGGTTCTGATGTTCGAGATGGAAGGCGACACGGTGCTGAAAGAGGCAACGCTGACCGTGGATCGCAAACCCTACCGGCTTGCGCCGTTCGAGGGCATGGACAGGAACGCCTTGCGACTTCCGCGTTTGGCACTCGATCCGCTGAAGACGGCGGTGCGTGCTGAGCTGGCGCTTGACGGCGAGGGCGAAACCGCGTCAACGCGCTTTGCGCTGTCATTACGTGGCTCGCACCGCGCCATCACCACGCTTGAGGAGCGCTGCACGCCACGCGATATGTCGGCCTACGACACCGTGACCTTGACGCCCTATTCGTCCTATCTGGAACTTGCGCGGTCTCTGCGCGAAGGCGACATTGCAGCGTTTGAACTGGCAACCGCGTCAAAGCCCCAGCTGACCGCCGCGATGGCGGAGTTTGGCGCGGGCAGGCGTGTCCTGTTCACGCGGCTATGCGGCTCGTCATGGTATTTTGGCCGCTCCGGCTGCAACCTCACCGGATTTGCTTTCGATGCCTCGGCAGACAGAAAACCGGACGATACTTACGAGACGCAATGGCGGGTCGTCTACGATACCGAAAACGCACGCATCCATACCGATCCCAAAGCGGGCCAGGATGGCTGGCACGATCTGGTGACGCTGCCAGTCGCTGGTGGCGGCGAAGGCAGTGTCTGGCGCTGGAACGGCAAGCGTTATGTCCGTCATGCGACGCTTGCCGACGAGGACGAAACATTGTCCGGATCTTCGCTGGAACTGCGCCCGACGCGCGATTGACGCGACGTCTTTTGCCTCTCGCGCCCGCCCCAAGGCGGGCGTATAGCTAGGCATCATTTGCGCGAGACCCTGTCATGCACCTGCCTGCCTTCGTTCCGGATTTTTCGACCCTTGCCCAGTTCGCCGTTGCAGTCTTCATCATCGCGATCACGCCCGGCCCCGACATGACGCTGTTCGTCGGGCGCGCGCTGTCGCAGGGGCGGATGGCGGGCCTTGCCTGCATGGCCGGGGCCATGAGCGGCATTCTGGTTCACACCGCGCTGGTGTCGTTCGGCCTGTCGGCGCTGATCGTGGCCTCGCCGCAGGCATTCTTCGCGCTCAAGATCTTTGGCGCAGGCTATCTCGTCTGGCTCGCCTTTCAGGCCATCCGCCACGGCTCGGCCTTTGCGCCGCAGGCCCAGAATGGCAGCAAGAAGACATCGTTTGCCAGCAATTGGGCGACGGGGCTGGTGGTCAATCTGCTCAACCCGAAGATCCTGCTGTTCTTCATGACCTTCCTGCCGCAATTCGTGTCGGCAAGCGATCCCAACGCGCCGCATCAGCTCCTGTTTCTGGGCGTCCTGTTCATCGTGATTTCGCTGCCGCTGACCTTGTCGATGGTGCTGGCGGCGGACAGTTTTTCAGGGCTTCTGAAGCGGTCGCCGCGCTTCATGCGCGCGATCGATTATGTGTTCGCAGGTGTATTTTCCGCTTTCGCGCTGAAGATCCTGATGGCGCAGGCGCGCTGAAGCCTCAGCCTTTGTCGATGGCGCCTTCTATCCACGCGCCCGAGCTGCGCCCGGCCACCAGCCAGTAGCACAGGCCGCCAACCATTCCGGTCGCGCCGAGCGCCAGTGTAGCGGTGGTTGGGTCTAGGCTGTGGTCGAATTCTGTATGAAAGCTGGTGAGCCAGCTTGCCGCCAGCCCGCAGGCTCCACCTGCCAGCGCAAAATAAAGCCAGTCGCGGCGGCCGATAAATTCCGCGATCAAGATGGCGATCATTGCCGGCAGGAAGCCGATATTGCCCACGATCAGCGCCAGAAATGGCACCGAGACGATGAGCCCGCCAGCGGCGAAGGCCAGTTCCTCGCCGGTGAAGGGCAGGGCTCCGAGGATCAGCACATGCAAGAACGCGCTTGCGCCGAGCGCAGCGAAGATGAATCCGAAAAGGATCAGGGTCAGCCGTCCGAGATAGACGAGCAGCCGGTTCACGCTTCGCCGTGCCCTGCAATCATCATCGCTTCCAGCGCCAGCCGGTCGCTCTTGCGCATGCGCTCCGATTCTGACTTGAGCTGGCCACAGGCGGCGAGAATGTCGCGGCCGCGCGGGGTGCGGATCGGCGAGGCGTAGCCGGCCTGGTTGACGTAGTCGGCAAACTTCTCGATCTGCTCCCAGTCTGAGCACTGATAATTGGTGCCGGGCCACGGATTGAACGGGATCAGGTTGATCTTGGCCGGAATGCCTCTGAGAAGGCGCACCAGTTCCTTGGCGTCGGCGAGCGAATCGTTGACGTCCTTGAGCATCACATATTCGAAGGTGATGCGGCGCGCATTGGACAGGCCGGGATATTTGCGGCAGGCGTCCATCAGCTGTTCGAGCGGATATTTCTTGTTGATCGGCACCAGCATGTCGCGCAGATCGTCGCGCACGGCATGCAGCGAGATCGCCAGCATGACGCCGATTTCCTCGCCGGTGCGGAAGATTTCCGGCACCACGCCCGAGGTCGACAGGGTGATGCGGCGCTTCGACAGCGCCAGCCCGTCGCCATCCGAGGCGATCAACAGCGCCTTCTTGACGGCTTCGAAATTATACAGCGGCTCGCCCATGCCCATCATGACGATGTTGGACACCTTGCGCCCTTCGGCCGGCACGATCGCGCCATCGGGCGTATCGGCATCTGGAAAATCGCCAAGCCGGTCGCGCGCGGTCATCAACTGGGCAAGGATTTCCTCGGCCGTCAGGTTTCGCACCAGCTTCTGCGTGCCGGTGTGGCAGAACGAGCAGGTCAGGGTGCAGCCGACCTGGCTCGAAATGCACAGCGTGCCGCGCCCTTCCTCGGGGATGTAGACGGTCTCGATTTCCACCGGACGGCCAGCGCCGCGCGGCGGGAAACGGAACAGCCATTTGCGGGTGCCGTCATTGGAAATCTGTTCTTCGACCACTTCAGGGCGGGCAACCGTGAAGTGGCGCGCCAGTTCCGCGCGCAGATCCTTGGAGATGTTGCGCATGTCGGCAAAGTCCGACACGCCGCGCACGTAGAGCCAGTGCCACAGCTGCTGGACGCGCATCTTGCGCTGGCGCTCGGGCACGCCGGCATCGCCAAGAGCAAGCGCCATTTCCTCGCGCGACATGCCGATCAGCGACGGCTTTTCGGGCGCACGGGCGCTTGCGCCAAGCATGGCGCGGGTTTCGGGCGAAGTGAGATCAAATGATAGGGTCATGGCCGCATGATATAGGGGCGGTCGCAGCCGCCTGCCAGTTTTGCCGTGGCCATAGCAGAAGAACGTCGTTGCGTCACGCGTTTAGCGCATGTCTCCCGAAAGTGGGAACCGGTTTCGGGACCAAGACATGCGCAAACCCGGTGACTTGAAGCGATGTCTCCCGAAAGTGGGAACCGGTTTCGGGATAAAGACATGCGCGCATCGGGCGACTTGAAGCTGGTGACGCGAGGCCGAACGCGCGCGATGCTTTCAGACCAGCTGCATTGACGCAAAAAGGCCGGGGGTTAACCCGGCCCTCCAGTCGGCGATGTCAGGCCTGCTCAGGAACAGGACTGGATCGAATTCAGTGCTGCGGTGATGCCCTTGAGCGAGAAGGTGTAGCCGGTTGCGTTGCCGCGGCCTGATGTTGCCTGCACTTTCATGTCCGAGCCGCCCCGCATGGCAGCGATCAGCTGAGGTTCCTCGGCGGCATTTTCGAGCCAAGCCGATTTGCCGCGTGTGAACAGCTGGAAGCTCTTGTCGCCAACGCTGACGCGCACTTTCGAATTCGTCTGGAAATCGTAGGACGCGATGAACTGCGGCTCATAGGCGCCGTTCTGGCCGGGCTTCTGGCTGACAAAGAAGAAGATGTCGCCATGATCGAGCGACGTCGGCTGCTTGTCCGTGGGTACGGTCAGAACATAGCAGACCTTTCCTGCGTTCGACGGATAGGAGTAGGTCCCCCATGCGTTGTGCTGGCCGATCTTGGTTGCTGACTGCGCCATCACCGGGCTGGCGAAAGCCAGCATGGCAAGGCAGGAGATCGTCGTAATGGTTCCGCGCATCTTTATAGCGTTATCCCTGTGCGTGTACGGGTGATCGAAGTGGTCCCGATCTGGTGCCATTCGCTTAATTTTACTTAATCTGGGTTACCAAAGAGTGAACCGTATCCGCATTCGGATTGTTGTCGCCTCGAAAACCCAGCCCTGCCCATCGGCTTCACGCTTCATTTCAAGCGCGGCACCAATGTGCATGGCGTCCCTCACCCGTTCAAACGGCCAAAGAAGGCGAGAATTTGACTGAAATGCGCAAGGCGCGAATGGGGGGCGTCAGCTCTGGCGGTCGAGGTCCTTCAGCGCGGCCTTTGCGGCTCTGCGGTGTTCCGGCCGGATATGGCCCTGAATCGCAGCAATGGCGGCGGTCAGGACGGCCAGATCGTCGGTAAAGCCGAACACAACGAGGAAGTCGGGGATCACGTCGATGGGCATGACGAAATAGGCCAGTGCCGCCAGCAGCGTGCCGCGCACCCGCAACGGCGTCTTGCTGTCGAGCGCGGCATAATAGGCCGCGACGACCTCTTCCATGAACGGAATGTAAGCCGCCGCGCGCTTGAGTGTACGCCAGAAACCCTGGCGCACGCGCTTTTCGCGCCGCGAATCTTCCTTCGCATCGACTGGCTTGAGGATCTGGCTGATGCGGGACTGCGGGAGGATCGTGTTCATGGAGAAAAAGATGGGCAGTCCGATTGTTCAGTGCAAGAGGCCGATGACGCGTCTAAACCATGTCTCCCGAAAGTGGGAACCGGTTTCGGGACAAAGACATGCAAAAAACAAGGAGCTAAAGCGCTCGCAGCGAATCTGAAAGATCGCGACGCGCTTTAGCGCGCCATCTCGACTTCGCGTCCGCGTCCCATCGAGGCCATCCATTTGGGAAGCTCCGGCTGAACCTTGATCTGATGCGCATAATGGCCGCGCAGGGCGTCGACCAGCCGTCCGCTGCGCCCCAGCATGTCGTCGGCCATGCCGATCATCACCGAATTCGGCCAGGCCTGCGGACGGATCGCGCGCAGTTCTTCAAACAGCGCCTCTTCGCTGGCGTCCTCGCGCGCCTGCAACATCAGCGTCACCATCGCAGCGGTCGAGCGCGACACGCCCATATGGCAGTGGACGAGGAGATGGCCCTGTGCGCCCGGTTCGGCGTCGTTGGCAAGGCTGCTGCCAAAATCCAGGATGCTTTCCATATGCGCGCGTTCCGGCATCACCAGCCCGGCCTGCGGGTCGATGATGTCATGGAAGCGCAGCGTCGTGCGGTGATGTTCGCCAAAGCTGGAGAACTCAGTCAGTTCGGGACGGTCCGGATCGATCACCGACAGCACATGCGAAACTGCGCGCGGACCATGCGAGGGGATCTCGGCAATGCCGCAAATGGTAAGAACGGAGATGGCAGGGGTAATCATTGTCTATCCAGTAATTGCTTCAGAGCCGCGACCTTAGCCCATCGTCGCCGGTTCTGTCAGGTCCGCGAGCTATCGCGCCGGTCAACGATGTCGTCCATGGCCTTTGCCAGCGCAAAATCGAGCTGGGTCAGGCCGCGGGCGCTGTGCGTCGACAGTCGCACCTCGACCTTGTTGTAGCTGTTGAACCATTCCGGATGATGATCGAGCGTTTCGGCCGCCAGCGCGGCGCGGGTCATGAACCCGAAAGCCTCGCTGAAACTTGCGAACTTGTAGGTTTTCACGATGGCGGTCGCGCCATGTTCCAGCGCCCAGCCCTCAAGGAGGGCAAGAGCCTCAGTGATCGCCGGTCCGTCGAGGGTGTTGCGCGCCATCGCCTACCTCATCGCCTGGGTCTTGATATAGTCTTCATAGGTCGCCGTGTTGCCCCTTTCGCCGCGTGCGTCGAGCGGCCAGGTTTCCTCGACCACGTAGGGACCGCCGCCGATCGAATCGCGCGACGACATCAGCACGAAACGGCTGACCTTGAAGGCTTCGGTGGCGAAATTTCCGCGCGATGACAGATAGTGCGCGAGATCGCCGACGCTGGTGTTGCGCAGCCGCGCCAGCGTCACATGCGGCACGAATTTGCGTGGGTCTGCCGGCAAGCCGAGGCGCTGGCAGATGCGCTCGATTTCGCCCTGCAACGCGAACAATTCTTCGGAAGGTGCCACCCCCGCATAGATCGAATGTGGTTTCTTGGAGCCGAACGCTTCCACCCCCGCCAGCTTCAGCGTGAAGGCGGGGCGGCGGATGCGGTCGAGCGCATTGGCGATCTCGTCGGCGACGTGGCCCTCGATGTCGCCGAAGAAGCGCAGGGTCAGATGATAATTCTCGACATCGACCCAGCGCGCACCCGGAAGGCCACCGCGCAGAAGCGACAGCGACAGCGTGGCATCACGCGGAATCTCGAGGGCGGTGAAAAGTCGCGGCATGGCTACCTCCTCGAATCGACTGCTTTGATCAGCGAAACACCCTTACGACGCAGGGGCAAGCAGTTTTGTGACAGGCCGGCGCAGCCTGGGGATAGTTTGCGCTCACATTCCGCCCGGCCCATCGGCGAGAACCTCTTCGATCAATGGCAGGAAGTTTTCGACCATCCGATCCACGCCCGCAGCGTTGGGATGCATGCCGTCTTCCAGCAACAAGGCGCGTTCGGCGGCCACGCCCTCAAGGAAAAAAGGGTAGAGCGGCACGTCATAACGGGCCGCCAGTTTCGGGAAGATCGGGTTGAATTGCGCGGCATAATCGGCGCCAAGGTTAGGCGCAGCCACCATTCCGGCCAGAACCACGTCGATGTTGCGCTGGTTCAGCCGCTCGATCATCGCGGTAAGATTGTCTTCGGTTACCTGCGGCGCGATCCCGCGCAGCATGTCATTGGCGCCGAGTTCGAGGATGACCATGTCGGTGTCGTCGGGCACCGACCAGTCGAGCCGCGACAGGCCGCCGGCGCTGGTGTCGCCGGAAACGCCGGCATTGGCGATCACGACATCGTGACCGCGCGCCTTCAACGCCGCTTCAAGCTTTTCGGGGAATGATTGGCCCGCATCCAGCTGATAGCCCGCCATCAGGCTGTCACCCAAGCCGACGATCCTGACCGGATCGGCGAACGCAAACGAGGCTGAGGCGACAAGCGCCACGCCGGCACCAACGAGACCGTTCCAAAATGCTTTGCATGCCATGCGAATAGCCCCATATGTGACCAGCCTGCCGTTTGGGCGCTCGCCCGTCTCTTGCCAATATAGGAAGTCAGCGCCGTGACAGAAGCCGTAATCGCGATGAAGGACGTGCACCTGACGCTCGGCGAGGGCGCATCGTCGGTCGATGTGCTCAAGGGTGTCAGCCTGGAAGTCGTGCGCGGCGAGGCGACCGGCATTGTCGGGCCGTCCGGCTCCGGCAAATCGACGCTTTTGATGGTTCTCGCCGGGCTCGAAAAGGTCGATGCCGGCGAGGTCTGGATCGCTGGCAAGCGCATCGACGGGAAGAGCGAGGATGAGGTCGCCGCCTTTCGTGGCCGCAATATCGGCATCGTGTTCCAGTCCTTTCATCTGATCCCCAACATGACCGCGCTGGAAAATGTCGCCGTGCCGCTTGAGCTTGCCGGTCATCCCGACCCGTTCGGTGTCGCCGCGCGCGAGCTGGAAGCCGTCGGCCTGTCGCAGCGTGTGACCCATTATCCGGGCGAATTGTCCGGCGGCGAGCAGCAGCGCGTGGCAATCGCCCGCGCGCTGGCTCCGGAGCCGGCCATCCTGATCGCCGACGAGCCGACGGGTAACCTCGACCAAGCGACGGGCCGTCAGATCGCCGATCTTCTGTTTGCCAAGGCGCAGGAGCGCGGCATGACGCTGGTGCTGGTCACGCATGACCCGGCACTGGCCGCGCGTTGCGCGCGCCAGATCGCGATGCGTTCGGGCCGCATCGAAACCGCACCCGTTCAAGCTGCGGTCCGCGCATGAGTGCGTCCGGCGGCTTTGCCCAGACCCTGCGGCTGGCGGTGCGGTTTTCGTTGCGCGAGATGCGCGGCGGCCTTTCCGGCTTCCTGATCTTCATCGCCTGCATTGCGCTCGGTGTTGCCGCCATCGGTGGCGTCAATTCGGTGGCGCGCGCGATCACGCTCGGCGTCGAAGCCCAGGGGCGCGATCTTCTTGGCGGCGACATCCGCTTCCAGCTTGTCCATCGCGAGACAGACGCAGCCGAAACTTCGTTCCTTGAAAGCATCGGCACGCTGGCGCATAGCGCCAATATGCGCTCGATGGCGCGACTGGCGGATGGCTCCGACCAGACGCTGGTGGAAGTGAAGGCCGTCGATGCGCTCTATCCGCTCTATGGCGAGCTTGTCGCCGAGCCGAACCTGCCTTTGTCAGAGCTGCTCGAAATCCGCGACGGCGTGGTTGGCGCAATTGTCGCCGACATGCTGCTCGACCGGCTCGGCGTGAAGATCGGCGACAAGATCCGTCTTGGAAACGCCGAAGTGGAGCTGCGCGCGCGTCTTGTCACCGAGCCCGACGCGATTTCGGACGGGTTCGGTCTTGCCCCACGTCTGTTCGTCTCGCTCGATGGCCTGCGTGCTTCCGGCCTGATGCAGCCGGGAAGTCTTGTCGAACACGCCTACAAGATCAGGATGGCTGATGGCACCAGCGATGCCGACATCAACCAGATCCGCGAACGCGCCAGCGCAGAATTTCCCAATGCCGGCTGGAGCATCCGCTCGCGCACCAATGCCGCGCCGGCATTGTCGTCCAATATCGAGCGCTTCTCGCAGTTCCTGACGCTTGTCGGTCTGACCGCGCTGGTGGTCGGCGGCGTTGGCGTCGCCAATGCCGTGCGTGCCTATCTGGATTCCAAGCGTGGCGTCATCGCCACCTTCAAGAGCCTTGGGGCGTCGGGCCGTTTCGTCTTCATCGTCTATCTCGTGCAGATGCTGATGATCGCGCTGATGGGCATCGTGGCCGGCCTGATCCTTGGCGCGCTGATGCCGGTGGCGGCAGGGGCGCTGCTGTCGTCGGTGCTGCCGGTGCCAGCGTCCGGCGGCATCTATCCCGGCGCATTGGCGCTTGCTGCGCTGTTTGGCGTTCTGGTCACGCTGGCTTTCGCGCTGCTGCCGCTCGGCCGCGCGCGCGACGTTCCGGCGACCGCCTTGTTTCGCCAGAGGAGCATGGACGCCAATGGCATGCCGCGCGCGGTCTATGTCGTCGCCACGCTGGTCGTAGCCGTCGCCCTTGCGGTGCTGGCCATCAGCACGTCGGGCGATCAGCGCATTGCGGTGACCTTCGTCGGGGCGGCGATCTTCGCGTTTCTGGTGCTTCGACTTGTCGGCTGGGCGGTTCAGGCGCTTGCACGGCGCAGTCCGCGTGTGCGCTCGACCGCATTGCGGCTGGCCATCGGCAACATCCATCGGCCCGGCGCGCTGACACCATCGGTGGTGCTGTCGCTCGGGCTTGGCCTGACGCTTCTGGTCACGCTGGCGCTGATCGACGGCAATCTGCGCCGCCAGATCGCCGGAAACCTGCCCGAACAGGCGCCGAATTTCTTCTTCGTCGATATTCAGAGCGGCGACGCCGATGCCTTTGCCGATCTCGTTGCGAAAGAGGCGCCAGACGGCAAGCTGATCCGCGTGCCGATGCTGCGCGGCCGGGTGATGGAACTCAACGGCGTCGACGTGCGCAAGGTGCAGGTGCCGCCGGAAGGCGCGTGGGTGCTGCGCGGCGATCGCGGCATCACCTATGCGCGCAACGTGCCGGAAAACTCGACTTTGACCGAGGGCAACTGGTGGCCGCAGGATTATGATGGCGAGCCGCTGGTGTCGTTTGCGGCGCAGGAAGGGCGCGAGATCGGCGTCAAGATCGGCGATACGATCACCGTCAACGTGCTTGGCCGCAACATCACCGCGCGTATTGCCAATTTTCGCGAAGTGCAGTGGGAATCGCTTGGCATCAATTTCGTCATGGTGTTCTCGCCCAACACCTTTGCCGGCGCGCCGCATTCATGGTTGGCCACCTTGTCCGACGACAAGGCGACGCCCGCCGATGATGCGCGGCTTCTCAACGCCATCACCAGAGCGTTTCCGGGCATCACCAGCGTCCGGGTCAAGGACGCCCTCGAAATCGTGAACGACATCGTCGCCCAACTCGCGTTGGCGATCCGGGCCGCTGCCGCCGTCGCATTGATCGCCTCGGTTCTGGTTCTGTCCGGGGCGCTGGCGGCGGGCAACCGCGCGCGGATTCACGACGCGGTCGTCTTGAAGACATTGGGCGCGACACGGCGCACGCTGATTGCCGCCTTCAGCCTCGAATATGCGATCATCGGCCTTGCAACCGCAGTGTTTGCGCTGTTTGCGGGCGGATTGGCGGCGTGGTTCGTGGTGGCCCGCATCATGTCGCTGCCCTCGTCATTCCTGCCGGAAGTCGCGGTCTCGACCGTCGTTCTGGCGCTGGTGCTGACGGTCGGCTTCGGGCTGGTCGGAACATGGCGGGTACTTGGTCACAAGGCGGCGCCGGTGCTGCGCAACCTCTAAACCGTGCGTTTGCCATGACAAATTCTGCAATTCACGACGCATTTCGTGATGCAACAGTCTTGTCCTGATGCTCAAGAATGCGCATATTCTGAACAAGGCTTGCTGGAGTTCCGCCAGCGGCGCCTGGGTTTGGGCCCGACACCCGACGGAACATACAGACAAAGAGGAAAATTATGGCTGATCTTCGCAACTATCAGGCACGCGTCGCGACCGCCGGTTCGCGCGCAGATGCCTCGATCGACGAAGGCCTGCGCGCCTACATGATCAAGGTGTACAACCTGATGGCGCTTGGCCTTGCAATCACCGGTCTAGCCGCGCTCGGCACTGTCGCGCTCGCCACCACAAACGATCCGTCGCTGGCTGTCGCACAGCTCGGCAACGGCAAGATGCTGACCTCGGTCGGCGCGGCTCTCTACGGCTCGCCGCTGCGCTGGGTCGTCATGCTCGCTCCGCTGGCGATGGTGTTCTTCCTGTCGTTCCGCGTTGAAAAGATGAGCCTTTCGGCTGCACAGGCGACGTTCTGGGCCTTCGCGGCTGTGATGGGTATTTCGCTGTCGTCGGTGTTCCTGGTCTATACCAGCGGCTCGATCGTGCAGACCTTCTTCATCACCGCCACCGCCTTCCTGGCGCTGTCGCTGTTCGGTTACACCACCAAGCGTGACCTGACCGGCATGGGCTCGTTCCTGATCATGGGCGTCTGGGGTCTGATCCTCGCCTCGATCGTGAACATCTTCCTTGCTTCGTCGGCGTTGCAGTTCGCCATCTCGGCGATCGGTGTGCTGGTCTTTGCAGGTCTTACCGCCTACGACACCCAGCAGATCAAGGAAATGTACTATGAAGGCGACGGCGCATTGGTTGCCGGCCGCAAGGCGATCATGGGCGCGCTGCGTCTCTATCTCGACTTCATCAACATGTTCATGTTCCTGCTGCAGTTCCTCGGCAACCGCGAGTAATCCGGCGCAGACATGACGCAAATGAAAGGGCAGCTCTCGGGCTGCCCTTTTTCATGGGGTGGACGGGTTTTTCAGACGCGCCACGAGAAGTTTTTCTAAAACAATGGCTTAAACAGAAAGTGCGCCGAAGTGGCGCACTTTTGGTCCAAAACAGGGCGCAGCTGGCAAATCAGTGCGACAACAGGGTCGGGCGCAGCGGTTTCCGGAGCGTATGCAGCGTTGCGCCGCCAAGGAAAAAGTCGCGGATGCGCGAGTGACCGAACGCGCCCATCACGACCAGATCGGCTCCCGCCGACGCCTCTTCGAGCGCCTCGCCGACACTGCGCTTGCCCTTCTCGATTTCCTCGAACGTCACCTTCACGCCATTGCGGGCGAGGCTGACCGCAAGCTCGGCGCCGGAAGCTTCGTCCGGCATCTGCTTGTCATGGGCAATGCTGACGATGCGCACGTCGCCAGCGCGCTGCAGAAGCGGCAAGGCATCCCCGACAGCGCGGGCAGCTGGGCGACCGCCGTCCCAGGCAATGACGACCTTGTCGAGGCGGAAGCCGGCCTGGCTGTCCTGCGGCAGGACCAGCACCGGACGGCCCGATTCAAACACCAGCGCCTGAACCATGTCGCGGCTGGCGTCATTGTCGGCGACGAAGGGCATGATCGTCAGGTCGCGCAGGCGGGCCTGTTCGACGAAAGTGTCGGACATCTGGTTGCCATCCGCGACTTTGATGATGCGGGCGGTCGACAAAATTCCGGTGCGGTTGGCGGTTTCCTCGAACGCTGTCTTCTGGGCGATGGCCGAATCGCGCGCTTCGCTCTGGCGTTCCTCCAGCAGCTTTTCAAGCTGGGGACCGTAGGGCCGGCGCGAGATCGGCATCGGCACGCGTGGCTCGGCAATGATGCAGTTGAGATGCGAGTCGAGAAAATTGGCGATGTTGGCAGCTTTTTCGACCGCAGCTGGCGTGGCCGTGTCGGGCCAGGCCGGCAAGGCGAGCAGGATATCCTTCAGCATGGAACGTTCCCCTTCCTGGATGCCTGAAATGATAAGTGAGAAAGATCAGGGTTCAAGCGCTCATATCATCGAGCGACTGATATTTGATGATGTGGACGCTACGCAGGCCGGGCAGCTTGACGATGCCCTTTTCCTTCAGCCGGGTGAAGGCGCGCGAGACGGTCTCGATGGTGAGGCCAAGATAGTCGGCAATGTCCATGCGCGACATCGGCAGTTCGAACTCGGCAAGGCCGCCCTGACGCTCGGCCATATCGAGAAGGAAGGCGGCGACGCGCTCGATGGCGTGCTGGCGGCCCAGCACCAGGAGATGTTCCTGCGTGCGCACCAGGCTTTGCAGCGCCAGAGGCAGCAGCTTGTGCGAGATTTCGGCGGAAGCGCCAAGGCGCATGACTCGCACGCCGGTTGCGCCGATGGCTTCGGCGAAGAAATGATGGGTGCCGTCGGCTTCGAAGCCGAACACTTCGCCGGCCATGTGAAACGCGGCGATCTGGCGGCGGCCATCGGCCAGCAGGCGGTAGACCCGCACCGCGCCATATTCGACCTCGTAGAGCGCCTTTGCCTGCTCGCCCTGACCATAGATCTGCTCGCCGGCGGCAAGGCAGGTGACCTGCTGCACCGGCGTTGCGGCGCTCAATCCGAGACGACGCCCGGCTGGCATCGCGACGGCTTTGAATTCTGATGCGAATTTGTGCACGGTCATGGCGACCTCCATCGGTTCGAACACCGCAGATGTCGCGCGAAACCGCATTTCGCGAAATTCGGTTTAGTCCCTACGGGAAACTACGTATTTGCGCAGCGTCAGGTCGCAGGGGCGCGAAGCTTTCGACGGTTTCGACGAGAAGCCGCCCGAGCAACGGCTTGGTCAGCACGGCGACGCCTTCAATGTCGGAGCGGGCGCGCAGGCGGTCGACCAGCAGGATCAGCGGTTTGGTGGCATGGCCGATCTGTGCCAAAGCCTCGCGGCGCGCGCCAAGGGCATCCTCATCGACCACAACGCAGGACGCTGCGCCCAGACGATCCTGCGCGATGGCCCCGGCCAGGCTGTCGTGAAATTCCAGCTGCAGGCCCTCGGCCTCGAGCGCAAAGGCGATCGAGCGCTGAAGTTCCCGGTCCGGAACGATCACCAGAACTGTCTGGGCCAGTTGCAAATTGTTCTCCCGACGATCAACGCCATGCGTTTTTGCTCCGCCAACCCCTGCGTAATGCGAGGCAAGAGGACGCGCCTTGAGACAAGTCAATTCGTCGCAGGGCAGGTTTGCGCGCGTGTTGCGCTCCTGCGTCACATGGCTAAAGTCTGTCAGTGCCCCTAGACGGCACGTCTGGACCTCAACTTGCATGGCGGGAAAGATGAGATCGCCGTTTGAAAGCCGGTCGCTGCATGCGCTGCCACGCCAGCTCGACCGCAAGACAGCGCTTGTGCTTGCCATTGCCGCCGTCGGGGTGGCGCTGCTGCTGCGTCTCGTGCTCGACGATGTGCTGGTCGAGCGCGCCGTGTTTGCATTGTTTGCGCCGGCAATTCTTATTGCCGCCTTTTCCGGCGGCACCCTTTACGGGCTGATGGCGCTGGCGCTGTCGCTGGTGGCCACCTTCTACCTGCGCGACCTGAAGGTCGGGCCGGGGACGGAAGCGCTGGAACTGGTCATTGTCGCGGTGGCCGGGCTTGCCATTGCCTGGATCGGCGCGATGATCCACCGCGCCCGCGCCGAAATCACCGCGACCCGGCAGGCGCTCGATGAGCAGGCCGCGCATCTGCGCATGATCCTCGACACGGTGCCCGATGCCACCATCGTCATCAACCGCAACGGCCAGATCGTGTCGTTCAATGCGGCGGCGGTGCGCCAGTTCGGCTATGAGGAAGCGGAAGTCATCGGCAGCAATGTCAATGTGCTGATGCCCGAGCCCTACCACACCAATCATGACGGCTACATCAAGCGCTATCTGGAGACCGGCGAGCAGCGCATCATCGGCGTCGACCGGGTGGTCGTCGGACGGCGCAAGGACGGCTCGACCTTCCCGATGAAGCTGGCGGTCGGCAAGCTGGAATCGGGCGACGACCTGTTCTTCACCGGCTTCGTGCGCGACCTGACCGAACGCCAACGCTCCGCCGAGCAGATCGAGGAGATCGAGGGCGAGCTGGCGCGGCTGGCCCGGCTCAACGAACTGGGCGAAATGGCCTCGACGCTGGCGCATGAACTGAACCAGCCCTTGTCGGCGATCGCCAATTATGCGCAGGGCTGCACCCGTCTGCTGCGCGACCGCACAGACGCCGAGTCCGAACGCATGGGCGAGGCGCTCGACGAGATTTCGCGCCAGTCGCTGCGGGCCGGGCAGATCATCCGGCACCTGCGCGAATTCGTCATGCGCGGCGAAACCGAGAAGGTGCCCGAAGACATGCGCAAGCTGATCGAGGAGGCGGGCGCGCTGGCGCTGGTCGGCTCGCGCGAGCATGGCGTGCGCACCGTGTTCGACTTCCAGCCCGGCGCCGATATGGTGGTGGCCGACCGGGTGCAGATCCAGCAGGTGCTGATCAATCTGATGCGCAACGCCATCGAGGCGATGCGCGACAGCGACACGCGCGAACTGACCGTGCGCACTTTGCCGGGCGACAATGACGACGTGGTGGTCGAGGTCAGCGATACCGGGCCGGGTATTTCCGAAGAGGTCGCGTCGCGGCTGTTCCAGCCCTTCGTGACCAGCAAATCCGGCGGCATGGGCATCGGCCTGTCGATCTCCAAGCGCATCATCGACGCCCATGGCGGCGACATCGAAGCGTTGCGCAATGCGCAGGGCGGCGTCACCTTCCGCTTCACCGTGCCCGCCTTCAGGGAGCTTGTCTGATGAATATCGGCGACTACACCGTTCACATCGTCGATGACGAGGAGGCCGTGCGCCAATCGCTCGCCTTCATGCTGACGATGGCCGGCTTCACGGTGCGGGTCCATGCCTCGGCGACCGACTTTCTCACGGCTGCCCCGTCGATCCGCAAGGGCTGCCTGATCACCGATCTGCGTATGCCGGACCTCAACGGGGTCGAGCTTTTGCGCCAGCTGCGCAGCATCGGCGCGGCGCTGCCCGCCATCGTCGTCACCGGCCATGGCGACGTGCCGATGGCGGTCGACGCGATGAAGGCCGGGGCGCTCGACTTCATCGAAAAGCCGTTCGAGGAAGAGGTGCTGATCGAGGCGATCCACCGCGCCGCCGCCGAACTGGAGCGCACCGTCGACGGGCAGGACGTCGCCGCGATCCGCAGCCGGCTGGAGCAGCTGACCGAGCGCGAGCGCGAGGTGTTGCAGGCGGTCGTGGCGGGGCACGCCAACAAGACGATTGCCTATGATCTCGACATCAGCCCGCGCACGGTCGAGGTTCACCGCGCCAATGTGATGGCGAAGATGGAAGCCCGCAGCCTGCCGGAACTGGTGCGCATGGCGATGGCGGCAGGCGGTTTCGCGGCGCGGTGAGCTGCGTCGTGGCACGATCAATTGTGCCAGCCGGCTAATTTCCCACCCTTGCGGTGAAATCTGCGCTATGGGGATGCAGTCTTGTCCTGCCGCGCTGTTCTGCCGAGCTGTCCTTCATGTCTGCCCCTGCTTCTTCCGATGATCGTTTTGCCGCATTCCGGCATTCCGCCTATCTGCGGTTCTGGTCGGCGCGGTTTCTTGTCACCTTCGCGACGCAGATCGTCTCCGTGTCGGTCGGCTGGCAGGTCTATGATCTGACGCGCGATCCGTTCGACCTCGGCATGGTCGGGCTGGTGCAGTTCGCCCCGGCGCTGGTGCTGGTGCTGATTACCGGCGCGACGGCGGACCGCTTCGGGCGGCGGCTGATCATGGCGCTGGCGATTGTTGTCGAGGCGCTGTGCGCGCTGGCGCTGCTGGTGCTGACGCTGCGCGGCGTGACCAGCGTGGCGCATATCTTTATGGTGCTGTTCGTGTTCGGGGTCGGGCGCGCCTTTTTCGGTCCGGCGGCGGCCTCGCTGGTCGCCAATCTCGTGCCGCCGAAGGATTTCGCCAATGCGGTGGCGTGGAATTCATCGGCCTGGCAGACGGCGACGATTGTCGGCCCGGTGGCCGGCGGCCTGCTCTACGGCATTGCGCCCGAAGCCGGATATTCTCTTGCCGGCCTTTTGATGCTGACAAGCGCGGGGCTGATCCTGTCGATCCCCAAGCCGCAGCAGCATACCCAGGCTGAACGTCCGTCGATGGACACGCTGTTTGCCGGCTTCCGTTACATTCGCAGCGAGCCGATCGTGTTGGGCGCGATCTCGCTCGACCTGTTTGCGGTGCTGCTTGGCGGTGCGGTGGCGCTGTTGCCGGTCTATGCGCGCGACATTCTGGAGCTGGGGCCGTGGGGGCTTGGCCTTCTGCGCTCGGCGCCGGGCATCGGCGCGGTGGTGGTGGCGATCTGGCTTGCCGGTCATCCGATCCGCGACCATGCCGGCATCATCATGTTTGCCGGCGTGGCGCTGTTTGGCCTCTTCACCGCCACCTTCGGCATGTCGACGCTGCCCTGGCTGTCGATTGTCGCGCTGGCGCTGTTGGGCGCGGCCGACATGGTCAGCGTCTATGTCCGCGAAACGCTGATCCAGCTGTGGACGCCGGATCGTGTGCGCGGCCGGGTCAACGCGGTCAACATGGTGTTTGTCGGCGCGTCGAACGAGCTGGGCGAATTTCGCGCTGGCACGATGGCGGCCTTCATCGGCACGGTGCCGGCGGTGGTGTTCGGCGGCATCGGTGCGGTCGGGGTCGCGGCAATGTGGGCGTGGATGTTCCCGGCGCTCAGGAAGGCGCGTCGTCTCGACGGACGGGTGTAGGCTCGCGCGTCACCGCCAGCGTGTGGTCCGGCATTGCGCCGGGCTTGCGGCCTTCGAACACCAGCGCGAGGAAATCTTCCAGCCAGCGCCGCAGCTGCATGTCCCACAGCATGCGCCCTGCCAGATGCTCGCGCCCCGGTTGCGCGCCGGGCAGGACAAAGCGCGATGCGCCGTGGACGACCCAGCGCTGCATCATCACCCGCGTCAGCTCGGCATGAAACTGGATGCCCCAGGCGGTGTCGCCATAGCGGAACGCCTGATTGGGATAGTGTTCGGCCTCGGCCAGAAGGGTTGCGCCTGACGGCAGCGAAAACCCTTCGCGGTGGAACTGGTAGACCATGTCGGGCCAGTCGATCAGGCTGCGGCCAGGATCGGTCGCCTTGAGCGGATACCAGCCGATCTCGACCCGTCCGTCCTCGCGCGGGCCGACGCGCCCGCCGAGGTGATTGACCAGCATCTGCGCGCCAAGGCAGATGCCAAGGAAGGGCTTGTTCTCACGCAAGGGGACGGCGAGCCAGTCGGTCTCGCGCTTGACGAATTCGTCGGGATCGTTGGCGCTCATCGGGCCGCCGAAGATCACCGCGCCCTGATGATGCGCCAGCGTCTCAGGCAGCGGATCGCCGAGCGGCGGGCGGCGAATGTCGAGATGGTAGCCGCTTTCGACCAACAGCTGGCCGACGCGTCCGGGGCTCGAGCGCTCCTGATGCAGCACGACGAGTATCTGGCCCTTGTCGCTCATCTCTTGTCGCCCATTTGCGATCAGGCTTCGGGCTGGTCGAGTGCCGCGCCGCGGCGCGCCTGCACTTCCTGACGCATGCGCACCCGGTCGCGCGAGGACACGCCGATCAGCTCGGCGACGCGCCAGACGGTATTGTCCTCCAGCTCGTGCACCTCGCCATCGGCATAGACCATTTCCCACAGAATGCCGATGAACTCGATCTTGGCTGCCTCGTCGAGCTGGCGGTTGAGGACGCTGGTGGAGGAGAACAGATCGACCGCCTCGCGGTGGGCGTCGTCGCCAGCTTCGACCAGCTTGTCGAGATCGCGGCCCGTCAACCCGTAGGATTGGGCGAGAACCTCGCGCATCTTTGCCTGTTCGCTCGCCTCGCTGACGCCATCGGCCTCGATGACGTGCAGCATCAATGCAACGGCGGCAACGCGCGGATCATCGGCGCGAAAACTCTGCTTCTCACGGTTTTCGGCAAGCGCCCCGAAGAAGGATTTCAGTCTGTCCAGCATGAACGCTCAATTCCCGGCCGCATCGTTCTGTCGTGTCGATCTAACCCGATAATCTCCGTCAGAACAACCGGAAGCGCGATGGTGCGGCCTCGTCCGGTTCCGCCTCCTCGACGCCCGGATCGTCGGGCAGGCGTGTCGGCACCGGCGCTGGCTCGTCTTCCGGGTCAGAGGCGGCAAAGTCGGCCAGCGGCGCAGCGGCCATGGCGGCAGCAACGGGCGGAACGACGGACGCGGGTGCCGGGGTCGCAGCCGGTGCGACGGGTCTGGGGGCAGGCGCTTCGGGCTCGATGATGTCGATCACAGCTGGCGTCGGCTCGGGCGCGCGGGGCGCGGGCTTTGCCACGGGAGGCAACGGGGTGGCGGGCGCAGGCGGTGCGTCCGGCAACGTCTCGACGATCTGGCCAAGCCGCTCGCTTGGCGCTTTCCATTCGAAGGCGTCGAGCTTGCCCGACACCGGCGAGACCGGCGCCCAGCGCTCGGAAACGTAGCCATCGGCGACCCAGGCCGGATCGCGCGGCGCGCGCAGTGCCATGCCGAGCCATTGGCGGATCAGCCCCTGATCGCCGGTCTGGGCTTCCTCGATGTCAGCCAGCACCAGATAGGCACCCTCGCGCGGATCGAGCCGGATCGCGGTCTCGGCCTCGCGGCGGGCGAGATCATATTCGCCTGCGTCGAGCGCGGCGCGGGCGACGGCGAGCGCGGATTCGGCGTTGTTGGGCTTCAGCCCTTGCAGCTTGCGGGCGCGGGTGAGCCGGTCATGGGTCGAATCGCCGGCGCGCGCATGGACATAGGCGTCGGCGACTTCCGGGTGCGGTTGCAGCTTCCAGATTGCTTCGAGCACCTTCGCGCCCTTGCGCGTGTCGTCGAGCCGGAACGCGGCCTTGGCGGCGGTGGTGGCGGCGGGGACAAGATCGGGCACGAGCTTGTTGGCCTCAAGCGCGGCGGTGCGCGCCGCTGCCGGGTCGGCGTCGAGCATTTCAAGCGCCTTGGCGGTCAGAAGCACGGCCTTGCGGCGGTTGGCGACGTCCTTGGCGATCTGATGGGTGGATTTCTGGGTGTCGACCAGACGCAGCGCGTCGTCCCATTCGCCCGCCTGGGTGCGCGCTTCAAGCGTCGCGTCGGACGCCCAGCCAAGCTGCGGCGCGGCTTCGGCGGCGCGGGCGGCATAGTGGCGGGCGGCGGCACGGTCGCCAAGACGGTGCGCTTCAAGGTAAAGACCACGCAGGCCCAGAAGCCGGGTTTCGGGATCGTCCACCATCGATTCGAACTTGGCGCGCGCGGCGGCGTGGTCGCCCTCAAGCAGCGAGGCCTGCGCGTCGAGGAGATGCAACAGCGGCTCCTGATCGGCGCTGAGAAGCTTCAGCGCTTCCTTCTTCTTGCGCCGTGCCAGTGTGGCATCGCCAGCCCCGGCGGCGATCATGCCGGTCGACAGCGCCTGATAGCCACGGTCGCGGCGGCGCACGCGAAAATAGCGGCTGATGGCGTAGGGGCTGGTCCAGATGCTGCGCAGCAGCCACCAGCTTGCCATCACGCCGACGACGATGGCGGCGATGATGACGGCGGCGACCATGACGGTGACCTGATAGCGGTAGCCGCCGAAGGTCAGCACCAAATCGCCGGGATGGTTGGCCAGCCAGCCAAAGCCGATGGCGGCGGCGAAAACGAGCAGGAGGAAGAAAAGGATACGCAACATGGTGGTCGTCCTCAGTTCCGCAACGCTGCGGCCATCGCCTCGTCAACCAGCTGGTCGGCGGCCATGCGGGCTTTCAGCCGCTCGATGAAGGTAGCGCCAGCTGCCTGTGCTTGCCCCGGCAGGGTTTCCACCTCGGTGATCGCGCGGGCGTAGTCGCCGGCCTGAACCGCCGCCTCGATGCGGGCGGTGGTTTCGGGAACGCCTGCCCCTTCGACCATGCCGACCGGGCGCACCTGCACCAGTCCCATCGCGCTGGAGGCGAGGCGGTCGAGGACGCCGGCATTCGGATCGACGGGCCGTGCGGCGGCGATCATCGCATTGGCTGCGGCCTCAGCCTCGGCGGCAATCGCCGTGCGGGTCGGAACGCCGGAGGCAGCCAGATTGCGCAACTCGGCGATCTGCGGCGCATCGGGATTGAGCGTGGCGTAGGTCTCCAGTTCGCTCAGGAACGGCGTGCCACGGTCAATCGCCGCTTTCAGCGACGAGGCGGCGACGATCAGCGCGGTGGAGGGCGCTTGGGCGGCTTCCTCGACCTTGCCGGTCAGCTGGGTCAGCGACTGTTCGAGGCTCGACAGACGCGCATCGGCAGCGACCTGCGCCTGACGCGCGGCGGCAATGTCGTCGCGGATCGCGGACAGGCGCTGGTCGAGCGCGGCTTCATCGACACCGCCATTGGCGATGCTGCCCAGATTGGTTTCAAGCGCGGCGATGCGCTCTTCCAGCGGGGTAGCGTCGAAGGCGGGAGCGGGGGAAGCCGAACCATCCGGCGCTTGAGCGATTTCGTTGCGCAGTGCTTCGATGTCACCGGCAAAGCTTTCGGCACGGGTTTCCAGCGCCTCGATGCGGCCTGTCGTTTCGCCATTGTCACCGGCAGGGGCGGGAAGCTGGGCAATCTGGTTGCGCAAGGTGGCAAGTTCGCTCTCCAGCGCCGCGATGGCAGGGCCGGAATTGTCCTGCGGGACGCTGGCTTGCGGGGCCAGAAGCCCGGAATAAGACAGACCGCCGGCAACAAGAAGCGCAACGACGCCACCGGCAATCGCGCCGGGCACCACCGACGAGCGCGGCTTTGGCGCAGGCGACGGCGGCGGAGAGGATGGCTTGTCGTTGCGCCCGAAGGTCGGGCCGGTTGCGGAACTTGCCGTCTCTTGCGGCTTGGCCGGAGATGGTTTTGCTGGCTCAGGCCTGGTTGCCTCAGGCTTGGCCGGTTCCGCCGTCTTGACGGTTTCAGCCTTTGCCGGTTCCGCTTTGACGGTGTCCTCGTTTGCTGACGATGCAGCGGAAGCGGTTGGCTTCTTTTCCGCCTCGGCCTTTTCGCGTGCGACGTCACCGGGGGCGAGGTCGATGGTCACCGGCTCCCTGGTGCTCTTCGAATGGCGCGTATGGGGGGTCTTGACCATTCCGGCGTTCCTTCAACCTGTGGGTGGGCGGTGTCTCGTCCTGATCTAGAGATAAGCTTGAGGCGTGAAAAGGGCACAGGGCGAAAAGCCCTAATCGTGCGACAGCAACAAGCGCATCACGGCGTCTTCAGTGGGGGTATCGTCCACTACCAGCACCTGACTGGCAAGTTTTCGTAATGGGCGTGCGACCTTTTGCGAGATGCAGAAAAATCTGGTGGTTTCAAACAGCGGCGCGGTTTCGGGTTTTTGAGCGATGTCGGCAAGGAAGATCGCGGCGCGCTCGGACAGGCTCATCGCGCCCCAGACGGGCTCATCGCCAAACGCTGCTTTTAGCGCCTCGCCCGCATAGTCGAGCCTGTCGGCCCGGTAGATCTCGATCACTTCCAGCACGATCCCTCTTGCGGCCAGATCCTCGATGAAGCCCGCCGTGCGCTCGACCGCCGCAAGGTGCAGGACGCGGCTGCCGGGGGCAAGCTTCGATGCCATCAACGGCGCAAGGTCGGCGGCGGTTCCCGCAGCCGCGTGAACGGTGGCAAATCCGGCCGCGCGGGCAGCTTTCGCGCTGATGTCGCCAACGGCGAAAGCCGGCTTGGTGCGAAGGGCGGCGATGAGTTCGGGCGGGGTGTGGCGCACCGCGTTGACGCTGGTGAGCGTGACCGCGTCAAAACGCGACAGGTCGCCAAGATCGCCGGGGGCGAGCGCGACAATCCGGGTGAGCGGCAACAGGATTGGCGCAAAGCCGTGCTCAACGAGCCGCTGCGCTGTTTCGTCGGCGCCCGGCTGGGGGCGGGTTACGAGGACGCGCCGTGTCACGACCAGCTGTCGAAGAAGCGCGGCCCAGCCTTTTCGCGGATGCGTAAGCCGGCATCAAGGCCAAGCGCGGCGGCGTCTGACGCCTTGCCCTCGGCGGCGATCTCGTGGACCTCGCGCCCGTCCGGCGTCAGGATCATGCCGGAAAAGCGCAAATGCTCGCCCTCGATGATGGCGTGACCGGCGAGCGGGGTGCGGCAGGAGCCGTCGAGCGTGGCGAGGAAAGAACGCTCGCAGGTGAGCGCCAGACGGGTCGCCTCGTGGCCGATGGGAGCCAGCATGGCGTTGACCGGCGCATCGCCAATGCGGGTTTCAATGCAGATTGCCCCCTGGCCCGGTGCAGGCGGGAAGGCGTCGAGCGGCAGTAGCTCGGTGATGAGGTCGGCAAGACCGAGACGGCGAAGGCCGGCATTGGCCAGCAGCGTGGCGGCGACCTGGCCCTCCTCGAGCTTGCGCAGGCGGGTCTGGACGTTGCCGCGGAAGATCACGACCTCAAGATCGGGACGCAGGCGGCGGATCAGCGCCTGCCGACGCAGCGAAGACGAGCCGACAATGGCGCCGTGCGGCAGTTCGATCAGCTTGGGCGCGGCGCGGCCGATGAAAGCGTCGCGCGGGTCTTCGCGTTCAAGGAAGGCGGACAGCTCCAGCCCATCGGGCAGTTGCGTCGGCATGTCCTTGGAGGAATGCACGGCGATGTCGATGCGCCGGTCGAGTAGCGCTTCCTCGATCTCCTTGGTGAACAGGCCCTTGCCGCCTGCCTCGGAGAGGGGACGGTCCTGGATCTGGTCGCCGGTGGTGGAGATGACGACGATCTCGAACGCCTCTTGCGGCAGATTGTGGGCGGCCATCAGCCGTCGGCGGGTCTCATGGGCCTGCGCCAGTGCCAGCGCGCTGCCGCGCGTACCGATCTTCAAGACATCCATTTGCATGCGTCGCTTCGTCCGTGATAGTGCCGGCCTGAACCGAGGTCAGGCATTTGACCTCTCTCCTATCGGGGAATGACCGGTACAGCAATGATGCGCATTCTCGGCATTGAGACCAGTTGTGACGAAACGGCGGCTGCGGTGGTGGCGCTCGACGATGCGGGCGCGCCGCAAATCCTGTCCAATGTGGTGTTCAGCCAGATCGAGGAACATACCGCTTTTGGCGGTGTCGTGCCCGAAATCGCCGCGCGTGCCCATGTCGAGGCGCTGGACGGAATCATCGAGGCAGCACTGAGCGAGGCAGGCGTTGAACTGTCGCAGGTCGACGGGATTGCGGCGACGGCGGGGCCGGGGCTGATCGGCGGGCTGATCGTCGGGCTGATGACCGCCAAGGCGATGGCGGCGGCAAGCGGCAAGCCGCTGCTGCCGGTGAACCATCTGGAAGGCCACGCGCTGACGGCGCGGCTGACCGACGATGTGGCGTTTCCCTATCTGCTTTTGCTGGTGTCAGGCGGTCACACTCAGGTGATTCTGGTGCGCGGGGTCGGCGACTATCAGCGCTGGGCCTCGACCATCGACGATGCGCTGGGCGAAGCCTTCGACAAGACCGCAAAGCTGCTCGGCCTGCCCTATCCGGGCGGCCCGAATGTCGAACGCCAAGCGGCGCTGGGGGATGCGAAGCGGTTTGCGTTTCCGCGCCCGCTGCGCGGCGAGGACCGGCTCGACTTCTCCTTCTCGGGCCTCAAGACGGCGGTGCGCCAGACCGCAAGTGCGATCGCGCCGCTGAGCGACACCGACATTGCCGACATCTGCGCCGGGTTCCAGCGTGCGATCACCGAGACGCTGGCCGAACGGGTCGGGCGCAGTCTTGAAAAGTTTCGCACGCTCTACCCGCAGGTCGAACGTCCGGCGCTGGTGGTTGCCGGTGGCGTTGCCGCCAACAAGGCGATCCGCGCCACGCTCGACGAATTATGCCCGCGCCATGAGATGCGCCTCGTTGCGCCGCCGATTGCGCTGTGCACCGACAATGCGGCGATGATCGCCTGGGCGGGGATCGAGCGGATGCGGGCAGGACTGGAGAGCGCGGACGCGCAATCCTTCGCGCCGCGCTCGCGCTGGCCGCTCGATGAGGATGCAGCGCCGATCATCGGATCGGGCAAGAGGGGAGCCAAGGCATGACGCAACGCAGCAAGGTCGCGGTGCTGGGCGGTGGGGCGTGGGGCACGGCGCTCGCCGTCACCTCTTTGCGCGCCGGACACGAGGTTTCGATCTTTGCGCGCGATGCGGAGACTGTCGAGGCGATCAACCAGCGGCGTGAGAATCCGCGCTATCTGCCGGGTATCACGCTTGATGCAGGACTGAAGGCAACCAGCGATGTGGGCGCAGCGCTTGAAGGCGCGGAGTGTATCCTGTCGGTGATCCCGGCGCAGGCAACGCGCGGCGTTTTGCAGGAGGTCGCGCCGCTGATCGGGGCGGATGCAAAGCTGGTGCTCTGCGCCAAGGGGATCGAGCGCGGCACCGGCAAGCTGTTGTCGCAGGTGGTTGCCGACCTGGCGCCACAAGCGCGCGTTGCGGCGCTGTCGGGGCCAAGCTTTGCCACGGACGTGGCGCGCGGCCTGCCGACGGCGGTGACGATTGCGGCGCAGGATGGCGAACTGGCCGCCGAACTGGCGCAGCTTTTGTCGTCCTCGACCTTCCGTTGCTATTCGAGCAGCGACCTGACCGGGGTCGAACTTGGCGGGGCGCTGAAGAACGTGCTGGCGATTGCGGCGGGGGCGACCGCCGGGGCGCAGCTGGGCGCGAGCGCGCAGGCGGCGATGGTGACGCGCGGTTTCGTCGAGTTGCGGCGGGTGGGCGCTGCCTTCGGCGCACAGGCCGAGACGCTGATGGGCCTGTCCGGCCTTGGCGATCTGATCCTGTCCTGCGGCTCGGAACAGTCGCGCAATTTTGCCTATGGAATGGCGCTCGGGCGCGGCGAGAATCTTGACGGCCGTCCGCTCGCCGAAGGCGCGGCCACCGCCGAAATCGCGGCGCGGATCGCCCGCGAAAAGGGCATCGAAGCGCCGATCATCGCGGCGGTCGACCAGCTGCTCAAGGGCGGGATCACGATTCATCAGGCCGTGGCGGCGCTGATGGCACGGCCGCTGCGCAGCGAGCACGACGAGACACAACCCTAAGGGAGACGAACATGCTTTTCGCCATCATCTGCAAGGACAAGCCGGACCATTTGCAGGTTCGCCTCGACACGCGCCCGACCCATGTCGACTATCTCAACGGGCTCAATGCGGCGGGCACGCTGAAATTTGCCGGACCCTTCCTTGGCGAAGACGGCAAGCCGCTCGGCAGCCTCGTCGTGGTCGAAGCGGCGGATCGTGCGGCAGCCGAAGCGCTTGCCGCAGCTGATCCCTATGCAGATGCGGGCCTGTTTGCGTCGGTCGAGATCCTGCCCTGGAACTGGGTGTTCAACGCGCCGGAGGGCAAGTGATGCAGTACTGGCTGTTCAAGTCGGAGCCTGACGTCTGGTCGTGGGAAATGCAGAAGGCCAAGGGCGAGGCCGGCGAGGAATGGACCGGCGTGCGCAACTATCAGGCGCGCAACAACATGCGCGCGATGCAGATCGGCGATCTGGGGTTCTTCTACCATTCCAATATCGGGCTTGAGGTCGTCGGGATCGTCGAGGTCTGCGCCCTGTCGGCACCCGATTCGACCAGTGAAGACCCGCGCTGGGACTGCGTTCACATCAAGGCGGTGCGCGACATGCCCAAATCCGTCACCCTCAAGGACGTCAAGGCCAACCCGCTGCTCGCCGACATGGCGCTCGTGACCTCGATGCGTCTTTCGGTGCAGCCGGTGAAACGCGATGAATGGGAAGAGGTCTGCCGCATGGGTGGGCTGGTTCCGGCGCCCTGACGATGGCGTTGTCGCCCGATCAGGCTGCCCGCTTCATCCGCGACAACACGGCGCTGATCGCGCCGCCGCATGTGCCGGAGATCGCGCTGCATCTTGCCGATGAAGCGCATGATCTGTGGCAGCGCACGGAAGAAGAACTGGATGCGATCGGCCTGCAGCCGCCGTTCTGGGCCTTTGCCTGGGCCGGTGGGCAGGGTCTGGCGCGCTATGTCCTCGACAATCCCGATGTGGTGCAGGGCCGCCGCGTGCTCGACTTTGCCAGCGGCTCGGGACTGGTCGGCATTGCCGCCGCCAGAGCCGGGGCAGCGCAGGTGCTGGCGAGCGACATCGATCCGTTCTGCGCTGCCGCGATTGCGCTTAATGCCAAGGAGAGCGGCGTCGCCATCGCCTTCACCGACCGCGACGTGGTTGGCGAGGCCGGCGACTGGGACGTCGTTCTGGCCGGTGACGTGTTTTACGATCAGGCTTTTGCCGCGCGGCTGGTGCCGTGGCTGACCGCATTGCGGGCACGCGGGGCACTGGTGCTGCTTGGCGATCCGGGGCGCTATTATTTGCCCAAGAGCGGACTGACGGCGCTTGCCACCTATGAAGTGAAGGTGACGCGGGCGCTGGAAGATGCCGAGGTCAAGAAGACGACGGTGTGGCGGATGGATGAGGGCATTTCCTAGAATTGCGGAAACGCGAATGCAAAGCCGCTTCGTATTCTTGCTGGCATTGTTTTAGCGCACCACCTTGATGCGCGTGCGCGGCGACAGGTGCGGCAGCAGGCGTTGCATCACCTGCGGCTCGACCGCGATGCAGCCTTGCGTGGGCGGAAAGCCGGGCTTGGCGATGTGGAAGAAGATCGCGCTGCCCCGGCCGCGCCGGCGTGGGCGGATATTGTAATCCATCACGATGCAGCAATCGTAGAGCCGGTCCTTGCGCTCCATCGTCTCGCTGGAGGCGGGGTAGGGCAGCGTGACGGGACGATTGTAGTTGCGGTCGGCAGGGGCGTCGCACCAGCCGTCGGACGGCGTGATCTGGCGCAGCGCCAGCCCCGAACGCCGCGATTCGATCTTGCCATGACGGAACCAGCCGTAAAGCAGCCGCGTTGAGCCCAGCGGGGTTGCGCCGTCGCCCTCGCGCTTGAGCGCCTTGATGCCGCCACGGCCAAGCGCGCAGGGAAACACGGTGTTGCCCCAGATCAAGAGCCCCTGCGACGGGTGGCCTGGGCGTTGCCGCACAACGATGATGTCGGCCTCGCTGCGGACATGATTGTTTGAAATTGATCGCATGGTGGAACAAAACACCGTGATGAGCCTTCTATGGGCTATGGTTCCGCATAAACCGGAGCGCGGGTCAACCGCATCTCCGTATCACCGCTTGTCCGCAACGGAGCAAACATGAAGTCACGTACTCTCCTCATTGTCGACGACGATGCCGATCTGCGCGAGATGCTGGTCGAACAGCTGTCGCTCTACGAGGAATTCGGCGTGCTTGAGGAAGCCACCGCTTCCAAGGGCATCCAGACCGCGCGCAGCGGTGTGGTCGATCTGCTGGTGATGGATGTCGGCCTGCCCGACATGGACGGGCGCGAGGCGGTGAAGCTGTTGCGCAAGGGTGGCTTCAAGGCGCCGATCATCATGCTGACCGGGCATGACACCGATTCCGACACGATCCTCGGGCTGGAGGCGGGCGCCAACGACTATGTCACCAAGCCGTTCCGCTTCGCCGTGCTGCTCGCGCGCATTCGCGCCCAGCTGCGCCAGCATGAGCAGAGCGAGGATGCGACCTTCAATGTCGGCCATTACGTCTTCAAGCCGAGCCAGAAGCTGATGACCGACCCGAAAGGCGGCAAGGTGCGGCTGACCGAGAAGGAATCGTCGATCATCAAGTATCTTTATCGCGCCGACCGCAAAGTGGTGACGCGCGACGTGCTGCTGGAAGAGGTCTGGGGCTACAATTCCGGTGTGACCACGCACACGCTGGAGACGCATGTCTATCGGCTGCGCCAGAAGATCGAACGCGACCCGTCGAATGCCGAGATTCTTGTGACCGAAAGCGGCGGCTACAAGCTGGTCCCTTGACTGTTTTGTCCCCACAGCGGAAGAACCGAAGACAGTTGATGAAAATCCGCTAGATTTTCTGCTGGCAAACGGCGCATCCGTGGGTGGGGCGCAACGGGGACAGCGACTTGGCGCTTGACGACGACATCCGCATTCTGTCCGGCGTCGGCATCTTTGCCGACTTCACCGACGAACAGCTGCGCCTGCTTGCCTTTGGCGCGGAGCCGGCGCGCTTTGCCGCCGGTCGCGAAATCTATCGCGAGGGCGCGCATGCCGATTGCGCCTATGTGGTCGCCTTGGGCACCGTGGTGCTTTACCGCGAACATGAGGGCGAGGCGGTTGCCGTGTCGCATATCGAGGCCGGCGGCATTCTTTCCGAACTCGCGCTGATCGCGCCGACAACCCGCCTGACCTATGCCGCTGCCGAGACGGATTGCCAGATGATCCGGCTCAAGCGCACGCTGTTTCGCCGCATCCTCGAGGAATATCCAGAAGCTGCGATCGAACTGCACCAGCGCATGACGCAGGATCTGTACGAGTTTTTGAAGAAGATCGAGCGGGTGGCGCCGAGGTTTGAAGAGTAGGGGAGTAGCGGAGGCAATCGGCAGTGGGCAGTCGGCAGTGGGGTAATGCCTGAAGCGCGTCGCTGGATCTGAACGGGGTGTTTATTCCCCTATTGCCCGCTGCCGACTGCCAACTGCCTCTTCCCTATCCCAAATCAAACTTCGCGATCACCGGCACGTGGTCTGACGGGCGCTCCCAGCTGCGGGCGTGGCGCAGGATGTCGATGCCTTGCAGATGCGGAGCAAGATTGGGCGAGGACCAGATATGGTCGAGGCGGCGGCCACGGTCGGAGGCTTCCCAGTCCTTCGAGCGGTAGCTCCACCAGGTGTAGAGCTTTTCTTCCGGCGGCACGATCTGGCGCATCAGGTCGACCCAGTTGCCGGCGCGGCGCATCGCCTCGAAGCTGGTCGTCTCGATCGGCGTGTGGCTGACGACCTTCAGCAGCTGCCTGTGCGACCAGACGTCGTTTTCGAGCGGGGCGATGTTGAGATCGCCGACGAGGATCGAGGACAGATTGTCGCCTTCGACCGCCGGCACGTCATGCATTTCGGCGACGAAATCGAGCTTCTGGCGGAATTTCGGATTGATTTCCGGGTCGGGCTCATCGCCGCCGGCAGGGACGTAGAAATTGTGGATCAGGATGCGCCGTCCGCCGATCTCGACATGCACTGACAGATGGCGGCAATCGTCGCTGTCGCAGAAGCGGCGGCGCTCGACCACTTCGAGCGGATGGCGCGAGACGGTGGCGACGCCGTGATAGCCCTTCTGGCCGCTGAAGGTGACGTGTTCGTAGCCGGCCTTCTGGAACGCCTTGATCGGGAACAGATTGTCGGGAACCTTGGTCTCCTGCAGGCACAAAACGTCAGGCGCGTGTTCGGCAAGCAGCTGCTCGACCAGCGGCATGCGCAATCGGACCGAGTTGATGTTCCAGGTGGCGATGGAGAAGGACATGTCAGGGTTCCACTAGAGCATTTTTTCCAGCAAAAGTGCGAAGCGGTTTTGCGTTCGGAAATGCGGTAAATAACGAATCGGAGCATTTCCTGATTTTTGAGAAATGCGGAAATGCTCCAAGTCTCAGACGCGGCGACCCTGCCAGCGATCTGCCCTTCAAGACAAGGAAAAGGCCGCTTGCGCGGCCTTTGGGGCAGGTAATCCACAGATAGGGCGAGACTACTTCGCCGATTTCGCCTGGCGCATGGCTTCGAGCCGGCGATAGTCGATGGCAAAGACCGAAGGGTCGAAGCGCACGCCCTGCTCGACATTGAAGATCATCACGGTGGTGTCGCGCCCCTGCGCGTCGGTGATCGTCCACTGGCGCAATTCGTAGGAGGCCGGATCGAACATCATGGTGATGGTCGAATCGCCGAACAGCGACTTGTCGGCAAGCTGGATCGTCGTCAGGTCGGCTTCCTCGCGCACGCTGCGCACCTTGCCGCCCGACAGGTCGATGCGCTCATCGAGCAGCACCTTCAGCGGGGTCTTGGACAGGGGATAGATGTCGGCGGTCTTCAGCCTCGTGTTTTCCATCACCAGCGAGGTGCCGTCGGCGGTGACCTTGAAATGGGCCGGGGATTCATAGTTGAAGCGCACCTTGCCGGGGCGCTCGATATAGAACTTGCCGCCGGTCTGCTCGCCGCGCGGGCCGAACTGGACGAATTCGCCCATCATCGTGCGCACGCTGGCAAAATGGTCGGCGATCTTCTGGGCAGCGGCGGACGCGCCCTGCGCCGAGGCGGGGGACAGGAGTGGACCGGCGAACTGGCCAATGGCCACCAGGCCAAGACCCAGCGCAGCATTTCCAAGAAATTTCCGCCGCGACATCTGCACCATCGGGATCATTCCATCTTTATCGTTCAAACTTGCTGAGCGTGTACGCGCCCAGTTGGGCCGAAATACGGCTCGCCAAGGTAACGGCGCGCGCGCCGATTGGTTGCCGGTTCAGAACTTGTCGTCTTCGGTCGGCACCAGAATCTCGCGCTTGCCGGCATGGTTGGCCGGGCCGACGACGCCTTCCTCTTCCATCCGCTCGATGATCGAGGCAGCGCGGTTGTAGCCGATGCCGAGGCGGCGCTGGATGTAGCTGGTCGAGGCCTTGCCGTCGCGCAGCACCACCGCCACCGCCTGATCGTAAGGATCGTCGGACTCATCGAAATTGCCGCCGCCGCCCTTGCCGCCGCCGCTGTCCTCGTCTTCGCCATCGTCTTCGGTGATGGCGTCGAGATATTCCGGCACGCCCTGAAGCTTCAGATGCGCGACGACGTTTTCGACTTCATCGTCGGAGACGAACGGGCCGTGGACGCGCTGGATACGCCCGCCACCAGCCATGTAAAGCATGTCGCCCATGCCGAGCAGCTGCTCGGCACCCTGCTCGCCCAGAATGGTGCGGCTGTCGATCTTCGAGGTGACCTGGAAGGAAATCCGGGTCGGGAAGTTGGCCTTGATCGTGCCGGTGATGACGTCGACCGAAGGACGCTGGGTCGCCATGATGACGTGGATGCCCGCCGCGCGCGCCATCTGCGCCAGCCGCTGCACCGTGCCTTCAATGTCCTTGCCCGCGACCATCATCAGGTCGGCCATCTCGTCGATGATGACGACGATATAGGGCATTGCCTCCATGTCGAGCGTTTCGGTTTCGTAGATCGCCTCGCCGGTCTGGCGGTCGAAGCCGGTCTGCACCGTGCGGGTGATCTGCTCGCCCTTCTTTTCGGCCTGCGCGACGCGCTGGTTGAAACCGTCAATGTTGCGCACGCCGACCTTGGACATCTTGCGATAGCGGTCTTCCATCTCGCGCACGGTCCATTTGAGCGCGACGACCGCTTTCTTCGGATCGGTGACGACCGGGGTCAAAAGATGCGGGATGCCGTCATAGACCGACAGTTCCAGCATTTTCGGGTCGATCATGATCAGGCGGCATTCCTGCGGCGTCATGCGGTAGAGCAGCGACAGGATCATGGTGTTGATCGCCACCGACTTGCCCGAGCCGGTGGTGCCGGCAACCAGCACGTGCGGCATCTTGGCGATGTCGACGATCACCGCCTCGCCATTGATCGACTTGCCGAGCGCCAGCGCCAGTTTCGACTTGGTCTGCTCAAAGTCGCGGCTGGCGAGGATTTCGCGCAAATACACCGTCTCGCGGCGGGCATTGGGCAGTTCGATGCCGATGGCGTTGCGGCCCGGAACGACGGCGACACGGCAGGCAATCGCGCTCATCGAGCGGGCGATGTCGTCGGCAAGGCCGATGACGCGCGACGATTTGATGCCCGGCGCCGGCTCCAGTTCGTACATGGTGACGACCGGACCGGGGCGGACATGAATGATCTCGCCCTTGACGCCGAAATCTTCCAGCACGCCTTCAAGCAGGCGCGCATTCTGTTCCAGCGCGTCCTGCGACAGGGCAGGATCGCGCGCGACATTCTTTGGCTCGGAGAGGAAATGCAGCGATGGCATTTCGAAGCCGTCGCCCGACACGATCGAGCGCTGGGCCTCGCGCTGGACGCGCGCGCCCTGCTGGGGACGTGGCGCCTGGGCCTCGACGCGGGTGGCCGCGTCGGAGCGGAAATGGCGCACCTGCGGGCCGCCGGGGGCGGTGGGCTGGATGATGACGTCGTCGTCGAAATCGTCGTCTTCGTCATATCGATTGTCGTCGAAGACCGGCTCGCCGCGCACCGCAGGCGCGCTTTCAAAGCCCGGCTCGATGCGGCCCCGGCGCGCGGCCGGCTGTGGCGGGGGCAGATCGTCGACATAGTCGTAATCGTCTTCGTGCTGACGCGCGCGCGGCAGAGGCAGCGGCAGGCCGCCCAGCTTGCGCCGCGCGAGCGCGCGCGCCGACAGCCACCAATGAGTGATGTGCCCGACCATCGCCATCAGGCCGCCGCCACGGGCCTCGTCCTCATCGTCTTCGAAATCGTCGTCTTCTTCGACTGTTTCGGCGGCCTTGCGCTTGGAGCGCGAGACGGGCGCGTCTTCGACAGGAATGCGCCCGAGAAGGCCGCAGGCAAAGGCCATCAGCCACAGCGCCGGCATGGCAAAGACGGCGCTGGTGAGGATTGCCGCCGCGCCGGTCGGGTAGCCGCCGGCAAGCCAGGACGGGATCGCCAGCGCCAGATCGCCGATGACGCCGCCAAGGCCGGAAGGCAGCGGCCAGGTCGGCGGCGCGGTGACGCAGCCGACGATCGCGGCGGCCAGAATGGCGCCGCCTGCCCATGCCATGATGCGGCGTGGCATGCGGTCGACACCGCGCGCGGCGATGAACCACAGCGCCCAGGCCATCGCCGGCACCAGCACGATCACCGATGACAGGCCGAAAAACTGCATCAGCAGGTCGGAGACGACCGCGCCCGGATAGCCCATCGCATTGGAGATCGGGTTGCTGGTGGCGTGGCTGAAACTCGGATCGGCGACATTCCACGTGCCCAGACTTGCCAGGCAAAAGCCGGCGATGGCCAGCACGCCGAAGCCGCTTGCCCGCATCATCTGCCGGTGCAGGAATCCCCTCAGGCCGTAGCCGGTGTCACTCATCGCAATCTGCGCAGATGCAGCCGAACGCATGAAAACTCCCCGTGAAGGCATGGCACGCGCGATCATCGCGCATGTAGACTCAAGCCTGCAAAGTAGGAAAGGAAGGTTAAGGCGGCATTAACCATGCATCTGGCGGCGTGGGCGAGGTGGCTTATGTCGACAAGTTACTAAAACATTGACGCCCTGCAGAACTGGCGGTAGCACCGTGATCGGAGCTGGTTTCGCCGTGAGGCGGAAGAAAAAGGGAATGCGGTGCGATCCGAACGGATCCAGGCCGCAGCTGCCCCCGCAACTGTAACCGTTGAGCCCTCTTTCAAGGCCACTGGCGCGAGCCGGGAAGGCGGAAGAACAAGGCGATGACACGGAAGCCAGGAGACCTGCCGGTTCCAGTCACCCATGCCAGGACACGGGGTGTGTCCCGGCGCGGTCGCGTCCGTCGCGGTGACATCGTAATGATGCCGCATGCCGGACTTGACCGGGGATCGACGTTGCCGTCCTGTTTCCTCAAGAAGTTCTGCTGCGGTTCCTGATGCAACCGGAGGCGTCGCACGCCTCCCTCATGTTTGGGGACCGACATGAAGACGATTCTGATTTCCGCCGCCAGCGTGCTGGCGCTGACCGCCGCCGCACAGGCGCAGGTGCAGGGGGCCGCAAGCGAAGCGACGACGCTGGACAAGATTACCGTGACGACGCCACTGCGCCGCGCCTCCGCGCTGGAGCGCAGCACCTCGTCAGTGACCGTGATCACGGAAGAGGAAATCCGCAGCGCCGCGTCGCCGGACCTGCCATCGCTGCTAAAGCATTATGCCGGTGTCTCGATCAGCACCAATGGCGGCATGGGCGCGGTGAGCAATGTGCAGCTGCGCGGCATGTCCTCCAGCCAGAGCCTTGTGCTTGTCAACGGCGTGCGCTCGGCTTCGGCTACCACCGGCACCAGTTCGATCTACAACATTCCGCTGTCGGCAATCGAGCGCATCGAAGTCGCCAAGGGGCCGCACTCGGCACAATATGGCGCGGATGCGATCGGTGGCGTCATCAACATCATCACCAAGAAGGGCGGCACCTGCGAGAATGGCAAGACTGCCTGCGGCAGCGTGACGGCTGGCGTTTCCCATGCCTGGGGCGGAACGGTGTCGGGCGACGTGCGCGGTCAGGTCAACGGCCTCGACTATGCGCTGGGCGCAAGCTTCCTCGGCACGCAGGGCTACGACTTCACCTATCCGGACGCGTGGGGCCATGAGCCGGGCGCCAACGGCTTCCTGCAGGGCGCGGTGAACCTTTCGCTTGGCAAGGAACTCGACTGGGGCCGCGTCTATGCCGATGTGCTGGCCTCGCGCGGGCGCACCGAATATGACAACGCACCCAGCATGTGGGACCCCGCGCCGTTCAATGTCGTCGACACCACGACCCTGTCAGGCCGTATCGGCGCACGAATCGATCATGCGCATGACTGGTCGAGCACCGTGGAACTGACCGGCGGCGCGGACATGACGCGCGACTTCCGTCGGGCAACGCCCGGCTCGGATGAATTTGAGACGAAGCGCTACGGCGTCCTTGCCACCACCGAAAAGACGTTCGAGACCGACAATGCGACCCATGTGCTGGTCGGCGGCTTTGAAGCCTATCAGGAGAGCGTCAAGGCTCCGGCTGCCTATGCGGTGACATCGCGTTCGCTGGTGTCGGGCTTTGCACAATATTCGCTGGAACTGGGCGCGCTGACGCTCGATAGCGGCATTCGCCATGACCACAACCAGCAGTTCGGCGATGCGACGACCTATAATCTGGGCGCCAGCTATGAACTGGTCGACGGGCTGGTGGCGCGCGCCTCCTATGGCACGGGCTTTCGCGCGCCGACCTTCAATGATCTCTACTATCCGTACTTCGACAATCCGAACCTGAAGCCGGAACATTCGGAAACGGTCGAGTTTGGCTTGAACTGGCAGGCCACGGCCGACACGCAGTTTGACGTCGTGTTGTACCAGAGCTGGCTGCGCGACATGATCGTATCGAGCCCGGCGACGTCCTATGTGCCGTTCAATGTCGGGCGGGCGCAGGTGCGCGGACTGGAAGCGTCGATTGCGCATCGCTTCGATGAGCGCTGGAGCGGGCGCGCCTTCCTCGACCTGCGCGAGCCGATCGACCGCAGCACGGGCCTGTTCATCCCCAACCGCGACCGCTTCAAGGCGGGGGCAGAATTGAGCGTTGCCGCGACCGAACAACTCGATCTGTCGGCCAAGCTGCTCTACGTTGGCGCGCGGCACAGCAACGCTGCCAATACCGAAAAGTCCAAGCCCTATGTGACGGTCGATGTAATGGCGAACTACCGTTTCGACGAGGTGTCCAGCCTGAAGCTGGCGGTGGAAAATCTGTTCGACGAGCAGTATTCGACCGCGAGTGGCTATCGCTCGCCAGGACGGACCATCAACTTCAGCTACACGCGCAAGTTCTGATGATGAAGGCGGGGGCGCGCATTGCACTTGTGACAGTGGCAATCGCGCTTGCCTCGCTTGCAAGCTTTCACCCGGCGCGGGCGGAGGATGCGCCGCGCCGGGTTGTTTCGATCAATGTCTGCACCGACCAGATGGCGATGTTGATTGCCGATCCCGAGCAGCTCCATTCGGTGTCGTTTCTGGCCGCCGATGATGGCAGCTCGGTGATGACGGCGCAGGCGCGAAATCATGTGCTCAACCATGCGCAGGCCGAAGAAATCTCGCTGATGCAGCCGGATCTCGTCCTTGGTGGAACCTTCACGTCGCCCGCCACCGTGCAGATGTTGCGGCGGCTCGGGTTCCGGGTGGAGCTTTTCGCGCCGGAAGCCGACTTTGACGATATCCGCGTCAATCTGCGCCGCATCGGCGATCTGCTCGGGCATCGCGACCGCGCCGAGGCGCTGGTGGCAAAGATGGACGCAGCGCTGGACGAAGCGTCGGCGGGCGGCGCGCAAGGCGTAAGCGTCGCGATGTATTCGTCCAACAATTACACCTCCGGCAAGGGCTCGCTGAGCGATGCGGTGATCAAGGCAGCCGGAATGAGCAATATCGCCGACCGGCTTGGCATTGTCGGCATCGGGCAGGTGCCGCTGGAGACGCTGGTGCTGGCACAGCCGGACCTGGTGGTGGTCGGCGAGCAGCGCTTTGAAGCGCCGGCGCTGGCGCAGCAGAATTTCGTCCATCCCGCCTTTGCCGCCATTGCGCCGCCCGACCGGCTGGTCGAAATTCCGGGACGTTACTGGGTCTGCGGCGCGCCGTTCACCGTCGATGCGGTGCGCATGCTGCGGCAGGCCGCGGCGCGTTACAAGGAAATGCATCCATGAGCGAGCAGGCGCGTTTTGCCACGGTCCTCGTGGTGCTCGGCATTGCGGTGGCGGTGCTGTTCGTCCTGTCGCTGACGACGGGACCGGCGCAGTCGGGGATTGCGGCAGGCATATCCGCGCTGCTGTCAGGCGACGAGGGCGCGCTGTCTCTGGTGATGCGCGAAATCCGCCTGCCACGCGCGGTGCTCGGGCTGATGATCGGCGCGACGCTTGGCCTGTCCGGCGCGGTGCTGCAGGGCTATCTGCGCAATCCGCTGGCGGAGCCTGGCCTCCTTGGCATCAGCGCCTCGGCATCGCTCGGTGCGGTGCTGACGATCTATACCGGTCTGTCGCTGACCTTTCCCCTGGCGCTGCCGCTGGCGGCGCTGGCGGGTGCGCTGTGCGCCGTGCTGGTGGTGCGCGCGATGGCGGGCGCGAGCGGCGGTACGTTGACGATCATTCTCGCCGGCATTGCCGTGTCGGCCTTTGCCGGGGCGATGACGTCGCTGGCGCTGAACCTGTCGCCCAACCCGTTTGCGGCGCTCGAAATCGTGTTCTGGATGCTGGGCTCTTTGACCGACCGCTCAATGACTCATCTCTGGCTCGCCGCGCCGTTCATGCTGGTTGGCTGGGCGATGCTGGCGCTGGTGGCGCGTCCGCTCGATCTTCTGACGCTCGGCGAGGACGCGGCGGCAAGCCTGGGCGTCAACCTGCGCCAGGTGCAGTTTCTGGCGGTGACCGGCACGGCGGCAAGCGTTGGCGCGGCAACGGCGGTGGCGGGCGCCATCGGCTTCATTGGGCTGATCGTGCCGCATGTGTTGCGCCCGCTGGTCGGGGCGCTGCCCTCGCGGCTGTTACCGGCCAGCGCGCTCGGCGGTGCGGCAGTGCTGCTTGCAGCCGACATTGCGGTGCGGGTGCTGGCGCCGGGGCGCGACCTGAAGCTCGGCGTGCTGACGGCGCTGGTCGGGGCACCGTTCTTCCTGTGGCTGGTGTGGCGGACACGGAGGCAGATGCTGTGACGATACTGGATGTGGCCGATCTGCGCGCCAGCCTTGGCGGCCAGGAAGTGCTCAAGGGCGTGTCACTGCGCGTCGGGGCGGGCGAATTTGTCGGGCTGATCGGGCCGAATGGCGCGGGCAAGTCGACGCTGCTGCGCGCGGTGCTGGGGCTGACCCGCTCGACCGGCACGGTGACGATCGACGGACGCGCGGCGCGCGAGCTGAACGCGCGGGCGCGGGCGCGAAAAATCTCCTATCTGCCGCAGGAGCGCGAGATCGCCTGGCCGGTGAGCGTCGAGCGGCTGGTGGCGCTCGGCCGCGCGCCGCATCTGCCGCCGTTCAGCCGCCGTAGCGCCAGCGACGATGCGGCGGTGCGCGAAGCGATGGCGCGCATGGAGGTCGGGGAGTTTGCTGACCGCGAGGCGACAAAGCTGTCAGGTGGCGAAAAGGCGCGGGTGCTGATTGCCCGCGCGCTGGCACAGGGCGCGCCGCTGATGCTCGCCGATGAGCCGACGGCAGGGCTCGACCCGGCGCACCAGATCACGCTGATGCGGATCTTTGCCGGTCTGGCGCAGGAAGGCGGAAGCGTCGTTGCCTGCCTGCACGATCTGGGCCTGGCGGCGCGCTGGTGCACGCGGCTGGTGCTGCTCGACAAGGGCAGGATCGTCGCCGATGGCGCGCCCGATGAGGTGCTGACGGCGCAGACCCTGCGCAGCGTCTACAATATCGAGGCGCATCTGGGCAGCATCGACGGACGGCAAATGGTGTATCCGCTGGATTTGGCGGAAGGAGTGGTGAGGGGAGTAAGGGAGTAGGGGAAAAGGGGAAGGGACGAGAGGCGAGGGAAATAGGGAATGGGCAATCGGCAGCGGAAATTGGATTGACGTTGACGGCAGCGGGAGACAGCACTTTCCTACTTTCCTACTTCCCTACTTCCCTACTTCCCTACTTCCCTACTTCCCTACTTCCCTATCTGGCCTTCTACGCCTTTTTCCCCCTGCCTACTCCCTATTGCCTACTGCCCCCTTCACACCTCACGCGCGCACCAGCTTCAGCTGCTTGTCGAAGACGCTGAGAACCCGTGCGAGCTCGTGGCCGCGCTTGAGGATGAGGCCGCCGGCGGCCATGACGCTGTAGGCGCCCTGCTTGCGGGCCAGCGCCGGTGTCTTGATGATCTGGTAGAGCGGAACTTCGCTGGTGCGGCGAAAAACCGAGAAGACGGCGCGGTCTTTGAGATGGTCGATGGCATAGTCGCGCCATTCGGAAGCGCCGACCATCATGCTGTAAACACGAAGGATTTCGTCAAGCTCACGGCGGTGGAAGGTCACCGGGAGGTCATCTTGCTGCCGTCGCGCCTCATGCAGCGCGATCACTATTCCGGAGCCGTCCTTATCCTCCGCATTCGCGTCGTGACTGGTCATGCCCACGCCTTTCGTGACGGTTGTACGACAAAGCAGCGTCGCCCGTTGCCGCCGGAAAAGCAAGGCCATGCTGCGGTCAGGGCGCGGCGGCGTCTGAGAGGCGGCTGCGCTGCTGGATCACGAAGATGCACCCTATGTGACGATAGGTGATGATCGGCCACATTTGCGCCACAAATTGCCCAATCTGCTGCCCCAATGTGTGGCAACATTCGGTCGTTGCCTGAGACGGTTCGGTCCGGCATGGTCCCTGTAACCCCAAGCCCCCCGCCCACGGGGGCCTGTCGGATCGAACCAACTCTCTTCCATAACCGAGATGCCTTGGGCGCGACGATCCCGAATTTCAGAAGCCGGCGCTGACCATTTCAGGGCCGGTTTTTTTATGGGCGCGTATGGCGCGTCTGTATCCCGAAACTGGTTCCCAATTTCGGGATACATGCTTTAGAACTTCCCCACCACATTGAGGAAGAGCCCTCTGTCGTCCATCGTCAAGTCGCGCAGGTCGTCTGAGAAGCGGCCAAAATTGTAGCCGATGCCGACTTTGAAATTGTCGCCGACATGGCGGTAGACCGCAGCGAGAGCTCCGAAATCTGTCGTCTTGGCCTCCGGCGAGTGCAGGATACGTCCTTCGAGCAGAAGATCCCATTTGCGCACGATATGCAGGTCTGCGCGGATGATGCCCAGATGCGCTGACGAGCGCTGCCATTCGGTTTCGAACGGATAGCCAACCGCGTCTGTGCGATACTTCACCTCGGCGAGGCGAACGCCATATTTTGCGCCGACGGACAACCAGGGGACGAGATCATAGGTGAAATCGGCTGACAGGATATGGCTGCGCTGCGCGGGGGCATACATCTCGCCCGTGGCGCCGCTGACCCGCTGACCGTTCCCCGGCAGATCATAGAGCCAAGTATATTTGAACAGCGCGTTGAGCCGGTCATTGTCAACCGGGCGATAGGCCCAGCCAAGCGATGTCTCGGCGTAGCGGGTGTCCTGGTAGGACGTGACCGACGACTGCGTGTCGGACCACACAGCATCCACATTGATCATCGCGCGCCAGTTTTCGCTGGTCTTCCAGAGCAGTCCGCCGGCGAACAGATAGGTGTTCTGATCGCGGGTTCCGTCCTCGGAATCCTCGATGCGTGCCTCACCCCTCATCCGGCTGGCAATGCCGCGTTCGTCGTCCTTGTATGACATCGACAGCGACGGCGCATAGCGCTCGAAATCGGACCTTTCGAGCCCGCTGACAGGGTCGATGGTGTTGTCCCTGATAAGCCCGCCTTCAAACCCGCCATTGACGGTCCACCGTTCATCGGGCGTGTAGACCACGCCATAGGTCTGGTTCAGCGAGCGGCGCTGGCCGTAGAGGTCGTAACTGTTTTCGCTGTAGGCGGACAGCTGGTCGTTGATGCGACGCCTGACACCAGCCACGACGTCGCCGCGATCGGTTCCTGCAAGGTCGAATGTCCGGTTGAGGTCGTAAGCGCGATCCGGATCGAGGCGATAGGCGATATAATACTGATCATTGGCATTTGGATCGTAGGTCAGGCCGGCAAGCCCGCCAAGCCCATGCGTGCCGTAGGAAACCTCACCGTTCAGACCGACCGTATCCGTCAGCTTGAATTCTGTGCCCACGCCAAGCCGGTCGTTTCGGTCAATGTCGTTGGACCGATCGATCGTTGCCTGCCCGAACGCATAATAGAGGTGGTCGTCGTTTGGCCGGTAGTCGAGCCTGACGCCGCCGTCGAGACGCGCGCCGTTGTAGCCGCTCTTGCCGGCTGCGATTGCGTTCGGCGACAGGATGTCGGTGTAGGTCAGGCCGTATGACAGGCGCCAGCGCTCATCCAGATCGTGTTCGAGCGATGATGATCCCTGGCGCTTGGTCTGACCGGTGCCATCGCTGAAGTCGTCATAGGCAAGTCGGGCCCGCATGTTCGGCGCAAGTTCGAGATCTGCATCCATGCCCCAGAGACGCTTATCCGTCGCAGTGGTGCCGTCGAGCGTCGAGAAACCGGCGTCCTGATGCTCGAAATAGCCTCCGACCGTCCCTTTGGGCGCGTTGGGGTCGATGTCCCTCAGATCGAGCCGGCCCTTGAGCCGCCATGCCAGCGCGGTGTTTCCGGCACCGCCCGAGACGAGACTGTCGCTCTGGCTCAGGCCGCCATCATAGGAGCGCGACAAGCCGAAACCTGTCCCGCGCGATGCCGCGACCTCGGCGTCGAGATAGGAGCGCTCGGACATGCGCAGCCGGACATCGACGCCGCCGGCCTTCTGGTCGGCGTCGCCGGATGTTTCCTGCATACCGGTCAAGCCGACGCGGACATGTTCGCCCAGCCAGTGCTGACCACGACCGCCGATGCTGTAGCCATCGACGTCGGTTGCGATCGGTTCATATTCATACTGGGCAATCAGGAAGACTTGGTTGCCGCCAAGGGCCCCGTCACGCACCGGCCCGATGCTGCCGGACGTGGACGAAAGCGGACGGTTGAGAAGGATCACGCCCTGCAGATAGTCGAAGCGATAGTCTTCACCTTCCGTCAGATGACGACGCTCGAGCACCCGACCGGTGATGGGATCGCGGATTTCCACGGTCACGGTCTGCGAACCGCTGATCGTATTCTGGCGCTTCAGGAAGTAGGACGATCCGCCGGTCGCGCGGAACTCGTCGCGTTGCGGCAGCGTGTCGGGCTGCGCCGCATAGACCGAAACCTCGGTTCTGCGCTCGCCGAATTCGGTGCTGTCTGGCGATACATAGACGCCCTGCGCGCCGTAGAGCGCGCGTTCGTTGCGCAGGAACTGCGTGCCGGTGACGTTGGTCTTGAAATTTCCCCACATCGCATGGCTGTCGCCGCGTTCGATGCGAACGTAGAATTTGCCGTTGGTTGGCGCATCCTCGATCATCGTCGAATCGTCGCCATAGACCGGATAATAATCGTCAGGATCGAGGTTGCGGAGAATGTGGCGCGGATTGCGCGCGCCAAGGTTCTTGAAGATCCGGTCGAGATCATCCTCCGCCGTATCGGCGGCGGCGGTCAGCAGATACTCGCCCTTGATCTTGCCCTTCAGATAGAAGGCGAGACGGCCCTTGGTATAGACGGAATCGTATTCGCCCGGACGAACCGCCTCGATATCCTTGCTGCCGGTGCGCTTGCCAACCGTCAGGTCGGCAAGACCGACATAGAACCAGTCATTGTCAGGAATATCGATGTCGCGGCTGAAATGTAGTCCGCCTTCAGTCGTGGTGCCCTGGACCACCACATCGACGCTGTGATCGCCAGGTGCCAGAATGCGCTGGATGACGAAAGCATCGTCCCCGTCCACCGGCACGGTTTCGCCGAAGGCAGAGACCTGGTGGCCCGCAGGGACGTTCTTGCCGTAGACGGTGACGGCACCGCCATGGACGCGAATATTCCGTATGGCAGTGCGATCCTCACCCATGCCGGGCGCGATGGGATCTGTCGTCAGCTTCGGCGTGTCCTGCACCGCGCTGCGACGCAGCGTCAAAGGCGCGGTTTCGTCGTAACGACCCTTGCTGTCGTAGACACGCAGGACATACAGAAATTCCCGCTCATCTCGGGTTTGCGGCATCACCCAGTCAGCGGTCGCGTTTGGCTTTACCGGCAGGACGGCGACAGGGTGCGGCGTCGCCGACGTGTCGTCCGGCAGATAGATGCGGATCTCGCCGCGCTCGATGAAGTCGGGGTAGTTGGTGGTTGCCAGGAAGCTGATGGCATCGCCTGGGCCAAAACTGCGCCGCATGTTCGTCGTTGCCACATTGAGAAGCGGCGTTGCACCGAGGCCATCGAACTTGATCTGGATATCGACGCTGCTGAGGTCGAGATCGGTCCGCCGCTCACGGTCGATCTGGCGCGGTTCGCCAGCGACGATGCGGTCGCCCTTCGCATTGTCCGGCTTGCTCGTTTCCAGCACCGCGCCATCGACGCTGATCGAGAACGGAATGCTGCCCTGATCCGGGATGCGCTGGCGTTCGGTATTTGCCCCGACGGGTAGATCGTGGCTGCGGGCGTCATCGTGGATCTTGCCGCGGATCTGTCCCTCGCAGTTCTCGGCGGCACAGTCTGCATCATTGGCCAGAGACGGTTGAGCAAGTAGTGCGAAACCGATCAGGGCCGTGCCGGCCAGCAGCCGCAAACGCACGGAAGAGAGGTCGGGGCGGATGGAGCGCATTGTTTCTGTTGCCTGTCCCATCAATTTCCAGCCTTCACAGTCGTCTCGATCTCAAGCGGATAGGCCTCGCCTTTGCGCTTCCAGAGATCGGCAATTTGATTGCGCAGCGCCTTGACGCGCTTCTTCGCCAGTTCCTGCTCCGCAGCCGGCGCCACGAAACTGAGCCGAAGAACCGAAGGCTCCTGTTTCAGCACGTCGATGAGCTGATCCAGATTGTCCTGCCATTGCTTCTGCAACTCGGTGCTTTGCGGCTTGAACGCCTCACCCTGCAGGTCGAGACGAACCACACGGCTGATGGACGCACCGAAATTGATCTTCGTCATCTTGCCGGCGGTGAGGCGCACAACGCGCGGGTTCTCCGTGGTCAACCGGTAGCCGGTCGGCAAGGTGCGCTCGTCCAGCTTCATGATGAAGTTCGAACCGATCCGCTGATCCGGAAGCGCTGCGCACGGAACATGGAAGCGGCCGTGCTTGTCGGTCGTGATCAGCCAGCCCTTGACCGTCGCCACCCGGACGCCCGGCAGTCCCGGCTCACCCTGATTTTGATAACCGTCAAAGTTGCGATCGTCGAAGACGGTGCCGATGACCTCGCCGCAGTCGAAGATCGGCTCCGCGACGATCTCGACAGCCGCCTTTGCATCCGGGGCAAGCCGAGTTCCGGCCCGATCGAAGATCGAGGCGACGTTGACATGCGTGCCGGGGCCAGCCGAACTGAGAACCAGAAGATCAAGCCGGATGTCCACGACGCTGTTCGGCCCGAGCGACAAATTGGTGAAATTCACCTGGCGACCGGAGACGTCCGGTACAAAAGGAGCCCCGTCCAGCGTTGCCGAGCCTTCGATGAACCGGAAACCGGAAGGCATCGTGTCCAGAATATTGACCGGACCGGCATTGCTCGAGGAGGTGTTTTCCACCTTGATCACATAGGGAACACGCTCGCCACGTCTGACCTGATGAAGCAGCGCCTGCTTGGTGATGCGCACATCACTCGGCTCCGTGGCCGGCAGGGTCACGACAGCATCGACCGGCGCGGTTTCATAGGGCCGCAGGTTGCGCAGATTGCCCACCGCAACCGCCGTGTTGACGACCGCGTCCATGATACCCGACGCAGCATCGATATCATCCTGCGACAGGATATAGGTCGCCGTGAACCTCTGGCTTTCGTTGGGTGCCAGGGTGACCGGCGCCGGCGAAAAGGCCGACAGCGTGTTGGTTGCGGGCTGCCCCCGGAAAACCGGGCCGTCGTCCTTGGGAGTGACGTTGTAGAGCGTCGCGTTGCCGTTATTGGTGATGTCGAACGTATAGGCGATGGTCTCACCGGGTTCCGGGTAGCCATTGCCGTTCGTATCGTTCCAGGTTCCCTTCTTGACGATCGTCAGTTCCGGCGCCGGCGGAATGACCGGCACGATCAGTGGAAGATCGTCGTCGAACGTCGGCCCGGACTTGTCCTCGATATCTTTCGGACCACTGCCATCATCATAGCGTGCCGCGACAATGGCCTGATTCTCGACCTGCTCATTGTCGATGTCATCTTCGGTAATGGCATAGACCGCCTGGAAGACCTGTTGCTGACCGGGCACCAATACGCTGATTTCCGGGAACACGTTGGGCGACAGGCCTGGAAGTGGGTCGTTGAGCCTGACATTTGTCAGCACCAGATTGCCGGTGTTCTTCACCGTGAAGGTATAGGCGATCAACTGCCCCACCTCGGCCGGCTCGCTCAGCGTCGTGTTCGCGACGTCCTGCTCCTTGATCACAGCGATCGAAGGCAACTGGTCGAGCGGCACCGTGATCCGATCCGATATATTGGGGACGTTTTCGGGCGTTCCGGTCGACGGGTTGGTATAGATGCCATTCACCGACGCCTGGTTGATGACCTCACCGGCGACGATGTCGCTCTGCGTGATCGTATAGGTGCCGTCCAGCGTCACCGCATTGTTCACGCCTGGAAGCAGGAGCGGTATTGTGGTTTGCGGAAGCACGATGCCGGCCAGCGTATCGGTAAGCACGACATCGGTGAGCGTGACATTGCCGATATTGGTGATGACAAAGCTGTAGCTGATTTCATCACCGGCCTGCGGTGGCGTTTGCAGCGCGCTGTCATCGGCCGTTTTGACGATACGGATGCCCTTGTCGAGATCAATCGGGAATGGCGTCGGCGTATCGTTTGTGGTGTCCGTACCGGAGACATCCCTGACATCATCCACGGTGCCGCCAACGCTGGAGCCGATCACCTGCGCCGTATTGGCGAATTCGCCGTTGTCGATGTCCGACTGCTTCAGCGCATAGGTCGCGATGAACGCGGTCGAATTCCGTTCCGTCGGTCCCAGCGGGCCGGTCCAGCCGGTGACGTTGGTGACCTGTACGTCGGCGACAAGGTCCTCGATCCGGATGTTTTCCAGCGTGATGTTGCCGGTATTCTCGATCGTGAAGGCGTAGGTGATGACATCACCGGCCTGAACGGGGCTATCGGGCTGGGTTGCGATCGACTTGACCAGCGTGATCGCGGGTGCCCGCACCAGCGTATTTACGGTCGGGTTGTCGGTGGTGAAATCGGACCCGCTGGCATCTTCAACCGGGGTGTTTGGCCCGCTAACCGGCGTACCGGTGGTCCGCGCCATATTGCTGATGCTGCCATGATCGACATCGGCCTGGGTCAGAACGTAAGTTCCGCGAACCACAAACTCTTCCAGAGGCTGGAGGGTTGCGGCAGACAGCGCCGCCATGTCGGTGGCATTCAGAGCAACGATAATCTCATCGTCACTCACGTTCAGTTCGTCAACCAGCGTGAGATTGTTCAGCGCAATGTTGCCGGTATTGCGGATGGTGAACGTGTAGGAAATGACATCGCCCTGCACTGGCGGCGTCGACAGCGCATCCAAGCTCGCAATCTTCTTCAACGCGATCGACGGCACCGACTTCAACGGCACTGTCACCTGATCTGACGGCACCGGGGGTTGCGGTCCGGTTGGATCGCTGAAGCTGGCGGTCGCAATGTTGAGCACTTGGCCAGCGTTGATCCAGCTCTGCAGGATCGGGGCCGAGACAGTGAACTCAACGTTTGCGCCGGGCAGCAATGACGCAACCACAGCCGGTGAGACGGTCGCTCCATCCAGCGGATCGGCGACGCTCACATTGCTCAACGTGACATTGCCCGTATTCGTAGCAGTGACCTTCCAGCGAAGAATGTCGCCCGCGCGCGGATTGACCGGCTCGGACCCGATCAGCTCCTTGACGAGGGACAGGCCGGGCTGTCTGAAGGTTTCGACATCACGGTCGGACGGATCGCTGGAAATCGGCGTGTTGGTGGGCCCGTAGCTACCCGAGGCCGTCGCGGTGTTCTCGATCAGGCCTGTGTCGATATCGGCTTGTGTCACCGCATAGGTGGCATAGATGACGACGACCTCATCAGGCGCCATGTCGCCGATGACGAAGGAGCTTTCCGGGGTAATGCCCGACAGAAGATCAGCAACCGTGACATTCTTCAGGTTGGTGTTGCCGGTATTGGTGACGGTGAAGCTGTAGCGGACGATATCGCCAACCGCCGTCCGTGGATTCTGGATGTTGTTGGCGGCGATATCCTTGACCAGCTCGATCCCTGGATTGCTCAGGCTTGGAACGGTTGCCGTCGCATCCTTGGTGACGGTCAGTGGCGTTCCGCCAGAGGTGCCCCATTGCCCGACGACCGTGGCCTTGTTGTCGACCTTGCCGCGATCCAGATCATCCTGCGTCAGCAGATAATAGGCTGAGATCTCGCCATTATAGGTCTCGCCCGGTTCCAGTCGCGCGATGTTTGTCGGGCTCAGAGCCTGAAGGCCCGGCAAGGTGTCGGACAGCACGATGTCCACCAACGGTATGTTGCCGGAGTTCCTGATTGTGAAGCTGTAGTTGATCCTGTCGTTCAGTGCGGCAGCGCCGAGCGTGCGCACAGGCGTGGCAGCCTTGGTCAGTTCGATCGCAGGCGCCGGCGTCACCGTCACCGTCGTCGGCGTGTTGGATTTGGGATTGTCCTGGCCGGTCGCCGTGTTGTGAGATGCGTCGCTGGCCGGTTTGCCTGAATAGGTGCCGGTCGCGGTCACTTCAGCCTGATTGACGTGGGTGGTGGAGGTGCCAACCCACGGCACCTGCGGCTGGACCTGAACTGTAAAGGTCATCTCGGCGGTCTGACCGACGGCAAGCGTACCGCCAGTCACGATTTGCGGTGTACCGCTGCCGTCGAAGCCGGCATTCAAGCCAATGCCGGACGCGGTCACGCTCAGTACCTTGTATTGGCCCGGCGAAAGCGTTGCGTTTGCAGCAACCGCCGTTCCAAACAGCTGTGCCGCGTCGTCCATCACGTCGGTGAGGTCGACGTCTTCAAGCGGCTCCTCGGAATGGTTCCGGACCTTGATCGTGTAGGCAAGCCGGTAGCTGCCATCGGCCTGAAACTGCGCGGCGCCAACCGTCTTGCCAAGACCGATCTGCGGCAGCGGCACGAGGGTGAAGTCATTGTTGACGTGGTCATACTCACCCGTCGTGACAATGTTTGTGATGACCGATTTGCCGGTGTTGGTGGCGGTTCCTTCGCCGGCCGGATTGCTTCCCGGAAACGCTCCGCCATCGCCAGCAGCCGAGGAATAGTCGGCCAGATTAGAAACGGTGTAGCTCACCTGATAGGAGCCGGGCGGCAGATCCTGGAATATATAGGTTCCGTCAGATTTCGTCGGGATCGTCAGACTGATGTCAGTGCCGTCGTGCGTCGCCTTGCCGGTGATGGTGACCTGCGCGCCGGCAATCCCGCTATCCGTCTGGTTCAGCGTGCCGTCATTGTTGAAATCCTTGTAGATCTTTCCAGAAACGGAGCTTCCGCGAACAGTGCTGACACTGCCGGTGGAGGTGTTGTTTCCAGGAACCTTGTCGAAGGATTCCGTATCGACCGTGGCCGTGTTGGACGCGGCCTGCGCACCAAGATCGGTGATCTTGGTGTAAAGCCTCACGGTGATTGTGCCGCCAGCCGGAATATCACCGAACGTGCAATCGATCTGACGACCGGTCACCACGCCGGTGCACAGGCCTGCCCCGGCCGGGATGATCTCCGGCAGCCGTGTGAGTTCCATGCCCGCCGGCAACGTATCCGAAAGCGTGACCTCTTCAGCGATATCAAGCCCTGGGCCGGGGATGTTGGTGATGACGAGATCCCAGTAGAACTCCTTGCGAAGATCGACCGCGGCCACAGACGGTGTCTTGACGACACTGATGTCGGCGCGTGTGCGCACCGTGGTCGTCTCCCGCGAGACGTTGTTTGCCGATGGCCCTTCGTAGCCTGCCGCGGTTTCGTCGGACGACACTGAGACGGTGTTCTCCCAGCGGCCATGCTTGAACGACGTCATCTGCAGCTTGAATGAAACCGTTTCGCCAGCTTCCAGCCTTTCCTGGGTACAGTGGATCTGCCCCCCCGGTGCTGTGGTGCTGGTGCCGCTCAACGTGCATGTCAGTCCGGCCGGCACATCGACAAGTCGCGGATCGGTGAAGCCGTCAGACGGAAGCTGATCTTCGATGACGATACCGAATGCGTCGGATGGGCCGGCATTTTCCAGCGAGATCGTGTAGGTGACCGGCGTCGTGATTTCGACTGGATCATAGGGATCGTCCGTCTTGTCGATAATCAGATCGAGGCTCGGCGGCAGGATAGTGATGCCAAGCTGGGTAGAGTTGTTGCCGGTATCAGTCTCATCCGTGTCGGTCGCAACCGACGCTTCGTTGATTATTGCGGCACCAACCAAGTCCGTTGTTGGGACGACAACGATGTCGAGCGTCTTTTGTGAGCCGTTGTTGATGGTTCCGAAGGCACAGGTGATTTCCCTGTTTGTCGTACCAATCAGAGTGCCTCGCGCAGGAACATTCGTGCAGGTCGCCCCCTCGGCTTCTGCGCTGACGAAGATGACCCCTGCGGGCAGCCGCTCGGTGACGACGACATTTTCGGCGTGGCTCAGTCCCGATCGGGGAACAGAGGCGGTCACCGTGTACAGGATCTCCTGACCGGCAAACGCACCCGACGCGGAAGCAGGGCTGATCTTGGAAACAGTGACGTCCGTGAGCGGCGTAACCGTATACGAAACCTGATCCTCGTTATTGTCCAGATCCGGATCCGGGACATCGACGGAATAGGCATTGACCGTATTCGACTTGAGGCCTTGCGATCCCGGACGAACGGTGACCGAGATCGTCGGACAGTCCACACCTTGCACGCAGACCGGCAGCGAGGCGATGCTGCATTCAAGATTGCGGCCGAAATCGCCTGCCGGGGTCGAACTGCACGTCAGGCCGCGCGCCACCCCCGTCGAGACAACCGGGACCACAACGACCGGCTGCCCGCCGCCTGCCGCCCCGACGATGTCGTTCAGGCGGTCGGCGACCTGGACATTCGTCGCCTCGGCGACGCCTTTGTTGTAGACTTCGATGACAAAAGTGACTTCACCGCCAGCCTGAACCGTCTGCGCCGAGACGCTTTTCACCGTGCCGATATCCGCCCAGTTCTTGTCGTCCGCGCTCGTCACCCCGGCATGGGTGGTATTGTCCGGCAGATAGTCGTCGATGGACTCATAGTCCGGGAAAGAGACGACCATTCCGTTCGAGATCGTGCCGACCTGCTGAACTTCAGCCGTGATCGTGATCGGGTCCGTAAAGCTTCCGATCGCAAGGCCGCTGGTCGTGTAGCGGCTCGTCGTGCAGGAGATGCTCGCAGGGCCTTGAATGGGCCCCGAGGACGGGTTGCAGACCCAGCCGTTGGGCGCGTTCACTTGCGTGACAAGCAGCCCCGCCGGCAACAGGTCCGTAATCGTCATCTCATCGGTGAACGGCTTGTTGCCGCGGTTTTCGGCGCGCAGAACGAAGTCGTAGGAGTTTCCGACCGTGACAAGACCGCGAGGCGTTCCGGATTTGTGGGCCTTCAGATCGACGATCGGCGCACGAATGTCGGCCTTGAGATCCTGTGCCTGGTTGTTGTCGCGTGGAGCATCTGCATTTTCGTCAGGCGATGAGATGTTCGCCGTGTTGACGACGCCGCTCGCGTCGGTGACGAGGTCGGCGGTCGCGCTGATGGTGATCGGGCTTGCATAGACCGAGCCAGCGGCTTTCGTATATTCGCAGGTCAGCGTCCGACCAGACAGGTCGCAGCTCCAGCCCGAGCCAGCCGGCACCTGGGTGTCCACAATTCCATAATTGTCCGGAATGACATCCACGATCGTGGCACGTTCCGGTTCAATGCCGGAAAAGGCAGGCGTCAGCGTGAAGGTGACGGGATCGCCAAGCAGCAACAGGCCGCCAGGCGACCGTGTCTTCTGCAGGCGGACATCGGTCCCCGGTGTGACGTTCAGCGTGATGGTGTCATTGTCGTTGGCAGAAACCGGATCCTGCGGCGCACCGCCTTCGACCCGGCCGGGAATCGATATGGTGGAAATGTCGCCTGCGGTCACCTGCGCGGACAGGTCGAATTCATAGCTTTCGCCGACCGCCAGGGCTTGCGGGACAACGCAGATGATATTGCCGCCGGAAAGGGAACAATCTCCAGGAAGCTGCGCAATGGTCATTCCCGACGGCAGCGGGATGACAACTTGCGAACTCGTGGAAGGATAGGGACCGTTATTGGTGACGGTAGCCTTCAACGGTACACTGGAGCCAGCCTGTACCGTCGTTTGCGCAGCGGAGATCTGCAGTTCGAGATCGGCGCCGACCGTGATTGTCGTTGAGCGTTCGGCGGTGGTCCCGCTTCCCGGCGCTCCATTCGGGTCGGAAACACGACCTTCCAGCTTGATGACGCAGTTGCCACCGGAGCATTCCCCCTGCATCGGCGACAGGAGAACTTCCGCGGGCAAATCCTGCCCCGGTGTCAGAACCGGCACATCGCAACTGACCACAAGCGGAGCGGCAAGAACCTGCCCATCCGGCGCCGGCGTACAATTGTCCAGACCAGACACGCCGCGGTAGATCGTCGTTGCCGGGATGGTAAGATCCAGCTTTCCAGCGACTGTATCGTAGTTGCCGTCATTCGTGATCCTGAGATCGTACGGCAGTGTGCCGCCGGCAGGGATGATTGCCGCTCCATGACGATTGTTGATGTTCAGCGTCCATTCGCCAACAGACTGAGCCTGAGCTGCCTGCACGCACAAAAAGGAGGCGAGGGAAACGATCCCAGCCGTCAACGAGATCCGGAACATCTGGCTTAGACTTTCATTTCCAATTTAGGCTCTGGGAGAATTTGAGCGGCCTTGGCGGCCTGCCCGACCAAACCCGAAAAGACGGTTGATCCAACTGGCAGCGATGCGGAACGAGCGACCGCGAGGGTAGGAAAAACGAGACGCCAATGTGAGCGCATGGATTTTCCACGCGGAGCTGCCTGCGACCGCGTCATGTCTACCGCGTCTGCTAGTGAGTGATCCGGCTCATCTAACCAGATCCGGGGTGGCGCGCGGCTGGTGAGGTTGTCAGTTGCACACCCTTGACGTACCAATAACTTGGGGGGTCTTCTGATTCGTTTTGTGAGTGTGGTACGATTTTTTTGCGCTTGATCGGTCGGTGGTTGAGATAGGCATGTCAACCAATAGAGATCAGTTGATTTCAGCAATCTCGGACGGAATACTTCGTTTCGGATTTCAGTCCTTCAATCTGACCTACAATAAATCCAATACTCATGAATTCATGACTGATCCGACTTTGACGGACTGGTCGAAAAGTGATCTTGAAGGCTATCATCGCAACAATCTGATCGATTGCGATCCTTTGCTTGAGCTTCTGGCGGAACGACATGTTCGCAAATTGTGGCGTCCTGCCGATTGGCACGGCAAGCCCAAGGCGCAAGCCTATCGTGCATATGTCGAGCAGATCGGCGTGCGCAGCGGCGTGACAGTAACGCTTGCTGGGCGCGCGGACCGCATCAGCGCCTTTGCGGCCCTCTCCAGAGAAAATGTTGAAGATCCGTCCGTTGCGCCGGCCATTGCCGTCCTGGCGCAAGCCGCGCTCGCAAAAGCGGCGGCTCTGGAAATTCCAGGCGAAGATCTTCCCGCTGCCTGCGCCCGGCAAAGTTCTCTCACCGCCAAGCAACTGGAAATATTGTCGTGGGCACGCGAGGGAAAATCGAACCGCGACATCGCCACGATCCTGAGTATCTCGACGCGGACGGTGAACTATCACATGTCGGAGATCCTGAAAAAGCTCGGCGTTGCCAGCCGCACGCAGGCCATCACGATGACATCATAGCCGGGAACCGGCGGTCCCCGCCCGGTTGAACAACATGCACTCCTTTCGAGCCCTCTGCCGTTGGCGCAGGCCTGCGAAAATCTGGGATCATACAGTTTAGCGGGGAGGCTCGAGGATTGCGGCGCCGAGGATGGCGCCGGGCAGGCCGCCTTCGCGCATTTCCTGCAGCAGCACCGCGCAGCCCCCCGCGCCCTTGCGGGTGATCTCGCTGAGCGGGATTTCCAGCCGGGTGCGCTCTCCCGACCACATGCCGACCGTGTGGAAGCGCGATACCGAATTGACATAGGTGAACTGACGGCCGTTGTCGCGCCCGCGCGTGATCTCGACCCTGGTCGTCGGATTGAAATAGACCAGCACGATCTGCACCTGATCGACGGGATGCGGATAGGCTTCGGTCTGGATGGTCAGAGCGCCGTCGTCATAGGACAGCCGCACCGGGACGCTGAGGCCGTCTTGCGCATTGTCGAGCTGCGAGATCGAGGCCTCGATGTGATTGCGCTTGGCGCCGTTCATCTGCTGGCGGCCATTGATGATCGCCTGCGGGGTATAGACCGAGCGCTCGCCGAAGGCGCGGCTGTAATCCTGCTGGCGCGCGGTGTTGTCGACCGTGGCCAGCGTGTCGCGCCAGCCCAGATAATCCCAGTAGGTGACGTGATAGGCGAGGGCGACGACATCGTCGCGCTCGGCCATTTCGCGCAGCATCTCGTCGGCAGGCGGGCAGGAGGTGCAGCCCTGGCTGGTGAACAGCTCGACCACCGCGCGCGGGCGGGTGTGGCTCTCCTTCGCCCCTGCGCCTGCGGCGGCGGGCAAGGAGACAAGAAATGCAGCCGCGGTCAGGCTCAGACAGGTCAGATGCAACGCTTCATCCCGATCGGTTTTTCGGCCCATGAGGCCCGGTTTGAATTCATGGCGCAAGATTAGGCCTGCGGGGGGCTCGACGTGAAGTCACGTTGAGGTGAAACTTGGCGTCCTGCAAGGGGCGGGCAAGGGGGAGTGTCCATGTTCAGCGATCTTCATGCGCAGCTTGATCTTTATTGCGAGCGGACGGGGCCGGAATTCTGGTCCGAGCCGGTCAACGCGCTGACCAATCTGGCTTTCGTTGCCGCGGGGCTTTGGGGGGTGTCGGTTTCGCGGCGACGTGGAAGGGACGGCTTTGCGCTGCTCCTGTGCTGGTGGGTGGTCGCCATCGGTCTCGGATCGTTCCTGTTTCACACTTTCGCGACGCGGGCAACGATGTGGGCCGACATCCTGCCGATTGCCGGTTTCACGCTGGCCTATACCTTGTTCAACCTGCGCCGCTTTCTCGGCTTTGGCTGGCCGAAGGCGCTGGCGATCTTCGCCGCGTTCTATGCCGTGGCAGCCGTGCTGACGCTGCTGGTGCCCGAATGGCTGCGTGAAGCTTCAAACGGCACTACCGGCTATTTGCCGCCGTTTCTGGCGCTCTTGTTCTTCGGCGCGTGGCTGGTGCGGGTGGGACACCCTGCCGGCTGGTACAATCTCGGCGCGGTGGCGATCTTCGTCGTGTCGGTGACGTTTCGTGCGCTCGACCCGGTGGCCTGCGAGGCGATGCCGCTCGGCACGCATTTCCTCTGGCACAGCTTCAACGGCCTGATGCTGGGCGTGGTGCTCGCCGCTGTGGTCAATCATGGCCGCAGCAAGATTGCGCAACGCTAGATGTGAAGAGACCCGGCATTGCTGCCGGGCCTCTCCTGCGGTTCCCCTCCGCATTATGGGTGATAGGCGACTTCGCCATGGCTCGACAGGTCGAGGCCGACAGCTTCGTCCTCGGCGCTGGGGCGTAGGCCGATGAGGAGATCGACGAGCTTGTAGAGGAGCGCTGAGACGACACCGCACCACAGGACCGTGACGGCGACGGCGGCGAACTGCGTCCAGAGCTGCGCGACCATGGTGACACCTTCCTCGTAGCCGACGCCGCCGAGCGAGGGGGCTGCAAGGATGCCGGTGCCAAGCGCGCCGATGATGCCGGCAATGCCGTGGATGCCGAAGACGTCGAGCGAGTCGTCGTAGCCGAGCCTGTGCTTGACGACAGCGACGAAGTAGTAGGCGACCGCGCTGGCAAGCGCGCCGAGCACCATCGCGCCGACCGGGCCGACAAAGCCGGCTGCCGGGGTGACGGCGACCAGACCGGCGATGACACCGGAGGCGCCGCCGAGCAGCGAGGCCTTGCCACGCATTGTCTTTTCAACCAGCGACCAGGCGATGATGGCACCGGCGGTGGCGGTAAAAGTGTTGATCATCGCAAGCGCCGCGCTGCCGCCTGCCGAAAGCGCCGAGCCGGCGTTGAAGCCGAACCAGCCGACCCACAGGATGGCCGCACCGATGAGCGTCAGAGGCAGGCTGTGCGGGGCCATGTTGTCACGACCAAGACCGCTGCGCTTGCCGATGATCAACGCGCCGACGAGGGCAGCGATGCCGGCATTGATGTGCACCACGGTGCCGCCGGCAAAGTCCATCGCGCCCCAGCCGAAGAACAGGCCGTTGGCGTCCCATGCCATGTGGGCGACGGGGAAGTAGACGAGGCTGACCCAGAGGACGACGAACAGGATCACCGCGCCGAACCTGACCCGCTCGGCAAAGCCGCCGACGATCAGCGCCGGGGTGATGCAGGCAAAGGTCATCTGGAAGCAGATGAAGACGAGTTCGGGGATTGTGCCGGATTCGGATGCAGGGGTGACGCCGGCAAGGAAGAGCTTGCCGAAGCCGCCGAAATAGGCGCTGTCGCTGCCGCCGAAGGCGAAGGAATAGCCCCACAGTACCCAGACGACGATGACCACCGCAGTGATCATCGTCGTCTGCATCAGCACCGACAGGATGTTCTTGGCGCGCACGAGGCCGCCATAGAACAGCGCCAGGCCGGGCAGGATCATGAACAGGACGAGGATGGTCGACATCAGCATCCATGCGGTGTCGCCGCTGTCGATGCCGGATGTGGCGGCGGCGGCTTCTTCCTGCGCCCATGCGGGCGCGGCGGCGATGGTCAAAGCTGCGAATGCCGCGCCTGCCATCGATACAAGGTGTGAACCCTTCATTTCAAATCTCCTGAGGTCGGGTGAGCGTGCCGCTCACAAAGCGTCGGTGTCGGTTTCGCCGGTGCGGATGCGCAGGGCCTGCTCGATGGCGATGACGAAGATCTTTCCGTCGCCGATCTGGCCGGTTCTGGCGGCTGTCGAAATGGCTTCGACGACCTGCCCGACACGTTCGGTGGCAACAGCCACTTCGATCCTGACCTTGGGGAGAAAAGCGACGTCATATTCGGCGCCGCGATAGATTTCAGTGTGGCCCTTCTGTCGCCCGTAGCCCTTGACCTCGGTGACCGTGAGGCCTTCGATGCCGATGGCGGTGAGTGCTTCGCGCACCGCGTCGAGCTTGAATGGCTTGATGATTGCCATGATGAATTTCATCAAGATTTCCCCTTGCTGTGCGGCTTGCCGCGTTGCAATTGCAGCCGCTGCCGAAGCGGCGCTGTTCGGGGATATTCAAGCGGCGTGCCAGTTGCCGATAGAAAACGACAAGCTCTTGAAAACAAAAGAAATAAAAATGAAACGCCGCGCTCCGGGATAGCCGGGCGCGGCGCTTTTGTCTAAAATTCAGGCATATTTACGCCAATGATTATTTCTTGGGCTGCGTGCGCAGGCGAACCAGCCCTTCCTGTGCGGTGGAGGCGATCAGGGTACCGTCGCGGGCATAGAGGAAGCCGCGGGCAAGGCCGCGCGCGCCAATCGTGGTGGGGCTGTCCTGCGTGTAGAGCAGCCAGTCGTCGAGCTTGTGCGGGCGGTGGAACCACATTGCGTGGTCGAGGCTGGCCATCTGGATCTGCGGGTCGAAGCCGACCTTGCCATGGGCGAAGGTGGTGGTTTCCAGCAGCGTCATGTCTGACAGATAGGCAAGGATCGCCGCCTGCAAACGACTGTTGTCCGGGACCGGCCCGACCGTGCGCAGCCAGACATTCTGGCGCGGCGGCAGCTTGTCGGTGCTGGTGTAGTGCTCGGTGTTGACCGGGCGGATGTCGAGCGGGCGCTCGCGCGACCAGAACTTGCGCACGGCGTCCGGGACGGGATGACCGGTCTGCTCCAGAAGCTGCACCTGCGTTGGCAGGTTTTCGGGATCCGGCACGTCGAGCGGCATCGGCATCTGATGCTCAAGCCCGTCCTCAACCACCTGAAACGAGGATTCGAGCGAGAAGATTGCGTGGCCATGCTGGATCGCGGTGACGCGGCGGGTGGTGAACGAGCCGCCATCGCGCAGTCGGTCGACCTGATAGATGATCGGCACCTGCGGATCGCCGGGGCGCATGAAATAGCAATGAAGGGAATGTACCGCGCGGCTGTCATCGACGGTTCGCTGGGCGGCGACAAGCGCCTGCCCGATAACCTGGCCGCCAAAGACGCGCTGCCAGCCGACCTTGTGACTGCGACCACGATACAGGTTGTGTTCCAGCTGCTCGAGATCGAGAATATCGAGTAGCTCTTGCATGGCCTGTGTCATAGAGAGTTCCTAAGCATTCATCTGGTCCGGATTTCCGACACATTGGCACATCAAGTCAAGGCAGGTGGAGCTGCCGGCAGCAAAAGGACAAAGCATGGCTGACACATCCGCGCGTTTCGACGTGATCATCGCCGGGGCAGGCTATGTCGGCCTCGCCATCGCCGTCTCCATTGCGCAGGCGCGACCCAGCCTCGCTATCGCCATCGTCGATGCAGCGCCGGAAGGCGCGTGGCAACGCGACCGGCGCTGTGCCGCGATTGCCGCTGCGGCGACGCGGATGCTCGACCAGCTCGGCTGCTGGGAAGAAATCGCCCCCAAGGCACAGGCGATGACCGATATGGTGATCACCGATTCGCGCACCGCCGATCCGGTGCGCCCGGTGTTCCTGACTTTCGACGGCGAGGTCGCGCCGGGCGAGCCGTTTGCCCATATGGTCGCCAATCTCGACCTGACGACCGCGCTGCGCCGCCGCGCCGGCGAACTTGGCGTGCACATGATCGAGGGCGTCGGCGTCACCGGTTTCGACACCGACCCGGCAAAGACCAATGTTCACCTTGCCGATGGGCGCGAACTGGAAACCCGCCTGCTGGTTGCCGCCGACGGCGTGCGCTCGCGCCTGCGCGATATGGCCGGCATTAGGACGGTGAAGTGGGAATATGGCCAGTCGGGCATTGTCTGCACCGTCGGCCATGAGCGCCCGCATGGCGGCCGCGCCGAAGAGCATTTCCTGCCAGCGGGACCATTTGCAATCCTGCCGCTGACGCCGGACGAGAACGGCACCAACCGTTCGTCGATCGTCTGGACCGAGCGGACCGAGGACGCCGACCGGCTGGTGGCCGAGGATGAACTGGTGTTCGAGGCCGAACTGGAAATGCGCTTCGGGCTCAAGCTCGGCGAGATCCATGTGATGGACAAGCCGCATGCCTGGCCGCTTGGCCTGACGCTGGCGCGCGACTTCGTCAGGCCGCGCTTTGCGCTGGCGGGCGATGCGGCGCATGGCATCCACCCGATTGCGGGGCAGGGGCTCAATCTTGGCTTTCGCGATGCGGCGGCGCTGGCCGAAGTGGTGGTCGAAGCCGACCGGCTCGGACAGGATATCGGTACGCTCGACATCCTCGAGCGCTATCAGGAGTGGCGTCGCTTCGACACGCTGCAGATGGGCGTGACCACCGATGTTCTGACGCGGATGTTCTCCAGCGATTTCGGCCCCTTGCGCATGGCGCGCGATTTCGGCCTCGGGCTGGTCGACCGCATGCCGAAGCTGAAGGACTTCTTCATCCGCCAGGCCTCAGGCCTTTCGGACAAGGCACCGCGGCTGTTGCGCGGCGAGGCGATCTGAGGGAGGGGAGTAGGCAGTAGGGGAGGATATGATCCGCCCCTCTACCTTCAAGCTTATTCCAGCCCACCTGTTCCCCTACTCCCTTATTTCCCCTATTCCCCTCACGGCTCTCCCCGCTTGCATCCCCGGCAATTCTGGCTATCTTGCCCGCCATGAGCCTTGAATCCGTACGTGCCTTCCTCGCCGATAAAGCCCCCGATATCGAGATCATCGTCACCGAGCAGAGTTCTGCCACGGTGGAACTCGCCGCACAGGCGCATGGTGTCGAGCCTGCCCAGATCGCCAAGACGATCTGTGTGCGTGTCGGGGAGCAGGCAATGCTGATTGTCGCTGGCGGCACCGCGCGTCTCGACAACAAGAAGTTCAAGGCGCAGTTTTCCGGCAAGCCGCGCATGCTCGGCGCCGAAGAGGTGGTGGAACTGACCAGCCATCCGGTCGGCGGCGTCTGCCCGTTCGGTGTTGCAACGCCGATGCCGATCTATTGCGACGAGTCCCTGCGCGCCTTTGACGAGGTGGTTCCGGCTGCCGGCGCGACCAATGCGGCGGTGCGCATCGGCACCGAGCGTCTCGCCGAAATCACCGATGCCAGCTGGGTCGACGTCTGCCAGTAGACGGCGACTACCTATAGGCACTGGGCCTGCATCCCCTAAAGCGTGTCGCGATCCTTCGGATTCGCTTCACACGCTTTAAGTTCCTGCATTGACGCATGTCTTTATCCCGAAACCGGTTCCCACTTTCGGGCGACATGCGCTATCTTGCAGCGTAGCCACCACTACAAACCAGGGAGATGATCATGGATCGCCACGCAACTGCCGTCTGGAAAGGTGCTCTCAAGGACGGGTCGGGAACGCTCGACACCCAGAGCGGTGTCCTGTCGGCCAATCCCTATTCCTTCAAGGCGCGCTTTGAGGACGAAAGCGGCAAGTCCGCAACCAATCCGGAAGAGCTGATCGCCGCCGCCCATGCCGGCTGCTTTGCCATGCAGCTGTCGCATTTCCTTGCCGAAAACGGCACCCCCGCAGAGAGGCTCGAAGCCAAGGCCGTGGTCACGCTCGTGCCCGGCACCGGCATCACCCGCAGCGCGCTGACGCTGCGCGGCAACGTCCCCGGCATCGACGACGCCAAGTTTCAGGAACTCGCCGACAAGGCCAAGAAAGGCTGCCCCGTGTCGCAGGCGCTCGGCGCGATCGAGGTGACGCTGGACGCGAAGCTGGGGGAGTAGGTTGGTAGGGGAGTAGGGGAAGAGGTGGGCTAAAATAAGCTTGAAGGGAGAGGGGCGGGTCGTATCCTTCCCTTATTCCCTTATTCCCTTATTCCCTTATTCCCTTATTCCCTTATTCCCTTATTCCCTTATTCCCTTACTGCGCTGCCGCTGCCTTCTCGATCTCCGCCTTCAACGCTCCCGCCACGATCTCCGCCGTGAACGGGCCGACCTGTTTCCAGGCGATCTTGCCGTCCTTGCCGACGAGGAAGGTTTCGGGCACGCCGTAGACGCCCCAGTCGATGGCGGCGCGGCCGCTGTCGTCGACGCCGATGGCGTCGTAGGGATTGCCGAGATCGCCGAGGAAGCGACGGGCGTTCTCCGGGCGGTCCTTGTAGTTCAGCCCGACGATCGTGAGGCGTTCATCCTTGGCCAGCTGCATCAGGAATGGATGCTCCTGCCGGCACGGACCGCACCATGATGCCCAGACATTGACCAGCGTGACCTTGCCGGCGAATTGCGCCGGGTCGAGACCGGGCAGCGCTACGCCTTCCAGCGGCGGCAAGGCGATCTGCGGCGCTTGTGCGCCGATGAGGGCAGAGGGCACCACCGAACTGTCGCGGCCTGACAGGAGCTGGGCGGCAAAGACGCCGGCGAGCGCCAGGAAGACGAACAGCGGCAGCAGCGCCAGCCAGCGCCGCCTGGTGCCGGCGGGCGTTTCGGGCGTGGTGGTCATCGGGCGGTGCCTGCGCGGTCGGAGCGGCGGCGGATGCCGGCCTTTTCAAGCTGGGCAAGTTCGCGCTTGCGCGCGCGCTGGTCGAGAAGGATCCAGAAGGCGAGCGCGCCAAGGACGAGGAGCGTCGCGCCATAGGCGGCGGTGACGTAGATCGCGTGGGTGCTCATCTCAGGCCTCCTGCCGGTCGGCGCTGCGCGCGGCGATGCGGCGCATGGCGGCAACGCGTCGACGCCAGATTTCGGTGCGCATCGCCATCAGGTGCAGGGTGAAGAACAACAGCGAGAAGCCGACCGCGCAGATCAGGAGCGGCCACAGCATCGAGGGATGAATCGTCGGGCCGTCGAGGCGGATGACGGAGGCTGGCTGATGCAGCGTGTTCCACCAGTCGACCGAGAACTTGATGATCGGAATATTGATGAAGCCGACCAGCGTGACGATGGCGGCGGCGCGCGCGCTGCGGCCGGGATCGTCAAGCGCGCGGGTCAGCGCGATGACGCCCAGATACATCATGAACAACACGAACACCGAGGTCAGGCGCGCGTCCCACACCCACCAGGTGCCCCACATCGGCTTGCCCCAGATCGAGCCGGTGATCAGCGCCAACAGCGTGAAGGCGGCGCCGATCGGCGCGGCGGCCTTGAGCGACACGTCGGCCAGCGGATGACGCCAGACCAAAGTGCCGAGCGCCGACAGCGACATGATCGAGTAGCACATCATCGCAAGCCAGGCGAAGGGCACGTGAATATACATGATCCGCACGGTGATGCCCTGCTGGTAGTCCTGCGGCGCATTGAAGGCGAGCCACAGGCCAACAGCCAGCGCGATTGCGGAAAGGGCGGCAAGCCACGGCACCAGCCGGTCGGCCAGCGCGATGAACCGTGTTGGATTGGCAAGGTCCATCCAACGTCCGGCAGGTGCTGTTGCGCTATCGTTCATGGCTGTCTTTCATAAACGGGGTCGGCGGGGATCGCAATTTGCTGCACTTGTCGCAGTTTGCGCGGCGCGGCAAGTGCTGCACCGGGTTTGCCAGCGCATCTGATAAGGCAGGATGGCCTGTTAGAGCAAGACGGCTGACCTCAATGTGATCGGGATCAATCGGCCCCTGATTTCAGCGCCAGCGCGGCGGCAAACGGCCCGATGACAGCGAAGAACAAGGTCAGCGCCACCAGAATCAGGAAAGGCGGCAGGAACGGATTGGGATCGTTGACCGCGCCATAGGCTGCCGAGACGCCGAAGATCAGCACCGGGATCGCCAGCGGTAGCACCAGCACCGACACCAGCAACCCGCCGCGCGGCAGCGCCACGGCGACGGCGGCTCCGACCGCGCCGATGAAGGCGATGGCCGGGGTGCCGACAAGCAGCGTCAGCGAGGTGGCGGCAATGCCGACCGGCTCGATATTCATGAACAGGCCGAGCAGCGGCGAGGCGATGACCAGCGGCAACACCGAGGCGGTCCAGTGCGCAAGGCATTTGACCAGCACGGTCAGCGCCAGCATGTGGCGGGATTCGGCAAGGATCATGAGGTCGAGCGAGCCGTCCTCGCGCTCGGCCTGAAACAGGCGGTCGAGGCCAAGCAGGCTGGCGAGTAGCGCGCCGACCCACAGGATCGCCGGGCCGATGCGCGCCAGAAGGTTAAGGTCCGGGCCGACGCCGAATGGCACCACGGCGACAACCGCGAGGAAGAACAGGACGCCGACCAGCGCTCCGCCGCCAGCGCGGATGCCGAGCCGCAGATCACGGACGAAAAGAGCTAGCATGTGGCGGTTTCCGTCGGGTGGATGGTGGGGTGAGCGTAACCTTTGGCAACCCCCTCTGGCCTGCCGGCCATCTCCCCCGCAAGGGGGGAGAAACGCATTGGCTCCGCTACCGCCCAACCGTAAGCCGAAATCAGCTGGAAAGGTCGTGCCAGCTTGTCTCCCCCTTTGAGGGGGAGATGGCCGGCAGGCCGGAGGGGGGCCGTCCAGAATAAAGCTCGCTGCGCCATCAGTCCGCCGCTCCCATCACCAGCGATTTGACGCCCTCAAGGCCAAGCGGGATGTGGGTGGCGGCGACGATCATGCCGCCATCTTCCAGATGCGCGCGCATCAATGCGGCGAACTGCTTTTCGGAGCGCGCGTCAAGCCCGGCGGTCGGCTCGTCGAGCAGCCAGATCGGGCGGTAGCTGACCAGGATCTTGGCGATGGCGATGCGGCGCTTCTGGCCGGTGGACAGATAGCCATAGGGCAGGTGGCCGACCTGCGGCAGCCCGACCATTTCCATGGCGTCCTCGATGTCGAGATGGGCGTTGCCGCAGAATTCCTGCCAGAATTGCAGGTTCTCCGTCACGCTCAGCGCGGTTTTCATGGCGTTGCCATGGCCCAGATAATGCAGCGCCGATGCGACATCTGGCCACGCCTCGCCGCCGCCCTCAAGCCGAATCGACCCGGCTGCGGCAGGCAGCAAGCCGGCGATGATCCGCAACAGCGTCGACTTGCCGGAGCCGTTGGCCCCCGTCACGATCAACGCTTCGCCGTCTGAGACCTCGAAGTCGATGCCGGAAAACACCTGTTCTCCGCCGCGTTCGCCGCCCAGCCCCTGCACCATCAGCCGCATTTTCAGATCTCCGCGCAGCTGACGCAATTCATGCGATGCAGCAAATTCACCCAGAACGGGTCTAGAATCATTTTAAGAACTTCTCTATATGCGGGGCAACCGTGCCAGCGGTCGGCATGGAAACCAATTTTGCGCCGAACCAGCGCGCGCGCCGCCTTGAACGGCCGGGTCGCATGGGAACGGACAGCGGAAATGACCGTACCCGCACCTTTGCGCGTGATGAACATGCACTGGCGTCCGTTACCTTTTCGGCAACCGAACGTTTAGGGGTCGCAGGTGTCGAATTCACTTGATAGTTTCAATTGTCGTCGCACGCTCACAGTGGGCGGCAAGGACTATGTCTATTTCAATCTGGTCGAAGCCGAGAAGAACGGTCTGGAGGGCGTTGCCCGCCTGCCATTCTCGATGAAGGTTCTGCTTGAGAACCTTTTGCGCAACGAAGACGGCCGCACCGTCACCAAGGAGGCGATCTCCGCGGTGGCAGCCTGGCTCAACGACAAGGGCACCGCAGGCGTCGAGATCGCCTACCGCCCGGCGCGCGTGCTGATGCAGGATTTTACCGGCGTTCCGGCGGTCGTCGATCTTGCCGCCATGCGTGACGGCATTGCCGCGCTCGGTGGCGATCCGCAGAAGATCAACCCGCTGGTGCCGGTCGATCTCGTTATCGACCACTCGGTGATCGTTGACGAATTCGGCACGCCGCTGTCCTTCGCCCGCAACGTGGAACTGGAATATGAGCGCAACGAAGAGCGCTACAAGTTCCTGAAGTGGGGCCAGCAGGCATTCCGCAACTTCCGCGTCGTGCCGCCAGGCACCGGCATCTGCCACCAGGTGAACCTCGAATATCTCGGCCAGGTCGTGTGGACCAATGACGAGAGCGGCGAGACCGTGGCTTACCCCGACACCTGCGTCGGCACCGACTCGCACACCACCATGATCAACGGCCTTGGCGTTCTGGGCTGGGGCGTCGGCGGTATCGAGGCAGAAGCTGCCATGCTCGGCCAGCCGGTCTCCATGCTCTTGCCGGAAGTCATCGGCTTCCGCCTGACCGGCAAGCTGAAGGAAGGCGTCACCGCGACCGATCTGGTGCTGACCGTCACCCAGATGCTGCGCAAGAAGGGCGTTGTCGGCAAGTTCGTCGAGTTCTTCGGCGAAGGCCTGTCGAACATGACGCTGGCCGACCGCGCGACCATCGCCAATATGGGCCCGGAATATGGCGCGACCTGCGGCTTCTTCCCGGTCGACAAGGAAACCATCCGCTACCTGACCACGTCGAGCCGCTCGGACGACCGCATTGCGCTCGTCGAAGCCTATTCGAAGGCACAGGGCATGTGGCGCGACGAGACGACCGCAGATCCGGTCTTCACCGACACGCTCGAACTCGACATGGGCACCGTCGTGCCGTCGATGGCCGGTCCGAAGCGTCCGGAAGGCCGCGCACCGCTGGAAGACATCGCGGCCAACTTCGCCGTGGCGCTCGAAGCCGAATACAAGAAGACCGTCGATCTCGCCAAGCGCTACGCTGTCGAGGGCGAAGCCTACGACATCGGCCATGGTGATGTGGCCATCGCCGCCATCACCTCCTGCACCAACACGTCCAACCCGTCGGTGCTGATTGCTGCCGGTCTTCTGGCCCGCAACGCCAACAAGGTCGGCCTCAAGCAGAAGCCGTGGGTGAAGACCTCGCTCGCGCCCGGCTCGCAGGTCGTTGCCGAATATCTCGAGAAGGCCGGTCTTCAGACCGAGCTCGACCAGATCGGCTTCAACCTGGTCGGCTTTGGCTGCACCACCTGCATCGGCAATTCCGGCCCGCTGCCGGCGCCGATCTCCAAGACCATCAACGACAAGGGCCTGATCGCCGCTGCCGTGCTGTCGGGCAACCGCAACTTCGAAGGCCGCGTCTCGCCTGACGTGCAGGCCAACTACCTGGCTTCGCCGCCGCTGGTCGTTGCCTACGCGCTGGCCGGAACCGTCACCAAGGACCTGACCACCGAGCCGCTCGGCGAAGGTGCCAACGGTCAGCCGGTCTACCTGAAGGACATCTGGCCGACCTCGCAGGAGATCAACGAGTTCATCGAGCAGTATGTGACCCGCGAAATCTTCGCGACCAAATATGCCGATGTGTTCAAGGGCGACGCCAACTGGCAGGCCGTGCAGGCTCCGGCCGGCGAGACCTATGCCTGGGACGACAAGTCGACCTATGTGCAGAACCCGCCTTACTTCGTCGGCATGGGCAAGTCGGCAACGACCGTGGCCCCGATCAAGGGTGCGCGCATCCTTGGCCTGTTTGGCGACAAGATCACCACCGACCACATCTCCCCGGCCGGTTCGATCAAGGCTGCCTCGCCAGCCGGCAAGTACCTCACCGACAATGGTGTGGGCGTTGCCGACTTCAACCAGTACGGCACGCGTCGTGGCAACCACGAAGTGATGATGCGCGGCACCTTCGCCAATATCCGCATCCGCAACCACATGCTGGGTGAGAACGGCAAGGAAGGTGGCTACACGATCCACTATCCTTCGAAGGAAGAGATGTCGATCTACGACGCTGCCATGCAGTACAAGGCAGAGGGCGTTCCGCTGGTCGTGTTCGCCGGCGTCGAATACGGCAACGGCTCGTCGCGTGACTGGGCTGCCAAGGGCACCAACCTTCTCGGCGTGCGCGCCGTGATCGCCCAGTCGTTCGAGCGTATTCACCGCTCCAACCTCGTCGGCATGGGCATCGTGCCCTACACGCTCGAGGATGGCACCAGCTGGGCTTCGCTCGGCCTCAAGGGTGACGAGACGGTCGAGATCGACGGCATCGACACCATTGCGCCGCGTCAGAAGATGGTCGCCAAGGTGACCTATGCCGACGGTTCGGTGAAGAACGTGCCGATCCTGTGCCGCATCGATACGCTGGATGAGCTCGACTACTTCAAGAACGGTGGCATCCTGCAATACGTGCTGCGCGACCTCGCCGCGTAAGACGTAAGCGACAGCATCACGAAAAGGCCGCCGGCGGAAACGCTGGCGGCCTTTTTCTTGGGTGTCTGAAATTTGGAGAGAGGCGTTCAGGCGACCTTGCGGGCCAGCGCGCAGCGCGACCACAGTGAGGACAGCGCGTGGGTCAGGTGCTCGATGTCGGCGTCGCTGTGCAGCGGCGTCGGGGTGATGCGCAGGCGCTCGGTCTTGCGCGGCACGGTCGGGTAGTTGATCGGCTGGACATAGATGCCGTGCTCATCGAGCAGAAGGTCGGAGATGAACTTGCACTTGGCCGCATCGCCCACCATCACCGGCACGATGTGGCTGTCATTGGCAAGCACCGGGATACCGTTGGCCTGTAGTTTGCGGCGCACCGCCCGGACCCGTTCGGCGTGGGCAAGGCGCTCCTGGCTGCTGGATTTGAGATGGCGGATCGAGGCGAGCGCGCCAGCGGCGACATGCGGCGGCAGCGCGGTGGTGAAGATGAAGCCGGAGGCAAAGGAGCGGATGAAGTCGCACAGGGCGGCCGAACCGGTGATGTAGCCGCCGACGACGCCGAACGCCTTGCCCAGCGTGCCTTCGATCAGGGTGATGCGGTCCGACAGCCCGTCGCGCTCGGCAATGCCGCCGCCGCGCGGACCGTACATGCCGACCGCGTGCACTTCGTCGAGATAGGTCATCGCGCCGTGCTTTTCGGCGACGGCGAGGATGTCGGCGATCGGGGCGATGTCGCCATCCATCGAATAGACGCTTTCGAAGGCGACGATCTTCGGGCGCTCCGGCCCGTATTCGGAGAGCTGGCGGTCAAGATCGGCGACGTCGTTGTGCTTCCAGATGCGCCGCTCGGCCTTCGAATGGCGGATGCCCTCGATCATCGAGGCGTGGTTGCCTTCATCGGAGAAGATGACGCAGCCGGGAATCGCCGCGCCGAGCGTCGACAGGCTGGCCCAGTTGGAGACGTAGCCGGAAGTGAAGAGCAGGGCGGATTCCTTGCCGTGCAGATCGGCCAGCTCGCGCTCCAGCAGGACGTGGTAATGATTTGTGCCGGAGATGTTGCGGGTGCCGCCGGCGCCTGCGCCGAAGCGGTCCAGCGCCTCGTGCATGGCGGCGATGACGGACGGGTGCTGGCCCATGCCGAGATAGTCGTTGGAGCACCAGACGGTGACGTCTGAAATGCTGCCGTCGCGGTGGCGACGGGCGGAGGGAAACGCGCCGGCATTGCGCTCAAGCTCGGCAAATACCCGATAACGGCCTTCATCGCGCAGGTCGTTCAGCTTCGTGGCGAAAAAGGCTTCGAAGTTCATGTCGGGATCCCCCCAGAGACTGCCAGTGTCGGGCGACAGCGCAGCAAGGTCAAGCCGCGCCGCCATCGCGGCCTGTCATGTCGCACCAGCGGGCAACTGGTCAAGGCTTCAAGATTGTTTTATGTCATAGCAATATCGCAGTAGCAGGAGTGCCCCTCGTGAAGCTTGATGACCTGATCGCCCTCGACATGCACACCCATGCGGAAGAGCCCTGCTGCGGCCACCGCGATGACGGCTATGACGAGTTCCAGGCCGGAATGGCGAAGTATTTCAAGAATCCGGCCGGCGCGAAAGGCATGCTGCCGACCGTTGAAGAGACGGCGGCCTATTATCGCGAGCGCAGGATCGGCTGTGTGATCTTTCCGGTCGATGCCGAGCGCGAGACGGGCTTTCGCCGCTACAAGAACGAGGAAGTGGCGGAGATCGCTGCCAAAAACAGCGACATCATGATCCCGTTCGCCTCGATCGATCCGGCCAAGGGCAAGATGGGCGCGCGCGAGGCACGCCGTCTGGTGCGCGAGTTCGGCGTCAAGGGGTTCAAGTTCCACCCGACGATGCAGGGCTTCTTCCCCAACGACCGTTCGGCCTATGTGCTCTATGAGGCGATCCAGGACGAAGGCGCGGTGGCGCTGTTCCATACCGGGCAGACCGGCGTTGGCGCGGGGATGCATGGCGGCATGGGGATGCGGCTGAAATATTCGCACCCGATGTATATTGACGATGTCGCGGTGGACTTTCCCGACATGAAGATCGTTCTGGCGCACCCGTCCTTCCCCTGGCAGGAAGAAGCGCTGTCGGTGGCGACGCACAAGCCCAACGTCTATATCGACCTGTCGGGCTGGTCGCCGAAATATTTCCCGCCGATCCTGGTGCAGTACACCAATTCGCTCCTGAAGAAGAAGATGCTGTTCGGGTCCGACTGGCCGGCCATCACGCCGGATCGCTGGCTCGCCGATTTCGAAAAGCTCGAGATCAAGGACGACGTGCGTCCGCTGGTGTTGAAGGACAATGCGGCACGGCTGCTCAATCTGAGCTGATCATCGGAGCGGGGAAGATGTCATGCCGCGCTTTTCGATCAATGCCAGCGTGATGCTGACCGAGCATGAGCTGCCGGACCGGTTTGGTGTGGCAGCTGATCTCGGCTTTGACGGCGTCGATCTGCAGTTTCCCTATGACCATGATCCCGACCTGTTGGCAAAGCGGGCGGCTTCCGCTGGCGTCGAAGTGGTGCTGGTCAACGTGCCGGCTGGCGATCTGATGCAGGGCGGCGACGGGCTTGCCTGCGTGCCGGGGCGCGAGGCGGATTTTGCGGCAGCGCTGGCCAGGGCGCGCGACTATGCCAGCGCGCTGGGGTGCAAGCGCGTCAACGTGTTGTCGGGCCGGGTGCCGCAAGGCGTTGCCGAGGCGGCGGCGCGCAGGGTGCTGGTCGACAATCTGCGGCGGGCGGCGGATTTTTTCGCGCCGGAGGGCGTCGCGGTGATGATGGAGCCGTGCAATACGCGTGACGTGCCGCGCTACCTCGTCAGCCGGACGGCTCAGGCGCTGGAACTTCTTGACGAAGCAGGACACGACAATCTGTGGCTGCAGTTCGATTTTTATCACCGGCAGGTGATGGAGGGCGATCTGATCGAGGGATTTCGCGCGGCCCTGAAGCGCATCGCGCATGTGCAGTTTGCCGATACGCCCGGACGCCATGAGCCGGGAACCGGTGAGATCGCCTATGAACAGGTGTTCAAGGCCATCGACGCATCGGGCTATCAAGGCTGGGTCGGCGCGGAATATCGTCCGTCAGGCGCGATAGAACAAACGCTGGGCTGGATGCGGCGTTAGAGCTTTGCTTTTCACCACCAGCCTACTTTTGCTGGAGTTGTTCTAGCGCTCGTCGCTAGACTCCTTGTCATCCAGCAGAATGCGTGCGGCGGCTCCGTCGAGATCTTCATATTGGCCGCTGCGCAGCGCCCACAAAAAGGCGATCAGCGCCATGGCACCAAGAAACAGCGCAATCGGAATGAGATAGATGAGAATACTCATCTGCTGGCCTCTGCCGCACGCGTGAAGGTGGAAGAAGAAGCCGAGACGTCCTCGATGCTGGCGGGGCTGCGCAGGCGCAGCGCATTGCCGATGACGACGATCGACGAGCCTGACATCGCGATGGCGGCGACCAAGGGCGTGACGTAGCCCAAAAGTGCGATCGGCACGGCAACGACGTTGTAGGCGAAGGCGAAGTAGAGGTTCTGGCGGATCAGGCGCGCAGCACGACGCGAGACTTCCAGCGTCAGCGGAACGGCTTTCAGACTGTCGCGCAGGAAGACGAAGTCGGCGGCGTTGCGGCCAATATCGGCAGCGGTGGCGGGGGCCATCGAGACGTGGGCAGCGCTGAGGGCAGGGGCATCGTTGAGCCCGTCGCCAACCATCAGCACGTTGCGGCCCGCAGCCTGCAATTCCTCGATCCGCCCGACCTTTTCGGCCGGAAGCAGGCCGGACTGCCACGCATCAAGCTGAAGCTCGGCTGCAACACGGGCGCAGGCGGCCTGCGTGTCACCCGACAACATCTCGACCGGGCCAATAGCGGTCTTGAGCGCGGCGACCGTGGCGCGCGCGTCAGTGCGCAGCCGGTCCTGGAAATTGAAGGTGGTAAGCGCTTTGCCGTTGAAGGCAAGGACGGTGCCCTCCTCGTTGCCATTGCCGGCCCAGCCGGCGCGGCCAAGCCGCCAGACATCAGCGCCGGAACGCGCTTCCATGCCAAAGCCGGGGAGTTCCTCGATGGCGTCAAATTCAGGCGCGGCACCAAAGCCGCGATAGGCCGCGATTGCCTGCGACATCGGGTGGCGCGAGCTGGCTGCCAGCGAAGCGGCGACTTCCATGTGCTCGGGTGCGATCTCGCTGGCATTGACCAGCACCGGCTGGCCAAGCGTCAGCGTGCCGGTCTTGTCGAAGATGACGGCCCCGGCTTCGGTCATGCGTTCAAGCGCCGCGCCATCGCGCACCATGATGCCGTTTTCGTAAAGGCGGCGCGCGGCCATGATCTGGACGATCGGCACGGCCAGACCCAGCGCGCAAGGGCAGGTGATGATGAGGACGGCAATGGCGATGGTGGCCGAATGGTGCCAGTCGCCGGTGAGGATGACCCAGCCGATGAAGGTGAACAGCGCGGCCAGATGCACGACCGGCGAATAGAGCGTCGCGACGCGGTCGGCAATGCGCCGGTAGCGGGCGCGCCCACCCTCGGCGGCTTCCATCAGCCGGACCATTTCGGCGAGGAAAGACGACGACGCGGTGGCGGTTGCTTCCAGTGTGAGCGGACCGGTGAGGTTGAGCGCGCCGGCCTGAATTTGGGAACCGACCGAGACGGCCTGCGGCGCGCTCTCGCCATTGACCAGCGAGCAGTCGAGGTCGGACGTGCCGGACAGGATGCGCGCATCGACCGGGATGCGCTCGCCGGCGGCGACCAGCAGCTGCATGCCGGGCTCGACCTCGTTGACGGGCCGGTAGTCGCGCGATCCGTCCGCGCCAAGAACCAGTGCGCCGCGCGGGGCAAGGCGGGCAAGGCCGGCAACCGCAGCGCGCGCCTTGTTGCGCATCACATGGTCGAGCGTGCGGCCGATCAGCAGGAAAAACAGCAGCGTTGCCGACGCGTCGAAATAGGCATGGCTGCCGGAATGGATGGTGTCGTAGATCGACAACGCATAGGCCATGGTGATGCCGACGGCGATCGGCACATCCATGTTCATGCGGCCATGGCGCAGCGCGCTCCAAGCCGAGCGGTAGTAGATGCCGCCGGCAAGAACCATCGCCGGCAGGACGATGAGCGCGGACACCCAGTGGAAGAGGTCGCGCGTCGCTCCTTCCGCTCCGGACCAGACCGACACCGACAGGAGCATGATGTTGCCGGCGGCAAAGCCGGAAACGCCTAGCGCGACGAGCAGCTGGGTCAGCGTCTTATCCTTCTGGCCGGAATTGTCGTCGAAGAGATTTGGCGGATAGCCAAGGCGCGCGAGCGTGCCAACGATGGGCGGCAGCTGGTCGCCACGCCAGCGCACGCTGACCCGTCTTGTCGACAGGTTGACGCGGGCGCTCTCGACGGTGTCGAGCTTGCGCAGGCTGTTTTCGACCGACTGGATGCAGGCGGCGCAGTGAACGCCTGGAACCGACAATTCGACCTGATGCATGCCTTCGCCAAGATCGCGGGCGGCGAAAGCCACCTCGTCGTCGGATGGCAGGATGCTGCCGACGCCGGCAAGGTCTTCAGTTCCGGGCGCGCAGCAACTCATTTCGTCGTTCCCTCGCGAAGCAGCACGCGCGTTGCCTCGTGCCACGGCGTGGCGTCGGCGGCGATCGCATTGGTCTCGATGATCCAGCTGCCGTCGCGCAGCTGGATGTCGGCGGAAAGCCCACCCTTGGCATCGGGGCTGAGGGTGACGAGCGTGTCTTCCGCGTCGCTGACCGGACGGCGCAGGCTGGCGGTGCCTTCGGACAAGGCCACCTGCTTGCCATCGGCGTCGTGCACGGTGAAGGTGACGCGCCCGTCGGCGATGGCGACGCTGGAGGTCCAGTTGAGCGCGGCCTGCTCGCGGGCGGCTTGCGTCTTGTCGTTGAACTCCAGCCCGGCGACGTAGGAATTGCGCACCACAAAGCCGGTCCAGGACGTGTTGGCGAAGACGGCCATGGTGATGTTGACCGCGATGATGACGCCGAAGAAGGCGAACATCACGGCCAGCATGTGAAGGCCGGTGAAGCCGCGCGAGGGGGAGGCGGGTCTGCTCATCGGGAAATCTCCGGGGCCTCGAAGGTCGCCTTGTAGGTGGCGGTGTCGACGTTGGTGGTATCCTCGACGATGAAGTCGAAATTCTGGACCCGGCCTTCGACGAGATCGCGTGGCTGGCGGACATAGATCTTCAGCGTACGCAGACGATCCGGCTCCAGCTCGACGGAGAAGCTGCGCGCCTCGGGGATGTCCATGCCGACGACGCTCATGCCGCCGCCTTCAAGACCGTTCATCCGGACGGTGACAACGCGGTGTTCCGGCACCTTGTTGAGCAGCTTGACGGTGTAGCCGTTGCGCACCGCACCGTCCGACAGGACGACATATTGCGGGTTGCGGTCGGCAAGGACGTTGACCTCGAGATTGTCACGCGTGACGAGCGCATAGAGCAGCATCATGCCGATCAGCGCCCAGCCGCCGAAATAAAGGAAGGTGCGCGGACGAACCAGCGAGGACAGGCGGAAATGGGCGATGCGGTCGATGAAACCGCCGCCTTCCTTGCGTACCAGCGAAGGCTTGATCTCATGGGCGCCATTGCCGGTGGCAAGGCCCATATTGTGATTGTAGTCGCCAAGCGTGGTGTAGGAGATCAGGCCGCGCTCGCGGCCAAGCTTGTCCATCACGCTGTCGCAGGCGTCGATGCACAGCGCGCAGGTGATGCATTCGAGCTGCTGGCCCTCGCGGATGTCGATGCCCATCGGGCAGACGACGACGCAGGCATTGCAATCGACGCAATCGCCGGCCTCCAGCCCCTGGGCTGCGCTGCGCTTGGCACCACGGGTGCGCGGCTCGCCACGCCAGTCATTATAGGTGACGGTGAGCGAATGCTCGTCGAGCATCGCCGCCTGAATGCGCGGCCATGGGCACATATAGGTGCAGACCTGTTCGCGCATCAGGCCGCCGAAGACATAGGTGGTGGCGGTGAGGATGGCGACGGTGATGTAGGCGATCGCGGGGGCCTGGCCGGTGGCAAAGTCGAACAGGAGAGTGCGCGCGTCGGCGAAATAGAAGATCCACGCGCCGCCGGTGGCGACCGCGATGGCGACCCAGGTCGCGTGCTTGGCGGTGCGAAGCGCAAGCTTGCGCGCGGTCCACGGACCCTGATCGAGCTTGATGCGCGCGTTGCGGTCGCCTTCGATGAAGCGCTCGACGACGAGGAACAGGTCGACCCAGACGGTTTGCGGACAGGTATAGCCGCACCAGGCGCGCCCGACCGTGGAGGTGACGAGGAACAGCCCGAGCCCGGCCATCACCAGAAGGCCCGCGACAAGGAAAAATTCCTGCGGCCAGATCTCGATGAAGAAGAAGTAGAAACGGCGATTGGCGATGTCGACGAGGACCGCCTGATCGGGCGCATAGGGGCCGCGGTCCCAGCGGATCCACGGCGTCAGGTAGTAGATCCCCAGCGTGACGATCATGATCAGCCACTTGAAGTTCCGGAACGAGCCGTTGGCCCGTTTTGGGAAAATCTTCTTGCGGGCCGCGTAGAGTGGCTGGCGGGTCTTGGCCGAGTTGACGGCCTCCGCGTCGTGACGCTCGAACTCAACTGCGTTCGACATTACATTCTCCGGGCTGGGGGACTGATCAGCACTTTTCAGATGCATTGTTCCGGCCGGGACTAGCCTTGATCTACATCAAAGACCAGATGGGGCGGTTTGTCTCGCCTGCTGCGACAATAACGCCTATCAAAGACGATAAAACGAGGTTTTTGATGAACGGAAACGACTTTTTCCGGCCCCTGTGGGTCCGCGCCGCAATCGTCGCGATCTGCGCCGCATGGACAGTGTTCGAGTGGCACAATGGTGAGAGCGGCTGGGCGGCGCTGGCCGGCGCGGCGACGCTTTATGGCGTGTGGAGCCTTCTCATCGCCTACCGCCCGCACGACCCAAGCCCGTAGGACAATCCCGCTTTTCCGCGAACCGCGGAAGTGCGTGGCCCAAAGAAAAAGGGAGATACCGAGGGGCCACTCAGTATCTCCCCAAAACACCCAGAGAACCGGGTGCCCCCCTAACGGGCAGTGGTTACTGTCCGCCGCCCAGGGAATGGACGTAGACCGTCAGTTCCTTGACCGTCGTGTCGCCGAGGCGGGCCTGCCAGGCCGGCATGACGCCGTGGCGGGGCCTGCGGATCTGGCTGGCGATCTCTTCCTTCGAAGAACCATAGAGCCAGATCGCGTCGGTCAGGTCGGGTGCGCCGAAATCGACCCCGCCCTTGCCGGTTTCGCCGTGGCAGGCGGCACAATTGTCGGCAAAGATCTGCGTGCCGACCGGGTCGAGCTCGCCGCCCTGCGACAGCGCCAGGACATAGCTGGTGACTGCGTTGACTTCGTCACGCGACAGCATGTCGCCGTAAGCCGGCATTTCCGAATAGCGCGTGTCGTCGTCGCCGTCGAAGCGGATGCCGTGCGCGATCGTGGTCCGGATCGCCTCGGGCGTGCCGCCCCACAGCCACTCGTCGTCGTTGAGGTTCGGATAGCCGGCCGAACCGGCTGCGCCCGAACCGTGGCACTGGACGCAGTTGACCTTGAACGCGGCGGCGCCGGCCGCCGTGGCGAACTGGCGCAGCGTGTCGTCGGCAAGGATCTCCTCGACCGAAGCGGCAGCAACGGCGGCGACATAGTCGGACTTGGCGGTCTCGGCTGCGGCAAGCTCCTGCTTGACGTCGCCGCGGCTCGACCAGCCGATCATGCCGGAGGTTGCCGAGGTGATCATGGGCCAGGCCGGGAAGGCGATGGTGTAGATCACGGCCCAGACGATGGTGGCGTAGAAGGTATAGACCCACCAGCGCGGCATCGGGTTGTCAAGTTCCTTGATCCCGTCCCACTCATGGCCAGTCGTGGCAATGCCGGAGACTTCGTCGATATCTTTCTCGCTCATCTCAATCGTCCTCGAGAGGGATACGTGCCACCTGTTCGGCGATCTTCTTGCTACCGGGGCGGAAGGCAAACACCACCACCCCGATGAAGAAGACCGTCATGCCCGCCAGCGCCCAGGAATCGGCGAATTCGCGCATTGCGGTGTAGGTTTCCATGATCAGCGCTCCTTAGCGGTAGCCGGCAGCGTCGTCGTAGGTCGAGAAATCGACCAGCGTGCCGAGCATCTGCAGGTAGGCAACGAGCGCGTCCATTTCGGTCAGCCGCGACGGATCGCCGTCGAAATCGCCGACCTTGGCCTTGGGATAGCGCGCCAGAAGTTCGCTGGTGTCGGCATCCGGATCGGCCTGGGCCTGAATGTCGGCAACCGCGTTCTGCACCATTTCCTCGGTGTAGGGGACGCCGACGCGCTGGTTGGCGATGAGGTGCGTTTCGAAATTGCGCACGTCGAGGTTCTTGTTGGCGAGGAACGCATAGCTCGGCATGACCGATTCCGGCACCACCGAGCGTGGCTCGATGAGGTGCTGGACGTGCCATTCATTCGAGTAGCGCTCGCCGACGCGGGCCAGATCCGGCCCGGTGCGCTTTGATCCCCACTGGAAGGGATGGTCGTACATCGACTCGGCCGCCAGGCTGTAATGGCCATAGCGCTCGACCTCGTCGCGGAAGGGGCGGATCATCTGCGAATGGCAGGTGTAGCAGCCTTCACGCACATAGATGTTGCGCCCCGCCAGCTCCAGCGGCGAGTAGGGCCGCATGCCGTCTACCTTCTCGATGGTGTTCTCGAGGTAGAACAGCGGCGCGATCTCGACGATACCGCCGATCGAGACCACGAAGAGCGATCCGACGAAAAGCAGCGTGGCGTTCTTTTCGATAATCCTGTGCTTGTCCAAAAGGGACATGATCGAACTCCTATTCCGCCGGCTGCAGGGCAGGGCGCGCAGTTGCGACCTTACCGCCGATTGGATCTTCCTCGCGCTCGTGCCCGAGGATGGTTCTGGTGAGGTTGTAGGCCATGATCAGGGCACCCAGCAGGAACATCGCCCCGCCAGCAGCACGCATCACATAATAGGGGAACATGGCCGCGACCGTTTCCGCGAAGGAATAGACCAGGAAGCCCTGGCTGTCGTATTCGCGCCACATCAGCCCCTGCATGATGCCCGACACCCACATGGTTGCCGCGTAGATCACGATGCCGACCATGGCGAGCCAGAAGTGCCAGATCACCAGACGCTGCGAATAAAGCTTCTCCCGGTTCCACAGACGCGGGACCATGAAGTAGAGCGCGGCGAAGGTGATGAGGCCGTTCCAGCCCAGTGCGCCGGAGTGCACGTGGCCAATCGTCCAGTCGGTGTAGTGCGACAGCGAGTTGACCGCCTTGATGGACATCATCGGGCCTTCGAACGTCGCCATGCCATAGAACGCGATGGCAGCAACCATCATGCGGATGACAGGGTCGGTACGGATCTTGTCCCATGCGCCCGAGAGCGTCATCAGGCCGTTGATCATGCCACCCCAGGACGGCATCCACAGCATGATCGAGAACACCATGCCCAGCGTCTGCGCCCAGTCGGGCAGAGCGGTGTAGTGCAGGTGGTGGGGACCAGCCCAGATGTAGAGGAAGATCAGCGCCCAGAAGTGGATGATCGACAGGCGGTAGGAATAGACCGGACGCTCGGCCTGCTTTGGCACGAAGTAGTACATCATGCCCAGGAAGCCTGCGGTGAGGAAGAAGCCGACCGCGTTATGGCCGTACCACCACTGGGTCAGCGCGTCCTGCACGCCGGCAAACAGCGAATAGGACTGCGAGCCGAGGAAGGAGTGCGGCATCGCCAGATTGTTGACGATGTGCAGCATCGCGATGGTGACGATGAAGGCAAGATAGAACCAGTTGGCCACATAGATATGCGGCTCCTTGCGCTTCAGGATCGTGCCCATGAAGACGACGAGATAGGCGACCCAGACGATGGTCAGCCAGATGTCGACATACCATTCCGGCTCGGCATATTCCTTCGACTGGGTGATGCCGAGGAGATAGCCCGTGGCTGCCATGACGAGGAACAGCTGGTAGCCCCAGAACACGAACCAGGCCAGATCGCCGCCGAAGAGGCGCGCCCGGCAGGTACGCTGGACCACATAGAACGAGGTCGCGATCAGCGCGTTGCCGCAGAAGGCGAAGATCACCGCCGACGTGTGCAACGGGCGGGTGCGGCCGAAATTGAACCAGGGTTCGATGTTGAGGTCCGGAAACGCCAGCTGCAGCGCCACAATGACACCGACAAGAAAGCCGACGACACCCCAGAACATGGTGGCGATCGCGCCATAGCGGATGACATCGTCCATATAGGATGAATTGTCGTGTGCTGGCGCCGGCACGAAGGCGGTCCTTCGCATCAGCAGGACGCCGAAGGCGGCCACCGTGAAGAACAGCACCCACATGTGCTGTCGGAATGGCTCATCGACGCCCATTGCGGCGCCGATGAGGGCGAGGAAGGCCAAGACCCCCACGCCAGTTAGTTCTGCTCCGTATCTCATTCTCAGACCCCCGGTCGGCAGGATGACCATTGCGGATGCCGCCACGCAGGCGGCGGCACCCCATTACCTATGCCATTCCCCCGCGGCGCGATCTCCTGCCTTGATCCAGGTCAAGAGTCTGGGCCGTGGGTTGGATCATTGTGCCGCTGGTTCGCCGACAAGTGGAGGATTTGGGGGTGGAAGTGGGGTCTCGTTCAGAATGTGTTGCCGGATGCCAGCCGGTCGATTGTCCGATCCAGCTGGCCTGCGATGACGATGGCGCGCCCGCCTGCGCGCAGGTCAAGCGCAGCCACGGGCGCATTCTGCAGCTATGCGATGTTCTGGAGGAGATCGCGGACGCACTGCCGGGCCGGGTCGATCGGGGCCAGTGCCGCATCGTCGGCGACATGCTGATGCCGCTCCTGCGCTATGGCCATGATTATGAAGAACAGCACTTCTTTCCCGCCTATGAGAGGGGCGAGGCCGAACCCGGAAGCCGGGCGCAGACGATCCGCAGACTGAAGGGCGAGCACATGGCCGATGAGGGCGCGGCGCAGGATGTCGCCGATGCGCTGTCAGCGCTGGGCGATGGCGCGCCGGTGACGAATGCGGAAGCGCTCGGCTTTATGCTGCGCGCCTTCTTCGAGGCGCAGCGCCGGCATGTCGCCTTCGAGCAGGAACATCTCTTGCCGCTGGTGGTACGCCGGGCGATCTAGAGGAAAGCGCTCAGTCGCCGGCGCGACCGGCCAGCCGCACGACATTCTCGATGGTGATGCGGCGGTTGTTCTCGATGCGGATGATGCCGTCGATGCGCAGCTTGGTCAGCTGGCGGCTGACCGTCTCGATCGTCAGGCCAAGAAAATCGGCGATGTCGGAGCGGGTCAGCGGCAGGTCGAACGAGGCAGTTTCCCCGGCGCCCGCCGCGCGCGGCGCGATGTTGCGCGCGATCATCAGAAGGAAGCTGGCGATCTTTTCGGCGGCGGTCTTGCGTCCGAGCGTGACCATCCATTCGCGCGCGTCATCGAGCTCATCGAGCGCCTGGCGCAGAAGCCGGTTTTCCAGCTGCGGCTGTTCGCGCATCATTCGCTCGACGGTGCTTTTCGGGAACGAGCACAAGGACACGGTGGTCGCCGCCGAGGCGCCGATGGTGCTTTCCTCGCGGAATGGACGTCCGAGAAAATCGGGCGCAAATTGCAGGCCGACGATCTGCTGGCGTCCGTCCGGCAACGTCTTGGTCAGCTTGACGACACCTGACAGCACATTGCTGTAGCTTTCGACGCGCTCGGCATCGCCGATCAGTTCCGCGCCCTCTTCGATCACCTGCAAGTGCGACGCGCGGGCCAGTTCGGCCAGCTGCTCGCCGTCCAGCGCCCCGCAGACTCCGCGGTGGCGGGCCTCGCATGCGGTGCACAGAGCAGGCGGACTGTCGGATTGTGGGCGCAATGCTCGCTCGTCGTCGTTCGGCCGGCTCGCCGGCATCCGGAATGAATAGGTCACTATCCCCGCAAACGCCATTGATTCAAGTCAACGCGGCGTGTGTGCGACTGCGCGACACAGGCCAATGGAGAGAATGGAGACGTCTCATGAGTGCCGATACAGCGCCGCGTTATACCAGTTATCCTACCGCCCCGCACTTTCATTCTGATGTCGACGGCGCGACCGTCGAAGGCTGGCTCGCCGCCATCGGTGAGGGCGAGCGGCTGTCGCTTTACGTCCATGTGCCGTTCTGCGACCGGCTGTGCTGGTTCTGCGCCTGCCACACCAAGCAGACGTTGCGCTATGAGCCGGTGGCCGAGTTCGTGGCGGCACTGATGGCCGAGATCGAGCTGGTCGGACGACTGACCGACAAGCGCGGCAAGGTCGCGGCGCTGCATTTTGGCGGCGGCTCGCCGACGATGCTGAAGCCGGAACATCTGCATCAGGTGATGGGCGCGCTGCGCGGCCATTTCGACTTTCTGCCCGACGCCGAGATCAGCGTCGAGATCGATCCCAACGATATCGACGAGGCAAAGCTCGATGCGCTGGCTGAAGTCGGGCTGACGCGGGCGAGCCTTGGCATCCAGGATTTCGACCCGCAGGTGCAAAAGGCGATCAACCGCGAGCAGAGCTTTGCCGATACCAAATGGGTGGTCGATGGCTTGCGCGCCCGCGGCGTGCGCTCGGTCAATCTCGACGTGCTCTACGGCCTGCCGCACCAGACGCAGGAGAGCGTCGCGGCCACGATGGCGCAGGTGCTGTCGCTGCGGCCCGACCGCATCGCGCTGTTCGGCTATGCCCATGTGCCGTGGTTCAAGAAGCACCAGACGATGATCGACGAGGCAGCGCTTCCGGGGGCTGATGAGCGGCTGATCCAGTCGCAGGTGGCGGCGCGCATCGTCGCCGAAGCCGGCTACGATATCATCGGTCTCGACCATTTTGCGCTGCCGACCGACACGCTGGCAAAAGCGGCGCGCGCGGGTAAGTTGCGGCGCAATTTTCAGGGCTACACCGACGATCTGTGCGAGACACTGATCGGGTTTGGACCGTCCTCGGTGAGCCGCTACCGTCAGGGCCATGCGCAGAACATTCCGGCGACCGGCGAATATCAGCGTCAGGTCAGGGCAGGAACGCTGCCGACGGCGCGCGGCATCGTCTTTACCGATGAAGACAGGTTGCGCGGCTGGGTGATCGAGAAGCTGATGTGCGATTTCAGTTTTTCGGGAAGGCAAGCGCTGGAGCTGTTTGGCGCGGCGGCCCGCAAGGTGCTGGCGGAAGCTGCCGTGGTCAGCCAGGACGAAGCGCCCATGCTGGTGCGCGAGGGCGATTTGTTCGTGGTGCCGGAACAGCATCGCGTGCTGGTGCGTGTGGTGGCGGCGCGCTTTGATCCCTATTTTTCGAAAGGGACCGCGCGCCATTCGGCGGCGGTCTGAGTGTTGGAGCACGTCCGCTTTCTTTGAACCGCGCACGTGCTCCATCTTTTCAGGCAATGCCGGACGCTGTTCAGCGCTTGCGCACGAACTCGGTACGCAGGACGAGGCCCTTGATGGCGTCGAACTTGCAGTCGATCTCTTCCGGGTTGTCGGTCAGCCGGATCGACTTGATCAGCGTGCCCTGCTTGATCGTCTGGCCGGCGCCCTTGACCTTGAGATCCTTGATCAGGACGACGGAATCGCCATCGGCCAGCAGCGCGCCTGATGCGTCGCGCACCTCGATGGTGTTGGCAGCTGCATTGCGGGCGGCGATTTCAGACGCCGGCAGCCATTCGCCGGATACCTCGTCGTAGATATATTCGTCGTCATCAGCCATGATCATCTCCATTTATGCAGGGGCGCTCCGTTTGAGCGGGGTGATGAGGCTCCCTAACCCGCCCGACGCGGGATCGCAAATCTGCGCCGATTGCGGACAGAAAGGCTGAATATGCGATTTTTCGATTTCAGTTCGTGGCACGGGGTGATGACCACGGTGCTGGGCTTTGCGCTGTTCATGGTGCTGGGCATGGGCGTGCGGGTCTTGATGATGATGACGGTTCAGCAGCGCCAGCAGAAGATGAACCGGCAGATCAACGAACGGCTGCGCACCTTGATGGCGGCCTACAAGGTGCTCGGTGGCTCGTTTACCGGCAAGCTGCAGATCGATCCGCGCTCGCGGCGCAAATACCGTGAAGCAATGATGCAGGGGGCGGGGGCAGGCGAGGCGGCGGTGGCCGATCCGGGCACGCTGGTGCCGGAGGATGCGGTGACAAGCGAACAGGTGACCATCGTTGCGCCGGAGCCGGGTGCGACGGGGGAAGCCGGACTGCCGCAGGTCGTCATCGAGCGGCGCATCCAGATGCGCGATGCGGTGGAAGCGGCGCTGTCCGACGTGCTTTTGCTCGGCACCGAAGAGCATGTGCGGCTGGCCAGCGTTGCGGCGGCGCAGCTGGCGGCGGGACATCCGATCCAGACCGCAGAGCTGGTGGTGGCGCTGCGGGCCTATATCCGCAAGGCGCTGGGTCTTGAGATCATCCCCGACGATGTGCTGATCCCGGCGCAGGGGCCGACGCGGCCTTCCGCCGCCAGCGCCGGACGCGGCGGCAAGGGCGAGGGAGAGCGCGGCAGGGAGGGCGGTGCCGGCGGCATGGGAGGTGGCATGGGGGGTGGCGGTATGGGCGGCGGTGGCATGGGTATGGGCATGGGAATGGGGATGGGCGCGCGCCGGCTGGGCGACGACAGCTGAGCCGTGGCTCGGCAGGCGCGAAATCGTAAAGATTGACGCACCCTGTTTGTTGACTCTGTTGACCACCTCCTGTAACGGGAGGCCAAATCCGGTGCGAGTTTGCTTGCGCCGGTCGTTTCGTGTGCTGTCGGACAACCGATCAGCGCGCAAGATGGACAATCAGTCGACTGGATAAAAAGCCGGCTGGTCGCGCAAGCGACCGCAAAGCCGGACCGAACAGCGAAAGGCAAAAAAATGTTCGCAGTCATCAAAACTGGCGGTAAGCAGTATCGCGTCGCCGCTGACGATGTGTTGAAGATCGAGAAGGTTGCCGGCGAAGTCGGCGAGATCGTCACCCTGGGTGAAGTTCTTGCATTCGGCGAAGGCGCAGACGTGACCATTGGTGCTCCGTTTGTCGACGGCGCTTCGGTTGCTGTTGAAGTCGTCGAGCAGGGCAAGGCCAAGACGGTCATCGCGTTCAAGAAGCGCCGCCGTCAGAACTCGCGCCGCAAGCGCGGTCATCGCCAGGAACTGACGACGATCCGCATCTCGGAAATCCTCACCGGCGGTGCCAAGCCTTCCAAGGCAGCAGCCCCGAAGAAGGAAATCGTCGACGACGTGTCGCTGATCTCGGGCGTCGGCCCGGTGCTCAAGGGCAAGCTCGCCGAAGCAGGCATCACCTCGCTGGCGCAGATTTCGACCTTGAAGAAGAAGGACATCGCGAAGCTCGACGAAGAGCTGTCGCTGGGTGGCCGTATCGTTCGCGAAGAGTGGGTTGCACAGGCCAAGGAATTGCTGGCCGGCAAGGCACCGCGCGCCAAGGTCGATCAGGCAGCTGCAGCTGCAGCTGACGCCGAGTAAGAAATTCAGGAACTGAAGGAGAACTCCCATGGCACACAAAAAAGCTGGCGGTTCCTCGCGTAACGGTCGCGATTCCGAGTCGAAGCGCCTTGGTATCAAGAAGTTCGGCGGCGAGATCGTCGTTGCGGGCAACATCATTGCGCGTCAGCGCGGCACGACCTGGCACCCAGGCGTGAACGTCGGCATGGGCCGCGACCATACCCTGTTTGCCACGCAAGCAGGTGCGGTCTCGTTTGCGCGTAAAGCCAACGGCCGAACCTATGTATCGGTAAACCCGATTCAGGAAGCAGCGGAATAAGCCGGAACCGCACCAAGACACCGGCGCCCCATCTCGGGAACCGGTGTCCGGACAGTCCGGAAAAGGAACAAGGGGAGATGGGTCGCCATCTCCCCTTTTTCTTTGCCCGGAGGGCGCAATGGTTCTTGAGAAGGAAGATTTAGAGGACGAAAGTCCCACAATCGATTGTCCTGTTCTGGTGACGGAGCGGCTGGTGCTGCGTCCACCGCATCTGGACGACATCCCCGAGCTGGCGGAACTGGCCAACAGCCGCCGCGTCGCCGATATGCTGGGTCGCATGCCGCATCCCTATAGCGAGCAGGATGCGCGCAATTTCGTCGACAATGCGCGTAATCCGGTGCAGGCGGGCTGCAATTATGCCGTGTCGCTGGCTGGAAATGGCGCTTTCATCGGCTGCGCCGGCCTGCATGGCGGCCCGGACGGGCTGGAGCTGGGCTACTGGTTCGGCGAACCCTATTGGGGCCATGGCTATGCCACCGAGGTCGCCCATGCGCTGGTCGATCTGGCGTTCCGCGCCAGCGCGATCGAGCGGCTCTATGTCCAGTGCCGCGTCACCAACAACGCCTCGCGGCGGGTGATCCACAAATGCGGCTTCCAGTATTTCGGGCAGGGCATGCTGGAATCGCACGCCGCTGGACGGGTGCCGGTGGAGCGCTATTCGCTCGACCGGCGCACCTGGGTCAGCCTGCGCAGCTGGGGTCGAAACTGAAGCTGTTTTGGCCAGTAGATTTCAGGGTCAGGAAGGCTGGGTCAGATGATGGGCAAATGGCAGCGACGGGGCAGCTTCGGCATTCCAGTCGAACTCGACCCAGACCGGCTTGTGGTCGGAGCCGACCGCGGCGCTGTCGACGCGTACCGATTTGACCTTGGAGGCCAAAAGCGGATGGACGAAGCAGTAATCGAGCCGCTTGTGCATCGAGACATCGGCGGGGTCTTCGAGATTGACGCAGGTCTTGGCGGTGTCGCCGACCGGCAGCGCGCCGGCATCGACCGCATGGCGCGCCGAAATCGGGACGCCGAACTCGTGATCGACCGCACCGACAATGGCGTGATATTCGGGCGAGCCGGGCAGCATGTTGAAATCGCCCATGACGACATAGGTCTCCGGCACCGGCGGTTCGGGAAAGCCCATCTCGGAAATGCCGGTGATGGCGCCGCCTTCCAGCGGGTAGAGAAGCAGCCGGTCCATCAGGAAGGCGATCTGGCGCATGCGCTCGTCGGCGCCGCGATGGTCGAGATGGAGCGAATAGAAGCGGGTCGGTCCGTTGGGCGTGTCGATCAGTGCTTCGAGCGCGCCGCGCTGCAGGTTGACCTTGTCATAGCTGCGGCTGCGCGGCAGAAGGATGTTGCGCGACAACAGGATCGGCGTCTTCGACAGGATCATGTTGCCGAACTGGAGCCGCATGTCGATGGCCTTGCCGTCCTTGACGTGGGAGCCGACATCGGCTTCGAAATTGGGGCCGTAGGCGGCGAAATATTCGGACAGCGCCGCACGGATCTCGGCGACGAGATCGGCACCGCCATTCATCGGGCTGTTGCGCGTGACCTCCTGCAATGCGATGACATCGGCACCGCGAATGGCGTCGATGATGCGGGTGAGGTCGAATTTGGCGTCGCAGCCAAAGCCGAACTGTATGTTATAGCTGACGCATTTCATGCCGTTTCGTCCCCTTCGCCGTTTTGAGCGTGATTCCCTGAAGATCATGCGCTAGAGCAAGCGCTTCACAACAGAAGAACAGACAGACTGTCAATCCGATGAAATTTCTCGATCAAGCCAAAGTCTATATTCGGTCCGGCGCAGGGGGCGCTGGCTCTGTCTCGTTCCGGCGTGAAAAGTTCATCGAGTTCGGTGGCCCGGACGGTGGCGATGGCGGCCGTGGCGGCGACGTGTGGGCTGAGGCCGTCGACGGGCTCAACACGCTGATCGACTATCGCTATCAGCAGCATTTCCGCGCCCAGACCGGCGTGCACGGCATGGGTCGCAACCGCACCGGGGCCAAGGGCGCCGATGTGACGCTGAAAGTGCCGGCCGGCACGCAGATCTTCGACGAGGACAATGAGACGCTGATCTGCGACCTGACCGAAGTGGGGCAGCGTTATCTGCTCGCCAAGGGCGGCAATGGCGGATTTGGCAACCAGCATTTCAAAACCTCGACCAACCAGGCGCCGCGCCGCGCCAATCCCGGCCTGCCGGGCGAGGATCGCACGATCTGGCTGCGGCTGAAGCTGATTGCCGATGCCGGGCTGGTCGGGCTGCCTAATGCCGGCAAGTCGACCTTTCTGGCGGCGGTGACGGCGGCCAAGCCGAAGATTGCCGATTATCCGTTCACGACGCTCCATCCGGGCTTAGGAGTTGCCCGCGTCGATGCGCGCGAATTCGTCATCGCCGACATTCCCGGCCTGATCGAAGGCGCGAGCGAGGGCGTCGGCATTGGCGACCGCTTCCTTGGCCATGTCGAGCGCACGCGCGTCCTGCTGCATCTCGTCTCGGCGCAGGAAGAAGACCCGGCGCGCGCCTATGAGATCGTGCGCGGTGAACTGGAAGCCTATGGCAATGAGCTTGACGAAAAAATCGAGATCGTCGCGCTGAGCCAGGTCGACACGATTGACGCCGAAGCGCGCGAAGAAAAGCTCGCGGCGCTGGCGCAGGCCAGCGGCAAGACGCCGGTTGCCCTGTCGGCGGCAACGCGCGAGGGCGTCGAGGAGACGCTGCGCGGCCTGATCGCCATCGTGGAAGAAGCGCGCGCGCTGGAAGCGCCGGTGGAAATCGACGACCGGTGGACGAAATGACCGCACGTGCGCTGAAGGATTATCGCCGCATCACGGTCAAGATCGGCTCGGCTTTGCTGGTCGACCGGGCTTGCGGCCTCAAGCGCGACTGGCTGGCCTCGATGGTCGAGGACATTGCCGCGCTTGCCGCGCAGGGCACCGAGGTTCTGGTGGTCTCGTCGGGCGCGATTGCGCTCGGGCGCACGCTGCTGGGGCTGAAGGCACGGGCGCTGCGGCTTGAGGAAAGCCAGGCGGCAGCTGCCGTCGGTCAGATCGCGCTGGCAGGCGCATGGTCGGACGCATTGGCCAAGCACGATCTGCGCTCGGGCCAGATTCTGGTGACGCTGGGCGATACCGAGGAGCGCCGGCGCTACCTTAATGCGCGCGCCACCATCGGCACGCTTCTGAAGATGCGCGCCGTGCCGGTCATAAACGAGAACGATACGGTGGCGACCAGCGAAATCCGCTATGGCGACAATGATCGGCTCGCCGCGCGCGTGGCGACGATGATGGGCTCGGACTTGCTGGTGTTGCTGTCGGATATTGACGGGCTCTACACCGCGCCGCCGGCCCAGAACCCGGATGCGCAGTTCATTCCGTTTGTCGAGCGGATCACGCCGCAGATCGAGGCGATGGCAGGCGGGGCGGCGTCGGAATTGTCGCGCGGCGGCATGCGCACCAAGATCGATGCCGGCAAGATCGCAACGACCGCAGGCACCGCAATGGTGATTACGGCAGGCTCACGCCTGCATCCGCTGGCCGCGATCGATGCCGGCGAGCGCGCGACCTGGTTTGCCGCCAGCCCGACGCCGGTGCGCGGCTACAAGACCTGGATTGCCGGCAATCTGGAGCCTGCGGGGCGCATCAGCGTCGATGACGGCGCGGTCAAGGCGCTCAAATCGGGGAAATCATTGCTGGCCGCAGGCGTGACGCTGGTTTCGGGTGGCTTTTCGCGTGGCGATACGGTTGCAATCCTTGACCCGGCCGGACGCGAGATCGCGCGCGGTCTGGTCGCCTATGATGCACCCGAGGCGGTGCGGATCGCGGGGCTGAAGACGACGGAAATCGAGGCTGCGCTGGGTCATGAAGCCCGCTCGGCCATGGTGCATCGCGACGATCTGGTGATGTCGCGCGGACTGGAAACGGAGATCGGTCATGCTCAAAGCGCATGAGACGCACGAAACGGATGTGGCACCTGTGATGGCGCAGGTGGGTGTGAAAGCCCGCGCCGCTGCCCGACCGTTGGCGCTCGCAAGTGCAGAGCGCAAATATGCCGCGCTGATCGGCATGGCCGAAGCCGTGCGCCTTGGCGCACAGGACATTCTCGACGCCAATGCCATCGACCTTGCCAATGGCGAGGAAGCCGGGCTGTCGCCGGCGATGCTGGACCGGCTCAAGCTGACCAAGGATCGCATTCGCGGCATCGAGGACGGCATCCGCACCATTGCCGAACTGAAAGACCCGATCGGCGAGGTGATTGCTGAATGGGATCGTCCCAACGGCCTGCATATCGAGCGCGTGCGCACGCCGCTCGGCGTCATCGGCGTGATCTATGAAAGCCGCCCGAACGTGACGGCGGATGCCGGCGCGCTGTGCCTGAAGGCGGGCAATGCGGTGATTTTGCGTGGCGGGTCGGATTCGATCAACTCGTCGGCGGCGATCCATGCCTGTCTGGTGAAGGGCCTCAAGGCCGCAGGTCTGCCGGAAGACGCCATCCAGATGGTGCCGACGACGGATCGCGCCGCTGTCGGCGAGATGCTGAAAGGTCTTGGCGGCAATCTCGACGTGATCGTGCCGCGCGGCGGACGCTCGCTGGTCGAGCGGGTGCAGACGGAAGCGCGGGTGCCGGTGTTTGCGCATCTGGAAGGCCTGTGCCACCTTTATATCGACAAGTCGGCCAAGCTTGACATGGCGGTCGAGATCGCGCTCAACGCCAAGATGCGGCGCACCGGGATTTGCGGCGCGGCGGAAACGCTGCTGGTCGACCGCGCGGTGAAGGACACGCATCTGGTGCCGGTGCTGGAAGCGCTGGCCAAGGCCGGCTGCGAGATCCGCGGCACGGATGAGGTGCAGGGGCTTTATGGCGCGGCCAAGCCTGCCGACGATAAGGACTGGGCGAGCGAATATCTCGACGCGATCATTGCGGTGAAGCTGGTTGACGGCGTCGGTGACGCCATCGAGCATATCGAACGCTGGTCCTCGCACCACACCGAAGCCGTGGTGGCCGACGATGCGGCGGTGGCTGAACGCTTCTTCAACGAGATCGACTCGGCGATCCTGCTGCACAATGCCTCAACACAATTTGCCGATGGCGGCGAGTTCGGCATGGGCGCGGAAATCGGCATCGCTACCGGGCGCATGCATGCGCGCGGCCCGGTCGGTGTCGAGCAGCTGACCTCGTTCAAATATCGCGTGCGTGGCAACGGGCAGGTTCGCAGTTAGGTGGAGGAGGCCGTCGCTCCGCACTATCTGCGCATGCCGCATGTCGAAAAGCGCATGCAGGTCGGCTTGTTCGGCGGCTCGTTCAACCCGCCGCATGACGGCCATGTGCTTGTCGCCGAAACGGCCATGCGGGTGCTCGAACTCGATCAGCTGTGGTGGATCGTGACGCCGGGAAATCCCCTGAAGGCGGGGCGCGAGATCGCGCCGCTGGCAGAGCGGATCGCGCTGTCGGAACAGATCGTCCACGACCCGCGCATCAAGGTCACGGCGTTCGAGGCGGCGTTCAGCGTGCGCTATACGGCGGATACGCTGGGGCTGGTGCAGACGCGCAATCCAGGCGTCGATTTCGTCTGGGTGATGGGCGCGGACAATCTGGCGGGTTTCCATCTGTGGGAGCGCTGGCGCGACATCGCCGCAACCATGCCGATTGCGGTGATCGACCGGCCCGGCTCGACGCTGGCGCTGGGCTCGTCGGTGATGGCGCGCAGTTTCGAAGCTGCCCGCATCCCCGAGCGCGACGCCGCAAACCTTGCAAGACGGGCGCCACCGGCCTGGACTTTCATTCACGGCCCGCGCTCGTCATTGTCATCGACGGCGCTGCGGGCCGCACGTTCCGGCAGTTCGTCTTGAAACTGACGCCATAAACTGCCTATCTATAGTCTGCCAGCGCAACGATGCGCATGGCGGGCTTGTTCTTGTCGGAAAGGAAAGACACTGAGAACAGCACTAGAGAAGAAGGCGGAACTCCAGCCTTCGCCGGCAGAGGTAAGCGGCATTGACCACGTATCTCGCGCCCTCGAACTCGTCCTTGCCAGTCTCGATGACTCCAAGGCAGAAGATATCGTCTCGATCAATTTGCAGGGCAAGTCCACACTCGGTGACTATATGGTCATCGCGTCGGGACGCTCGCATCGGCATGTTGCTGCCGTCGCCGATCATCTGATCTCGGCGCTGAAAGATGCCGGGCTCGGTTTCCCGCGTGTTGAGGGAATGAGCGGCGCCGACTGGGTGCTGATCGATACCGGCGACATCATCGTCCATATCTTCCGCCCCGAAGTCCGGGAATTCTACAATATCGAAAAGATGTGGCTTACGCCGGATCTGGACGACGACACCGTGCACTGAAGCTCTGATTGCCGGCTGCGTCCCAAGGGACGCACGGCGATCCGACGAGGTGCGGCGGGCTGCGGAAGGCAGGACATGCGTATCAGCGTTCATGCTGTCGGGCGGATGAAGGCCGGCCCCGAGAGGGAGCTTGCCGAGCGCTATTTTTCGCGGTTTTCAAAGTCGGGACCGGCGATCGGGCTGGACTTTGGCGGGGTCAGCGAGATCGCTGAAAGCCGCGCGCGCAGTCTTGACGAGCGCCGTCGCGAGGAAGCTGCGGCGCTGGAGGCGCATGGGCGCGACGCCGTGCTGTTCCTGCTCGATGAGCGCGGCAAGAACCCGACCTCGGAAGAATTGAGCGCGCGTATCGGGCGGTTGCGCGATGATGGGCGCAAGCACCTCGTCTTTGCGATTGGCGGCCCGGACGGTCATGATGCCAGCTCGCGCGCGGCCGCCGACACGATCCTGTCGTTTGGCGCGCAGACCTGGCCGCACCAGCTGGTGCGGGTGATGCTGGCCGAGCAGCTTTACCGCGCTTCCACCATCCTTTCGGGGCACCCCTATCATCGCAGCTGAGATTGGGCCGACTCCGCCCCAGTTGCGCCGATCTTATGGTTGAGGCTTCGTTAACGCAGCAGCGGTAGTCTGCTTCACCATCTCAATGACGGATCATGACTGGCCGGATCGCACGCAGTTTCCTTACGACCGTTACAGCCGGGCTTCTTCTGGGCGCCGCGGCGGCGGGCGTGTGGGCGCAGGATTTGCCGGCATTGGAGGCGCAGCGCGACGAGCAGCAGGGCAAGTTCGGCCGGATCACCGAGGAACTGACGCTGTCGAAAGAGCGCGCACAGGAAATCGCAAGCGAGATCGAAACGATCCGCAAGGATCATGCGAGCCTGTCGGCGGCACTGGTGCAGGCAGCCAAGACCGAGCGCAAACTGGCCGAGGAGGTCAGCGAGATCGCCAACCGGCTCGACCTTCTGGCGATGCAGGAGAAAGACCTGCGCGATTCGCTCAATGAGCGGCGTGGCGTGCTGGCCGAAGTGCTCGGCGCGCTGCAGCGCATGGGCCTCAACCCGCCACCGGCAATTCTCGTCAGCCCGGAAGACGCGCTGTCGTCGGTGCGCAGCTCGATCCTGCTCGGCGCGGTGGTGCCGGAACTGCGCGCCGAAACGACGATCCTGATCGGCGATCTGCAGGAGTTGGCGCGGCTGATGGCGACCATCGAGAACCAGCGCGAGCGGCTGACGCAGACCGTCTCGGCGCAGATGGAAGAGCAGGAGCGCCTGTCGATACTGGTCGACGAGAAGCAGCGCCTGCAGGCGGCGACCGAAACCAAGCTGTTGCAGGAAGAGGCGCGCGCGTTTGAATTATCGCAACAGGCCGCGACGTTGCGCGAGCTGATAGACGCGCTGGAGGGCGAGATCGAGATGGCGGCGCGCCAACCAGCGGAGCCGGACCTGCCGACGGAGCCGGGCCGGGTGACGCCGTCGCAACAGTTCAGGCTGCCGGGCGCGCTGCCTTTGCAGGCTTTGCTGGGCAAGCTGGAACTGCCGGTGACAGGCGAGTTGCAGCTGCGTTTCGGGCAGAGCGACACCCATGGCGGGACCATGCAGGGCGACATGGTTGCGACACATTCGACGGCAATTGTGACCGCCCCGGTGAGCGCGTCCGTGCTCTATGCGGGACCGTTCCGTTCCTACGGCCAACTCTTGATCCTCAATGCCGGCGGGGGTTATCATATCGTGTTGGCGGGTATGGCGAGAATCAGTGTGTCGCCCGGTCAGTCCGTTCTGGCAGGTGAGCCGGTGGGGCTGATGGGCGAGGCGAGAGTGGCGAGCGCGGTGGCGTTCGCGCAGGAGAATACCGGACCGGAGCTCTACGTCGAGTTTCGCAAGGATGGCAAACCCGTCGATCCGGCCCCGTGGTGGGCGGAACGAAGTTCTGGAAGGACCGCAAATGATACGTAAATCATTGACGCTGCTGTTTGCCGGTGCGCTGTTGGGCGCTTCCGCCATGAGCCTTGTCCAAGGCGCAGGCGGGGTCGCGGCAAATGCGGCGGGGTCCGAGACCTATCGCCAGCTGGCGATCTTCGGCGACATCTTCGAACGCGTGCGCGCCCAGTATGTGACGCCGCCCGAAGACGACAAGCTGGTGGAAAGCGCCATCAACGGCATGCTGACATCGCTTGACCCGCATTCGTCCTATCTCAACCCGGAAGCGGCGCAGGACATGCGCGTGCAGACACGTGGCGAATTCGGCGGCCTCGGCATCGAAGTGTCGATGGAAAACGAGCTGGTCAAGGTGATTGCGCCGATCGAAGGAACGCCCGCAGAGCGTGCCGGCGTTTTGTCCGGTGACCTGATCTCGCAGATTGACGGCACCGAAGTGCGCGGCCTGACGCTGTCCGACGCGGTCGACAAGATGCGCGGCGCGGTCAACACGCCGATCGAATTGACGATCATTCGCGAAGGCGCGACCGAGCCGATCAAGCTGACCATCGTGCGCGATGTCATCAAGGTGCGCGCGGTGCGCCATCGCGTCGAGGGCGATGTGGGCTATGTGAAGATCAACTCCTTCACCGAAAAGACCTTCGACGATCTGCAGGCCGCGATCAACGACATCAAGAAGCAGGTGCCGGACGACAAGCTGAAGGGCTATGTGCTCGATCTGCGTCTCAACCCCGGTGGACTGCTCGATCAGGCGGTGAGCGTGACCGACACGTTCCTCGACAAGGGCGAGATCGTTTCGACGCGTGGCCGCGATCCCAAGAACATCACCCGCTTCGATTCGCGGGCCGGCGACATGATCGACGGCAAGCCGCTGGTGGTGCTGATCAATGGCGGCTCGGCAAGTGCCTCGGAAATCGTTGCCGGTGCGTTGCAGGATCATCGCCGTGCGACGGTCGTGGGCACGCAGTCCTTCGGCAAGGGCTCGGTGCAGACGATCATTCCGCTGGGCGAAAATGGCGCGCTGCGGCTGACCACGGCGCTTTACTACACGCCATCGGGCACTTCGATCCAGGGCAAGGGCATCACGCCGGACATCAAGGTCGATCAGCCGCTGCCGGACGAATTGCTGGGCCGCGATGTTTCGCGCGGCGAATCGAGCCTGCCGGGCCATATTCGCGGTGCTGAGGAAGACGATGCCGGGTCGGGCTCGGTCGCCTATGTGCCGCCGGAGGCAAAGGACGACGTGCAGCTGAACTACGCGCTTGATCTTCTGCGCGGGGCGCAGACCCATGCCGCCTTCCCGCCAGACCCGGACAAGGCAGTGCTCAACCAGTAGCCGGTCAGCGGTTCTGGAACTGGACAATGAAATTGCGCTGCGCCGGCATGTCTGGAAGAGATGCCGGCGCAGATTCATGATGCCCCGGACCAAGGACTGTTTTGCCTTTGAACAGGTCTCCTTACGACAAGGACATAGACAGGCCGCTGGGGCTGAAGCCTGACAGGAGCGAGCGCCCGCGCTTCTCCTTCAGGTTCGAGCGCGGTTCGGTGGCGCTGGCGTTGGCCGCCGTCGCAATCCTTGCCACATCCGGGTTCATCGCGCTTCAACCTCAGCCATTCAGGACGCCGCCGCAGGTGGTCGTCTCGACGCCTGCGCAAGCGACAAGCGAAAATGCCAGCCTGCGCGGCGCGCAACTGCGCACCTCCGGCAGTGCTTCGATGAACCCCGAAGGCCCGTCGATCATCCGCGTCAATCCGCCGGTCAGCGACGCGGCCGGCAATGTCGTGATCGTGCGCGATCCGGCAACGCTCGGGCAAGATCCGCGCACTGCGCATCTGCCGGACCGGGCGCTGATCGAAGACAGCGAGATCGGGCCATTGCCGATACGGGGCGAAGACGGACGCCGCCCGTTCGATGCCTATGCACGGCCCTGGTCGGGCGCGCGCGGGGCGCGGGTGGCCATCGTCATCGGCGGGCTCGGCGTGTCGCAGAACGGGACGCAACGCGCCATCGACCAGCTGCCGCCAGAGGTCACGCTGGCATTTGCCAGCGGCGGCAACAGTCTCGACCGCTGGATGCAGGCGGCGCGGCGCGAGGGCCATGAAGTGCTGATGCAGGTGCCGCTGGAGCCGTTCGACTATCCGCAGGTCGATCCGGGTCGCAACACGCTGACGGTGGACGCCAGCGCTGCGGAAAATCGCGAACGGCTGCACTGGGCGCTGTCGCGGATCACCAATTACACCGGCATCATGAATTATATGGGTGCACGTTTCGTCACCGATGACGGCGCGATGACGCCGCTGTTTGGCGAACTGGCGCAGCGCGGGCTGATGTATGTCGATGATGGCTCGCTGGCGCGCAGCCTTGCGCCGCAACTGGCGCAAAGCAGCGGCGTGCCTTTTGCCGCCGCCGACATCGCCATCGACGCCAACCGCGACCGCGGCGCGATCCTTGGCAAGCTTGACGATCTGGAGCGCACCGCGCGCGCCAACGGTTTTGCCGTCGGCGTCGGCGCGGCATTCGACGTGACGGTTGACGCGGTGGCGACATGGGTGCAGGAGGCACAGCGACGCGGGATCGAGATCGTGCCGGTTTCCGCTGTCGCATCCGACCCTGAAAAAGGCTGACATTTCATGGCAAAGACCAAGCATCCCGTCGATCCGCAAACGCTGCCCTATCGCCCCTGCGTCGGTATCATGGTGCTGAACCGCGACGGGCTGGTGTGGGCCGGGCGGCGGATCGCCGAGGAAGACAGCGAAATGGCCGGGACCGACAAATTGTGGCAGATGCCGCAGGGCGGGATCGACAAGGGCGAAGACCCGCTGCCGGCGGCTTTGCGTGAGCTTTACGAAGAGACCGGCATACGCACCGTGTCGCTGCTGGCTGAGGCTCCGGACTGGATCAATTATGACCTGCCGCCGCATCTGGTCGGCATTGCGCTGAAGGGCAAGTTCCGCGGCCAGACGCAGCGCTGGTTCGCCTTCCGCTTCGAGGGCGAGGAAAGCGAAATCGCGATCAACCCGCCGCCGGGCGGGCATGAAGCCGAATTTGACGACTGGGGCTGGAAAGAAATGGACGAGCTGCCGGAGCTGATCGTCCCGTTCAAGCGCGAACTTTACGAGGAAGTCGTCGCGGCGTTCCGGCACTTGGCGGGATAGGCGTCCATCCCCGGGGCAGGCCCGAGGATGGCGCAAGCGGGCGGAAAGCCGCGTGGCTCAGACCAACGTGACGCCGGCTTCGCGCATCTTTTCGGTCATGGTGGCGAGTGAGCCATTGAGGTCGATGGCGCGGCAGGCATCCAGGCGCACGGTGACGGAAAATCCTTCACGCACGGCGTCGAGCGCCGAATAGGCGACGCAAAAATCGGTGGCGATGCCGACGAGGACGAGGTCGTTCAGGCCGCGCTCGCGCAGATAGCCGGCAAGGCCGGTGGGCGTGGTGCGGTCGTTTTCAAAGAATGCCGAATAGGAATCGATGCCGGGACGGTAGCCCTTGCGCACGATCATCTCGGCCTTGTCCCAGACAAGCGCGGGGTGAAACTCGCCGCCATGGCTGCCCTGCACGCAATGGTCGGGCCACAAGGTCTGGGGCCCGTAGGGCATCTCGATCATCTCATAGGCTGCCTTGCCCGGATGGGAGGACGCGAAGCTGGAATGGCCGGCCGGATGCCAGTCCTGGGTCAGGATGACGTGATCGTGATCGGCGATCAGCTGATTGACCAGCGGAATGATGGCGTCGCCATCGGCCACGCCGAGCGCGCCGCCGGGGCAAAAGTCATTCTGAATATCAATGACGACAAGGGCTTTCGTGGTCATAAAAGTTCCTTTCCAACAACGCGAGCGGGTCTACGCGAGAAAGCGGGAAGATGCAAAACCGCAGCTTGTCGGCGCGAAACTTGACGTATTCCGCCTTTCCATAATAGGTAGGCACCTGTTTCGCGCCACGCCAGATTTCGGTTTTCAGCCGGTGCGAATCCGGTTTCTCTTTAATTCCACCCGACAGGACGGCAGGAATGAACATAGCCGCGTCCCCGCACGCCGAACAGACAGCACAATTTCCGATCCCTGCCGGCGTCTACGCCGAGAAGGTGATTTCGGTGACCCATTACACCGATTTCCTGTTCTCGTTCCGCATCACCCGTCCGCAAAGCTTCCGCTTCCGCTCCGGCGAATTCGTGATGATCGGCCTGCCGAATGCGGAAAAGCCGGTGTTCCGGGCCTATTCGATTGCCAGCCCGTCCTGGGACGAGGAAATCGAGTTCTTCTCGATCAAGGTCGCGGATGGTCCGCTGACCCAGCATCTGCAGAAGATCCAGCCGGGCGACACGGTGCTGATGCGCCAGAAGCCGACCGGCACGCTGGTGCTGGATGCGCTGACGCCGGGACGCCGCTTGTGGATGATCGCCACGGGAACAGGTATTGCGCCTTTCGCCAGCCTGATGCGTGACCCGGAAACTTACGAAAAGTTCGAGGATGTGATCCTGACGCATACGACGCGTGAGGTTGCCGAACTGAAATATGGCCTCGATCTTGCGCATGACCTCGTCAACGACCCGCTGATCGGCGAGATGGCGCAGGGACGGTTCCGGCACTATGCGACGACGACGCGCGAAACCTATCCGCAGATGGGCCGCATCACGACGCTGATCGAGAACGGCAAGCTGTTTGCCGATCTGGATGTGCCACCCTTCGATCCGGCTGTGGACCGGGTGATGATCTGTGGCTCGATGGACATGATCCGCGACGTCAAGGCGCTGGTCGAAACCTTCGGCCTGACAGAAGGCGCCAACAACAAGCCGGCAGAGTTCGTCGTCGAGCGCGCTTTCGTCGGCTGACCGACAATTCGGACAATCGCATGGACTTCAAGGCCGCCACGCAAGGGCGGCCTTTTTGCTGTCAGGTCCACTGATGGCGACAAACCCTGTCAAGTTTCATTCGGCCTTCCTTCATTAGCAGATTGTTAAGCGTGTTCGGGCGATGAAGATCGCTTACGCCACGTTATCGGGGTGGGAATCGTACACGAAACTGGGGGGTTCACGTGTCATTCGCAAATCTGAAAATCTCGCGAAAACTTGGACTGGGTTTTGCCGGTGTCGTCGCCGCATTGATGGTGATAAGCGCCGCGATCCTGTGGAACATCCAGCGCCTCGAGCATGCAGTTGAGACAGAAGCGGCGGCGGCACGGGCGATCGACGAGATTGCGGCAGCGGAGTTTCGTCTCGGGCGCCAGGAAAACAGCTATCGTGGCTTCCTCCTGACCAATGAGAAATATTATCTGGAGCGCGTCGACTCTCATCGCGCGGCCTTCGATGGGCATATGCAAAACCTGCGCGAAGGGCAGAATGGCACGGCGGATGAAGCGGCCATTGTGGCGCAGATCGATGCCGCAATCGCTGCGATGGACGTCTGGAAAGCCGATGTCGTCGAGGCTGGCGTGAAATTGATGAAGGACCCGATCATGCGGTTCCGCGCCATCGAGATGGTCGGACGCAACGGCACTGCCGACGGGATCATGGAAGCGGTCGAAACCGCGCTTGCCGGATTGCAGGAAAATGAGCGCGCCAAGGGCGCTGCGGCAACAGCGGCCCGCGAAGCGGCGCAGGCGTTCACCAGCAATGTGGTCTATGCCGGCGTCAGCGGTGCAGTGCTGATTGCGCTGCTGCTCGGCTATTTCCTGTCGCGCATGATCGCGACGCCGATCACCGCGCTCACATCGGTGATGGGCCGCCTTGCAGCGGGCGACAATCTGGTCGAGGTTCCATCGACACAGCGCAAGGACGAGATCGGTGAGATCGCGCAGGCGGTTCTGGTGTTCAAGGAAGCCGCTATTGCTAAGCTCGACCTGGAAACGCAGAGCGAGCACACCCGCCAGGCAACCGAAGCCGAACGCCAGCGCAACGAAGCGGACAAGGCGCGCTCGGCAGAGGGCGACCGGATGGTCATCGAAGGGCTTGCCGGGGGTCTGGCGGCGCTTGCCGCAGGGGATCTGACCCATCGCGTGACGAGCGCCTTCCCGCCCAAGGCCCAGAGCCTGAAGGACGATTTCAACCGAGCCGCCGAACAATTGCAGACCACCATGCTGACAATCGCCTCGGCAATCGGCGGCTTGCGCAACGGCACCGGCGAAGTAAGCCAGGCCGCCGACGATCTGTCGCGTCGCACCGAGCAGCAGGCGGCAAGCCTGGAGGAAACGGCGGCAGCGCTCGACCAGATTACCGCAACCGTGAAGACCACCGCGGATGGCGCATTGCGCGCCTCCGACGTGACGGGGCAGGCCCGTGTCGGCGCAGAGCGCTCGGGCGAGGTGGTCCGGCAGGCGGTCGGCGCGATGGCGCAGATCGAAGCCTCCTCGCAGCAGATCAGCCAGATCATCGGCGTGATCGATGAGATCGCGTTCCAGACCAATCTTCTGGCGCTGAATGCCGGCGTCGAGGCTGCACGTGCCGGCGAGGCCGGCAGAGGCTTTGCCGTGGTGGCGTCGGAAGTGCGCTCGCTGGCGCAGCGCTCGGCGGAAGCGGCAAAGGAGATCAAGGATCTGATCTCGACCTCGACGGCGCAGGTCGGGCAGGGCGTCGATCTTGTCGGCCAGACCGGCACAGCACTGCAGAAGATCGTCACGCAGGTCGGCGAGATCACCGCACTGGTGTCGGAGATCGCCGCATCGGCGCGCGAACAATCGACCGGCCTGGCGGAAGTCAACATGGCGGTCAACCAGATGGATCAGGTGACTCAGCAGAACGCGGCGATGGTCGAGCAGTCGACCGCCGCGAGCCACAATCTGGCGCAGGAAGCCGAGGAGCTGGGCCGGCTGGTGGCGCAGTTCAGACTTGGCAGCTCGGCGGTCAGCGAAAGCGCGCAGATGGGACGCCCATCATCGCCGCAACGTGCCGGCCAGACCGGTGCGACCGCTCTGAAGGTGGTGGCGAAAGGCGGTCAGGCCGCCGCGCTGATGGCGCAGCCTGAAGAAGACAGCTGGGAAGAGTTTTAAAGCCTGTCGCAATCTTGCGGGGTTCGCCTCGCACGCTGCTGTCTTAAGCCCGAAGCCGGTTTGCTCTTTCAAAGGTCGACCGGCTTTATGGCACGGCGCCCGCAAGGCGCGGCGCATTGCGGGCGAACAGCTTTGCTAAACCCCAAATTAACCCAGCTTTGGCTAAATTATGAAGGTCGCGAAGCTGGGGCTGGGGGCTCAGGCGCACCGAAACTTTGACCGAGCGCAAGGCCCGAGGATCCCGGTGACGGTATGCGGCCCTGATGCTCCAGCGTTTGAGGGGACGACATGATGAATACAGCATCCTCATCCGGCCATCGGCAGGAACTGATCGCATTCAAGGTTGGTGACCAGGAGTTCTGCGTCGACATCATGTCGGTGCGGGAAATACGCGGATGGACGCCGGCCACGGCGCTTCCGCATTCGCAGGCATTCATGCGCGGGGTCATCAATCTGCGCGGAACGGTTCTGCCGATCCTCGACCTGTCCGCCTGCCTCGGGCTTGGCTTTGCCGATCCGCAGGCGCGCAGCGTGATCATCGTCGTGCGCAATGGCGAGCAGGAGGCGGGTCTGCTGGTCGATGCGGTGTGCGATATTCTCAGCGTCACCGACGACATGTTGCAGCCGACGCCGAATGTCGCCAGCGACACGGTGAAGTCTTTCGTGCGCGGCATTCTGGCCATTGACGGACGGATGATCGGATTGCTTGGCCTCGAACGAATCCTGCCTGAGACGATGGAGCTGGAAGTCGCATGACAACGGGAATTCGCGCTGCCGCCGGTTTGCGGGGGAAGGCGCTGGTCGATGGTGAATTCCTGTTCACGAACGACGATTTTTCCGCGATCGCGCGGATGCTCTACGAGGACGCCGGCATTGCGCTGACGGAAACCAAGGCATCTCTTGTCTATTCGCGGCTTGCCAAGCGTCTACGCACGCTCGGCATCGAGAGTTTTCGCGACTATTGCAAACTCGTGTCGGGCTCCGAAGGGATCAGCGAACGCCAGAATATGCTGGCCGCGCTGACCACCAACGTGACCCGCTATTTTCGCGAGCCGCATCATTTCGAGCATCTGAAACAGAAGGTGCTGCCCGAACTGATCGCCCGCGCCAAGGCGCGCGGACGGGTGCGGTTCTGGTCTGCCGGCTGCTCGACGGGGCCGGAGCCCTATTCGATTGCGCTGACGATCCTTGATGCGATGCCGGATGCCGCAAACTATGACATCCGCATCCTGGCCACCGACATCGACCCGAATGTGATCGCCACCGGTCGCGCGGCGGTCTATCCCGACGAGGCGATGGAGCCGGTGCCGGCGGCACTGCGCGAGCGCTGGATGGTGCGGGTCAAGGACAAGGGCCGCGACGCGTGGGGCGCAGGCGAGGAAATGCGGCGGCTGGTGTCGTTTCGCGAGCTCAACCTGATGGGTCACTGGCCGATGAAGGGCAAGTTCGACGCCATTTTCTGTCGCAACGTGGTCATCTATTTCGACGAGGCGACCCAGGCGCGCATGTGGAGCCGTTTCGGGCCGCTGCTGAATCCCGGCGGACGCCTTTATGTTGGCCATTCGGAGCGCGTCACCGCCACGGATCTTTTCGAGACCGACGGCCTGACGACCTACCGGCTTCGGGATGGAATTGCATGAGTCACGTCAAGGTTCTGGTCGTCGATGACAGCGCGACGATGCGCAGCCTGATTTCCGCCGTTCTGCGGCAGGATCCCGAAATCACCGTGATCGGGCAGGCGGGCGATCCGCTGGAAGCGCGCGAAGCGATCAAACGTCTCAACCCGGACGTGATCACGCTCGACGTCGAAATGCCCAACATGAACGGGCTCAGCTTCCTTGAAAAGATCATGCGGCTGCGGCCGATGCCGGTGGTGATGGTGTCGACGCTGACGCAGGTTGGCGCGGATGTCAGCCTTGCGGCGCTGGAGCTTGGCGCGTTCGACTGCGTCGGCAAACCGATGGCAGGCGTGCTTGCGGAGCTTGCCTTTGGCGGGCTGGCGACGAAGGTGAAGGCGGCGGCGCGCGCACGCGTGCGGGCCGGCTCGGACCGTGCGCCCAATGAAATGTCAACCAGCACGGAGTTCCGGCCGAATGGACGGGTGATCGCGATCGGCTCGTCGACGGGGGGCGTGGAAGCGCTGTTGTCAGTGCTGTCGGCGTTCCCGGCCAATTGTCCGCCAACGGTGATTACCCAGCACATGCCGGCCTCGTTCACCAAGAGTTTCGCCGAGCGGCTCAACCGCAGCTGCAAGGCGCGTGTCGATGAAGCCAGCGACGGTGCACCTTTGACCGTCGGTCAGATCTATCTTGCACCGGGTGGCGACAACCACCTGCAGGTGGTCGGAAGTCCGACACAGATGCGCTGCCGGCTGCATCCGGGCGAACCGGTCAACGGCCATCGACCGTCGGTCGATGTGCTGTTCGATTCGGTTTCGCGCACCGCAGGCAGCGCGGTTGTCGGCGCAATTCTGACGGGGATGGGGCGCGACGGGGCACAGGGCCTCCTGACCATGCGCAAGGCCGGAGCCGTCACCATCGGCCAGAACGAGTCGACATCGGTGGTTTACGGCATGCCGCGGGTCGCGTTCGAAATCGGCGGTGTCGCAAAGCAGCTGCCGTTGCAGAAGATCGGGGCAGCGCTCATCGACCAGTGCAACCTCGCACGGGAATCCGCGTAATGCGCCGCGCCGGTGGGGCGACGCTGAACCTGCCAGATCCTGCCGCAAGGTTCGTGGACCTGCGGAGCGTCCGATGAGTTCGCGCGCCTATGATTTTGTCGCGCCCGGTTTTTCGGGAAAGCGCATTCATGTCGTGCAGGGCGAACAATGCGTCTCGGATGATCCGGCTACTGTTCTGACGACTATTCTGGGCAGCTGCGTGGCGGCCTGCATCCGCGATCCCATCGCCGGGGTCGGTGGGCTCAATCACTTCCTTTTGCCCGGCGTGCGCGACGACAAGTCGGGCGCATCGGCGCAGCGCCATGGCGTGCACGCGATGGAGCTGCTGGTGAACGCGCTGTTGGCGCGCGGAGCCAAGCGCGAACGTCTGGAAGCCAAGCTGTTCGGCGGTGCGCGGCTGATCGACGGGCTGACCGATGTCGGCCGCCAGAACGCCGAATTTGCCGAGCGATTTCTGGCCGATGAGGGCATTCGCTATCTGGGCGGCAGCCTGCTGGGCGAAAATGGCCGCAAGATCCAGTTCTGGCCGGTTTCGGGACGCGCGCGCCAGTCGCTGATGGAGCGCGAGGCCCAGCAGGTGTTCGACGCCGAGCGCCGTATCAGGCCGGTGGCACCTGTCGAAAGCGACGGATCGGTCGAATTGTTCTGATCGATTGCTGCGAGCCTCGAGGCACCGCATGGTCGATTCAGAACAGGTCGACGTCGCCGGAATCGTGGGCGTGGTGGGCTGTGACTTCGGCGCTGGCGGAGCCGATCGAACGGATTTGCTCGGCCAGCCTGATCTGGCTGGTTGCGGCGCGGGTGTCGACGCGCCAGTCGGCAGACAGCGTCTCGCCGATGGCGCGCAGGAACTCTGCCACCCCCGCAATGCGCTGGGCATTAAGGTCGCCATCCTGCATCGCGCGGACATAATCCTCATCGGCGGATGCGTGGGTCCATGTCGATCGGGCGATGACCGCCTGATTGTGATCGACCCGCCGACCGATCGCGTCCAGCTCGGCCTGTAGCCGAGCCAGAACGATGCCGATCGGTTCGGCATCGTCACCAGGATGTTTCGGGCGGCTGACCATGCCCTTAGTGCAGCTTTCCAACGATGGCTTCCAGCGCGCGACGCAACTGGTCGGTGCTGAACGGCTTCGTCAGATAGTTGTTCAGGCCCAGCTTGCGGCCCTCATCGAGGACGGCCCGGTCAGGGCTTCCGGTGAGGATCATGAACGGCGTGCGTGCGGTCGGCTTGTAGGTGCGGATCGCATGCAGCAGCTGCAGGCCGTTCATCTTCGGCATGTTCATGTCGGAGATGATCAGATGCGATGGCTGGGTCATCATCATCTTCATGGCCTGCTCGCCATCGGCGGCAATCTGGATATTGCGGAACCCGATCGTTTCGAGCGCTTCACGAACAAGAAGTCGGCTGGTGGTGGTGTCGTCGACGACGAGGATTCTTAATTGCGCTAGGAGCGACATTGCTCGGTTCCCTCAATACTGGGCTTAGTTCAGAAGCCCTTGACCCGGCTGATTCTGCGTCAGGACATTGTCCAGCGCGATCAGGCTGATCATGCGGCCTTCGATGGCAATCACGCCCTTCATGAAGGCGCGGGCCAGTTCAGAGGCGACGTTGGGGGTCGCCTGGATTGCCGACGAATTGACCGTCAGAATATCGGATACGGCATCGACCAGAAGACCGATCGTCTGGTTGCCGACCTGGGTGATGATGATGACGTGGCGGGCGCTGGGCTCGGCCGGATCGAAGCCGAGCCGGGCGGCAAGGTCGACCACCGGCAGCACCGCGCCGCGCAGGTTGATGACACCCTTCACATAGTCGGAAGAGTGCGGCAGCGGGGTCGTCGGGGTCCAGCCGCGAATGTCGCGCACGGACATGATGTCGACGCAGAATTCCTGCTCGCCGAGCCGAAATGCGATGAGTTCGCTGCGGGAGGCAACGTCCTGCTCAAAGACCTGGTTCATGCTGCACTCCTTTTGCGGTTGGCGTCGGCGCGCGCCTGATCGGAACGCGAGCCGGCCACGATGGCATCGACATCAAGGATCACGGCGACCCGTCCGTCACCCAGAATGGTGGCTGCGGCAACGCCGAAGACATGGCCGTAATTGGTTTCGAGGCTTTTGATGACGACCTGCTGCTGGCCGATGATGCCATCGACGAGCAGGGCGCATTGCGACTGGTTTTCGGTCTCGACCATTACAGCGACGCTGTTGAGCGGATCGCCTTCCTCGCTGCGATAGCCCAGCACCGCGCCGACATCCAGAAGCGGCAAAAATGCGCCACGGATGGAAATAACGCGCGCATTGTCGCCCAGATTGTGCACGTCCGACGGCTTGGGCTGCAAGGTCTCGACGATGGCCGACAGCGGCACGACGAGCGTCTGGCCTGCGACCGTGACGACCATTCCGTCCAGCACAGCCAGCGTCAGCGGCAGGCTGAGGGTGAAGGTGGTGCCAAGACCGGGACGTGAGGTGATGGTGATGCGACCGCCAAGCGCCTGGATGGAGCGGCGCACGACATCCATGCCGACGCCGCGACCCGACACATCGGAAATCGCATCGGCGGTGGAAAAACCGGGGGCGAAGATCAGGTCGTCGATCTCGGCATCGGTGAGTGCGGCATCTTCCTCGATGATGCCCTTGTTCACCGCGATCTGGCGAACCCTGGCGCGATCGATGCCGGCGCCGTCGTCGGACACTTCAATGACGACCCGTCCCGAACGATGCGCGGCGATCATCCGCACGACGCCCTGTTCAGGCTTGCCCACTTTGATCCGTTCTTCCGGCGTTTCGAGCCCATGGTCGATGGCGTTGCGGATCATGTGCGTAAGCGGGTCGGCAAGCCGTTCGATGACGGTCTTGTCGACTTCGCAATTTTCGCCCTCGGTCAGAAGACGCACCGACTTGCCGGTCATGTCGGCAACTTCGCGCACGACACGCGACATGCGCTGGAAGATCGGGCGCACCGGCTGGGCGCGGATCGCCATCACCGAATCCTGGATTTCGCGCGTCAGCTGCTCAAGATCGTCAAGGCCGACCGCAACATCGGAGAGGCGGGCAATGCCGGCTTCCATGACGCGTTGGGCCAGCATCGACTGGTTGATGACAAGCTCGCCGACCAGGTCGATCAGGCGGTCGACACGGTCGAGATCAACGCGGATGGTCGAGCCGCCTTGCTGCGCCGCAGCTGCTGCTGGTGCGGGTTGCTGGCCAGACGAGCTGGCCGGCTGCGCTGCCTTGACGGGCGCTTCCGGCGCGGGAATGGCTGCGACGGGCTCGATGGGCGCGGCAACGAACGCATCCGCGACAGGGGGGAGGTTCGCGACCGTTTCCTGAGCGGCGACCTGTGCAAGCACGTCGCGCACCGTTTCGGCGGCCTGTTCCTCGTCGATCCCGCTGACGCGGGTCGAAATTTCCAGATCGCAGTCGAATTCGACGAACTCGAAGATCTCGCGCACGGCGGCTTCATCGGCATTGGCGATGCTGATGTTCCAGACGAAATAAGCGCCTTCCGGGTCCAGCTCGCTCAAGGCCGGCAGGTCGGAGCGATCGCACGACACTTCCATCTCGCCGAGGCGGCCCAGCTCGCGCAAGAGGCGCAGCGCGTCGTTGGCCTTGGCATAAAGTTCAGGCTTGGGCCGGAACCTGACGTCGATGACATGCGGGGCGGCGGCATCGGCGGCGATGAATTCATCGAAGTCGATCATGACCGGCGCAAAGCCGAATTCGTCCACGCCGGGTTCGGCAGGCGCTTCGCTGGCAAAGTCGAAGGTGACCGGCGTCGGGGCAAAGCCGAACTCGTCCGGCTCGCCGGGTGCGGCGAGGAAGGGGGCAGGTGCCGCGACCGCCACAGCCTCAGGCGCGTGTCCGCCGGCGCGGGTCAGCTCTTCGGCCATCTGCGCCACGCGGGCATGATCCATATCGCCGCCATCGCGCGAAAAGCGCACCAGATCGGCGAGAATGTCGGCAGAACGCAGCATCAGCTTGATGATCTGCGGCGAGCTGTCGACGGTGCCGCTGCGCATCCCGTCGAGCGTGGTCTCGAAAGTGTGGGCAAAGCGCACCAGTTCGTCCAGACCGAACGCGCCGGCCCCGCCCTTGATCGAGTGGACGGCGCGGAAGACGGCGTTGATCGTTTCAAGGTCGCCTTCTTCGCGCTCGATCGTCAGAAGCCCGTCTTCAAGCTCTGCGAGTTGCTCCTCGCACTCCTGGAAGAAGGTCTGCTTGATGGCTGCCATCGTATCCATGAGACGTCTCTCTTTTTCGCAGGTCAGGCGGCGACGCGGTTGATCGCCGACACGAGCTTGACCGGGTCGAACGGCTTGATGATCCAGCCGCTGGCCCCGGCACGGCGCGCGCGCTCCTTCTTGTCGTCCACGCTTTCGGTGGTCAGCACGAGGATCGGCACGGCGCGATATTTGTCGCTGCCGCGCACCGCCTCGATGAAGCCGAAGCCATCCATGCGCGGCATGTTGATGTCGGTGATGATGACGTCGGGAGTGCAGCTTTCCAGCACCTCAAGGCCGTGCACGCCATCTTCGGCCTGAAACACTTCCATGCCGGCATCGACAAGCGCGGCCTTCAACATTTCGCGGATCGTCCGCGAATCATCAACGGTCAGGATGGTCATGGCCATGAGTCAGTGATTCCTTGACGAAAAATCAGACAGGTCGAGCCCTGCAAGCCGAACTGCATCGGAAAACGGAGCGGAAGGTGCGCTGAGGGTGAAATCGGCGCCGTCGGCGTGCCAGGTCGCTGCCGCCGACAGCAGAACCTGGAGGCATTGAGCCCCCACGCGCTCGATCTGCGACGCGTCGATGGCGACATCCCTGCCACGCAACGCCAGCAGTTCTGTTGCCAGCGGAATGGCAGCCTTGATGTCGAGCTCGGATGGAAGCGTCATGCTTCCGGCGGCGGCGATCCCCATTGCCCCTCTCCCTTAAAACTCTTCCCAGTCATTGGTGTCCGCAACAGCCGCCATGGCGAGCGCGTTGGCACCGACGCTTCGCACGGCGGTTGCGCGCTGCACGGCGGGTTTTGGCTCGCGAGACGGGGCAGCTGCAGAAGCGTGGCGCGGGCCGGCATCCAGCACGAATGCGGTGACGCCTTCAGCCAGGGTGTTGGCCTCGCTGCGCAGCGAATGAACCGCAGCCGTCGTCTGCTCGACCATCGCCGCATTCTGCTGCGTGCCCTGGTCCATTTCGCTGACCGCCTTGTTGATGTCGCTCAGGCCCTGCGATTGCTCGCGCGACGAGGACGCGATGCCGGCGACGAGCTGGTCGATTTCGATGACGCTGTTGATGATGCGTTCCGACACTTCGCCGGTCTCGGCCATCAGCTTGACGCCCTGCTCGACCTGGTTCGAACTGGTCGAGATCAGGGTCTTGATCTGCTTGGCAGCTTCTGCCGAACGCTGGGCCAGCGCCCGCACCTCGGAGGCGACCACGGCAAAGCCACGTCCGGCATCGCCGGCACGGGCGGCCTCGACGCCGGCATTGAGCGCGAGCAGGTTGGTCTGGAACGCGATCTCGTCGATGACGCCGATGATCTGCGAAATCTCCTGCGACGACTGGGCGATCTCGCTGATGGCGCGGACGGCGTTCTGGACAATCTCGCCGGAATGGTTGGCTTCGTTGCGGGTCGAGACGACCTTCGCCGCGGCCTGGGAGGCACCGTCGGCGGCGCTGCGCACGCTCTGCGTCAGCTGGTTCAAAGCGGCGGCGGTCTGTTCGAGACGCATCGCCTGATGTTCGGTGCGGCGCGACAGGTCGTCGGCAGCGCGACCGACCTCTTCAGAGCTGGAGCCGATGCTGTCGGCTGAGGTGGCAACGTCGCGCAAGGTGCGGGCGAGTGCCTCGGCAGTATGATTGAAGTCGACCTCCAGCTGCCTGAATTCGGGCGGCAGACCCTCCAGGCGGGTCGACAAATCGCCCTCCGCGATCCTCGACAGAGCGACCGTGATGGAGGCGATGGCTTGAGTGCGACGCTGATCGGCTTCGGCATTGGCGGCTTCGATCTGGTGACGACGCGCCTCGAGCGCCTCAAGGTAGGTCGAGATCGCCAGATCCATGTCGAGCATGATCGCCTTGACCAGCGCGGAAATCGACGCACCCATGGTTTCAGGCGTGCTGGCGCGAGAAAGAAGGCGCGGCCACTGCTCCTTGATCACGGCCTTGACGAGTTGCTCGGCGACCAGCGCATAGCCGCCGATATACCAGGTCGGTTCCAGTCCGATACGGGCGTGGACATTGCCGATGTTGCGGACTGCGGCCTCGTAGCTCTCACCGTAACTGGCCTCGGCGATGCCGGTCCAATGGGTTTCCTGACGGCTCTTGGCGCTGCCAATCTGGGCTTCGGACGAAAAGAATGCAGCGGTCTGAGGAACAGCGCGGACTTTGTCGTAGAACACCGCCAGTGCAGGACCGATGTTGCGCTCCAGCGAGGGCTTCAGTTCGCGCAGCTTTTGGCGCGCGGCGTCGTCCATACCAATAAAATTCAGACGGTCTTCGAGGGAGACCGATTTCGCAGCTGAGGCGACCATCGACAGATTCCCGAACCGCAGGGGATGCGGCCATGCACTGGATCAGAAAAGGCTGTACATTCCGGTCGTGCCGGATCGGTAGCGCGGCATCATGCCTTTGGTGACCCCCACCAAGCTCCACCTGTCACACTAGGTGGCATAGGTTTCGGCCGTCTTAACGGGAAGGGATTTTGCAGGGGGGCGGCTGTGGACAGCGGGCAGTCGCGGCAGACGGAAACGCCATCGTTTAATGGCGTTTCCAGGGTCGCACGGACGGGATCAGGCGTTCTGGGCCGCGACGATGATGATCTCGACCTTGTACTTGTCAGCGGCCAGACGGGATTCGCCGGTGGCGCGGGCAGGCGTGTTGCCGGCGGGCACCCAGGCGTCCCATGCCGCGTTCATCTCAGCGAAGTCGCTCATGTCGGCCAGCCAGATCTGCGCCGACAGGATGCGCTCCTTCGAGGAGTTGCTCAGCGCCAGCAGGCGGTCGATCTGGGCAAGGATTGCCTCAGTCTGTGCCTTGACGGTGTCGCCTTCGCCAATCTGGCCAGCAAGGTAGACGACGCCGTTGTGGATGTTGGCCTGGCTCATGCGCGGGCCGATTTCGTGGCGGACAATGTCCATGAGTGCTCCTTTGGTTGAAAGTTGGAATGTTGTATGGGCTTCGCCGACCCGCAGCAATGGCTCAGGCAAACACCGCGCGTTCGGCCTCGACCGTGGCGGCGATGAAGGATGAGACGACCTGAACGCGGCGCAAGGGTCGCACCGTTTCGTGGTAGACCAGCCAGTAGGCGCGCCGGATCGGCGGGGCGACCGGCAGCAGAACCAGATCGTCGTGCACCCGCGCAATATAGGAATGGAGAATGCCGATTCCCGCGCCGGAACGGACCGCCTCGACCTGACCAAGCGCCGACGAGACGGCGAAATTGGCCTGCCAGTCGGGCATGATCTCCGGCCCGTAGTCGAGTGACAGGCTGATCAGCAGGTCGGCGACATAGCCGATGAGGCGGTGGCGTTTGAGGTCGGCGATGCTCTGCGGAACGCCGTTGCGTTTGAGGTAGTCCCTCGAAGCGTAGAGCGACAGCGAATAGTCGACCAGCTTGCCGGCAATCAGGCGGCCTTCGGTCGGTCGCTCGACAGTGATCGCGATGTCGGCCTCGCGCCGCGACAGCGAGAAGGATCGCGGCACCGGCACCAGCTGGATCGCCAGATCGGGATATTGCTCGGTCAGCACACCGAGCCGCGACGCAAGGAAGGAAACGCCGAAGCCATCAGGCGCTCCGATCCGCACGACGCCGGAAATCTCGTCGCCTTCACCGACGATCTCGGCGCGGGCCGCGATCATGTCGGCTTCGATGCGTTCGGCGACGCTGAGAAAGCGCTCGCCCTCGGTGGTCAGCTCCGAGCCGGTGGTGAGGCGGCGGAACAGCTTGGCGCCGAGCGCGCGCTCAAGCGCGGCAATCCGGCGTGACACCGTGGCGTGGTTCAGTTCAAGCCGCCGCGCCGCCCCCAGAATCTGACCCGCACGCGCTACGGCGAGAAAAATGCGAACATCGTCCCAGTTCATCAGCGGCTCCCGATTGCGTATTTGCAGCAAATGATGATCTGAACTGAAAGTCCATCTATTTTTGCACAACGGTTGCGTAATTGATCGCGTTGCATTGCACCGGCGGAAGCGGGACAATGTGATGGAAATTCAACGCTGGGAGAGACACCATGCTCGAAATTGGACATTTCATTGGCGGCAAGCGCGTTGCCGGCAAGAGCGGACGCAGCCAGGACGTGATGCAGCCGATGGACGGCTCGGTCCGTGGCAAGGTCGCGCTCGCCTCGCTGGCCGAACTGCGCGAAGCCATCGAAAACGCCAAGGCGGCGCAGCCGGCCTGGGCGGCTACCAACCCGCAGCGCCGCGTGCGCGTCCTGATGAAGTTTCTTGAGCTGGCGCAGGCCGAGATGGACGAACTGGCCGATACGCTCGCTCGCGAGCACGGCAAGACCGTCGCCGATGCCAAGGGCGACATCCAGCGCGGCCTTGAAGTCGTGGAAGTGTGCATCGGCGCGCCGCACATGCTGAAGGGCGAGTTCACTGACGCAGCCGGCCCCGGCATCGACGTCTATTCGATGCGCCAGCCGCTGGGCGTTGTCGCCGGCATCACGCCGTTCAACTTCCCGGCCATGATCCCGCTATGGAAGATCGCCCCGGCAATTGCAGCCGGCAACGCCTTCATCCTCAAGCCTTCCGAGCGCGATCCGTCCGTGCCGATGCGCATTGCGGAACTGTTCGTCGAGGCGGGCCTGCCTGCCGGCATTCTCAACGTCGTCAATGGCGACAAGGAAGTGGTCGACGGCATTCTCGATGATGCCGACATCAAGGCCATCGGCTTTGTCGGCTCGACGCCGATCGCGCAGTATATCTATGCGCGCGGCTGCGCCAACGGCAAGCGCGTGCAGTGCTTCGGCGGCGCCAAGAACCACATGATCATCATGCCGGACGCCGACATGGACCAGACCGTCGATGCGCTGATCGGTGCAGGTTACGGCTCGGCTGGCGAGCGCTGCATGGCGATCTCGGTTGCCGTTCCGGTCGGTCACGAGACCGCCGAGCGCCTGATCGAAAAGCTGGTGCCGCGCGTTGAAAGCCTCAAGGTCGGCCCGTCGACCGACTCGTCGGCAGATTTCGGCCCGGTCGTCACCAAGGAAGCGCTCGCGCGCATCAAGGGATATGTCGACACCGGTGTGCAGGAAGGCGCAAAGCTCTTGGTCGATGGCCGCAATTTCAGCCTGCAGGGCTATGAAAACGGCTACTATATGGGCGGCTGCCTGTTCGACAACGTAACCGCCGACATGCGCATCTACAAGGAAGAGATCTTCGGCCCGGTGCTGTCGATCGTCCGCGCCGCGACCTATGAGGACGCGCTGAAGCTGCCGAACGAGCATGAGATGGGCAACGGCGTTGCGATCTTCACCCGTGATGGCGATGCAGCGCGCGATTTCGCCAGCCGCGTGCAGGCTGGCATGGTCGGGATCAACGTGCCGATCCCGGTGCCGATCGCCTACTACACCTTCGGTGGCTGGAAGGCTTCCGGCTTTGGCGATCTCAACCAGCACGGTTCCGACGCGTTCCGTTTCTACACCAAGACCAAGACGGTGACGTCGCGCTGGCCCTCGGGCATCAAGGACGGTGCAGAATTCGTCATTCCGACGATGAATTGATCCCGACGGGATCGTTTATGCAAAGATGAAATGCAGGGCCCGGCGCAAGTCGGGCCTTGTCTTTTTCGCTCAATCGCGATGAATTTTGATCGTTTCTGCTGCAGCCTTGCCTGTCTGTCTTTTGACTTCCGCAGTATTCATTGTTTCAATACACATAACTGTCATATTTGATGGCTTGAAACGGGGGGTGCTGCCAGGCGATGCTGAAGACGATCACGTCCGTTCTGCGTCTTCTGGCGTGGCCTGTCACCGTTGGCATAGTTGCGATCATCGCGCTTGTGGCGCTGAGCCGGCTGGAAAACGATCTGCGTTCGGCGCTGTTTGCGCTGTGCGGGATCGGCCTGCTTGCAGCTCTGTTGCTGGTGGCGAGCCGACGAATTGCGTTCTCCGTCTATTCAGCGTTGGCGCTTGGTTTGCTCGTTGCGTTGCCCTCGATGGTGAAGGCGCGGATGACCGGCATGAGCCTGCACAGTTTCGATCTGGCACTGCTTGCCGATCCGCAGATGCTGAGATTCTTTCTGACCGGATTTGGCGCTTATGCCGTGCCGGTGCTTGCCATCGCAGCCTGCATGATCGCCGCGATGACGCTGATTTACCGCTTCGAGCAGCCGATGAAACTGAAAGTGAAACACGCGGTGCTGCTGGTGGCCGCGCCCTTGCTGATGGTTCCGCTGGCGTTGCCGGGCTGGGCTTCAGAGGGCAGCTATCTTTTCCAGGGTCGCCACATCTCTGCTTTGATGGTGTCGCTGCGGGAGTTGCCGGAACTGTGGGCCGATCATCCGCTGACGGCGCGGGTCAAGCGGGTGGCGGGTGTCGAGCCGTACGACGCGGCGTTCCAATGCGACGTGCAGGCGCGCAAGCCGGATGTGGTGATCGTGCATGCGGAATCGCAATTGCCGCCCGAGTGGATGGGAGCTGCACCGATCGCGGCATTGCGCGACACGTTCAAGTCGCAGGACGGCGTCGTTCACCGATTTGGCACCGAAACCTATGGCGGCGGGTCATGGATCACCGTGTCGAGCGTCATGGCTGGCCTGTCAGGCGCTGATTTCGGACGGATGCGGCAGTTCATTGCCAAATCACTGGTCGGCAATGTGCGCGCGAGCGTTCCGGAAATTCTGGCGCAATGCGGCTATGACACAACCGCACTGCTCGGCATGGCCTATGATCAATTCTCGCTGGGGCCTCTGCTGACCAGCCTCGGTATCGAAGAGGTTCACGATCCCGCCGAGGTGGGAATTGCCTCGATGTCGGCGCGCGACGCGCTGTATTTCGATGCGGCGCTGAAGCGGCTGCAAGAGAAGCGTGCCGCCTCCGCACGAGCACAGTTCCTTTATGTCGAAACCATGTTTACCCACTCGCCCTATGACGAGACGCTGGAGCCGGAGATGGTACTCGACGGTGAGCCGTTCAGCGCCGATCCGGTCGAGAACGAGTATTTGCGCCGGCTGGTGATTGCGCGTCACGATCTTGATGCCTTCAAGGAGCAGATCGCCAAGGATTCCGGTCCCAACGGTACCATCGTGCTGGAATATGGCGATCATCGCCCGATGGTCGAACTCGATAGCGGGACGGTTCAGCTCGCCGATTGGCGGTCCGACGCCTATGACACCTATTTCTCGTTCAGGGATTACGGTGCTGCGACCCGCCCGCTGGTCGCACCGCAACGGATGGATGCGGCGTTTCTTGGCTATTGGCTGATCGAGGCGGGCGGCATCGCCAAAGGCGGGATCATCGACGACATGGCGCAGCTGCGCGAGCGCTGTGGCGGACGGTTTCATCTGTGCGATGATGCCGGGGCGGCAGATGCAGTTCTGAGCCGGCGCGTCGAATCAGGACTGCTCACCTTGCGCCCGCTCGCCGGAAATTCGGCCACCAACTGATCTGTCAGGCCATCTGCAAGTGGCGTTGAGGGCGTGCGTTTTTTTTTGGCGTCAGGGCGGCATTTCATGGAACGAAGTCGGCCTCGGCGAATTTCTTGGACATGCCCGAATGATCGGGCCGCAAGATTCAACGAGCCGGCTAACAAGGACCAGATGCCGGCACAGGAGGCTGTCATGGCGCGCGTTCCGCTGCTCTACACCGCAATCACCGGCATGATGCTTTTCGCATCGCCGCTGGCTTCGGCGACTGACAATCAGGCGGCACGACTTCCCGCAGTGGCGCAGGCTTTCCAGCAAAGCGAACCGGACAGCGCGATGTGCGGCGCGCGCACCGACGTGTTGAACGAACTCGCCCAGCAATTCCGTGAAAAGCCGATGGCTGTCGGTCAGATCGACAGCAGCGCGGTGGTCGAGATCCTCGTCTCCGACAGCGGCAGCTGGACGATCATTGCGACCGGCACCGATGGCCAGAGCTGCATCGTCTCGACCGGTGAGGGCTTCCAGAGCACCATGCTGGTGCGCGGCGTCGACGCCTGATTTCAGCGCCGGCCGGTCTGCTCGGCCAGTTCGCGGAGCATCACCATCAGCTTTTCCGCTTCGAGCGCCGCGCGGATTTCATCGCGATCGATGATCGCGCGGATGAGTGCGACGTGGTGGGCAGCAGAGCGGGCGAGCCCCGACTCACTGTGATAGCGATACCAGAAGCGGCGGCTGTGAGTTTGCAGCGGCGCGGCAACGCGCGCCGCATAGATATTGTCCGACGCCTCAGCGATGATTTCATCGAGCAGCTTGTCGGCTTCCAGAAATGCGGACACGTCGCTGGCGACGACCGCCGCGTGCATGGCGCGCGCCGCGTCCTGAAGCTGGGTCAAGGCTGATGGCGGCGCGTGACGTGCGGCGCAGCGCGCCAGGACGGTTTCAACGCCACGACGCGCGTCGACGATCTGGACCCAATCCTGCGCCTTGAGAGGCGCGATGGCGAGACCGGCCCTGGGGCGAATTTCGATCAGACCTTCCCAGGCGAGTTTCTGGATCGCTTCGCGCACCGGTGTGCGCCCCAGCTGAAGGTTCTCGATCAAGGCCTTTTCGGTGGTGATAGCGGCCGGCGGCAACTCCAGCGTGACGATCATTTTTTCGAGCGCGTGATAGGCGCGCAGCGCTGCTGGTTCAGCGACCAATGCGACAGGTTGCAAGGGCATTCTCCATTCCGCGCAATGATATATCAGAATCGAATCCCAATTGACAAATAAGATTCCAGACAGATATATTTGTGATATATCAGATGGAGAGGCATCATGTGGGCAGGAATTTACCCGGCGGTCACCACCAAGTTCACGCAGGACGACCGGCTTGACCACGCCGAGATGGAGCGCTGTTTCGCGCTCATGATCGAGGCCGGTTGCGACGGCATCATCGTGTGCGGATCGCTGGGTGAGGGGCCGATGCTGTCGGCTGGCGAGAAGCTTGATATATTGAAGACGGCGCGCAGCGTGGCTGGCGGCAAGCCGGTGCTGCTGACCGTCAACGAAGCGGCAACGCGCGATGCATGCACCATGGGCAAAGCCGCCTCGATGGCAGGTGCCGATGGCCTGATGGTGGTGCCAAGCCCGATCTACCACACCGACCATGGCGAGACGGTGACCGTGCTGAAGTCGGTTGCGGCTGCGGCAGACTTGCCGGTGATGATCTATTCCAATCGCGTCGCCTACCGCGTCGACGTCACCTCGGCGATGCTGGAGGAACTGGCCGCGGACGAGCGCTTCGTCGCAATCAAGGAATCGTCGGATGACATTCGCCGCACGACCGAGATCGTCAATCTGTTCGGTGAGCGGTTCGACCTTTTCACCGGCGTCGACAACCTTGCTTTCGAAGCGCTGACAATGGGGGCGGTCGGCTGGGTTGCCGGGCTGGTGACGGCATTCCCGCGTGAGACGGTCGCGATCTACCAGCTGCTGAAGCAGGGACGTCGCGACGAGGCGCTGGCGATCTATCGCTGGTTCCGCCCGTTGCTCGATCTCGATGTGTCGACCTATCTGGTGCAGAATATCAAGCTGGCCGAAATCCATGCCATCGGCACCAATGACCGGGTTCGCGCGCCGCGTCTGCCATTGTCAGGACCACGCCGCGCGGCGGCGGAAAAAGTGATCCTCGACGCGCTTGCCAGCCGTCCTCAACTGCCCTCATTCTGAAAGGCAGGGAGCGACGGGCGGGGTGGATCTGAATGAAATCAGCAGGCGTTCGCAAGATTGATGTGGCCGTCGTCGGTGCCGGGATCGTCGGCATCTGCGCGGCAGTCAATCTGGTGGAGGCAGGACGCAGCGTGACTTTGTTTGATCGCACCGGTGTGTGCGAGGAAACAAGTGCAGGCAATGCAGCAGCGTTCGCATTTTCCGACGTGCTGCCGCTGGCCCAGAAGGGGATGATGCGGCAGCTGCCTGGCTGGCTGCGCGACCCGTTGGGGCCGCTGACAGTTTCGCCCTCCTATCTGCCACGGCTGATGCCGTGGCTTTTTCGCTTCTGGCGCGCGGGGTGGGTGAGCAACCATGACAGAAGCGTGGCTGCGCAAGTGGCGCTGATGCGTCTGGCCGAACAGGAGTGGCTCGACTTTCTGGATCGTTCCGGAACCAGAACGATGTTGCGCGAGCATGGCGCGCTCGAACTTTACGAAAGCGAAGCGGAGTTTCGGGCAGCGCTGCCCGGCTGGGACGTGCGCGAGCGTCATGGAATTGCGTTTCGCCATGTCGAGGGGACGGAACTGGCAGAGCTGCAGCCGGGGCTGTCGCCGCGCTTCGTCAAGGCGACCTTCGTGCCCGGCTGGAAAAACGTTTCCGACCCGAAACAACTGGGCAAGGCGATCTTTGAATATGGGCGGACGCTGGAAGGGCGGCTCCAGTTCGAGCAGCGATCCGTCGCGCAGGTCGAGGCAAATTCAGGCGGCGGGGCGCAACTGCGCTTTGCCGATGGCGAGACACTTTCCTGCAAGACGCTGGTGATTGCCGCGGGGGCGTGGTCGCATCTTTTGGCAGCGCAACTGGGCGAGCGCATCCCGCTGGAGACCGAGCGCGGCTATAACACGACGCTGCCTGCGTCGTCGTTTGATGTGAAGCGTCAGTTGATATTTCCGGGCCATGGCTTCGTGATAACGCCACTCGAAGGCGGACTGCGCGTGGGCGGCGCGGTCGAATTCGCCGGGCTGGAGCGCGCGCCAAACTATGCCCGCGCCAAGGCGATGCTGGCAAAGGCGCAGGCCTTTCTGCCGGGGCTGGACCGTGAAGGCGGGCGCGAGTGGATGGGGTTTCGCCCGTCGCTGCCCGACTCGCTGCCGGTGATCGGTCACGCCCGGCTGAGCCGCGATATCATCTACGCATTCGGTCATGGCCATCTTGGCCTGACGCAGGCTGCCGCTACGGGCCGCCTCGTTCGCGATCTGGCCGGGGGCAACGTGCCGCCGCTTGATCTGTCCTCATTTTCTCCACGACGGTTCTGACATGGCGCGACACACATTCTTCTGCATCGACGGACATACCTGCGGCAATCCCGTAAGGCTGGTGGCAGGCGGCGGGCCGCGTCTGGACGGCGCAACCATGATGGAGCGGCGGGCGCATTTTCTTGAAGAGTTCGACTGGATCCGCAAGGGGCTGATGTTCGAGCCGCGTGGCCATGACATGATGTCGGGCTCGATCCTCTATCCGCCGACCCGCGACGATTGCGACGTGGCGATCCTGTTCATCGAGACCAGCGGCTGCCTGCCGATGTGCGGTCATGGCACCATCGGCACGGTGACGATGGCGCTGGAGCAGGGGCTGGTGGCGCCGAAGCAGCCGGGGGTCTTGCGCCTCGATACGCCAGCGGGCGTTGTGATCGCGGAATATCGACGCGAGGGCGAGCATGTCGAGGAAGTGCGCATCACCAATGTGCCCTCGTTCCTCTACGCGCAAGGGCTGGAGGTGGAATGTCCTGACCTCGGGCGGCTGACGGTGGACGTGGCCTATGGCGGCAATTTCTACGCCATCGTCGACCGCCAGGAAAATTTCAGAGACATGGGCGACTACAGCGCCGGACAGCTGATCGGCTGGAGCCCGGTACTGCGGGAACGGCTCAATGCGGCGTACAGCTTTGTCCACCCCGAAAATCCGGCGATCAATCGCCTCACCCATATCCAGTGGACCGGCAAGCCCACGGTGGCGGGCGCGCATGGGCGCAATGCGGTGTTCTATGGCGACAAGGCGATTGATCGCTCGCCCTGCGGCACCGGTACCTCGGCGCGGATGGCGCAGCTGCACGCCAAGGGTCTGTTGAAGCCGGGCGATGACTTCAATCATGAGTCGATCATTGGCTCGATCTTCAAGGGACGGGTCGAGCGCGAGGTGAAGGTGGGGGACAGGCGCGCCATCGTGCCGTCGATTGCCGGCTGGGCGCGGATGACCGGGCTCAATACAATCTTTATCGACGACCGTGACCCTTTTGCCCACGGATTTTCGGTGCTGTAGTTGCGCATGCCGCTGAGGAAATCGAGTTGTACGGCTGACAATTAGAGGAAGTGACTGATCGCCATATCGTTTTGGCCGGTCAGGTCGACAGCAGACGACCCGTTCATTTGTACGACTACTATGCCTTCCAAGGTGTTGGCCGCATAAATGACAGTCGAGAGTTGAAATAATATCGTTGCATTCCGGCTGCGAGTGACTACCACTAGGCGTAACCAAATAAAGAGGAATGCGTCGTTCGACGACATTCTCGAGGGGTCGCATAAGCAATGGAATATTTCGTACAGCAGCTTATCAACGGGCTGACGCTGGGCTCCATCTACGGTCTGATCGCAATCGGCTACACGATGGTTTACGGCATCATCGGAATGATCAATTTCGCCCATGGCGATATCTTCATGATCGGTTCCTTCATCGCGTTGACCGTTTTCCTTATTCTCACCAGCGTGTTGGGATTCACCTTCCTGCCGCTGGTTCTCCTGCTCGCGCTGGTCGTGGCGATGCTGTTCACCTCGGCCTGGGGCTGGACGGTCGAACGTCTCGCTTATCGACCGTTGCGCGGCTCGTTTCGTCTCGCGCCGCTGATCACCGCCATCGGCATGTCGATCGTGCTGCAGAACTTCGTGCAGGTCACGCAGGGCGCACGCGTCAAGCCGCTGCCGCCGCAAATTCAGGGTGGCATCACCCTGATGGAAGGCTCGACGGCAAATGGCGCCATCGTGGTGCAGCTGTCCTACATGCAGATCATCATCATCGTCACGACCGTGGTGCTGATGACCGCGTTTACGCTGCTGATCACCCGCACCTCGCTGGGCCGGGCGCAGCGCGCCTGCGAACAGGACCGCAAGATGGCGGCGCTGCTGGGCGTCAATGTCGACCGCACGATCTCGCTGACCTTCGTCATGGGCGCAGCGCTTGCGGCGGTGGCAGGCATGATGTTCCTGCTGCTCTATGGCGTGATCGATTTCTACATCGGCTTTCTTGCCGGCGTGAAAGCGTTCACGGCGGCGGTGCTGGGGGGCATCGGCTCGCTGCCGGGCGCAATGCTCGGCGGGTTGCTGATCGGCCTGATCGAAGTGTTCTGGTCGGGCTATTTCAGCGTCGAATACAAGGATGTGGCGGCGTTTTCGATCCTCGCCATCGTGCTGATCTTCCTGCCTTCCGGCCTTCTGGGCAAACCTGAAGTGGAGAAGGTGTGATGTCAGTGGCTGCCATGGATAAAAACGGCAACGGCAACACGTTCGCCGCATCGCTCAAGGATGCCGCAATGGCGGCTTTCCTTGCCGCAGTTCTCGGGTTCTTCTTCCTCGCCTTGCGCACGGACATCGTGCCCGGAGGACTGGCGATCACAACCCGCTGGGGATTGTGGTTCACTGCTATCGCCATCGTTTTCGGCGTTCGTCTTCTGCTCAACCTGTTCGTTTTCAAGACGGACCGGCCGGTGACGGGGATGTTGTCGGGAGCGGGTGCAGGGCTCGGCGCAAGAGTGCCGGGACTTGGCAAGTGGCTGGGCCGGGCGCTGTTCCTGTTTGCGCTGGTGCTGCCGTTCTTCTTCACCAGTTTCTTTCCCGGCCAGCAGCGCCAGTTCATCGATCTGGCGATCCTGATCATGACCTACATCATGCTCGGCTGGGGCCTGAATATCGTGGTCGGGCTCGCGGGGCTTCTCGATCTCGGCTATGTCGCATTCTATGCCGTGGGCGCTTATTCCTTCGCGCTGCTGTCGACCCATTTCGAGTTCATCGGCTTCTGGAGCGCGCTGCCGCTGGCAGGCCTGCTGGCTGCGTTCTGGGGCGTCATTCTCGGCTTTCCGGTGCTGCGCCTGCGCGGTGACTACCTCGCCATCGTGACGCTCGCCTTCGGCGAAATCATCCGTGTCGTCCTGCTCAACTGGTATGATTTCACCGGCGGGCCGAACGGCATTTCGGGCATTCCGAAGCCGACTTTCTTCGGGCTCGAATTCACGCGCGGGGAGGGTGGCTTTGCCGATTTCTTCGGGCTCGAATTTTCGACCATCCACCGCTTCATCTATCTCTATTACATCATCTTCATCCTCGCGATCATCACCAATATCGTGACGATGCGGTTGCGCCGCCTGCCGATTGGCCGGGCGTGGGAAGCGCTGCGCGAGGACGAGATCGCCTGCCGCTCGCTCGGCATCAACACCACCAACACCAAGCTGACGGCGTTCGCCATCGGCGCGATGTTCGGCGGCTTTGCCGGTTCGTTCTTTGCCACCCGGCAGGGCTTCATCTCGCCCGAAAGCTTCAGCTTCCTGGAATCGGCGATCATCCTCGCCATCGTGGTTCTGGGTGGGCTCGGCTCGCAGATCGGTGTCGTCATCGCCTCGGTGGTGATGATCGGCGGGATCGAACTGTTGCGTAACATCGGCTTCCTGGGCCAGATTTTCGGCGACGGGTTCGACCCGACGCAGTACCGCATGCTGATCTTCGGGCTGGCGATGGTGCTGATCATGGTGTGGAAGCCGCGCGGCATCGTTTCAACCAGAGAACCTTCCGTGGCGCTCAAGAAGAAAAACAAGATCGGCTCCGACATGGTGGCTCAGGGGGAGGGACACTGATGGCTGTTGCAGCAGTGCAAGCGCCGGACGTGACCGGCACCCAGAATTCGTGGGATAATGATCCGGCTCTCACCGTCGAGCATCTGACGATGCGCTTTGGTGGTCTGGTCGCGATCAACGATCTGTCGTTCAATGTCGGGCGGGGCGAAATCACTGCCCTGATCGGGCCGAACGGAGCTGGCAAGACAACCGTCTTCAACTGCGTCACCGGCTTCTACAAGCCGACCGAGGGGCGCATTGCCATGCGCCACGGGCCGGGCCAGCAGCTCGACGCGATCAGGCAGCTGACGGCGGGCGGACTGAAGTCGCAGAAGACGCCTGAAGGCGGCGTCTTCCTGCTGGAACGGATGCCCGACTTCGAGATTTCGCAGAAGGCGAAAGTCGCGCGCACCTTCCAGAACATCCGCCTGTTTGGCGGCATGACGGTGCTGGAAAACCTCCTGGTGGCGCAGCACAACCGGCTGATGGTGGCCTCCGGCTTCACGCTGGGCGGCATCGTCGGACTGCCCGGATTCCGCAAGGCCGAGCAGGAAGCGATCGACAAGGCGGTCTACTGGCTGGAACAGGTCCGGCTGATCGACCGCGCGGACGACCCGGCGGCCGATCTGCCCTATGGCGATCAGCGCCGGCTGGAAATTGCCCGCGCGATGTGCACGGAGCCGTTGCTGTTATGTCTCGATGAACCGGCAGCTGGCCTCAACCCGCGCGAATCGTCGGAACTGAACGAGCTTCTGCAATATATCCGCAAGAACCATGAGACCTCGATCCTGCTGATCGAGCACGACATGGGTGTGGTGATGGAGATTTCGGACCATATCATCGTGCTCGACTATGGCGTGAAGATCTCCGATGGCGATGCCAATTTCGTGCGCAACGATCCCCGCGTGATTGCCGCCTATCTCGGCGTCGATGACGAGGAAATCGAGGAGCAGCCCGAAATCGCCGCACTGGTCGTCCAGGCAATCGGCGAAGAGGCGGTGGAGGAAGCCGGATTGACGATCCCGAAAGGCACCGTTGACGAAGACGGCAAGACGGGAGGCGACGCATGAGCAGCCAAGCACAGGACGCCCTCCTTTCGGTGCGTGGCGTCGAGACTTATTACGGCAAGATCATCGCGCTGCGCGGCGTCGACATGGATGTCCATCGCGGCGAGATCGTGACCTTGATCGGCGCCAATGGCGCCGGCAAATCGACGCTGATGATGACCATCTGCGGCACGCCGCAGGCCAGACGCGGCTCGATCCACTATGACGGGCAGGACATCACGACGATGCCGACGCATGAAATCATGCGGCGGGGCATTGCCCAGTCGCCTGAAGGACGCCGGATCTTTCCCCGCATGACAGTGCTGGAAAACCTCCAGATGGGGGCGCAACTTGTCGACCCGCGTCATTTCAGGGACGATCTCGATAAGGTTTACGCGCTGTTTCCGCGTCTGCGCGAGCGGGCGGCCCAGCGCGGCGGAACATTGTCAGGCGGCGAGCAGCAAATGCTGGCGATCGGGCGCGCCCTGATGAGCCGGCCCAAGCTCCTGCTTCTGGACGAGCCTTCGCTGGGGCTGGCGCCGCTGATCGTCAAGCAGATTTTCGGCGCGGTGCTCGAACTCAATCGCACCGAAGGGCTGACAGTATTCCTCGTCGAGCAGAACGCCTTTCACGCGCTGAAGCTGGCGCATCGCGGCTATGTGATGGTCAATGGCCGCATCACGATGAGTGGCACCGGCGCAGAACTCCTGAAACGCGATGAAGTTCGTGCAGCCTACCTTGAAGGCGGCGTTCACTGAGCGGAGAGCGAACATGGAACATCAGAACACGCTTATCTGGGAAGTCACCATGTGGGAGTTCCTGTTTGTCACGGTCATCCTGGCAGGCGGGGCCGCCTATATGACGGGCCGCGCGATGGCGAATGTGTGGAATGGCATCGGGCAGCTGATCGTCTACATGGTGCTTTTGGCGCTGGCGACGCGGTTCATTCATTTCGCCCTGTTTCAGGGCACGCTGCTGTCGCTGCACTATTATCTCGTCGACCTGATCGTGCTGGTCTGCATCGGTCTTGTCGGCTTCAGGGTGACGCGGCGCAAGCAGATGGCACGACAATATGGCTTCCTCGGCGCAGAGCAGCGGGGTTGACACAGCAGATGAAAGTCGCGGCTTACAGTTTACTGTCTTTTACGTTCGAAAGAACTGGTCTTTATTTAACCGGAGATTTCGGTTTCTATACCAATCAAGCGGGTCGCAAGCACTCGCAGGTCGTCGGGTCCGGGATCGACACCATCCCTTCCGGCGCATCATCGTCTGGTGTTTAATGGGAGCGAGCATGAAAAAGATACTTTTGGCAGGCGTTGCGCTTGGCGTCGCATTTTCCGGCCCCGCATTCGCTGACATTCTCATCGGAACTGCCGGGCCGATGACGGGGCAGTACGCCTCGTTCGGTGCGCAGTTCAAGATTGGCGCCGAACAGGCCGTCGAGGACATCAATGCCGCTGGTGGCGTCAATGGCGAAATGCTGAAACTGTTTGTCGGCGACGACGCATGCGACCCCAAGCAGGCCGTTGCTGTCGCCAACCAGGCCGCTTCGGAAGGCGTGGTCTTCATGGCCGGTCACTTCTGCTCAGGCTCGTCAATCCCGGCTTCGGAGGTCTATTTCGAAGAAGGCATCATCCAGATTTCGCCCGGCTCGACCAACCCGACCTACACCGACAATCGACCGGGGCCTGGCATCTACCGCATGTGCGGCCGCGATGACCAGCAGGGCGATGTTGCCGGCGCTTTCCTGATGGACAAGTTTGCCGACAAGAAGATCGCTTTCGTTCACGACAAGACCGCTTATGGCAAGGGTCTCGCCGACGCGACGATGGCGGTCTATGAAAAGCTCGGCGGCAAGCCTGCCATGTACGAAGCCTATACGGCTGGCGAAAAGGATTATAACGCGCTGGTCTCGAAGCTGAAGGCCGAGGGCATTGGCGTTCTCTATGTCGGCGGTTATCACACCGAGGCCGGTTTGATGGCGCGCCAGATGCGCGAGCAGGGGCTCGACACCGTGATGGTTTCGGGCGACGCGCTCGTCACCGACGAGTTCTGGGCGATCACCGGCGATGCCGGCGAAGGCACGCTGATGACATTCTCGCCGGACCCGCGCAAGAACCCCGACATTGCGCCGCTGGTCGAGAAGTTCCGCGCCAAGGGCGTCGAGCCGGAAGGCTATGTGCTGTACACCTACGCAGCGATCCAGGCCTGGACCGATGCGGCCAAGGCGGCCGGCTCCACCGATCGTGAGGCTGTCATCAAGCAGCTCGACGACAGCACGTTCAAGACCGTTCTGGGCGATTCAAACTTCGACGAGAAGGGCGACATCAAGCTGCCGGGCTACGTTTTCTACGAGTGGAAGAACGGCAGCTACGACTATCTCGAGAACTGATAGCAGCCGAAACGTTGCTGATCTGAAAAAAACCCGGCGGGAAACTGCCGGGTTTTTTTGTAGCCACGAAAATATTGCAAAGCACCATTTTGGGTTGCGTTGCAGCATTGTGCGCGTATTCTCCGCCCCAACGAATTTCTGTTCGCAGGGAGAGAGCCGCGTGAAGATCAGGAAGCTACTCGTCGCCAACCGTTCCGAAATCGCAATCCGCGTATTTCGGGCTGCCAATGAACTGGGCATTACCACGGTTGCAATCTGGGCTGAGGAGGACAAATACGCGCTGCACCGCTTCAAGGCGGACGAATCCTATCAGGTCGGGCGCGGCCCGCATCTGCAGCGTGATCTGGGGCCAATCGAGAGCTATCTGTCGATCGAGGAAGTGATCCGTGTCGCCCGGCTGTCCGGCGCAGATGCGATCCATCCAGGTTATGGGCTGCTTTCCGAAAGCCCCGAATTTGCCGATGCGTGTGCGCAAGCCGGCATCCTGTTCATCGGTCCTCGCCCCGACACCATGCGCAAGCTTGGCAACAAGGTTGCGGCGCGCAACCTTGCCATCGATGTGGGCGTGCCGGTGATCCCGGCAACGCAACCGCTGCCGGACGACATCGAAGAGGTGGCGCGGATGGCCGACGAGATCGGCTATCCGCTGATGCTCAAGGCCTCCTGGGGCGGCGGCGGGCGCGGCATGCGCGTCATCCGCGCAAGAGAGGATCTGGCGCGCGAGGTCAACGAAGCACGGCGCGAGGCCAGGGCCGCCTTCGGCAAGGACGAGGTCTATCTGGAAAAGCTGATCGAGCGCGCGCGCCACGTCGAGGTGCAGGTGCTCGGCGACACGCATGGCAATGCCGTGCATCTGTTCGAGCGCGATTGCTCGATCCAGCGGCGCAACCAGAAGGTCGTCGAACGCGCGCCGGCACCCTATCTGGACGACGCCCAGCGCAACGAACTGAGCGGCTACGCGCTGAAGATTGCCAGGGCGACGGATTATGTCGGCGCAGGCACGGTCGAGTTCCTGATGGATGCCGACACCGGCAAATTCTACTTCATCGAGGTCAATCCGCGCATTCAGGTTGAGCATACGGTGACCGAGCAGGTGACCGGCATCGACATCGTCAAGGCGCAGATCCATCTGCTGGAAGGCGCGGTGATCGGAACGCCGGAATCAGGCGTGCCGGCGCAGGCCGACATTCATCTCAACGGTCACGCGCTTCAGTGCCGCATCACCACCGAAGACCCCGAGCAGAATTTCATCCCCGATTATGGCCGCATTACCGCCTACCGCTCGGCTGCCGGTTTCGGCATCCGGCTCGATGGCGGCACGGCCTATTCGGGCGCGATCATCACCCGCTATTACGACCCGCTGCTGGTCAAGGTGACCGCGTCGGGCGCGACGGCGGACGAAGCGATCGCACGCATGGAGCGGGCGCTGCGCGAATTCCGCATTCGCGGCGTGGCGACCAATCTGACCTTTCTCGAAGCGATCATCGGCCATCCGCATTTCCGCGACAATTCCTATACGACGCGCTTCATCGACTCGACGCCGGAACTGTTCACCCATGTGCGTCGCCAGGACCGCGCCACCAAGCTTCTGAACTATCTTGCCGATGTGACGGTCAACGGCCATCCCGAGACGCGCGGTCGACCGCAACCGGATGCGCATGTCGCCGCGCCGCGCGTGCCCTATATCGAAGCGGACATTCAGGACGGCACGCGCCAGCTTCTGGAAGAACTCGGGCCGCGCAAATTTGCCGAATGGATGCGGGCACAAGAGCGGGTGCTGGTGACTGACACGACGATGCGCGATGGGCATCAGTCGCTGCTGGCAACCCGGATGCGCACCTTCGACATTGCCGGTATTGCGGGGGTCTATGCGCGTGCGCTGCCGCAGCTTTTGTCGCTGGAATGCTGGGGCGGAGCGACATTCGACGTGTCGATGCGGTTCCTGACCGAAGACCCTTGGGAGCGGCTCGCCAAGGTGCGCGAGGCGGCCCCAAACGTGTTGCTGCAGATGTTGCTGCGTGGGGCAAACGGCGTCGGCTACACCAACTATCCCGACAATGTCGTGCGCTATTTCGTCAAGCAGGCGGCGGAGGGCGGGATCGACCTTTTCCGTGTTTTCGACTGTCTCAACTGGGTCGAGAACATGCGCGTGGCGATGGACGCGGTGATCGAGGAAGGCAAGCTGTGCGAGGCCGCGATCTGCTATACCGGCGATATTCTTGACCCGGAACGCGCCAAGTATGACCTGAAATACTATGTCTCGCTGGCGAAGGAACTGGAGGCGGCGGGCGCGCATATCATCGCGGTCAAGGATATGGCGGGGCTTTTGAAGCCAGCGGCGGCGAAAGTGCTTTTCAGGACGCTGCGCGAGGAAACCGAGCTTCCGATCCATTTCCACACCCACGACACATCCGGCATTGCGGCTGCGACCGTGTTGGCGGCGGTGGAGGCGGGTGTTGATGCGATCGACGCGGCAATGGACGCACTGTCGGGCAATACGTCTCAACCGTGCCTCGGCTCAATCGTGCAGGCGCTGCACGGCGATGCGCGCGATACGGGGCTCGATGCCGACTGGATCCGTCGCATCTCGTTCTATTGGGAAGGCGTGCGCAACCAGTATCGCGCTTTTGAGAGTGACCTGAAGGGGCCGGCTTCCGAGGTCTATCTGCATGAGATGCCGGGAGGCCAGTTCACCAATCTGAAGGAGCAGGCACGCAGCCTTGGGCTTGACGCGCGCTGGAACGAAGTGGCGCAGGCCTATCACGACGTCAACCTGATGTTCGGTGATATCGTCAAGGTGACGCCATCCTCGAAGGTGGTGGGCGACATGGCGCTGATGATGGTAAGCCAGGACCTCACCGTCGCCGATGTCGAAAATCCCCACAAGGATATCGCGTTCCCGGATTCGGTGGTGTCGATGCTGCGTGGCGATCTGGGGCAATCTCCGGGCGGCTGGCCGGAGGGCTTGCAGAAAAAGGCGCTGAAGGGCGACACGCCGATCACCGTGCGACCGGGCTCGCTGCTGGCGCCGGCTGATCTTGACGCGGACCGGGCGGGCATCGAGCAGACGCTGGAGCGCGAACTGTCGGATGCGGAATTCGCCTCCTGGCTGATGTATCCGAAAGTGTTCACCGATTTTGCCGCTGCACAGGGCGAATATGGGCCGGTGAGCGTCCTGCCGACTCCGTCCTATTTCTACGGAATGGCACCGGAAGAAGAGGTTCAGGTCGATATCGAACGCGGCAAGACGCTGGTCATCCGTTGTCTTGCGCTCGGCGATACCGACGACAAGGGCATGGTGACGGTGTTTTTCGAGCTGAACGGACAGCCGCGCCGCGTGAAGGTGCCGGACCGCCGACATGGCGCCGCCGCAAGCCGCGCGCGACGCAAGGCGGAGCCCGGCAATGCCGGACACGTTGCTGCGCCAATGCCAGGCGCAGTCTCGACCGTTCTGATCAAGGTCGGCCAGAAGGTGGCTGCTGGAGACGTGCTGTTGTCGCTGGAGGCGATGAAGATGGAGACGGCACTGCATGCCGAGCGCGACGGCGAGATCGCCGAAGTGCTCGTGGTGGCGGGCGATCAGGTCGACGCCAAGGATCTGCTCGTCGTCTATTCGTAGGACAGGAAGCTCTTGTAGACATAGCCGGAGCGGCCTTCATAGACGGTCGCGCACCAGTTGCAGTCGGCTTCGGCCTGAATGCGGGTGCGCGCCGGCACCACGGCCAGCACTTCGGCCTCGTCGCTCGGGCCGGAGCGCATGTTGACATGGCCGGTGGTGGTGGCGTTGCGCAGATTGTCGGCCGTGCCGATGGCGGTCTGGCCGGAGGTACTGTCGGAAGCATCATGGCCTCGAGCGCGCTGGTTCGATTCCAGCGCTGCGATCTCGGCCTCGGTTTCGGCGACCTCGACCGAAGGCAGCAGCGCGTTTCCGGTTGGAATTGCAGAAAGGATTGATCCGGTTGCGGCGGGGTCAGGCGCGGCCTGAACTGTCGCACCTTCGTCGCTGATCGTCGCTTCAGTCACCGCTGCTGGCTCTTGTGCAGGCGGCGTGGCCGGTTGAACGGAAGCGGTTTGCGCGATCGTTGCCGCAGGCTCCTGTTGAGCGGGTGCTTGCGCCTCGATATCTGCCGTATGAAGCAGGCTGGCGATCACGACGACCAGCGCCAGGCCACCGACAATTGTGAAAGCGATGGGGGCGAGGGCAGATGGCAGACGCTCGCTGAAGGAGATCGGGGGGCTCGATTGCTGGGACAGGGGTGAAAGGAAAGGTGTTTCCTTTGGTGGTTTGGCCCTGAAAAACCTTTTCATGACAGGATTCTCCGCTCGTGCGGCCATCGGCGAAATCGCTTCGTCAGCAAAAAAAGATCGCCGGGGCTCTCGCAGCTTTCTTGGAACCGGAATGTGGCCGGTATTGGTCCGTATTGCGGCAATCCCACATCGTGATCTGCTGCGTGTGAATGCGCGACGCCCGCGTAGTCACAATGGCGCTTGACGGCAGCCTGAACCGATCTAGCGTGCGCCCCGGATGAAGGGTTTCGGCATGACCATTACAGAACGACAGGCCCGGTTTGGACGATGGGCAATGACGGCGATGTTTCTCGCCAACGGGTTCATCATCGGCAGCTGGGCACCGCAGATTCCGCTGGTGATGAGCCGGCTTGCGATCAACGAGACATTGCTCGGCGTGCTCATCCTGCTGTTCGGGATAGGCGCTTTGATCGCCATGCCGTCCTGCGGCTATCTGATGGGACGCCATGGCTCTCGCCGGGTGTTGCGGGTGTTCGCGCTGATGTCCTGTCTTGGACTGCCGCTGGTGGTGCTTGCGCCAAACTTCTGGGCGGTGATGCCGGCGATGGTGTTTTTCGGCGCGGCTGTCGGCGGCATGGACGTGACCATGAACACCAATGCGGTGGCCGTCGAACAGCATCTGGGCCGTGCCATCATGTCGTCTTCGCATGGCTTCTGGAGCCTTGGCGGATTCTTTGGCGGCGGTCTCGGTGGCATCGCCATTCAGAAGGCCGGCTATCTGGTCCATGCCGGGGTCGTGACGGGCGTCGTGCTCGCCGTGGTTCTGACAGCGTGGCATTTTCTGCTGGCCGATCCGCACCGGCAGGTTGATGAACACAGGCAGGCGACCAGGTTTTCCTGGCCGTCCAGTCCCCTGATCTATCTGATCGGGTCTGTGGCGCTGTTTTCAATGATCCCGGAAGGGGCGGTGCTCGACTGGGCTGCGCTCTATCTGCAGCAGGAGCTGGGGGCGGACATTGCAATGGCAGGTTTTGCCTTCGCCGCCTTCTCCGGTGCAATGGCTGTGATGCGCTTTCTGGGCGATCGGGTGCGGGCACGATTTGGGGCGGTTCGCACGCTGCGTGTTTCGGCTCTGATTGCCGCGACCGGGATACTCGTGGCCGGTCTTGCAACGTCGCCGCTAGTGGCGATCGGCGCTTTCGCCTTTGCCGGTCTGGGGATCGCCAACATGGTGCCGATCGCATTTTCGGCGGCCGGCAATCAGGATGGCGTGGCACCGGGAACCGGGATGAGTGTCGTGACGACGATGGGCTATTCCGGGATTCTGGTTGCGCCTTCGGTCGTTGGGTTCGTCGGCGAGCGCACGGGTTTTGGACCCATTTATGTGGCGCTCGCCGTCTTGCTCGTGATCGTCTGCGTGAAGGCCGACCTGGTGCGCAGCGCGGACTTCACCCATCGGCGCTAAAGCGCTGTTGTTGCTAGATGCGTCCCATCAGAAGCAGGATCAGCACCACCACCAGAATGACGCCGAGAATGCCGGATGGACCATAGCCCCAGCCGCGCGAATGCGGCCATGCGGGAATGGCACCGAGGAGGATGAGGACGAGAATGATAACGAGAATTGTACCGAGTGACATGGTGACCCCTTCGCAAAATGCGTCAACGGGAAAACAATGTCTGGTGGTCTGGAATGGTTCCCGGCGACACGCATGATGTGTCGCCGGGCTTAAGGTTTATTCGGCTGGTCCTTGTGCCGGCTGGACAGCTTCGCTGCCAGTCGAAACGGCACCGCTCTTCTTGCGGCCAAACAGGCGGGCGAAGAAGCCAGGCTGACCTTCGGGCCGCTTGTCACGCGTGAACGCCATCAGTGCCGACGGCGTGACGACCAGCGTCAAAACGGTCGCGAAGGCGAGGCCGTAGACGATGGCACTCGACAGCGAGATCCACCACTGGGTCGACGGCGCATTGATTGTCGTCTCGTGGTGGAACAGTTCGAGGCCAAGACCGAAGGCAATCGGCAGCACGCCGAGAATTGCCGCGGCGGCGGTGAGAACCACCGGGCGCGCACGCTCGCGGCAGGTCTGTAGCACCGCGTCCATCTTGTTCCAGCCTTCCTCGCGCAACCGGTCATAGGTGTCGATCAGCACGATGTTGTTGTTGACCACCACGCCGGCGAGCGCGATCACGCCGATGCCCGACATGATGATACCGAAGGGCTGACCGGTCAGCAGAAGGCCGAGGAACACGCCGATCGTGGCCATCACCACGGTCATCAGCACGAGCAGCACGCTGGTGAACTTGTTGAACTGGGCGAGGAGGACAATGAAGATCAGGAAGATCGCCGCGCCAAAGGCGTTGGCGAGGAAGGCGCTGGCATCGTCGCTTTCCTGGCTGGAGCCGGCAAGCTTCCACTTGGCCGTGCCCAGATCCATCGCTCCAACCGTTTTCGCAACCTCGTCCTGAACATTCGCCACCTGCATGCCGGAGGCAACGTTGGCCTGAACCACAATGGTGCGCTCGCCGTCGATGCGGTTGAGAACACCGGAGCGCGGCTCGGGCTTGCGGGTGATGAAGTTGGAGATCGGCACCGCGCCCTGAGCCGTCTCGACGCGCAACTGGTCGAGCGTCGACAAAGTGCGGCGGTCTTCCGGCAGGCGCAGACGAATGTCGACGGCGTCGTCGGACCCGGCGGGGCGGTAATCGGTCAGCTTCAGGCCCGAGGTCACGAGACTCACGACCGTTCCGACCATGCCGGGGCTGACGCCATACTGCGCCGCCTTGGTGCGGTCGATGGTCAGCGCCCAGTCGACGCCGGGTGGCGGCAGGCCGTCCTGGATGTCGATGACGCCGGGAATGCTGGCGATGGCCGCCGCAACCTTGCGGGCGTGGTCATCGAGACCGGCGGGGTCTGCCGCAGAGAGGCGGATCTGGATCGGCTTGCCGGTCGGCGGGCCGGCGTCGGGCACACGCACCTCGACCTCGACGCCGGGGATGCCGGCCATCACCGCACGCAGATCATCGAGGATTTCATGGGCGGGCTTGCGCTCGCGCCAGTCGACGAATTCGTACTGGATGACGCCGACGACGTCTTCGGGCACGTCCTGCGCACCGCGGGTCTGGCCAACGCGGGTATAGACAGATTTGACGCCAGGCCAGCCAAGCAGACGGTCCTCGGCGGTCCGCGTCGCAGCGTCCATCTCGGCAAGCGAGAGATTGCCGCGCGCATGGACGTAGAGCAGGCCGTAGTCGGGTTCGACATTGGGGAAGAACTCGACGCCTGCGCCATAATGTGAATAGGCGAACATCACGCCGACGAGCAGGCCGACGGCCCCCATCAGCACGGTTTTGGGGAACTGGACCGCCTTCTTGACCACCGCCATGTACCAGCCGTCGCGGTTCTCGTGCTCTTCGTGGACATGGGCCTTGGCAAAGCGTGCGCCGATGGTCGGCGTGAACACCAGCGCGTAGAGCATCGAGGCGGCGAGCGTGACGATCAGCGTGATCGGCATGTATTTCATGAAGTCGCCGATGATGCCGGGCCAGAACAGCAGCGGCGAGAAAGCGGCGATACGGGTCAGCGTGGCGGCGGCCACGGGGCCGGCCATACGCTTGGCGGCAAGCTCGAACGCCTGCTCGCGCGGCATGCCTTCCGACATGCGCCGTTCGGCAAATTCGACCACGATGATCGCGTCGTCCACCAGCATGCCGACCGCCAGAATGAGGCTGAACAGCACGATCATGTTGATGGTGAAGCCCATCAGCGCCAGCATTAGGATGCCCATCAGGAAGGATGACGGGATCGCCAGCCCGATGATGACCGACGAACGCCCCGACAGGGCGTAGAGGATGACGATGAAGACCAGGATGACGGCGATCAGAACGTGGTTCTGGAGCTCGCCGAGAAGCTGGTTGATGAAGACCGACTTGTCCTGCGTGTAGGTGACAGTCATGCCTTCCGGCAGCTGCTCCTGAAACGCCAGCGCGATCTGCTTCACCTCATCAACTGTGTCGACGAGATTGGCTCCGGTCCGCTTCTTGACCTCGATGGCGATGGCCTGCTGACCGTCGAGCCGCGTGATCGTCTCGGCGTCGGCGTGCGAGGAGCGGATCGTGGCCAGATCCTGCGCGCGCACGACTGCGTTGGGGCCGGCGACGATGGGCAGGTTGGCAACGTCCTCGACGGTTTCGATGAGGGCCGGAACCTTGACCGCATAGCGCCCTTCCGCGCCCTGGAGCGCACCGGCGGCAACAAGACTGTTCGACGCGCCGACGCCCTGCAGCAACTGGTCAAGCCGCAGGCCGTAGGACGACAGCTTCATCGGGTCGATGATGACCTCGACCAGATCGTCGCGCGCGCCGCGCAGATCGGCTTCAAGCACGCCCGGCACTTCCTCGATGCGGTCGCGCAGCTGGCGTGCCGCAGAAGTCAGCGTCCGCTCGGGCACATTGCCGGACAGCGAGACGACGAGGACCGGGAACTCGGAGATGTTGACTTCGTTGACGGTTGGCTCTTCCGCACCCGACGGAATGTCGCGCTTGGCGTCATCGACCTTGTTGCGGGTGTCGTCGAGCGCGGTCTTGAGATCGGTCGACGGGTCGAATTCGAGCAGGACATAGCCGCCGCCCTCATAGGCGGCGGAGCGCATTTCCTTGACGCCGCGAATGCTCTTCAGGCGGGTTTCGACCGGCCGCAGCAACAGGCGCTCGGAATCTTCCGGCGAAATGCCCTGATAGATCAGGCTGACATAGATGATCGGAATGGCAACGTCCGGCTCGGCTTCCTTGGGAATCGAGACATAGGCCAATGACCCGGCGATCATCAAAAAGACGAGCGTGGTCAGTGTCAGCCTTGCGTTGCGAATGGCTAGCTTGACGATATCCATCAGGACCCGTGCTCCGGATTGTTACTGGGTCGAGCCGGTCGCTTCGCTGACCAGCTTGTTGATGGTCGCAGCGTCGGCCTCCACGGGCGTGACGGTGTCGCCTTCGGAAATCAGTTCCTGGCCGGCCACGATGATCCGGGCATCGTCAGGGATGCCGGCAAGGATCAGGCCGCCTGCCGTGTCGTCAACAAGGTCGATCGGGTAGAACACCACCTTGTTGTCCGGGTCGACGGCGCGGATGCCAAGATCGCCCTCGCCGCTGAGCGTCACCACGGAACGCGGCAGAATGATTGCCGGCACAGGGGCTGCGCGCAGGGTGATTTCTGCTGTCATGCCGGCCGGCACCGCTCCGTTCGGGTTGGGGATGGCGACTTCGACACGGAAGGTGCGTGTCGCGGAGGTTGCGTCGCGGCTGACATGGCGGATGGCGCCCTCAACCTCGGTGCCATCGACAAGACGCACGCTGGCGGCATCGCCAGCCTTGACGTAGCCAAGGTCGCGCTCGGAGATTTCGCCGCGGGCCAGGATCGGGTCGAGATTGAGCAAGGTGGCGACAGGCGCGCCAGCCTGCGCCGAACTGCCAAGCTCGACGTCGACCTTGTCGATGACGCCGTCGAACGGCGCCTTGACGGTGTTGCGTTCCAGATCAGCGACCGCTGCTTCGAGCTGCGAACGGGCGGCGGCAAGCGCGGAAAGGACAGTGTCGAGCTGCAGCTTGGGCGCGCTGCCCTGCTGGTTGAGGCGGCGGGCGGCTGTGGCCTCGGCCTCGCGCTGTGCAAGCAGCTGGCGCGCGGTTTCGACGGTGGCCTCCTTGCCTTCAGCTTCCAGCTTGACGATCAGGTCACCTGCCTTGACGCGCTGGCCGAGCTTGACCGGCAGTTCCTCGACGATGCCGGGTGCGCGGGTGGCCAGCACGGCGCGCTTGTCCGCATCGGTAAAGCCGGAGATGCGGATGGCGCGGGCATGATCGGCGCGCGGTGGCGTGACGACGGCGACAGTGCGCATCGGCGCTGCGGCCTTGACCGGAGCCTCGGAAGGTTTTGCCCCGTCTTCACTGGCCGCGCTGCCTACGGATGAAAATTCGCCGGTAAGAACCCATGCGGCAGTTGCAATCAACACAGCGACCGCCGCGACTTTATGAAATTTCAATTTTGCCATTGCCGGTATCCATCGGGCGCACCTGCGCCATCTGCCCCTGCGGAAGATGCCGATATGGGAGCTTTGTGATGCTCGTTCAATCGGGAAGCCACAAGAAGGATCGAAAGTGCCCGACTTCTATACCTTTTTCATCAGGCAATATAGTCGCATTTGGCAGCAGAATATCGCCGTGCGGCAGGATGGCTCAACTGCCGTTGCCGGCCCATGTTTTGCCGCTCAGCTTGAGGGGGAAGATCACCGTGATCTTTACTGCGCGGTCCAGCCGCCATCGATCGACAGGGTGGTGCCGGTGATCTGGGCGGCATCGTCGGAACAGAGGTAGGCCACCGAAGCGCCGATCTCCTCGACGGTCGCAAATTGTTTCGATGGCTGCTTGGCGAGGATCACGTCGTGGATCGTGCGCTCGCGGTCGTAGCCGAGTTCGCGCGCCCGGTCGCTGATCTGCGTTTCGACCAGCGGTGTCAGGACGAAGCCGGGGCAGATCGCGTTACAGGTGACGCCCTTGCCGGCAAGTTCGAGTGCGACGGTCTTGGTCAGTCCGACGACGCCGTGTTTGGCGGCAACATAGGCGGACTTGTTGGGGGAGGCGCGCAGGCCATGGGCCGACGCAATATTGACGATGCGGCCCCAGCCCTGTTCGCGCATCGTCGGGACAGATGCCGCAATGGTGTGGAACGCCGATGACAGGTTGATGGCGATGATCGCGTCCCAGCGCTCGGTGGGGAATTCGTCCACGGGCGCGACATGCTGGATGCCGGCATTGTTGACGAGGATGTCCACGCCATCGAAATGGGCGATGGTCTTTTCGACGAGGGCGCGGCAGTCGGCAGGTTTGCTCATGTCGGCCTTGATGTAGACCGCCTCGACGCCGTGACGCTCGGCAATCTTGCGCGCTGTGCTGTGGTCCTCGCTGGTTTCGGAAAACGAGTTGATGACGAGGTTGCAGCCCTTCGCGGCCAGCGCATGCGCGCTTGCCAGGCCAATACCAGAAGTCGATCCGGTCACGATTGCGGTCTTTCCAGTCAGCATCGCCATGTCTATTGCTCCAGCTTCGCCGTTGAACCTTATTTCGGCTTCGATTGATTGCCAACGCCGGTAGCGTTTTTACGGTAGCTGTCTTTCTCCTGCCGATTTTGCCAGATTGTGCTAGAAGCGCGGGCAAGCTGGAGTTTTTTCGCTCGACGCAATTGCGAACGCAAAACCGCTTCGCACTTTTGCTGGAATTGCTCTAGATATCTGCTGCCTGCCAAGCATGGATGAGTGAACCGATGCAGCCCTTCCTTGATCGCCCTCTTGAACGCCTCCGCAAGGTTGGAGTCCGTGTCGGAGATGTTGTTGTTGGCGGCGGCGCGCCGGTCGTCGTCCAGTCGATGACCAATACCGATACCGCCGATGTTGATGGCACGGTCGCACAGGTGGCCGCGCTGCATCGTGCAGGCTCGGAAATGGTGCGCATCACCGTGGACCGCGATGAGAGCGCGGCGGCGGTGCCGCATATTCGCGACCGGCTGGCGCGTCTTGGCGTCAATGTTCCGCTGATCGGCGACTTTCACTATATCGGCCACAAGCTGCTGGCCGATCATCCCGACTGTGCCGCCGCGCTGGCGAAATATCGCATCAATCCCGGCAATGTCGGCTTCAAGGACAAGCGCGACAAGCAGTTTGCCGAAATCATCGAACTGGCGATCCGCCATGACAAGCCGGTTCGTATCGGCGTCAATTGGGGATCGCTCGACCAGGATTTGCTGACGCGGCTGATGGACGAGAACCAGAAGGCCGGATCGCCGCTGACAGCGGTGGAAGTGATGCGCGAGGCGATCGTGCAGTCGGCGCTGATCTCGGCCGAACTGGCAGAGGAAATCGGCCTGCCGCGCGACAGGATCATCCTGTCGGCCAAGGTCAGTCAGGTTCAGGATCTGATCGCGGTCTATGTTGAACTCGCCAAACGCTCGGATCATGCACTGCATCTGGGTCTGACCGAAGCCGGCATGGGAACGAAGGGCGTTGTCGCTTCGTCTGCCGCAATGGGCATCCTTTTGCAGCAGGGCATCGGCGATACGATCCGGATTTCGCTGACGCCGGAACCGGGCGGTGACCGCACCCGCGAAGTCCAGGTGGCGCAGGAACTGCTGCAGACGATGGGCTTCCGCCAGTTCGTGCCGATCGTTGCGGCGTGCCCCGGTTGCGGGCGCACGACATCAACGGTGTTCCAGGAATTGGCGGCGACGATCCAGGACGATCTGCGCCGGAACATGCCGGTGTGGCGCGAGAAATATCCGGGCGTCGAAGAGTTGAAGGTCGCGGTGATGGGCTGCATCGTCAACGGCCCCGGCGAATCCAAGCATGCCGATATCGGCATCTCGCTTCCGGGCACTGGCGAAACCCCGGCAGCGCCCGTGTTCATCGACGGCGAGAAGGCGATGACGTTGCGCGGACCGGCGATCGCCGATGACTTCCAGAAGCTGCTGGCCGACTATATCGAGCGACGTTTTGGTGCCGGCCGTCAGGCCGCCGAATAAAGCTTCGTCAGGCCGCTGAATAAAGCTGCGTCGGGCCGCCGAATAAGCGCGATCAGGCGCGCAGGGCCGTTTGGCCTTGCGCCATCCAGGCATTGATCTTGGCGGCGAGCTTATTGGGCGAGATCGGCTTGGCCAGATAGTCGTCCATGCCCGCCTCGATGCATTTTTCGCGGTCACCCTTCAGCGCGTGTGCGGTGACCCCGATGATCGGCGTGTGCGCGTTGGCACCCTCAAGGTCACGGATTGCTGCGGTGGCCTCAAGTCCGTTCATCTGCGGCATCGAGACGTCCATCAGGATCAGGCGGGGCTTGAACTGGCGGTGCATTTCGACAGCCAGCCTGCCATTGGCGGCAATTCTGTAGCTCAGTCCGAGACCATCGAGGATCTGGCTGAACACCAGCTGGTTCACTTCGTTGTCCTCGGCAACGAGAATGTCGAGCTTGTCATTTGCGCCATGGCGCGACCGGACTTGCGGGAGTTGCGGCTGTGGCACGGCAACAGAACGCGGCGGCGGCTGCGGCAGCCGCTGGATGCGGGCACTGCGGGGAGCTGATTTTGCCGCCTGCATGATCGCCACCAACGTCTCCAGCAAAGCCGATGCGCGCGCCGGCTTGTTGAGATGGGCCGAGATTCCGGTTTCGGCCGCCAGCGGGCCTGTGATCGCCTGGTCGACGGATGTCAAAAGCAGCACCGGGATGTTCCATGTCGCCGGATTGGCGGCGATGCGGCGCGCCACCTCAAGCCCGTTGAGTTCGGGCATCTGATAATCGAGGATGATACAGTCGACCCTTGTGCCAAGTTCAATAGCGCGGTCGAGGAAGGCGAGGCCAATCTGGCCGCTTTCGGCCGCAGCACAATCGAAATGCCAGCTGCGCAGCTGTTCCAGCAGAATGTCACGGTTGATCTTGTTGTCGTCGATGACGAGGACGCGCGCGCCGCTGATGTCGACCGGCACCGGCTTTTCCGGGTTGATGTCTTCGTGGATTTCGAGCGGCACGGTGAACCAGAAGGCGGACCCCTTGCCAAGAGAGCTGGTGACGTGGATCTCGCCGCCCATCAGCCGCACGAGACGCGCCGCGATTGCCAATCCCAGCCCGGTGCCTTCGTGGCGGCGGGTGGACGAGGCATCGACCTGGCTGAATTTTTCGAACACCCGCTCCAGCATCTCGTCCGGAATGCCGATTCCCGTGTCTTCGACGGTGATCGTGACATGGGCGGTGCCGTCCTGCTGATGGCCGCTGACATTGACCAGCACATGCCCCTTCTCGGTGAACTTGACCGCGTTGCCGACCATGTTGGTGACGATCTGGCGAATGCGCCCGACATCGCCGACCACGCAGGCCGGAAGATCAGGATCGACGCGGACGATAAGTTCGAGATCCTTTTCGGAGACCCGTGTCGACACCAGCGTGACGACGTCTTCAATCGCTTCGCCGATGCGGAACGGTGCAGGATCGAGACTGAGCTGACCCGCGTCGATCTTGGAGAAATCAAGAATGTCATTGATGATCGTCAGCAAGGCGTTGCCCGATTTGAGGATCACGTCGGCGAAGGTTTTCTGACGCTGGTCGAGATCGGTGCGAACCAGCAGCTCGGCCATGCCGAGGACGCCGTTCATCGGGGTACGGATTTCGTGGCTCATATTGGCCAGGAACTCGGACTTGGCGCGGTCTGCGGACTCGGCTTTCACACGAGCCTGTTCCATCGAGGCATTTGCCTGCTGCAGTTCATCATGCGCAATCGTGATGCGCCGCATCATCGGCACGAAGACCAGTGCCGTGGAAAGCGCGATGCCGGCGAGGGTCAGGAGCGCCACGATGATCAGAACGCCCTGCAGCCGGTCATAATTCGCCAGCATGCCGGCGCGCAGTTCGACGACGGTGGTCTCCAGGTTCGGGCGGATCCTGTCGGTCGAAATGCTCTGCATCTGTGCGAATACGCGCTGCGCGGCGGGAAGTGAATAGTCGGAGAAGACGTCGAGCTTTTCGGCAAGCGTGATGACCTCAAGCACATCGCGCTTGAGCGGGAACCGCCCGTTTTCGCCGGTCCAGATCGCCACGAGAGCCGCCGGGGCGGCGGCGCCGTCAATGTCGCCGAGGATGCGCTCCAGCGTATCGTCGGAGAAGTGCGGCGCGGGAGTCGTTTCGGAAATTCGCTGGCTTTCCGTCATCTGCACCATGCCATCGGCGGCCATGGCGAAGACCTCATAGGTACGTTGCAGGCGCTGGGTTGCGGCATGTAGCGCGGCGCGTCCCTGATCGAGTGCGACGGCATGGGTTGCCAATGGCACGGAGCCGGGACGTAGGCGGGAGCGTTCGCCTTCAAGGCGGGTCTGGTCGAGCATCAGCGCATGGTAGATGACGTCGCTCGTCGCTTCGTTCAGAAGATCAACGACCGCTCCGAATTTGACATTGGTGCGGGCGTCGCCTGCAAGCCAGGCAATGACGCTGACGCCGCCGGCCATGGCCAGAAGGAAACTGGTCATGATTATGATCAGCCGGCCGCGCATATAGGCGCGCGTTACTGCAAACGACATTGCCACCCACTCCACCCCAGAATGCTCACAATTGAGCATTCCTGTTAAAGCGCTGTTAATGGCGAAGGCAGCGTCGCGGGGCCTTAGAAGGAGCGTGTGGCGATGAAACTGGCGGCCTGCCTGAGACGAGCGGCGTCCTCGCCAAAGGGGTGAAGGATCTCGCGCGCCTGATCGACCAGCCCGGTGAGCTGCTGGCGCGCCCAATCCATGCCATGCAACGAGACCAGCGTTGCCTTGCCGGCCTGTTCGTCCTTGCCGGCGGTCTTGCCCAGGGACGCGGTGTCAGCTGTCATGTCGAGAATGTCGTCGGCGAGCTGAAAGGCTAGTCCAACCGCCGAGCCGAACTCGGCGAGGGCTTCCTGCTGTTGCGGTGAGGCGTTGCCGATGATCGCCCCCGCCTCGCAGGCAAAGCGGATCAGCGCGCCGGTTTTCATCGCTTGCAGCGTGACGATGCCGGTTTCATCGGGCTTTATCTTTTCGGCCGCAAGGTCGAGCGCCTGTCCGCCGGCCATGCCGCCCAAGCCTGCCGCACGCGCCAGCGCGCGCACCAGACGGATGCGGATGTCGGCGGGCAACTCGGTGGCGTCGTCAGCGATGATGTCGAAAGCCAGGGTCAGCAGGCTGTCGCCAGCCAGAATGGCTGTGGCTTCGTCAAAGGCGCGGTGCACGGTCGGCTGGCCACGTCGCAGATCGTCATTGTCCATCGCCGGCAGATCATCGTGGATAAGCGAATAGCAATGGATGCATTCGAGCGCTGCGGCAACGCGCAGGGCGGCCTCGTCATCAGCACCAAACAGGGCAGCGCTTTCCAGAACCAGGAACGGACGGATCCGCTTGCCACCATTGAGGACTCCGTGGCGGATAGCAGCAAGCAAGGTGGCGGGTCGGGTAACTTCGCCGTCAAGAAGATCGGGCTGGAGCAGGCGGTCGAGCATATCTTCCACGCGCTGGGCACGGGAAGTGAGGGCGATTTCGAAGTCGGTGTCGGCGATCTGTGTCATGCGCGGAGCGATGAAGCCAAAACAGGTTGCGGTCAAGTCATCACGCAACGTTGCGCTGATGCGTTCGCGTCTGTATTCCAAATTGGTCGAAAGCAGGATGCTGCGTTGGATCACGGGATCGAGATAGAACCAAGAATGGCGCCGCAAAGCCGACACAAGCGGAAACGCGGGCGTTTCATGAACGGGTTGCGGCGGGCAGTGCTGGTGCTGGTGCTGGTCGCTCTGCTGCCGGTCGCGCTGGTGCTGTTCTATTTGCCGCCGGTGGTCCATCCGATCTCGACGCTGATGATGAAAGATATCGTTACCCTGACCGGCTATGATCGGCGCTGGGTTGCGCTCGACGACATCAGCCCCCGCCTCGTCCATGCGGTGATGATGTCGGAGGACGGGCAGTTCTGCTCTCATCGGGGCATCGACCTTGGCGAGATGCGGGCCGTGTTCAACGATTTTCTGGCTGGCGAAGCGGCGCGGGGCGGCTCGACGATCACCATGCAGACCGTCAAGAACCTGTTTCTGTGGCACGGGCGTTCGTATTTCCGCAAGGCGGCGGAGCTGCCCTATGCGGTCTATATGGATCTGGTCATGCCCAAGCGCCGCATCATGGAAATCTACCTCAACATCGCGGAATGGGGGCCGGGGATCTACGGCGCGGAGGCAGCCGCGCAGCATCATTTCGGCAAGTCCAGCCGCGACCTGACAGCGCGGCAGGCAGCCCTTCTTGCGGTGACGCTGCCAAACCCCTATACACGTAACCCAGCGAAACCGGGTCCAGGTTTGAACCGGCTCGCATCCACGATCGACCGTCGGGCCGGCCATGCCGGAGGCTACAATCACTGCCTCAAGCCCTGATCGGGCATGAACTGACGCCGAAGTGGAAAAAATTCTGTCGCAGTGCTGGCCAAAACCTCCGGTGGAGTGTATAGGCACGCAACTTTATTGGATTTCGACCGCGTATGGGCTCTTTCGCGGAAGGGCGCTGGCGTTCGTTTGACTGAACCGGAGCAGGACCCATGGCTGTACCAAAACGAAAGACCTCGCCTTCGAAGCGTGGCATGCGTCGCTCGGCTGACGCGCTGAAGGCCCCGACCTATGTCGAGGACAAGAATTCCGGCGAACTGCGCCGTCCGCACCACATCGACCTGAAGACCGGCATGTATCGCGGTCGCCAGGTGCTGGAGCCGAAGGAAGGCTGAGGCCTGCCCCGTTCCTGATGAACGTGAAAGACCGGCTTTTGAGCCGGTCTTTTCGTTTCTGGATCACGATGTTCTGAATTTTGCGCTTCAGCCGAAAGGCGGCGCTGAGTTTCGCCTCTGCCTGCGCAAAGGCGTGTTCCTCAATTGCCCATCTGGTCGAGCTTGCGCTGCATTGCGGCGATCTGTTCCTTGAGTTCCTGAAGGTCGCCATCGCCCTGGCGTGAGCCTGAGTCCGCCGCTGCTTCCTCGGTTGCGGGGGCCTGCGGCGGGAAGGGCGCGAACATGCGCATGGCGTTCTGGAACAGTTCGATATTGCGCTTGGTCTGCTCTTCGATCGCCTTCATCGGCACGGTGAATGGCGCGACGTCCATCGGCGTGCCGCTGACGGCGTTTTTCATCTGTTCGCGAAACCGCTCCTGCTCCTTGGAAAAGGCGATCATCGATTGCTCGAGGAAGCTCGGCACGACCATCTGCATCTGGTCGCCGTAAAATGCGATCAGCTGGCGCAGGAACGGGATCGGCAGCATGTTCTGCCCGTCCTTGTTCTCCAGCTCGAAGATGATCTGCGTGAGCACGGGATGGGTAATGTCATCGCCCGACTTGGCGTCCTGAACGGTGAATTCCTCGCCCTTCTTGACCATCTCCGCCAGGTCTTCCAGCGTCACATAGGTGCTGGTGCCGGTGTTGTAGAGACGCCTGTTAGCGTATTTCTTGATGATGACGGGCTCGTCTTTTGCGGGCATCCGTGGCCTCCCCAAATGCAGGAACGCTGCGTAATCAGACGTTGATAATGGTTCTACCAGAACCGCTTAGGCAAAGATTGGCCCAAACGGCCTCCAAATGAAAGCGGTTTGTGCACTGCATCACCGATGGGCTGCTGGCCCGATTCCGGTTTGACTTGCTTCCAGGAAACGGCAAGAACTGCAGTATATCTTACCGAACCGTCTATCGAGGAACGCTCATGTCTGCCTCCGCAATCGTCGTCGCCAGCGCGGCCAGAACCCCAGTCGGCTCCTTCAATGGTGCATTTGCCAACACGCCCGCACATGAGCTGGGCGCAGTTGCGATCCGTGAGGCGCTGGCGCGGGCCGGCGTCGCTGGCCAGGAGGTGGACGAGGTCATCATGGGCCAGATCCTCACCGCGGGCGAAGGCCAGAACCCGGCGCGCCAGGCCGCCATGGCAGCGGGCATTCCGAACGAGGCGACAGCCTGGGGGCTCAACCAGCTCTGCGGTTCGGGTCTGCGCGCCATCGCTGTCGGCATGCAGCAGATCCTGACAGGCGACGCGAAGATCATTGTCGCCGGTGGCCAGGAATCGATGTCGATGGCCCCTCACGTTGCGCATCTGCGCGGCGGCGTGAAGATGGGCGACTTCAAGATGATCGATACCATGATCAAGGATGGTCTGTGGGACGCGTTCCATGGCTATCACATGGGCAACACTGCCGAAAATGTCGCGCGGCAGTGCCAGTTGACGCGCGAGGAGCAGGATGCCTTCGCGGTTGCATCGCAAAACAAGGCAGAAGCAGCGCAGAAGGCCGGGCGTTTCAAGGACGAGATCGCCCCGGTGACGCTGAAGACGCGCAAGGGCGATGTTGTCGTGGATGCGGATGAATATATCCGCCATGGCGCGACGATCGAAGCGATGCAGAAGCTGAAGCCGGCCTTCGACAAGGAAGGCACCGTGACGGCGGCCAACGCTTCGGGCATCAATGATGGCGCTGCGGCGGTGGTGTTGATGAGCGAGGAAGAGGCGGTGCGTCGTGGCGCAACCCCGCTGGTGCGGATCGTGTCCTGGGCGACGGCTGGCGTCGATCCGCAGATCATGGGCACCGGGCCGATTCCAGCCTCGCGCAAAGCGCTGGAGCGGGCAGGCTGGAGCGTGGGTGATCTGGATCTGGTGGAGGCCAATGAAGCGTTTGCGGCGCAGGCCTGCGCGGTCAACCGCGACATGGGCTGGAACCCGGATATCGTCAACGTCAATGGCGGCGCCATTGCCATCGGCCACCCGATCGGCGCGTCCGGCGCGCGCGTTTTCAACACGCTGGTGTTCGAGATGCAGCGCCGTGGGGCCAAGAAGGGCCTGGCGACCTTGTGCATCGGCGGCGGCATGGGCGTTGCCATGTGCGTTGAAGCGCTCTGATGGGAAAAGCGGCGGTCTTCAAAGATGTGACCGCCTGCCATCCGCCGTTCGCCACGCGGCGGCGGCGGCAGATTGAAATTTGCAAATCTGAAACGGCCGGACAGCTCTGCTGCCCGGCCGTTTTCGTATCAAGGGGGCGGTTTCAGACCATAAGCAACCCTGTGCAGGAGGGGACCCTGCATATCGGTTGATCATCCAGAGGAGGGACAGCATGAGCAGAACTGCACTTGTCACTGGTGGAACGCGCGGCATAGGTGCTGCAATTTGCATTGCCCTGAAAGATGCTGGCTACAAGGTCGCGGCCAATTATGCCGGCAATGACGAAGCCGCCGCCGCTTTTCGGCAGCAGACCGGCATTGCGGCCTATAAATGGTCGGTTGCTGACTACGAAGCCTGTGTCGAAGGAATAAGGCAGGTGGAAGCTGATCTGGGGCCGGTCGAGGTGCTGATCAACAATGCCGGCATCACCCGCGATGCGATGTTCCACAAAATGACGCCGCAGCAATGGCGCGAGGTCATGGACACCAATCTCAACGGGGTGTTCAACATGACCCATCCGGTGTGGGCGGGCATGCGCGAGCGCAAGTTTGGCCGGGTGATTACCATCTCGTCGATCAACGGGCAGAAGGGCCAGATGGGACAGGCGAACTACTCGGCGGCCAAGGCCGGCGACCTTGGCTTCACCAAAGCGCTGGCGCAAGAAGGCGCGAAGGCCGGGATTACGGTGAACGCGATCTGCCCCGGCTATATCGGCACTGAAATGGTGATGGCCGTTCCCGAAAAGGTCCGCGAGTCGATCATCGCACAAATCCCGGTCGGGCGATTGGGCGAGGCAGATGAGATCGCGCGCGCGGTGGTGTTTTTAGCCGCCGACGAGTCCGGCTTCATCACCGGCTCGACCCTGTCTGCCAATGGCGGGCAGTTCGTCGTCTGACAGAGTCTGGTGGCAGACGTCAACGGGCGGGCCCCTTGCGGGGCCGCTTGTTTTGGCGCGGATGCGTCAGTCGTCGTTGAGCAGCGCGTTATAGACGATGCCTGCGAGTGCCGCGCCGACGATCGGTGCGACCCAGAACAGCCATAGTTGCGCCAGCGCCGGACCTTCGGCGAAGAGCGCAACGCCGGTGGAGCGGGCGGGATTGACCGAGGTGTTGGTCACCGGGATCGAGATCAGGTGGATCAGGGTCAATGCAAGCCCGATGGCAATGGGCGCAAAGCCAGCGGGAACGCGGTTGCTGGTCGATCCAAGGATGATCAGCAGGAAGAAGAAGGTCAGAAGCACTTCGATCACCAGTGCAGAGGTCATCGAATAGCCGCCGGGCGATGCCGCCCCATAGCCGTTCGAGGCAAAGCCGCCAACGCTGGTGAAGTCGGCCCGGCCGCTGACAACAAGATACAGCACCGCGCCCGCGGCGACCGCGCCAATGAGCTGAGCCACCACATAGGGCACAAGTTCGCGCGCTTCAAAGCGCCCGGCAACCAGAAGTCCGACTGACACGGCAGGGTTGAAGTGGCCCCCGGAAATGCCGCCCACGGCATAGGCCATTGTCAGCACGGTCAGGCCAAATGCCAGTGCAACGCCGACAAAGCCGATTCCAAGTTCCGGGAACGCTGCGGCGATCACCGCTGCGCCGCAGCCGCCGAAGACAAGCCAGAATGTACCGAAGAATTCCGCAAATAGTCGTCTAGACATGATGTGTCCCTCGAAATTGACAGTATCCCCACGCGGTTATTGGGCACGAAATATGAATAGTGACAAGTGACAGCCAGGTTGCTGGAAGGTTTCCCAGTCTAAATTTCTCTTGGTGTTGCCTCTGCGGCGCGAAAAGGCGGTGTGGACCAGCTTGTGGATAAGCTGTGCGTAGCCTGTGCTCAGCCTGTGTGCAGGCAGTTGATGACGGTGCTGTTGGGGCAGAACAAGGGCTGAACTTGACAATGATGATCGGTGGAACTGCCGCGAAGCTGCGTGATTTACCGACTTTCACCGAAGGTTATTTGCCGGATTCATGATCTGGTGATCCGGTTGCGTCCGATGTCAACATGATGTGGTGAACGAAAGCGGAACTTGCCGGAGTCAGCGATTCGTCGCCGATTCGTTCCAGACTCGTTCCATTTTTCAGGCGATGTCGTGGAAAACGTTGCACTTGCGGCAGGTCTGGGCCATCTTCCGCTCACCACATTGTCATGCTAGGGGACGTTCTTCCACGCATGAGCGTTGAGAGGGCCGACCGCCTAAAATGAATATCCAGACCAGAGCTGACGCGCCGCTCCTGCTTTCGGGCAGAGACGTGACCGCGGTGCTCGGACCTACCAACACCGGCAAGACCCATCTGGCAATCGAGCGCATGGTGGCCCACGAAAGTGGCGTCATCGGCTTGCCACTGCGCCTTCTGGCGCGCGAGGTCTATGGACGCGTTGCGGAAAAGGTCGGTGCTGACAAGGTCGCGCTGATTACCGGCGAGGAAAAGATCGTCCCGCCCGGCGCGCGCTATTCAGTCTGTACCGTCGAGGCGATGCCGCGCGAGACCGACGCGGCCTTCGTTGCCATTGACGAGATCCAGCTGGCCGCCGATCTGGAGCGCGGACATATCTTCACCGATCGACTGCTTCACTTGCGGGGGCGGCAGGAGACGCTGCTGCTTGGCGCGTCGACGATGCGCGGCATTCTAGAAAAGTTGTTGCGCGGCGTGTCGGTGATTACCCGCCCGCGCATGTCGCATCTGGCTTATGCCGGTTCCAAGAAAATCACCCGCCTGCCGCATCGCTCGGCGATTGTCGCCTTCTCGGCGGAAGAGGTTTACGGCATTGCCGAGCTGATCCGCAGGCAGCGCGGCGGTGCTGCAGTTGTGCTTGGCGCGCTGAGCCCGCGCACCCGCAATGCGCAGGTCGAACTCTACCAGTCGGGCGATGTCGATTATCTCATCGCCACCGACGCGATCGGCATGGGGCTCAATCTCGATGTCGACCATGTTGCCTTCGCGCAAAGCCGCAAATTTGACGGCTTCCAGTATCGCGACCTGACGGCGGCCGAGCTTGGCCAGATTGCCGGGCGCGCTGGTCGCCATGTGCGCGACGGCACCTTCGGCGTGACGGGGCAGGTTGATCCGTTCCCGGACGATCTGGTCGAGCGGATCGAATCCCATAATTTCGATCCCGTGAAGGTGCTGCAATGGCGCAGCGCACGATTTGATTTTTCCAGCATCGATGCGCTCCAGCGCTCGATCGACGCCGTGCCGCCGGTTGAAGGGCTGACGCGTGCGTTGCCTGCCGTTGACGCGCGGGCGCTGGAATATCTGTCCAAGGATCCCGAAATCCGCAAGCTGGCCACCAAGGGCAAGCGCGTCGAGCAGTTGTGGGACGCCTGCGCGCTACCCGACTATCGCCGCATTGCCCCGGCACAGCATGCCGACATCATCGGGTCGATCTTTCTCGACATTGCACGCAAGGGCCATGTCGATGAGGATTATATGGCTGAACAGGTACGCAGGTCTGATACAACCGAAGGCGATATCGATACGCTGTCGCATCGGATTGCGCAGATTCGTACCTGGACTTTTGTTTCACACCGACCGGGTTGGCTTGCCGATCCGGCATATTGGCAGGAAAAGACGCGGGAGATAGAGGATAGACTGTCCGATGCATTGCATGAGCGATTGACGAAACGCTTTGTAGACCGCAGGACATCCGTGCTCATGAGGCGCCTGAGAGAAAATGCGATGCTTGAAGCAGAAATAAATCCGTCCGGGGACGTCGTGGTTGAAGGACATCACGTGGGAGCCTTGCAAGGCTTTCGCTTTACCGCCGATGCGTCGGCTGGTGGCGAGGATGCCAAGGCGGTCAAGGCGGCTGCGCAGAAAGCGCTGGCTGCGGAGTTTGAGGCGCGCGCGGAGCGTTTCGCCAACGCCTCCAATGCCGACTTTGCCCTCGCTTCTGACGGGCTTCTGCGCTGGATCGGTGCCCCGGTTGGCACGCTGACTGCCGGTGAAGATGCTTTGTCGCCGCGCTTGATCCTGCTGGCTGACGAGCAACTGACCGGTGCTGCCCGCGACAAGGTCGTCGCGCGTGCCGAGCGCTTCGTCAAATATCAGGCCGAAACGCTGCTCAAGCCGCTGTTCGACCTCAAGGACGCAGATCAGCTGAGCGGCACGGCCCGTGGCATTGCGTTTCGTCTTGTCGAGAATTTTGGTGTCCTCAACCGTCGCGACGTCGCCGATGAGGTGAAATCGCTCGATCAGGACGCGCGCGCGGCATTGCGACGTCTGGGCGTGCGCTTCGGGGCGTTTCACGTCTTTGTGCCGGCACTGCTCAAGCCGGCACCGGCCGGCCTCGTCACCCTGTTGTGGGCGCTGCAGAACGACGGCAAGGACAAGCCCGGCTTTGGCGATGTCGTCAATGCGCTGGCGTCTGGCCGCACCTCGGTGGTGGTGGACGGCGAATTCGAGCCGGTGTTCTACCGCCTGGCTGGCTATCGCTCGCTTGGTCGTCGCGCGGTGCGTGTCGATATTCTCGAGCGTCTGGCAGATCTTATTCGTCCCGCGCTGGGATGGCGCGCCGGCACCGGACCACGTCCGGATGGTGCCTATGATGGTGCAGCCTTCACCGTCACGCCTGCGATGATGTCGATCCTTGGCGCCACCGCCGAGGATATGGAAGAAATCCTCAAGGGTCTGGGCTATCGCTCGGAGGCCAAGCCGGCAACGGAAGTTCAGGCCAAGATCGACGCGTTTGACACCGCCGAGCGCGAGCGGGTTGTGGCCAAGGCTGCTGCCGATGAAGCGGCAGCAGCTGCGGCAGAGGCAGCAGCAAGTGAAACAGAGACTCCCGCTGCGGATGCTGTTGCAGTCGAAGCTGGGGCTGAAGAGGGTGCAGCGGAAACCGTCGAGACCGAAGCAGTGACGGCGGAAGCCACACCTGCTGTCGAGCCGGGTGCAGCTGAAGCTATCGAGGTGGAAGAAGCTGCCGTTGCCGAGGAGCCCGCAGCATCCGCCGAAGCCGTTGCGGCCAGCGAGCCTGTCGAGGCGGTCGAGCCGGCAGTCGGCGAAGAGCCTGCGGAAGAAGAAATCAAGCTGGTTCTGCTCTGGCGCCCGGCCCGCTTCGAAGGTCGTGCGCGTCACGGTCAGCAGCGCCACGGGCAGCGTCAGGGACAGCGCCAAGGACAAGGACAGGGGCAGGGGCAGCCCGACCAGCAGCAGCGTCGCAACGCCAACAATCGCGGCGGAGCGCAGGCCAAGGGCCCGAGGCGCGACGGTGGTGGTCGTCCGGAAGGCGAGCGCCAGGAGCGCGGCAACTTCAAGGGCAAGCCGGGCGGGCGCAACGACAGGTTCGGCAACGATCAGCGTCGCAACGATCGTCCCGGCGGCAACAAGCCGCGCGAAGAACGTCCGGTGAAGATCGATCCGGATTCGCCATTCGCCAAGCTTGCAGCGCTGCGGGATCAGCTCAAGAAGTAGAATGGTTGCCGAGGGACGCCAGCGGATCGACAAATGGCTGTTTTTTGCGCGCGCGGTGAAATCGCGCTCGCTGGCAGCCAAGCTGGTCCAGGGGGCAAAGGTACGGGTGAACCGCGACAAGGTGGATCAGCCGTCCTATGCGCTCAAATCCGGTGATGTCCTGACCATCAGCCTTGAACGACGTGTCCTTGTATGGCGCGTCGTCGGGCTGGGAGTGCGGCGCGGTCCGGCAGAGGAAGCGCGCACGCTCTATGAAGACATGACGCCGGTCGAGGAGAAATCCGACCCGGCATCGCGCATGGTTGCACCGGCCCAGCGGGAGCCGGGCAGCGGTCGCCCGACCAAGCGAGAACGCCGCCAGATCGATGCGCTGCGCGACGATGCCCAATGATGACGAGGGGAGGCATTTTTGCATAGCTGGCCGCATTGCCAGGTTGTGCCGTTTGGTCGCCCTTGCGCGGTCACGATAAACGGCTTACGTCACCGACCGGATGAAAAGACGCGCATGCCCGCGGGAGTTTCCTCATGACCTACATCGTCACCGACAATTGCATCAAGTGCAAGTACACCGACTGTGTCGAGGTGTGCCCGGTCGACTGCTTCTATGAAGGCGAGAACATGCTCGTCATCCATCCGGACGAGTGCATCGATTGCGGCGTGTGCGAGCCGGAATGCCCTGCGGACGCGATCCGCCCGGACACCGAGCCTGGCCTCGACAAATGGCTGCAGCTCAATACCGAATATGCTTCGAAGTGGCCGAACCTGACACAAAAGCGCGAAGAACTTCCCGAGGCGAAGGAATTCGACGGCGTCGAAAACAAGTTTGATGCCTATTTCTCGCCGGAGCCAGGCGCAGGCGACTGATAGGACCGTTCCGGACCGCGAGGACCGGGCTGTTTTTGCCGAAATTCGGGCGTTTCTTCAGCGCGCGCGAATCACTCGTGCGTGTGCGTCTGCGGTAAATTGTTGATTCTGTCTACTTTTCATGTTACATATACTCAACATGCCGATGACAGACGTCGATTCATGGCGCTCGCGCTTTAATCCTTGAAAGGCTTTTTCACATCCGGGCCAAGATAATCTGGGCCAGGTTCGTGCGCATGAGCGCGAAGCTGACAGATTTCATGATCGGGTGAGGAAAATCCTTTTGTCTTGTCTCGGAGGTCGCCGGTTCGGGCGTCGACCGCGGTCAAGGTGTGCCGACCCAGAAGGTCGACACCATAAAAAGGAGTACAGGGCGTATGGCAACCCAGCAGAAGAAATCCGCAGCAACACGACATGGCTTCAAGACCGGCGAGTATATCGTCTATCCGGCGCACGGCGTTGGCCAGATAGCGGCCATCGAAGAGCAGGAAGTTGCGGGCATGACGCTGGAACTCTTCGTCATCGACTTCCAGAAAGACAAGATGCGTCTGAAGGTGCCGGTTGCCAAGGCCACGACCATCGGAATGCGCAAGCTGTCTGAGACAGATTATGTCGATCGCGCGTTGAAGGTCGTCCAGGGCCGCGCACGCGTGAAGCGCACCATGTGGTCGCGCCGCGCGCAGGAATATGATGCGAAGATCAATTCCGGCGATCTGATCTCGATCGCTGAAGTGGTGCGCGACCTTTACCGCGCCGAGACACAGCCCGAGCAGTCCTATTCCGAACGCCAGCTTTATGAAGCCGCGCTTGACCGGATGGCTCGCGAGATTGCTGCCGTCAACAAGCTCTCCGACACTGAAGCGGTCCGTCTTATCGAAACCAACCTCAACAAGGGCCCGCGCCGTGGCGCAAAGGCCGACAATGAGGAAGTGGAAGTGGAAGCGGAAGCTGATCAGGAAGAAGCGGCGTAAGCTTTTCCAGCCCTTGTGGAAAGATCAAAGGCCCGGCATCAAGCCGGGCCTTTTTGTTTGCGTCGATCATTGCCGTTGTGAGGGAACCTTTCTGCCATCCCGTGCGTCTTTCTGACGGGCGCCGGAAACACGGAACGAGGATCTTGGCCTGCCGTGCACGTCCGGCTTCCATCAGGACAGATGGAGTCTTGCAATGGATGAACCGGCAGCGCGCAGCCTCGTACGTGAGGCGATGAAGGCACCCTATCTCGGGCGCGATGAAGAACTTGATCTTGCGGAACGCTGGAAGAGCAGTCGCGACCAGCAGGCGCTACATCAGATCGTGGTGGCGCATATGCGGCTGGTCATCGCCATGGCCTCGCGCTTCCGTCATTTCGGGCTGTCCATCAACGACCTGATCCAGGAAGGGCATATCGGCCTGCTGGAAGCTGCGGCAAGGTTCGAGCCGGACCGTCAGGTGCGTTTCTCGACCTATGCAACCTGGTGGATCCGGGCGTCGATGCAGGACTATATCCTGCGCAACTGGTCGATCGTGCGCGGCGGTACGTCGTCGTCCCAGAAAGCCCTGTTCTTCAATTTACGGCGGCTGCGCGCGCGTCTGGCACAGCAGCCCGGTACACTGACAACTGATGAGATGCATCGGCAGGTATCTGATGCGCTGGGGGTGTCGCTGGCCGATGTCGCGACGATGGATGCCCGACTTTCCGGGCCGGACGCCTCGCTCAACGCAACAGTGTCGGGCCCTGATCAGGAGGGAACGGGAACGGAGCGCATGGACTTGTTAGTCTCGGACGCGGATCTGCCCGATGTTGTCGTCAGCGAGACGATTGACGGCGAGCGACGGGTCGGATGGCTGCACGACGCCCTGTCGACGCTCAATGCGCGCGAACTGAGCGTCATCAGGGAGAGACGGTTGCGCGAAGAAGGCAAGACGCTCGAAGCGCTCGGCACGCAGCTGGGAATCTCGAAGGAGCGCGTGCGTCAGATCGAAGGGCGGGCGCTTGAAAAACTGCGCACCGCGCTTGTGCGCGAGCATCCCGAGATGGTCAGCCTTGCCTCCTGAGGCACGCGCGTTTATCGGTCTGTAATTATTTTCACACGCTGGCCGGCCGAAACAGTCGCGCCCGCGGCCAAGCCATTGAGCATGCGGAAGGTTTCAAGCTTGCGATCAACGCCAACCATGCGTGACGCAAGATTGGCCATCGATTCGCCCGCTGACACGGTGACGACGCGTACGCGCAGCGGTTTCAGCGATGTCTTCTCGGCATCAGTCAATGTCTGGAAGCTGGAGCGGACCTGAGACGCGACGCTTTCAAGCGCCGTGCTTGCGGCCGGTGCGGCAGTCAGCAGGCGATAGACCTGACCACCAGCGCGGATGACCGTGACATCGAACTGCCAGCCTTCGGCACGCGCGCGTGCCTGTACGGCTTCGTTGCCGTTGATGGTGATGGGACGGATGCTGCCTGGCTCAAGACCCGCGACCCAGCCGCCGCGAACATATTCGGACAGGGAGGCGCGCGGGTTGATCGTCACGCCATCGAAGCGGACGGCTATTTCGCCCGGCCCGGCAGCGGTCACCGCGGCCGCTGAATTGTCGATGACGAACCCTTCGGGAACGGTGAAGGAAACGCCGAGCTTGGGATGCATGAAGGTGCGTCCACGCACAAAGCCTTCCTGCGGCGTGTCGCCATAGAGCAGGCCATCGATCCCGGCCAGGAACGTGTCGCGATCGCGGTTGCCGGAACCGGGCGTGCCGAACTGACGCGCGTGGCGAAGCGCCAGTTCGATCCGCTGGGGCGCGTTCGGGTGGCTCGCCAGAAAATCGAGGCTTTCGTCGACAGTGCTGTTGGTGCTGCGCAGAGCGCTGTGCGCCGCCATCGACTGCTGGAACCTTGCAGCTGCAAACGGGTCGTAACCGGCGCGGGCGATGGCACGAATGCCAACGGCATCGGCCTCCAGTTCCTGATTTCGCGAAAACTGGGCCAGACGCAACTTCCCACGCACCAGCGCGACCCTTGCGGCGGGGTCGCTGCCAAGCACGTCGTTGACCACCTGACTGGCCAACACTTCCTCGGCCTGGCGTTGCTGGCGCTGGATGCCATGATTGGCGGTCACATGCGCCATTTCATGCGCGATGACGGCTGCAAGTTCAGCCGAATCATTGGCGAGCGCGAGAAGGCCGCGCGTCACGTAAAGATAGCCGCCCGGCAGCGCAAAGGCGTTGATGTTGGGCGAGTTGAGAATGGTGATCTGATAGGTCTGGTTCGGATTGTCCGGGTCGAGCGTCAGGGAGCCGACCACGCGCGCGACCATGCGCTCGAGTTTTGCGTCGGAATATTCACCGCCATAAGTTGCCAGAATGCGCGGATGCTGCTCACGCGCAATCGCCGCAATCCGGTCATTGCGGGTGACACTGTCGACGGTCACGGGGTTGTTGGACGGGCGAAGGGCATCAAGACCTTCATTGCCGCCGAGTTGACAAGAGGCGAGCACAAGGGTGAGCGCAACGGTAGACAGGCCGCGCCAAAGGGTGGTGGCCGAAACTGAACGTGTCCGGTCCGTGTACTTATCCCGCGTGGCTACTGGCAGAGTTGCGTCCCTTTTCGTCGTGCCTCAGTCTCCCAAACGCCCTATCCGGCGAAAGGTTGCCTGCGAGCGGGCGTCAAGACCCCTCGTATAATCCGTAAACCATGATTCCCGTGTGACGTGCAATTGTGTCCGCAAGCGGGCGGAAGGCAGACGGGTCAATTCCCTATATAGGCTTTGAAACTTTCCGGCGCGTTTTCGGAAAACATCGTTGCGGTGTCTGCGCAAGCCGAGACCCTTCCCTCCTCAATGAAGGCAATCCTGTGCGCGAGCGCATGCGCATCGTCCGGGTGGTGGGTTACCATCAGCACCGTCATGCCGTGCTCGGCGTGCAATGCGCGCACAAGTTCCAGCATTTCGCGGCGCAGCGCCGGCCCCAAAGATGCGAACGGCTCGTCAAGAAGAAGGACAGGCTGGCTGCGCACGAGCACACGCGCCAGTGCAACGCGCTGGCGCTCGCCACCCGACAATTGCGCCGGCAGCCGCGCCTGCTTGCCTGCAAGGCCCGTGCGTTCAAGAGCGCGGTCGATGTCGCTGTGGTCGGCGGCGTCGAGGCGCAGCGAGGGCGAACGGCCAAGGCCCACATTCTGGGCGACGGTGAGATGGGCAAAAAGGTTGTTTTCCTGAAACACCATCGAAACGGGCCGCTGCGCGGGAGGCAGGGCGCTCACGTCACGCCCGGCGATCATCACTGAACCGCTTGCAGGACGTTCAAAACCAGCAACCAGGTTGAGCAGGGTGGACTTGCCTGAGCCGCTTGGACCCATCACGGCAACGATGTCCGAGCTTTCCACCGAGAGGTTGAACGACATCTGGGTGCTGCCATAGGAAAATTGCACGCTGTCGAGACGGATCGATGCGCCGGTCATGTCCTGTTTCCTGTTCGATCGACAAAGGTCATCAGCAGAAGGCAGATGATACCCAGAAAGAGTGCGAGGCCCGCGGCGTCGGCGGTACGGTAGCTGCCCATCCGGGCAAGCAGCAGATAGGGCAGCGTTTGCACCGAGTCCGATCCGAACAGGGCAATGACGCCGAGGTCGCCAAGCGAGAGCGCCATTGCAAATGCCATCGCCATGAACAGCGGACGGCGCAGCACCGGCCAGTCGATCAGACGCAGGCGGTTGATGCCGCTGATGCCGAGCGAAGCCGCCAGACGTTCGTGGCGGGCGCTGGCGGCGTCATAGGCGGGGCGAATGGCGCGGATGGCAAATGGCATCGCCATGACCGCGTTCACCGTGACAACCATCAAGGGAGCGACGACAAAGACCAGGCCGGTGTTACGCATCAGGACGAACCATCCCGCGCCGAGCACGATGGGTGGGATGACCAGCACGAAGCCGGCGCCGGTGTCGAAAAGCTGCTCAAGGAGGGAAGGAGCAGCGTTGCGGTGGCGGTGCAGTTCCAGCGTGCGTCGGGCCATGACCAGCGACAGCGAGAGCGCAATCGAAAGGACGGCCGCGCCAAGAGCAAGCACCAGGCTTGTCAGGGTCGCGGCATGAACCGCCGGGTCGCTTGCAAGGCGGACAAGATCTGCCTGAAGACCCGAAACGATGATAGCCGCCATGGGGCCTGCAACGAAGAGCAGCGCGCTGACGATGAGGATCGCGCTGAATACCCGCTCGACGGGCCCCGATGCAACGGGACGCCGGGGCGAGACCGACAGGTTTGCATCGCCGGCCATGTTGGCGCCGAGCCTGATGAGCATGAACACGATGGCAGCCGTCAGTGCGATCTGCAGCACTGTCAGTGTGACCGCGCGGGCGGGGTCAAAGTCGAAGCGCAACGCTTGATAGATTGCAACTTCCAGCGTTGTGGCGCGCGGGCCGCCGCCCAGCGTCAGGACGATCGTGAAGGAAGTGATGCACAGCATGAATACGAGGCCCGCGACACCCGGCAGGGCAGTCCGCAGGACAGGCCATTCGATGAAGCGGAACGAGGCGCGCTGACCCATCCCAAGTTGCGCGCCAAGCCGCCACTGGTCGCTTGGCACCGTGTCGAGCGCCTGCAGGAACAGCCGGGTTGCGAGCGGCAGGTTGAAGAAGACATGCGCTATGAGAATGCCGGACAGGCCGTAGATGCCCTGCCAGCGACTGCCCGTCAGCGTCGTCATCAGGTCGGAAACCAGGCCGGCACGTCCAAGGAGAGCCAGAATGCCCAGCGCGGCGACAATGGCCGGCAGAGCCAGCGGCAATGCGAACAGCTTGAGGATCAGGCCGCGTCCCGGAAATGACGGATGACGCGCCAGCGCACGCGCAACGAAAAGCGCGGGAATGACGGAGAGCGCGGTGGAAAGCGCCGCTTGCCACACAGTGAACCGGACGACGCGCAGGAGATAGGCGTCAATTGCGCCGAGCGTACGGCCAAAATCGTGAAACGCTTCGGCGGCGAGGCCAGCGAAGGCCCCGCCGATCAGGAGGGCGACCGCCGCAAGGCCAATGCTACCGGCAAGAATGCGGCGGTCGATCATGTCTTTTACCGGCTCATTACGGCCAGCCACTCATCCACCCATGCCTTGCGGTTGCGGGCGATGTCTTCAGGCTCCAGCGTCAGTGTTTTTGCCGGTGTGACGAGCTGGTCAAATGCCGGATTGAGAGGCTCCGACATTTCGCCGGCCGGGAACATCCAGTTGGTCTCGGGAATGGCGTTCTGGAAGCCGGGGCCGGTCATGAACTCGAGGAACTGGCGCGCCAGCGGGTTGGTCGCGCCCTTGGTGGTGACGCCTGCGACTTCGACCTGAAGGTAATGGCCTTCCGCAAAGCCGGCTGCCTGATAGCGCTGGGTGTCGTCGGCGATGACGTGATAGGCGGGCGAGGTGGTGTAGGAAAGCACCATCGGCGCTTCGCCATTGGTGAACAGGCCGTAGGCCTCGCTCCAGCCCGGCGTGACCGTCAGCACGCGTGCCTGCAGCTTCTTCCAGGCATCGGCGGCTTCATCGCCATAGACCGCCTTGACCCACAGCAGCAAGCCGAGGCCGGGCGTCGATGTGCGCGGATCCTGAATGATGATCTTGTCGTTCGCATTGCCTTCGACCAGTTCCTTCAGGCTCGCCGGCGGTGTTTCAAGCGCTTCGGTGTCGTAGACGAAGGCGAAGTAGCCGTAGTCGTAAGGTACGAAAGTTGCGTCGGTCCAGCCTCCGGGGACATTGACCTTGTCGAGCGAGATTTCGTGCGGGGCGAACAGGCCGGTCTGTTGCGCCTCGAAGGTGAGGCTGGTGTCGAGCCCGAGAATGATGTCGGCCTTGGTGTTGCCGCCTTCAAGCTTCAGGCGGTTGAGCAGGGCGACGCCATCGGCGACCGCGACGAACTCGACGTCGCAGCCGCATTCGGCTTCAAACGCCTTTTCGACCGCAGGGCCGGGGCCCCAGTCGGCGGTGAAGCTGTCATAGGTATAGACGGTCAGCTTTTCCTGCGCCGAGGCGGGCGCGATGGAAAGCAGGGCCAATGCGGAAACGGAAAACAACAAGCGACACATAGCGCTTCTCCTTTGGTTCGTGTTCAAGGGAATTCAGGCGCTATTGCTGCAGCGTCTAATCCCTCCGCCGGTATGAGCCGGATCAGGTTCAGCGGGTTGGCTGGGTTTCCCCGTTTGCCTCTCAGCCGACGCGTGACATGCACGTGCGGCACCCCGTTAGAGCGGCAACAGACATAGGGCGGACGAGAATATTGCGCAAGCCTTTTGCTTGCGCCCTGTGCATGATAGAGGCGGTGCCCATGGCCCGTTTTGCAATCCTCCTCGGTGGCGACCTGACTGTGACGCCTCGCCTGTCCCGGCAGATCGATGGGGCGCGCGTGATCGCTGCCGATTCCGGAATACGCCACGCAGCGGCGCTTGGCGTGGTGCCGGAATTGTGGACTGGCGATTTCGATTCCGTCGATGACGGGATGCGTGCCGCGCATGCCAGGGTGCCGGTGGAGCTGTTTCCTCGGGAAAAAGACCAGACCGATGGTGAGATCGCTGTCGACGCAGCGCTGAAGCGTGGCGCGACCGAAATCTTGCTCGTCGGGGCTTTCGGCGGCGCGCGCGCGGATCATGCGTTCCTGCATCTGACCGCTGGCATCCGGTTGGCGGAAAATGGCACTGACTGCCTGCTCACCAGCGGCAATCAGGAAGGTGTGCCGCTGCTGTCGGGCGAGCGCAAATTCGATTATGACGACCGGACAATGTTCAGCATCCTGCCCTTCTCGGACCTTGGCGGATTGACGCTGGCCGGAGCGAAATGGCCACTTTGCGCACGTACGGTGCCATTCGGCTCATCCCTCACCCTCTCCAACGAGGTCGCTGGCGAACTGGCAGTTCGGCTTGAGTCCGGCCGCGCCATGCTCGTGGCTCATCCCGTTTCCTCATTTCGTATGTGATCATGGCCCCACCACTTCTTTCTCTCGATCGTATCAAGCTTACATTTGGTGGCACGCCACTCCTGGACGGCGCACAACTCATTGCTTCCGCTGGCGAAAAAATCGCATTGGTGGGACGCAATGGCTCCGGCAAATCGACTCTGCTGAAGATTGCCGCCGGATTGGTCGAGGCGCAGGATGGCGAGATCTTCCGCCAACCGAGCGCGACCATCCGCTATCTGCATCAGGAGCCGGATATTGAAGGCTATGAGACTGTGCGGGCCTATGTCGAAGCAGGGCTGGGGCCGGCGGATGACGCCTATCGCGCGATCTACCTGATCGAAAGTCTGGGGCTGACGGGCGATGAAAATCCCCGCAATCTTTCTGGCGGTGAGGCACGGCGGGCAGCGCTGGCGCGCGTCATGGCACCGGAGCCGGATGTCCTTTTGCTCGACGAGCCGACCAACCATCTCGACCTGTCCACCATCGAGTGGCTGGAAGACGAGTTGCAGCGCACCAAGTCGGCGCTGATCATGATCTCCCACGACCGCCGTTTTCTCGAGCGGGTGTCACGCGCGACGGTGTGGCTCGACCGTGGCGTCACACGCAAACTCGACAGAGGATTTGCGCATTTCGAAGAGTGGCGCGATCAGATTCTGGAAGAAGAAGAACGCGACCACCACAAGCTCGGGCGACAGATCGAGCGCGAAGAGCATTGGCTGCGTTATGGCGTGACGGCGCGCCGCAAGCGCAACATGCGCCGTCTCGGGGAATTGCACTCGATGCGCGACCGGTTCCGCAATCATCGCGGCGCAGAGGGCGTCGCAACGCTGACGGCGGCAGATTCGGCTGAGTCCGGCAAGCTGGTGATTGAGGCGAAAGCGATCAGCAAGAGCTTTGGCGAGCGCGAGGTCGTCAAGGAGTTCTCCGCGCGCATTCAACGTGGAGACCGTGTCGGTTTCGTCGGTCCCAATGGGGCGGGAAAGACCACGCTTCTGAAAATGCTGATTGGCGAATTGGCGCCCGATTCCGGTGTCATCAGGCTGGGAGCAAATCTGGAGATCGCCGCGCTCGATCAGAAGCGCGAGCTGGATCCCGCGGAAACGCTGGCGAACTATCTGACCGACGGGCGTGGTGACAGTCTGATCGTCAACGGCGAGCAGAAGCACGTCGTGTCCTATATGAAGGACTTTCTGTTCAAGCCGGAACAGGCGCGCACGCCGGTGCGTGAATTGTCTGGTGGCGAGCGCGCGCGGCTGGTGCTGGCACGCATCCTGTCGCGACCTGCAAACCTTCTGGTGCTCGATGAGCCGACCAACGATCTCGACATGGAAACACTCGACCTGCTGCAGGAACTGGTGGCCGGTTATGCCGGGACGGTGCTTCTGGTCAGTCACGATCGTGATTTTCTCGACCGCACGGTCACCAGCATCATTGCGCCGGATGGCGAAGCGCGCTGGATCGAATATGCCGGCGGCTACACCGACATGCTGGCGCAGCGCGGCGGGCAGAAGCTGATCGAGCGCGGCGCGCGCAAGAAGGACGAAGCAGTTCGCAAGGAGGCGCCGGCAGCAACCGCGCCGAAGCCGGTGACCAAGCTGTCGTTCAAGCAGAAATTCGCGCTTGAGAACCTGCCCAAGCAGATGGCCGAGAACGAGGCCAAGATTTCCAAACTGGAAGAAAAGATTGCTGACCCGGCCTTCTATGTCCGCGATCCGCAAGGCTTTGCGAAAGTTGCGGCGGAGATCGACGGGCTGCGCACGAAGCTGACAGCCATGGAAGAGGAATGGCTGGAGCTGGAAATGCTGCGCGAAGAGATCGAGGGCTGACTTTCTCCACAATCGTGCGCATACTCTTTGCGCACGAACCGGGAGCAAGATCGTGAAAAACGAAGCGCCATCGATCCGTAAAGCTGCCAACCTTTCCATCGACGCGGCGCTGCTCGCCGAGGCCAAGGCGCTGTCGGTCAATGTCTCGCGCGCGGCGGAAGCCGGCATCGCCGAGGCGGTGCGCAGAGAAAAAGCGCGGGCCTGGCAGGAAGAGAACCGCGAGGCGATTGAAGGCTGGAACCGATATTTCGAAGAGGAAGGTCTTCCGTTCTCGGAATATCGTGGCTTTTGATGGCACGTTTCGATGTCTACCGTGATCCACGGGGAAGCGAGAACCTGCTGCTCGATGTTCAGGCTGATTTGTTGGATCAGTTCGACACACGGGTTGCCGTGCCGCTGTTGCCCCATCAACCCGCGACCGCGCCGGTCAAAAGGTTGAACCCTGTCTTCATCATCGATGAGCGACGTTACGTGATGCATACGCAACTGATGCTGGCAGTTCCTGCAGGCGTTTTGAAGGTGCGTGTTGCAAATCTCGCGCTCCATCGCGACGAAATCACTGCCGCGCTCGATCTGCTGTTTCAGGGGTTCTGACGTTAACGCGATACGCCGTCGGCATTGAGCTTGTGGGCAAGGCCTTCCATGCGCTCGGCAAGGCCTGACAGAGCGCCGGTCAGCGCGGCGTCATTCTTGTCAGCCTTGGTGAGGGCCTCGTCGCGGGTCTTCCGCAGGGTGGCGATTTCGGTTTCCATACCGACGACCCGTTTTTGCAGTTCGGTGAGTTCGTCCATCACCATGATGCCCGCCATCACGGTCAGCCGCTGGTCGCCAATTTCGCCGAACGAGCCCTTGAGGTGGCCTACATAGCGGTCGAAGCGCTCGGCAAGGCCGATCAAATGCTCTTCCTGCCCCTCGTCGCACGCCATGCGATAGGACTTTCCGTCGATCGTGACCGTAACTTGCGCCATTGGGCCTCTCCTATCTGTCGAGTACGGCGCGAATCGTCTCCATCGCCGTCACCAGACGACGTGAGACCTCCTTGTTGGCTTCTTCAAGGCGGTCGGCGCGGGCTTCGGAATTGTCGAGTTCGTTGGCGAGGCGGGCGCGGTCGGCGTTCATGCGCTGGACCTCGGCTTCGGCCTCGCCGTAATCCTGCTCGCGCTCCAGACGGGCGGCGACCGCGTCTTCGAGCACCTCCATCGCCCGGCTGAGGCGGGAAATAACTTCTTTAAGGGTGGCTTCCCCGGTCATCGCTTCCGTTCCAGCCCCGGCCTGGTGCCGAATCGCACGCTTTACCAGCGCTTTAGTCAAGAAACATTAAGCGCCATGGCAAAGCAGCGTCAACGCGCCCTGAGACTCTATCCCCCGTCAATCATCGGGATAGCGGCTCAAAGCAGCCCGGAAACATGCAGTTGACGTTGACTCGGGGCGCGTGAGTGCTATGTGTCGCCTCGCTTTCCGGGCCATTCAGGGCCTTTTTTCTGCGCTGAAAAAGAGCGAGCGATCATGACCACACGTGAACAGCACGACCGCATGGCCAATGCGATCCGTTTCCTTTCCATGGATGCGGTTGAAAAGGCGAATTCCGGCCACCCCGGCCTTCCAATGGGAGCGGCGGATATCGCCACTGTGCTCTTTACGCGCTTCCTGAACTTTGACCCGAAGAACCCGAACTGGGCAGATCGTGACCGCTTCGTGCTGTCGGCTGGCCACGGTTCGATGCTGCTTTATTCGGTGCTTTATCTGACCGGATACCCGGATATCGATCTCGACCAGATCAAGAATTTCCGCCAGCTGGGCGCCAAGACCGCGGGTCACCCGGAATATGGCTATGCCGCCGGCATCGAGACGACGACCGGCCCTCTGGGGCAGGGGCTTGCCAATTCCGTCGGCATGGCACTGGCCGAGCGCATCCTTAATGCACGCTTCGGCGACAAGATCGTCGACCACTACACCTATGTGCTGGCTGGCGATGGTTGCCTGATGGAAGGGATCAGCCAGGAAGCGATCTCGCTGGCAGGCCATTTGAAGCTGAACAAGCTGATCGTGTTCTGGGATGACAACAACATCTCCATCGACGGCGAGATCTCGCTGTCGGATTCGACCGACCAGCGCAAGCGCTTCGAAGCCTCCGGCTGGAATACGCTGGCAGTCGATGGCCATGATCCCGAAGCTATTGCGGCGGCAATCGAGACGGCGCAGAAGTCGGACCGTCCGACGCTGATCGCTGCCAAGACCACGATCGGCTTCGGTGCGCCGACCCGTGCCGGCACCAGCAAGGCGCATGGTTCGCCGCTCGGTGCCGAAGAAATCGCCGGCGCACGCAAGGCGCTGGGCTGGGACTACGAGCCGTTCGTGGTGCCGGACGATGTCCTCAACGCCTGGCGTGAAGCCGGTGCGCGTGGCGCAGACAAGCGTGCTGCGTGGGAAAAGCGTTTCGGCGATGCCGACGCGATCACCAAGGGCGAGTTCGAGCGCCGGATGAAGGGCGATCTGCCTGCCGGTTTCGACCAGATGATCGTCGACTACAAGAAGACGCTTTCGGAAGACAAGCCGAAGGTGGCAACGCGCAAGTCGTCGGAAATGGCGCTTGAGGTCATCAATGCGATGCTGCCGGAAACGATTGGCGGCTCGGCTGACCTGACCGGCTCCAATAACACCAAGACCAGCCAGACCGGCCCGATCAAGCCGGGCGATTATTCGGGCCGCTATGTCTATTACGGCATTCGCGAGCACGGCATGGCTGCGGCGATGAACGGCATGGCGCTGCATGGCGGTGTCATCCCCTATGGCGGTACCTTCATGTGCTTCTCGGACTATGCACGTCCGTCGATGCGTCTTGCATCGCTGATGGGCATCCGTTCGATCTTCGTCATGACCCACGATTCGATCGGTCTTGGCGAAGACGGCCCGACCCACCAGCCGGTCGAGCATCTGGCCGCGCTGCGGGCGATCCCCAACCATCTCGTGCTGCGCCCGGCTGATGCCGTGGAAGCTGCCGAGGCATGGCAGATCGCGCTGGAGTCGAGCACCGCGCCTTCGACGCTCGCTCTGACCCGTCAGAACCTGCCGAGCCTGCGCACGACGCATTCGGACGAGAACCTGTCGGCCAAGGGTGCCTATGAGCTTGAGGCTGCCAGCGGCGACGCAAAAGCTACGATCTTTGCCACCGGTTCGGAGGTCGAGATCGCTGTTGCGGCACGTGCTGTGCTTGAAACCAAGGGCATTCCAGCCCGCGTCGTTTCGGTGCCGTCCTTCGAGCTGTTCCGCAAGCAGGACGATGCCTATCGCGCATCGGTGCTTGGCGCAGCGCCGGTGAAGCTGGCCGTCGAGGCAGGCATTCGCCAGGGCTGGGACGAGATCATCGGTTCTGATGGTCTGTTCGTCGGGATGACGGGCTTTGGCGCCAGCGCGCCGATCGAGGATCTCTACAAGCATTTCGGCATCACTGCCGAGGCGATTGTGGCTGCTGTCGAAGGCAAGCTCGCCAAAGCATAAGCCCGTAACGGGACCAATCATTCGAGCGGGAGCAGCCGCGTTCAGGTGAACGCAAAACGGCTGCTCCCGCTTGTGTTTTGCGGCTGCATCCACAGGGGTTTGCGGGTTTCCATTGGGCCAGAAGTCGCTCTAATCGGTTTTATCCGGGCAGGCGCTGGATTCTTCCTCGGTGCGCCGCTATGGAACGCTCAGTTGGCCGCAAACCTTGGCGTTTGCGTAGCCTGAAAGAGCTTTTTCAGCACTCGGGAGACCGCTTCATGACCGTAAAAGTCGCTATTAACGGGTTTGGCCGCATCGGCCGCAACATCCTTCGCGCCATCTACGAGAGCGGTCGCAAGGACATCGACATCGTTGCGATCAACGATCTCGGACCGGTTGAGACCAACGCACATCTGCTGCGCTATGACAGCGTGCATGGCCGCTTCCCGAGCGAAGTGAAGGTCGACGGAAACACCATCCAGGTCGGTTCGGATTCTTTCAAGGTATTTGCCGAGCGCGATCCTGCCAATCTGCCATGGGGCGAGCTTGGTGTTGACATCGTGATGGAATGCACGGGCATCTTCACCTCCAAGGAGAAGGCGTCGGCGCATCTGAAGGCAGGCGCAAAGCGCGTGCTGGTGTCGGCTCCGGCTGACAATGCCGATCTGACCGTCGTCTATGGCGTCAACCACGACAAGCTCACCTCGGAGCACATCGTCGTCTCCAACGCTTCGTGCACCACCAACTGCCTGGCGCCGGTCGCCAAGGTGCTGAACGACACGTTCGGCATCACCAAGGGCTTCATGACCACGGTTCACGCCTATACGGGCGACCAGCCGACCCTCGACACGATGCACAAGGATCTCTATCGCGCCCGCGCTGCAGCGGTGTCGATGATCCCGACCTCGACCGGTGCGGCCAAGGCCGTCGGCCTGGTGCTGCCGGAACTTGCCGGCAAGCTCGATGGCGTGTCGATCCGCGTGCCGACCCCGAATGTTTCGGTGGTGGATTTCAAGTTCGTGCCGAGCCGCAAGGTGACGGTCGAGGAAGTCAACGCAGCATTGATGGCTGCCGCCGATGGCCCGCTGAAGGGCGTTCTTGCCTATACAGATGAGCCGCTGGTTTCGATCGACCTCAACCACAACCCGGCATCCTCGACCTTTGCGCTCGACCAGACCAAGGTCATCGACGGCGATCTGGTGCGTGTGATGTCGTGGTACGACAACGAATGGGGCTTCTCGAACCGCATGGCTGACACCGCCATCGCATTCGCGAAGACATTCGCCTGATCGCATAGTGGAGAAGTGAAGATGGCTGGGTTCCACACGCTCGACGACGCCGACGTTTCCGGCAAGCGGGTTCTGGTCCGTGTAGACCTGAACGTGCCGATGCAGGACGGTCACGTCACCGATACGACGCGCATCGAGCGTGTTGCGCCCACCATCACCGAACTCAGCGACAAGGGCGCGAAGGTTGTTCTTCTCGCCCATTTCGGCCGCCCCAAGGGCGAGCCCAACGCCGAATTCTCGCTGGCGCAGATCGCGCGGGCAACCGAAGAAGTGCTTGGCAAGCCGGTTGCTTTTGCCGCCGATTGCATCGGGCCCGAGGCGGAAAAGGCTGTCGCCGATCTTGAGATCGGCGGCGTGCTGCTGCTTGAAAACACGCGCTTCCATAAGGGCGAAGAAAAGAACGACGCAGAATTTGCCAGGGCACTGGCCGCCAATGGCGATGTCTATGTCAACGACGCCTTTTCTGCCGCGCATCGCGCGCATGCGTCGACGGAAGGACTGGCGCGTCTGTTGCCGGCCTATGCCGGTCGCACGATGCAGGCCGAACTGGAGGCGCTGGAAAAGGGCCTTGGCAAGCCGGTGAAGCCGGTTGTCGCCATTGTCGGCGGGGCCAAGGTTTCGACCAAGATCGACCTGTTGATGAACCTCGTCAAAAAGGTCGATGCGCTGGTGATCGGTGGCGGCATGGCCAACACTTTTCTGGCCGCGCGCGGTACCGATGTCGGCAAATCGCTGTGCGAGCACGATCTGGCGGCGACCGCCAAGCAGATCATGATCGAGGCGGCGACGGCAGGTTGCGCTATCGTGCTGCCGACCGACGCGGTGGTTGCAAAGGAATTCAAGGCGAATGCCGCCAATGAGGTCGTCGACGTCAATGCCGTGCCCGCCGACGGCATGATCCTCGACGTCGGCCCAAAGACCGTCGAAGCGATCAATGGCTGGATCGCCAAGGCGCAGACTCTGGTCTGGAACGGCCCGTTGGGCGCGTTCGAGATCGCGCCATTTGATGCGGCGACGGTTGCGGCAGCACAATTCGCGGCTGAGGAGACGAAGGCCGGCAAGCTGGTTTCTGTGGCTGGTGGCGGCGATACGGTCGCTGCGCTGAACCATGCAGGCGTTGCCGACGACTTCACCTATATTTCCACGGCTGGCGGCGCTTTCCTTGAATGGATGGAAGGCAAGGACTTGCCGGGCGTGACCGCGCTGTCGAAATAAGGCGCGGCTGAAAATTCTGCGCGGGTCCGGTGACATTGTCGGACCGCGCTGCATCTCAAGATGATTTCATTCTATACTTGCAATCAGCCTGCGCATCAGGATTGCGTGCGCATTATTGCGTTGCTGGTGTGACATGTGCCAGTCGCGAGGCCGCGATGGAAGCAAGACTGCATGGGTGGTTACCCGCGCCTGTTACTTAAACATTTGAAATTGCTTTCAATCGATTCGAAATAGGCGGTTCCATTCCGTTCAATTGTCGCTTCTGCTAAGCCGCTGTCATTAGCAAAAATAAGGAGGCTGTAATGAGCGAACGTCGCGACGACATGGTGCAGGCTATGACGGCACAGGCTGCCGGCAAGGATGGCTTCATCGCCGCGCTCGATCAATCGGGTGGCTCCACCCCCAAGGCCCTCAAACTTTACGGTGTCGAGGAAGGCGCCTGGTCGGATGAGGCCGGGATGTACGATCTGATCCACCAGATGCGTACGCGCATCATCAAGTCGCCCGCCTTCACCGGCGACAAGGTGATGGGTGCGATCCTGTTCGAGCAGACGATGGACCGCGACGTCGACGGCACGCCTACGGCGCAGTATCTGTGGGAAAAGCGCGGCGTGGTTCCGTTCCTGAAGGTCGACAAGGGCCTTGCCGACGAGAAGGACGGCGTCAAGCTGATGAAGCCAATGCCGGAACTCGACGCGCTGCTGGAGCGCGCAGTGGCGCATGGCGTTTTCGGCACCAAGATGCGCTCGGTGATCGATGCCGCCAATCCTGCTGGCATTGCCGCCGTTGTGGCGCAGCAGTTCGAAGTGGGCAACCAGATCCTTGGCCACGGCCTTGTGCCGATCATCGAGCCGGAAGTGACCATCTCGATTGCTGACAAGGCGGAGGCTGAAGATATTCTTCTCGCCGAGATCCAGAAGAATCTGGATAAGGTTCCGGCAGGCAAGCAGATCATGCTCAAGCTGACGCTGCCGACCAAGGCCAATCTCTACAAGCCGCTGATCGACGATCCGCGCGTGATGCGTGTGGTGGCGCTGTCGGGCGGATATTCGCGTGATGACGCCAACGCCATGCTGGCTCAGAATGACGGTATGATCGCCAGCTTCTCGCGCGCGCTGACCGAAGGCCTGTCGGCAAAGCAGAGCGACGCCGAATTTGACGCAATGCTCGGCTCGGCGATCGACAGCATCTTCGAGGCCTCCCGCAAGGCCTGATGCTGTAAAGCTCAACCGGCTGCCGAAAGCGGCCGGTCAGAATTGAGGGCGACGCTGCGGATGATCCGCGGCGTCGCTCGCTTTGTTAGTGGCTGAGCCCGGCGGTGACCACGATGAGCGCCAGCGCCATGACCGCGAGCTTCCAGAAGTCAGCGCGCCGCTTGAGGCCGGGCAGGCCCAGCGGCTTTATGATCTGGATGACCATCAGGCCAATGATCACGAGCGACAATATTTTGGTCATGCGCGAGCGCCTTTGGATGCAATTCGGCTCGTTTGAGCAGTAACGCGCCCCTGTGTCAAAGTGGCTTTGCATGCCGTGCGCTCTGGACGCTGGGTTACGAGCGCCACATACTCCAGATTGCGAGAACACAGGGAGGAAACTGGAGTGCCATCGCGTTATCAGGAAGTATATGCCGCCTGGCAGAAAGACCCGGAAGCTTTCTGGGCCGAAGCAGCCGAACAGATCGACTGGGTCAACAAGCCGACCAGAATTTTCGACCCGGAACAGGGCGCGTTTGGGCGCTGGTTCGTCGATGGCACCTGCAACGCCTGTTTCAACGCCGTGGACCGACACGTTGCCAATGGCCGCGCTGATCAGCCGGCGCTGATCTATGACAGCCCGGTGACGGGAGCCAAGCGCAGTTTCACCTATCTGCAGATGCAGGAGGAAGTCGTGGCGCTGGCCGCTGTGCTGCGGGCGCAGGGCGTGCGCAAGGGTGACATTGTCATCATCTACATGCCGATGATCCCGCAGGCCGTGTTTGCAATGCTTGCCTGTGCGCGTCTCGGGGCTTCTGTGGTTGCCGCCCGTGATGCAAGAAGTTTATGAGCCATTGGGTGTGATCGAGTGCGGTCTTCTGTCAGGCCTTCACATGCGGCACTTTCGAAGCCGCTGGCCGATATGGTGATCAGCGGATCAGGTCCAAATCTATTCAGCGAGCTGAATGGCTCCTAGCCCCGAACTGGTTTTCCTGATCCAGATCTGTTCGATCATTTTGCCCATATGGGTCGTCGACTTCTCACACCTCCGTTACCGGAACCAATCTGCCTCGTGCTGCACTTCTGTCACGCAAACGCAGACTGTGCCGGTTTCTCATAATCCTTCTTCTTCGTCATCATGGCCCAGATCCCCCGCGCCATTTTGTTCGCCAACGCGATCGCCACAAGCATTCTCGGCTTTCTGGCCAGCATCCGAGACAGCCATGACCCATCTGGAATCTTCTTTCGCCCGAGCCAGTTCAATCGAGACATCGCGCCCATGATCAGCAACCGCCGGATGTCGGCCTGTCCGGCCTTCGAGATGCGCCCGAGACGCTCTTTTCCTCCTGACGAATGCTGCCGTGGCACCAAGCCCAACCACGCCGCGAAGTCTCGACCGCGTCGGAAGCTCTCCATTGGCGGCGCGAAGGCCTCAACGGCCAACGCGCTCACCGGACCCACCCCTGGCATCGTTTGCAACCGGCGCGCAGTATCCGTCTGTGTTGCCAAAGCGCCAATCTGTTTAGTTCTGGCCTCGATCCGCTGCGTCTTCTCGCAAATCTGCAGGAGAAGATCGCGGCACTCTTCGCGAACCAGACTTGGAAGATCGCTGTTCTCGGCCTCGACGATCGCTTCAACCCGCGCCAAATGCACGATGCCCTGCGGGGTCGGATGCCCGAATTCGTAAAGGACCGAGCGCAGTGCGTTCACTAGCTCTGTGCGCTGACGCACAAGTCGTTCTCTTCCACGGAAAAGAAGCGCTCTCGCTTGCTGTTCCTCTGCCTTCGGCGTGATGAAACGCATCTCAGGTCGCTGTGCAGCGATAACAATCGCTTCGGCATCCGCAGCATCGTTCTTCTGGCGCTTCACGAAAGGCCGCACATACTGAGGTGCGATCAGCTTTACCTCATGGCCGTATTTGGCTATCTCACGAGCCCAATAGTGTGCGCTGCCGCAGGCTTCCATCACCACGATTGCTCTTGGATGCCCCGACATAAAACTGCGGAAGTGTATCCGCGATAGCTTCTTGCGGAACTTGAGTTCGCCTGTCATCGAAGTTCCATGCACTTGGAATACGTTCTTTGCCAGGTCGATCCCAATCATTGTCGCCGTCGTCATCTTCGCCGTCCTTCCCATCTTGGCGGAACTAGGCCGACAATCCTCCAACAGGAATTGTCGGATGGGTAGGGCGGCAACCACTCCATCTGTTCATTCGGTGGTGTTCGGTGGCTTTGCAGCGAAAGAGCTCGCCACGCGCATCAACGATGCCAAGCCGGTGCTGATCGTCTCCGCCTCATGCGGCATCGAACCGGGGCGGATCGTTGCCTACAAGCCGCTTCTCGACGCTGCGATCGAAATGGCGAACCACAAGGTGGAACGCTGCGTGATCTTCGAGCGCGAGCAGCAGGGTTGCGAGCTGGTAGCAGGGCGAGACATCGATTACGCCGATGCGGTGGCGCAGGCGAAGGCCGACGGCGCAGAGGTGGAGTGCGTGCCGGTGGCCGCGACCGATCCGCTCTATGTCCTCTACACTTCAGGCACCACCGGTCAGCCAAAGGGCGTGGTGCGCGACACAGGCGGCCATCTGGTGTCGCTGAGATGGTCGATGTGGAACGAGTTCGGCATCGCGCCGGGCGAGGTTTTCTGGGCGGCGTCGGATGTGGGCTGGGTCGTGGGCCATTCCTACATCGTCTATGCGCCGTTGCTCCACGGCTGCACAACAGTGCTGTTTGAAGGCAAGCCGGTAGGAACGCCGGATGCTGGCACCTATTGGCGCGTGATCGAGGACCACGGGGTCGTCGCACTGTTCACCGCGCCGACGGCGTTCCGCGCGATCAAGGGACAAGACCCCAAGGGTGAGTTCGTTCGCAAATATGATCTGTCGACGTTCCGCACGCTGTTTCTCGCCGGCGAAAGGGCTGACCCCGAAACGGTCAAATGGGCAGAGGCCCAGCTTGGCGTGCCGGTGATCGACCATTGGTGGCAAACGGAAACCGGATCGCCGATCAGCCACAACCCGGTTGGCCTCGGTCAGCTGCCGGTGAAGTATGGTTCGCCGGCGGTGCCGATGCCGGGCTATGACGTGCGGGTGGTGGATGATAGCGGCACCGAGGTTGCGCGTGGCACGCTGGGCAATGTCGTGATCAAGCTGCCCTTGCCGCCCGGTTGCCTGCCGACGCTGTGGCAGGCCGAGCAGCGCTTTGTCGATTCCTATCTCAGTGAGTTTCCCGGCTACTACAAGACTGGCGATGCCGGTTATATCGATGACGACAATTACCTGTTCATCATGGCGCGTACGGACGACATCATCAACGTTGCCGGTCATCGTCTTTCGACCGGCGCGATGGAGGAAGTCCTGGCCGAGCACCCGGACGTCGCCGAATGTGCGGTCGTTGGTATTCATGACGAGATGAAGGGCCAGATTCCTTGCGGTTTTGTCGTCCTGAACGCGGGCGCTTCACGTGATGCAGCTGAAATCGAGCGCGAGGCGGTTGCGCTGATGCGCGAGCGCATCGGGCCGGTTGCCGCATTCAAGTCGGTGGTGACCGTCTCGCGTCTGCCCAAGACCAGATCGGGAAAGATCCTGCGTGCCACGATGCAGAAGATCGCGGACCACGACGATTGGGCCGTGCCGGCAACGATTGATGACCCCGCGGTCCTCGACGAAATCAGCGCAGCGTTGCGCAGCAAGGGCATCGGCGTCTGACAGGTGAAGGTTGAGGGGCGCCTGCCGGTCTCGGCAGGCGTTTCCCGAGCTTGGTTTGGGGTTCCATTTCCGGAGCTGATGGGGTAGACGGGCGACCCCTTCCCAATTTTCTTCGCACCGGCGTTTTCTGCGTCTGCAGCGAAGCCATGCGAGCAGTTTTCATGTCCGGTTTTCATTGTGGCGTCGACTTTGGCACCACCAATTCGACTGTCGGCCTTTGCGCCGGCGGAGAGGCGCCTTTCCTGATCCCCGCCGAAGGCGAGCACCTGACCATTCCTTCCGCGCTGTTCTTCAGCCTTGAAGATGGCAGCGTCCATTTCGGACGCTCCGCAGTGCACGAATATATGGATGGGGCCGAAGGCCGCTTCATGCGGGCGCTGAAATCGGTGCTGGGAACCAGCCTGATGAAGGAGACGACGCAGGTCGGCCGCGAGCGCATGACCTTCCAGGGCCTGATTGGCCGGTTCCTGCGCAATCTGCGCCAGCAACTCGAGGCGCATCAGGGCAGCGCGCCGGATGCCGTGGTGCTGGGCCGCCCGGTCTACTTCATTGATGGCAATGAGGAAGCCGATCGCACGGCACAGAACCAGCTGGAGGAGGCAGCCCGCGCCGAAGGCTTCAAGCATATCGAGTTCCAGTTCGAACCGGTCGCGGCGGCGATGCATTTCGAACGCGAACTCAACGCCGAATCGCTGGCGCTGGTCATGGACATTGGCGGTGGTACTTCGGACTTTTCGGTGCTGCGTCTGTCGCCTGAGCGCAGCCGCGCGATGGACCGGCGCGACGACATCCTGAGCACCTCGGGCGTTCATGTCGGCGGCACCGACTTTGACCGCCAGCTCAACATCGCAAAAGTGATGCCGGAAATGGGGCTTGGAAGCCTCACCAAGGACGGCAAGCGTCAACTGCCCGTCTGGTATTTCAACGACATGGCGACGTGGCACAAGATCAACCTGCTCTATACGCCGAAGACGATGCGCGACATTGCCGCCCTGAAGCGCGAGGCGGCAGAGCCACATAAGCTCGATATCTACGAACATCTCCTTGAAAACCGTTCCGGTCACAGGCTCGCCGCGCAGGTTGAGAGCGCGAAGATCGAACTGACCGACGCGATGGACGCGGTGATTTCATTGGTCGAGCCCGGCCTGTCCCTGCAGGTGCGGGTGGGGCGGCAGGAGTTTGATCTTGCCTGCTCCGAGTTGAGCGTCAGAATTGGCGTAGCCATGGACGAGGCGTTGCAACTGGCAGGTGTGACGTCAGCGGAGATTGATACTGTGGTGATGACCGGTGGCGGTGCCTTGGTGCCACTTGTCCGCAACATCGCCGAGACGCGCTTTCCCCATGCGCGAGTGACCCAGACAGACCGGTTCGGGGCTGTTGGACTTGGCCTTGCGGTCGATGCGGCGCGGCGGTTTGGCTGACAAGGGCTGAGGCTGCTGACAGCAGGCTGTCGGCAGCCATGTGCGATTGTGGTCTCCTCAAAAGGAGGAGATCCGGAGCCATGTTTCGCGTGTCGCTGTTAGCCTTGCTTGTCGCTGAAGTTCGCAAATGTCTGCCATGGCAGCCAAGTCGCAGACGCATCCCGGTGTCTTCCCTGCCGCCCTATCTTCACACTGATATTGGCTGGCCAGAGGATGTGGCGGAGCCGTCACATGGGCGGCGTGCAGGAACTGGTGCCTGACGATGTGCGTTATCGGGTGGCACTTCTGCCAGCCTCCTGACAGGATGCTGTCAGGAGCGGGATGGCATAACGGCGATCCGCCCCATGCTGCCCTGAGGATTGACCGTCATGCGCCGTGCCGACCGCCTGTTTCAGATAGTCCAGAACCTGCGGGGTGGACGACTGGTCACGGCGCGGATGCTTGCCGAACGGCTGGAAGTGTCCGAGCGCACCATCTATCGCGATATCGCCGACCTGCAGTCGACTGGCGTACCGATCGATGGCGAGGCGGGCGTCGGCTATCTGATGAGAGAAGGTTACGACCTTCCGCCGCTGATGTTCACCCGTGACGAGATCGTTGCGCTGGTCGCTGGCGCGCGCATGGTTCGTGCCTTCGGGGGCGCACAAATGGCACGGGCGGCTGAAGAGGCGCTGGTGAAAATCGGTGCGGTGCTGCCGGGACAGGAAAAGCTGCGCTTGTCGCGCACCGAGATCCACATGCCGGACTGGGTCGTCGATGACGCGTCACGCCGCTCTATCGACCTGCTCGAGCGCGCAATCGATGAGCGCGACGTGTTGCGGCTGGCCTATACGGACGAGGCTGGCCAGACGTCGGCGCGCGACGTGCGACCGCTCGGGCTATGGTTTTGGGGCAAGGTGTGGACGCTGGTCGCCTGGTGTGAGTTGCGCCATGACTTCCGCGCCTTCCGGATCGATCGCATTGCCGCCATCGAGCGCACCGGCAAGGTATTCAAGCCCGAGCGGGGCAAGCAGTTGGTCGATTATTACCGCACGATTGAAAATCACGAGCGGATATGAAAATGCCGGCATCTCGCCGGCACTTTCAGATCATTTATTGCTGACGAGACCTATTCTTCGTCTTCGTCCGGCGTTGCAGACTTGAGCGACGACAGCTTGGCGAAGACCGCGTCGGCATCGAGCTCGTCGTCATAGCCGTCAGGGTTGCGGTCGTGCACTTCCATCGTTTCGGTAACCGAAGCTGGCAGCAGGGACTCGCCCGCAGCAGGTGCTGGCGGCAGACCGCGCGAGGCGCGCTGGACTTCCAGGTCCAGGTCGATCTGGCTGCACAGGCCCAACGTCACCGGGTCCATTGGCGTCAGGTTGGCCGAGTTCCAATGGGTGCGTTCGCGGATCTGCTCGATCGTCGCCTTGGTGGTGCCGACGAGGCGGGAAATCTGCGCATCCTTCAGTTCCGGATGGTTCTTGACCAGCCACAGGATGGCGTTTGGACGATCCTGGCGCTTGGACAGCGGTGTATAGCGTGTCGTGCGACGCTTGGATTCAGGCACCCGCACTTTCGGCTCCGAAAGCTTCAAGACGTGATTGACATCCGCCTCGCCCTTGGCGATTTCCTCGCGCGACAGCTGGCCGGTCATCACGGGATCCATGCCCTTGATGCCCTGAGACGCCTCGCCATCGGCAATAGCCTTCACTTCAAGCGGATGCAGCTTGCAGAACTGGGCGATCTGATCGAACGACAGAGCCGTATTGTCGACGAGCCAGACCGCGGTCGCCTTAGGCATCAGAAGCGTATTGGCCATAGAGAAAATCCTTCTCGTTCGCCCGCGTCCCTGCCGCGGGCGGTGGGCAGAGCCACCAATTTGGGAAAATCAGGGACGCATATAGCGCTATTCGCGCTCATTCGCAACGAAAAGCCACGTGATTTGACAATAGTTCGACGATTTACCTGTCACATTCTGTGCGAAACCAGACTTGTGTCAGGAAACATCAAGCACGATCTTGCCGATATGGTCGCCTTCTTCCATGCGTTCATGCGCCCGCCAAGCGTCCCGCAAGGGGAAAATCATGTCCATCACAGGGGCCACGCGACGGTCGGCGAGCAGAGGCCATACCTGCTCTTCCAGCTCCGCAGCGATCACGCCCTTGAATTCGATAGAGCGCGGACGCAGCGTCGAACCAGTGTGCGTGAGCCGCTTGGCCATCAGGCGGGAGACATTGACGCTCACCTGCGCACCGCCAAGTGAGGCGATCTGGACGATGCGGCCGTCCTCGGCGGCTGCGCTATAGTTGCGGTCGACATAATCGCCGCCGACCATGTCGAGGATGACGTCAACGCCCTTGCCATTCGTCGCCTCTCTGACAGCTGTGACGAAGTCTTCCTCGCGATAATTGATGGCGCGGTCGGCGCCAAGCTGCACGCAGGCCGCGCATTTGTCGGCGGAGCCGGCGGTCGTGATGACGAACGCCCCGAAGGCGGAGGCAAGCTGGATCGCCGTCGTCCCGATGCCGGACGAGCCGCCGTGAACAAGGAAGCTCTCGCCTTTTTTCAAGCCACCACGCTGAAAGACATTGTGCCAGACGGTGAAGAAGGTTTCGGGAATGGCAGCGGCTTCGGTGAAGGTCAGCCCGTGCGGGATCGGCAGCGCATTGCTTTCATGCACGGTAACATATTCTGCATAGCCGCCACCAGCGGTGAGCGCTGTGACGGTATCGCCGACCCGCCAGCGCCGGACATTTGCGCCGACAGCGACAATTTCGCCGGCCGCCTCCAGGCCGGGCAGGTCGGAAGCGCCCTTCGGTGCCGGGTATGCGCCCTTGCGCTGGAAAACATCGGGCCGGTTGACGCCAGCCGCCCGGACTTTGATGAGGATCTCATCGGCCTTCGGCTCTGGCACGTCGCGTCGCTGGGCCTTGAGCACAAGTGGCCCGCCCGGCTCGGTGATAGCGATGGCGGTCATGGTGTCTGGAACGCTGTGTGAGCTCATTGATCTATTCCTGTCGCAATCCTGAAGCAGGCGGGTCGATGATTTGCCTCCGACCCTATCCGTTATGTAAGCTCCCCGCCACGGAGGCAAAACGGAGACACTGACATGGCGCTGTTTGACGACGAACCCCTGAGCACGATCCCGGTCCATGTTCTCGGACAAGATCTCTCGGAACTTTCGGTTGATGATCTTGAAGAGCGTATCGGGCAACTGCGCCTCGAGATTGAGCGGCTCACAGAAGCGCTGGCCGCGAAGGGATCCAGCAGGCAGGCTGCCGAAGCGTTCTTTCGTCGCGTGTAGAATAATTCCTGACCCGGCATGCCTCATCTTTGGCGCAGCTTCGGCACTATGATGGCCCGGTTTTCCCGTGCCGGATGATTCGCGCCCGGTCGCTTGAAAGGCTCATTGCGTTCCATGCTCGCCACTTACCGTCCAATCCTTGCGCTGTTGAGCAGTACCGGCTTTCTGCTGGCAGCGGCAGGCCTGCATGGCCTGCTCCTGCCGCTGCGCGGACAGGCTGAAGGGTTCTCGACCGCAACGCTCGGCCTTCTTGGTACGGCCTATGCCGCCGGCTTCATGGCCGGCTGCTTCTTTGCGCCTTGGCTGGTGCGAAGGGTAGGGCATGTGCGGGCATTCGGCGCCATTGCCGCATCAGGCGCCATCATCGCGCTCCTGACCGGGCTCTGGATCGATGAAGTGGTTTGGATTGTGCTGCGCGCTGGTACAGGGTTCACCATGGCGGGCGCGTTCATGGTGATCGAAAGCTGGCTCAACGAGCGCGCGACCAACGAAACTCGTGGCACGGTGTTCGGCCTCTACATGATGGTCACCTATGTCTCGATTACCGGCGGCCAGATGATCATTACGATTGCGGATATCGGCAATCAGACGCTGTTCCTTGCCGCCGGCATCTTCTTCTGCGCAGCGCTGATACCGGTATCGGTATCTTCTTCCGCCAGTCCGAAGCCGCTGGCGGGGGTCAGGCTCGACATCCGCAAACTTTACGCAAACTCGCCTGTCGCCGCGGTCGGCTGCGTGCTGATTGGCGTGGCCAACGGAGCATGGGGAACCCTTGGCGCAGTTTATGGCGCGCGCGCCGGTATCACCACCGCTGAAGTCGCGACCATGATGAGTATCGTGGTTCTGTGCGGTGCCTTTTCACAGATGCCGATTGGACGCATCTCGGATCGCACGGATCGCCGTTATGTCCTGTCGGGCGCGGCGTTTCTTTGCGCCATGGTGGGGCTCGCAGCCTTCACCTTTGCCCCGCGCTCGGTGATGTGGATCATGGTTCAGACAGCGGCCTACGGCGCGCTCGCCTATACTCTGTATTCGATTGCAGTGGCGCATGCCAACGACCATGCCAGCACCGAAGATTTTGTGATGGTGTCGGGCGGTCTGTTGCTGCTCTACGGCTTCGGCACCATGATCGGACCGGTTCTTGGTGCCCTCTTGATGGCGCGCATGGCGCCGGAAAGCCTCTTTCTCGCAACAGCCGTGCCGCATCTGCTGCTGGCGATTTATGCGCTGTTGCGGGTCCGTGCGCGCGCGCCTGTGCCGATCGAGGAACGCGACGCCTTCAAGGTGGTTCCCGCCGAACGCGCGGTCACGCCACAGGCGGGGCTTCTGGACCCGCGCAGCGACAGCGATGGCGACAGCGCTGTGATGAAGGACGACGGGGCGAGGCCGGTCATCCAGAAGACGGATTGAGTTCCCTGCTGCAGCGGGTCTAAACTGGCACATGATCCAGTCTGACGCTTTCATGGCCATTGCAGACAGCAACCGCCGCCACCTGCTCGAAGAGCTCAGGCGTGGGCCAAAAACGGTTGGAGAAATGGCGGAAGGGCTGCCGATTTCCCGCCCTGCTGTGTCTCAACACCTGAAGGTGTTGCTCGATACCGGGCTGGTCAACGCAAGTTCGCGTGGAACGCGCCGCATCTATTCGATCAATGCGGACGGCTTTCTGAAACTCAATCTGTGGCTGGATCAGTTCTGGGAAGACCCGAACTGAAGCTGCATGTCAGTTCGTCCCTCGCACCGATGGCGCCGCGAAAGCGCCACCGGCAGTCGGTCTTCTTTGAGGGGGCCGGGCGAGCGTCATGACGACCGTCGCCGGGCGAATGGTTCAGTGCGTTGTCGGCACTCTGAGCTTTTCTATCTGATCCTTGAGGGCCAGCTTGCGTCGCTTCAGTTTAATCAGCTCGAGATCGTCGAAAGATGGACTTGTCATGGCTTCATCGATCTGACGTTCGATGTCGCCATGCTTACGCTGCAGCTCCGCAAGATGGGATGCAAGAGACATGATAGGCTCTCCCTTCATGGTTTCTCATCGCACTGGCAATCGGCAGCTTTCACGCCGCCCTTCATGACAGCACGATGACAGTCTGCCATTTGAATTGTGGCTTGTCGATTGATGATTGAGCGCCATTTCCCGCTCGACCGAAACATGCTAGTTGAAGCGTTGTCGGGCATGTTCGCCCCCAAACCTTCCCGAGCGGTGCACTGCACCCGCAGACAGCAGACGGATGAGCATGTCGGAACAGGAACAAGCCGAGATTCGCCTCGAGTTTGCAAAGGTCAAGCAGGAGCACGCCGACTTCGATGCCGCGATCGTGGCGATGGTGGCGCAAGGCTGTGATCCGCTTCAGATCCAGCGGATGAAGAAGAAGAAGCTGACGCTGAAAGATCGGTTGCAGCAGCTCGAAGATAAAATCATTCCCGATATCATTGCCTGAGAAAGACGCAGATACTTATGGCCAGCAAAGCCGCTGAGGTTGCCATCATCATGGGCAGCCAGTCCGACTGGGCGACAATGCGCAATGCCGCTGAGACGCTCGATGCGCTCGGGGTTTCCTACGAAAGCCTTATCGTTTCAGCGCACCGCACACCCAAGCGGCTGTTCGATTTTGCCAGCGGGGCCAAAGCTGCCGGATATAAGGTCATCGTAGCCGGTGCCGGCGGTGCCGCGCATCTGCCAGGTATGGCCGCATCGCTGACGCCGCTGCCGGTGTTTGGCGTGCCGGTCGAATCGAAGGCGCTTTCGGGACAGGATTCGCTGCTGTCGATCGTTCAGATGCCTGCCGGCGTGCCAGTCGGCACGATGGCGATCGGCCGCGCCGGTGCGGTCAACGCTGCCCTGATGGCCGCGGCAGTGCTGGCGCTTTCCGACGAGGGGCTTGCGACGCGCCTCTATGCTTATCGCGAAGCCCAGACGACAAATGTGGCAGAACGCCCGTCGGACGACGCATGAGCACGCCGCTTCTGCCAGGGGCTACTATCGGCATCATCGGTGGCGGTCAGCTCGGACGCATGCTGGCGATGGCCGCTGCACGGCTGGGCTATCAGACGATCATTTTGGAGCCACAGGCTGATTGTCCGGCAGCGCAGGTTGCAACGCGGCAAATCGTGGCCGCCTACGACGATGCGCAGGCGCTTGAGGAACTTGCGCGCGACTGTGCGGTGGTGACTTACGAGTTCGAGAACGTGCCGGTCGGAGCGGCGGTCTCGCTTGCACACAAGGTGGCGGTGTATCCACCTGCGCGCGCGCTGGAAGTGGCGCAGGACCGTCTGGTCGAAAAGACGACGCTCAACGCAATGGGCATCGCCACGGCTGACTTTGTTGCCGTCGACAGCGATGCCGATCTGGCGGCGGGGCTTGAGACCTTTGACGGTAATGGCGTTCTGAAGACGCGTCGGCTTGGCTATGACGGCAAGGGCCAGCGGCTGTTTCGCGACGCAAAGCCCAGCGACGCCGCCGGCGTCCATGCGTCTATGGGCAATGTACCGCTGATCCTGGAAGCGTTCGTCCCATTTGAGCGCGAAGTTTCAGTCATTGCCGCACGGGGCATGGATGGCTCGGTGGTCGCGTATGATCCGGCCGAAAACGTCCATCTGCAGGGTATTCTTCACACCTCCACGGTTCCGGCGACAGCTTCTGCCGAGACGTTGGCACAGGCCCGCGCCGCTGCGTCTGCCATCGCTGCCGGTCTGGACTATGTCGGCGTGATTGGCGTTGAATTCTTCGTTCTGGGTGACGGGTCGATCGTGACCAACGAGATTGCGCCGCGCGTTCACAATTCGGGGCACTGGACGGAGGCGGCGTGCGCTGTGTCGCAGTTCGAGCAGCATATCCGCGCCGTTGCCGGTCTGCCGCTTGGCAATCCGCGCCGGCATTCCGACTGTGTGATGGAAAACCTCATCGGTGACGATATCGCCCGCGTTGCCTCGCTGATGGCGGAACCGGATCTGGTCATGCACCTTTACGGGAAGGCCGAAGCGCGTGCTGGCAGAAAAATGGGACATTTTACGCGCTTGAAGCGCTGACTCTGCGTCGGGTGAGGTTGACAGCCTGCGCGAGTCTCGTTTAAGAGCCAACGCAGTTTCGGTACGCCTCGCGCGTGCCATTTTTGTGGCCCAGCATGGGCATTGAAGAACGGGCTGGACCGATGAAGATCAAGAACTCACTCAAGGCGCTGATGAGCCGTCACCGCGACAACCGCATGGTTCGCCGCAAGGGCCGCGTTTACATCATCAACAAGAGCGCGCCGCGTTTCAAGGCTCGCCAGGGCTAATCCCCTCGCGCCTATAACGCGAAATTCAGTTTGACGCTCCGCGTTGCAAGGATCATCATCCTCGCATGCGGAGCGTTTCTGTTTTCAGCCTTCTCATTCTGGTCTGCATGGCGACCGGCGCACTGGCACAGACGGGCAGTCGCTCATCCAGTGTCCTCGTCGCCCCGCCCTCTCAACGCATCGAGCAGTTGTTCGGCGACCTCAAGCGGGCGGGCAATGAGCAAGCGGCTGCGCGCGTTGCTGCGCGGATCGTGCAGGAATGGTCACATTCGGGCAGCGCTTCCGTCGACCTGCTGATGCAATGGTCGCAAAAAGCGGTCGACGACAAGAAGAACGACGTTGCGCTTGATCTGCTGGATCAGGTCGTCACGTTGGCTCCCGGTTTCGCCGAAGGGTGGAACCGCCGCGCTACGGTGCATTTCGGCATGAACGACTACGGCAAGACGATGTCAGATCTGGAGCGGGTGCTGGAACTGGAGCCTCGTCATTTTGGCGCTTTGGCGGGATTGGCCACGATCCTGAGTGAGACGCAGCGCACCGACGCCGCGATTCGCGCATATGAGCGCCTGCTCGATGTTTATCCGATGATGCGCGAGGCGCAGACCGAGCTTGGACGCCTTGCGGACGAGGCGAGCGGGCAGGGGATCTGATCCGGCCCCAAAAGAATGCGGCGGCACTCAGGGAATGCCACCGCGATCCAGAGCCGGTTCAATACCCGCTGAGAGCGGTCAGCGACCGCCTTTGCCGTCGGCGCCAATATAGGCGATGCGCAGCATGTTGGTCGCTCCCGGTGTTCCCAGCGGCACGCCTGCGGTGATGATGATGCGATCGCCCGCGTTGCCGAAATTTTCCTCAAAAGCGATGCGACAGGCCCGGTCGACCATGTCGTCGAGATCGCGGGCGTCTTCAGTCACGACGCAGTGCGTGCCCCAGACCAAAGACAGGCGACGCGCGGTCTCAACCACGGGCGACAAGGCGATGATCGGCTGCTGAGGGCGCTCGCGCGCGGCACGAAGGCCGGTTGTGCCCGACGAAGTGTAGGTGACGATAGCCGACAGGTTGAGCGTCTCGGCGATCTGTCGCGCCGCCAGCGAAATCGCATCCGCACCAGTGGCTTCCGGCTCGGAACGCTGTGCGTTGATGATGCCGGGATAAAGCGGATCGGTTTCGACCTTCTCGGCAATCGAGTTCATCATCGCGACGGCTTCGACCGGATATTGGCCCGCCGCCGATTCGGCGGACAGCATCACGGCATCCGCGCCTTCGAAGACGGCGATCGAAACGTCCGACACCTCGGCGCGGGTCGGGACCGGCGCAGAAATCATCGATTCCAGCATCTGAGTGGCCACGACCACCGGCTTGCCGGCGCGTCGCGCCAGTCGGGTGATCTGTTTCTGGATGCCTGGGACCGCCTCAAGCGGCATCTCCACACCCAGATCGCCGCGTGCAACCATCAAGGCGTCGGACAGCTCGATGATTTCGGCCAGACGGGTGACCGCTTGTGGCTTCTCGATCTTGGACATGATGCCGGCGCGCCCGCGGGCAATCTTGCGCACCTCGGCGATGTCTTCAGGACGCTGGATGAAGGAAAGCGCGATCCAGTCGACGCCAGTGGCCAGCACTGCGTCGAGATCGCTGCGATCCTTGTCGGTCAGGGCTCCAACGGGCAGGTCAGTGTCTGGAAGGCTGACGCCCTTGCGGTCGCTGATGCGCGTGCCCGTGACCACTTCGCAAACGATTTTCTTGCCATCTGCCGCAGTTGCCCTGAGCTGCAGGCGGCCATCGTCAATGAGCAGGCGGTCGCCGGGTTTGACGGAGCGAATGATTTCGGGGTGCGGCAGGTAAACGCGTGTGCTGTCGCCGGGGGTCTCATCCTCATCGAGGGTGAAGGTCTGTCCGGGCACCAGTTCCTCGCTGCCGTCGGCGAACTTGCCCACGCGCAGCTTGGGTCCCTGCAGGTCGGCCAGAATGCTGATCGGACGCGCGACCTTGGCCTCAACATTGCGAATGCGCTCGACAAGCGTGCGCATCATGTCGTGGCTGGTATGGCTCATATTGATGCGGAACACGTCCGCGCCGGCTTCGAAAAGTCGTTGGATCATGTCTTCCTCGGAGGAAGCGGGTCCGAGGGTGGCTAGTATCTTGACCTTGCGGCTGCGTCTCATTGATTGCCTGTTCCGGTAATGGCGGGTGCGCCGCCATCTGCTGGCTCATCGGTGAGCTGGACCATCCAGCTCGATTGTTCCCGTGTGTCATATTCTTCGAAGCCGGAACGCTGGAAGCCGCGCGCGAAGCAGTCGCCGGCTCCCGCGATCTTGAACTCGCGCTCGGCCACGCACATGTTGACCGGGCCGTCCCAGCGTCCGCCGCGTTCGGCGTCTTCGGCATAAAGATAGTAATAGCGCGAGGACAATGGCCCTTCGATCAGCGTCTTGCAGGTGGAACCTTCAATGTGCCACCAGCCTTCCGTCACCCATCCTGTCTGCGCACGATAGCCGATGGCCACGCCAACCAGGCTCTGTGTCGCGTTGCAGACCCGGAAATCTGCCAGAGCGGGGCTTGCCCAGAATGCGCTGCCGGCGATTGCCAGACCTGTCGCAGCGATGCCTGCCGCAAGGCGGGGACGCATTGCCTTCAACGTTGCCGTTTTCATGATCCTCACCAGTGAAATCACTTGTGTAACCCCTTTTCGGAGAAGTGTGTTCGCATGTCAACGCGCGCCGACGGCCTTGGCGAACCGATTTAGATCATCATTTGTCGGATCGCCAAGGACCAACCCTATCGACCGCAGGTCTGGCAAGATGACGGCATTGCGCGTTTTCACGGTTCATGAAAGAGAAAACAAGTATCGGATGAAACGGAGTCTTCCAGTCATGATGCGTGACGCCCTGTTTGCACCTTTCGAGTTCCTGGACGGCAACCGCGCGAAAGGGATGGTGCTCGTGGCGGATCATGCAGGGCGGGAGCTTCCGGCAGAATATGGTGATCTCGGGCTGCCTGCTTCCGAATTCGAGCGTCACATCGCCTATGATATCGGGATAGAGGCGCTCACCCGTGCGCTTGCCGCGCAGATGAGCGTTCCGGCGGTGATGGCGCGTTTCTCGCGCTTGCTGATCGATCCGAACCGTGGCGAGGACGATCCGACGCTGATCAGGCAGCTCTATGACGGCACCGTGATCCCGGCGAATTATCCTTTGAGCGGCGAAGAGCGTCAGCGACGGCTTGAGCGCTACTATCGCCCTTACGATGACGCTGTCGGATCTGCGATCGCTTCGGTCGCGGCGGAAACGGGCGAGGCACCTCTTGTCGTTTCGCTGCATTCTTTCACGCCGGCACTACAGGGCAGGGCACCGCGCCCATGGCATGTCGGCATACTTTGGGACAAGGACGAGCGCGCCGTGAACCCGCTACTGGAGATGTTGCGCAATGATCCGCAGTTGGTGGTTGGCGACAATGAGCCTTATGATGGCGCACTGCGTGGCGACACCATGTTCCGTCATGCCATCGTCAATGGTTATGCGCACGTCCTGATCGAGGTGCGGCAAGACCTGATCACTGACCCGCAGGGTGCCGCAAGCTGGGCCAGCCGCCTCGCGCCGATGCTTGAAGCGATTAATGCGATGCCTGATATGCATGTGGTAAGACAATATGGATCGAGGACCGGTCCCGTTTGAGGAGAGCCATCATGACCAAGCTCAGTGACGAACAGCAGCGCGATTTCGAGGCTGCGGCCTTTCGCCGACTGGTTAGCCATTTGCGCGCGCGCACGGATGTGCAGAATATCGACATGATGAACCTGACCGGATTCTGCCGGAACTGCCTGTCGAACTGGTATCGCGAGGCAGCAGATGAAGCCGGCGTTGCGCTCGACAAGGCGCAGGCGCGCGAGATCATCTATGGCATGCCCTATGAGCTGTGGCGCGAGCAGCACCAGACCGAGGCGTCTGTCGAAAAGCAGGCGGCCTTTGCGCAGAACCAGCCAAAAGATCATTGATTCTTCGATCCACGTCGGGCAACCAAGCGCCACACCGCTTGCCGCCGACTCGCGCGGCTGCCTGAATCCGGAGAACAGATATGGCTGACGACATCACCAGCGAATCCGCAAACACCGTCGCTGCTGGCCAGCTGCGCGCCTTCATCGAGCGCATCGAGCGCCTCGAGGAAGAAAAGCAGACCATCGCAGACGACATCAAGGAAGTCTTCGCCGAAGCCAAGGGCACCGGCTTCGACACCAAGGCGATGCGCACGATCATTCGCCTGCGCAAGAAGGATCGCGCAGAGCGTGAAGAAGAAGAGGCAATGATCGACCTCTACATGTCTGCGTTGGGCATGGTTTGAACTGAAACGGATCCCGGGTTGATGCAGCAGGCAACAATCCGGGATTTTTCTTTATGCTGGTGTAGGCCCGAATGGCGCCTGCGAGCAGGCCAGCATCACCGATCGACCCCGATTGTGATTCTCTGCCGCTCTCCCGCCGGCAGCTGGGCCGGTCCGACATCCCTTAACGCCCCGCGGTTCCTTTATATAGGAGTTGGTCTTGGACCGTTTTCGAGGCACCTCTTAAAGCTGCGCGATGTGCTCCCTATATAGAGTGGGTCGCGACCGGCGACTTTTCCCTGCTGTGGGCTTTGGTCTGGTGGCTGGGGAGTTTTCCAGCGCGTAAGGTGGCGGACGCCGTTGCGTCACCGTGTAAGGCTCGGAAAGTTGCGGATTTTTTGAAAATAGCGCTTGACGGTTTGAGTTGGTGTCGCCTATATACGCCTCACCAACGACGGCGGCGACGCTGCTGGCGAGCGGGACGGTTTGTCCCTGACTTGCTGAGTTGGGCGAGATTTCAGAGTGACGCGCAAGTGAAGCTCGATGGGTTTGAGGCCGGAAGGCTGAGGCTCGTGACACGGTTCAGTGTCTGTTCTTTGACAATTGCATATAGAAGAAAGAGAAACGTGGGCGGCAGAGGCTCGCGGAACTCGGAAAGCTTTCGGGCTTGAAGGGTTCCTTACAGAGACTTTGGCGGACACGTTTTCTTGAGAGAATATAGTCTACCAGGGCGTTGATTGTCGCAAGATGATTGGTGCCTAGGTGTGAATGTTCT
>NZ_FORF01000008.1 GCF_900113935.1 Aquamicrobium aerolatum DSM 21857
GAAGCTTTACGAGCGCACCAGCGTCATCATCACCACCAATCTCGCTTTCGCAGAATGGCCGAGCGTCTTCGGCGACGCCAAGATGACGACCGCACTGCTGGACAGGCTCACGCACCACTGCGAAATCGTCGAGACCGGAAACGAATCCTGGCGCTTCAAAAGCCGCTCTCAAAGCTAAAGCCGAAAAGCCAATCAGCCGCGCCCGATCAGGCTGTGCAACCCCGACCAGCTTCGCCTGATCGGGCGCTAACCGGCGTGCCCTTCACAAGCTCTAACCGGGGTCCCTTTTACACGAAAAGGCGGGGTCCCGTTTCCACGGTCATTGACAAGGAGCCGTTCGAGCGCGCCCTGCTTGACCTTCCGGGTCTGCTCGATCACCGCCCGCGTCGCCGCAATCGCCTCATCGACGCTGGACAGGATCTTGGCGATCCGACGCTGTTCGGCCAGTGGGGGAATGGAAATCGGGATCGATTTAAGCGTCGCCTTGCTGATCTCCGGAAATGTGCTGCCACCTGCCGCGTTTTCCAAGATCGGTCTGCTGAACGCAATCCACTGAAGGAGGAAGGTCGGATCAAAGCTCTTGGACGGAAGAAAGTTTGCGAAGCCTTGATTCGTGGCCATCGGCACAGTGTTGATCGCCGCGAAGCCTATCGTGGCTCGACTCGTCATCAGCACGCTTCCGGCTGGTAGCATTTTCAACGAAGTTTCTTTTAGCGCTTGGTCCGAAACTGAGGACTTCGTCGAAGCTAAACGTGTTTGCCCCATCGGGAGAGCGGTGATGTCCGACGGCGTTGCCCAAAACCAGCACCCACCTTCCCAGTATTCAGGGTTAGCTTTCGAAGGAGTCGTTCCACCCACGATCTCGGTTAAATCACCCAGCCTTGCAAGACGCCACCCCTCCGGTGGCACATCACGCGACATAGCCGAGCTCCCTGAGAAAGCCCATCATTCGCGCTTCCGCTGCGTCCCGCTCGGCCTGCAACTCAACCAGCTTTTCGACTTCCGCCGCGACATCGACCACTTCGGCCTCCTTCCCCAAATGCACATAGCGGCTGATGTTGAGGTTGAAGTCGTTTGCTTCGATCTCGCTGACCAGCACCACCCGCGCTAGCCGCTCAATGTCAGCAAAGTCATCATAGGCTTTGGCGAGCGTAGCGACGTTCGCGTCTGACAGATGGTTCTGAGCCTTGCCTTCGACGAAGTGCTCGGCACCATTGACGACGAGGACCTTACCCTTCCGTGCCGCCGGCTTCTGTTTGCGAAGGATCAGTATGCAAGCAGGGATGCCAGCGCCGTAGAACAGGTTCGGTGCAAGTCCGATCACCGCATCGATGAGATCATCGCGGATCAGCCCCGCACGGATCCGACCCTCAGCGCCACCACGAAACAGCACCCCATGCGGCAGCACGACGCCGCAAATACCGTCTTCCTTCAGGCTCGCCACCATGTGCTGCACGAAGGCGAGGTCGCCGTAAGATTTTGGTGGGCAGCCATAGCGGTCGCGGCCATAGACATCGCCCTGGCTCCAAACCTCATGTCCCCAGTTTTTCAGCGAGAACGGCGGGTTCGCCAGCACGCGGTCAAAAGTGCGGATCGCCTTCGCGCCCTCACCAGTCAGATGCTTTGGCTCCAGCAACGTATCGCCGCGCGCCACCTGCGCATCGTCGATATCGTGCAGGAACAGGTTCATCTGGCAGATCGCCCAAGTGTTCAGGTTCCGCTCCTGACCGAACAGCGACAGGCTCTTCGGGTTTTTGCCCTGCCGCTCCAGATGATGCACCGCCTCCAGCAACATGCCGCCGGAACCGCAGGTCGGATCGTAGATCGACATACCTTCTTCAGGCTTCAGGCATTCGACGATCAGCCGCACGACCATCTTCGGCGTATAGAACTCGCCGCCTCTCTTGCCTGCATCGTCGGCGAACTGTGCGATCAGGTATTCGTAGGCTTGGCCGAGCACGTCGGCCTCGACATCAGAGTTACGTAGCCGATGTGTCTCGAAGTGCTGGAGAAGCTTCTCCAGCATGGCATCCGGGAAGCGCTCCTTGTTGTTGAAGTCGACATCCTGAAAGACACCCCGCAACCGCATGTTCGCGTCTTCGATGGCGCTGAAGGCGTTGTTCAGATGGGTGCCAATGTCGGTGGTGTGCTTGCGCACGTCCTTCCAGAAATGACCCTTCGGAATATCGAAGCGGTGCTCATCGGGATCCGCCGCAAGCTCGGCATCATTGTAGCGCGCCAGCCGCTCCTCATACTCCTCCTCCCAGACGTCCGAGAGGCGTTTGAAGAACAACAGACCGAAAATGTAGTGCTTGTAGTCACCGGAATCGATCGAGCCACGCAGGATATCGGCAGCCCGCCAGAGATGTGTCTCCAGCTGCGATAGTGTCAAAGTCGTCAAGGTATGCTTCCCACCTGAATTTCAACGCGATCCTATCAGGTAAGACCTCTTTGACAATTAACGTCGAGCTGAATCTCCGGCACAGCCTAGCCACATCACCAGCACGCCCATAAACGACCTTCCGCGCAACCCGACAGGGCTCGAACCCGCGATCGCTATCGCCCTTTGGACATCGTCACGAGCAGAATGTTGTGCAGAGACTGACGTTGCGGCACGCAGATTCCGTCTCACTTCACCAATGGCTATGTGCGCGCCGCGCCGAAAGGCTGACCATGACCCGCGGAGAGGTGGGAGAGTAGTCGAATGCACCCATCAGTTTCCACCAAAGCTCTGAGACTGCTTCGAACGCTATTTTCAGTCTCTGAATGGCTTTCGTTTCAAACCATGCAAACGTCGCACGATTTGGGTTCGTTCTAAAAATACACCAAGATTCAATACGTTGTAGTTTCCGAACTGCGCCCGAGTTGTAAGGGATGCCGCAACCAGCCGCGTGAACACAAACACCCAAGCTGGGCGTTTTCGAGCGCTGCAAAGCGTAACCCTAAGTAGTGCGGCGTTGGACGCGACCAAAACTTGAACGAACTCCTCGGGGCTCCGCAGAAGTCACAATCCCATGATGATGATCACAGTAGACGCGGTCCGCTGAGGTTTGCGTGGCGCAAAAGCGGTAACCGCCCGTTGCTGACGGATCAACGCGAACCGGAAAGCGGCATTGATCGCGGCCTAAATTCATGAGCAGAACTTCGCCAATGGGAAATTTGTTAGTATCAAGCATAATGTTCTTCAAGTCTCCGATCGTTGCGCGAACGGCGAAATACCCGCTTCTTTACCGCAAGCGTGACGCTTCATAGGCGGCGTTGGTCTGCGCGCGATTTGGTTATGAACACTATGTAGGGTCGGGATCAGTGTTAATGAAGGCCTGTTTCTTGCTGATTATTAACATTTTACTTGCAACCAACCGCCATCTCTCTCCTCACCACCGGTTAAACGAACATGACCGACCAAACCTCACCGTAACAGATCAAAGGTCCAGCAACGCATGACAGTCGAAATTATGTTGGTGTTGGGTGTCGCCCTGATCGCCATCATTCTGTTTGCAACGGAGAAGTTGCGGATCGACGCGGTGGCACTTCTGGTGCTCTTCTCCTTAGTCATACTTGGGCTCATCAGCCCAAGCGAGGCGTTGAGCGGCTTTAGCAATCAAGCCACCGTCACAGTGGGGGCAATGTTTGTTCTGGCAGCAGGGCTTCAGAACAGCGGCGCGCTGTCCGGGATAGGCAGCTTGCTGGGACAGGCAAAATCGCCATTCCTGTTTCTCCTTGTCTTGTTCGCGGTGCTGGCTGTTGTTGCTCCCTTCGTCAACAACACGGCCGTCGTTGCCGTTTTCATGCCGCTGGTCATTACATCCGCTGCGAGCATCGGAATGTCAGCATCCAAGGCGCTCATTCCGCTGTCCTACGTGTCGCAGATGGCGGGGGTCTGCACCTTGGTTGGCACCTCAACCAATCTGTTGGTCAACGCAATGGCACAGGACTTAGGCCATCCCGGGTTCAGCATGTTTGAGTTCACGCCGCTGGGGATAATCTGCTTTTTGGCCGGATGTTTCTATCTGCTGACCGTGGGTCGATGGCTCTTGCCAGACGCGCGAGCAAATGAACTTGTCGAGCAGTATGAACTGGGAAAATACATTACCGAACTGCGCGTCTTGCCCGACTCTTCGTTGATCGGAACGTCTGTTGCTGAAGCTCGGCTTGGCAGAGATTTTGGCGTTTTCGTTCTGGAACTGCTGCGTGGGGAAAGGAAAGTTTGGTCTCCGCGGTCACAGATACTGAAAGAAGACGACATCCTGATCGCCCGGGGCGATTGGTCGAAGTTAGATCAGCTGAGGGCAAAGGCGGGACTTGAGATCAACACCGAGTTCCAGCTGAAGGCTCGGACCCTTGAGGAAGGCACGCAGCAGGTGCTGACCGAAGTGATGATTGCCCCGCGATCACGAGTCATTGGGAGCACGCTGGCGCTGCTTGACCGACGCTGGCAACACAATGCGACGGTGCTGGCCATTCATCGCCGAGGTGAAAGGTTGCGTGAGCAGCTCAAAGACGTGACTTTGAATGTCGGCGATGTCTTGCTGATGCTTACTCCCGAAGCCGAGATGAAGGCACTGCGTCGAGATTCCAATGTCATCGTGCTCAGCCAGCGGGAAGCTGACAGGCCTCGCGGCTGGCGCGCGCCCTTTGCCCTCATAACGATGGCACTAGTGATAGTCCTGTCTGCGCTCAGTTGGGTGCCCATTGCGATCACATCACTGATTGGTGCGCTGGCAATGACCCTTGCAGGCTGCCTCGATGCCGATGAGGTCTATGATGCCATCGACTGGCGTATTCTTATCCTACTAGCTGGATTGCTGCCTCTGGGTATTGCCATGTCTCAGACCGGGGCGGCCCAGTTCATCGTCGCAAACTCGATAGGTATGGTCAGTGACTTCGGCCCACTGGTAGTGTTGGCTGTCTTGTATTTGATGGCGCTACTGCTAACCGAGTTCATGAGTAATGCGGCCGCGGCTGTTTTGCTCACTCCTATCGGCATGTCCACCGCTGACATGCTCGGCGTGGATAGCACCCCCTTCCTGATAGCGGTCACATTTGCTGCCTCAACAAGTTTTGCGACGCCGGTAGGCTACCAGACCAACACCATGGTCTATAGTGCCGGTGGATACAGGTTCACTGACTTCGTTAAGGTTGGCCTTCCGCTGAATCTGCTCTTTTGGGTGCTAGGCGTCATCTTCATCCCTGTGTTCTGGTCGTTCTGATTCCTGTCCAGTTCTATACGCCCCCGCAGATGTCTGATCGTGCTATTTCTTTGATCTTCGAGCAGCCTATGCCACGACTCATACTTGCTCGCGCACCGGCGACAGGGGTCGAATCTGTTACATCGCCACCTCATTCGGACCCCGTCAGTTGCACGATGTTGCGCAGCGTCTGAGAGAAGCAGTGAACTTCTGCGCGAACGGACGCGAAGCCAGCCGGCGCTCACCCCTGCGTCTAAAGAAGCGCCCCCTCACTACGGCGTGTGATCAGCTCCTGTCGTGACCTTATGCCTGGTCGGCGACCTCAGTGCATCCAGTGCAGAGGCATGGTGATCCTTGGCTCCCCCTCACTACCCCCCCGGCAACACCACCGGCTTCGGAACCGTGACCTCCACACAGCGGCTCACGCCCATCCGCGCAATGCGGTGCAACAGCGTGTCAGGGGAGCTCGCTGGCTGGCTCCAATCCCAATCGCTCAAAGTTCCAAGACACAACGCTCGGACGGCGCCACCAAGCGCCTCCTGCGACAACCAGCGCGACCGGCATGATACGACGCTGGGCGAACGGGCATCCAACTGTGGCGTCATTCAAGCTTGTCACCTCATCGCCGAACGGTATTCTCGGACTCTCGACGAAAGGGGGGGACTACTGTGAACACTTTACTCCGCCTAGCATGCCTGTTGGTCATCACTGCTTGGACAACAAACACCGCCGTCGCACAGTCAATTATTCGCTCTGAGCCAGCCGGGGAGGAATTGATCGAAAGCTACGTAGCCCATATCGGACGCCGAGATCTATTTAACTCCAACGGCGCTCGATTGACTGAACCTTGGCAGATCTTGCGGCAGGACCGAGCCAACTTTCATCGCTTCGGAATCCAGGACGCTGGCGACGAATGGGATAGCTTCTTCGGGAATGCGAACAACCGAGCTGCTCTTGAGAATATGCTTCGAAATGGCTCGATTTCAGCGCAAGCGTCACGTGACATCATCCGTGGCGGTGCTACGGTCTTGGTCGAGATTTACGGACGCGGAAATGTCGGGCGATCGGTGGTTGTAACGGTCGCCCGCTAGGAAAAGAGGTGTCACCGCTCCGGCACATCCCGGCCACACCCGGCCCACCCCATCCGGCTGATTCCTGAACTCTGGCGCACCCGACAGGATTCGAACTTGTGACTTCTGCCGTATAGGTTACGCACATTCCAGCCTATTGTGCGCGTTAATCCATTGATGCCCGGCGCGTGATCGTCTAAGACGCATCTATCCGGATGCACCCGTAGCTCAGCTGGATAGAGTGCTGCCCTCCGAAGGCAGAGGTCACAGGTTCGAATCCTGTCGGGTGCGCCAATAAAATCAAATGCTTAGATGTATTTCTGCCAGCTTGTTGTGTTCTCGTGTCACAACGAGTTGTAGCGCGGAATAACACCAGTGTTTGCCGGGAACCGCCGAGAATAGACGGTTTTCACCGGGAAGAACCGCGCAATTGTGCGGTTTGCGGGGCGGATCGACGCGTTGAGCAATCGCGGGTCGCGTCAGATCAATGCGCAGCTTGCCGTTTGAGCGCTTCTTGTAGGTTCGCGCTGCTTCCGCCCCGAGGGTCTCCTCGAGACCGTCATGTCTTCGCGCATGTCAGCAGAAGGCGTTGCAGCTCTGAAGAATGAATCTTTTCGCTTCCGCCAGCTGCTCCAGCTCAACAAACTCGTCCGCCTTGTGGGCCTGCGCAATATCTCCGGGGCCGCACACCACCACAGGGATTTTCATCTTGCTGGTGAAGCACCCAGCTTCGGTACCATAAGAAAGCTTAACGTCAGCGTTCTTGCCGGCGCATCGCTTGGCAAGAATCACAGCTCGATCATCAGCAGGCATGCCAAATGATGGGTAGGAGTAGACGTCCTCTACGGTGACGCCACAATCGGAATGACGCGCCTTCATCTCTGCACGCAATGTTGCAGCGGGATCGAACACGAATCGACGCGCCAGCGTCTCGGAATCTTCGCCGGGCAGATAGCGAAATTCCATGTCGACCACACAGACATCGGGCACGATGTTGACTTGTGTTCCGCCTCGAATACCGCCGACATGAACGGTTGTGTGTGGAATATCGAACCCCGGATCGAACGGCCCGTCAGCGGCGATCTGCGACGCCATTTGCGTTAGCATGGAGACGTAGCGGGCGGCATAATCGACTGCATTGACAGCCGCAGGAGCCCGGCTGGAATGCGCCGCCTGCCCAGTGAAAATCAACCGGAATGTGCAATTGCCCTTGTGCGCAAGTCCAATCTCCATGCGGGTCGGCTCGCCGACAATGCAAAGGTCTGGCGTGATGTTCCGATTGATCAGGTCGTCGATCAGATCATGTACGCCAAGGCAGCCCAGTTCTTCATCATAGGAAAGCGCAAAGTAGACGGGTTTGGACAGCTTGCCGGCATCGATATCGGGCACGCAGGCGAGCGCGGAGGCAATAAAGCCCTTCATATCGGCCGCGCCGCGCCCATAAAGCCGATCACCAATGCGGGTCAGCCTGAACGGGTCTGTCGCCCATTGCTGCCCTTCAACCGGCACCACGTCGGTGTGCGCGGACAGCACCAGTCCCCCCGGCACGTCGGGACCAAGCCGCGCCAGCAGGCTGGCTTTTAGGCCATCTTCCGACGCGACGCGCCATGTCACAGCACCGTAGTCGGTCAGATATCGCTCTATATAGTCAACGATGTCGAGATTGGATCGATCGCTAATGGTTGCACAGGCAACCAGGTCTGAGAGGATCCTGATATCGTCTTCCAGATTCATGATGTGATATTTCCGATGGTGCGGCAAAGGTGAGCAGCAGGCAGGAAACGGCACACCGTTTCCCGCGCTCCGATACTCATAGGTGAAGATGAGAGGCGCTCTGGCGCCAGGCGTCGAGGCTCTCAGAGATCGATATGAGCTCTGTTTTCCTCGATGCGGAACTCAGTGCCATAGCGTGACGAAAGCTCGACGATACGGTCCAGGATCACCTGCGCCACACCTGTGTCGGTGGAGATGACAGGAAGACCGTCTGCTTGACACTCTGTGGGGACCAGCGTGATCCTGCGGATGCCCTGCCGGCCAATCTCAAACTCTGCGATGACGGACCACGGATCGATATCCTCGAAGATTTCGAGCTGGCGTGGCGTGGCGTTGATCCGGTCCTGCTGAGCGATGTTGTTGCCCAGGCTGTAGATCACCGGCTTGCCGTCGATCAGTTCGATTGCAGTCGGGCTGTGAGCATGATTGCCAAGGATCATGTCGGCGCCTGCTTCGACAATCTGCTGCGCGAGAGGGCGCTGATAAGCGGCCAGTGGAGTGCCGCGACCATAGCCCCAATGGACGCTGACGATCACGACGTCGACTTGCGCTTTCAACTTGCGGACAGCATCCGTCAGCACCGACACATCCTCGGGCGCTGCGAAGCTGTTGACCTTGAGCGGCGCGCCCGGCTCCATCATCATGCCAAGCGGATCGAGAGCGATCTCCTGGCGAACGCGCACAGCAGCGATCCCCGGGCGATCTTCGCGCACGGCATAGTATGGTGGAACGAGACAGGATGCCGCCAGGATGCCGACACGGACACCGTTGATCTCGCGGATCATCGGCGCCCAGGCTTCCTGTGGCGTACGTCCGCCGCCAATCGTCGTGACACCACCGGCGGAAAGATTGTCCAGCGTGTCGAGGAAGGCGTCAGGGCCAAAATCCCAGGTGTGATTGGTGGCGACCGTCATGACGTTGAAACCGGCCTTGCCCAAGTCCTGCCCAACGCGCGGCGGCACCAGATAGGCGATTTCGGAGTCGGTGCGAAATCCTCGGGTCGAGAACTGGACCTCGCAGGCGCCCCAGACAAGATCGCCACGCCGCATGAAATCCATGAGTTCCGTCAAACCCGATGAATTGACCGCACCTTCGCCGAAGAGAGGGTGCCGGATCACCACATCGCCTGCCGCGGTGAAAAGGAAGGTATCTGACATGACTTCAATCAACTTTCATCAGACTAGAGGAAAACGCGCGTCATTCCCGGGAACAGGATGAGCAGCGCGACCATGGCGAACATCGCGACCACGAAAGGAAGTGCGCCGACGATGACATCGCTGATACCTCCGCGCGGGCGAATGCTCTGGACAACATAAAGGTTGATGCCGATCGGCGGTGTGATCATCGCAAGCTCGACAAGGATCATCACAACGACACCGAACCAGATCGGATCGTAGCCGGCTGCAAAGATGATCGGTGCAACGATCGGTATCGTCGCGATCATCATCGACAGCGTTTCCATGAAGCAGCCGAGGATGACGTAGAAAATAATGACAGCAATCAAGGTCCATATTGGCGAGAGGCCAAGATTGTTCATGAACGACTTGATCGAGCTCGAGAGGCCTACGCCGGACAGGACGAAATTGAGGAAATAGGCGAAAACGATGATCAGCATGATCATGCCGGTCGTGCGCATGGTGTTTTCAAATGCGCTCAGAAGCACCTGCACGTTCAGCATGCCGCGAAGAGCAGCCAGGGCGAGAACCGCAAGCACGCCAAGGGCCGCGGACTCGGTTGGAGTGGCGATGCCGCTATAGATCGAACCGATGATCACAACGCAGATGATGAGCGGTGGCACCAGATGCTTCAGGGATGCGATCCGCTCGGACCATGTTGCATGGATCTTGACTTCGCCCTCGTTGAAGAGGCTGCTTTGAATGAGGATTGTCAGCGCGAATATCGCGGCCATCAAAAGTCCCGGAACGATGGCTGCAAGATAGAGCTGGGGGATCGATGAGTTTGTCAGGACCCCGTAAATGATCATGTTGATGGAGGGCGGCAACAGGATCCCGAGCGTCCCTCCGGCTGCGATTGAACCGAGGAACAGCCGCTCATTGTAGCCGTATTTTTTCTGCTGCGGGATCGCCAGGGTTCCGATTGTCGCTGAAGTCGCGACGCTGGATCCGGAGGTGGCGGAAAAGAGCGTGCAGGATGCGATATTCGCATGCATCAGCCCGCCTGGAAGCCATGAAACCCACTTGCTGAGCGCTGTATACATCTGCTCGGCAATGCCGGTGCGCAAGAAAAGCTCACCCAGCAGAATGTACAGGGGGATGGCCAGCAATGTGAATTCGGTAAACGCCCCCCAGCTCACTTCACCCAGCGCGCGCCACAAGGGCATGTCGGTAAAGACAAAATTGAGCGACAGGGCAAGAATGCCCATCACGGCTGCAACCGGTATGGCCAGGAAAATAAGGACCATCAGCGCAACGAAAGTAAATGCGATCATCTTCACATCCGATTATCAACGGCCCGATGGTCAGGCGCTTATCTCGTCTTCGATTTCTTCATCAAGACTTTTGACGCCGGAAATTTCGGCGATCTGCTTCATGTTGTTCTTGATGAAAAGTCGTGTGATGCTGCCAAGCAGATAGATTTGAACAAGACCAAAAAAGCCCAGTCCGGCCGCCCACAATGATTGGGGAATCCACAGCGTCACGCCGAGTGGCGTATTTGAACGCGCGCCAATTTCAAATGAGGTGGTCGTCGAGTCCAGGGCCTGCTGAAAAAGCAGGGCAGTTACGCAAAGCAGGCATGCCAGCGACAGGATATCCAACGCGGCGCGCCAGGTGGGCGTCATCCTGCCATAGAACAAGTCGATACGGATGTGGGCTCTGCTGAGAAGTGTGAACGCCAATGACCACGACACGCCAATCGCAAAAATATACGATGATATTTCGTCGACGCCGCCGAATGAATACTGGAAAATATTACGCATCAAAACTTCGACGCCCACGAGTACAGCGGACAGAAGAAGGAATCCGCCGGAAATCCAGACGGAATAGCGCGACAAAGCATGAATTATCGATAGCATCGGCAACTCCTTGATGCGCCAATTGTCGGGTGGAACCGCAGATCCACCCGACAGTCGGCAACGTGTTAGTCAGCGCTGATCAGCGCACCGACCGTCTCGTTCCACTCAGCCATGCAGGCATCGCCGCAGCGCTGGGCAAATCGTGCAAGCACGACGTCGTTGACGAGCTTCGAGCGCAGTTCCACATCAGCCTCGGCGAGTGGTACGAGCGTCATCGCTCCCTTCTTGCCGAAGATGCATTCACCACCCGTCGCACAGCTCAGTCCTTCTGCGGTGCGGGCTGCCCCGGCCGACCAGACCTCGTCCTCAAGCTTGCCCATTTCCTCGGTCAACAGAGCCTGTACGGATGGGGCAAGCTTTTCCCATGCCTTGGCGTTGACCGCATACATGAATGGGCTCCAACCCACTGTGAGCGGGTAGAGATGCGTGGTCACCTCATGCCATCCCGCGCTGTTGCCCGAGAACGTTCCGGTGACCGCGCAGTCGATGACGCCAAGCTGCAACGAGGTTACGACTTCGCCAAACGGCATGGTGACAGTCACGCCACCCGCGCCTTCGACAAAGTCGGCTACAGTCCGATTGCCGGTGCGCACTTTCTTGCCGCGAAGATCCGAAAGGCTCTCAATCGGACCATTGCACCAGAAAACCTGGGCTTCGGTCGGATAGAGCATCAGAAGCTTGATGCCGTATTTTTCCATGTAGAGCTTGGCCAGAGCCGGCTTGTAAGCATCGGAAACCTTTCTTGCGGTTTCGATGTCCAGGGCAATGCCGGCAAGGTCCGGACCTTCGTTCTGCGGATCATCACCCGCTACGTAGCCCAGCGCAGAGGTTCCGAAATCGATTACACCCATGCGCATGAGGCGGAAGACTTCAGGGCCCTTCAAGCCCTTTTCGTTCAGGCTGGTGATCGAAGCGGTTACGTTGCCGCCGGTGAGCGATGGCAGTCGCTCCGTCCAGAATGGCACTTCGATTTCCTGATAGATGCCTGCGGTAGCCCATCCGCCCTGAACGCTGAGTTCAGTCTTCGGATAGTCTTGTGCGCTGGCACCAGTTGCAAACGCCATGGCAGTCACAGCCGCCGCGACGCAGGCCCTTGCTTTGTCGAACATGGTGTCCCCTTTCCCGACTTGATTAATAATGGTTGTGTGGACGACCAGCCGGCGCACAGAAAGTTGCGCAGGGTTGTTCGTCACGAGTAGATGTCTGGCTTACGAAATCTCTCCTCCGCGTCCCTCCAACGCTTAAAATTGTAAGATCTCATTCTAAAAAACAATTTTCATATCGCAGGATCATTGTAAAATGATTTTTATTTTCCATGGAAAGGGGAGCGCACGCTGGCATGACAGACATTGAAAGAAAGCCCCTGTCGCTGCTCATCCAGGAGCGCGCTTCCCAATTGTCGCCAACGGACCGTCAGCTGGCGGATCTGATACTTGGATTTCCAGGTGAGATTGCCAGCTATTCAGCAGTGGAGCTGGCCAAGATGGCGGGGACATCGAATGCGGCGGTAAGCCGTTTCGTGCATCGTCTGGGCTTTCGCACCTATGAGGACATGAAGCGTCACGCGCGCGACATGCGAAGCGAAGGTTTCCCGACCTATCTACTCGAAAAGCACCAGACCGACACTGCCGGGCAGATCGCGCGCCACGTTCACGTCAGCCAGCATAACATTGTGGAAACGTTTTCGGCCTTGGACCCGGCAGAACTGAGCGCAGCAACCGAGGGCATTGCGACGGCGCGCAAGGTTGTGTTCATCGGCATGCGCAACGGGCATTTCCTGGCTAAATATCTGCGCTGGCAAATCAGTGAAGTCTGCACTGACACGGTTCTGTTGCCGAGCGATGGCGAGACACTGGCTGAATCTCTCGTTGGCTTGACGAAAGATGACGTGATCGTGGTCTTCGCGATACGCCGGCTGGTTCCGATCATCCGCGCTGCCATCGCTCTGCTGCCGTCGCTGCCCGCGCGAACCCTGCTGCTGGTCGATCAGCATTATCGCGAGGCCTATCAGCCAACCTGGATGTTACGCTGCATGACACAAAGCCCCGCGCCACTCGACAATCATGCCGCGTTGCTCGTCTTGTGCCACATTCTGGCAGACGAGGTTTTCCGGTATCGGGCCGATTCGGGACGTCAGCGCCTGACGTCGATTGAAGACATGCATCATGTCCTTGGAGAGATGTGAGGCGCCCGCGCCATCATCGCTCCAGGGCTCGTTGATTGGAGCCAGATGATCTGATTGCGCCGTTCGTGTTGCCCTCTGCGGATGACAAGGATGATGCCGCTCACAACGCGCCGATCATCACCGAGCTCGCGCGCGTTTTTCATGGGGTAGGGCGCGAAGGCGCGCCATTCGCGCATCCGTCAGCCAAGAAAATTAGTCAGTCCGTCTCCGTCACGCCCGTCTGACTCGAAGCCGTCAGCTCAGTCAATGGACCTGAGTCTGGACGGTTATCTCTGACTTCACAGCTTGCTTGCGCCAAATTCAGGCGCGGACATCCACACATATTGGCGTGTTCGGCGACAGACCGTCGTTGACAGATCATCAGTGGTTAAATAGAGGTCAGACCATGGAGTGATCTCAATGGCGGACAACAAGGCATCCACGATCCGGCGTGAAGTTTCTGACGTGCGCAGCAGCTATGAGCGCGTCTTCGCGTTTCTGCGCGAGCAACTTCTGTCTGGAGAGCTGGTTACAGGGGACTGCCTCCTGCCTGAGCGGGAGCTTTCAGCGCAGCTCGGCGTTAGCCGGCCGATGTTGCGAGAGGCGTTGCGTGCGCTTTCGATGCTGGGTGCCGTCGAGATCCGTCACGGTGTCGGCACGATCGTGAAGCGGCCGGATGTGTCGACGTTGGGTGACTTCGTCACGTTCGCCTTGGCGCAGCAGTCGGATGTCATCGACGACATCATGGAAGCGCGTGTGGCCATCGAGCATCATGCTATCCGTCTGGCCTGCCGTCGTGCGCGGCAGGTGGATTTCGATCGGCTTGCCGACGCGATTTCTTTGATCGCTGAGACGATTGATGATCCGATTGCCGGCGGTCATGCGGATTACAATTTTCACGAGGCGATCGTGCGGGCTGCGCAGTCGCCGGTATTGATCAGCCTCTACCAGTCGATCTCCGGACTGATGATGCGCTCCCATCTGGAGCGGCGCGAACAGATCATGCAGGTCGACGGTATCAACGAGTTTCTCATCGGGCATCACAAGTCGATCTTCACAGCGATCGTCGAGCGAGATGCCGTGAAGGCAGATGATCTGCTCACTCGCCATTTTGAAATTGGCGCAGATTTCCGTCGGCGCGCGACCATCCGCGCCACGACCATAGATAACGTTCAAGCTTAAGGGACTTCGCAATGAAAATCGTAGTTGGAAGCGACCACGCAGGCTTTCCACTGAAGGCAGAAATCATCAGCCAGCTGAAGGAACTCGGCCATGAGGTCGAGGATGTTGGCAGTTTCGACCCGTTGCCCGTCGATTTTCCGGATATCGCCCGTCTGGTTTGCGACAAGGTCAACAGCAAGGCTGCCGAGCGCGGGCTGCTGGTGTGCGGAACCGGTGTTGGCGCGGCAATTGCAGCGAACAAGATTCGCGGTATCCGGGCGGCGGTTTGTCATGACGTGCATTCGGCACATCAGTGCGTTGAGCATGACGACGTCAATGTCATGTGTATCGGCGCGCAGATCGTTGGTCCGTGGCTCGCTCGCGACCTTGTCGCCGCCTATCTGAGCGCCGAGTTCGATCGCAACGAGGATTTCGTCCGTCGCGTCGAGAAGCTTGCCCAGCTCGAACAGTCCAACTGACAAACATGACCGGGCGGAGGCCCATGCGATGACTACGCACAACAAGTTGGTTGCCGGTTTTGTCGGTGTCGGTGTGATGGGGCGTCATATGGTGCGCAACCTTGCCGAAGCCGGTATGGTCGTGCAGGTTTTCGACGTCGTCCCGGAAGCGCTCGAAGCGCTTCCGCGTCACGACAATATCCGGCTGGCCAAGAGCCTGCCGGATGCTTTGTCCGGCGCTGACATTGTCATCACGATGCTCCCCGATACGCCGCATGTCGAAGCCGTTGTCTTCGGTGAGGGGGGGATTGTCGCGACACTGCCGTCCGGAAGCTTGTTCGTGGACATGAGCACCATTTCGGGCCACACGACTCGTGTTCTCGCCGAGAAACTTTCCGAACGCGGCATCACGATGCTCGATGCGCCCGTTTCCGGCGGGCCGGTCGGGGCCGAGAATGGAACCCTGTCGATCATGGTGGGCGGGGATGCGGACGGTTTTGCGCGAGCACATCCGTTCTTCAAGGCCATGGGCGAAACGATCACCCATGTCGGCGCAGCCGGGGCAGGGCAGACCGTCAAACTGTGCAATCAGCTGATTTGCGGCATCAATATACAGGCGATTTGCGAAGCGCTAGCGCTTGGTCGTGCCTGCGGTGTCGATCTTGAGCAGATGCGCGACGTGCTGCTGGGAGGCTCGGCGGCCTCCTGGATGCTCGACAGGCTGGGCTCGCAGATGATCAGCGGTGATGCATCGGCCGGCTTCCGTATCGATTTGATGTTCAAGGATCTGCGTCTCGTGATGGAGACGGCGATGCAGGCAAATGTGCCGCTGCCGGCGACGGCCTTGGTGACTTCGCAATACATTGACGCCCGCGCCCATGGTGAGGGTGGCAACGGCAATCAGGCACTTTTCAAGGTGTATGACCGAATGACCGCGCAGGACCGCGAACGCAGTCATGGCGCGGGTGCTTGAGATGAAACTCGATTTCACCGCGATCCTTGCGCGCTGGCAGATGCTGTTGGATGGCATGGCATTGACCATCCAGCTCGCGGTGATCACCATTCTGACCGGCTTTCTGATCGGCACGGCTTGTGCCATCGCAAGGCGCTCGAAGTTCAGGCTGCCTGCAACGATCGCTGCAGTCTATGTGGAGCTGATCCGCAATACGCCGTTTCTGGTGCAGATATTCGTTGTCTATTTCGGCCTTTCCAGCCTCGGATTCAAATTCACGGCTGTGACCGTCGCCATTATCGCGCTGACGATCAATGTCGGCGCATACACTGCGGAAATCATGCGTGCCGGCTTCGATTCGATACATCGTGGCCAGTGGGAGGCTGCCGAATGCCTCGGCCTCACGCGGGTTCAGGCCTATTGGCATGTCGCATTGCTGCCTGCGATGGAGCGGATCTATCCGTCTTTGACGAGCCAGTTCATCCTGCTGATGTTGGCATCTTCGATCACGTCGCAGATCTCTGTCGAGGAACTGACAGCCGCTGCGAACTTCATCCAGTCAGAGACCTACCGTCCTCTGGAAACCTACATCGTCATCGCAATCATCTATCTGGCGCTATCGCTGGCTCTGCGGTTGGCGTTCTGGTTGCTCGGCATGTTGATATTTCCGCGCCGTCGGCGCCTTGGCACCAATCTTTAAGGAGGGTGTCGCGATGAACAATGCAATCAATGCCACGCATCTGACATTCTTGCTCACTGGCGCGTTCTGGACGCTGGTCCTGTCGCTGATGGCTTTCGTGGGCGGGGGCGTCGTCGGACTGGTCATTGCACTTGGGCGCACATCGCCGGTTCGCTTCCTGCGCATCTTGAGCGGTGGCTATGTCCAGATCGTCCAGGGCACACCGCTGCTCGTGATCCTGTTTGTCGTCTATTTCGGTCTGCCGACAGTTGGTTATTCCCTGTCGCCCATGCTGGCTGCGGGCCTGTCGCTGACGATCTATGTCAGCGCATATCTCGGCGAGATTTGGCGCGGCTGTCTGGAAGCGGTGCCGAAGGCTCAGTGGGAAGCTGCCGAGTGTCTGGCCCTGTCAAAGACACAGCGCATGGTCAAGGTGATCCTGCCGCAGGCGGTGCGTATCGCGACGCCGCCGACCGTGGGATTTTCGGTCCAGATCATCAAGAATACGTCGCTGGCATCGGTGGTGGGTTTTGTCGAGTTGGCACGTGCGGGGCAGTTGATCAACAACTCGATATTTCAGCCCTTTTCCATCTACATGATCGTCGCGCTGCTTTATTTCTGCATGTGCTTCCCGATCTCCGTCTTTAGCCGCCGTCTCGAGCGCACGGGTGCTTCGCGCCTGAAAGCTGCCGAGACCGCCGTTTCCGCGTAGCACCTGGAGCAAAACCAATGCCTGTTGTGGTTCTTAAGGATGTCAAGAAAAGCTTCGGCAGCCTTCAGGTTCTGCGAGGAGTGTCCTTTTCCGTAGACAAGGGGGATGTCGTCGCACTGATCGGCGCGAGCGGTTCCGGCAAGAGCACAGCGTTGCGTTGCATCGACCGGCTCGAGACAATCGACAGTGGCACGATCGACGTCTGCGGCTACAGTGTGAGCGATCCGAACCTCGACCTGCGCAGATTAAGGCTCGATGTTGGCATCGTTTTTCAAAGCTATAACTTGTTCCCGCACCTGACGGTCGAAGAAAACATCACGCTGGCGCCCCGTTCGGTGAAGCGGATGCAAAAGGCAGAAGCCAGCGAGATTGCACGCGAAGTGCTGGCGCAGGTCGGCCTCTCGGACAAGGCCGACAACTACCCCGAACAGCTTTCGGGCGGACAGCAGCAGCGTGCGGCGATTGCCCGTTCGCTCGCCATGCAGCCCAAAGTCATGCTCTTCGATGAAGTCACATCTGCGCTGGATCCGAAGCTGACAGGCGAGGTGTTGAAAGTCATCGAAACGCTCGCCGCGTCCGGCATGACCATGATCATGGTGACGCATGAAATGGCATTCGCGCGCCGTGTCGCCGACCAGGTCGTCTACATGCACCAAGGCCGCGTCCACGAAGCCGGCGCGGCATCAATTCTCACCCACCCGACGACTGCTGAACTATCCGAGTTCATCAGCAACGATCTTTAGCGCATTGCAACAATGGAATGCACAACCAACGGAGGAAAATATGAAGTTTATCAAATCTCTAGCTGTTGCCTCGGCAATGTGCGCCCTGTCTCTGGCCGGCACCAGCATCGCCTCGGCCAATTCCTACGAGCGCATCATTGAATCTGGCAAAATCCGGATTTCGACCGATCTGGCTATTCCGCCCTCAGGCATGCTCGACGCCGAGTTGAAGCCGATCGGATCGGATGTTGAAACAGCGAAGCTGCTGGCCGAAGACTGGGGCCTCGAACTGGAGTTCATCGAAACCACCGGCGCGACCCGTATCCCCAACCTTCAGACCGACAAGGCCGATATTGTCATCTCGACGCTGTCCGTGACGCCGCAGCGCGCTGAAGTCATCGACTTCTCGAAGCCTTATGCTGGGCTTCAGTCGGTGATCGGAGCGCCCGCTGCCGCGCAGATCGCAGGTTGGGACGATATTCGTGGGAAGACCGTGACCGTTACGCGCGGCACGACGCAAGACACCGAATTGACTGCCATGGCAGCTGAGCGCGGTTTCAATATCGCGCGCTATGACGACGACGCGACGATGGTGACCGCGGCTGTCACCGGTCAGGCAGAAATGGTTGCGACCTCGGCGACGATCGTCCAGCAGATCGGCGAGCGCAACAAGGACCTCGCCTATGAGCCGAAGTTCACCATCCGCGTTTTCGACCTTGCCATTGGCGTGCGCAAGGGCGAGCCGGAGCTGCTTGAAAAGCTGAACGAGTGGGTCAGCGCCAATCTCAAGAATGGCAAGCTGAACGATATCTACCAGAAATATCACGGCACCCCGCTGCCGGCTGAAATTCTGCAGTAAGTTCAAAACACCGCACAAAGAAAATAGCCTCCAGCTACGCTGGGGGCTGTTTTCGTTAGTGGGAGATGATCTGGCTTCTCAGTCGCAGTCGTGAGCTTTGCCAGACTCATTCCAGCGTTCGAGATTGCGTTACCTGAGGATTGGGCGACGAGCTCGCTCTGTGAAGAACGCGCTCTGCTAAGGGGCTATCCCCTCAATGCGTGCAGGGACGAGTGCGAGGGCGAAGCGAATATTTGCTGGCCCGGATCGAGCAGGCCTTTTTCGCCGGGGTTGGGGACGTCGACCAGCCATTCGCCAAGGCCTTCGATCTCGATCAGATACTCCGCGACGTTGCCGAGAAACATTGCCCGGCGCACAGTGGCGGCAAAGTCGCCTTCGGTGGCAGAAAGCGCAATCGCTTCCGGTCGCAGCACCAGCGTCACCTTGTCTCCGACATTGCCGCTCGTTGGCACGGGCAGTTTGACGCCTCGAAGGTCGACGGTTTGCGCGTCGGCAACAATCGCTTCGGGGAAGTTCGCCTTGCCGATGAATTCAGCGACGAAACGGCTTGCAGGCCGTGCATAGACCTCGCGTGGGGTGCCGATCTGCTCGATATTTCCACTGTTCATCACCACAATGCGGTCGGAAATGCTCATCGCTTCGATCTGGTCATGCGTCACGTAGAGCGAGGTGATGCCGAGGCGCTGCTGCAGGTCGCGGATTTCAACGCGCATCTGGTCACGCAGTTTGGCGTCCAGATTGGACAACGGCTCGTCGAACAGCAGAACCTTTGGTTCCATGACGATAGCGCGAGCCAAGGCAACGCGCTGTTGCTGGCCGCCCGAAAGCTGGTTGGGTGAACGATTGGCCATCGAGGTCAGGCCGCTGACAGCCAGAACCTTGTCGGCGCGGGCTTTCAGTTCAGCGTCCGAAAGCTTCTGCAGTCGCAACCCGAAGACGACATTTTCGTAGACCGACAGATGCGGAAAGATCGCATAGGACTGGAACACCATCGCCGCGTCGCGGCGGTTCGGCGCGACGTCGTTCATCCTGCGCTCGCCAAACAAGATATCGCCCGACGTCGGCTCCTCGAAGCCCGCAATCATCCGCAGGAGCGTGGTCTTGCCGCAGCCCGATGGCCCGAGAAGCGTGACGAGTTCGCCCGGCGTCACTTCCAGATTGGCGTTGCGTACCGCATGCACTTCCTGTCCGGGGGCATCCGGGCTGGCAAAGCGCTTTTCGAGATTGTGGATATGGACGGACTCGGCCATCAGAATTTCACCATGTTCATGTGCCTCGTCATACGCGTGACAATGGCGTTGATGACGACGATCGCAAACAGCACGATCGCGATGACGACCACGGAATAGGCCGCGGCCACGCCCAGGCGGCCCGAGCCGACCTGGTTGAGGATTTGTACCGTCATCAGGTTCCAGTTTGCCGAGACCAGGAAGATCGCAGCACTGATCGCCGTCATGGCGCGCACGAAGGCGTAGACGAGCGCCGAGAAGAACGCCGGCGCGATCAGGGGCAGGGTCACCTTGCGAAAGGTGGTCAATGCGCTCGCGCCCAGATTCTGCGCCGCTTCCTCGATCGATGGATCGATCTGGCGCAGGATGGCGGTGCCGGACTGGATGCCGACCGGCACATAACGGAAGACGAAGCACAGCACGAGGATCAGCAGCGTTCCGGTCAGGATAAAGGGCGGGCCATTGAACGCGAGTACATAGCCGATGCCGACGACCGTGCCGGGCACTGCGTAGGAAAGGATCGAGCCGAACTCCAGTGCGCGCTTGCCGGGAAACACGCGACGCACGACAAGAAACGCGATCAGCATGCCGAGAAGGCCGCTGATGGGCGTGGTGATGATGGCGATGATCAGCGTGTCGGTGACGGTCTTGAAGCCGACATCGAAGACATAGGCGAAGTGATCGAGCGTGGGCGTGTAATTGAAGCCCCAGACCTGCGTGAACGCGCCGACGAAGATGACGCCGTAGAACATCAGGACGAGGGCGGCGAACAGCAGCACCAGTGCGTAGAGCAACCACTTCACGCGGGTGCTGACGATCTTGGATGTGGAGGCAGTCGGTTTGCCGGTCACGGTCACATATTGGCGGCGGGCGATCCAGTAACGCTGGATGGCAAAGGCGGTGATCGAGGGGATCAGCAGGATCACCGACAGCATCGCGCCGCGCGCCAGGTTGAAGGAGCCGGTGATCTCCAGATAGGCCTGCGGCGCCAGCATCGGGAAGGCAGCACCGGCCAGAACGAGCGGATTGCCGAAATCCGCCATCGATTCGATGAAGACGATCAGGAAAGCGCTGGCCACGCCGGGCAGGGACAGCGGAAAGGTGACTTTCCAGAAGACCTGCCAGCGCGAAGCGCCGATATTGAGCGCTGCGTCTTCAAGCGTCGGACTGATGGAGGCGAGGACGCCGCGCAGCGACAGATATGCGATCGGCGCGAAGGTGAAGACCTGCGACCACACCACGCCGTGAAAGCCATAGATGCTGAAGTCCTGCAACCCCAGCAGCTGCCGGGTAATCAGCCCGTTAAAGCCGAACAGGAACAGGATCGACACCGCCGACACGAAGGGCGGCGAGATGATCGGGACGATCATCAGATAATGCAGGACACGCTTGCCGGGCACATCAAGCCGGGTCAGCACGAAGGCGGCGAGGTACCCGATCACCACGCCGATCAGTCCCACCAGTGCGCCTACCGAAAGGCTGTTCCACAACGCGTTGCGGTAGAGCCGCCGCTCGCTCATGAGGGCATAATTTGCGCCCGTCCATTCGCCTCTTTCCTGAAAGCTGGCGATGAAAACCATCATCAGCGGATAGACCACGAAGATCAGGATCGCAGCGAAGATTACGGCGACCAGCGCGAGCAGGATCGGGTCCCGCGCCAGTATGCGAAGTTGTGAGCGAGCGGTGGTAAGCACGGTGCGCCGGATTACTGGCCCAGGACTTCGTCTACCCAGCGGTCAACGAGACGCTGACGGTTTTCGGACGCGAAAGCCGGGTCGTAGGAAACCAGCTTGATGTCGTCGAGCGAGGGAATGCCTTCGCCAGCGCTGACATCGGAGCGGATCGGCAGGAAGTAGGTCTTTTCAGCAGCCAGCTGCCCCTGACCTTCTGCGGAGGTCATCCAGTCGACGAGCTTTTTTGCATCGTCCAGATTTGTCGCATCCTTCAGGATCGACATCGCTGCGACTTCATAACCGACGCCTTCCGACGGGAACACCACCTTTACCGGAAAGCCTTCATCGACGAGCTTGAGAAAGCCCGGCGAGAATTGCAGCGCGATCGGTGTTTCGCCGACGCCAAGGGCGCCTGAGGGCGCGGTGCCGCTCTGCGTGTAGGTCTGAATGTTCGGGTTCAGGTCTTTCATGTACTGGAATGTGGCGTCTTCGCCCCACAGCTCGTTGAGCGTCAGAATGACCGCGTAAGCGGTGCCGGAAGACTGCGGCGAGGGCATCTGGATGAGGCCGCGATATGCTTCATTCTTCAGATCTTCCCAGGATGAAGGGGTCGGAGCGCCCCGGCTTTCCAGAATGTCGGTGCGCACGCCCACTGCCAGCGGGTTGGTGTAGATTGCGTGCCAGTTGCCGTTGGCGTCCTTGAACTGTTCGGCGAGACCGTCGGCATTGGCCGAGACATAAGGCTGGGTGAGGTTGCGTTCGTTGGCGAGAATGTGGTTCTCGCTTGGCGCGCCAAACCAGACGTCAGCCTGTGGGCGGCTGGCTTCGGCTTCGATACGCGACAGGGCGGGTCCGGAAGACAGGAACACCATCTGTACGTCGACACCCGTGGCCTTCGTGAAGGCGTTGAGGATGCGGGTCGCATTTTCCTCGTCGACGCTGGAATACACCGTCAGCGCCTGCGCTGAACTGGCCATCATCAACAAGCCCGCGAACGCTGCGAGTGCACTTTTCTTCATGGTATCCTCCGTCTGCCGCCGCAGTTTGCGACCTGCCAATAAGTAAGGCGGCAAAGCTATCCCCGACACTATTCCCCGTCAACGCATGCACATGACGGGGAATGACAATCAGGCTTGTATCTGACGGCGCAACGGGAAAACTCGGTCGAAGGCCCATGTGAAAGCGAAGGTGTAGACGAGGAAGAACACCAGCAATGCCGCTTCCATCAAGAAGGCTTCCACAAACCCGACCTGATACCAGAACATGAATATCGGAACGATCGCCAGGATCAGGCCGCCTTCAAAGCCAACGGCGTGCAGAATACGGATCGGCACGGTTCGCTTGGTCCAGTCCAGCTTCTGCTCGAGCGTTTCGAACCCGGTATTGTACAGAAAATTCCAGATGACAGCGACGACGGACACAACGATGGCAACAGGCAGCGATCCAGCCGCATCGCCTTCGCTCATGGCTGCCAGCAGCCAGGTCGAAAAAACGATCGCGAAGAACTCGAAGATAACGACGTAGATAATTCGGCGCAGACGCGCCTCAAGAATATACATTCATGGCTCCATGAGCAGAACGCTCGGAATAGGTCCGGACCGTCCCGGCAAGGGTTCCATGAGCAGTGAGCCACGGTTTCCGCTCACCACGGGGCTGATATAGCCTTGAATGGCGAAAATTCAAGGCTTCGAAGGTGTCTGTCCGGCTTAGTCTTGTCCCAGTTCTGCCGGATCGACGGCTTTCAAAGCGGTCAGCGCCACGTTTCGGCGCATGCGCCGGTCACGCTTGAGATGCCATTCGCGACTCATCGCTTCCTGGCGCGTCTCCAGCATTTCGCTGTAGATAATCGTCCATATCCGGCCACGTGTCGACTTTGCGCCGGCTCGGCCACCATTATGCTCCGCAAGCCGTCGCTCCAGATCAAGTGTCCATCCGACATAGGTCCGGTAGCCTGAGGGGGTCTGACATCCCAGAATATAGACATATGCAGTCATCGAAACGGCTCGCTGCGCATTTCAGGTGTCGGCTTGTGCTACGAGCTTCGCCTTGACGAAGACGTCGTAGCGGGTGCTCTTGCCAAGAATCTGGTGGGAAGGCCGGGGCAGGCCTTCCATCAAGGGCGCGCGCAGCGGCCACTTCAGGACAACACGGTTGCGGGCGTGCTTGAGAGCGGCCTGCATCAGCACCACCGAGTCGGGGTCCGTGCCGACAAGCTCTCGGATCAGGCGCATCTCTTTTTTCACCAGTGCGGAGTTGCCACGAGGCGGGTGCATCGGGTCCACCAGCACGACCTGCGGTGACAATTCTGCGAGCAACAGGCAGGAATCACCGTGCAGCAAGGTCATGCGTTCCGCAGTCTCGGCATAGGCACCGCCTTCGGCGTGCGCGCGTTCCAGTCCTTCGGCCAGCAGCTTATGCATCGCGTCCGAGCGTTCGATCAGGGTCACCTTGGCTCCGAGGGAGGCAAGCAGGAATGAGTCGCGCCCCATCCCGGCGGTGGCATCAACAATATGGGGCGTGATTCCGCGGGTCAGCCCACAAGCTTTTGCCAGCGCTTGGCCACGGCCTTCGCCGGAACGAAATCGATGTCCGACGGCGCCGCCGACGAAGTCAACGATCAGGGATGATTTGTCGAGTTCCTGTGCCATGGCTTTGCTCAGAACGGCGCCGGTGCGGTGAAAGTCACATCGCTGCCATCGGGGTGGCGGAATGACAGTTCCTGCGCATGCAGCAACAACCGGTCGGCCGCTGCCAGCGCATCTCCGTTCGCGTAAAATTCGTCACCGAGGATGACATGCCCCAGCGCCTTCATGTGAACGCGCAACTGGTGTGTGCGGCCGGTGAGCGGTTCGAGGTTCACGCGCGTTATCGTGACGCCGCGCCTTATCACCTGCCAGCGGGTCTGCGCTGGTTTGCCGTGGTCGTGATCGACACGATGGCGCGGTTTGTTGTCTGGATCGATCGCAAGCGGCAGGTCGATCAGCCCTTCGTCGTTCTCGATGCTGCCCCACACCTCGGCCATATAGGATTTGCGCGTCGTTCTGGCTTCGAATTGTCGTGCGATTGCGGCGTGTGCGCGTCGGTTAAGCGACATCAGCACGATGCCAGATGTATCCTTGTCCAGCCGGTGGATCATCAGCGCTTCGGGAAATTCCGTCTGCACCCGCGTTGCAAGGCTGTCAGCCAGAGCGGGATGCCGGCCAGGCACCGAGAGCAGGCCGCTCGGCTTGTCGAGCACAAGCAGGTCGGCGTCGCGGTGGAGCACCGAAATATATGGTTCAAGCGGCGGGTGGTAGACAGGGTCAGTATCGGACAGCACATTCATGCGCAGGCCCTATCATGAAACCCGTCTTCTGGAAAACCAGATGGTGATGGGCCGCACGAACGCGGCCCATCGAAAATCCGGCTATCCGATTGCTAGTTGGCTGTGTGTTTGTCGATCAGCGCAAGCGCGTCGTCGACCAGCGTTTGCCCTTCGAAACCCTTTGCGGTCATTTCGTCGACCCATGCCTTCACCAGCGGGGTGGCGGCATCTTTCCAGCGCTGCGTTTCCGTTTCGTCGAGCTGGACGATATTGTTTTTGGCTTCGGTCGCGATCTTCAAGCCCACCAGGTCGCCCTGATCCATCACGCGGCCAAGCTCAGCTGCCGTTTCAAGGCCGGAATTGTTATCGATGACTGTTTTCAAATCGTCTGGAAGCTTCTCGTAGGACGCCTGGTTCATGACGAATGCGAAGGTCTGGGTGTAGAGCCCATGCGTGCCGGAAAAGCTGGTGTGATTGGTCACGAGTTCCGAAATACGCAGCGACGGCGTGACTTCCCACGGCACCGTGGTTGCGTCGATCACGCCCTTGGAGAGTGCTTCGGACGTTGCTGGAACAGGCATGCCGACTGGCGTTGCACCCAGCGCTTCGAGCATCTGGTTGATGACCCGCGACCCACCACGGATTTTCAGACCCTTCATGTCTTCCAGCGAGTTGACCGGATTCTTGGAGTGAATCAGTCCGGGGCCGTGCGCATGCCAGGCCAGCACCTTCAGCCCGGAAAATTCGTCCATGCAGTGCTTCTGGCAATATTCATGGAACGCCTTTGAAGTGGCTTCTCCGTTGGTCATGAAGAACGGCAGTTCAAACGCTTCAGTCGTCGGGAAACGGCCAGGCGTATAGCCGATGACCGTCCAGATCAGATCCACGACCCCGTCGGTGACCTGATCGATCAGTTGCGGCGGGGTTCCACCCAGCGACATGGCGTCATAGCGCTCGATCTTGATGCGCCCGTTCGATTCCGCCGTCACTTTTTCCGCCCAGGGCGTCAGCGCGTTGGCGGGGATTGTCGCCTGCGCTGGCAGGAACTGATGCAGGCGCAGCGTTACTTCCTGCGCGTGCGCAGTCATCGTCAGCGCTGCCAATGCCGAGGTGGCCAGAAGCAATGTCTTGATGTTGTTCATCGATATTCTCCCTCCCAATAATGCCCAATCGTTCTATTCTGGAATCGCGCCCGTGAAAAACACTGCAGTGGATGGTTGGATCACTGCAGCGCTGTGGGCGCGTTATCGGTTGTCTTTAGTTGGAAACCAGCACCAGTCCGGGGACGCGTTGCATCAGCGCCGGGTCTTTGAGCACGAAGTCGAGATTGATCCGTGCAAGCCGGGCATGTTCGCGTGTCACGGCCTCTGCCCTGGCGCCTTCCCGCATTTCGATCGCGTGTGCAATCGCGCGATGTTGCATCTGGCCGAAGACTAGCGACGTGCGGAAGGCGGGAACGCTGGTCTGAGCGTTCAGAAAAGCGCTTGGACCCGAAAATGGCAGCTGCATCACGCGTTCCAGTTCGCGCTGGATGATCCGGCTGCCGGAAAGCTCGGCGATCATTTCATGAAATTGCGCGTTGAAGGCGATGTAGCCATCGAGGTCGAGCGTTTCCACCGGGCCGGTCACTGCGGCGTCGAGATCGCGGATGAGCTGCCGCAAATTTGCAAGACAGGACGGGGTAATGCCTCTTTCCGCGGCCAGGCGCGCTGCAGTGCCTTCCAGTACGCCCCGCAATTCGATCGCATCCGCTACATCCGCCACTGAAAACTGCCGCACGGCATAGCCGCCTGACGGGATGGCTTCGAGAATGCCCTCTTGTTCAAGGCGAGCCAATGCAGCGCGGATCGGCGTGCGGGAAATTCCCAGATGCTCACTGACACTGATCTCGGACAGCCGCTCGCCCGGTGCAATGGTCCCGGAGAAAACGAGGTCGCGCACCCCGAGCACACCTTTGAGAGTTTGCGAAGAAGCCTTTTCCGGGCGCACAGCATCGGCCATTTCCGGTCCCCTCAAATATGGTCCTGGTGACCATTGATAGTGTCATCGAGAACACCTCGATAGTGACTCGTTGGGAGTTTAGCATAAAGAGGTAAGCGATACATCTTGTATACAACCACCGGGCGGGAGCGTGGTCGGATGCCTGCAATCAGCCTGCGTCGTGTTTTTGGTAAGATACTGATTTTCATGAATTAAAATATGCTGACTGCGCCGTTGTCCGGTTGAGGCGCGGCGGGGAGGTGTGATCTTTTTTGGAGAAAAGCTTGCCATCTCACGCAGCGTCCTTTAAACAGCGCCTCATGACCAGACGCAGCGCCACCTTCATTTCCCGTCCGACCGCATTTGCGGGCGAGACCGCGCGCGCGCTCCTCTCCACCCTTCTTCTTCTCGGCCTTAGCGGCGATCGCCGGGCTCGCTGAAGGAGCACCCGGCGGTCGGATAGCCGCCGCTGGCGACTGCGCTCCTTGCTCGAACTGTGATACCGAAAAGAAGATTGGCGACTCAATACGACCGTGATGGCGTATGGCGCTCGAGGATGGATCATGAACGAACAGGCTCGAATTGTATCTGCAACCCGCTCCAAGGGCATGCCTGATGCAGCTACCAAATACATTCCCTACCCACTGATCGATCTGAAGGATCGCACCTGGCCGTCGAAGCGCATCGAGAAGGCGCCGATCTGGTGCTCTGTCGATCTGCGAGATGGCAATCAGGCGCTGGTCGACCCGATGGGCCACGACCGCAAGGCGCGCATGTTCAAGCTGCTCGTCGACATGGGCTTCAGGGAGATCGAGATCGGTTTCCCGTCCGCATCGCAGACAGACTTCGACTTCGCCCGCTGGTGTGTGGAAGAGGGCAATGTGCCCGACAATGTCGATCTGCAGGTGCTGGTGCAGTGCCGCCCGGAACTGATCACCCGCACGTTCGAAGCGCTTGAGGGCGCGAAGACGCCGATCATCCATTTCTACAACTCCACCAGTGAGTTGCAGCGCCGCGTGGTCTTCGCCAAGGACGTCGCCGGCATCAAGCAGATCGCCACCGATGCTGCCAAGATGATCATGGACATGGCGGCCAAGGCTGGTGGCGGCTACCGCTTCCAGTATTCGCCGGAGAGCTTCACCGGAACGGAGCTGGAGGTCGCACTCGAGATCTGCAGCGCCGTGACGGAGATCATCCAGCCGACCGCCGACAACAAGCTGATCATGAACCTGCCATCGACCGTCGAGATGGCGACGCCGAACATCTATGCCGACCAGATCGAATGGATGTGCCGTCAGCTCGACAATCGCGAAAACCTGATCATTTCCCTGCATCCCCACAATGATCGCGGCACCGGCATTGCGGCGACGGAGCTTGGCCTGATGGCCGGTGCGGATCGCGTCGAAGGCACGCTGTTCGGCAATGGCGAGCGCACCGGCAATGTCGATGTCGTCACGCTGGCGCTCAACATGTACACGCAGGGCGTCGATCCGGAGCTGGATTGCACCGACATCAATCGCATGAAGGATGTCTACGAATATTCGAACCAGATGAAGATTGGTGAGCGTCATCCCTATGTCGGCGAGCTGGTCTACACCGCGTTCTCCGGCTCGCATCAGGATGCGATCAACAAGGGTATGAAGGCGATCAAGACGTCGAATACCGGCCTGTGGGAAGTTCCCTATCTGCCGATCGACCCGCAGGACGTTGGCCGCGATTATGAGGCGATCATCCGGATCAATTCGCAGTCGGGCAAGGGCGGCATCGCCTATGTCCTTCAGGCAGATTACGGCCTGAACCTGCCGCGCAATCTGCAGATCGAGTTCAGCCAGCTCATCCAGAACATCACCGATGAAGAAGGCAAGGAAGTGCTGGCCAAGCGCATCCATGAGATCTTCATGGCGACCTATGTCGAGCAGCCCGGCGCGCGGATCACATTTGTCGATCACACCACCTATCCCGACACGCAGACGAAGGGCCGCAGGGTTCTGGAGGCGGTGATCCTGGATGGCGGCAAGGAAGTCACCATCACGGGCAATGGTACAGGTCCGATCGATGGCTTCGTCGATGCCTTGTCGCGTCATGTCGGAATTGATCTGTCGGTTCTCGATTACTCCGAGCATTCGCTACAGCGTGGGTCGGATGCTGCCGCAGTCAGCTATGTCGAGGTCGAGCACCCCGGCGGTCGCATCTATGGCGTCGGCATGAACACCAACATTGTCGCTGCTTCGCTTGAGGCGGTTGTTTCGGCGGCAAACCGCATCCTTGCCTGATCCTTTGTGATCTGATCCCTCTGCCGATCGTCATTGTCGGCGGAGGGCATCTTTCCTTGCAATCTTCCCGTTCCTGATCCCTTGGCGGTGCGCTCGTGGCGCTGGCGCTTGCCCACCGCGCACTGGGCTGTATGATCGGTGGCCCTTGTCCTTGTTGCTTGGGAAGGATGGAGCTTGCGGTCGTTTATGCCCCCCGCCGCACAGATCCGCGAGGCGTTGCAGCGTGTCGTGTCGAGCGATGCGTTCGCCAGAAGTGAACGTGCTCGTGATTTGCTGCGTTACCTCGTCGAACAGGATCTCGCCGGACATGCGGATCGCCTGAAGGGCTATTCGATCGCAGTCGACGTTTTTGGCAAGGATGCGTCGTTCGATCCGTCGACCGACACTGTCGTGCGCGTACAGGCGGGGCGTCTGCGTGAACTTTTGCAGCAATATTACGCTGGCGAAGGGGCGCACGATCTGGTCCGCATAACCGTCCCGCGTGGAAGTTACGTTCCCCTCTATGTCGCGGCTGATGACGATGCGGCCCTAGCCTTTCCCGAGACGGCATCGGTTGAAACGCCTGCAGAAGAAGGGCAGGTGACGTCACTTTCTCCCCGCATCTCGGCAGCTGACGGACGCAGGTCGTGGATCGCCTATGGCTTCGGGGCGCTGTTTCTTGCCGGCGTCATGGTCGGGACCGTTTTGCAATGGGGCGGTGGATCGAAGGCCGTTCCTGAAGTTCAGGCTGCCGACGTGCCATCCGTTCCGCAGGCAATGAAAAGTGGGCCTTCCTCAGTGCGTCAGCAATTGCCTGCAATCTATCTGAAGGTTGCTGGCAAAAGCGAGGCGGCGGAAACGCTGGCGGCGGTGTTTCGTCGGGGCCTTGCTGGCTTCGATACGGTGAGTTTCATCGCGCGCGAGCCGGATTCTCTAAGTGGTTCCACGCATCCCAAGACAGATTTCGTCTTCACGCTGAAGAGCGACGCTGATGATGTCGTCCATATCGAACTGCAGAACATTGCCAGTGGCACGGTCTTGCTGTCGCGCAATCTCGAGGTGAAGGATCGCCCGCAAAATCAGATCGAGGACGAGGTTGCAGACCTGCTGACCTCCGTCACGCCGGTGTCGGGAATCCTTTTTGCCGGCGTTGCACAAGATGGTGCCGAGACACCGCTGATCCGCTGCCTGATCCTCAATGAACTGTTCTATCGCAACCCGAATGCGACGGCGCATCAGGAAGTGTATGCCTGTCTTCAGGAGTTCGTCACAGGTGAGCTTACGTCCTCGCTTGCCTATTCCGAGCTGGCTGGTCTGCATATGCAGGCGATTGCTGCACGCTATGAGCATCTGAAAGATGCTTCCGAGGCACAGGCATTGGCGTTTGCGCGCATGGCGGTTCAGTTCGGGCCGAACAGTCCTTACGCACATCGCTCGATGGGCTATGTCCTGTCGCGCTCGTCCACACCCGACGAAGCGATGCGGTGGACGCGCAAGGCCTACGAACTCAACATGTTCGATCTGGGTATGGCGGCGTCCTACGGCTACGAACTCATCTTCGACGGCCTCTATGACGAGGGTACTCCGATCCTCAAGCGTGCTGTGCAGGCTGCAAGTGCGCATCCGCCATGGTGGGACTATGGTCTGGCGCTGGGGCAATTGATGCGAAACGAGCTGCGTGAGGCGGCCAATGCGGTGTCGGTTCTGTCCGCAAGTCCACGAGCGCATTATCGCGCGCTTCGCCTTGTCGTCGCTCATGAGCTTGACCGGCAGAGCGAGGTAGAGGGGCTGCTCGAACAGATTCGGGTCGGCAACAAGAGTTTCGTCGCCGATCCGCTCGGTTTTTTCCGACGCGGGCTTTACCCGGAAGATTTGACCGAGCGCCTGATGCAGTCACTGACACATGCAGGGCTTCTCGACGCCAGCTGAAGGCGGGGATAATCGCCTTCCGAGCTTTACGCGCCGGGAATGTCATGAAACCTTGTGCGCCTGTTGGAGCAGTTCCAGCAAAGTGCGACGCGGTTTTTGCGTGCGGAATTGCATGGAGCGACTCTGAAAGATCGCGACGCGCTTTACGCGTCAGAGCGTCTGCGCGTTTCGAAAAAATGCGGACGTGCCCTAGGGTGGAGGAATTGGATGTCGTTGTTTGCGCGCGCCGAAGGAAATGGCGCTGAAACCCTGGTGCTTCTGCACGGCTTTGGCGGAACCCACCATGTCTGGGACGACATCGCGCCTGTTCTGGCGCAAAGCGCAGCCGTTCTTCGATATGACCTGCCGGGACATGGCGGCTCGTTGGACTATCCCGACGCCGGGACGCCGAAAGTTGCAGCACAAGCGATTTTGGCGGATTTGGCGGAGCGCGGCATCACGCGCGCGCATTTCATAGGTCACTCGATGGGTGGCGCGATCGCTTCGCTGATTGCGATCCTTCAACCGCAGATCGTTGCATCCCTGACGCTGTTGTCACCCGGCGGTTTTGGCCCCGACATCAACCATCGGCTGCTGACCCGCTATGCAGCGGCACGCCAGCGCGATCAGCTCGAAGGCTGTCTGGAAGCGATGTATGGTTGGTACTCGGTCGTTCCGGAAAATGCAGTTGCCGATGCGTTGCGCGCACGTGCGGTTCCGGGGCAGGTGGAAATGCTTGAACGCATGGCCGGAGGAATGGTGCGCGACGGCAAGCAGGGGCAGTTGCCGCTCGACCGGCTGGCCTCTCTCGATGCGCGGGTGCGGCTGTTGTGGGGTGGCCTCGATAACGTTCTGCCGTTCCGCCAGACGATGGGCCTGCCTGCACAGATCGAGGTCCATGCCTTGCCGGATATCGGCCATATGCTGCCGAATGAGGCGCGTGACGAGGTGATTGCACTGGTGCGGGATGCCGCCGGTCTTTGAACGCTTTTCACCCCGACATCGCGCCGTGTTTTCGCCTTAACGTTGTGTTAACGGTGATTTCCTGCGCAGTGGAGTCGGGCGGATGCACGAGCCTGTAGAGATGACCGGTCGTCCGGAAACGGAAGGACGCCTTGCGGCCACGATCCGCGAGGTGAAGAACGCCTATGCTGATCGCGATGATGTCGTGGTCGACATTCGCGAGGGCCAGCTGACCCGCCTGGAATTGCTTGCCGACGATCTCAAGCCGGTCTTTGGTGAGATTCCCGCCGACGATGACCGTTTCGATCTCGCGATTTCCGCTGGCTCTCAGCCGCGTCTGTGGATCGATGCGGTGGCGCATGTCACCATGGCACGTGATCGCCGCACCTATCGCTTTCTGCGCGACACCCATCTTGGCCGCGTCGTGTTGATTGAGAGTTCTGACATTGCGCGCGTAACCGACCAGGTTACACGCTACATCGCCGGGCGCATTATCGAGCGTAACCGCATGCTGGAGGGCGATTTTCAGAACGAGCAAGTGCAGCGGCTTTATCGCGCCGGGACGGCACCGGACGAAGAGGTAAAGCCGAGAAGCCGCACTTTTCTGCAGGGCGCGTGGATGATTGTACTTGGCGCGATGGTCGGCATGCTGATCGTGCTTCTGTTTGCACGGGCAGTGGGCGCTTCTTTTCTGTTCTAAGCATGTCTCCCGAAAGTGGGAACCGGTTTCGGGATAAAGACATGCGCGAAGACAAGAGCATGTCCCCCGAAAGTGGGAACCGGTTTCGGGATAAAGACATGCGTGAAGACAAGAAACTGAAACGCTAGGCGCGAATCTGCAAGATCGCGACGCGCGTTAGCCCTGCATCAGCGCGACAGCGTCTCGGTCGCGATCGTATGAACCGCCGAATTGTCGTTGGTGATGCCGCGTCGGGTCAGCTCGATACGCCAGCCCTGATTGCTACGTTCTATCTCAAGCAGGTTGTGCTGTGCTGCGGGTTTGCTGCCATTGGGGGCCTGTCCGGCAGCGGCAACGCCCACCACCGGCACGTCGCGTTCGAGCCCTTCGATGCGGTGGGTGGTTGGCAGATGCGTGTGGCCATGCAGAACGAGCTCTGCGCCATGTTGGCGGATCACCTTCTGGAACAAGCCGATCCCGAGCAGCCGCTTGTGGGCAGGCGCCGCGCCGCGCACGGGCGGATGGTGGATCATGATCACGCGGCACAGTTTGTTCGCCCGTGCCTCGTCCAGCATCGCACCCAATCGTTCGGCCTGCTTGTCGCCGAAGAAGCCGCTGGCCATGAATGGTGCAGTTGCGCGTGCCGACGAGACGCCGATCAGCGCGACGTCGTCCCGCACTCTCATATATGGAAACGTGCCGCGTCGTGCAGGTTCGACCTGTCCGTCGCCATGCATCCACGGGCCCCATGCTGCGCACGCCTTGTCGAGCGCCTTGGGCACATAGGCGTCATGGTTTCCGGGCACTACCGAAACGTCGTCGGGGTTGCCGAGGCTCTCCAGCCATAGTCGCGACAACGTCACTTCACCGTCGAGCGCAAGGTTGATCAGGTCGCCGGTCACTGCAATGTGGCTGGGGCTCGCAGCTTTCAGGTCGGCGACAATGTTGTCGATAACGCCTTCATGCAGGTTGGAACTGCGATTGCGCCGCCAGTTTATGTAGCCGGTGATCCGTTTGGAGATGAGATCGCGGTAGGCGGGGGCCGGAAGCGGGCCAAGATGAATGTCTGAAATATGGGCAAGCCTGAACATCGTGCTTGTTTAGAGCATCATTTGTGAAAGATATATCGTGTTCTGGCCTGAAATAACGCAAATAGGACATCGAACCGTAGCGAGGGGGCAAGACGTGGGCTTCGACACTGACGAACGCGCGAAATCGAAAGCCGCCTCTGGAGCGCCACGGTGGGCGCGCCTGCGCTCGCGTTTGTTCCACCTATGGTTTCTCCTGCGCCGGCCGATGACGCTGGGTGTGCGCGGTATCATCTACGACCGTGCCGGCGATCGCGTTTTCCTCATCCGCCATACTTATGTGCCGGGCTGGCAGTTGCCCGGCGGCGGCGTGGAAAGCGGAGAGACGATGCTTGAGGCGCTGCGGCGCGAGGTCGTTGAGGAGTGCAATGTCGAGATTGCCGGTCAGCCGCTTCTGAAGTCGGTGCATCTCAACCTGCAGGCAAGCCGGCGCGACCACGTCGCCGTCTATCTGATCGAGGATTTTCGCGTGCTTGGCGCAAAACAGCCCGACATGGAAATTGCGGAAGCAGGCTTTTTTCCACGCGCATCCTTGCCCGACGCCACGACGCCTGCCACCCGCCGCCGGCTGGCCGAGCTTTTCGAGGGCGCGGCGCCAGCGGCGTATTGGTAGTTCATTTGCCTGTCCCAAAGCGGTCGCGGTCATGCGGCCCGCTGAAATCGAGATCAGGGCCCTTTGGCACGATCCGCGTCGGGTTGATCATGTTGTGACTGGCGTAATAATGCGCCTTGATGTGCAGCATATCGACAGTCTCGGCGATGCCCGGCGTCTGATACAGATCGCGCAGATAGTTTGACAGGTTCGGATAGTCGCTGATCTCGCGCAGATTGCACTTGAAATGCCCGTAATAGACCGCATCGAACCGGATCAGCGTCGTGAAAAGACGCCAGTCCGCTTCCGTCATCGTGTTGCCGATGAGGTAGCGGCTGCGTGACAGACGATCCTCCAGTTCATCGAGGCCGGCAAACAGCTCGTCGAAAGCTTCTTCATAGGCTGCCTGTGTCGTGGCGAAGCCGGTGCGATAGACGCCGTTGTTGATCGCTGGATAGATCCGCTCGTTGATCGCATCGATCTCGCCGCGCAAGGTCAGCGGCGACAGATCGAGCGAAGCATCGCCCCATTCGTCGAAGGCGCTGTTCAGCATGCGGATGATTTCCGACGACTCGTTGGAGACGATGGTCTGCTCCTTCTTGTCCCACAGCACCGGCACGGTCACGCGGCCCGAATAGCTGGGGTCGGCGCGGGTATAGATCTGGTGCAGAAAATCCGAGCCGTAGAGCGAGTCGCCCGTCGCACCGTCTTCCTTGAGGAAGGTCCAGCCATTTTCGGCCATGTAGTGATGGACGATGTCGACCGAGATCACATCCTCAAGCTTCTTGAGCTTGCGAAAGATCAGGGTGCGGTGCGCCCACGGACAGGCAAGCGACACGTAGAGGTGATAGCGGCCTGGCTCCGCCTTGAAGCTGCGCGTGCGCCCCTCGGCTGGCGCGCCATCGACCGTCACCCAGTCGCGGAACTGCGCCACCGAGCGCTCGAAACGTCCATCATTCTTGGTATCGTACCATACGTCTTTCCAGACGCCTTCCACCAGCATGCCCATAGCTATCTCCATTCGTTCCGGCAAAAATAGGGGGCGGAAGCGGCTTTGATAATCGTGTTTGCGCTGAACAGTTCGTCACCCGTTGACAAATGGCCGTTGCGATAGGCTGAATTTGGTGGTAGCCGGGGGTTCGTCAGGATTGTCCTGACAAGGAAAGAGAAGTTGACGACAATCCGTTTAGAGCGACGACGAATGAGCTGAAGCGCCCCTGGGGCGCCGGTGGCCTTTGCTGCCCGGACCATTTGACTGATCTACGGTACGGATATTCGACAATGAACGCTCTTGACGTCACTTATGTGCCGGAACTTCCCGCACACGATCTCGAAATCGAAGAAATCAACGCGGAGGCCTTTGGTCCCGGTCGTTTCGTGCGCGCTGCCTATCATATTCGCGAGGGCGGCCCGCATTGTCGGGATCTGTCATTCGTCGCATTGGTGGACGGGGCGGTTATCGCTTCCGTGCTGATGACGCCGATTGCCGCGGGTGAGGGCAGGGCGCTGTTACTGGGTCCGCTGGCAGTTCGTCCGGCCTACAAGAACCTTGGCATTGGCAGGAAACTCGTTGCCATCGCGCTTGAAGCTGCGCGCAAGGATGGCTGGCCGCTTGTTATCCTGATCGGCGATGCGCCGTACTACATGCCGCTCGGCTTCAACAAGGTCGTTCCTCGTGGGCAGTTGCAGATGCCGCGCCCGGTGGATCCGACCCGTGTTCTCGCCTGCGAGTTGGTTGAAGGTGCGCTGGAAGCATTCGTCGGCGAAGTCGTTCACGCAGATCAGGCACGCACCTCTTCTGCGCGTGCGACGCATATCGCGGCTGAATAGCGTTTCGCGTCGATCAGCGTCCTTCGCGATACCACATCGAGCCAAGCGCCAGCAGAAGCAGCGCCAGTCCGAAGAAGCCACCGAACAACGGAACTCTTGAAACCGAGCGCAGCACGCTGTCATTCGTTGTGCGTAGCCCGATCCAGTCACGGCCCGTCGCGCTGGCAGTAGCGCGCACCGGCACCGGATTGGGCAATGTCAGACTACCGGAGGCGGTTTTGCCTATCCGGCGGATACTGCCGCGGCTCGTCTCGGCCACTGGCTGCAGGATTTCTGCGGTCGAAACGGTGTCCTGAAATTCCGGCGCGTTGATCGGTCCGACATGGGCCAGCGTTGTCAGGTCGCCATTGCCGATCTGATAGAGTCCGATTTCGCTGGTTTCGAGACTGGCCGTAAACTGGCCGGGCGAGGCGGGCGCGAGCGCAACTTCCGTCGATTTGCCGCTTGGTGAAATCACCGTTGCGCGGCCCGGATCGTCACTCATCGTCTGACGCGTGATGTCCAGCATCATGCCGCGCCCCGCCGCAGTCAGACGCTCCTCTTCAAGCTCCGGTTCCTTCATCAGCCAATGGGCCATGCGGCGGTAGAGCGAGACATGCGGGCCGCCGCCTTCAAAGCCGCGCGCCCACAGCCAGCCCTGATCGGACAAAAGCATCCCGACCCGGCCTTCGCCGCGTCGATTGAGGACCAGCAGGGGGCGCTCGTCCGCCGCCTTCATCACGACTTCGCCATCCGGTTGCTGGATGTCGATCACCCGGAACCACCGGCTCCAGTTCGGCGGTTCGGCGGTCGAGCCCTCAAGGCCGCGCGTCACCGGATGCCGCTCGCCAAGCTCTGTCAGGCGCGGATAAAAGCCTTCCTCGATCACGTTTCCGGTTGGCATCGCCGGCAGCGCCGACATTAGCGGCGTGCGCGCGATCGACTGGCCAGACGCATATTCAGGTCCGGCTGCAACCAGCAAAGCGCCACCATTCTCCACATATTCCGCAATGTAGTCGTAATAGAGGATCGGCAGCACGTCGCGGTGCTGGTAGCGGTCGAAGATGATGAGGTCGAAATCGTTGATCCGCTCGACGAACAGTTCGCGCGTCGGAAACGCAATCAGCGACAGTTCATGGATCGGCGTGCCGTCCTGCTTCTCGGGTGGACGCAGAATCGTGAAATGGATGAGATCGACCGAAGCGTCCGACTTCAGAAGATTGCGCCAGGTGCGCTCGCCCGCATGCGGCTCGCCTGAAACCAGCAGCACCCGCAGGTTTTCGCGGATGCCTTCAACCATGGCGATGGTGCGGTTGTTGGTGTCGGTCAGTTCGCCCGGTGTCTGATCGATCGCCAGTTCGACGATGTTCTTTCCCGCATTCGGCACGATCAGTTCGAGCGGCATTTCTTCGCCGGTAACGGCCCGATGCACCGCGATCTGCTGCCCGTTCACGAGAATGCGCACGGCAACTTCTTGCGACGAGCCGTCGGTCGAGATCACCCGGTAGGTCATGTCGATGGCGCGGCCGACAATGCCGAAACGGGGCGCACGTTCAAACTGGATGCGGCGGTCGAATTCTTCTTCATCGCCGGTCAGCAACACATGCAGCGGTCCCAGTGCGGGTTCTGCCTGTGCTGGCGCGTCATGCACCTGTCCGTCGGTGATCATGATCGAGCCAGCAATGCGCGAGGGTGGCACATCACGCAAAGCATTGCCCAGCGCACCGAACAGACGTGTCTGGGTGCCATCGTCGGCGGCATCGGCACGTCCTGCCTCGACCACGCGCACGTCGAACTGCGGAAAGCGTGCCAGCCGCGCCTGCATTTCTGCAAGCGCCCGGTCCGTCACGTCGTTGCGGTCGCCGATGTCCTGGCTCTGGCTGCGGTCGACGACGACAGCGACAACGCTTTGCAGCGGGTCGCGCTGTTCTTCCAGCAGCACCGGATTGGCCAGCGCCACGGCAAGCGCGCCGAGTGCCGCGATGCGCATCAGGCTGCCGCGTTTGCGCAGCACCAGACCGACGAGAACCAGCAGGGCGACCGGGACAAGGGTCAGGGCGAGCCATGTCCACGCGATCAGCGGTTCGAATGTAACGGACCAGTTCATCTCACTGCCCCAGCCGTTCGAGCAGTGCCGGAACGTGCACCTGATCGGATTTGTAATTGCCGGTCAGCATGTAGATCATGATGTTGACGCCCGCACGATAGGCAAGGACGCGCTGCATCGGGTCTGCGGGCACGGTCGGGAACATTGGAAAGCCGGACGCATCCAGCGCCCAGGCGCCGGCCAGATCGTTCGCGGTGATCATGATCGGCGTGACGCCGTCGCCGGTGCGCACCGGACGGTCTTCGCTGCGCTGCGCATCAAGCGACGCCTCGACCCATAGCGGGCTGCCGGAATAGCGGCCGGGAAAGTCGGGCATGATGAAGAAGGTCTTGGTCAGCACATGGTCTGCCGGCACCGGCTCCAGCGGCGGCACATTCATCGCCGACAGGATCTGGCGCAGGCGCTGGGTTGCAGGGCTCGTCGAACCCGCATCAAAGCCGGTGGAAAACTGGTCGCGCGTGTCGAACAGAACCGTTCCCCCCTGACGCATATAGGCGTCGACATGGCCAAGCGCCTGTTCTGACGGCAGCGGCGCGCCGGGATCGATCGGCCAGTAGATCAGGGGATAGAAGGCGAGTTCGTCGCTTTCGAGATCGACGCCTGCCGGCTCCCCCGGCTCCAGCGCGGTCTTGTCGATCAGGTAGCGCGTCAGGCCCGACAGACCGGCGCGGCTGACATTGTCGATGGAGGAATTGCCGGTGATGACATAGGCGATGCGCGTCTGGCTGATCGCCTGGATTGCGGCGTCATCACTCGTCTGCCGCTCCTGCGCGAGGGCTGGCGAGAGGGCAGAGGCCAGCATCAAACCCGACAACGAAAGCGCGAGCACTGCCATGCTGCTGGTGGCGGCACGGGATCGCCGCGCAAATGCACCGCCCATCCACAACACCGCCAGCGTGTCGAGCAGCATCAGCGCGATTGCCAGCGCGATCAGTGGCCCCTTCAGGTCGACCGCCTCGTCGAAGGCATAGGTCGCCTCGGTGATCGGTAAGGCGGTCTGGGGTTTGACGATGGGCGTCAGCACGGCGTCGGCTGGCAACAAATTGTGGGCGACGAAGCCTTCGTCCGTGCCGTAGAAGCCCGGCGGGTTTTCGATGGTCACCGCAGGCGCGCCGTCTGCAAATGACAATGGGCGCGCGTCGGGTCCGGGCGGCACCAGCAGGCCCTCGGCGCTGATCATGCGATAGGGCGCCAGCGAAGCAGCCTTGTTGCCGTCGGCGCCGGCATCGATGCGGCCCTGATTGCGCGATAGTTGCACGATGCGTCGCAGCATTTCCACGAACGACCCCGAAATCGGCAGGTTCGACCACGTCGCCTCGGGCGTGATGTGAAACAGAACCAGCGTTCCATCGCCGCGCGAAGCACCGGTCACCAGCGGTGTGCCGTCCGCCAGATTTGCCCAGGTCAGGTCGGCGAGATCCGATGTCGGCTCGGCGAGCACCTGCCGCGACACGGTGACTTCGCTCGGTGGTGCGAGATCGGAAAATGGTCCGGTGGCGGGGAATTCGGTCACCGGCTGCGGCTCGGTCCACGACAACGTTCCGCCCAGCGCCCGTTGCCCGATGCGCAATCGTACCGGCAGAAGCTCATCGTCGTTGCCTGCAGCTGCAAGGCGTGATCCGGCAAACCGGACCAGCGTGCCGCCGTCATTCAGCCATTCGATCAGTTCGTCGCGGGCAGCGTCCGGGATGGTGCCGACATCGGCCATGACGATCATCGCGGGACGTTGCGCAAGGATTTCCGGGATGGCGGTCGAAAGATCGGCATCGGACGCTTCGACCAGATCCGAAAACGGCTCCATCGCGCGGCGGATATAGTAGAGCGGCGACAGAAGCGGCTGCGCGCCTTCCGTCTCGGCCTGTGAGATCAGGCCGACGCGGCGACGCTTGGAGTTTTCATCGAGCAGGCGCACTGCGGCGGCCTGGCGCTCTCCGTCGATCGAGACCGACACAAAATCGTTGCGCAGTTCGAACGGCACCCTGAACTGCGCCACCGTCTGCGCTGCTCCCGCGTCAAAGCTTGCCATCGTCTCCGCGATCCGTCGTCCCTGATTGTCATAGCCGCCGAGCGTCACCTGTCGTGGCAGCGCGTCGCTCGTCGCCCGGACCGCGGTCACGGTCAACGCTTCTGCCGGGTTGTCGCTGCTGGCCAGCCCCACCACACTCACTGCGGTCGGCGCTACCCATGTCAGGCTGGCCGCATTGCCTGAAAGCAGGGCCGAGAACGCCGCCTCGTCGGCGTCGCTTGCCAGCCCGTCAGACAACACCGCGATGTTGGCTCCCGGCAGCGCTTCAAGAGCCTGCGCCACCCGCGCATAGATCGCGGCGCGGTTGACCGGCACCGGCTGGGGCTTTGCCGCGGCAAGATGCTCGCGCGCGATTGCCGCGTCGAAGGGGCCGATCTCGGCGTTGCTGCGCCCTGCCGTGAAGGCGAGGACAACGGGTTGCCCGGCATCGCTGGCGTCGCCAATCAACCGCTCGGCGGTGGCAACGCGCACGTCCCAGTCGGGTGCGCTCGCCCAGCCATTGTCCATGACGATGGCAAGGGCGTTGCCGCTGGTCGTCGCCGTCTCGCGTTGGTTGAGCACAGGCTCGGCCAGCGCAAAGATGATCAGCGCTGCCATCAACAGGCGCAGCAAGGTCAGCCACCACGGGCTTTGATGCGGCGTTTCTTCGCTCTTGAGCACGCGTGCCAAAATGCGCAGCGGCGGAAACACTTCTTCCTGCGGGCGCGGCGGCGTCAGCCGTAGCAGCCACCAGATCGCCGGCAGCGCCAGAAGCCCGATCAGCACGGCGGGCAAGCCGAAGGAGAGCGGCAGGAAGCCCATCACACCGCTCCGATCCCGGCATCAGCACTCAGCGCCAGATGAACTTTGGCCAGAGCTTCCGATGCGAGCCTGTCGGTGTGGTTGACCGTGTAGCTCCAGCCGAGTTTGCGACACCAGGCCGACAATTCCTCCCGCCGCGCGTTGTAGATCAGGCGGTACTCTTCAGCGAGCGTTTCAGCGCGCCCTGCGGTCAGCTTCGCCCCGGTCTCCGGGTCGCTGAACTCGGTGCGACCGGAATAGGGGAAGCTCTCTTCAGCGGGGTCGGCGACTTCGATCAGATGCGCGCGCACGCCGCGCTGCGCGAGCGTGTCGAGCCATTCCTTTGTTTCCTCAATCGGGTCGAGAAAATCGCTGGCAAGGATGATGTCACTGAAACGGCGCGGCGGCAGCAGGTTGGGGCGTGCCGGCAGGTCTGGCGCGTGCATCAGCCGCGCGGCAATGCGTTCCGCGCCATTGCGGGCTGTCATCGGATCGGTCAGGCCAGGCCAGGCGATGCGCTCGCCGCCGCGCGACAGCAACTCCGCCAGCGCCAGAACGAGCACCAGCGCGCGCGCTTCCTTTGAGACGTGTGCCGCGCGGGATTTGTAAAGCATGGACGGCGACTGGTCGGCCCACAGCCACACCGTGTGGGCAGCTTCCCATTCCTGATCGCGGACATAGATATGGTCGTCGCGCGCCGAGCGTCGCCAGTCGATGCGCGACATCGTTTCGCCCTCGACATAGGGGCGGAACTGCCAGAAATTTTCGCCGATGCCGCGCCTGCGCCGTCCGTGCCAGCCCGAAATCACCGTGTTGGTGACGCGGCGCGCCTCCACCAGAAGATCGGGGATCAGCGCGGCGCGTTGACTGGCACGCGCCAGAGCGTCGCGTGAGGCAACGTGAGCAGCTGCCTCGCCAATGCGCGCCATCAGCCGGTCGCCTTCACCAGCTGGGCGATCACATCGCGGACGCTGATGCCTTCGGCGCGCGCGGCGAAAGTCAGCGCCATGCGGTGTTGAAGCACCGGCTCGGCCAGTGCGCGCACGTCATCGACTGAAGGTGCAAGCCGTCCATCATAGAGCGCGCGGGCGCGGGCGCACAGGGTCAGCGCCTGACTGGCGCGCGGACCGGGGCCCCATGCGACGTGGCGGTCCGTCTCGGCATTGCCTTGGCCCGGTCGTGCGGAGCGCACCAGCGACAGGATCGCATCGACCACACTGTCCGGCACCGGCATGCGGCGAATCAGCGTCTGGATTTCCTTGAGGCGCGCGGCAGTCAGCACAGGCTGGGCAACCGCGTTGGCGACGCCCGTCGTCTCCAGCAGGATACGTCGCTCGGCATCAAGATCGGGATAGAGGATGTCGACCTGCATCAGGAAACGGTCGAGCTGCGCCTCGGGCAGCGGATAGGTGCCTTCCTGTTCCAGCGGGTTCTGGGTTGCCAGAACGTGGAACGGCGAAGGCAGGTCGTGCCGTTCGCCGGCGACTGTGACGTGATATTCCTGCATCGACTGCAGCAGCGCGGATTGCGTGCGCGGCGAGGCGCGGTTGATCTCGTCGGCCATCAGCAACTGCGCGAAAAGGGGGCCGGGGATGAACCGGAACGACCGGCGGCCGTTCTCGTCCTGATCCATCACTTCCGAACCCAGAATGTCCGAAGGCATCAGGTCGGGCGTGAATTGGATGCGCCGTCCATCGAGACCCAGAACGATCCCAAGCGTTTCGACCAGCTTGGTCTTGGCCAACCCCGGCACGCCGACCAGCAGCGCATGCCCGCCAGCCAGCAGCGCGACGAGGGTGCGTTCAATGACGCTTTCCTGGCCGAAGATGACGGTGCCGACGGCTTCGCGAACCCTCGCAATATCGGCGAGCGCGGCTTCGGCCTGCGCGATCATTTCACTGTCGCTGAGAGCTTGTTGCGGGGCGGTTGCATTCATGAAGTGTCCGGTCCCTACCAGTTGCGGAAAGCGCGTTGCGGATGTGATAACTCAGGATCAGGCCCACGACCAGACACCGACCCGTGTCCTTGCGCTCAACTTAAAACACTCAACAAGGCTGACAAGCGCGCCAACAGTGACTATTTCGTGACGATGACCATGGATCAGGAAGACCGTTCACAAGGATCGAGCACCACCGATACGGCAGGCCTCGAAGCATTGATCGCACGTGCCGCGCGCGCAGGGAAAGGCTTGCCGCCGGTCGAGCGTTGGAACCCTTCTTTCTGCGGTGATCTCGACATCGAGATCAGGAGCGACGGCACATGGTTCTATATGGGCACCCCGATCGGACGGATGCCGCTGGTGCAGCTGTTTTCCAGTGTTCTGCGCAAGGATGACGACGGCGAGACCTATCTTGTGACGCCCGTCGAGAAGATCCGTATCCGCGTCGAAGATGCGCATTTCATCGCGGTTGAGGTCGATACGCGCATGGTCTCGGACGAACAGGTGCTGACCTTCCGCACCAATGTCGGCGATGTGGTCGAGGCAGGCCCTGACAATCCGATCCGCTTCGTCGAAGATAAGGAAACTGGAGGGCTGAAGCCATATCTTCTGGTGCGCGGACGCCTTGAGGCGCTGGTTGCCCGTTCGGTGATGTACGAGCTTGCGGAGCTTGGCGAAGAAATGGACGTCGACGGCAAGCTGATGTTCGGTGTGCGCTCCAACGGCGCACTTTTTCCGATGATGCCTGTCGATGAACTGGAAAGACTGAGCAATTGATTTCGCATGCCCCGATGGGCCACCGTTTTTCTGCCAGTGATTTCCGTGACCGTGTCCGCCGCTTGTCGGCGGCTGACGGGTCTGTCGATGGCGATCATACGCTGAACCCGGATATGCAGGAACTGCTTGCGCAAATGAAATTGCGCGACGCGGCGGTGCTGATTCCGGTGGTTGATTATGGCGATCACACGCGCATGATCCTGACCAAGCGCACCGAGAAGCTGCGCTCGCATTCCGGGCAGATTTCCTTTCCCGGCGGGCGCATCGACGCGACGGACCCGACACCGGAATTCGCCGCCATGCGCGAAGCTGAAGAAGAGATCGGGCTCACCCCGGATTACGTCGATGTCGTCGGACGGATGCCTGACTACGTCTCCGGTTCCGGCTTTCGCATCGCACCTATTCTCGCCGTTGTCCGGCCCGGATTTTCGTTGAAGATCAACGAGGACGAGGTGGATGACGCGTTTGAAGTGCCGTTGGGTTTCCTGATGGATCCGGCAAACCATAATCGCGAAAGCCGTATCTGGCAGAACCGCGAGCGCTATTTCTACACCATGCCTTTCGGTGAACGGTACATCTGGGGCATCACTGCGGGCATCATCCGCAACCTCTATGAAAGGCTTTATGCGTGAGTGATGTTTCTATCGCCGACAGGGTAGACTGGCTGAACGCGCCCGGTTTGCAGGCATTGCTCGCGGCGTTGTCTGCCGAGGGGCACGAGGCGCGCATTGCGGGCGGGGCGGTGCGCAACGCGCTGCTGGGCGCTGCCGTCAGTGATGTCGACATTGCCACCACCACCACACCCGACGAGACCGAGCGCCGCGCGCAGGCCGCAGGTTTCCGCACCGTCCCGACCGGCAAGGAGCACGGCACCATTACCGTGATCGTCGACGGGCGCGGCTATGAGGTCACCACCTTGCGGGCCGATGTCGAGACCAATGGCCGTCATGCGCGCGTCGTCTTCGGCACAGACTGGCAACAGGACGCCGAACGCCGCGACTTTACGATCAACGCGCTCTATGCCACCGCGACCGGTGAGGTGATCGACCTTGTCGGCGGGCTGGCCGATCTTGAAAGCCGGACCTTGCGGTTCATTGGCGATGCGGAGCAGCGCATTCGCGAGGACTATCTGCGCATTCTGCGCTTCTTCCGCTTTTTCGCCTGGTATGGCGGCGGACGCCCGGATGCTGATGGGTTGCGCGCCTGCGTACGGTTGAAGGATGGTCTGGCGGGGCTTTCCGCTGAACGGGTCTGGTCGGAGCTGCGCAAGCTTCTCGCGGCCCCCGATCCGTCGCGCGCCTTGTTGTGGATGCGGCAGTCGGGCGTGCTGACCGCCATTCTTCCCGAAAGCGAAAAATGGGGCATCGACGCGATCCATGGGCTGGTCGCGGCAGAGCGCGATCTTGGCTGGACGCCTGATCCGATGCTGCGGCTGGAAGCGATCCTGCCGCCGGATGAAGCGCGAATGGCCATTCTTTCCAAGCGCTTGCGCCTTTCGAATGCCGACGCTGCACGGCTTGCTACCTGGGCGATGACGTCGCCAATCAGCGATAAGACGGGCGATGCCGCGTTCCAGAAGATGATATATCGCGGTGACGTTCAGGGCATCGAGGATTGGCTGCGGCTGGCGCTGGCTTCCTCGCGCACCCGCGCCGACCAGGACATGGCCGCGCTCACGGAAGCGGGCGGCTATTCAAGGCTGCTGCGACTGCTGGGAGAATGGCAGCGTCCGGTGTTTCCGGTGAAGGGTGGCGATCTGGTTTCGCTTGGTGCAGCGCAGGATCGACGCCTTGGCGAGACGCTGAAAGCCCTTGAAGATGAATGGGTTGACGGTGGTTTTCAACTCGAGCGCGACGCGCTGCTGGCGCGCGCCGCTCAGTTGATGGGCTGACCGCTAGGGTCAGGCGTTCTCGCGGTGGTTGGTGACGCGGGAGCGGATGGCCTCGACCATCGTTTCCCGGATGACGGTCTCGCCGTGGGTTTCACGCATGTGTTCGACGGCGCGGCGCATCACTTCGGCTTCTTCCGCATGACGCGTCTGCCATTGGCAACCGGGAACCAGCGATCCGCATTGAAATTCCTTCATCGGAGTCTCCCTTCATTGGCGCAGTTCAGTGGACGCCAATGAAATCAATATAGAGCGGCTTCGATCAAACAGCCAATGCGCTGTTACAGCGATGCGCCGGTGGCGGCTGCTGAATCGCCGCTGGGAGAACGGTCGCGGGTTCGGAATTCCTGGGTGAAGTCGGTCTTGCCGGTCAGCTTGCGCTCATACTGGGCACGTGTGTAGCCGGGAGGCGGGTCGCCACGGAAAGCCGGTCCGGATGAAGAGCATCCGGCGAGCAAGCCAAGTGACATTAATGCAAGTGCATATCTCATTTCACGCTGCCTTGAGAAGTAATTGTTTTCGCTGACGTTATCAGCTTTCGGCGCGAAAGTGTCCATGAATTTGTCCACAACGGCAATTCAGAAGGCAAAACGCAGGCAAAATTTGGCTAGCGTCCGGCGTTACCGAGCCATTCCGCGACGATCCGGACATCCTCTTTTCCAAGCCCGTGATCCGAGCCGATCACACGGGCGTCGACACGCGCGCCGCAACTGCGAAGACGGTCGGCAAGTTTCGGGGCAAACGGAAAATACAGCGTGTCGCGCTCGCCGGCGATGGTCAGGATGCGGGTTTGCGAAAGATCGACTTTCGGCGCGTCCTGCAGCACCGGCATGGCGCGCAAAAGAACAGCGCTTCGAACAAGGTCGGGATGCAACTGCGTCAAGGCGGCGATCAGATTGGCGCCGTTGGAGTAGCCGAGAAACGTCACATTCGACAGGTCGAGCCGGTTTTCCGTTGCGAGGGTATTGAGAAACTTGACGAAGGCGTCTGCCTCGGTGCGCACGTCGGTCTGGTCGAACTCGGTTGCGGTGATGCGCTTGTACCAGCGTTTGACGCCATCCTGGACGATGCGGCCACGAATGCCGATGAGCGTGGCGTCAGGTGCGATGGCCTCCGCGAGCGAGGCGAGGGTGGTTTCATCCCCACCCGAGCCATGCAGCATTATGATGGTCCGGCCACTGGGATTGGTCGGACGAAAGAGACGATGGATGAAGGGAGTTTCGGGAACTGCCTTGTCGAGCGAAACAGCGGCGCTCTTGAGCATCGCGGCAGTGACCGCGGTGTCGGAGGACGGCACGGCGGCCGCCGATATGGTGAGGGCAAGGCTCATGACGAGCGCAAGTGGGGTGCGGGACAGCATGACGCAATCCTGATGGTTAAAGTTTTACTGAAACCTTACCGTCGCCACGACGAGATTGCCGGTGATGTCGCCTTGCAACACCGCAGAAGTCCCGCCGTACGAGCCGGAAAGCCTCTCTCCAAAGCGCGGGCGGTATATCGTCAATATTTCAAGCCGTCACGATGCGTGAGGGCGGACGCAGATCACATCTTTGTGTCCGTTACGTCATGTCCAGGAAACAGGCCGGTGTTGCGACCGGCCTTCCTCGATCTTGTCATGTGCGGTGACGCGGCCTTACGGCCATTTGACCTCTGGCGGCAGGCTCGAAAGGATCGAGTTGACGTTGCCGCCGGTCTTGAGGCCGAAGATGGTGCCACGGTCGTGCAGGAGGTTGAACTCGACATAGCGTCCGCGACGGATGAGCTGTTCTTCGCGGTCCGCTTCGGTCCAGTTCTCGTTGAAGTTCTTGCGCACGAGGTGGTTGTAGACGACCTGGAAGGTGCGGCCGACATCCTGCGTGAAGCGGAAGTCCGCATCCCAGCCGCCGCGTTCTTCGGGGGTCTTCAGCCAGTCATAGAAGATGCCGCCGACACCGCGCGGTTCGTTGCGATGCGAGAGGAAGAAATATTCGTCGCACCACTGCTTATAGCGGTCATAGTCGGCAACGCTCGGGTGCTTCTGGCAGACGAAGCGCATCGACTTGTGGAAAGCCTGCGTGTCGGGATCTTCCTGGGTGCGACGCCGGTCGAGAACCGGCGTCAGATCCGCGCCGCCACCGAACCACTGGCGGGTGGTGACAACCATGCGCGTGTTCATGTGGACCGCTGGAACGTGCGGGTTCTGCGGGTGGGCGATCAGCGAGATGCCGGACGCCCAGAAACGCGGGTCTTCGGACGCGCCGGGAATCTGGGTGCGGAATTCCGGCGAGAATTCGCCATAGACGGTGGAGACGTGGACGCCGACCTTTTCGAAGACGCGGCCATGCATCATCGACATGACGCCGCCGCCGCCTTCGCCTTCGTGGCGCTGCCACGGCGTGCGCTCGAAGCGACCGGGCGACCAACTGGACAGCGGGCCTTCGAGATCATCCTCGATCTTTTCGAAAGTGTCGCAGATGCGATCGCGCAGTTCTTCAAACCACGCCTGAGCGATGGCCTTTTTTTCCTCGATATTGTCGGGCAAACCGGCGGGCAGTTCGGGGCGTTGCATTCACAGCTCCATAAAGCCGTCAGACCGAAAACGACCGGTCAGCGGACAAAGGGACTCGTCAAGTTGTGCGCTGATCCCTAATCTGTTGAGACAAAGGGTCAAGGATTTTCAGGGTATATAAGCCGATGCGCCTGCCTGCGAAACCACCTTTCGAAAGTTTGAAGCGGAGCCTCGACAAAAGCCGGGCCGGCTTCGGACGTCAGGCGCGCGACGGGTTCCTGCGCGAAACGTTCAAGCTGCCCCGCGACGACGCACGCGCCAAGGCACGCGAGTGGTTCGACCGATGGCCGCGCCAGGCCTACTGGACCGAGATCGAAAGCTGGTGCGAGCAGCCCGGCGACGTGATCGAGTTCACGATCCGGCGGCTGCCGACCGCAGATTGACCTGCCGCAAGGCTTCACCAGCCGTCATCGCCGCAGACAGCGCCAGATTGAGGCTGCGGGCGCCGGGACGCATGGGAATGAGCAATCGCGCATCGGCTGCTGCGTGCACATTGTCCGGGACACCCGCCGATTCGCGACCGAAGAGAAGAATATCCCCGTCGCGAAACTCGCAATGGGTATAGGGCTGGGCAGCGCGCGTCGTCATGAGGAGGAGCCGGCGGCCCTCGCTGCGGCGCTGCGCGTCGAAAACGTCCCACGAAATGTGGCGGGTGAGGGCGGCCATTTCCAGATAGTCCATGCCAGCGCGCTTGAGGGCGCGGTCAGACATGTCGAACCCGGCGGGCTCGATGATGTCGACGCCAAGGCCGAGGCAGGCGGCCATGCGCAGGATCGTGCCGGTATTGCCGGGTATGTCCGGTTGATACAGCGCGATACGGATGGGCGGTTGCGGGGTCATGGGCGATTGTTCTCTTCGGTGCCGGTTCACGCGTGTCATGCACCCGCAGGGCGGCGATCTCAACTGGCTGCCACTGTTGCCACAGAATCACAAGATGGCGGGTTTGCTGATATTGGCGGTTGCTTCGGGTGGCATTTGCGCGGTTTCGAGGATATAAAACGCCATCTCAACCCAACCGCAGGAGGCAGAGATGGACTTTGTGATTTCGACGCCACTCATGCACATGCGCGATAAGCGCCTGTTCTGACTGCGGTTTCGGTTCGACCCCAGAATTTTCAGATCTGAAATTTGGTCGCGATTCCGCCGGAAGCATACTTCCGAATTGAAGGAATTCTGACCGATGACATCCGAGAAGAAAAACGCCGGGCGCGTCAGCCCGTTTCACCTTTCCGCTCCCGACACTGCAAAATCTGTACTGAGCGCGACAATTGCGTCTCCTGCTGACACAAGCCTGTCAGCAGCGTTCAGGCATGTGATTGGGCGCGGGCAGACCGAGTCGCCATTTGCGAATGCTGGTGCGAGCCCTGTTCAGGACTTTGCCCGGCACCCCAAGGCAGACCGGGCCGGCAAGCCGCTATCGAGCGCCCCACGCAAGAATCACATCGGGCCGCGCAGCGGCCACAAGTGACACGATTTTAGAAAAGACTTCGCCATGTATCGCTGGTTTGAATCACTGCTCAATCCATTTCCGCCCGAAGAGCCGGTGGAGCCGCCGAAGACTTTGGTGGCATTTTGCATGCACTACACCAAGGGGTCGTGGCCGCTGATCATCATTTCGGCGATCCTGACCGCGATTATCGCGCTGACCGAAGTGTGGATGTTCGGCTTTCTCGGCAATGTCGTCGACTGGCTGTCGGCGCATGACCGCGAGACGTTTCTGCAGATCGAACGCTGGCGGCTCGCCGGCATGGCGCTGGTCGTGCTGGTGCTGCTGCCATCGGTCGTGCTGTTCAATTCGTGGCTGAACCATCAGGCGCTGTTCGGCAATTTTCCGATGCGGATTCGCTGGCAGGTGCATCGTTATCTGCTGAAGCAGTCGATGACGTTCTACCAGGACGAATTTGCCGGGCGTATTGCCACCAAGCTGATGCAGACGGCTTTGGCGGTGCGCGAATGCGTCATCAAGCTGATCGACGTTTTGAACTATGTCATCGTCTATTTCATCGGCGTGCTCTGGCTCGTCGGGTCGGCCGACTGGCGGCTGGCCGTGCCGCTGGTGGTGTGGCTCGGCGCCTATCTGGTCTTGCTGCGCTATTACATTCCGCGGCTGGGCAAAGTGTCGGAACAGCAGGCCGATGCGCGCTCGGTGATGACCGGGCGGGTGGTCGACAGCTACGCCAATATTCAGACGGTCAAGCTGTTCAGCCATGCCCAGCGCGAAGCGTCCTTCGCCAAGGAGGGCATGGAGGACTTTCTCGGCACCGTGCATCGGATGATGCGCCTTGTCACCGGGCTCTATGGCACGCTGTATTTTCTCAATTCGGTGCTGCTTGCCAGTGTCGCCGCCATCGCCATCTGGCTGTGGCTTGGAGCTGCGATCAGCATTGGCGCGGTTGCGGTGGCGCTTGGTCTGGTGCTGCGCCTGTGGGGCATGTCGCAGTGGATCATGTGGGAAGTGTCGGCGCTGTTTGAGAATATCGGCACGGTGCAGGATGGCATCCGCTCGATCTCGATGCCGCGACTGGTCGAGGACAAGCCGGGGGCGAAGGATATTGTCGTGCCGCGCGGCGAGATCGTCTTCGACGGAGTCAAGTTCCACTATGGCAAGAAGCGCAGCATCATCGAGGACCTGTCGCTGTCGATCAAGCCCGGCGAGAAGGTCGGGATCGTCGGGCGCTCAGGTGCGGGTAAGTCGACGCTGGTCAATATTCTGCTGCGTTTTTACGATGTCGAGGGTGGCAGGGTCACCATTGACGGGCAGGACATTTCGGGCGTGACGCAGGATTCGCTGCGCGGCCATATCGGGGTGGTGACGCAGGACACGTCGTTGCTGCACCGCTCGCTGCGCGACAATATCCGCTATGGCCGGCCAGATGCGTCGGACGAGATGGTGATCGAGGCGGCGCGGCGCGCCGAGGCGCTGGAGTTCATCGGTACGCTCTCCGATCCGACGGGGCGCAAGGGGTTGGATGCGCATGTCGGCGAGCGGGGCGTCAAGCTTTCCGGCGGACAGCGCCAGCGCGTGGCGATTGCGCGCGTGATGCTGAAAGATGCGCCGGTGCTGATCCTCGACGAAGCAACGTCTGCGCTTGACTCCGAGGTCGAGGAGGCGATCCAGCAGAACCTCTATCGGCTGATGGAGGGCAAGACGGTGATCGCGATTGCGCACCGGCTTTCGACCATCGCGGCGATGGACCGGCTCGTCGTCATGGACAAGGGGAAGATCATCGAAGAGGGTACGCATGACGAGCTTCTGACCACGGGTGGCCTATATGCCCAATTGTGGCAGCGGCAATCGGGCGGGTTCCTGCTCCACGATGACAGCGAGAAGGACGTCGCAGCCGAATGAGCATGGCCGATGAGGAGCGCAAAGACGACGGATTTGCCGAGCGCATCTGGCGCAAGCCGGAAGGCGTCATCGAACCGTTTGCCGACACCGAACGGGAGGTGCTGCCGCGCGATGCGTGGCAGTTCATCCTGTTTTTCGCGCGGCAGGCGAAGGGACCGTTCATCCTGCTCCTGATCGTCGGCGGCCTTTCGGGCGCGGTCGATGCGGCGCTCTACTGGTCGCTTGGCTGGCTGATCGATCTTCTGGAAAAGTCGTCGCCATCGCAGCTGCTCGCCGACCATTGGCAGGCGCTGGCGGCGTTTCTGGTGCTGGTGCTGGTCATTCGCGCGGCGGTGATGATCTTCAACGCCGTCGTCGAGCAACAGATCATCGTGCCGAGCTTCTACCAGCTGGTGCGCTGGCAGTCGTTCCGGCGGGTGATCGAACAGCCTTATTCGTTTTATCAGAATGACTTCGCGGGAAGAATTGCCACGAAGATTCTGCAAGGCGGGGAGGCGACCGGCGACTTCATCGTCTCGACGCTGCAGACGATGTGGAGCTTTCTGGCGTTTCTCGTTCTGGCCGGCACGATCCTCGTGATGCTCGACCCGATGCTGGGCGTGCTGCTTGCGGTCTGGCTGGTGGCCTATCTCGGCGCGGCCTGGCTGTTGCTGCCGAAATTGCGCGCGGCAGGACGGCGCTCGGCGGATGAACGCTCGATCCTCAATGGCCGGCTGGTCGACGCCTTCACCAACATCATGGCGGTGAAGCTGTTCGACAGCGGCCATCGCGAGAACGATTATGTGCGCGACGGCATGGAGCGATATCTCGATGCGGTGAAGGCGCTGACGCGCTCCATCACCAGCGTGCGCTCGGCCGTGGCGATCCTCAACGGCTTCATGATGGCGGGCGTGTTCTGGCTGGCGATCCGCGGCTGGATGAACGGCAATGCCACGACCGGTGAGATTGCCGCCGCGATGGGGCTGGTGTTCCGCCTCAACCAGATGTCGGGCTACATGATGTTTAACATCAACGGCCTGATCCGCTCCTTTGCCACGGTGCAGGATGCGACCGGCACGATTTCGGTGAAGCCGGAGCTGCGCGACAAGCCGGGTGCAAAGACGCTTGCGCGGGTCAAGGGCGATCTGCGCTTCGACAATGTCAGCTTCCACTATGGCAAGCCGGGCGGGGTGATCGAGAGCCTCGACCTGAATATCCGCCCCGGTGAGCGGGTGGCGCTGGTGGGCCCGTCAGGCGCGGGCAAGACGACGCTGGTCAACCTTGCGCTGCGGCTGTTCGACATCGAGAGCGGGCGCATCCTGCTCGACGGCACGGATATTCGCGACGTAACGCAGGCCTCGCTGCGGGCGCAGTTCGGTGTGGTGGCGCAAGACCCGCTGCTGATGCATCGCTCGATCCGAGACAACATCGCCTATGGGCGTCCCGGCGCGACCAATGAAGAGATAGTCGAGGCGGCCAAGCGCGCGGCGGCGCATGAGTTCATCCTTGGCGCGAGCGATCCGAAAGGGCGGATGGGCTATGACGCGCATGTCGGCGAGCGCGGGGTGAAGCTCTCCGGCGGCCAACGCCAGCGAATCGCCATTGCCCGGATGATGCTGAAGGACGCGCCGATCCTGATCCTCGATGAAGCGACATCGGCGCTCGATTCCGAGGTCGAGGCGGCGATCCAGGAAAACCTTGCGCGGCTGATGGACGGAAAGACGGTTGTCGCCGTCGCGCATCGCTTGTCGACCATTGCGGCGCTCGACCGGCTTGTCGTCATCGACAAGGGCAAGATTGTCGAGGAAGGCACGCATGAGCAGCTGATCGCGCGCGATGGTCTTTATGCACAATTGTGGCGGCGACAGTCCGGCGGCTTCCTTGCGTCAAACCTGCAGAGCGCCGAGTGAGGGACGAAGCTAGGCGGCCTGTCGGGCGGGGCGTGCGCCGGCACATCGGCGCGGTCTGGACGCCTGACGTGCGCTGCGGAAGCATGAAGTTGTGGCTATCCACCGCGACAATCTGCCCTCACCATATCGTGATACTGGACAATCGCTGGCAGCGCGCATAGAAACCACACCCAAATGCAGGGGGAATCCGCCAGCCGTCGCCAGCTTGCTATGCATCGGACGAGGGTGGTGTACAGAACGTATGTTCTAGTCTGGTAGATTCCTTTCAGGCTAAAGTGAGGCGAAAGGATCCTGTGCCCGTGAGCGCGAACGAAACGATCGAGCATAACCGCCGAGATTTTCTCTACATCGCAACTGCGATGACTGGCGTCGTTGGCGCCGGCGCAGTCGCTTGGCCCTTCATCGACCAGATGCGTCCTGACGCATCGACGCTGGCTCTTGCCACGATCGAGGTCGATATTTCTTCCATCGAACCCGGCATGTCGGTGACGGCGAAGTGGCGCGGCAAGCCGATCTTCATCCGCAACCGCACGGAAGCCGAGATCGAAGAAGCCAAGGCGGTCACCGTGGCCGATCTTCCCGATACCAACGCACGCAACGCCAATCTCGGCGCCGATGCTGCTGCAACCGACGTCGATCGCTCGGCTGGTGAAGGCAAGGAAAACTGGATCGTCATGATCGGTTCCTGCACCCATCTGGGTTGCGTGCCGCTTGGCCAGGCCGGCGACTTCGGTGGCTGGTTCTGCCCGTGCCATGGCTCGCACTACGATACGGCAGGCCGCATTCGCAGTGGCCCGGCACCGGAAAACCTGCATATTCCGAACTATGAATTTATCTCCGATACGGTCATCAGGATCGGTTGAGGGAAAGAGAGAGCTTTAGACCATGAGCGGTGGACACTCGACCTATTCGCCTACGACCGGCCTCGGACGCTGGTTCGACACGCGCCTGCCAATTCCGCGGCTGGTGCATGATTCGTTCATTTCCTACCCGGTGCCGCGTAACCTCAACTACGCCTACACCTTCGGTGGCATCCTGGCGCTGATGCTGGGCGTGCAGCTGATCACCGGTATCGTGCTTGCCATGCATTATTCGGCCTCGACGCAGCTGGCGTTCGACTCGGTCGAAAAGATCATGCGCGACGTGAACTCGGGCTGGTTGCTGCGCTACCTGCACGCCAACGGCGCATCGATGTTCTTCGTTGCGGTCTATATCCACCTCTTCCGTGGTCTCTACTATGGCTCCTACAAGGCGCCGCGCGAGATCATCTGGGTGCTCGGCTGCATCATCTACCTGTTGATGATGGCAACGGCATTCATGGGCTATGTGCTGCCATGGGGTCAGATGTCCTTCTGGGGCGCGACCGTCATCACCGGCTTCTTCACCGCCATTCCGGTGGTCGGCGAGTGGGTGCAGACGTTGCTGCTGGGTGGTTTCGCGGTTGATAACCCGACCCTGAACCGCTTCTTCTCGCTGCACTATCTGCTGCCATTCATGATTGCTGGCGTCGTGGTGCTGCACATCTGGGCTTTCCACATCACCGGCCAGACCAACCCGACCGGCATCGAAGTGAAGCACAAGACGGATACCGTTCCGTTCACGCCTTACGCGACGATCAAGGACGGCTTTGCGATGATCGTGTTCGTCGCGCTGTTCGCCTACTTCGTGTTCTACATCCCGAACTTCATGGGCCATGCCGACAACTACATCCCGGCTGACCCGCTGAAGACGCCTGCTCACATCGTTCCGGAATGGTACTTCCTGCCGTTCTACGCGATCCTGCGCGCGATCACCTTCAGCATCGGGCCGATCGACTCGAAGCTCGGTGGCGTCCTGGCAATGTTCGGCGCGGTCCTGATCCTGTTCGTCGTGCCATGGCTCGACACATCCAAGGTGCGCTCCGCCGTTTACCGTCCATGGTACAAGCTGTTCTTCTGGCTGTTCCTGGTCAACGCGGTGTTCCTCGGCTGGCTCGGCTCGCGCCCGGCAGAAGGCATCTACATCGCGCTGATGCAGGCTGCGACGGCATTCTACTTCGGCTTCTTCATCATCATCATGCCACTTCTTGGCCTGATCGAGACGCCACGTCGTTTGCCGAACTCGATCACCGAGGCAGTGCTCGAAAAGAAGAAGAAGGGCTCCGCTTCTGCGCAAACCGCAGCAGCAGCCACGGAAACCCAGGGCTGAGCGGCTTCAGGCAGACAAGGACTTGAACATGAATTCTTTCATCAAGGGATTGGCGGCATTCGGTATCGCCCTCGGCGTTGCCACTTCCGCCCAGGCTGCTGAATACCCGCTCGTCAAGCCGGTCGAGCAGGACTGGACCTTTGCCGGACCGTTCGGAACCTACGACAAGGGACAGCTGCAGCGGGGCCTCAAGGTCTATCGCGAAGGCTGCGCAGCCTGCCACGGGCTGACCCGCGTCGCTTTCCGCACGCTCGCGGACCTCGGATATTCGGAAGCGCAGGTGCGTTCACTTGCCGCCGAATATGAGGTCAATGACGGCCCGAACGCAGATGGCGAGATGTTTGACCGCGCGGCGCTGCCGTCGGACTACTTCCCGTCGCCATTCGCCAACCCGGAAGCAGCAGCTGCCGCCAACAACGGTGCTGCCCCGCCAGACCTGTCGCTGATTGCCAAGGCGCGTGCGGTGGAGCGTGGCTTCCCGACCTTCGTCTTCGACATCTTCACCCAGTATGCCGAGAGCGGCCCGGACTATGTCTATTCGCTGCTGACCGGCTACCAGGATGCGCCCGAAGGCTACAACCAGCAGCCGGGCACCCACTACAACCCGCACTTCCTGTCGGGCACGTCGCTGTCGATGCCGAACCCGCTCTCGGACGGCCAGATCAGCTATGACGACGGCTCGCCGGAAACGGTTGACCAGTATGCGCATGACGTCGCGGCGTTTCTGATGTGGGCGGCTGAGCCGCACCTGGAAGCACGCAAGCACATGGGCTTCAACGTGATGGTGTTCCTGATGCTCTTCGGCGCACTGGTCTACCTGACCAAGCGCAAGGTGTGGGCGAACGTCGACCACTAGAGCATCGGACCGAAAACTGTACACGGTTTTCGGATTATTCCGATGCTCATTCAAAGTGTTAGAGCGTCCTTTGTGCGTCCAATTGGACGCACGGCGCTCTAAGGGAAAAGCATCGGTTGGGTGAGAATTTCGGCCTGATGCTCCCGTCGAAAGACGATCAAAGATTGGGGGCGGCTTCGAGCCGCCCTTTTCTTTTTTGACTGCCGCAGCACATGATGGACTGACCAGAACCGGAGTGAAGTCGGTGAAATCCACACTCGAACAGACCCTGCTATCCGCCATCCGCACCATTCCGGACTATCCCAAGCCGGGCGTCCTGTTTCGCGACATCACGACGATGCTGGGCGATGCCCGCGCGTTTCGCCGTGCCGTCGACGAACTGGTGCATCCTTGGGCCGGAACCAAGATCGACAAGATTGCCGGGATCGAAGCGCGTGGCTTCATTCTCGGGGGCGCGGTTGCGCACCAGATGTCGGCCGGGTTCGTGCCGATCCGCAAGAAGGGCAAGCTGCCGCACGACACCGTGCGCGTCGCCTACAGCCTCGAATATGGCATCGACGAGATGGAGATGCACAAGGACGCGATAGCGCCCGGCGAGCGGGTGATCCTGATCGACGACCTGATCGCCACCGGGGGCACCGCTGAAGCCGCTGTGAAGCTTCTGAAGCAGATGGGCGCGGTGATCGAAGCGGCCTGCTTCGTCATCGACCTGCCGGACCTTGGCGGGCGCGCCAAGATCGAGGCGCTCGGCGTGCCGGTGCACACGCTGATTTCGTTCGACGGCGATTGATCCGGCGGGCGCTCGTGCCCCTCAGATGAGGGCGGGTACGAGCGCAATGACGAGAAGCAGGATGCCGATCATCGCGACGCCATAGGCGTAGGACCGCCACGGCGACAGCGCCTTCATGTAGCAATAGTGATGGGCGATGCGGCCGGCGATGTAGAGCAGGCCGCCGACATGCACCAGCGTCCCATCGACGCCCTTGATGACCAGCAGCAGCGCGACCGTCAGGAAGATCGGCAGCGTTTCCTGAAAATTCGCCAAAGCGCGGCGTGCACGACCCAGTTCCACGCTCGGCTCAGGCAGGTCGTCGCGCGTGCCGATCTGATCGGTAGAGCCGACCTGTTTCGTCAGCAGCGTACCGGTGAGAAGCGCCTGAAACAACAACAGGGCGAGCGCGGCGAGAATGTACCAGACCATTTGGATATCCATTGCTTGGGGTGAACCTGTAAGCTGCTTGCAAGCAAGGCAGCGGCGCGCGGAATAATTGCAATTTCTCGGCGCCGATTCATCCTTTGTTTTGGCGGAGCAAATATTGAGCGGGAAAGAGCGGGCGGAACGGGTAGGAAACGGGCATGCCGAATCTTGACTTCATGACACTCTACGTCGTCATATTCCTCACATCCCTGACCGTTGCAATCGTCTGGGGCGCGTTTACGCTGCGCTACAAGAAGCAGATCGCGCCGCGATACTGGCTGGCGGCCTGTCTGCTGTCGCTCGTCGGCGGCATCGTGCTTGCCATCCAAGGCAATGCCGGCTCGCTGGCTCCGGCGGTGATTGGCAACAGCATCATCGTCTACAGCTTCATGCAGTTCTGGGTCGGGTTGCGGCGCTTTTCGGAGCGGGGCGGCGGACAGGCGCACGCGGTGGCGGTGACGGCGGTCGCGCTCTGCCTGATGGTGCTGTTCCACGACAATGACCGGGCGCGCAGCATGGTCTATGCCGGCGGCCAGGCGTCGGTGATGCTGCTGTGCAGCGTCACGTTGCTGCGCATGCGGCCACTGGGCATCGGCGGGGCGGTGGCGGGCGGCGGCTTTCTGATCGCGCTCTTCGGGCAGCTGGCGGTCATCGGCGGCAATGCCGGGGTGATGACGGGCGCGCTGCCATATGACCGCTTCTACACGCTTGCTTCCTATGCTCTGATGTGCACGATCTTCACGGCAAGCATCTGGAACCTCGGTTTTGCGGTGATGCTGATCGAGAAGTTGCAGGACGAGCTTGCCAGATTGTCGGAAACCGACGACCTGACCGGACTTGGCAATCGTCGGGCCTTCACGCGGCGGCTGGCGGAAGTGCACCGGCATGCCAGCGCAGCGGGCGAGCCCTATGCGGTGATGATGGCCGACATGAACGGCTTCAAGCAACTCAACGACACCCACGGTCACGCGGCGGGCGACCGGGCGCTGGTCGAGGTGGCGCGGATCATGAAGTCATGCGCAAGGCGTTCGGATGTCGTGACACGCATTGGCGGGGACGAGTTCTGCCTGATCCTGCCTGCGACCGGCGAGCGCGATGCACAGCGGGTGCTCCAGACCATCCGGCAGCGGATCGACGCCTATAGGTTCAGGGTCGGCGATGGCGAGCTGGCGCTGGCTGCGGCGATCGGGGTGGCCGAATGGGCGCCGCAGAGCGAACTCGGCGCAGCCGCCGTGGTCGCAGCCGCCGACCGCAAGCTTTACGAGCAGAAGGCGGATCCGGCAAAAGCGCGGGTCGTGGGCAAGCAACAGCATCTGAGAGCCGTGTCAGTGGCCGAAGCCGACCACTGACCAAACTTGCCGGGCAGGGCGGTTACCGGCCTGCCTTGACCAGCACGACGCTTTCGAACTCGATCACCTTGTCGTTGCGCGAGTCAAAGGCTTCGCAGATGAGCGTGACGATGCGCCAGCCGGGGCGCGAGGTGAGCGCGCGATGCGACACCGCGCGGCGCGTGAAGGTGATGGTCTCGCCGGCATAGACGGGCTTGAGCCATTTCAGGTTCTGAAAACCGGGCGAGGGACCGAACTCCGGCGCTTCGCCTTCGCCGGTCCAGGGCATTTCGCCAGCATCCTCGCGCGCGGCCAGATTGTACTTCATCCACGTGGCGGCAGTGTGCCAGCCGGACGCGCACAGGCTGCCGAAGACGCTCGACTTTGCCTCCTCTTCGTCCATGTGGAAGCGCTGGGGATCGTATTTGGCGGCAAAAGCCTTGATCGCTTCGGGCGTGAAAGTGTGCGAACCCAGCGTGATGGTTTCGCCAAGGCGAAGATAGGTGTCGAGGCTCATGCCGCAGCTCCCACGTTGCGCTTGAGGAACATGCCGACGTTCTGAAGCTCGGTGACGACGACGCCATGCTGGTTCTTCAGCTCATGGCGCACGGTGACGAAGCCAAGGCCGGGACGGGAGGCCGACTCGCGCATGGCGGTGATCGTGCTGGTGCCGTAGAGCGTGTCGCCTGCGAGGATCGGCTTCTTCCACCGCACATAATCCATGCCAGGGGAGCCCTGAGAGGTGGAGTCGAGCAGGAACGCGTCGCACATCATGCGCATGAATATGCAGCAGGTGTGCCAGCCGGAGGCGGACAGGCCGCCAAGAATGCTGGCCTTGCCGGCTTCCTCGTCGAGATGCATGGGCTGCGCATCGAACTCGCTGGCAAATTCGATGATTTCCTCGGCGGTGACGTGCTTCGTGCCCAGATCGATGACCGCGCCGATGGCGAAGTCCTCGTAAGCCCATTTCTTCTCGTTCATTGCAAATCCTGTTCGATCATTTGCCGGGCAGATTAGACCGGGCACAGGCATATGCAACAGGGCTGATGGCCCGTGACGGTAGGGCTGTTCCGCTTTTGCCAGAGTGGCGGAATAGCTCTACCTTTTGTTTCTGCGCAGTTTCGCTGAAATTGCTCCAGCGCCACGGCCAATCGGATCAGACGTTGAACTTGAACAGGAGAACGTCGCCGTCCTGGACGACATATTCCTTGCCTTCGTCGCGCGCCTTGCCGGCTTCCTTGGCGCCGACTTCACCGCCCAGCGTGACATAGTCATTGTAGGCGATGGTCTGCGCTCGGATGAAACCGCGTTCGAAGTCGGTGTGGATGACGCCGGCGGCCTGCGGAGCCTTGGCACCTTTCTCGACGGTCCAGGCGCGCGTTTCCTTCGGCCCGGCGGTGAAATAGGTGATGAGGTCGAGCAGTTCGTAGCCAGCGCGGATGAGGCGGTCGAGGCCGGCCTCTTCCAGACCCATCTCGTCGAGGAATTCCTTGGCTTCCTCGTCGGGAAGCTGGGCGACTTCCGCCTCGATGGCCGCCGAGATGATGACGGAGCGCGCGCCCTGCGACGTCGCCATGTCGGCGACAGCCTTGGTGTGTTCGTTGCCGGTCGAGGCTTCAGCTTCGGCCACGTTGCAGACGTAGAGCACCGGCTTGGAGGTCAGCAGGTTAAGCCCTTGCAGGATCTTGAGATCGTCGAGGGCGATGTCCTTGAGCATGATGCGGACCGGCTTGCCGTCCTGCAGCAAGGCGAGAGCCTGCTCCATGACCGGCAGCACCGCCAGCGATTCCTTGTCCTTGGCACCGGCGCGCTTGCGGGTCTGGATGACGCGGCGCTCAAGGCTCTCAAGGTCGGAGAGCATCAGCTCTGTTTCGACCGTCTCGGCGTCGGCGACCGGATCGATGCGGCCTTCGACATGGGTGATGTCATCATCTTCGAAGCAGCGCAGGACGTGGACGATGGCGTCGACTTCGCGAATATTGGCGAGGAACTGGTTGCCGAGGCCTTCGCCCTTGGACGCGCCGCGCACGAGGCCGGCAATGTCGACAAAGGAGATGCGCGTCGGGATCAGTTCCTTGGATCCGGCGATGTTGGCAATCGCCTGCATGCGCGGGTCTGGAACCGCCACCTCGCCGGTGTTCGGCTCGATGGTGCAGAACGGGTAGTTGGCGGCCTGCGCGGCCGCGGTCCTCGTCAGCGCGTTGAAAAGCGTCGATTTACCAACGTTGGGCAAACCAACGATGCCGCATTTGAAACCCATGGTGTGATCCTATCGGGAGACCGAAATTTGCCTAGGGCTATGCGCAACGGGGACCGGATCGTCAACCCCTTGGCATCAAGTCGCGACGTTCCACAGCAGGTAGGCGGCGGCTCCAAGGATGGTCAGGCCGAAAATTGCCAGCAATCCGTCGCGCGCCAGAACGGCAAGGCCAAAGAGCGTGATCGACCCGCCGATGATCGTTGCCGACATCGGCACCAGTTCGAAGAACGGGACGAGCAGCGACAGAGCGATGATGAGCGCCGCCCACAGACGGTCCGCCGGTGCATCGACAAGGAAAGACAGGCGCGGGCGGGTCATCGCGTCGATGGCGCGTGCGGGGCGGGTCAGGAAGTCGACCGAGCGCTCGACATGGCGGGACTGCATCTTCTGGCGCAGGATGAATTGCGGCAGCCACAATTGCTTGCGCCCGATCAGCATCTGGAGCGCGATGGTGACAATGATGATGGCGCAGATGGTGCCAAAGCCAAAGATTGCGGTGGCGGGCGAGACCATCAGCAGCGCGGGCACCAGCATCAGCGGCGCAAAGGCATCGTCGCCGATCTTGTCGACAATGTCCTCCACCGAGGTGTGGTGTTCTTCACCAGCAGCCTCTTCGACGCGTCCGAGCACGTCTTCGATCGATTCCGGCTCGTTGCCGGGTGTCAGGGGGCGGGGGTCCGGCATGGTCCTGCGAAGACGCGTCCGGGCGGATTTCGTTCCATCCGCGTCGGGCGTCGTCACCCCTTGTTGCCGAACAGCTTGCGCAGCATGTCGGCCATCGGCCCACTCTCGGGCGCTTTGATGGCGGGCGCCTGCGGACGGGCCTGGCGGATATGGCTTTGTGCTTTTGGCGCTGATTTCTTCGGTGCGGGTGCTTCCGGTTCGGTGCCGCGAACGGCAAGCGTGACCTTGTTCATGAAGCCATTGTCATCGCCGCGCACGAGATAGTCGGCGTCGGACGCGATGGAGTCGAGCAGCGGGTCGAGCCAGACCTGATCGGCCTTGGAAAAGTCGCCAAGCACATGCGGCATGACCATTTCCTTGACGCCCGGATGGCCGATGCCGATGCGCACGCGGCGGTAGTCCTTGCCGCAATGCGCGTCCATGGAACGGATGCCGTTATGGCCGCCGGCACTGCCGCCGACCTTGACGCGTACCTTGCCAGGGGCAAGGTCGAGCTCGTCGTAGAGCACGACGACATCAGAGGCGGGGATCTTGTGGAAGCGCATGGCTTCGCCGACAGACTGACCGGAAAGGTTCATGAAGGTCTGGGGCTTGAGCAGCAGCACCTTCTCGTCATTGAGGCGACCCTCGGCGATGAGGCCCTGGAACTTCTTCGACCAGGGAGAGAAGGAGCGGCGGCGGGCGATAGCGTCCACCGCCAGAAAACCGACATTGTGCCGGTTGTTCTCATATTTGGGGCCGGGATTGCCGAGGCCGACAAGTAGCAGCATGGAACGACGCTCCCGGCCGAAAGGCGATTACTCGCTTGCTTCTTCGGCGGCTTCTTCGCCTTCTTCAGACTTGAGGCCAGCAGGAGCAGCGATGGTCGCGATGGTGAAGTCGCGGTCGGTGATGGTCGGCTCGACGCCTTCCGGCAGCTTGACTGCGGAGACGTGAATGGTGTCACCGATTTCGGTGCCTTCCAGGTCGACTTCGATGGCATCCGGAATCGAGTTGGCAGCAACGATGGCTTCGATCTCGTGACGCACGATGTTCAGCACGCCGCCGCGCTTGATGCCAGCCGACTTCTCTTCGTTGAGGAAGCGAACCGGGATCTGCACGGTCACCTGCGTGTTCTTGGAAACGCGCAGCAGGTCAACGTGGATCGGGAAGTCGCGAACCGGATCCAGCTGGTAGTCCTTGGGGAGAACCTGGATCTTCTTGCCGTCAACGACGATCGTGGCGATGGTGGTTTTGAAACCGCCGCCGTGAATCTTGTAGTAGACGTCCTTGTAGTTCAGGGCGATCGACAGCGGAGCCTGCTTGTCGCCGTAGATTACTGCAGGGACCATACCGTTGCGACGCAGTTCACGGGCGGACCCCTTACCGACCCGGTTGCGAAGCTCGGCCTTGAGTTCGTAGCTCATGGCATTTCCTTTCGTTTGTATTTGGAGCGCCTGAGAACCGTGGTCCCCAAACGTCGAAAGCGGCGTTCCAGGCGGAAGCCGCTCCCCACCGCATTGCCTCCAAGGGTGTCTACGCGGGTGGCGCTCCTATAGCGGAAGTGACTTAGCGGCGCAAGGCAGCTACGGGCCCGCAAAACGACGGAAATGATCGCTTTGAGGCCCGGTTGTTGCATGTTTTCCGCACTGCCGGGTGCTAGCGCCGCAGATCCCGCATATTGGGCAGCAGAATCGTCAGGAGGCCCAGGAACGGCAGGTAGGAACAGACCTGGTAGACCCACTCGATGCCGTTGCGGTCGGCAAGGACGCCGAGCACCGCGGCCGCAATTCCGCCCATGCCGAACGCAAAGCCGAAGAACACGCCGGCAATCATGCCGACGCGGCCCGGCACCAGTTCCTGTGCAAAGACGACGATCGCCGGAAATGCGGAAGCCAGGATTACGCCGATGATGAAAGACAGCACGCCGCTCCAGAACAAATCGGCATAGGGCAGGGCGAGCGTGAACGGCAAGACGCCGAGGATCGAGAACCAGATGACGGCCTTGGAGCCGATGCGGTCGCCGAGCGGGCCGCCCAGCACCGTGCCGAGCGCCATCGCGCCGAGGAACAGGAACAGCATCATCTGCGCCGACTGGACGTCGAGGTCGAATTTTTCGATCAGGAAGAAGGTGTAATAGCTGGAGACGCTGGCGGTGTAGATGTTCTTGGTGAACACCAGCAATGCAAGCACCACGAGCGCGACGACGACGCGGTTGCGCGGCAGGGGCAGCGTGAGGTCGACCGGGCCGCGTCCGGCATTTGCCGCCGTGAAGCGACTATACCAGTTGCCGACCTGATGCAGGATGATGATGCCCAGCAGGGCGAGGACGCAGAACCAGGCGACGCTTGCCTGCCCGCGTGGCACGACGATGAACGCGGCCAGGAGCGGGCCGATGGCGCTGCCGAAATTGCCGCCGACCTGAAACAGCGATTGCGCAAGGCCATAGCGTCCGCCAGAGGCAAGCCGCGCCACGCGCGAGGATTCAGGGTGGAAGATTGCCGAGCCGATGCCGATCAGCGCCGCGCCGCACAAAAGCAGCGTGTAGGAGGAGGCGTAGGCAAGCATCAGCAGGCCGATCAGGCTGGAGGCCATGCCGATGGGCAGCGATTGCGGCATCGGACGCCTGTCCGTGTAGAGCCCGATGGCAGGCTGCAACAGCGATGCGGTGATCTGGAATGTCAGGGTCAGCAGACCGATCTGCCAGAAGTCGAGCGCGTAGTCTTCCTTCAGCATCGGATAGATCGCCGCCAAAAGCGACTGCATCACGTCGTTGATCATATGGCACAGGCTGACCGCCAGGATCACCGGAAACACGGTCGTCTGTACGGAAGGGCGCGACGCACCAGCAGTCATGTCGGTCAAGACAGCAATCCTTTCAAGCGGCTTCACCGGAAGCGGAGATGCGGGTGAAGCCGGAAATTGTGCAGAAGCGTGGAAGCAGCGCATTCGGCGCGAGATGCTCCCAGTCTACCACGCTTGCATACGCGCATTGTATGTAGTCGTCCTTTGTGGTTTGGTCGATTTCTTTCGCGATTGGGCCAAACTGCACCGATGACGAGCGATATCAACGCAACGCTGGCGACAAGGCTGGAATGGATCGACAGCGCCAAGGGCGATGTCATCGCGCTGGCGACCGACTATGCCGACGGGACGCGCATTCCGGCGCACCGTCACGGGCGCGCGCAAATGCTGTTTCCGTTTCGCGGCACGGTGATGATTTCCACCGGGCAGGGCCGCTGGATGGTGCCGCCCGATCATGCGATGTGGATACCCACGGGGGTGGAACATGCGGTTGAAATGCTCGGCATGGTGCAGATGCGCTCCGTCTATGTTGCGCCGGATGCAAGCGCCGGTCTGCCGGACGATCTGCGGGTGCTGGCTGTCAACGGATTGATGCGCAGCCTGGTGATCGAGGCGGTGCAGACACGAACGATGGATGCGGACGCGCGCGCGCATGCCGTGATGCAGTTGATGCTGCTGGAAATGGCGCGGCTGGAGCCGCGCCCGTTCGCGCTGCCGTTTCCGGCCGATCCACGGTTGATGAAATTGTGCAGGGCGTTCATTGCAAAGCCCAACGCGGAAGCGCCGATTGACGAATGGGCGGATCGTGCGGGGATGAGCCGGCGCAGTTTCACCCGCGCGTTTCAGCGCGAGACCGGCCTGAGCCTGTCCGTCTGGCGACGGCAGGCGGTGTTGCTGGCGGCGCTGCCGCTTCTGGCGCGGGGCAAGACCGTGACGGAAGTGGCGCTGGGGCTGGGTTATGAAAGCGCGCCGGCATTCACGACGATGTTTCGACGCATGCTGGGCGTCGCGCCGCGCACCTATCTGCGGCAGGGCGGGCGCACGCAGATGTTTGCATCGCAGCCGCCAGAGGCTATAGAGGGACCGAAACCAGCACAGGAGTGACCCCGATGAACGATGCAAAGCGCGCTAATTTCGCCCTTTCTGCATCCCTGTTCGCGGTGTCCCATGTCGTTTCTCTCTGCTCACGGACTTTCATTTCAGCTTCCTGACGGACGTCTGCTTTTCGAAAATATCGATCTTGCCTTCGGGGCCGAGATAACCGGCCTTGTCGGGTGCAACGGCGTCGGCAAGTCGTCGCTGATTTCGCTGCTGGCGGGCGTGGCACAGCCGACCACAGGCACCGTGCGCAGGTCGGGCAAGATCGCGCTCTTGCGCCAGATGGCGCATGTGCGCGACGACGAAACCGTGGCAGGGCTGTTCGACGTTGAGGCGCAACTTGCCCGGCTGACCCGGATCGAGGCAGGCGTGGCAGATGATGACGATCTGGCTGAGGCCGACTGGACCCTTCAAGCGCGTTTCGAAAAAGCGCTGACGGATGTCGGGCTGGAGGGCGTGGCATTTGACCGGCTTCTGGTGACGCTGAGCGGGGGGCAGCGCACACGCGCGGCGCTGGCCGCACTCGCATTCCACGAGCCCGACCTGATCCTGCTTGACGAGCCTTCCAACAATCTCGACCGCGACGGGCGGCAGGCGCTTTACGATTTTCTCGACCGCTGGCGGGGCGGGGCGGTGATCGTCAGCCATGACCGGGAATTGCTGGCGCGGATGGACCGGATCATCGAACTGTCATCGCGCGGGACGCGGATCTATGGCGGCAATTTCGACGCCTATCAGGCGCAGCGCGATGCGGAACGCGCGGGCGCGGAAAAGGCGCTGGAGAGCGCCGAGCGGATGATGCGGCAGAAGGAACGCGCGGCGCAGGAGGCGAGGGAGCGGCAGGCAAGGCGTGCGTCAGCAGGCCGCGAAAGCCGGGCGGGAAGTTCCGACCCAAAGATATTGCTGGATGCCCGCAAGGAGCGGGCGGAAGCCACGACCGGGCGGGTCGACCGGCTGGCGGAGCGGCTGGAAGCGGACGCACGTGAGGCGCTGGAGCGCAGCAGCGATGCAGTCGAGCGCCGGACGCCGTTCACGGCGGGGATGAGCGGGGCGCAGGTTCCAGCCGGCAAGGTGCTGGTGGAAGCACGCGCGCTTGCCATCGGTCACGCGAATGGAGGCGTGCTGAACCTTGTCGACCTGACCATTGCCGGGCCGGAGCGCGTGGCAGTGAGCGGGCGCAACGGGGCGGGCAAGTCGACGCTTCTCAAAACGCTGGCGGGGCTGCTGCCGCCTCTGGGCGGAACGCTGCAGGTGCATGCGCGCATTGCCTATTTCGACCAGCAGGTCAGCCTGTTGCAGGAGGATGCATCGATCCTCGACAATTATCGCCGCATCAATGCGGGGGCGAGCGACAATGAATGCCGGAGCGCTTTGGCGCGCTATGCGTTTCGCGCGGATGCTGCGTTGCAAATGGTGTCGACCCTTTCGGGAGGGGAAAGGTTGCGTGCAGGGCTTGCCTGCGTGGCGGCGGGAAAAAGCCCACCTGAAATGCTGATGCTGGACGAGCCGACAAACCATCTTGATCTTGAGTCTGTTGCCGAGGTGGAGGCAGGGTTGCGGGAGTTTGGCGGCGCGCTGCTGGTGATCAGCCACGACGAGACATTTCTGGAGAACATCGGTATCGAGCGTCGACTCGCGCTGTAGCGACAGCTGTCATCAGCATGTCACCGGCATGTGGTGAGCCCGACGGGACGGTGTGGAGGGTGCGGTGCAGGAAGCAGGAAGACCTGGCCTTGGCGAGATGACCGCTGTGTTCGCGCGGATCGGGCTGATCTCGTTTGGCGGCCCGGCGGGGCAGATCGCGCTGATGCACCGCGTGCTGGTGGACGAAAAGCGCTGGCTCGACGAGGCGCGGTTTCTCCATGCGCTCAACTATTGCATGCTTCTGCCCGGACCGGAGGCGATGCAGCTTGCGACCTATTCGGGCTGGCTGCTGCATGGCACGCGGGGCGGACTGATCGCGGGGCTGCTGTTCCTGATGCCGGGCGCGCTGGTGCTGGTGGCGCTGTCGATCGTCTATCTGCTGGCCGGTGAGGTCACTTTGGTGCAGGGGCTGCTGTTCGGCCTGAAAGCGGCGGTGCTGGCCGTGGTGCTGGAGGCGCTGCTGAAAGTGTCAAAGCGCGCGCTGCACAGCCCGGCAGAGGTGGGGACGGCAGTTCTCTCACTGCTTGCGATCATGCTTTTGAAGGTGCCGTTTCCGGTCGTGATCGTTGCAGCGATGGCGGTCGGGATGCTGGGATACCTGCTCGGCGGCAACCGGGCGCATCGGGTTGAAAGCGCAGCAAGCATCGATGCGCCGCCGCTGGCGCATTTGTTCACGACCTTGGCGCTCTGGCTCGGCATCTGGCTTAGGCCGCTGGCGCTGCTCTTTCTGACACTGGGCGCAGACCATGTGTTCACGCAGGAGGGCGGGTTCTTCTCCATCATGGCGGCGGTGACATTCGGGGGCGCCTATGCGGTGCTGGCCTGGGTCGCGCAGCAGGCGGTCGAAATCCATGGCTGGTTGCAGCCCGACGAAATGCTGACGGGGCTCGGCCTTGCCGAAACGACGCCGGGACCGCTGATCCTCGTTCTGGTGTTCGTCGGCTTTCTCGGCGGCGCGCGTCTGTCCGGGCTCGACCCGGTGCTGGGCGGGCTCGGCGGAGCACTTGTGGCGCTGTGGTTCACCTTCGTGCCCAGCTTCCTGTTCATCTTTGCCGGCGCGCCCTATCTGGAGAAACTGCGCGAGGTGAAATGGCTTTCAGCGGCACTCGGATCCGTCACGGCGGCGGTGGTCGGCATCATCGCCAACCTTGCGCTGTGGTTTGGAATGCATGTGCTGTTTGGGCGGGTTGAGACGCTGATGGCGGGGCCGCTGGAAATTCCAGTGCCGCAGATGGCAAGCCTGGACATCGCGTCTTTGCTGATCGCCGCCGCCGCGGTGGTCGCGCTCAGCGTCCTGCGGCTGAACATGATCGCCGTCCTTGCAATGGCGGCGATCATGGGGATCGTGATTTCAGCGCTGGGCTGATCAGTCGAACAGGCTGGAGACCGACTGCTCGCTTGCGGTGCGCGAAATCGCTTCACCGATCAGGTCCGCAATCGTGACGATACGGATGTTCGGGGCAGCAGCAACAGCGGATGTCGGCTGGATCGAGTCGGTGGTGACCAGCTCTTTAAGCGCCGAGGACGCGATGCGGTTGACCGCGCCGCCCGACAGCACGCCGTGGGTGATGTAGGCGGTGACGCTGGTTGCGCCATTGGCCAGAAGCGCATCTGCCGCGTTGCAGAGCGTTCCGCCGGAATCGACGATGTCGTCGATGAGCAGGCAGTCCTTGCCGCGCACGTCACCGATGATGTTCATCACTTCGGATTCACCCGGCTTTTCGCGGCGCTTGTCGACGATTGCCAGCAGCGCATCGAGACGCTTGGCGAGCGAACGCGCGCGGACCACGCCGCCAACGTCAGGCGAGACGACCATGACGTTCGGCAGTTCGTAGTTCTTCTTCACGTCACGTGCGAGCACGGGAACCGCGAAGAGGTTGTCGGTCGGAATGTCGAAGAAGCCCTGGATCTGCCCGGCATGAAGGTCGAGCGTCAGGACGCGGTCGGCGCCAGCCTGGGTGATGAGATTGGACACCAGCTTGGCAGAAATCGGTGTGCGACCGGACGCGCGGCGGTCCTGGCGGGCATAGCCGAAATACGGGATGACCGCAGTGATGCGACGTGCAGACGAACGACGGAAGGCGTCGATCATGATCAGCAGTTCCATCAGATGGTCATTCGCCGGGTAGGAGGTGGACTGGAGGATGAACACGTCTTCCCCGCGCACATTCTCCTGAATCTCGACGAATATTTCCTGATCGGCAAACCTGCGAACAGTGGCTTTGCCAAGCGGAATGTTTAGGTAACGGGCAACAGCCTCTGCCAGTACCCTGTTGGAGTTACCTGCAAAAAGTTTCATGGAATTTCCCCGGCGAAGGATATGTGCTGGCTTTTAGCGGCGTTGGCTCATATTGCAAGTGCGAACGGCGACAAACCGCTGGCATTTGTCAAACAGCGACAAATGTGTCGCATTCATGTTGCGGTTCAGCCCTGACGAACCAGCAGCCATGCCGCCAGTTGTTCGACGGTCTGATCGGCGATTGCTTCCATCGTGCGGGCATCGACACCGTCCCAGCCCTGCGGCTGGCTGACCGGCGAAATCGCCTGCCCCTGAATGCGGTGGACTCGCGCTCCGGTCGCATCCATCACATCCCAGACATAGATGACAGTCGTACCGTCACGCTCCGAGATCGCGGAAAAATAGCCTCTCAGCACATGGGTCGCCGAGCCGTCTTCCGGTTCGGTCAGCGTGATCCCACGCAAGGCGGCGCGCTCTGCGACACGGCGCGCCAGTGGTGCGGATGCCTGCTCGGTTGCGCCGATGACGGGCGTGAAGCGCACGCGCGCGTCCAGCCGGGCGGCTGCGACCTGCTCGTCCGAGTCGGTTGAGAACATCGCCTGCGGGAGCGGATTGCTCGCGTCGCCGAGCAGTGCGGAAGGCTCCAGCACGTCCTGCGCGCTGGTGCAGCCAGCAAGCGCCGCAGCCGCCACGAGAGCGAGCATTCGGTGTGAGGTCAGATTCAAGGCAAATTGCCTTGATCTGTGGTTGTAAGGCATGGGCAGTCGCTCGTCACTGGACGATGAGGTCGAGGTCGTGGCGCGAGAGGGCTTTTGGGGCGCTGTCGGTCGTCAGGTACGTGCGACCGAGCGTCATGGCCGTCTCGCTGTCGGAATCCATGATGATCATATGCGCAAACAGCGTCATGTCGGGCGCGATCGGCTCCGGGTTGCCGGCGTAGAACATCTGCGCGTCCATCCATGACGGCGAGAAGCGCGCGCCGACCGAATAGCCACAGGCGTTGAGACGATGGCGGGTGAGGCCGTGCGCTTCCATCACCTTGGCATGGGCGTCGAAGACATCGCCGAAGGTGCGGCCCGGAACCATCGCCTTTTCAGCGGCGAGCAAGGCATCGCGGGCGGCTTCGAACAGTTCCTGATGGCGGCGCGAGGCCTTGCCGGTCAGGATCGTGCGCATCATCGGTGCGTGATAATGGTTGAAGACGCCGGCCCATTCGAGCGTGAGCTGGTCATTCTTGTTGAGCTTGCGGCGACCGGACTTGTTGCGGCACAGGAGTGCGTCGGCACCGGAGCCGATGATGAACTCGTTGGCAGGGTAGTCGCCGCCGCCGGCAAAGATCGCGCCCTGCATCGCGGCAAGGATCGCGCCTTCATCGCCACCCTGCTTGATGAGCGGAAGGGCGGCTTCAAGCGCCGCATCCGTCAGCGCGGCCGCTTTGGTCGCCTTGGCGATTTCCGCGGCGCTCTTGAACAGGCGCAGGCGAGAGATGATGTCGGACGCGTCCTCGGTGGTGGCGAAGGTGCGCATTTCCTCATCGAGCAGCCGAGTGTTCTTCCCGGTCAGGCCGTGGGTGTCGTACTCGATGCCGATGCGGCAGCCGAGCAGATCGAGCTCATTGAGCAGGTTGCGCAATTCGGAAGCGGGATTGGCCCCGTCGCGGTCGGTCCACACGACGATGTTGTCGAGAATCGAGGTCTGGCGCGCCTGCCGCAGATCGGCGGAGCGGGTCATCAGCACCATCGAGCCGTCGGCCTTCACCGCAAGGCACTGGAAGAAGCAGAAGCCGAAGGTGTCGTAGCCGGTGAGCCAGTACATGCTCTCCTGCGAGAACAGCAGCATGGCGTCGAGCTTGCGGGCAGCCATTTCGATGACGAGGCGGTCGCGCCGTGCGTCAAATTCGGTTCGGTCGAAGTGCAGCGCCATCAGATGTCCTCCAGAACGATCGCCGAAATCTGGCGTCCATAGTCCGGTTCCTGCCGGTGTGTCGTGCGGCGGTATGAATAGAAATCGTCTTCGTCGGAATAGGTGCAGCGGCCCAGCATGTCGGCCTGTATGCCAGCGCGCTTCAAGCGGTCGACAGTATAGCGGTTCAGGTCGAACATTGCATGATCGACATTCGACGAAGGGGTGAAATAGTCTGCGTTGGTCGCATCCGAAGCGACGAAGCGCTCGACGAATTCGGGACCGACTTCATAATTGGCCGCACTGATCGACGGGCCGAGGGTGGCGACGATGCGCGAGCGCTCCGCGCCAAGCTGTTCCATCGCCTCGATGGTGGCTTCCAAAACGCCGGTGAGCGCGCCTTTCCAGCCGGCATGGGCCGCGCCGATGACGCCGGCTTGGGCGTCGGCGTAAAGGATCGGTCCACAGTCGGCGGCAAGTGCGCCAAGAGCGATGCCGGGGCGGTCGGTGACCATGGCGTCGGCGCGGGGGCGCTCGCCGGAAAATGGCTCGCTCACCACCAGCGCATCGGCGGAATGAATCTGATAGAGGGTCAGGAGATTTTGCGGCGTGACGCCCAGCCAGGAGGCCACGCGGCGACGATTCTCGGCAACATTGCCAGCAATGTCCTGCGAGCCGACACCGACGTTCAGGCCGCGATAGATGCCGGTCGAAACGCCGCCGTTTCTGGTGAAGAAACCATGCCGGATGCCAGGCAGATCAAGGGCACCTGACCGGATCGGGTCCGGCTGAACGCTGTCGTTCATGCTATTTCGTGTCCCTCGTGGTCGCCGGTCAAAAGTGAGGCGGCGCGATGACGAAGCGCCCGATTTGCGCGCGGATCGTGGAGCAGGCGAGGGGCAAAAGTCAATCCATTGTTCCGAAGGGCGGTAGCGAGACCCCCTTGGGAGCGATCATCATCACCTTGAAAAGATTGCCCATTTGATCTGCGCCGGCCAAGCGATCAACATCTCGTTGAATGGCTTGGCGGCCTTGCTGGTCGAGCGGCGCACCCATCGCGCCAGCGCGCTCCAGAAGCCCCATGCCCACCAGAAATTCGGCCTGGGTGGACAGGGTGACGTCGAGACCGTGCCGCCGTGCAACGCCTGCAAGCGCCTCGAAATCGACATGCGAGGTCAGGTCGGCCATACCCGGATTGGCGAACAGGTCGTCATAGGCATGGGCGCGCATGGCCTGAAATGTGTCGCCGACGCCCGATTGCAGATGGCCGTAATCGGCAAAGAGGGCAGCGCCGCCATGTTTGGCGATGTGCGCGGCGACAAGGTCCATCAACGCTTCACGGGAAGGGGCAACCTCAAAGATCGCGCTTTCTTCGGCGGTCTTGGCGCTGGCGGGCAGGATGTTTTCGTCGAGGCCGCCAAGCCCGACGGAGAAGCACAATTCGCCCTTGTCATCGAGGCTGACCATGCGTTCGCGCCAGCCGCTGTCGGTTTTGACGAACTGGCGGAACGGCAGCGCGTCGAAAATTTCGTTGCCGATGAGGATCAGCGGCACTTTCGGGAGCTTGGAGACGTCCGGGAACCAGGTCGGTTTGGCCTTGCCGGTGCCAAGTTTCTGGCGCTGCTTTTCGGCAAGGCGCGGGCTCGCCTCAATCATGCCGATGCGCGAGAGGATGACGAAGGTCGGGTCGAGCTGGTTCAGGGTGCGCAGAATGTCGGCCATCAGCGTGCCGTTGCCGGGCCCGATTTCCGCCAGCATCGACGGGACCGGCTTGCCGGATTGGTGCCATGCCGACAGCGCCCAGACCGCGATCAGCTCGCCGAACATCTGGCTGATTTCGGGCGCAGTAACGAAATCGCCGCTGACGCCGAAGGGCTCGCTCGTGGTGTAGTAGCCGGATTCGGGATCGAACAGGCAGATTGCCATGTAGTCGGCCACCGAGATCGCGCCGTCGCTGGCGATGAGACGCTTCAGTCGTTCCTTGAGATCAGACATTCAGGCCGCTGCCGCCTTTTGTGCGCGCAGCATCGCCCAGACGCCCAGCAGCACCATCGGCACCGACAGGATCATGCCCATGGTGAGCCAGCCGCCGGCGAGATAGCCGATATGTGCATCCGGCTCGCGGAAGAACTCGACGAAGATGCGCGATGCGCCATACCAGGCGACCATGGCGCCAGCGACGAAGCCGGGCTGCTTCAGCTTCAAGGCTGAATGGGTGAGGAGGCGCAGCACGATGAAGAGCGCAAGCCCCTCCAGCAGCGCTTCGTAGAGCTGGCTCGGATGGCGCGGGTCCGGGCCGCCATTGGGAAAGACGAAGGACCAGGCAACGTCGGTGGGGCGGCCCCAGAGTTCGGAATTGATGAAATTGGTGACGCGCACGAGGCCGAAGCCGACAGGCACGCCCGCCGCGATGATGTCGAACAGGCTCCAGATGCTGAAACCGCGACGGCGCGCAAACAGGATCATCGCCAGCGTGACGCCGGTGAGGCCGCCGTGAAACGACATGCCGCCCTGCCAGACCGCGAAGATAGAGGCCGGGTTCTCGATGTAGCGCGCGAAGTCGTAGAACAGGATGTAACCGAGACGTCCGCCCAGAACGACGCCCGCGGCCGCCCAGATGAGGAAATCATCGATGTCGACCGGGCTGATCGCGCTGCCGCCCGGACCCCAGAGGCGGTCATTGGTGACGAGGCGGCGCGCATACCACCAGGCGAACAGAATGCCGACAACATAGCCCAGCCCATACCAGTGGACCGCAAGCGGGCCGATCTGAAGCAGCACCGGGTCGATCTGGGGGAAGGTCAGGACGGTCAGCGGCAGGAGAAATTCGGTCACGGGGCGGCCCATTGGCTGTTTCGTCAGACGACCATATGCGCGCCGCATTTTCGCAGGTCAAGCGTGGTCGAAGTGGTGTAGGCTGCCTTGCATTCCTGTGTGCAGGCCACTACTTGCACCTGTGCAGTACCAATGCGAGGCCAACCATGTCGACCGGACCAAACCGTATTCTGGACGAATTCGCCAAGTTGATGACCGATGCCGCAGGTGCGGCGCAGGGCGTTCGTCGTGAAGTCGAGACCGCGTTTCGCGGCCAGGCGGAGCGCATCCTGAACTCGATGGACATTGTCCAGCGCGAAGAGTTCGATGCGATGCGCGAGATCGCGTTGAAGGCGCGTGCCGAGAACAAGAAACTGGCGGCGCGAGTCGCTGAACTTGAGGCAAAGCTTGGCCTCGCGGCGTCCGAATCGCCGGAAAACAACGCTTCCGAGCCGGAAAACGGCGCGACACGGTAAATTTTCCGTAAACTTTTCCACATGGCGCCAACGTGAAAAAACGTTGGCGCGAGAGTCGCTTAGACTCCACTTTGAATCCAACGTTTCTATTCTATCCACATCGCAATCGCCCCATTCGCCAAAAAGGGGCTGTTCACGCGACTCTGCTGCAATACACTGAATTTACTGCATGATTCGAAGCGCTGCTTTTAGCGCGTCGAGAAGTGTCGGGTGGTTCGGTTCGGCAGAGCCTTGTTTGTGTAGCTCGCCAACCTGCCTTCCTCAGTAGCCGATTTCTTGCACTGCGCACGCCGTTGGGGGCTTTCGCGGACGCTTACACTTGGATTCGACGGGAAGAGACGTTTGATGGATCTGCTTGAACTGGACGTGGCGCGCGATCTTCATCCTGTGGATGTGATCGAACACGTCGCTAACATGAATGACTGGTCGTTCGAGCGTGTCGGCGATGATGAAATCGCCATTTCCGTTGCGGGGACGTGGACGGATTATCACGTCTCGTTTTCATGGATGGAAGATTTCGAGGCGCTGCACCTTGCCTGCGCCTTCGATATCAAGGTGCCGGAAAACCGCGCGCTTGAGGTCATGCGGCTTTTGTCGCTGATCAACGAGCAGATGCTGTTCGGGCATTTCGACCTGTGGGAGCGCGAAGGCGCGATCATGTTCCGCCAATCGCTGCTCCTGGCTGGCGGCGCCGAGCCAACGAGCCAGCAGGTTGAAGTGCTGCTGTCTTCCGCGCTGGAAGCGTGCGAATGCTATTTCCAGGCGTTCCAGTTCGTCGTGTGGTCGGGTTCGAGCGCACGCGATGCGCTCGCCAATGTGCTGTTTGAAACGCAGGGCAGCTGCTGAGGCGGGCATGAGCGACGACAACGGGCTGCGTCCCGAAATCACCTTTCCCGATTTCGATGCCGTGGACATCCGCGCCGGCACGATCATTGCCGCTGAGGATTATCCCGAAGCACGCAAGCCGGCCTACAAGCTGCAGATCGATTTCGGTCCGCAGATCGGCGTCAAGAAGACTTCCGCGCAGATCACCCGCCACTACACGCCGGAAACGCTCGTCGGGCGGCAGGTGATGGCGGTGGTGAATTTCCCGCCGCGCCAGATCGGCAAGTTCATGTCCGAAGTGCTGACTCTCGGCTTTCCGGACGAAGACGGCGAAGTGGTGCTGGCTGCCATCGACAAGCCAGTGCCCAACGGCGGCAAGCTGTTCTGAGTTTCGAAAACGACGTCGCGAGTCATGCCAATGGATGACGAGACGGCCTATCAGCCAGGCAATCCCTTGCTGGCGGCAAGCGGTCTGGCGTTTATCCTGACCGGCTGCTCCGGTGGAGGTAAATCCACATTGCTGCGCGAACTGGCGCGGCGTGGTCATCTCGTTCGTCCCGAAGCAGGCCGGCAGATTGTGCGCGAACAGCTTCACATTGGCGGCAATGGTTTGCCGTGGACAGACGCGCAACGATTTGTCGATCTTGCAGCGTCAGGAACATTCCATCTCTACAATGCGACCATGGTCGCCGACGGTCCGGTCTTCTTCGATCGCGGGTTGGTGGACCTCACCTCATTTCTTGAGATGCAAGGATTTGCGGTCCCCGATGAGCTGAAGTGGGCGGTGCAGGCGTATCGCTATGCGCGAAGAGTATTCGTGCTGCCGCCATGGCGGGCGATTTATTGCGACGATGGGGAGCGCGGCAAAAGCTTTGAGGATGCCTGCCGGGAGTATGACGCGCTGATCGAGGGCTATCGGCGGCTCGGTCATGAACTGATCGAAGTCGCACATGGAACTGTCGCCATGCGTGCAGATTTCGTGCTTGCCAATTCCAGCCCTAGCCCCGGCCCGCTGGCCTGAAGCGCGTTTGCAGTCGCGCATGTCTTTGTCCCGAAACGGATTCCGCTCAGGCTGGAATCCGCACGATCACCCGCAGGCCGCCGAGGGGGCTGTCTTCCAGTGAAATATCTCCACCATGGCTGCGGGCGATGTCCCGCGCGATGGCGAGCCCGAGGCCGGTTCCGCTGGCATCCTGATTGCGCGCTTCATCCAGCCGCACGAATGGCTTGAACACGTCCTCGCGCTTTTCGGGCGGAACGCCGGGGCCATCGTCATCGACGATCACCAGCAGCGAGCCGCGCGCGTGGCTGGCGGTGACCTTGACCGTTTTTGCGTAGCGGAAGGCGTTGCCGGTGACGTTTGCAAGCAGGCGCGAGAAGGCGTTCGGGCGGACATGGACTTCGGGCGCACCAGACAGGACGACGGTCAGCGTGCGGTTACGCAACCGCGCTTCTTCCTCGATCTTTGAAAGATAGATGGCAAGGTCGAACGTGCCGGTGTCCTCGCCGGCTTCGCCGCGCGCGAAGGCGAGATAGCCTTCCAGCATCGACTGCATGTCGTCGATGTCCTGATTGAGCGCGTCGCGGCCTGATTTGGAATTGTCCAGAGCTAGCTGGAGCTTGAAGCGCGTCAGAATGGTGCGCAGATCATGGCTGACGCCGGTGAGCATCGCGGTGCGTTGCTCGATCTGGCGCTCGATGCGCTCGCGCATCTGGATGAAGGCCGCACCGGCGCGCCGCACCTCTTCTGCACCGCGTGGGCGGAAGTCGGTCGGCATCGGGCGCCCCTTGCCAAAGCTTTCAGCGGCTTCCGCAAGCTGCAGGATTGGCTTGATCTGGTTGCGCAGGAAGGCGACGGCGATGGCGAGCAGCACCAGCGAGGTGCCGACCATCCACATCAGGAAGATGTGCGTGTTGGAGGCGTAGGCCTGGCTGCGCCGGGCGAAGACGCGCAGCACCTTTTCGTCGAGCCGCACGCGGATCTCGATGATGTTCGATGCGCCGACTGTGTCGATCCAGAATGGACGGTTGATCTGCCGGTTGATCTGCTGGCTGAGCGACTGGTCGAGAATGGAGAAGAACGGTTTCGGGCCGGGCGGGGGCAGGGGATCGGGCGGCAGAATATCGATCTTGAGGTGCAGCCGCTCCTGCGCGATGCGGATGACATTGGCGTAGCCATCATCGGACGGGTAGGTTTCGATCATGTCGATGATCGCGGCGATGTCGCGTGTCACGGCGGTCGACAGGCGTTCGGTCACCGTCTGCCAGTGGCGCTCCATGAAGACGAAGGCGACGACCGATTGCAGCAGGATCATCGGGGCAATGACGATGATCAGCGAGCGGGCATAGAGACGCTTGGGCAGGTAGCGCGCGATGATGCGCCAGAACCTGCCGAAGAAGCGCGTGACCGCATCCCGGCGCCGAGGTGGTTTTTCGACGCGATGGGCGCTTTGCGCCGATAGTTCGGAACCCGCCATCCGCTGTTTCCCGTTGCCCCGGCAGTCTATTCGACGCTGAGCCGGTATCCAACACCGCGAACGGTTTGCAGCCAGATGGGGTTGGACGGATCACGTTCGATCTTGCGACGCAGACGGTTGATCTGCACGTCGATGGTCCGCTCGCCAACTTCCGTGTCGGCGCCGACAAGCTCGTGGCGAGGGATCGTGTCGCCGGCGCGCTCGGCGAAGATCGCCAGGATCTCCTGCTCGCGGTCGGTCAGCTTCATCAGCTCGCCAGCCTTCTTCAGTTCGCGCCGCGCGATCTGGAAGGTGTAGGGGCCAAAGACGATCTGCTCGACCTTCGGGGTCTGCTGGGTGCCGCCGCGACGCAGGATGTTGTTGAGGCGCAGCAGCAATTCGCGCGGATCGAACGGCTTGGGCAGGTAGTCGTCCGCTCCAGCTTCCAGCCCGGCGACGCGGCTGTCGGTTTCCGACAGCGCGGTCAGCATCAGGATCGGAACATCCTTGTCCTCACGCAGCGCGTGGGTGAGCTGGACGCCGGTTTCGCCCGGCATCATCACGTCGAGAATGATCAGGTCAAAATCAAGCCCGGCAAGCTTTCGCCGCGCTTCCGCCGCGTTGCCGGCCACCGTGACACGGTAGCCGTTCTCCGACAGAAACTGCTTGAGCAAGGTGCGGATGCGGGTGTCATCGTCGACAACGAGCAGGTGGTGGGCGTCGTCGCCGGGTATCCGCGCATCGTTCGTCATGGAATCTCCCCTGTCATCGTCGGTCTCAAGGCTGCTGCAGTTTAACCTGCGTTGCCATCCGGGTCACCACAGGGATCTTCCGAAAGGCGCGACCGGCTGCCGATCTGTGTCCGCAATTCCGGGTTGACCATGCCCTGGAGAAACTGCTCGACAGTATCACGTTCATGCGAGGTCGTTTCAGCGAGTGCCCGTGCTATGCGGCGCGATTGTGGCGCAGCGAGCGCCAGCGCAAGCTCGCGCCCCTTCGCCGTCGGATAGAGTTCCCGCTGGCGACGATCGCGCGGCCCCTTCACCTGAACAATATAGTCGGAGTCGATCAACTGTTTGAGAACACGAGCCAGACTTTGCTTGGTGATCTTCAACACGTCGAGAAGTTCTGCCACGGTCAATCCCGGCCGCCGGTTGACGAAGTGCACGATCCTGTGGTGCGCTCGCCCGAAACCGTACTCGGTGAGGATCTGATCCGGGTCCGACGTGAAGTCGCGATAGGCAAAGAAGAGAAGCTCGATGATGCCGAAGTCGATGCCTTCATGGGGCGTCAGAGGGGTTCTGATCGGCTCGCTGGGCTGATGCTTCGGTTTGGTCATGCCGGATTGGACTCCTGTTTTCAATTTTATGTCAGCCTTGTTGACATAAAATAGGGGTGGTGGTAATTTTTGACAATGTTTCAGGCTGAACGCGAACGAAAAGAAAGACCCGGACGATTTGTCTGGAATTTCCTTCAAATCGCCCGTATTCGGCGTGGAAATGCGGTTCAGCCCATCCGTTAGCGAAGAGCCCGCCGCGCGTCCAACAAAAACCGGGCGATGGCCCTTATGGAGTATATTATGGCATCCGTTCCTTTCGATCAGCTCGATGGATACATCTGGATGAATGGCGAGTTCGTCAAATGGGGCGACGCCAAGATTCATGTGCTGACCCACGGTCTTCACTATGCGAGCGCGGTGTTCGAAGGCGAGCGTGCCTATGGCGGCGAGATTTTCAAGCTGACCGAGCACACCGAGCGGCTGCATGAGTCGGCGCGCATTCTTGGCTTCACCATTCCGTATTCGGTTGCCGAGATCGAGGATGCCAGCCGCGAGCTGCTGAAGAAGCAGGGCTTCACCGACGCCTATGTCCGCCCGATCGCCTGGCGCGGTTCGGACAGCATGGGTGTGTCGGCGCAGGCCAACCGCATCAACGTCGCCATCGCGATCTGGCAGTGGCCGAGCTATTTCGACCCCGAGCAGCGCCTCAAGGGCATTCGCCTCGACATCGCAGAATATTGCCGCCCCGACCCGCGCACTGCGCCGTCCAAGTCGAAGGCAGCCGGCCTCTACATGATCTGCACGCTCTCCAAGCATGCGGCGGAAGCCAAGGGCTATGCTGACGCGATGATGCTCGACTGGCGCGGCCAGGTTGCCGAAGCGACCGGCGCGAACATCTTCTTCGTCAAGGAAGGCAAGCTGCTGACCCCGACGCCCGACTGCTTCCTCGACGGCATCACCCGCCGCACCGTGATCGGTCTTGCCAAGCGTCGCGGCATCGAAGTGATCGAACGCGCGATCATGCCGGAAGAGCTGGAAGGCTTCGAAGAAGCGTTCCTGTGCGGCACGGCGGCAGAAGTGACGCCCGTCGCCGAGATCGGCAAATACACCTTCACGCCGGGTCAGATCACCAAGACCCTGATGGACGATTACACCGCCGAGGTTCAGCCCAAGCGCGCTGCAGCCGAGTAAAGTCTGTCCTCCAGGCAGAAGAAAAGAGCCCGTACGCCAGCGTGCGGGTTCTTTTTTTTGACATTGTCACAATTGAGGCGTCCCATCTGCGAGCCGACATCTGAGTCGGCTTTTCAGGAGGGACGGGATCGTGGACGCACTTCTACCCATCATTACTCAGGTCATTGCCGGTGTCATTGGCGGTCAGGCCGTTGGTGCGGCGGTCAAGCAGGCAGCTATGGGACAGCTGCCGAAGATCCTCAGCGGCGCCATTGGCGGCGTCGCGGGCGGCCAGCTTCTCGGGATGCTGCTTGGCGGTGGAGCAGGGATCGACGCCGCTTCAGCAGGTGGGCTTGGTGGCCTGCTTGGCGATGCACTGGGCGGTGTCGGCGGCGGCGCCATTCTCACGGCCATCGTCGGTGCGGTGATGAAGAACCGCTAAAGCGCGTTGTGATCTTTCAGCTTCGCCGCGAGCGGTTCAGCGCCTTGCTTTGACGCATGTCTTCATCCCGACACCGGTTCCCCCCTTTTCGGGAGGCATGCGTCAGGCGGACTGGTGCAGGGTCATGCAAGCGGCGCGGGCGATGGGATGCCGTCGCCCGTGGCCGGTTCTTGTGTTCTCGTGCGCTCAAGGTGCGGGGAGGGTGTAAGCCGGATTGGCGTTTGGTGCCCGATGCACGCGCTGCCAAAGCGCGTCGCAATCTTTCAGATTCGCTCGTTGCGCTTTAGCTCCTTGTTTTTACGCATGTCTTTGTCCCGAAACCGATTCTCACTTTCGGGAGACATGCGCTATTCGGTATCAGTGCATCACGCCCGAAACCGGTCCCACTTTCGGAAGAGATGCGCTAGGCTGTCTTCAGCACAGGAGACAATGATGGGTGAATTGAGAGCCGGGGTCATTCCCGTGACGCCGTTTCAGCAGAACTGCACGATTCTTTTCGATGATGCGGAAAAGCGCGGGGTCGTGGTCGATCCGGGCGGCGACGTGCCTCAGATCCTTACGGCGCTGAAGGAAAACGGCATCACGGTGGAAGCGATCTGGATCACCCATGGTCATATCGACCATGCGGGCGGCGCGATGGAGCTGAAGGAAGCGCTGGGTGTCGACATCATCGGACCGCACGAGGCCGATGCACCCTTGCTGGCCAATCTGGAAAATCAGGCAGCGCGCTTCGGACTAACCGGCGATGTGCGCAACTGCACGCCCGACCGCTATCTGGCGGAAGGCGACACGGTGTCCTTTGCCGGCCATGAGTTCGAGATACTTCATTGTCCGGGGCATGCGCCAGGCCATGTCGTGTTCTACAATCGCAAGGCCGGGTTCGCGCATGTCGGCGACGTGTTGTTTCAGGGGTCGATCGGACGAACCGACTTGCCGGGCGGCGACCATGACGCGCTGATCCGTTCGATCAAGGAAAAGCTGCTGCCGCTCGGCGATGACATTGGTTTCATCTGCGGCCACGGCCCCGGCGGACGCTTTGGCGACGAGCGTCGCAGCAATCCGTTTCTGGTTTAGACCGGCAAGCGGCACCGCATCAAAAAAGGCGCGTCCATGACGCGCCTTGAGGCTGGTTTGGTGCGTTGATCGGCCTGAGCGTGTCGCGATCTTCAGCGTCGCCGCACACGCTTTAGTTCCCTGTTTTTTACGCATGTCTTTTTCCCGAAACCGGTTTCGACTTTCGGGAGACATGCTTTAGAGCAGGGACAGGTTCACCGCCTTGGGGCCCTTGCCGCGCTTGTCCGGCTCGGTCTCGAAGCTTACCTTCTGGCCGTCTTCCAGGTCATTCATTCCTGAAGCCTGCACCGCAGAGATGTGCACGAACACATCTTTCTGCCCGTCGTCCGGCGTGATGAAGCCGAACCCTTTTGCATGATTGAAAAACTTGACTGTTCCGCTCTGGGCCATGGGAAGCTCCTATCTCCCGCTGTTCATACGGCTTGGGTGCACGGCACCCGCGTGGTCTCGTGCGTTCACTGGGGGAGAAGAAACGGCTTGCGTCGCGCCGGAGTCTTGACAGAACCCTCTCATTTCGCGGTCGTCCCGGTCTGCCAAATCTGAGTTGGTCTTGATCTATCGATATTCACCAGGGCATCCTATTCCAGTCTCCGGGCCGGTTGGCGCCCGAACGCCGCGAACTTTCCTTCATTTTTTTTCGCACGGCAAGCAAAAGATTTTGCCGGCGGGGCGGATACTCTTTGTAAAGCCAGTTAAACTGCAGGGCGAGCGATGCTTACCTTGCCATCTTTGGCACGAAACGTTGCGGAAGCATCGCGCCGGTGACTGTCAGGGCACGGTAAACGGGTGTCGTTTTGGGTCTAGGCGCTGAAATCGAGAGTAGAGTCGACCAATAAATAGTATGGCTGCACCAATGCTCTCCTTGTGCTTGTCACAATTCCATGCGATGTAAGGACTGTTCGGGCATTTGCTGACCCGGAGACTGGACCGTTGCATACGACCTTTCCCCGACGTAAACTCTCGACGATCACGACCCTGCGCAAAGCGCAGCAGCTTACAAACGGGAACAGGAGCTTTCCCTTATGGCCCAGACCGGCACCGTAAAATTCTTCAATGCAACCAAAGGCTTCGGATTCATCACGCCTGACGACGGCGCGAAGGACGTTTTCGTCCACATCTCCGCAGTTGAGCGTTCGGGCCTGCGTACGCTGGTCGACGGTCAGAAGGTCACCTTCGAGGTCGAGCCGGACCGTATGGGCAAGGGTCCTAAGGCAGTGAACCTGACCGCAGTCTAAGAACTGCGAGCGCCGGTCTGCCGGCGCATGAGATCTGATAAATGGCGCGAGCAATCGCGCCGCCACAATCTTCTGACAAACCCCGTCATTCTGGCGGGGTTTTGTTTTGCGCGTCTGTTGGTTGCCGGGCGACCCGCTACAATCCGGAGAGGACATGCGTGGCAGGTGGTCCTGTATGGTCCTGGGCAACTTCGGCATCGTTAAAGCGCCCGCGGCGGTTCTGTGACGCGTCGAGGGGTCGAGGGGGGCGAATGGCGGAAGGCCATATCGGCGCAATAAATTCCCGCCACCCGCTCGTAGATAGAAGGACAGATCGGTCAACGCTTCGACCTCGCGAAGCGCATGATCTGTCGACGCCAGCCTGTCGAACCGGCTGTCTCATTTCCCCATAGGGCTGCTACTCGGCAGCCTTGCCGATTTCGAACGTGACGTTGACCTGTACGCGATAGGTGTTTTCGCCGGCTTCGACCGGCACGGCATCAGCCGCTGCCGCTTCCATGCGCAGGGCCTTCGCGCCGATCGGCATTGGCGGCGGGGCGTAGGACTGCTCCGACATTTCCAGTACCGATCCAAGGCTGACGCCTGCGGCTTTGGCGAGCGTGCCAGCACGCGCCATCGCGTCTTCCACCGCACGTATCCGCGCCTGCGTCATCGCGGCGCTCGGATCGTCGTGGACGAATGAGATGCTGCCGCCCTGATTGACGCCCAGCGAGACTGATTGGTCGATGATCTCGCCGACCTTGGCGATGTTCCGGACGCGGATCGTCAGGGTGTTGGAGACCTGATAAGCCACAATGCGCGGCTGCTGCTCGCCATCATTGTCCTTGGGATAGACGTAGCGCGGATTGATCTGGAGCCCGGCGGTCTGCAGGTCGCGCGGCTCGATGCCGTGCTCCTTCATTGCCGCGATGACGTTCCCCATGGCGTCGTTGTTCTGGTCGAGCGCCTGGCGTGCTGTTTCAGCTTCACGCATCACCGCAAGGGTGACCACGGCCATGTCCGGCGCGATCGAGGTTTCGCCCTGTCCGGTCACCAGGATCCGGGGCGTAGGACGCTGCTCCTGTGCGGCAGCAATTGTCGGAAATGCCAGCGCTGCACCAAGCAGCAACAACGATGCGTGTTTCAACTTCATGGAAGTTCTCCAAAGCGTGTTCGTCCCTGAACGCCTGTTACGCATGGAATATGTGAGGATTGCGGCAGCACCCTTGTGCCGTCGCGAAAAACCAATTAGGTCAAGGCCAGTGGGGTCTGTAGCTCAATGGTTAGAGCCGGCGGCTCATAACCGCTTGGTTGGGGGTTCGAGTCCCTCCGGACCCACCATTTTCCCTGTAAATCATTGTTTTTGCTAATTTATTTTTGGGTGACCTTTGGGTTGCCCAACACTGTCTCGGCGCGGTCTTGGTGTTGACCTTCTGAGGTGCGGGATCGTGCTGTTTTCAGCGCGGCGTTGTTTCGGGCGCGCGTGCCCGGCTGCGGTTAGCGCCGAGATCCGACGCCAGCGCGAGATCCGCCATGAACAGGCGCTTTGTGGAGCTTGCGATGAGCCCTGTCGGCGGCGGTGAGATCATGGCCCGGAACCGGGTCGAAAGTCGCCTCCAAAACGTTGAGCAGTCGCGCGTAGGCTACGAATGCGTCGCGTGCGTCATCACTGCTGGCCTCGCTGGCATAGACCGCCAGACACATGCGCCGGACCTCCTCGCGGATCGGGCCGCGGCGCGCCGGCGGCCATTCGTCGAGAAAATCCAGCAGATCTTCAATGGTGCAAAGATCGCGTGACCCGGAAAGGCCGACGGCGACTGTGACGGGCAGACTAAGCTTGTGCACGGCATTCCTCCCCAATGGAAGCGCGCTACACTGCGGTGCGGCGCTCGTTCGAAGCTTTGTGGAAGTCTGCTCAACGCTGATCCTGCGGTTTGGTTCCCTGCGCAGCTGACACGCGACAGCTGAACGCTTTTTGCTGGTCGTCGTTGGGCTTTCAATAGATGCCAAGGCTGCGGAATGTCGGCAGCTGTTTTTCGAATGCGGCGTAGCGAGCCCGCAATTCGGCGATGTTGGCGTCAGCGTCCTGCAGCGCGGCCCCGTCCTTGACGATGCGCTGGCCTTGTCCGTCGAGAATGCGCCAGACGAAGTCGGCGGGATCGCTTTCCTTGTTTGCCAGCGCCAGCAGGAACAGCTGCGAGAACCGGTCGACCGCAAGGCCGCCGCCGGTGACGGGCGATGCCAGAAATCCAAGATCGGCGCTGTGACGCGCCTTTTCCATCACGACCTGGTTGAAACGCCGGACGCTGTCGCGCCGTTTGTTCTCGCCTTTGGCATCGCCGGGGCAGGGTTGCAGATGGCCGGCACCGACCAGCACCATCAGCGCTTGCTGCACGCGCGCCCAGCCGAGCGCGGCGACAGCGGGATTGTCGGCCAGAAGCTGACGCACGCTGAGCGCGGCCGAACGCCCGGCGGCAACCGGCGCGGCGAAGGCGTCGAGCATCGGAATGTAGACGTCTGCCTGCAGATCGGCTTCGCCAAGCGCGCCGGTGACTTTCATGGTGATGGTGTCGCGCGGGGCAGACAGCGCAAAGCGGCTGTCGAGCCAGATTTCGCGCGCCTCTCCCTGCGTCAGCGCAACCGTGCCGCGCGCAAAGATGTCGCGACGGAATTGCTGGTTGATCATGTAATCGCGCAGGGTTTCGCGCAGGCCGGGATTGACTGTCTCGGCGAGGATCGCCTGCTGATCGGCTGTCAGGTTGATAGCGTCGACGTGATCGGACAGATGGGCGGAGCCGAGGAAGCTGAGCCGCGCGGCGGCAAGTTCCTGCGCTACGTCGGAATGATAGAACAACGTCCAGTCGGCGTTCATATATTCGTGGGCGAGATAGTTGCGGCTTTGGCCGCGCAGCCGCTCGATGCGTTCGGCGATGCCGGGGACGGTAGCGAAATAGCGCGCATTCGCGGCCTTCATGCGGTCGATGAAGGCAAGGCCGGTCTCGATCTTGTGTGTCATGGTACCGGGGGTGGCGGTGCCGACGAGATGCAGCAGCTGGCGCAGCGGCGACGGACCGGCCCAGCCGGGCAGGCAATTATAGGAAATGTAGACGAGGCCGCCGGGCTTGAGCCGCGCGTCGATGAAGCGGACGATGGTGTCGCGATGCGCCTTGGCGATCCAGCTATAGATGCCATGCAGCGCAATGACGTCGAATTGCGGCAGATCGGCCCGCGCCTCGAACTGGGCAAAGCTGTCGTCGAAGAACTTGACGTTGGACGTGCCACTTGCAGCAGCCAGACGGCGCGCACCGGCAATCTGTGCCGGGTTGAAGTCGGTGGCGTAAAATTCGATGTGCGGATTGGCGGCGGCAAGAAGGTTGGTCGAAAAACCCTGCCCGCAGCCAAGTTCGCAATAGGCGAGGGGTTCCGTCCCGCCCTGCGGATGCACTCCTTTGGTGAGGGCGCTGAAATTCTGAATATGCGGCGTCAGCTCGCGATAGAAGCCGAAAGTATAGCCGAGATCGGTGACGTAGCCGGAGTTCCAGTTGGTCATGCGTTTCCCCTCCATGTTTGCCTCTACTTATTGGCAAAAAGAAACCCCCGGTTTGCACAGGGGGTTTCTTCCTTCGATTATCGGCGACCCGAGATCGAAATTTTTAATTCGGAAGGTCTTGAGGGTTCTTGCACTTTCTCCCCGAACCCAGCCCCTATGGGCGGAATTCGGGGATCAAGCTTTGGAAAACCTACGAGGCCGCGTTAAGCAAGCGCGACGATCAGGGCGTCGAGATCAACGAGACCTGTCAGCTTGACCAGGGTATCGGAGGTCTCCACGAGATTGCCGCCACCAAGATCCTGATAGATGTAGGTGTTGCCACCCATCTGGAAGACGAGATCATTGTCACCCAAAGCCGCAGCGTCCTTCAGCGCCAGCTCGAGGTCGGTGTGGCTCGTGGTGAACTTCTTGAAAGTCGCAACCGCGGCTAGATCGATGTTGTCCGATGTAGCATCCAGTGCGGTCCCTGCAGCGTTGAGGACCAGGTTCAGGCCTTCAACGGTATCAGTTGCACCCACGGTGGACGCAGTGAGCTTGATGAGGTCAATGCCAGCACCCAGCTTGATCGTCTCCGCCGCTGCGTTGCTGGACGTGTAGTTCAACCCGGCAGCCGCCTTGCCATCGAACGTCACGCTGTTGAGCCCGGAGGCGTCGATGGTGATCAGCTTGCCGGCTGCGTTGTCAATCGTTCCGATACCATTGCCTGACAGCGTCAGGGTGGTGAGATCAGCCTGTGTACCGGCAGCAGTTGTGAGGCTGAACCCAGCAGTGCCCACATAACCAGTCCCATCCGCCTTCAGAGCCTGGACCAGATTGACGCTGGCCGACTGGGCGAAGCCTGCCAAGGTCGCAGTAACGGCCGCAGCAGCAGAAGCGTCAACGGTGAGGTCCACCGTAGCGGCATTCGCCGTGATCGTGCCTGTTGCCTTCTCGGTGATGTTCAAGGAGCCTGCGTAGACCTTAGGAGTAGCACCAACATCGGTACCGCTGGCGGTTGCGGTCAGATTACCATTGGCAACCAGCGCCTGCGTTCCGACATTCACGACACTCGATCCGGTGTTCAGATCGATCGTGGTGTAGTTCGCAGCGAGCTTGGAGGCGTCAAGATTTACGATTGCGGTGGCACCCGTCAACTTCAGGGTTTCGAAGTTCGTCAGAACCTTGTTTACGACAATGTAGTCGTCGGCAACATAGGCTGCCTTGCTGGCAAGCGATACGGTGTCAATGCCGTCGCCACCATCGATCTTGTCGGTGGTCTTGACTGTCCCGGTGATCACGACGGTGTCATCACCAGCACCGGCCTTGACGTCATAATTAGCGTTAGCATCGATGGAAAGGTTGATGGTGTCGTTGCCCTCGCCGGCATCGACAGCAACCGTCGCGCCAGCAGCTGCTGCGGTTGCATTTACGTGTATGGTATCGTTACCTGCGCCGGTCGACACCGAAGCAGCCTTGGACGTCGCAGTCATCGCCGTTGCCAGCGTTACCGCGTCATTACCAGCACCGGTCTTGATGTTGGCGACAGCCGCAGCACCAACATAGGTCAGCGAGCCAGTGGAGGCCGAGGCGTCGACAGTCGAGAGAGCCTTGGTGGAGCCGGCTTCGTTGCTCAAGGTGAGCGTGCTGTTGACAGCCACATCAAGCGCCAAGGACTCAACGTTCTTGCCTGCAGCTACGACCAGACCGAGGTTGTTGATGGGCGTATCTGGCGTTGCGTCAACGCGCGTGCCGGACACTTTCACCGAGTTCAACACGCCACCAGGGGCAGCCCACACAGTTAGCGAAGCGGCTTCCGCTACGTTCGTCAGCGCGACAGTTGAGGTAGCTGCAGTGGCGGCAGCCTGCACCGACAAATTGCTCGTCGTACTGTTGAAGCCGGCAGTAGTCGTAGCCGCCAGATTGGTTACAGCAGCGGCGTTTGCACCGATCTGGTTCAGCGCGGTAACGCCCTCATACTTGGACGCATCACCCAAAGCAGCAGCTGCACCGCTGTTGTGGATGTTGACGATCTCGATGTTCTTGATCGTGGCATTCGCAGGGAAAACGGCGTTTTCCGTAGCAGTCGTGTAGATATTCAGCGTATCGATGCCTGCGCCGCCGTCGAGTTTGTCGAATGCGGTGAGGGTCGAAGCAACATTTCCGTTGGCATCAATTGGCAGAGCGTTGAATGTATCATTGCCCTTGGTGCCGGTGCGGTCATCCGGACCAACCGTGAGATTGATTTCGACACCCGGCAGGCCATTGTCAACAGCTGGCGCGCCTGGACGGTCTTCGAACTGGCCGAAGATCACGAAGTGGGCGTATGCCTCTTCAGCGGTGTCGATGCCGGCAGCGCCGAGGTCCGGGTTAGCGGCGAGATAGGCTGCAGAGTCGAACGAAGCGAAGCTTGGGAATGAATCGCTTGGCGCGCGGCCTTCGGCGGCACCGAAATGCAGGTAGTGCGTGAACGGGTTGACGCCAGCGGCAGCTACGTCCGGGTTGGCGGCGAGGTATTCGTCGGTGTTGAAGGTTGCGTTCGGGTTGGCACCTTCAAAGCGCCCGAAGGTGTTGTAGTGCTCTTCGGCGAATTCAGCCCATGTCTTGCCGGTTGCGCCAGCGGTCGCGACGAACGCGTGGAACACGTCCGGTCGCGCGCTCAGATAGTAGTTAGCATCGAATGAAAGTGCCATTACCATTTCTCCATAGTGTATTGGCTTGACGTCAATAATTGCAGGCAAGAAGAATCCCCGTCTTGACTGCAATGCCCACTGGTTTTGCATGCACGCCAGTGAATCTGCGAATGCGATCGATTTGAATTTGTTTTCAGATCTCTTCGTCGCCGAAAATCATCTTGTAGGCATAGGGCTCGTAGGACTGCAGCATCTTCATCGAGAAAATGCGCGGATGGACATCCAATGCCTCTGCCCAAGCTGACCAGCGTTCAGGAATGATCTTTCCCTGACCGAGCTCTACTTGTGAGATATAAGTATAGTAAAGAGCGCCGACTTTCTCTGCGAGTTCTCGCTGAGTAAGTCCGGCAGCTTCACGTTTCAATCTAAGCCATCGACCAGCTTCTGCACGATGAGAAGGACGTTCAACATCCTTCATGTCAGCACTGAGTCTCCCCTTGGCCATAGATATTCTCCCCATCACTAATACCCGCAAGCTGATCGGGAGTATGCAAAGTAAGTGTGAGGAGTCTAGCGAAAAAACATGCGCAAATTTCTAAATAGATATCACCACTGTAATTGATGGCATGCATCATAGTTCTTGTTTAGTGAGTCAATTTTATAATTAACCGGACTTGGGTTGCGAAAAGTTGCTATTTCGTAGCGACAAGATGCCATGCTATTTTGAGAAATCAGTTGTGATCTCAATATATTAGCTCGATGTTCGGCGTGAAATTCCTTGCTCAGCAGGCTGATAGCTGCGCCGTGACTGTTGCCGATCTGAGCGTGTAGTCTTGTTCTAATTGGCACTCAAAAATACAGTGATCAATGGACAAGAAATTCGGCAGAACAGACGCAATTCGTCGTTCATGATGTCTTGAATGTGCTGAAGATCGCGCAGCAAATCACTTGCAGCCGCTAATTGGGCGCGAAAAAACCGGTCTTGATTCCGGAGGATTACTTCATCAACCGGCCCGTGAGGCAGTGAGGTGGGCGGGGTGAATATGGCGGCCGGCGTAAACAGGCGCGGCAAGGAAGGCCGGCGGCGTCGCTCGGCACTACACCTGAAAACCAGTCTGCACCCTGACAAGGGGCCGGGAGACGAAGCTCGGACCGGTCCAAATAATCGCTCACCGTCGGCGGCTTTGTGTGCGCCGGCGGTGAGGGCGGGTCATGGCGGGGTCAGCGACTGTCCCTTTTCGCCTGAGAGACGGAGGAGGCTTTGCGCAGGCGTCCGAGTTCCATCGGTCTGACGAGGTCCTTCGCGCGATCGGATGTTACCTTGCGCATCCCGCGATGTGCGTGCCGGGTGTTGAACGGTGCGCCGTCATCATCGTGCGACTTGCGCTTGAGTTCGAGAGCGTGGCGCGACAATTCGGCTTGCGACAGCTGTGCCGCCATCTGCTCGCGCCTCGTGCGCTCGGCATTGAGGCGCTGCATGGCGGCGGCCAGAACCTCCAGCTTTGCCTTGTTGCCGTCGGCGGACGTGGCGGCTTCGGTTCCCTTCGGAGCAGCTTTGCCGCGGATTTCGCGCCGGCGGCGTTGCACCTCGTCGCGCGCCTTGTCACGTCGCTCGCGAACCAGTTTGCTCAGGCTCGACAGCTCCTTGTCTGCCAGTTCCTGCACCGCGGGATGCCGGCTTTTGGAGACAAGTTCCCGCTCCGGTTTGGTCAGTGCACGTTCTTCCTGTTTGCGGCTGATGGCCATGGAAAAGACTCCTGTAGTTAGCTCGTCACTTGCGTGACGATCTCGTCAACTGGATGAATCCGGTAGCGACACTTTGTACGACATCGCCACGATAGTCTAATTGCGCAGCAGAGACTTTGGCACGACAAATTCCACCCGGCGGTTTTGAGCCCGCCCTTCTGGAAAGTCGCGCCCATTGCGCGTGTTGTCCGCAATGGGTTCGGCCTCGCCACGCCCTTCGACGACAAGGCGGGTTTTCGATATTCCCTGCGCAGTCAGAAAATCGGCGACTGAGCGGGCGCGGCGTTGTGAAAGCTCCATATTGTAGCTGTCGGTTCCCTTGGAATCGGTGTGTCCCAGAACGGTGATCTGTCCGGCACTCGACGTGGAGACGATTTTCGCAACGTCGTTGAGGGCGTCGCGCGCTTCGGCGGACAATTCAAAACTATCGAACGCAAAGAGTATGTCGCTGGCGAGTGAGAGGACAAAATTGTCCTTAGTTTCCCGCAGTTTGATGTCGCCGCTGCGTTCGATGGTTTCCCGTGCTGCTTCCGAGATGTCGTGCACGTCGGATCTCATGTCCTGGATCGTTGCCTTCAATTCGAGGACAGTCGGGACGAGGTCGCGAATGCTGTCGCTGTCCTGTTCCGCGCTCCCGGCTGGCAGGGGCATGAACAGTGTCGCTAGGACAGCAAGGATCGGACCGCTTTGGGGATTTAGTCTTTGTGCCATGGCGGCTTATTCTGGCACGGTGAATGGGCCGAGCGGCTCCATTCCAGGGAGTTGCAGCGTTGCGCTGGCACCGGCTTGCGGCGCGGGGAAGGTGCCGTGCCATGCGCCTGCCTGTGGGCCTCTATCATCCAGCTGGAGGTTGCTGGACGCCAAGGGCTTGCCTTTGCTGTCCGTCAGAAGCAGGTATTTCTTCTCTCCGGACACAACATAAATCTCAGATTCCCAGATATTACTGGAAAGTGTGCCGTAGATTATTCTCGATCCGCTCGCTTCTTCTGCCTTTGTGAAGCGCACGCGAACGGTCATCTTGTCATTGTCGCGCACCACGCCAGCCAGGGTGGCTTCGCCCCAGCCATCATTCAGCAGGGCTGTGATGCTAGTCGACTCGTGGGCTGCTTGTGGTGTTGTCGGGGAGGTATTTTCTGCTGCCGCGTTGCCGGCGAGTTGTAGAGAAATGACCGTGGCGATAGCAATATGTGTAATTGTATCGTTTAGCATCGGGAGTCTCCATTGTATAATTAATATAAGTCCTGAAAACTATTATTGGTCCTGTTCAGCTCCGGCTATGTGCTGCTCCCAATTGCTGGAAACTGCGCGTCCCGCGTGGCGATGTAATCAAACGTAGGGACGAACTAAGACGATTTATGGGCGCGTAAAATCCCTTTTCGATCCATGCTCAACGATTTCGAAAAAATAGTTGCATAATTTTGCAATCGTTATTATGTGCATCTCAACAGAATGCATATCGAGGTTCGAGAGATGAAACAGGTTTCAGCCAAACTTCATGTGTCCACACAGGTCACGGCGGCCGATCTTGCGAAGGCAAAGGCGGCGGGGGTGACAGCAATCATCAATAATCGCCCGGATGGCGAGGAGCCGGGGCAGCCAAGTGCTGCGGAAAATGCAGCTGCGGCTGCCGATCTTGGGCTGGGCTACAGCCATATTCCTGTTGCTCCGGGGCAATATTCGCTCGACGAAGTCCGGGCGTTTCAGGCCGCGATGTCGGCTGCCGATGGGCCTGTTCTGGCGCATTGCAAGACCGGAACCAGATCCGCCAGCCTCTATGCCATCGGCGAAGCTCTCGACGGCCGGATGAGCCGTGACGACATTCTTTCCCTTGGTCAGTCGCTGGGTCTCGATCTTGCCGGCGCAGTTCGCTGGCTTGATGCCAACTCCAATAACTGACGGCCATATTTGTCAAACGAGAGGGACATCTCATGAGCACTGCCAAGCCGATCGTGAAGGGCTTTTTTGAAAAGCGGACATTCTCGATTCAATATGTCGTCAGCGATCCACAGACGAAAAAATGTGCGATCATCGATGCTGTTCTCGACTTCGACGAAAAGTCGGGCACGACGACGACCGCCAGCGCGGACGAAATCCTCGCCTATGTGAAGCAGGAGGGGCTCGAGGTCGAATGGATCCTCGACACGCATCCGCATGCCGATCACTTCTCCGCAGCGACCTATCTGAAATCTGTCACGGGAGCGCCAACGGCAATCGGCGAGAAGGTGACCGAGGTTCAGCAGCTCTGGAAGGGAATCTACCACTGGCCGGAATTTCGCGCCGACGGTTCGCAATGGGACCGGCTTTTCGCCGAGGGTGACACGTTCTCCGTCGGCAACATTCCAGCGCGCGTCCTGTTCTCGCCGGGGCATACGCTTGCTTCGATCACCTATGTCATCGGAGATGCCGCCTTCGTGCATGATACGCTGTTCATGCCGGATTCCGGCACCGCACGGGCGGACTTTCCGGGCGGCAGTGCCAGTCGTCTTTATCGCTCCATCATGGAAATTCTGTCCCTGCCGGACGAGACGCGCATTTTCACCGGTCATGACTATCAGCCGGGCGGACGCGAGCCGCTGTGGGAATCGACCGTTGCAGAGCAGAAGGCGCAGAACAGCCACATGTCGAAATGCGCCACTGAAGCCGAGTTCGTGGCGGTGCGCTCCGCGCGCGACAAGACATTGGCCATGCCGAAGCTGATCCTCCATGCGTTGCAGGTCAACATGAATGGCGGGCGCCTGCCGGAGCCTGAAGCCAATGGCAAACGCTATCTCAAATTTCCTCTGGACGCGCTGGAAGGCGTGGCGTGGGACGACCGATGAACACCGAGCTTGAGCCCAGAACAGCCGATCTGGTGGCCAACGCGGCAGAGGCGGCGGACTTCATCAAGAAGTTTGCTCACCCTTCGCGGCTGATGATCGCCTGCGCGCTCGTTGAGGGCGAGCGTTCGGTTCGTGAACTTGAAGACACACTTGGCATTCGCCAACCCGGACTTTCGCAGCAGATTGCAGAGCTCAGGGACGCGGGGCTGATTGTCGGACGCAAGGAATCGAAAAACATGTTCTATCGCCTGGCGGACGGGCGGGTGAAAGACTTCATCGAACAGATGTACGTGATGTTCTGCAAGCCGCAGAATGTCGGGCAAGGACAGGATCAATGACTGAATTTACTCCGCTCGCGTCGCTTGTCGGCGGCGCAATGATCGGCCTTTCGGCGGTGCTGCTGATGATGTGGGAAGGGCGCATTGCCGGCATTTCGGGGATTGCGGGGCGCCTGCTGCCGCCTTACCGCGACGGGGCCTTTCTGTCGCGCCTTGGCTTTGTCGCCGGCATCGTTGCGGCTCCATTGCTGATTGCGGTGATGAATGGTGCTCCCGTCGCGCAGACGGTCTCCGCCAATGTGCCGCTGATGATCGTTGCCGGCCTGCTTGTGGGATTTGGCTCGGTCTGGGGCAATGGCTGCACGTCGGGGCACGGCGTCTGCGGTCTTTCACGCCTGTCGACGCGTTCGATGGTGGCAACCGCCACTTTCATGGCGACGGCCTTCATCACCGTTTTTGTCGTTCGTCACGTTATTGGAGGCTGATCGGATGTCGTTTCTTGTCAATCTGGTTCTGGGCCTGCTCTTTGGTGCGGGGCTGGTCGTGTCCGGCATGGCCGATCCGGCCAAGATCCTCAATTTTCTTGACCTCTTCGGCACCTGGGATCCCTCGCTGATCTTCGTGATGGGTGGCGCGGTCGTGGTTGCCTTTGTCGGGTTCCGCCTCGTCTTGCGTCGTGATGCGCCGATCGCAGGAAAAACCTTCCATCTGCCGACCCGCAAGGATATTGACGCCAGAGTCATCGTCGGGCCGGCCATCTTTGGCATTGGCTGGGGGCTCGGTGGCTTTTGCCCCGGTCCTGCGCTGACCGCCATCGGACTTGGCACGACCGGTGCTCTTGCCTTCGTGCCATCAATGATTGCGGGCATGTGGGGCGCACGGCTGCTGGCAGAAAAACGGGCATAGGCGTTCGCCTGAAACTTTGGAGTATCCATGATGACACGGCTGGCACGTACCCTGCCGATCCTCGACTGGGGTCGGCGCTACCAGCGCTCGACCTTCACGAACGACATGATCGCGGCGCTGATCGTGACGATCATGCTGATCCCGCAGTCGCTGGCCTATGCAATGTTGGCTGGCCTGCCGGCTGAAGTCGGGCTCTATGCGTCGGTCCTGCCGCTGGTCGCCTATGCCATCTTCGGCAGCAGCCGCACGCTTGCCGTGGGGCCGGTCGCTGTCGTCTCGCTGATGACCGCGACGGCTGTCGGCGAGATTGCCGCGCAAGGTACGAACGCATATCTGGTTGCCGCCACGTTGCTCGCCTTGATGTCGGGGCTGATGCTGATCGCAATGGGCCTGTTCAAGCTCGGCTTCGTCGCCAACTTCCTGAGCCATCCGGTCATCTCGGGTTTCATCACCGCATCCGGTCTGCTGATCGCTGCCGGTCAGCTGAAGCATCTGCTGGGCATTCAGGCCGCGGGCAATACGCTGCCAGAGATTGCGCGTGGTGTTCTGACCAATCTGAACGCCATCAACATGCCGACACTGGTCATTGGTCTTGGCGTGCTGGCTTTCCTTTATTTTGTGCGGCTCAAGCTCAAGGCGCTGTTGATGGGGCTTGGACTTGGCAGCCGGATGGCCGACGTCATCACCAAGGCTGGCCCCGTGGTGGCGGTGGCGGCGACGATTCTGGCTGCATCCGTGCTCGATCTGGGCAAGGAGGGCGTGGCGCTGGTCGGGGCAATCCCGCAAGGCTTTCCCGTGCCCGGCTTGCCTGCGATCGATTTCGACATGGTCCGTGCCCTGGCAGGCCCGGCCTTGCTGATCAGCCTGATCGGTTTCGTGGAATCCGTGTCGGTGGCGCAGACCCTTGCGTCAAAGAGGCGGCAGCGAATTGTTCCCGACCAGGAATTGATCGGCCTCGGGGCGGCCAATATCGCCGCCGGCATTTCGGCAGGATATCCGGTGACGGGAGGCTTTGCCCGGTCCGTGGTCAATTTCGATGCGGGTGCCGAGACACCGGCTGCGGGCATCTACACAGCGGTCGGAATTGCGCTCGCAACGTTGTTCCTGACACCGCTGCTCGCCAGCCTGCCGCAGGCGACGCTGGCCGCGACGATCATTGTTGCGGTGCTTTCGCTGGTGGATCTCAAAGCAATCCGGCGCGTCTGGGCGTATTCCAGAGCCGATTTCTCTGCGATGGCGGCGACGATCCTTGGCACATTGTTCCTTGGTGTCGAGGCAGGCGTGGTCATCGGCGTCCTGCTGTCGCTCGTGCTCCATCTCTATCGTACCTCACGCCCGCACATGGCCGTGGTGGGGCAGGTGCCGGGCACGGAGCATTTTCGAAACATTGAGCGGCATCAGGTGATGACGTCGCCGCAGCTCCTCTCCGTGCGCGTCGATGAAAGCCTCTATTTTGCCAATACGCGTTATCTTGAGGACCGGATCGCCGCGCTTGTCGCGGAAAGGCCGAACGTCAAGCACGTTGTCCTGATGTGTTCGGCTGTCAATGCGATTGACGCGTCAGCGCTTGAAAGCCTTGAGGAGATCAATCATCGCCTCAACGATGCCGGGATCACGCTGCATCTGTCGGAGGTGAAGGGGCCAGTCATGGATCGCCTGAAGCGCTCCAGTTTTCTGGAAGATCTCACCGGCAAGGTGTTCCTCAGCCAGTATGAGGCTTCGGCACTGTTGTCTAACGGTGTCTGGCCGCAGCCACAGCCGAACTGATCTGCTCGGGGGTGAGGGAGCCGCGATACAGGCGGCTTCCGATCAGGAAAGACGGCGTGCCGATCAGTTGCAGGCGCGCCGCATGAGCACGATTGCGCTCCAGTAGAGCGTCGATCGCGGCCATGTTCAGATCGAGCGCATCGCGAACTGCCGCAGGTGCGACGCCCGCATCCCGCAATGCGCCGTCGATATTGCGGTGTGTCAGCGCCCGTGTCGTGATGTTCATCACAGCCACATGCGCCTTTTCGTAGAAGCCAAGGCTCGACGCTGCCAGAACCATGCGCGCCGCGTAAAGCACGATCTCGCCGTTGATCGGCCAGTCCTTCATGACAAGGCGAATATTGCCGTCTGTCGCCACCATCTGCTTCAGCTGCGGATGGATCGCCTTGCAGGACGGGCAGGCATAGTCGAAAAACTCGACAATCGTCACATCGCCCTGAGGATTGCCGAGCACCGGAAGCGCCGGGTCGAACGCTATCTCGTGCAGGCTTACGCCCCGCGCCGCATGGCTTTTGCCCGACATCGCCGCCGCAGCGATCAGCCCGGACAGCAAGGAACGGCGGTTCATCGCGACGGGCTCGCCGGCAGTTCAAGTGTGGCTCGCAAGCCGGACGGCAACCGGTTTTCGAAGATCAGCCTGCCATCCAGCCGGGATGCCGCTTCCTTCACGATGGCAAGGCCTAGCCCGCTTCCGGTGGGCGATTTCGATCTTCCGCGGAAGAAGCGTTCGGTCACGCGCGGCAGCTCATCTTCGCTGATGCCGGGCCCATCATCTTCGACAGATACGCGCAGATGATGCGCATCCTGCGCGATCCCGACCTGAACCGTGCCTTGCGAGTGGAGCAGTGCGTTTTCGATCAGATTGCGTATGGCGAGCGTGAGGAGAACCGCGTCGGTACTTTGGGAAGCTTCGAGATCGCCGCCAATCGAAATCCGGGCGTTTTCGGACGGCATGTCCGCAGCAATCCGCCTGACTATGTCGGCAATACGGATGCTCGATGCGTTGGGCGCCCGGTCCGAGGCCTCGACCGACGACAGGTCGAGCAATTGCCGGACCAGTCGCGATGTCCGGTCAACGCCAGCGGCAATCTGGCGAAGGGCGTTTTCGTGCACATCTCCGTCCTGACTTGCCAGCGCCACCTGAGCCTGGGTTTTCAACCCGGCCAGAGGCGTTTTCAATTCGTGTGCGGCGAAGGTGGTGAAGTTCTTTTCACGTTCGCGCGCTTCCTGCACGCGCTGGAAAAGCCCGTTGAGGGCGTGGACGGCCGGCACGATTTCATCGGGCAGGCTTTGTTGGGGCAGCGGTTGCAGATCATTTGCTGCGCGAGAGGACAACGCTGTTGCCATATCGTTGAGCGGACGCATCCCGCGCCGCACGCTGATCCAGATCGCGCCTGCAAGAAAAGGCAGGATCAGGATGGCGGGGATTGCCAGGCCCTTGACCACGTCGCCTACCAGACGGTCGCGCACGGCAATGCTGTCGCCCACCATGACCCGGACGCCAAGGCTGGCATTTTCAATGGAATAGACGCGCCACGTCTCGCCATTGATGACGCTTTGCGAAAAGCCGCTTTCTGATTGGGTCAACTGTCCGCTGGGCGCATGCTCGGATCTGCCGATGAGCTTGCCGTCCAGCGACCAGATCTGGCACGACAATTGTCTTTCGTAGGAAGCATCCCCGAACTGAAACTGGACCGGCGCATCGCCGGCGGTGTCGGTCGCGAGCGCCATTTCGACCTTGCGTTCGGCCAGCAGCGAATTGACCATCCGGGCAGCTTCGGTCAGGCGCGCATCCAGCACCCGCTCGACCTCGGCCTGCGTGCTGATATAGATCCACGCCACCGCGAAGAGCCAGATCAGACCGGTCGAGGCGATGAGGATGGTCAGCAGGCGCGAGCGTATCGACGTCATCGGCATTCCTCCGAAAGGCGATAGCCGAGACCGCGAACGGTCTTGATGAAGCTGGAGCCCAGCTTGTTGCGCAGATTGTGGACGTGCACCTCGACCGCGTTGCTTTCCACTTCTTCCTGCCAGCCATACAGCGCATCCTCGAGCGCCGCCTTGGAGACGGTCGAGCCGGGATGTTCCAGCAGTTTGCGCAGGACACCAAATTCGCGGCGGGTGACGGAAACCGAAAGGCCGTCTTTGGCGACGGTCTGCTGGGCGGTATCCATCACGACGCCGTTCCATTCCAGTATTGCGCAGGCAAGTCCCGCGCCGCGGCGAGCGGCAGCGCGCACGCGTGCGGCCAGCTCATCAAGGTCGAAAGGCTTGCCGACATAATCATCCGCGCCTGCATCAAGGCCCGCGATCCGATCCTCGATCTGATCGCGGGCCGTCAGGAGCACGACCGGAGTGGTGTTCTGCCGTTTCCGCAAGGAGGCGAGAATGTCGAGACCGGACCCGTCTGGCAGCATCAGGTCGAGCACCACTGCGCGATACTCGTTGGCCTCAAGCGCTGCATAAGCATCTTCGCAGGTCGACACGGCATCGACTGTGAACGATGCAAGCCCGAGCCCGGCGGTAAGGCCGTCGAGCAGCAGCGGATCGTCTTCAACTACAAGTATGCGCATTGGTCTGGCCCCGGAACAAGCCTGCTGCAGAGCATCTGATCATGCCTATTCCATGGCGTCAGGCCACCAGAAGGTGCTCCATCGACGGATCGGGAATGACGACGATAGGGCTGCCATCGCGCACTTCGCTATGCAGGTGGACGATGTCCTGGTTGACCATGCGGATACAACCGGACGACACGGCCTTGCCGATGCTTGACGCTTCGGGCGAACCATGAACGCGATAAAGCGTGTCCTTGCCATTCTGGTGAATGTAGAGCGCACGCGCGCCAAGTGGATTCTTCAGCCCCGGACCCATGCCGCCATTGGCGATGCTGTAGGGTTCAAGCTCCGGCTGCCGCGCGACCATGGCATCCGGCGGTGTCCAGCGTGGCCACTCGCGGCGATAGGCAACAATGGCACGCCCCGCCCACGAAAAGCCGTCACGTCCAACCCCGATACCATAGCGCACCGCACGACCGTTCGGCTTGACGTGGTAGAGATATTTGTTCGGCGTATCGACAATAAGCGTGCCGGGCCGCTCGCTGGTGGGATAATCAACCTCCGTGCGCCAGTAGCGCTCGTCCAGCCGGGCGATTTCGACAGCCGGGATCGGAAAGCGCTCGTCGGGCATTGCCTGGTACATCAGCGGTGTGACGCGCTTGGGCGGAGTGACGGGTTGCGCGACCGGCGCTGCCTGTTTGGCAGTCGAAACGCAGCCCGAAAGGGCAAGAGCACCGATGCCGAGGAGCACGCTGCGCCGTGCAATGCGCGCGGTTCCGGTCGATGGGATGAGATCAGAAACAGGGTCTTGAAGGCGGGCCATACGAGTTCCTTCCGGTTATGTCTGCCCGGTATCGACATTGCCTACCTTAAGGCTGCCTTAAGCTGCCTCACTCATCCGTCGTCCCAGCCAGATTTCAGTTCGGGCGAACATCAAGGAGTGCGCATTGAAGAACGCGATCTTCGGGTTTCTGCTGACGCTTTGCCTGCCGGCAGGCGCATATGCTTCCGCACCCTTCAGCGAGCCGTTGCAGCCAGATGAAGCCTTTAGTCTTTCGCTGGGTCACGGGGCGGGAACCTCGCTGGTCGCCGACTGGACCATCGCCGAGGGCTATTATCTTTACCGCGACAGCCTGCGCGCCCGCTTCGCCGATGGGACGCCTGTGCAAATGGAAACGCTGGCAGGCACGATGGAGGATGATCCGAATTTCGGACCGTCTGAGGTCTACTATAATCGCACCTCGGCGACGATTGCCGGCGCGAGCGGCGGACAGATCGAGATCACCTATCAAGGATGTCAGGTAAACGGCATCTGCTATGCGCCGGAACGACGGCTGATTGATCCGGTAACGCTTGCGATGAGCAACCCGTCGGCGCAGCCCGCGACGGGGGTAAACTGGTCCACTCCAGCCTCGCCAGCCGCGGGCGGCTTTGAACTTGCGCCCGAGGAAAATCTTGTCGAAACGCTTCTTGGCCGCAGCGGGGTGACCGCAACGCTGGGAATGTTCCTGCTTTTCGGTATCCTGCTTGCCTTCACGCCCTGTGTTTTCCCGATGTATCCGATTGTCGCCAGCGCGCTTGCAAGGGAAGGCGAGGCGCTGACGCCCGGACGCGGCTTCATGCTGACGGCAGCGTATGTTCTTGGTCTGGCCACGGCTTTCGCTCTGGTTGGGGCGGCAGCGGGCTGGTCGGGGCAGAACCTCCAGATGTACCTGCAATCGACATGGATGACCGGCTTCATCGCGGCCGTGTTCGTCGCGCTGGCGCTGTCCATGTTCGGTCTGTTCGAATTGCAGCTGCCATCGTCCATGACAAGCTGGATTGCCTCCAGAACGGCAAAGAGCGGCGGTTCGCTCGGCGCGGCGTCGGCTCTGGGCTTCTCATCTGCGTTGATCGTCGGGCCTTGCGTGACCGCACCCTTGGCAGGCGCGCTGCTCTACATCGCACGCACCGGCGACACCGTGCTCGGCGCAGCGGCGCTGTTTGCGCTGGGGCTGGGAAAAGGCGTGCCGCTGCTGGTGATGGGGACGATTGGCGGCAGGCTGTTGCCACGTGCGGGCGCGTGGATGGAGAAGGTCAAATCAGGCTTTGCGGTTGTCTTTCTTGGAACCGCGATCTGGCTGGCGACGCCGCTGATGCCATCCAGCCTCGATCTGGTGCTCTATGCCGGGCTGCTGTTTGGCGTGGCGAGTTTTCTGTTCTGGTCCGAGTTTCGCACAAGCCGGCTGCACGTCCTTGCCCGCACGCTTGCGTCAATGGCTTTCATCTGGGGGGCAGCGCTTGCCGTAGGTGCGGCAGCCGGATCGACCGATCCGTTCAAGCCGCTGGCGGCCCTGGCAAACTCCGGTGGCGCTCCGTCGGCTGCGTCCGAGCTGCGGTTTGCAACGATCAATTCGGCAGAAGAACTACAGTCGCAGCTTGCAGCCACGGAGCGGCCTTCGCTTGTCTATTTCACCGCTGACTGGTGCGTCACCTGCCGGTCAATCGAGCGCTCGGTGTTTTCCGACAACGGCGTCCAGTTGGCCCTCGGCAAAATGCAACTCCTGAAGGTGGATGTGACCGATTTTGACGGTGAACGTGCGCAGCTCATGAAAACCCTGCGTGTCGCGGGGCCGCCGACGATGCTCTTCTTCGATGCTGGCGCGCGTGAATTGACCGGTACGCGCCTGACGGGCAATGTGAAAAGTGCGGACATGATGCAGTCCACCAATCGTGCGAGGGGCCTGTAGCGTGAACGCAGTTTCGCTTGGGCCGCTGGTGCTGGCGGCAGACCGCTTTGCTGTCATCCTCGGCATGTTCATCTTTCTCGTGGTGACCGGCGGGTTGGCCAGGAAAATCGATCCGCGTTTCAACTCATGGTCCTGGATAGCGCTTGTGGCAGGGATAGGGGCTGCACGCGCTGGTCATGTCTTGCAGCACCTGGACAATTTCCTTGCCGAGCCGCTGCGGATCATCGCCATCTGGGATGGCGGTTTCTATGCGCCTGCCGGCATCCTGGCCGTCATGCTCAGCTTCCTGATGCTCAAGGGCGCGCGTCTGCGCGGCTGGGCTTTGCTGCCGGTGGTGCTGGGACTGGTGGTCTGGAACATGACCGCGCAGCTTACGGGCGGCACCCGTTCCGTGCCGCTGCCGCAACTGGCATTCGAGACGCTTGCCGGCGAACCCCTCGCGCTGGAGGAGGTTCGCGGCAAGCCGATGGTCGTCAACCTGTGGGCGACATGGTGCCCGCCATGCCGGCGTGAGATGCCGATGATGGCCGATGTCGCGCGATCCACGCCCGGTACGGTTTTCATTTTCGCCAATCAGGGCGAGGGGCGCGGCGCGGTCGGCGACTATCTCGAGCGCAATGGGATCATGCTCGACCACGTGTTGCTGGATTCGTTCGGCCAGCTTCGCCAGCACTACGGTGCGCCGGGTCTGCCCGCCACCTTGTTCATCGATGCCGGCGGCGTGCTGCGGCATGCGCATCTGGGTGAGATTTCCCGCGAAACACTGCAGGCGCGGATCGAAGCGCTGACTTCCGATACAGATTGAGAATGGAGACCTGAAATGTTGAACAGACGAGACTTGCTGACCGGTACGCTCGCAGCAGCGGCGCTGGGCGGTTTTGCGCCGATGGCCCATGCGCAGCGCCAGCTGACGATGGAAGAAGTTTTTTTCGACCCTGAAATTCCGGCTTTGGGAAACCCGTCCGGCGACGTTACGATTGCCGAATATTTCGATTACCAATGTCCCTACTGCAAGCGTGGCCACAAGGATTTGCTGGATGTCATCCGTGAAGACGGAAATGTTCGGCTGGTCATGAAAGACTGGCCGATCTTCGGCGGTGGTTCGCTCCATGCCTCAAGCCTCGTTCTGGCTGCCGGCGAAGATTATGAGCGGGCACTCAACGCTGTCATGGCAACGCCAGCCCGGCTTTCGAACAAGGATGTCGACGCCGCGCTCGCGGCAGCAGGTCTTGATCCCAAGGCAATGCTGGCGGCGTTTGAAAAAGATATTGCGCGGGTCGACGGGATCATCGAGCGCAACACGGATCAGGCCAACATGTTCGGCTTCAATGGCACTCCGGCCTTCGTCATTGGCAAACGCATTTATGCCGGCGCCATGGACAAGGAAGCAGTGAAGCAGTCGATCGCGCTGGCTCGCTCGGAAGGCTAGCGCATGTCTCGCGAAAGTGGGAAGCGGTTTCGGACCAAGACATGCGCAAGAACAAGCATGTCTCCCGAAAGTGGGCACCGGTTTCGGGATCAAGACATGTGGTGCATAGGTAGCGCGAGGGGCGACCAAGGTCGCCCCTCGCGTCTTGTCATTCCCAGTTCAGCGCCCCGCCATTCTGATATTCGATGACGCGGGTCTCGAAGAAGTTCTTTTCCTTCTTCAGATCCATTGCCTCCGACATCCAGGGGAACGGATTTTCGACCTCGGCAAAGACCGGCTGCAATCCAAGCTGGGCGCAGCGGCGGTTGGCGATGAAGTGCATGTACTGCTCGCACAGCGCCGCATTGAGCCCAAGGAAGCCACGGGGCATTGTGTCACGACCATAGGCTGCCTCCAGCTCGGCCGCCTCGGTAATCATGGCGCGAATCTCGTTCTGGAAATCGTCGGTCCACAGATGCGGGTTCTCGATCTTGATCTGGTTGATCACGTCGATGCCGAAGTTGAGATGGATCGATTCATCGCGCAGGATGTACTGATACTGCTCGGCGATGCCGACCATCTTGTTGCGTCGGCCCAGAGACAGGATCTGTGCGAAACCGGTGTAGAACCACATGCCCTCGAAGATGACATAGAAGGCGACGAGGTCGCGCAGGAACGCCTGATCGGCTTCGAGCGTGCCGGTCCTGAAGTCCGGATCGTCCAGGTTCTGCGTGTGCTTCAGTGCCCAGGCGGCCTTGTCGGTGATCGACGGCACCTCGCGGTACATGTTGAACAACTCGCCTTCATCGAGGCCAAGGCTTTCAACGATGTATTGGAAGGTGTGCGTGTGGATCGCCTCCTCGAATGCCTGCCGCAGCAGATATTGGCGGCATTCGGGGTTGGTGAGGTGGCGGTAGATCGCCAGAACGATGTTGTTGGCCACCAGCGATTCCGACGCGGCGAAGAAGCCCAGATTGCGCTTGAGCATCCGGCGTTCGTCTTCGGTGAGGCCGTCCTTCGATTTCCACAACGCAATGTCGGCCTGCATCGACACTTCCGTCGGCATCCAGTGATTGTTGCAGCCTGCGAGGTATTTTTCCCACGCCCAGCGGTATTTGAGCGGCAGAAGCTGGTTCACGTCGGCGCGGGCATTGATCATGCGCTTGTCGTCGACGGAGACGCGCGCGCCGCCGCGCTCGATCTCTCCCAGACCTGTGGCGTCAGCTTCGCCACCCTGTGGAGCTGCGCTGGAATTTTGTGGTTCAGACCAGTTGAGCATGTTCGTTTCTCCTTCAGCCCCCCTTACTGGCAGGCTTCGCATTCTGGATCGTCAATGGCGCAGGCCTTGCCCCACGCGGCATTGACGTCAATGTTGATGGGAGCGGATGCCTGCACGGCTGAAACCGCATTGAGCTTTCCGTCCGTGCCTTTGAGCGTCGACTTCTCGACATGCGTTGCCGACCGCGAGCGCAGGTAATAGGTCGTCTTGAGCCCCTTGCGCCATGCGAGGCGGTAGAGTTCGTCGAGCTTCTTTCCGCTGGGGTTGGCGATGTAAAGGTTCAGCGACTGCGCCTGATCGATCCATTTCTGACGACGCGAAGCCGCCTCGATCAGCCATGCGGAATCAAGTTCGAACGCGGTGGCGTAAAGCGCCTTGAGATCGTCGGGGATACGGTCGATCTGACCGATGGAGCCGTCGAAATATTTTAGGTCCGAGACCATCACCTCATCCCACAGCCCGCGCGCCTTGAGGTCGTGAACGAGTTGCGCATTCACGACGGTGAAGTCGCCCGACATGTTCGATTTGACGAACAGGTTCTGGTAGGCCGGTTCGATCGACTGCGAGACGCCGCAGATGTTCGAGATGGTCGCGGTTGGAGCGATGGCCATGGTGTTCGAGTTGCGCATGCCGACCTTGCGCACCCGCTTGCGCAAACTCTCCCAGTCGAGCGTACTGCTTTCGTCCATGCTGACGCTGGGACGCGCTTCTTTGAGGAGACGGATGGAGTCGACGGGCAGGATGCCTCTCGACCACAGCGAGCCGTCGAAGCTTTCATAGCACCCACGCTCGGCGGCGAGATCCACTGAGGCCGAGATCGCGTTGTAGCTGATCGCTTCCATCGAGCGGTCGGCAAATTCCACCGCCGCTTCAGAGGCGTAGGGGATGCGCAATTTCTGCAAGGCATCCTGGAAGCCCATGAGCCCCAGTCCGACCGGGCGATGGCGCAGATTGGATGTGCGCGCTTCAGGGATCGTATAGAAATTGATGTCGACGACATTGTCGAGCATGCGCATGGCAATGCGTACCGTGCGCTCCAGCCGTGACAGGTCGAGTCCATTCTCATCGAGATGGTTGAGAAGGTTGACGGAGCCGAGATTGCAGACCGCGACCTCATCCTTTGAGGTGTTGAGGGTGATTTCCGTGCAAAGGTTTGACGAGTGCACCACGCCGACATGGCCCTGTGGCGAGCGGATGTTGCAGGGATCCTTGAAAGTGATCCACGGATGCCCGGTCTCGAACAGCATCGTCAGCATCTTGCGCCACAGATCGAGTGCGCGGACTGTGCGGTGCACTCTCAATTCGCCGCGCGCGGCCTTTTCTTCGTACGCTTCATAGGCTGCACAGAATTCCTGCCCGTAAAGATCGTGCAGGTCGGGTGTCTCATCCGGCGAGAACAGCGTCCAGTCGCTATCGAGCGCGACACGCTCCATGAACAAGTCCGGAACCCAGTTCGCCGTGTTCATGTCATGGGTACGGCGGCGGTCGTCGCCCGTGTTCTTGCGCAGGTCGAGGAATTCCTCGATGTCGACATGCCAGGTTTCCAGATAGGCGCAGACGGCGCCCTTGCGCTTGCCGCCCTGATTGACCGCGATGGCGGTGTCGTTGGCGACTTTCAGGAATGGCACGACGCCCTGGCTTTCGCCGTTGGTGCCCTTGATGTGCGCACCCAACCCGCGCACCGGCGTCCAGTCATTGCCAAGCCCACCAGAATATTTGGCCAGCAGCGCATTGTCCTTGATGCCCTTGAAAATTGCGTCGAGGTCGTCGCCGATCGTGGTCAGGAAGCAAGATGACAGCTGTGGCCGTGTCGTGCCAGCGTTGAACAATGTCGGGGTCGACGCCATGAAGTCGAAAGACGACAGGAGATCGTAGAACTCGATGGCGCGCGCCTCGCGGTCGACCTCACGGATCGCCAGCCCCATCGCAACGCGCATGAAGAAGGCCTGCGGCAGTTCGAAACGCTTGCCCTTCGTGTGCAGGAAATAGCGATCATAGAGCGTCTGCAGCCCGAGATACTGGAAGTTGAGGTCGCGCTCGGGCTTCAGGGCCGCGCCAATGCGCTCAAGATCGAAGCGGGCGAGTTCGGCGTCAATCAGGCCGGCATCGACACCCGTGCGGATGAATGCCGGGAAGTAGGTTGCGTAGCGGGTGAGCATGTCGCTCTGTGTCGCCTGCTCGGGATAGCCTTCGACATGGGTCAGCGCTTCGCGGCGCAGACGATCCAGCAGCAGGCGTGCAGCGACATAGGCGTAGTTCGGCTCCTGCTCGATCAGCGTGCGCGCTGCCATGATCGGTGCAAGGGCAAGTTCGTCCTGCGTGATGCCATCGTAGAGATTACGCATCGTTTCGGACAGAATGGCATCGGCCGCCACCGCTTCAAGCCCGCTGCAGGCTTCCTCGATGATCTGCGCCAGGCGCGCTTCATCAAGCGGGCGACGGGTGCCGTCTTCCGCAAGCATGTGAAGCGATGAAGGAGCGGCGGTCTCGCGCTTCTGTTCTGCCGCACGCTCGCGGTTGCGCTCCTCGCGATAAAGCACGTAGGCGCGCGCGACCTTGTGATGTTCACCGCGCATCAGCGCAAGTTCGACCTGATCCTGCACATCTTCGATATGAAACAGACGGCTTTCGCCCGAGCGCCGCATCAGCGCCGACACCACCTGCGACGTCAATTCGGCGACAGCATCATGAACCCGGCGCGATCCCGCTGCGGCCGACCCTTCAACAGCGAGAAATGCCTTCGTCAGAGCCACGCTGATCTTGCCGCCATCGAAAGGGGTCACGGTCCCGTTTCGCCGGACAATCTGATACGCAGGCTCCGCAATGTTCGGATCGCCCGGTTGGCTGGGAAGCGTGAAAAGGCCCGTTGTCACAGGCTGGAAAGTAGCGGTCGCCGACATCATATCCCCGTGTCGTTGACGGACGGGGAGGGCAGAACGCATGAGTCACGGCATGCAATGCCGCTTGAGCCAATGCGCACCACCGGGACACCCCGCCCGAGGTTCGAAACATTAAGTCACGGCAGGTCTCCTGGCTCACAGTGCACCGCTCCGGTCAGCCTTCCCAGTGCCTCGGCACCAGTGGCGAACATCGACAGGAACTCACTGCTTACAGTTGCGGGGGCAGCGTCGGATTTCCTGACGGGCACCGACTTCCCTCTTAGCTTTCGAACCCGAAGGCACGAAAGACCGTAACCACTACATATTGCGCCGACAGGGGCCGCGAAGTCAATTTATGGTTTTATTCAACCACAATCTTTCTGTGAACACTTGGTGGCAGCAGCGCGCTTGAGCTTCGTCGCGCCCGCGCAGGAGACGCAGGCTTTCGATCACAGGTGGCGATCCGGTAATCGCGGCAATTTTATTGGCGGATGATCTTTGAGGAGACTTGCGCCGATTTCCGAAAGCTCCCGGTCATCTCGCGTCTCGCTCGCTGTCAAACTCACCTGAAAACATACTTAAGTATAGGAAGTACTTCTTTGCATCCCGGGCCTAGGCGTCAGGGCGCCGGGTTGGCGTCGATAGCCGTAATAGTAACTTGACTGATCCGAGAGTGATGCGTAGCAGGCTAACGTATTGTTTAGTGAATCGGCCTGTTATCATGCGTATAGATAGATTTCATGTTGCAATAATGCGAGAGCTTCCATCTATATTGGTGGCTTTTGCTATAGTTGCGCTGGTATCAAGACTTGGTATAGATTTTAAAATATCAAAGACGTATCCAGATTATATTTTTGGATATGTCGCTGTGCATATGATTTTTGGGTTTTTTGGCTATTCTTTCTTTAGATCTATCTTTTCAAGAATTCAGTCGCTGGTCGCGCTCGCGGTCACGTCGCTCGTTGTATATTATATTTCAGAGATCAAGCGTGGCTATCTGGGTGAGCCATTAATATTTAATGATCTTACGAATACAGAAAATTCTTCTGTTGTTGTTAAGTATTTGGGCGTTCTTGATGTCGCTCTCATTGCGGCTCTGATTGCGCTTGTGGCGATTTCTTTTGTGTTCTTGTTTCGACGCCGGCGAAAACAGGAGCTTGCACTTCGGCTTGCCTTGCTTGTCACCGTTTGCGTTGTTTTTTCTGCCTTCCACGATCATTATCGCGCAAAGCTGGGGGACGGGCTGAAGTGGGCCGGCTTTGAATATCGCAGCTGGGCGATGGCGCAGAACTTCATGCACAATGGGATTTTTGTGCATCTCTTGCAGACGTCGCTGCGAAATTTCCCGCCGGAACCGACCGCCGCGCAGCGTGCGGAGTTCGTTCAGGATATGACCGGACTGGATGAGGATCGTCCCAAGCAGGTGATCTTCATTCTGTGCGAGTCATGCTGGTACGACGACAAGAATTTCAAGTCGACTTTCGAGCCTCTGACTCGCGCAGCTACGGCCACTTTTAGAAGTGTATCTCCCGTTTCCGGTGGCGGGACGCCGAACTCGACAATGGAGTGGATGGTTGGCCTTCCGGTTCGGCACCCAAGCGTCAGTGGAATACTTTATCAGGAGTATCGGGATTTCTTTTCCGAAAACACATACACACTCGCCAGCCTCTACAAGTCGCTGGGTCACACGACCCTTGCCGCTCACAATTTTCACTCGAGCATGTGGTTTCGCCGCACGGTCGCGCCGCTTCTTGGGTTCGACGAGTTTTATGATGTCCGCGATCTGAATATTTCGGACGAGGAGAATTATTTTCCGAGGGACCGCCATCTGTTCGATGCCGCAAAGGGGTTATTGAAGCAGCTCGGCTCCGACCCCTATTTTGTGCACTTGATTACCGTTCATATGCATGGGCCATATGAGGAGGTCGACGGTGACCTGGGGGCGCATGGCTATCAGCTGAGAGCGGAACGTACCGTCTCGGACACGGTTTCGTTTGTGGATTGGGTTCGTAAGGACAATCCCGAAGCCGTGATCGTCGTCTATGCGGATCATGTCCCGCCGATGACACCTTTCTTTGAGCAGACGGGTGCTGACATCAGCAATGTGCCGGTATGGGTTTTCGATCCGGACGAAGATCGTGCCCGGAAATTTGCACACGCAGGCGACAAGAAAAAGCAGTTTTGCATCAACAGCGAATTTACCGAACGCTATATTGGCGTGTCTCTGCCTCAGGCCGCCTACGTCAAATCCGTGTGCAGCCCGACTGCGTCGCATACGCAGAACGAAAACAATGCAATGGTTCCTGGCTGGGTGTTTTTCATGGCGCTTTTTGACCGCGGGTGATGCGGTTGGAAGCTGATATGTGCTTTGGCGTTATGAACCCTGGCTCGTGTAGTCATGTCTGGCGTGGAAGCGGTCGAGCTCGCGTTGGAGGGGGGCGGCGCCGGTGAAAATTTCGACATAATGCGGGATGCGCTGCATGCGAAGCGCGATGTCTTCGCGCGATTGCATCGAAATGTAGCCGATCTGGACGAGATAGGTGGTGCGCGCGCGCGCGTCTGAGATCGGACCGGAATTTCCGAACCGGGCGAACATGCGGGCGAGCGCCGCGATGCGCAACTCGTCGGCCTCCTGAACCTTCTGCAGAAGGGCATCCGACTGGAGGGCCCAGCTGCGCACGGCAAATTCAAAGCGCGAGTCGAACAGGTTGCTGTCGAGCCAGCAGTCGAACACGTTGAGCATCGCCTCGGCCAGCGTCTCGGCGTAGGCCTCCGAGCGGCTAATGATGCTGCCGGTGTTGTCGCGCTGCCAACGAGCCACCAGCGCGTCGAGCAGCGCGTCGCGATCCTTGAAGAACCAGTAGAAGCTCGTCCGTGACAGTTTCAGCTGCTTAGCGAGCGGCAGGATGCGGACCGCGTCGACGCCGCTTTCGACGAGCGCCTCATAGGCGGCCTGCAGCCATAAATCAGGCGAGCCGCGCCAGCCGGTGTCGGTCGTTTCCTGTGCCATGCTGATTTCTAGCAAGGGCGAGAGCCCCACACAATGTGTCTGCGCATCAATGTCGATCTAATGGACATATGTGTTTTCAAAATTGACACGTATGAACATTTTGACTTACCGTTGCGTCATGGTCTGCACGCCGGGAGGTCGACAATGTCCAGCGATCCGCTTCTTCAGCCGTTCCAGCTCAAGCATCTGACGCTGAGAAACCGCATCATCGTCACTTCGCATGAGCCGGCCTATCCCGAGGATGGGATGCCGAAGGATCTTTATCGCGCCTATACGGTGGAGCGGGCCAGGGGTGGCGTGGCGATGACCATGACGGCCGGCTCGGCGGCGGTGTCGCGCGACAGCCCGCCGGTGTTCAACAATCTGCTCGCCTACAAGGACGAGATCGTTCCGTGGGTCCGGCAGATGACCGATGCCGTGCACGAAGAGGGCGCGGCGATCATGATCCAGCTGACGCATCTTGGGCGGCGGACCCGCTGGGACAAGGGCGACTGGCTGCCCGTCGTTGCGCCTTCGCATCACCGCGAAGCTGCGCATCGCGCGTTTCCGAAGAAGCTGGAAGACTGGGACATCGAGCGCATCATCAGCGACTTCGCCGACGCGGCGGAGCGGATGAAGGCGGGCGGCATGGATGGCGTCGAGCTGGAAGCCTATGGCCATCTGATTGACCAGTTCTCTTCGCCGCTGACGAATGAACTGGACGAGCCCTATGGCGGTTCGCTCGATAACCGGATGCGGTTCTGCTTCGACGTGCTGAAGGCGATCCGCGCGCGTGTCGGCGACGATTTCATCCTCGGTGTGCGCTACACGGCCGACGAGCGGCTGGCGGGCGGGACCAGCAAGGAGGAGGGGCTCGATATTTCGCGGCGGCTGCGCGACAGCGGGCTGGTCGACTACCTCAACGTCATTCGCGGGCACATCGATACAGACCCGGGTTTGACGGACGTCATCCCGATTCAGGGCATGGCGAACTCGCCGCATCTGGATTTTGCCGGCGAGATCAGGGTGGCGACGAATTTTCCGACCTTTCATGCCGCCAAGATCCCGGACGTCGCGACCGCGCGGCACGCGATCGCATCCGGCAAGATCGACATGGTAGGCATGACCCGCGCGCACATGACCGACCCGCATATCGTGCGCAAGATCATCGAGAAGCGCGAGGAGGATATTCGTCCATGCGTCGGCGCGAATTACTGCCTCGACCGCATCTATCAGGGCGGCGCGGCCTATTGCATCCACAACGCTGCCACGGGTCGCGAACTGACGATGCCGCATGTCGTGCCCAAGGCGGCGCAGCGTAAGAAAATTGTGATTGTCGGCGCGGGGCCCGCTGGCCTTGAGGCAGCGCGCGTTGCAGCGGAACGCGGCCATGAGGTCGTTGTCCATGAAGCAGCGCCGCAGGCGGGCGGGCAGATTCGCCTGACGGCCCAGAGCGAGCGCCGGCGCGAGATGATCAGCATCATCGACTGGCGTCTTGCGCAATGTGAAAAACTGGGCGTGCGCATTCAGTTCAACAGCTGGGCAGAGCCGGAGACGATTGCCTCCGAAAATCCCGACGTCGTCATCGTCGCGACGGGCGGGTTGCCGCACACGGAGATTTTGTCGACAGGCAATGACCTTGTCGTGTCGGCCTGGGACATCATTTCAGGCGACGTGAAGCCGGGCGCCAATGTGCTCGTTTTCGACGACGCGGGAGACCATGCCGGCTTGCAGGCCGCTGAAATTCTCGCAAAGGCGGGTGCGCGGGTTGAGATCATGACGCCGGACCGTTCGTTTGCGCCGGAAGTGATGGCGATGAACCTCGTTCCCTACATGCGTTCTCTGCAGAAGTATGATGTGACCTTCACCGTGACCTGGCGGCTCGAGGCGGTGGAGCGGCACGGCAACGAACTGCGCGCACATCTTGGCAGCGATTATGGCGGCGTCGCCCGTCAGCGCGTCTTCGACCAGATCGTCGTCAACCATGGCACGATCCCGCTGGACGAGTTGTATTTCTCGCTGAAGCCGCTGTCGTCCAATCTTGGCGAGGTGTCCTACGAGGCGCTGATTGCAGGCGAGCCGCAGAATGTGATGCGCAATGAGGATGGCCGGTTCCAGCTTTTCCGGATCGGTGATGCTGTGGCGGCGCGCAACACGCATGCGGCGATCTATGACGGGTTGCGGGTAGCCAAGAATCTGTGACCCCGCACGGCTATGAGGTTCGGGCCAGCCAGTTGGCGAAAAGCCGTGCCTTTGCGGAGGCGCGGGGGTGGGTCTTGAGATAAAAGACGCCAGGTGAGGGGATGCCTTCGGGCACGAGCCGCACCAAGCGCCCGTCTCGCATCAGGTCGCCAACCAGGCCGTCCCAGCCGAGCACCGCGCCAACGTCATCCTGCGCTGCCTGCAAAGCGATCATGTAGTTGTTGACGTGAAACTTGCGCCCCTTGGGCGCTGGGCGGTCGAGGGCGGCGAACCAGTCGGCCCAGGTCGTCCAGCCGGTGTCTTCGCCGCTCAGATGCACCAGCGGGACGCGCAGCAAATCGTCGACGCTGTGGATCGAATGCTCGGCGGCAAAGCGGCGGGTTCCCAAGGCGACGATGTGGTCGCGGAATAGCTCTCGCACGTCCGCATCGTCGCTGCGCGCGTCGCCATAATGCACACTCAGATCGCATCGGCTGTGGTGGACCGGCACGTCGCTGATGATCTGCGAGACGGTGATCTCCGGGTGAAGTTTCCAAAATCCGGGCATTTTGGGCGTCAGCCAGAGTGAACTGATTGCGGTGGAGGTGGCGATGGTGACGTCGACCGTTTCGGTCCGGGTGCGCAACTGACTGACGCCATCTGAAACGGCTTCGAAGCCGCGCTGAATTGCGAGAAACAGGAACGCTCCCTTTTCAGTCAGCTCGACGCTGCGATGACGGCGTTGAAACAGCATGCAGCCAAGATCGGCTTCCAGCGCCTTGATCTGATGGCTGACAGCGGCGGGCGTCACATTCATCTCCTGTGCCGCCTTCTTGAAGCTGGAGTTTCGCGCCGCCGCCTCAAAGCAGATCAGCGCCGTCATCGACGACAGATCGTAGGGAGATGTCATTGGAAACCTTACGCCGGAAATGTGTCGGAGAACTGGTTTTGCATTAGTTCATCTAACTCAAGATGAAATTTTCTGCAGTTGTCAGAAGGCCGTACTGCGAGGATGATTTTAGCTGAGGTTAAGCTTGATTGCCGGCGGAGGATAGCGAAAATGGCGAATATTCATGAGCTTCTTGCCCATCGCGCACCAGCGCACGCTCTCCAGCAGCCGTTCTACGTGTCACAGGACGTCTATCAGGCCGATCTGGAGCATATTTTTTATCGCGACTGGCTTTACGCGATTCCGGCATGCCAGCTGATCAAGACCGGCAGCTATGTGACGATGCGCGTTGGCGCTTATGAAATTGTCATCGTGCGAGGGCGCGACGGGGAAATCCGCGCGTTTCACAATTCGTGCCGGCATCGCGGCTCGATCGTCTGCAAGTCGCGCGAGGGGCAGGTGGCCAAACTGGTCTGCCCGTACCACCAGTGGACCTATGATCTGGACGGCAAGTTGCTATGGGCCAGCAATATGGGGCCGGACTTTGACCCGACACAACATGGGCTGAAGCCGGTTCACCTGCGCAACCTGAAGGGGCTGATCTATGTCTGCCTCGCGCCCACGGCCCCCGATTTCGATGCGTTTGCCAGGATGGCGTCGCCCTATCTGGACGTTCACGATCTGAACGACGCCAAGGTGGCGCATACTTCCACCTTCATCGAGAGGGCCAACTGGAAGCTGGTGTGGGAGAACAACCGCGAATGCTACCACTGCAGCGCCAATCACCCTGCGCTGTGCCGGTCATTCCCGCTTGATCCTGAAATTGCAGGCGTTTCGCCAGACGGCTCGATCTCGGCGAAGCTGCAGGCGCATTTTGACCGCTGCGCTTCTGCGGGCGCACCGGCGCAGTTCATGATCTCGGATGACGGGCAATACCGCGTCGCGCGCATGCCGCTGGAAGACCCCGCCGTCAGTTTCACGATGGACGGCAAGGCGGCGGTGGCAAAGAAGCTGGGCAGGGTAGAACTGCCCGATGCCGGCTCGTTGCTGATGTTCCATTATCCCAGCACCTGGAACCACTTCCTGCCCGACCACTCGCTGACCTTCCGCGTCACGCCGATCAGCCCGATGGAAACCGAAGTCACGACGACGTGGCTGGTTCACAAGGATGCGGTCGAGGGCGTCGATTACGATCTCAAGCGTCTCACCGAGGTGTGGAACGCCACCAATGATGAGGATCGTGAGATCACCGAGACGAACCAGCGCGGTATCCTCTCGCCGGCCTATCAGCCCGGTCCTTATTCGCCGGATTGGGAAAGCGGCGTGATCCAGTTTGTCGACTGGTATGCCGGATCGCTGGAGCGTTCGCTCACCCCGCTGGCGATCGCTGCGGAGTAGCGCGATGAATACGGCGCTGAAGCCGCGGCTGGAATTCTGGTCGGATGATGAGGCGCTGGAATGCGTCTCGTTTCTGCCCGAGGCGCCGAATGTGATGACGTTCTGTTTCCAGAGCCCATCACGCCGGCTGTTCAATTTCGAACCGGGGCAGTTCATCACCATCGAACTGCCGATGCCGGGCGGTCCGATCTACCGTACCTATACGATCTCGTCGTCGCCCTCGCGGCCAACCTCGCTGACGATCACCGTCAAGGCGCAGCCGGATTCGGTCGGCACGCGGTGGATGTTCGACAATCTGCGGCCGGGTATGCGGATCCGTGCCGTCGGACCTGCCGGCAAGTTTTCGTTCATGCAGCACCCGGCGGAGAAATATCTCTTCATTTCCGCCGGTTCCGGCATCACGCCGATGATGACGATGACGACCTTTCTCTACGATTCCGGTCGGAGCATGGATGTCGTGTTCGTCAATTGCGCGCGCCGTCCGTCCGACATCATCTTTCGCGAACGGCTGGAGCACATGGCCGCGCGCGTCGACGGCATCGATCTTCACTGGGTGGTGGAGGGGACAGACCCCTATACGCCATGGACCGGCTATCGCGGCATGTTCAACCAGCTCATGCTGGGGCTGATGGCGCAGGATTACCTGGAGCGCGAAGTGTTCTGCTGTGGACCGGAGCCGTTCATGCGCGCGGTGCGCGAAGCCTTGGTCGGGCTCGGCTATGACATGGAGCGCTATCATCAGGAGAGCTTTCATGCGCCGACTGCCGAGGTCGAGGTCGTCCCCGACGACGTGGTGCCACAGGATGCAAATACCTCCGAGGTCAGTTTCAACCTGTCGGGCGTGACCGTGAAGTGCAACGAGACCGACACATTGCTGGCGGTTGCGCGTTCTGCCGGGCTGGTGATCCCATCAGGCTGCACGATGGGCATTTGTGGCACCTGCAAGGTGCTCAAGACCGAAGGGCAGGTGCACATGCTGCACAATGGCGGCATCACCGACGAGGATATCGAGGAAGGCTATATCCTCGCCTGCTGTTCCAATCCGATTGGCGCTGTCAGCATCGACGCGTAGTGCGCGTCCCCACCGACAATTGCGCCTCCTCGACGCGCAATTGTCGGTGCAGGTTGGCTGGTTCAACCGTAAGGCGAGACGCACTGACGGCGTGGGCCGTTATAGGGTTGAAACGTATTGTCGGAGGCACGGTATGAGCGGTACTGGCTGAAGCACCATTCGGCGTGGGCGCCGCCACGTGGACGGTAGCGAATCGGTGGCTCCTGTGCCTTCATCGCGCCGCCGATGATCGCACCCAGCGCAAAGGCTGCCGGCGGAAACCAGTAGTCACCATGGCGACGATAGCCAGGCCGCGCATGGCGATAGCCGCGATGGCCGCGCCAGTAGGTATCCCGGCCACGGCGCTCAAACCGGTCATGATAGTGCCGGTCGCGACGATATTGTACGTCGACCACATCTGACGATGCCTGAGTGGGCTGGGGGACATAGGGAGCGGAGGACGAGGGGACAACAAATGTCAGCACGCTGAAGGACGCGATAAAGGAAATGGCCGCTTTTCTCATGGTATATTCCTTTCTTGCAGAGATGGATTCTGTCAGAACAGAAGATAATTCAAAGCTAGATTTTCCAGAATATTCGGCGTTTTGAATGCTATAGGCAAGTTTCAACGATGGAAAGCTGCCCTGACATTGGCTTTTGCGACCAGCATGGCCTATGAGAACATATGGATAATAATAGGTTTGAAACTCCCGTCACCGTCAAAGTCGAACCCACCGGTGCGCTCGTCGCATTGCAGACCGTTCGCGAGACTTCCGATTTTCTACTGACCCAATGGTCGGGCAAGCGCAGCGACAAGCATCGTGCGGCGTTGCAGGCCTGCTCTGACGTTACATCCGGCAACAAGCCAGCCATGACCGCGCGCCGTGCGGTCGTCGCCGCCTTCAGGGAAGCTGGCATCTACGTCGACGAAAAGCAGCTTGCTTTGCAAAGCTGAGTCGCCCAGCGCCCCGTTTCTTGCGCGTCTGGACGAGACTTCACCATTGCAATTGAGTGCATAAAAAAGCTGCCGGAGCGTTGGAGCGCCGGCAGCTTTTTTGTCTCCCGAACTGGTTCGGGAGACATGCTCATTTTTGCGCATGTCTTTATCCCGAAACCGGTTGCCACTTTCGGGAGACATGCTCATTTGCGCACGTCTTTATCCCGAGCCCGGTTGCCAGTTGGGGAGACATGCTTGAGCGGGCAGCTATCAGGATTTCGCGCGTGTGCGTTGCGGCATCTGACGGCCCTGTGTCGGCGGAGCGAACAGATGTTCAGGCATTGAGCCCGACGGGTCCAGCGGCTGGCGGCAGCTTGGGCAATGATTGCTGTCGGACATCGTGCAGCCGCACGACGGGCATGGATGAGGCGACTTCATTTTCAAGAAACCCTGCGATCTGGCTACAGCTTGACGTTGGCGAGACGAGAACTGAGTGCCTCGCGGTCCGCGACCGACTTCAGGCGGATGGTCAACGCTTCGCTCTTGACGGGAACCTGGGGCGGAAGGCTTACCGGAATGTCGGAAGCATTTTCGACGGCCCACTTCTTGAAACGTGGCAGCTTGTTCGGACCGTTCATCGGGAAAGTATAGCTGTAGGAAAAGCTCATCAGGGGATCCTCTGACGCATGGAGACGGCACGAGCGCGCGTAGCGACCGCTCGGTGCAATGTCGGGAAATGGAATTGTGCGGGTTTTTAACCTGGTGCCGCTCTTGCTCTCGCAGGTAGAGGCACCAGGCACCTAGCCGGGTTTGCGGCAGTCCTGACAGTAAGGAATAATGGCAGGGAAGGTGCTCATGGGGAAGATGTCGGCCATTCCCGCATGTTTGTCAAATCGTGCCGGCTAACAGCGCAACGGGGCTCGAAGCTTTGTTGCGTCTGGCGATCGGGCGGTCTCGATCGAATGCGATTTGGCAGGTCGCAATGATCGGTCGGGGGCCAGACAAGCGCTTGCGTGGGCTGACCTGAAGCGCTGTGCGTAAGCGTGCTCTGGGGAACTTTTCCCGCTTCTTCGGGTTCAGTTGTGACCAAGGCCTGAGGATAGTCGCGTGGCTGCAAGAGCGATCTGGAAGGGGCATCTGAGCGTGGGTGAGCTGTCATGCGGCGTTGCCCTCTATTCGGCCGCCACCACGTCAGAGCGAATTTCATTTCACATCGTCAACAGGAAGACCGGCAACCGCGTTCGTCGTGAATATGTCGACGAACAAACCGGCAAGCCGGTAGAGCGCGAAGATCAGGTCAAGGGCTACGAGACTTCGCGCAACAATTACATCATTCTCGAACCTGAAGAGATCGCAAGCGCAGTGCCGGAGGGTGACAAGACCCTGTCAGTGGCGGCATTCGTGCCCTGTTCAGAGGTCGATACGGCCTATTTCGACAAGCCCTATTTTCTCGTGCCTTCAGACGATGTGGCGGAGAACGCGTTCGCGCTGATCCGCGATGGGATGCGCAAGCAGAACGTCGCTGCGCTGGCACGCGCCGTGCTGTTTCGCCGAGTGCGCAGCGTGCTGATCCAGCCGCATGACGGTGGATTTCTCGCCAATACGCTGCACTTTGACTATGAAGTCGTCTCCGCAAGCGACGCTTTTGCCGATATGCCGGAGCTGAAGATTACCGGCGAGATGCTCGATCTAGCCAGGCACATCATCGACACCAAGCGTGGCAAATTCGATCCTTCGACATTCGATGACCGCTATGACGCGGCCCTTGCTGAACTGGTTCGGGCCAAGGCGGAAGGGCGCGAAATCGAGAAGCCGAAGCGGGAGGCCGAGAAGAAGGTGGTCGACCTGATGCAGGCTCTGCGCGAAAGCGCCGCTGCCGCAGACAAGGCGAAGAAAAAGGCGAAACCCGCCGCGCCCGCTTCCAAGCGCAAGGCCAGCTAGGCCATGCCGCTCGAAACCTACCGCAAGAAACGCGATTTCAAGAAGACGACGGAGCCGGACGGAAGCTCCAGCACCACCACTAGCGGCAACAGTTTCGTGATCCAGAAACATGCCGCACGCCGATTGCACTATGATCTGCGCCTGGAAATGAATGGCGTGCTTGCCAGCTGGGCGGTGACGCGCGGTCCAAGCCTTGTGCCATCGGAAAAGCGGCTGGCCGTTCATGTCGAGGACCACCCGCTCGATTATGGTGATTTTGAAGGCACCATTCCTCAGGGCGAATATGGCGGCGGCACCGTCATCGTCTGGGATCGCGGCACATGGAAGCCGCTGATCGACATCAAGAAGGGGATGGCCAAGGGCCATCTGGAGTTCGAGCTTTCGGGCGAGAAGCTTGAAGGGCGCTGGCATCTGGTCCGGTTGCCCAAACGCCCACGCGAAAAGCGCGACAACTGGTTGCTCATCAAGGGCGATGACGAATTCGCCAACACCGAGGACGCGAAGGATATTCTTGAAGCGCGCCCGGAGTCGGTAAAGACCGGGCGTCAGATCGATGAGGTCGCGGGCGAGGCTCCCGGATGGTCTTCAAAGACCGGGAAAATCGATCAGAAGGCCAAAGTTCAGGCTGCATCGAACAGGAAATCGTCGAAGAAAGCCAAGCAATCTCCGATGCCGGACTTCGTTGAGCCGCAATTGGCGACGTTGAAGCCAAAAGTTCCGACCGGCAAGGGCTGGCTTTATGAGATCAAATTTGACGGCTACCGTCTTCAGGCGCGTCTGGAAGATGGCAGCCTCAAGCTGCTGACACGGACCGGGCTCGATTGGACCGAGCGATTTGGCGACCGCATCGCTAGGGCGTTCAAGGCGCTTCCGGCCGACAAGGCCATCATAGACGGCGAACTGGTGGTCGAAGGGGCAGGGGGAACTTCCGATTTCTCGGCATTGCAAGCTGCCCTCAGCGACGGCGAGACGGACCGCTTCGTGTTCTATGCGTTTGATCTTCTATATCTCGACGGCGAGGATCTGCGCGCGCAAAGCTTGGTGGACCGCAAGGTCGCACTCCAGCAATTGCTCGAAAATGCGGAAGATTGCCTGCGGTTCAGCGAGCATTTTGACGACGATGGCGAGCTTGTGCTGCGCCATGCCTGCCAGCTGGGGATTGAAGGGGTGGTTTCAAAGCAGGGGCAGGCCACCTACCAGTCAGGCCGCAACAAGGACTGGATCAAATCCAAATGCAGCGCGAGCCAGGAGGTCGTAATTGGGGGCTATGTGCCCTCGACCGTCTCTGACACTCAGATCGGATCGCTCGTGGCGGGCGTGTTCGAGGATGGAAAGTTCAGGCATGTCGGGCGCATTGGCACCGGCTTTTCGCGCGAGGTTGCCGCCGATCTTTTCCAGCGCCTCGCGAAGATCGAGCGTCAGACGTCGCCATTCTCCGGAAAACTGGACGCGGCGGCGCGTCGCGGCGTGAAGTTCGTGAAGCCGCAGCTTGTCGCAGAGGTCGAGTTCAGCACATGGACGGCGGACGGCCTGATGCGGCACGCAGCCTTCCGTGGCCTGCGCGAAGACAAACCTGCAAAAGAGGTCGTACGCGAAGGGGAGAAGGCGGCGATGCCCGAAAAAGTGCCCACACGCGCGCAATTTACCGTCGAGCTGACCAACCCGGATCGGGTTTACTGGAAGGATGCGGGCGTCACGAAAGAACGGCTGGCAAACTACTATGCGCAGGTCTGGCCGTTTATGCAGCCTTTCGTGGCCAATCGCGCCCTGGCGCTGCTGCGCTGTCCCGGCGGGATTGCCGAGCAATGTTTCTTCCAGAAGCATGGCTGGAAAGGCATGACAGACGAAATCCGCACGCTCGTTGATCCTCAGGACAAGGACGATGACACGTTGATCTTCGTGGATTCGCTCGATGGGTTGGTTGGGCTGGTTCAGGGTGGGGCGCTGGAAATCCACCCCTGGCAGTCGTCATTGGACGATCTGGAGCATCCAGATCAGGTGGTGATCGATCTGGACCCCGGCGACGGGGTGAAATGGGCAACGATGCTCGACGCCGCCCGGCAGGTGCGTCAGCGGCTTGAGGACGCGGGGCTCGCAGCTTTCGTCAAGACAACGGGGGGCAAGGGGCTGCATGTCGTCGCACCGCTTATTCCGAAGGCTGGCTGGGACGAGGTCAAGGGTTTTGCACGCGATATTGCGGATGCGATGGAGGCTGACGACCCGGATGGATTCATCGCAAAAGCAAGCAAGGCGGAGCGAAAGGGCAAAATTTACGTCGACTATCTGCGCAATGGTCGCAACGCCACGGCAATTGCGCCCTATTCGACCCGTGCGCGCAACGGCGCGACAATTGCCATGCCAGTGGGGTGGAAGGAATTGAGCCCGGCGATTGAGTCCAGCCATTTCACGGTGGCAAACGCGATGGCGCGGCTCGATAATCTGACGGCAGACCCATGGGCGGATTTCAGGAAGGCTGCGGCACCGCTGGAGGCTCCCAGTCCGCGCAAGAAGCGGCGTTAGTCTAGCGCTGGTTCTTCTTCTCGTTTTCGACGCTCCTGCGCAGCGCATCCATGATCGAGACGACGTTGTCGGGTGTGTCACTCTTCGTCGGCTTTTTCGCCGGGGCCGGCTTTTGTTTGCGTTTCTTGGCAGCGATGATCTGCTTGAGGCGTTTCTGAACGGGATCTTCCACCAACGCCGGCGACCAATCCTGAGTGCGCTCGTCAATGAGTTTTGTGATGAGTTTCAAGGCCTTCGGATCAGGCTTTGAGGATTCGATTCCGGAAAGCTGCTCGCCGTCGCGGACTTCGTCGCCATAGCGCAGAGTCCAGACGACAATACCCTTGTCACGCGGTTCGAGCATCACCGCGCGCTCGCGCCGATAAAGCACCAGCCGTGCGATCCCAACGGTGCCGGTCGCGGCCATCGCGTCCCGGATCACCGAGAACGCTTCCTCGGCGATCTTGTCGTCGGGCGTCAGATAATGCGCGGTGTCGAGCCAAATCCAGCCGATGTCGTCGCGGGGGATGAAGCTGTCAATGTCGATGGTGCGCGTGCTTTCCAGCGCGACGGCCTCAAGCTCCTCATCTTCGAGGACGATCATGCGGTCGTCGGCGATTGGGTAGGCCTTGCGCTGATCCTGTTCTTTCACCGGCTTGCCTGTCGTCTCATCGACATAGCGGCTTTCGACGCGATTTCCGGTAGCGCGGTTGATCGTATTGAACCGGACCTTCTTGTTGGTGGTGGTGGCAGGAGTCATCGCCACCCGGCAAGTCACCAGCGAGAGTCGCAAATAGCCTTTCCAGAAACTGCGCGGCGCCATCGTTCACCTGTTCGGTACAACACAAGCTGCAACGCGCTATATGCCAGGTTCGTTCCTGCCGAGGTCATGCCGGCCATCTCAGGCGGACTTCGGAAACGGCTTGCTGAGAAAACGCGACCCGGCCAAACCGAAGCGCCAGGGGCGATCGATCGCCTGCGAAATGCCAATTCGTGGCCCAGTGGCGATCGAAACGGAACCAGCTCCTGGCTTGAGAGCAAACGGAGCCGACAGGAGCGGCTGCATGTTTACACGCAGGTCGATGTCGAGCGCCTGTGTCAGACGGCCGGGGCCGGATGCCAGCAGGCGCGTTCCGTCCAGTCCCCGCCTTCTTATCATCTCATCGATCCCGTCTGTCGGCTCCAGCGCGCGCAGGAGAACAGCGCTGCCGGGTTGGCAGACAATATTCATGCACCAGTGAATGCCGTAGGAGCGGTAGACATAGGCGGTTCCGGCTTCGCCAAACATTGCGCGATTGCGCGGAGTAGGGCCGCGAAAACTGTGCGAGGCGGGATCGTCGGGCAGATAGGCTTCGGTTTCGACGATTACACCGCCGACCCCGGCAAAGGTGAAGGTCATGCCGACAAGCTCTTGTGCCACTGTGACTGCGTTGCGGTCGAAGAAGGCCGTTCGAGGGCTCCTGTCACACGTCATTTGCATCTCTGCGCGTCATCAGTTGCGATATAAATATCGGTCGCTCTGTGGGAACCATAAGTCGGTCACGAACATTTCAACACTGTAATGGGGTTGATTGGAATGTTGATCACCAGATTCAGCAGCAGCGGGCTTGCCGGAGCCTGCGTGGATGCGCTTGCGGAAAAAGGCGTCGCGGCCAAAGTGGTCTATCGACCCCGTTTTCTCAAGGATCCGACACCGTTTCTGGTACTGGTTCTGGAAACAGTATAGCGACGGTAGGAAGTCCCGGTTTACTGGACCGTTCCGGCGATTGCTGTTCCTGCCGCCCATCCGGACGACCACGCCCACTGGAAATTGTATCCGCCCAGCCATCCCGTCACATCGACAACCTCGCCGATGAAGTAGAGGCCCGGCACGGATTTGCTTTCCATCGTGCGTGAATTCAGCGCGTCGGTGTCCACGCCGCCGAGCGTGACTTCTGCTGTGCGGTAACCTTCGGAACCAATCGGGTGGATTTCCCAGCCTTGAACGACCGCAGCGATTGCCGCGAGCTTCTTGTCGCTCGTCTCGCCCATCACCCCGGCCCAGCCATTTGCCTGCGCCAGATAGGCGGCGAGGCGTTTGGGAAGGATTTCGCCAAGCGCGTTGGCAACGCTGCGCCGTGGGTTCTCGCGCTTTGACGCGCAAAGCTCGTCGAAGACATCAGTTCTTGGCAGGAACGACACCTTGATCGGCATTTTTTCACGCCAGTATGACGAGATTTGCAGGATCGCCGGGCCGGACAGGCCACGATGCGTGAAGAGGACGGCTTCCTCGAAGGACGTCTTGCCGCACGAGACGCACGCGTCGAGTCCAACACCCGCGATCTCGCGAAAATCCTGCAGCATGTCCTCGCCGAAGGTCAGCGGCACCAATCCGGGGCGGGTTTCCGTGACCGGCAAGTCGAACTGGCTGGCGATCTGGTAGCCAAGGCCGCTGGCGCCCATCTTCGGGATCGATTTGCCGCCGGTGGCAACCACAACGGTACGGCAGGTGATCTTCGCTGCGCCATCGCCGCCAAGGGTCAGAGCAAAGCCGGACTCGGTTTTTCGCAGCTGCTCCAGCGTCGTGCGAAGCCGCAGCTGCACTCCGGCCTGCGCCATCTCCTTCAACAGCATCTCGATGATGTCCTTGGCGGAGTTGTCGCAGAAGAGCTGGCCTAGCGTCTTCTCGTGGTAGGAGATGCCGTGCCGTTCCACCAGCGCGATGAAGTCGCGTGCCGTGTATCGACCGAGTGCCGACTTTGCGAAATGCGCATTGCCGGAGACGAAATTGCGCGCCGTCGTGCCGATATTGGTGAAATTGCACCGGCCACCGCCAGAGATGCGGATCTTTTCGCCGGGCGTCTTCGCGTGATCGATGATCAGCACGCTGCCGCCCTTGGCCGCTGCGTGGATCGCGCACATCATGCCTGCGGCACCCGCGCCGAGCACGACCGTGTCGAAAGTTTCAATCCACATGCAATCGTTCCGTTCGGGTGGCTGTTGGTTGGTTCAATTCGGCGCATCAAGCCGTTTTTGTCGCCAATGTCACTACCGGAAACGATTTCTCATGCGCTGGCGGGTGTTGTCCCCGCCTTCAGGTTGCCAGCGCTGCGGCTGCTCTGCGAATGTCGGGGCGCAACTGGCCGGGTGAAATGCCGAACTGTTTGCGAAAGCAGGTGGCAAAATACTGGCTGGACGAGAAGCCGCAGTCGAAGGCGACTTCGGTGATCGAGCGCGTGGCGTTGGTGGTCAGCATGGTGCGGGCCGCTTCAAGCCGGATCATCTGCAGATAACGCGCTGGCGTCATGTTGGTCAGCGACTGGCAGTGCTTGGCGAACTGGGTGCGGGAGAGATTGCACTCGGCAGCCATGTTGTCGAGCGTCCAGTCGTCGTCGAGCGCGTGCCAGAGCCGTTGCAGGAAAATGTCGACGGTGCGCCGGGAGGCGGCAAGCGCGTGGTCGAGCTGCGGTTGCTGGGCTTCCAGCTGATCCTTGAATTGCAGCAGCATCATCGAGATCAGCAGACGCATCCGGGCCTCGCTGCCTTCGATGTCGTTCATGGCGACGATGTCTGCAATGTCGTTGAAGCTGCGGGCGACCTCGCGCGAGGCGGTGTACCAGGGCTGCTCGTTCTTGGAGAGAAGCTCGGTCAGGCGGTTCTGGTCGCGCTGCGGCCAGGCGATCCAGTCGGGCCACAGCCAGTCTTCGTGTGGGCGGCGCATGCCCATGTCGAATAGTACCCAGACGATCTGGCTCGGCGCGACGAACGGGTCGCCAAAGGCGTGCAACTGCCAGGGCCGGACGACGAACATCTGTCCTTCCTGAATCTCGTAGTGCTGGCCATCGAGCGTGAGGGTGAGGGTGCCGCGCGCCAGATAGGCGATCTTGACGCCCTCGTTGCAGTGCTCCTTCAGGCCCCAATCCTGCGGGCGGGTGGCATCCCAGCCGCCGACCGAGCAGACCTGCGGCAGCGCGTCGCCAAGATCGTTGCCGGGATAGCCACGGCGGGTCCAGGCGCTGAGCGTCACCTTGCCGGCAAGTGAAGCGTCGAGCAGATCCTTGCAATTGCCGGCATAGAGCAGCGCGCCGGGCTCGCGAAAGACGGCGGGCCGCGCCACGGCGCTGGCCTTGTCGAGTTCTGGCATCGGATTCTCCTCCCCGATGTTCGTTTTTTACCACTTGCAGATTTTGAACGCGCGGGCGTTTCACATCGGCAATGCTGATTTCTATCAGGCGTTGGCAGGAGAGTAGGTTCAGGACGTCAGAAAAGTCAAAGAGTTCTGTCGGTTTGCTTCGGGAGGAGAAGAAGCGCCAGCAGAGACAATGGCTTGGCCATTCGGTGTGCAGAAAAAGAACAAAGGTCGTCAGAGTCGCGACGGTGAAAACCAAACGTCGTGTGGCGATTGGCCGGAATGACGGCCGAGGGAGGAATATGCAGGTCGGCATCAATCTGTTGTGTCTTGCCGGGTTCATCACCGAGGCCCACCTGCCGCGCCTGCGGCAGTTGAAGCAGCTTGGCTATGACGGCGTCGAAGTGCCGGTGCTGACCGGTGATCCGGCGCATTATGAATGGCTTGCCGGCGAACTCGACGCCATCGGCCTGCGCCGCACCTCGACCTCCGTGGTGCCGTCGCCCGACGCCAACCCGTTGAGCAGCGATCCGGACGTGCGCGCGCGCGGGGTGGCGCATCTAGACTGGATCATGGAGTGCTCGCGCGCGCTGCGCTCGGAGTGCATTGGCGGACCGTACCATGCGCCGATCGGGCATTTTACCGGTTCCGGTCCCAGTGCCGACGAAATCCGCTATGGCGCGGAGGCGCATCACAGGATGGCCGAGACGGCGCAGCGCCACGGCATCAATCTGGCTCTGGAGCATCTCAACCGCTTCGAGACGCATTTCCTCAACACGATGGAACAGGCGAAAGCCTATGTCGATGCCGTGGATCATCCCACTTTCAGCATCATGTACGACACGTTCCATGCCAATATCGAGGAGCAGAAGCAGCCGCGCGCCATCGAAACGATCTCGGGACATATCGGCGTGCTGCATATCTCCGAGAATGATCGGGGCATTCCGGGGCGTGGGCATATCGACTTTGCCGAGGTGTTTTCCGCGGTGCGCCAGACCGGCTATGATGGCTGGGTGACGCTGGAAGCGTTTGGCGGCGGGTTGCCGGAACTGGCGGCGGCAACGCGCGTGTGGCGTCCGCTCTTTCCCGACTACGACACGCTGTTTGCGGAATCGATAGACTTCATCCGTCGCGGGTGGGATGCTGCGGCATGACACAGACGCCCGTCATTGAAATGAAGGGTATCGGCAAGCGCTTTCCCGGCGTGGTGGCGCTGCACGATGTCAGTTTTGCCTGCCAGCGCGGCGAGGTCCATGCGCTGGTGGGAGAGAACGGCGCGGGCAAATCGACGCTCATCAAGATCTTGTCAGGCGTGTACCAGCCCGATGACGGCGACGTTCTCGTCGAGGGCAAGCCGGTGCGGTTCCGGCATCCTGTCGATGCGCTGGCAGCCGGAATTTCGGTGATCTATCAGGAATTTTCGCTGCTGCCGGAACGCACGGTGACGCAGAATATTTTTCTCGGACGCGAGATCACCCGCAACTGGATGCTGGACGACGAGGCGATGCGGACCGAAACCCAGCGGGTGCTCGACATGTTCGGCGCCGGCAGCCGCATTGATCCCGATGCGCTGGTGTCGGAACTCGACGTCGCCTCGCAACAGATGGTCGAGATCGCCAAGGCGATTTCACTCAATGCGCGGGTTCTGGTGATGGATGAACCGACGGCAGCGCTCAACGAGTCCGAATGCCGCGAATTGTTCGAAATCGTCGACAAGCTGCGCGATCACGGCACGGCGGTGATCTACATCACCCACCGCATGCGCGAAGTGACGCGACTGGCGGATCGGGTGACTGTTTTGAAGGACGGCGAGGTGGCGGCGCGCTTCGACCATGTGCCGGAGCCTTCCGCCATCGTGCACGCGATGGTCGGGCGCGACATTGCCGATTTTTATGCGCCGTTTGCGACGGCGGACGAAATTGGCGCGACGGTGCTGTCGGTGCAGGGCGGCGGCAATAGCGCGCTGCGCAATATCGATTTCGAGCTGAAGGCCGGAGAAATCCTTGGCTTTGCCGGCATTCAGGGGGCAGGGCGCGTCGCGCTGGCGATGGCCATGTTTGGTGCGCGTCCGTTCGACACCGGCACCATGATGCTGGCGGGCGAAAAGGTGCATTTTACCCATCCGCGTCAGGCGATCCGCGCCGGCATCGGCCTGCTGCCCGGCGACCGCAAGGGCGAGGGGCTGACGTTGATGCAGTCGGTGCGCGACAATGGGATGCTGTCGCCGCGCGCCTTTGGCAGTCTCGTCGGCAGCCACAAGAAGAACGACTTTACCGACGTGTCCGGAATGGACGGACTGCTTGACCGCATGGAGGTCAAGGCGGCGTCTTATGATCAGGAGATCAAGCTTCTATCCGGTGGCAACCAGCAGAAGGCAATCGTGGCGCGCTGGCTGGCGCTCAAGCCCAAGGTGCTGATCTTCATCGAACCGACGCGCGGCATCGACGTCAACGCCAAGGCTGGCATCTACCATCTGATGCGCGATCTGGCGCGCGCCGGAGCGGGCATCATCATGATTTCGTCCGACTTGCCTGAAGTGATCGGAGCTGCCGACCGCATACTGGTGATGCGGGAAGGCACCATCGTTGCCGAACACAAAGCCGGCGCGAGCGAAACGGCGATCATGCTGGATGCAACGGGTGAAACGGAGGTGGCGGCATGAGCGATGCGACTGCCGGCTCGGTTCGCGCACCTGCCATGCGCGTCCGGTTTGAGCGATGGGCACCGGCATTGCTGCTCCTTGCAGCAGTGACCATGTATGTCGTCGCCTGCCTTGCAACCGGCCAGACCCAGTACCTCAACTGGAACAATTTTCTCGCCGTCATCGGGCGCTCCATCGCGCTCGGCATCACGGCGATAGGGCAGACCTTCGTGATCCTGGTGGCGTCGATAGATCTTTCTGTCGCCAGTCTGATCTCGGCGGTGGCCGTTCTTGCATCGGTGGTGATGAATGGCGATCCGGCCATGATTGTCCCGGCGATCGGCGCGTCTTTGATCCTTGGTGCAATCGTCGGGCTTATCAACGGGCTGATCGTGACCCGCCTTGACGTCAATCCGCTGATTGCCACGCTCGGCATGAGCCTTGTCATACAAGGATGCCTGTCGGCATTCGTGTCCAATTTTGCCGGTGCAGTTCCGACGCAGTTCCAGTTCTTTGCGTATGGGAATGTGTTCGGTCTGCCATTTGCAATCCTGTTCTTTTTCGCCCTCGCGCTGATCGCGTTCTTCGTGCTGCGGTTCACGCGGTTTGGGTCGAACATCTATGCCGTCGGGGGCAATCAGGATGCGGCGCGGTTTGCCGGTATCTCGACCGAAAAGGTGATCATCGCCGCGCATGTGATCTGTTCGCTGTGTGCGACCGTGGCGGGGCTGTATCTCGCGAGCCGGCTACGCTCCGGCGCGCCGTGGATTGGCGCCAACGGCGTTTACGATCTGGAATCGATTGCGGTGGTGGTCATCGGCGGCACCGTGCTGGCTGGCGGGCGCGGCGGCATCTGGGGCACGGTCGCGGGGGTGATGATCTTCTCCCTGATCGACTCGATCTTCAACGTGCTGGGCGTGGACGCATTCGTAAAGCAGGTCCTGCGTGGCATCATCATCGTCGCCGCAGTGGCATTCTACGCGGTGCGCACGAGGAGGATCGTGGCATGACCGACCACACGCTCTCCTCGCCTCAACCGAAACAGACACGGCGTCTGCCGCAGATCAATCCGGTCTATTTCATTCTTGCGGCCCTGATCGTCGCCATCATCCTCAACAATCCGAATTTCGTGGAGCCGAGCGGCTACATGAATTTCCTCAAGCGTGCCGCGCCGCTGGCAATTCTGGCCGCCGGCCAGGTCTACGTCATCGTGTCGGGTGGGTTCGATCTTTCGGTCGGCTCGCTGATCACGCTGGTGGTGGTCGGCTCGTCGATGCTGTCCAACAATGACCCGAGTTCAACCTGGTGGGTGATCTGCGTCATGCTGGGGATCGGGCTCGGTGTCGGGCTGGTCAACGGATTGGTGGTCTGCTTTCTGAAGGTTCCGTCGCTGATCGCCACACTGGGGATGATGATCACCCTCAATGGCATTGCGTTCATGTGGTCGGGCGGTGCGCCGCGCGGCTATTTGCCAGAGAGCTTTCGCTATTTCGGCCGCTTCAACATCCGCGACGTGCCGTTGATCCAGATGCTGCCGGTGGCTGTCATCGTTATGGCGGTGGTTGGCTTCGCGCTCTATTGGCTGATGCATCGCACAAATCTGGGACGCATGATCCACGCGGTCGGCGACAATCCGCGCGCTGCCCAGCTGGCAGGCGTTCCGATCAACCGGGTGCGGGTGTCCGCCTTTGTCATTTCATCGTTGAGTGCCGTGATTGCGGGTATCCTGCTCGGCGGGTTCGGCGGTGTGTCGACCGATGTCGGCACCGGCTACGAATTGCAGGCGATCACTGCGGCGGTGCTTGGCGGGGCCCAGCTTCTCGGCGGACGCGGCTCCGTGCCTGCGGCCATTGCGGGCGCACTGACGCTGACCGCAATCTTCACGCTGCTCAATTTCCTTGGTCTGCCACAGCCTGTGCGTCAGGTCGTGCAGGGTCTCATCCTCATCGCTGCGGTGGCGCTTGCAATGTATCGCCGCAAACGTACGGGGCAATAACAGTGAATTCACGATCATCGAAAGGGAGGAACCACCGATGAAGCAAGTCCTGACATATGCTACCGCAATTGGATTGGTACTGGCATTGGCCGGGACCGCCGGGGCGCAGAACTTCAACGATCCGGAAGAATTCGCCCGTCAGAAGGAGCAGCTGACCATGACCCCGCACGGGCCGGAAGGTCAGCCATGGGTGCAGTATCTGGTCGATCAGATGGCTGACACGTCCAAGTACAAGAAGGAGGGCGCTTCGACGGTCTGCTTCTCCAATGCCGGCGTCAACAATCCGTGGCGCGTCGTCGGCTTCACCAACATGACGCAGGAAGTTGCCCTGCATCCGGAAATCGGCAATTTCGTGCATGTTGATGCCGAAGGCTCGGATGACAAGCAGATCGCCGACATTCAGGACCTTCTGGCAGGCGGCAATTGCGACATCCTCATCGTGTCGCCGAACACCACTGCCGCCCTGACCCCTGCGGTCGAAGCGGCCTGCGCCAAGCTGCCGGTCATCGTCTTCGACCGTGGCGTGCAGACGGATTGCCCGGTGACGTTCATCCATCCGGTTGGCGGTTACGGCTTTGGTATCCAGGGCGCGCAGTTCATTGCTGACAACGTCGAAAAGGGTGGCAACGTCCTGATGCTGCGCATCCTGCCAGGCGTCGACGTTCTTGAAACGCGTTATTCCGCTGGTCGCCGCATTCTCGATGAGGCGGGCCTCAATGTCGTCGGCGCGGAATTCACCGACGGTGACAACGCCAAGACCAAGTCGATCGTTGAAGACTATCTGCAGCGCGGCAAGATCGACGCTGTCTGGATGGACGCGGGTGCAACCGCGGTTGCGGCCATCGAGGCGTTTGAAGATGGCGGCCACGACATTCCGGTGTTCGTCGGTGAAGACCAGCAGGACTTCCTGCAGAAGTGGCGCGCGCTCGACATGAAGGCGATTGCGCCGACCTATCCGAGCTACCAGTGGCGCACGCCGATCATCGCGGCGGTCAGTATCCTGAAGGGTGAATCGGTTCCGGGACCGGAATGGGTTCTGCCGCAGCCGGCCGTGACACAGGACAATCTCGACAGCTTCATCAATGAAAAGATGCCGCCGCTGCACTACGCAATGTGCGGGTGTGAAGACATGCCGAACTATCCTGAAGCCTGGGGTGGAACGAAGTAAAACAGAACCGCGTCGCAAGCCAAAGGGCGTCCTTCAAGGGCGCCCTTTTTCGTTTTCGGCCAAATTTTGCGATCCGACTGCCGCGTTTTTCATGCCCCGAAGATCGTGGAAATGGGCAAATCCAGATTGCGCAAATCGGACATATTCGGTCGGTTTCCACCTCTTTATATTCCGTTGCGTAACGTATCATTCGTTGATTGGGTGGACCCGGAGTGGTTTCGTCGTTAGGGTTCCGGTGGAGACGTTCGCTGTCTCGGCTGAGGGAACGCTGAGTATTGCTGTTCCTGGTGGGGATGAATGAGGATCAGAAAAGGGTTCAATTTGGGTCATTAGTGGCGCTTGTATTTGAATCCATGGAATTTATTCATGGGCTATAAGATCGAAGCTAAGAAACTCTACAAAATATTCGGTTCTGACCCGGATAGTGCATTAGAACTACTCAGGCAGGGCCGTACAAAGGACGAGATTTTTCGCGCGACCGCACAGACGGTCGGTGTTCAGGATGTAAATTTCCGCGTCGCGGAAGGTGAAATATTTGTCGTCATGGGCCTGTCCGGCTCGGGAAAGTCGACACTGGTGCGGATGATCAACGGCCTCATCAAGCCGACATCCGGTGAAATCCTGATCGACAGCGTTGACGTGGCCAGCTGTTCAGCGGAACAGCTGCGCAAGGTCCGCCGCGAGAAGGTTGCGATGGTGTTTCAGCACTTCGCGCTTTTCCCTCACAAGACTGTTGTCGACAACGTTGCGTTCGGGCTGAAGATCCGCGGGATCAGTGCAGCGGAACGGCGGGAGCGCGCGCAAACCGCGTTGGAGCAGGTTGGGCTGGGTGCTCGCGCCGACAGCTACCCGGATGAACTTTCGGGCGGCATGCAGCAGCGTGTCGGGCTGGCGCGCGGATTGGCGTCGGAGCCGGAAATCCTCCTGATGGACGAGCCGTTCAGTGCGCTTGATCCGCTGATCCGTGGCGACATGCAGCAGGAATTGCTCGAACTCCAACGGGTGTTGAAGAAAACGATCGTTTTCATCACGCATGATCTGTCTGAGGCGCTCACGCTGGGCAACACGATCTCCATCATGCGCGGTGGCTTGATTGTTCAAACCGGCACCGCAGAGGAAATCGTCGGCAGCCCGGCAGATGACTATGTTACGGCCTTCACCAAGGACATCGACCGGTCCCTGGTGTTCAAGGCCGGAAGCATCGCAACGCCGCCATGCTCGATGGAAGTCGCAACGCTCGACGCTGGTGCAGCGCTGGCCCAGATGGAAGACTTCGGCGTCGACGGGATGCATGTGACAGAGAATGGCAAGCTGGCCGGGCTCGTGACCTATCGCGATCTCAGCGCGGCCGTGCGTGCCGGGGGGCCGGTTGCCGGGGTGGTGAGGCGCGACTTCCCGGTTGCGACCTCGCAGACGCGGCTGTTCGATTTGTATCCGCTCGCGGAGAAGGGACTGCCGATCGCATTGAGTGACGAAGCGGGGATTCTGGCTGGTGTTGTGCAGCCCAGTGCCGTCTTCACGCAACTGAACAGCGGGAGGGCGTAATCGTGTGGAGTCCTGGTGAAGATCTCACGATCCCGTTTGCCGCCTGGGTAAACTCTTTCGTTCGCGACTGGCTTGTGCCCAACTTCCGTCCGACATTCCGTTCGATGCAGTGGCCGGTGACGCAGGTGCTCAACGGGCTGTCGGCATTTCTGAATGCGACGCCGATGATCGTGTTCACGCTGGCGCTTGCGCTGATTGCATGGCGCGTGGCGGGGCGTGGCGTGGCGCTGTTCACATTGCTTGCGCTGTCGTTCATCGACATGATCGGCCTGTGGTCGGAGACGATGACCACGCTGGCAATGGTCGTGACTGCGGTGTTTTTCTGCGTTGTGCTCGGCGTTCCGCTTGGTGTTGCGGCGGCGCGCAGCAATCTGTTCCGTGCGATCCTGCGTCCGATCCTCGACATCATGCAGACCATTCCGTCGTTTGTTTATCTGGTGCCGATCGTGATGCTGTTCGGTGTCGGCGTGGTGCCGGGGATCATCGCGACCATCATCTTTGCGCTGCCGCCGATCATTCGCCTGACGGATCTCGGCATCCGCAACGTGCGCGAAGATCTGACAGAGGCAGCCATCGCTTTTGGCGCGACCTCCTGGCAGATGCTGATCGAGGTCCAGTTTCCGCTGGCGATGCGCACTGTCATGGCCGGGCTGAACCAGACCCTGATGCTCGCGCTGTCGATGGTGGTGATCGCAGCGCTGATCGGGGCAGGCGGACTTGGTTTGACCGTCTTTACCGGTCTTGGACGACTGGATGTCGGCAATGCGACCGCCGGCGGCGTCGGGATTGTCCTGCTCGCGATCATTCTGGATCGTATCAGCCAGGCGATGGGCGAAGCTCAAGGGCAGCGCGGACCATCCCTGCTGGACACTTTGAAATCTGTTTTTTCGCTGCGATCTCAGGGAGAAGCGGCGAAAACCGAAAGGGCAGGCTAATCCTGCTCCAATCGCGTCCTTTGCGCGGTTCTCATGTTCCCGGCTCAGGCGGGTACGCAAGAAGAAGACAAGGAGAACACTCATGACCAACCCATCATTGTCGCGGATTTTCGCGATCGCTCTCGCGGCGGGCACCATGCTGACGATGCCCGTTGCAGCCTTGCATGCGCAGGAAGGACCAGGAGCAGGCAAGACCGTGCGCATGGCGCAAGCCACCTGGGATACCGGCTGGTTCGAGGCCGCCATCTACAAGCAGTTGATCGAAAAGCTCGGCTATACGGTTGAAGGGCCGACGACGCTCGACAATCCGCCATTCTATCAGGCCGTGGCGCAGGGCGATCTGGACCTGTGGGTGAACGGCTGGTTCCCGCTGCACAATTCCTATGAGAGCACGTATTCGCAAGGTGCCGAACTGGTCGGCTACGTCGCCAAGGGCGGCGCTCTTGAAGGTTATCTCGTCGACAAGGCTTCGGTCGAGAAATTCGGCATCAAGACGCTCGACGATTTCAAGCGCGATGACGTGAAGGCGGCTTTTGACCGGGATGGCGACGGCAAGGCGGATCTAGTTGCCTGCCCGCCGGGCTGGGGCTGCGAAATCACCATCGAACACCACATGGATGCGTACGGCTTGCGCGATCACGTCAACCCGATCAAGGCGAGCTACTCCGCGTCGATGGCCGATGCAGTTGCCGCTTACGGCGAAGGCTCGTCGATCTTCTTTTATACCTGGACGCCAAACTGGACGGTTGACGCCCTGAAGCCAGGTGAAGACGTCATGTGGATCGAAGTTCCGGAAGTGAACCTGCCGGAGGCGCAGAAGGATCTGGAGTCGGCTGCTACGCTTCCGGGCGTGACCGGTTGCGTCAACGATCCATGCAAGCTGGGCTTCCCGGCCAACGACATTCGTCCGGTGGTGAATTCGGAATTCCTGAAGGCCAATCCATCGGTCAAGGCATTGCTGGAAGCTGCGTCGATCCCGATTGCCGACATCTTTTCACAGAATGCCAAGATGAATGATGGCGAAGGCAGCAATGCCGATGTCGAACGCCATGCCACCGAGTGGATCGCGGCCAATAGCGATCTGGTCAATGGCTGGATCGAAACGGCACGTGCGGCCAAGTAATGAAAAGCGGCAACGGCGCTTTGTCGCCGTTGCCATCTTCTGCGTTGAGAAGGAATGAGTTCGATGAATGCCGGCACGTACGATGACGACACGCTGGGCGGACGGATGTCGTTGTGCAGGGAGAACCGGGGAATGAGCGTCGAGGAGGCTGCGGGCCATCTTGGCGTGTTGGCGGAAAGCTGGGAAGCCTGGGAGCGCGACCGCGACGTTCCGCGCGCCAATCGACTGAGCATGATCGCGGGTCTGCTGGGGGTGACCCCGTCATGGCTGCTCTCTGGCCAGGGCGCAGGACCGGTCGAGGTCAAGACGACGGAGCCAGACGATCTTCTGCGGGCCGTCAAAGACGCGTCCGAAGAAGTGGCGGCCTTGAACAAGCGCATTGACGACATCGCAGCCAGACTTGCACAGCGAAACAAGCTGTAGGGCAGCCCACTCAGAAGGGGCGGGAGCTTCGTTACCTGTCCAGCCAGATGAATTAAACATGGAGAAGCCGCCGATATCCGGTAGGGTATCTGCGCGCGGTGCCGCATTTTTGCCAGCGGGGCCGTGCAAGAGGCGCGGGTCTTTCGAAGTGAGTTTCCGGGAATTGTAATGTTTGACGAACTGGTGAACGTTCATCCGCTGGTTGCGACCGGTGGGGCGCTCGTGCTTCTTTCCCTGGCGGCGTTGTTCGCAAATTTCGTCGTCAAGGCGCTGTTGCTGCGTGGGTTGAACAAGGTTTTGACCTACACCGCCTATGGCCGCGACCCTGAACTGCGCCGTCACGGGTTCATCGAGCGCCTCGCGAACGTGATGCCTGCGCTGGTCATTTCCGCCGGGATCGCTTTGGTGCCGCATCTTCCGGCATTTGTCGTTGCGGTCGTGCAGAACGTGGCGACGGCGTTCATCATGCTGATGGTCGCGATGGCGATCAGTGCCTTCTTCAACATCATCGACACCATCTATCACCGGCGTCCGGAAGCGCGGATGAAGCCGATCAAAGGCTATGTCCAGGTGGTCAAGATCGCCGTCTATGTCATCGCCGCGTTGCTGATGATCGCGACGCTGGTGGACAGATCGCCGCTGATCCTGCTGTCGGGTCTTGGTGCCATGGCAGCGGTTCTGATCCTGGTGTTTCAGGACACGCTGCTGTCGCTGGTGGCAGGCATTCAGATTTCCTCGACCGACATGGTGCGTGTCGGCGACTGGATCGAGATGCCCGGCCAGAATGCCGACGGTGACGTCATCGAGATCGCGCTCCATACGGTGAAGGTGCAGAACTTTGACCGCACGATCACGACGGTGCCAATCCGCAAGCTGGTGACCGACCCGTTCAAGAACTGGCGCGGCATGCAGGAATCGGGCGGGCGCAGGATCAAGCGTTCGCTGTATCTCGACCAGACCAGCGTCTCGTTCCTCAGCCCGGAAGATCAGGAGCGTCTGGAGGAGTTCGGCCATCTGGAGACCTATCTCAAGCACAAGCGCGACGAGCTGGCCGCGTGGAACGCCAAGTTGGGCGCGCGCGCGCGGGTGCCCGCGAATACCCGTCGTTCGACAAATCTCGGCACCTTCCGGGCTTATGTCGACAATTACCTGCGCAACCATCCGGGCGTGCACAAGGGCATGACGATCATGGTGCGCCAGTTGCAGCCGGGGCCGGAAGGGCTTCCGCTGGAGATTTACTGCTTCACCAACACCGTGGCGTGGGTGCAGTATGAAGGCATCCAGGCAGACATTTTCGATCACCTGATCGCGATCCTGCCGGAGTTCGGCTTGCGCGTATTCCAGAACCCGAGTGGCAACGACCTGCGTGCAATGACGCAGGCAGAGGCCGCTCTGGTCTAGACAATCAGGATCGCGCGGAAATCGTTGACATTGGTGAGGGTGGGGCCGGTGATGACCTGATCCTCAATCGCCGCAAAGAAACTGTGGGCGTCGTTGTCGAGGAGCGCCGCCTTGGCGTCAACGCCAGCTGCGGGGGCCTTGGTCAGCGTGTCCGGTCCAATCACCGCGCCGGCAATTTCAGCGGCTCCATCGACGCCGTCAGTATCGCAGGCGATGGCGAAGATGCCGTCTGCGCCATTCAACGCGATGGCAAGGGCAAGGCAGAATTCCGCGTTGGGGCCACCGGACCCATCGCCAGTGCGCGTGACGGTCAGTTCCCCGCCGGAGAGCAGCAGGAGCGGCGGTGAGCCTGCTGGGCGTTCCGCCTGGTAGCGCAAGGCAAGTTGTGCCTGTTCCTGCGCGACGATCCGCGCTTCGCCCTCAAGGTCGGTTCCGAGCACGACGACTTCACAGCCTTGCGCCATTGCCATGTCCGCCGCGGCGGCAATGGATTGCGCTGGCGCGGCAATGACGCGGTTTTCGGTGGAGGCAAGACGCGGGTCGGCCGAACCAACCACCATGCTTTCGCGCAAAGCGGCATCGACCTGTGGCGAGACCGGAATTTTCCACTTGTCCAAAATGGCGCGCGCGGTCGAGGACGCGCTGTCTTCGGCGACAGTCGGCCCGGAGCCGATGATGGCAGGCTCGTCGCCCGGCACGTCCGAGATCATCAGGCAGAGCATCGATGCGGGGTATGCGGCCGCTGCGAGTTGGCCGCCCTTCACACAGCTGAGATGTTTTCGGACGAGGTTCATCTCGCCGATTGGCGCGCCACTGGCGAGAAGGGCCGCATTGATGGCCTTCTTGTCCTCAAGCGTCAGGCCCGGCGCGGGCGCGCAGAGCAGGGAAGACGCACCACCTGAGATCAGTGTGAGCACGAAATCGTCTGCGCCGAGGCTGGAGAGAAGCGCGAGCATCCGCTCGGTCGCGGCGACGCCCGCAGCGTCGGGCACGGGATGTGCAGCCTCGACAATCTCGATGCTCTGGCAGGGGCGGGCGTGTCCGTAGCGGGTAATCACCAGGCCTTCGCACGGACCCCACGCCGCCTCAACGGCTTCCGCCATCCGGGCACTTGCCTTGCCGGCACCCACCACAACGACGCGGCCTGGAGGGCGCGGCGGCAGGTGGTTCGGAACGATGAGCATCGGGTCGGCGACTGCAACCGCGCGTGAAGAAAGCTCTCGCAGGAGGCTGAAAGAAGTCATCGTGAGCACTCTTCCAAAATGGCAAGCGCGAACCATGGCCGAAGTAAAAAGCCGCTGCGGGTGCAGCGGCTTTTCGTATGTCGGAATCAGGCTTCGCCCCAGACCGCCTGCGCCGTCGCCGTCACCAGTTCCAGCTTGCGGCGCTGGTCGTCTTCGGTGATCGAATTGCCTTCCTCGGTGGAGGCAAAGCCGCACTGCGGCGCGATGCCGAGCTGGTCGAGATCGGCATATTTCGATGCTTCGTCGAACTTGCGCTTCAGATCGTCGAGGCTTTCCAGCTCTGCGGTCTTCGTGGTGATGAAGCCCGGATAGACGCGCTGCTTGCCCTTGGAAAGCAGGCGCAGCGGCTCAAGGCCGCCGGCGCGGTCCGTGTCGTATTCCATGAAGAACAGGTCGACGCCGGTCTTGTTGAAGATCGCATCGGCAGCCGGATCGTATGCGCCTTCGGCGATCCAGGTCGACTTGAAGTTGCCACGGCACATATGCATGCCGATCAGCATGTCTTCGGGGCGGTTCTTGATCGCCTCGTTCATCATCCAGGCGTACTGGTCGATCAGCCAGTCGGGATCGGTGCCTTCAAGCTTCTTTTCTTCGCGGATTTTCGGATCGCACAGATAGGCGAAGAAAATGTCGTCCATCTGCAGATAGCGGCAGCCAGCGTCATAAAATGCCTGCACAGCCTTGGCGTAGGTCTTCGCGAGGTCGGCGAACAGCGCCTCGATGTCGTCGCGGTATGGCTTGTAGCCGATGTCGGCGTTGGCGACGCGGAAGTGGCAGCAGCTCGGGCCGGGGATCGAAATCTTCGGCGTCACCGAGGTCACGGATGCGAGGAAGCGGAAATGCTCGAGCATCGGATGATCGTCGGGGAAGTCGACGGCGCCATTGATGGTCGGGAAGATCGGGCGGGTGTTGGCGCCCTTGAAGTTGTGGCCGGTGGAGACGTTGCGCTCGACGAACTCGAACCCCACGAGGTCCTGCATGAAGTCATAGTGCCAGAACGAGCGGCGGATTTCGCCGTCGGTGACGACCTTGAGGCCGACCGATTCCTGAAGCTTGACGACGTCGCGGATCGCCTCGTCTTCGACTTCTTTCAGCTGCTCAGCCGAAATCGTCTTTTCGGCGAACTGCTTGCGGGCAACCTTGACGGATTCCGGGCGAAGAAGCGAGCCAACGTGATCGGCGCGATAGAGTGGCGTATGAGACATGATTTTCCTCTGGGTAGCGCGAACAATGCAATCGGTCGAATGACGTGTCGTCGCTCTATCAGCTTCGCTCGCGCTATTCCACGTCGAATGGCGCGACCGAAGCCAGAGCGCCCTCGGCGTAGGTGAGCGAAAATCCCGATGCCACATCGCCGTGCGTCAGCACGATTTCCAGCCTGCTGCCGTCGAGCCCGGCGCTTTCGAATTCAATCTGCTCGCCATTTTCCCAGGCCGTGCCCGTGATTTCCTGATATTTCTGTTCCAGCTCGATCCGGTATGTCTTGCCGGAACTTTCCCATTCCCACGTTCCCGCGATCTGCGCGGGCACGACCCATTTGTAGATGTTGATGCCGTTGATCTTCAGGCGTTCGTCCGCCTGCCAGTCGCCCATGTCGAAAGCGTGCGAAACGATGCGGGTGCCGGGGCGCAACTCCTTGAGCAGTCGGGGGCGAAGCTGGACGTTGATCGACTGCAGAAGATAAAGCGTCACCACCGTGGCGGGGCTGACATCGACCGTGAAAATGTCGTCCTCGATGAAATCGACGAGATATTCGACACCGGCCCAGCCGGCAAATTCCATCGCATCGGCAACCCGGACGGGGTCAATGTCGATGCCGACGCCATGCGCGTCGCGTTCCTTGGCTGCCGCGATCAGGATCCGCCCATCGCCGGACCCCAGATCATAGACGACGTCTTTGGAACCGACGCGTGCCAGATTGAGCATGGCGCTGACGACTTCTTCCTCGGTTGGCACGAAGGGCACCGCGAGAAAGAAATTGTCGTGCTCGGTGGAGTAGTTGTCGATGTCGTAGGAATTGCTGAACACGGGATTTGCCTGTGATGGAACCGATGATGGAGCACCGCCACGGAGCGCCAGGTCACCTGCTGCCTGTGTTCAGACAGCAGAACCGGGGCGCTCGACGTGGCCGAGCTGATGGTACATTTCCCCGGCTATGTAGGGCAGGCGGCAGCTAAATGCCATGCCGCCTCCAAAATGCGACATCTTCTCGATCAAAGGGCATTCATGGTCAGCAGCTCGTAGGCTGCAACCTGCTCGTCGCTCTGGTTGAAAACGGCAACATCCCAGCGCACCTCGCCATACTCGTCGTTGCGCCGGGTTTTGTGTTTCGCGGTCAGGCGAACCTTCAGGCTGTCGCCGGGCGAAACCGGCTTCATGAAGCGCAGATTGTCGAGCCCGTAGTTCGCGAGAACCGGGCCCGGAGCAGGGTCCACAAACAGGCCAGCTGCAAAGCTCAGGATTAGATAGCCATGCGCGACACGGCCGGGGAAGAACGGGTTCGCCTTGGCGGCGTCCTCGTCCATATGGGCATAGAACGTGTCGCCGGTGAAATTGGCGAAATGCTCGATGTCGTCCAGCGAAACTGTCCGGCTTTCAGTCCATAAGGTGTGACCGAGATCGAGCTCCGAGAAGCGCATCCTGAATGGATGGCGTTTTTCCTCGTCTGTTGTTGAGCCCGCGACCCATGTCTTCGTGATGGCGCTCAACAGATCGGGACTGCCCTGGATCGCCGTGCGTTGCATGTAGTGCATGACGCCGCGAATGCCGCCCATTTCCTCGCCGCCACCGGCACGACCGGGGCCGCCATGGATCATGTGCGGCAGGGGCGAGCCGTGGCCGGTTGCATCCTTGCCGGTGTCGCGGTTGGCGAAGTAGAGGCGGCCATGATAGGCGCCAGACGCCTCGACCATCTGCCGCGCGACTGCGGGGTCATGGGTGAACACCGACGCCACCAGCGAGCCGCCGCCGCGATTGGCGAGCGCCGCAGCATGGCCAATGTCGCGATAGCCCATGACGGTCGATACCGGCCCGAATGCCTCGACGGAGTGGATGTGATCGGCTTTGTCGGGATCGTCGCAGGCAAACAGCAGCGGCGAGATGAACGCGCCGTTTTCGGCATCCGCGCCTTCGACCGTTACCTTGTCGGCGTCGCCATAGACCAGCCGCGCCTCGCGCGCGATGATCGCTGCCTTCTCGCGCACGTCGTTGCGCTGGGCGATGCTGGCGAGCGCACCCATGCGGGTTGCCTCATTGCGTGGATCGCCGATGACGGTCTTTGCCAGTCTGCCCGACAGCGCTTCAATCACCGCCTCGCGCGCGGCATCCGGCACGATGATGCGGCGGATTGCCGTGCATTTCTGGCCGGCTTTGGCCGTCATTTCGCGATGCACTTCCTTGATGAAGGCGTCGAACTCTGGCGTGTCAGGAGTTGCGTCCGGACCGAACACCGAAGCATTGAGCGAATCCTGCTCGGCGATAAAGCGGACAGAGTTGGAAAGCAGGTTTGGCTTGCTGCGCAGCATCGAAGCCGTGGCCGCGGAGCCGGTGAAGGAGACGACGTCCTGCGACATCAATCCGTCGAGCAGATCGCCGGTAGACCCTGCGACGAACTGCACTGCGCCGTCGGGCAGGATGCCGGACTCGATGATCATGCGGAATGCGGCTTCGGCCAGCCATGCGGTTGCGGATGCCGGCTTGACGATGGCGGGTACGCCCGCCAGCAGTGTCGGCGCGAGCTTTTCCAGCATGCCCCAGACGGGGAAATTGAAGGCGTTGATGTGAACGGCGACACCATGCAGCGAGGTGGCGACATGCTGGCCGAGGAAATTGCCGCTGCGGGACAGTTGCTCCAGTGCGCCATCAATGAAAATGGTGTCATCCGGCATCTCACGCCGGCCCTTCGAGGCGTAGACGAACAGGGTCGCAATGCCGCCGTCAATGTCGATCATCGAATCGGATTTGGTCGCGCCGGTCTCATAGGACAGTTCATAGAGCGGCTCGCGGCGCTCGTTGAGATATTGCGCCAGCGCCTTCAGCTTTGCAGCGCGTTGATGAAATGTCAGGGCGCGCAAGGCAGGACCGCCGACAGTGCGCGCATGATTGGCCATGGCCGGAAAGTCGAGGTCGTATTTGCCAAGCTGCGCGAAGCTTTTGCCGGTGATGGCGCTGCGCAGCGGCGTCAACTGTCCCTGTGGTGCGATCCATTTGCCGGCGGCGTAGCTGTTGAGGGTGAGAATTGTCATGGCTGCTCCTCTGGCGTGACGCGGGCGGGAAAGTTGGAAAAGCCGCGGAAGCGCACGCGGCCAGTACGTTGCGGCTGGCCCGACAGCTGGTAGTCAGGAAATCTGTGCAGGAATCTGCTGATTGCAATGCGCCCTTCCATGCGCGCCAGCGAGAATCCGGCGCACAGATGCGGTCCTTGCCCGAAGGCGAGGTGGCGGTTTGGTTTGCGACCGAGGTCCAGAGTGTCCGGGGTTTCGAACTGGCGGGGGTCGCGGTTGGCAGCGCCGATGCAGAGATGAATGCGCGTGCCTGCAGGGATTTCCTCATCGTGGAATGTCACAGCCTCCGTCGTCATCCGGTTGCCCAGCTGGTTGGGTGACTGGAAGCGCAGGAACTCGTCGACCGCCGTGTCGATCAGGTCTGGATTATCGATCAGACGCTGCTTTTCTTCCGGCCATTCGATCAGTTCGAACAGCGCATTGCCGATCAGGTTGGTGGTCGTCTCGTGTCCGGCATTGAGGATGAAGATGCAGTTCTGCAAAAGTTCCTCATCCGATAGTTGCTCGCCCTCATTGCCGTTCAGCAGGCGGGTCAGCACGTCGGTTGCCGGATCGCCGGGACTTTTGCGCCGGCGCGCCGCCAGATCGGCGAGATAGGCCTTGAATTGCGTGACCGCGCGGTTGCCCAGATCGTGCTGCTCAGGCGTCAGCGTCGGCTCCAGCGCGCCGAGGATGGCCAGCGACCAGTCGCGCAGCGGTCCGCGCTCCTCATGCGGCATGACGAACAGATTGCCGATCACCTCAACCGGGATCGCCGAGGCAAAATCCTCGATCAGGTCGACGTCGCGCTTTTCAGCCATATTGGCGAGAAGGCTGTCGACCAGCGCAACAAGGCCCGGCTCCAACGCCGCAATTGCCCGCGGCGTCAGGGCGCCCATCATGATCTTTCGCACGCGCGTATGCAGCGGCGGATCGCTGAAGACCAGGCTGGTCGTGTGATGGTCATAGAGCGGCGTCGCGCCGAATTTCGGCAGGAACTCGACCTTCTTGTCGGACGAAAACGCCTTGGTATCGCGATAAACCCTGTCGAGATCTGCATATCGTGACAGCATCACCGAGCCATCGGCAAAGCGTTTCACCGGGGCGTGTTCCAGAAGCGCGCGATAGGTTGGAAAGGGGTCGTCCGCAAAGCCGGGCGGCAATGCGGTGATCTCGAACGAAGCCGCAAGCTCCTCGTCTGCCCTATGCTCTGCCATGCACGGTTCCTCCTCCCGCGAATTCCATGAGTATAATTGACCGTCTGGTCGGTTTATGCAAGTCTGAACTCAGCGAGGGAGGAGCGCATGAGCATGACACTGGAGGAGATTGCCCGCCGCAGTGCCGAGGCAATGTGGGCGCGCGATGACGCCTCGAAATGGCTTGGCATGAGTCTGGATACGGTCGGGCCGGGCGCCGCGACCACTTCGTTCACGGTCGAGAAGCATCACACCAACGGCCATGATATTTGCCATGGCGGCTATATCTTCACACTCGCGGATTCAGCATTCGCCTTTGCCTGCAATTCTCACAACCGCATCGCGGTGGCCCAGCACAACACCATCACGTTCGTCGCGCCGGGAAAGCTTGGCGACCGGTTGACTGCGACCGCGCGCGAGATCGCGCAATATGGCCGCTCTGGCATCTGCGATGTGCGCGTCACCAATCAGGATGGCAAGCTGATCGCCGAGTTTCGCGGCGCGTCGCGGACGATTGAAGGCAAGCATTTCGAAGAATGACGCACACAAAGCGGAGGAGCCGCGATGAAAGACCTGACGCCGCGCAAGGAAGAACTCGACCCGATCGAAATTTCATCGCGAGACGAGATTGAGGCACTGCAACTTCATCGCCTCAAATGGTCGCTGAAGCATGCCTATGACAACGTTCCGCACTATCGCGTGTCTTTCGATGCTGCCGGGGTGCATCCCTACGATCTCAATCACTTGTCGGACCTTGCGCGGTTTCCGTTCACCGTAAAGTCGGACCTTCGGCAGAACTATCCCTTCGGCATGCTTGCGGTGCCACGCCAGCAGGTGATGCGGCTTCATGCGTCGTCGGGGACAACCGGAAAGCCAACCGTCGTTGGCTATACCAAACACGACATCGAGGTGTGGGCGGAATGCGTCGCGCGCTCGATGCGTGCGTCCGGCACGCGGCGCGGCGACATTGTTCACATCGCCTATGGCTACGGGCTGTTCACTGGCGGCCTCGGCGCGCATTACGGCGCGGAGCGCCTCGGCTGCACGGTCGTGCCGATCTCCGGCGGCATGACCCCGCGTCAGGTGACGCTGATCGAGGATTTCGGCGCCAGCACGATCATGGTCACGCCGTCTTATATGTTGTCGATCCTCGATGAATATCGCGCGCAGGGGCTTGATCCGCGCAACTCTCCGTTGCAGGTCGGCATCTTCGGCGCAGAGCCTTGGACCAATGCGATGCGCGCCGAGATCGAGGAAGCGTTCGACATGCACGCGGTGGATATTTACGGCCTGTCCGAAGTGATGGGGCCGGGTGTTGCCAATGAGTGCGTCGAGACCAAGGACGGATTGCACATCTGGGAAGATCATTTCTATCCGGAGGTGATCGATCCGGTGACCGGCGCAGTGCTGCCGGATGGAGAAAAGGGCGAGCTGGTGTTCACGTCGCTGACGAAAGAGGCGTTTCCGATTATCCGCTATCGCACGCGCGACCTGACCCGCCTGCTGCCGGGGACAGCGCGCACGATGCGGCGAATGGAGAAGATCACCGGACGCACCGACGATATGATGATCCTGCGCGGGGTCAACGTTTTTCCAACCCAGATCGAGGAGCAGATCCTCAAGGTCGCTGGGCTTGCACCTCATTTCCAGATCGAGCTGCTGCGCGAGGGGCGCATGGACGAGATGGTCGTGCATGTCGAGGCAAATGCGTCAGATGCCTCACCAACTGCCCGAACCGCATGTGCCGAAAGCCTGATGATGCATATCAAGGAGAACATTGGCATCTCGGTGCGCGTCGATGTGACTGATCCTGAGGCGGTGGCCCGCAGCCAGGGCAAGGCCATTCGCATCGTCGACAACCGGCCCAAGAACTGATGGCTCGATCCCGCGCCAAGGACCACGACGAAAAGCGTGGCGCGATCCTGCGCCAGGCGGCGATCGTCTTTGCGCGCGATGGCTATGACAGGGCCTCGATGGCGCGGCTGGCAGCTGAGTGCGGCGTGTCGAAGGCGTTGCTCTACCATTACTACACGTCCAAAGAGGCGCTGCTATTCGACATATTGCAGAGTCACTTGGCGGAGCTTGTTGATGTGGTAGAGGAGGCGGACGATCCCGCACTTGATCCCCACAAGAGGCTTGAGCGGCTGGTCGTTGCCCTGCTGGAAGCCTATCGCGACGCTGACGATCAACATCAGGTGCAGCTGGCATCGCTCTCGCTGCTGCCCGAGGCCGAGCAGCAGGAACTGAAGTCGCTGGAGCGGCGGCTGGTGGCGATTTTTTCGCAAGCGATAAGAGACGTGGAGCCCGCGCTCTTTGAAGACAAAGCGCTGTTGAAGCCGGTGACGATGAGCCTGTTTGGCATGCTCAACTGGGTTTATATGTGGTTTCGCGATGGCGGCGCGCTCAGCCGGGAAGGCTATGGAAAGCTTGCAACCAGACTGCTTGTGGGCGGGCTCAGGGAACTCGCTCGATAGCTTGTCACACACCGGCTGCTCGTGGCATTGGAGCAGCCATGACAGTCACCGCCACCACGCCATCAGATGCAATCGACAGTCTCATCGAAGCCCTGCATGAGCGGGGACGTCTTCGCGTCTGGTCGCTGGCCATCACGATATTCGGCGATGCGGTGGTGCCAAGAGGCGGACGGATATCGCTTGCCAATTTGCAGGAGGTGATGACCCGGTTGCGAATTGAGCCCGGAGCCTTGCGCACCGCAATGTCGCGGCTTGCCGGCGATGGCTGGGTGGTTCGCGACAAGCAAGGGCGCAATTCGTTCTTCAGCCTCGATGCGCACGGACGCCATGCGTTCGATCTGGCGACAAGGCGTATCTATGCAGGCGCCGCCCCGGCGTGGTCGGGCAAATGGACGGTTGCAATCGCGCCGCCGGGTGTGGAAGCGCCTGATCTTGCCAGTATCGGGTTTGTGCGCGTGAATGGCAGTGTGTTCCTGCGCCCCGACACGGCGGAAGCGCCTGATGCCGCCGCTGAACTTTCCGGCATGCTGGTCATTCACGGGCAGGGTGTCGAGCACCCCGAAAATTTGCGCAGCCTGTGGCCGTCGGACGAAATCTCATCCGCCTATGACGGGTTTGTTTCAGTCTACGCACCGTTGCTGGACGTGTTCAGCGGGAGCGCAAAGCTGGAGCAGCTGGATGCGATCGCCGCGCGCACGCTGATGGTTCATGACTGGCGCCGCATCGTGTTGCGCGATCCCGGCCTGCCGGATGATTTGTTGCCGGAAAACTGGCCCGGAACCCGTGCGCGCGAGATCGCAGGCGACCTTTATCTGCGTCTGCGCGATGCCAGTGAAGCATGGCTGGACGCTGCCGGCATGCCAGCGCAAGCCGACCCTGAGCGGTTCCAGTCCCGCTGGCGCTGACATTCAGTCTTCCAGATAGGCAAACGTCGCGGTGGATGTGACCGCGATGCGTTCATCGCCCTCCGCGCGCATTTCGACGCGCGTATAAGCCATGCGCCGCCCGTTGGAGAGGACGTCGACGCGAATGTCGACATTGCCGGGCTTTAGCGGTCGGATGAAATGCGTTGTCAGGTCAACGGTGGTGCACATGCGCAGCCGACCGTTCAGCGCGGCGAGGGTGACCACGCTGGCCGTGTCCGCCGCCGAAGTCGTGGCCTGACCGCAGATGACGCCGCCGATCTGGGCAAGCGCTGGATTTTCGGGAAGCACGAATGTTCCTCCGGACGCATCGAAGCCGGTTGGCTTCAGCCCCAGCGCGACAATCCACGGCGCGAAAATCGTCTCCAGCGCCTTTTCTGCTTCGGCCACCCCAAAATCCGGCATGCGATACTCCCTTTCGTGTTACGAAATATTGCTATCTTCTGGAATTTTCGTTACATATTGAAATGCGGTTGGGTGGTATCCGACCACGGAGGAGATGCGATGTACAGTCAGGGACTGATCGGTGCGAAAACCGACAGCGGCGAAGATCAGGCGTTTCTCGATGCCTTCCAGCGGCGCATCGACGCCGAGGAAAAGATCGAGCCCAACGACCCGATGCCGGAAGGATATCGCCGCACGCTGATCCGCCAGATCGGCCAGCATGCCCATTCTGAAATCGTCGGCATGCTGCCCGAAGGCAACTGGATCACGCGCGCCCCATCACTGCGGCGCAAGGCGGCGCTGTTGGCCAAGGTTCAGGATGAGGGCGGCCACGGTCTCTACCTCTATTCCGCCGCCGAGACGCTGGGCGTCTCGCGCGAGCAGATGACCGAGGAACTGCTGTCCGGCAAGGCGAAATACTCTTCCATCTTCAACTATCCGACGCTGACCTGGGCCGACATCGGCGCGATTGGCTGGCTGGTCGACGGCGCGGCGATCATGAATCAGATCCCGCTCTGCCGGTGCTCCTATGGTCCCTATGCCCGTGCGATGATCCGCGTCTGCAAGGAAGAAAGTTTCCACCAGCGGCAGGGCTATGAGATCATGCTGACGCTTTGTCGCGGCACCGATGCCCAGAAGGAAATGGCGCAGGACGCGCTGAACCGCTGGTGGTGGCCGTCGCTGATGATGTTCGGCCCGCACGATTCCGACAGCCAGCATGGCGACCAGTCGATGCGCTGGAAGATCAAGCGTTTCACCAATGACGAGCTGCGCCAGCAATTCGTCGACGCGACGATCCCGCAGGCCGAGTTCATCGGGCTGACGGTTCCTGATCCAGAACTGAAGTGGAACGAGGAACGCGGCCACTACGATTTCGGCGCGATCGACTGGGATGAATTCTGGCGTGTGGTGAAAGGCGGCGGCCCGCTCAACACCGAGCGTCTTGAGGCCCGACAGAAGGCCTGGGACGAGGGTGCATGGGTGCGGGAAGCGGCGCTCGCGCATGCGGAAAAACGCAAGCTGCGCCGTGAGGCGGCACGGGTTGCGGCAGAATAGGGGAAGAGCGATGACAAAGCACGAAATCCCGCTGTGGGAAGTCTTCATCCGCCCGCGCAACGGGTTGGCGCACAAGCATTGCGGCTCGGTCCATGCCGCTGACGAAGTGATGGCGGTGCATGCCGCGCGCGACGTCTACACACGGCGCGGCGAGGGCGTCTCGATCTGGGTGGTGCCGTCGGCGGCAATCGTCGCGTCCGATCCCGAGCAGAAGGACGAGAATTTCGAGCCATCGATCTCCAAGGTCTACCGTCATCCGACGTTCTACGAAGTTCCGGAAGAAGTGGGGCATATGTAATGGAGGATCGTTCCGCGCTCGTGACATTCCTGCTGCGGTTGGCTGACGACCACCTCATCCTCGGCCACCGGCTGTCGGAATGGTGCGGCCATGCGCCGATGCTGGAAGAAGACCTCGCGATGCCCAACATCGCGCTCGACCTGATCGGGCAGGCGCGGGCGCTGTACCAATATGCCGGCGGGGTTGAAGGCAAAGGCCGTAGCGAGGATGATCTGGCCTATCTGCGGCGCGAGCGCGATTATCTCAACTGCCTGATGGTCGAGCGCCCGAATGGCGATTTCGCCCACACCATGTTGCGCCAGTTTTATTTCGCCGCCTTCATGCACCCGTTCTGGGAAAAGGCGATGGAGTCGCAGGATGCGATGCTGGCTGGCATTGCCGGCAAGGCGGTCAAGGAAGTCGCCTACCACATCCGTCATTGCGGTGAGTGGGTGATCCGCCTTGGCGACGGCACGGAAGAAAGCACGGCGCGGATGCAGGCGGCGCTGACGGCGCTGGCGCCTTACGTTGACGAATTGTTCGAAAGCGATGCGGTGACCGCCGCCATGGCCGAAGCCGGTATCGCGCCGAGCCCCGCATCTCTGCGCGCGCCGTTCGAAGCGACCGTGCAGTCCGTCTTTGCCGAGGCGTTTCTGGATGCCCCCGCTGCCCCATGGGCGAAAACTGGCGGGCGGCAGGGTCTGCACAGCGAAGCGATGGGCTTTCTGCTTGCCGAACTGCAATATATGCAGCGCAGCTATCCCGGAGCGAATTGGTGAGCGCCGCCCGTCTTTCCCTCCCCCTTGAGGGGAGGGTGGCGGCGCAGCCGACGGGTGGGGTCATCTCCACCCCGGCAGCGTTTGTTGTTAGCAGCGCAGACCGCGCCTGGGCGGCAGCGGCTGCGGTTCCCGACCCTGAAATCCCTTGCGTGACGGTGGCCGATCTCGGCATCCTGCGTTCGGTCGAGATAGACGACCACGGCGTCGCCATCGCCCGTGTCACCCCGACCTATTCCGGCTGTCCGGCGGTGCTCGCCATCGAACTCGCCGTCGAAGCTGCGTTGCTCGATGCAGGGTTCGAGGCGCGGATCGAGCGGGTGATCGCGCCGGCCTGGACGACCGACTGGATCACAGCGGAAGGCCGCGACAAGCTGCGCGCCTACGGCATCGCGCCGCCGCAAAAAGCGTCGAACTCGGTGCGAGCGCTGTTTGGCGAAACACAGGTGGCCTGTCCGCAATGCGGTTCCGGCGAAACGGAACGTCTGTCCGAATTCGGTTCCACTGCATGCAAGGCACTGTATCGCTGCACCGCGTGCCGCGAACCCTTCGACTATTTCAAGTGTATCTAGGCAGATCATGGCACCCAGATTCCACCACCTCAAGGTTGCGTCCATCGCCCGCGAAACGCCGGAGGCCGTCGCCATCGCGTTCGAAATTCCGGACGAACTGAAGGATGCCTTTGCTTTCCGCCCCGGCCAGTATCTGACACTGTCCACCGACATCGACGGCGAGGAGGCGCGGCGGTCCTACTCGATCTGTTCCGCGCCGGGCGAAACCACGCTGCGGGTCGGCGTCAAGAAGGTCGCCGACGGACGGTTCTCCAGTTTCGTCAACGACCGCTTGTCGGTCGGCGACACCATTCGCGTCATGCCACCGGAAGGCCGCTTCACCTCGCTGATCGGTGAACGCCATGACTACATTCTGATTGCTGCCGGGTCCGGCATCACGCCGATGCTGTCGATTGCGGGTACCGTTCTGGCGCATGAGCCGGACAGCACGATCACGCTGATCTATGGCAACCGTACCTCCGGCACGATCATGTTCCTCGAAGCGCTGGAGGATCTGAAAGATCGTTTCCTGCAGCGGTTCTCGCTGATCCATCTGCTGTCGCGCGAAACGCAGGATGTCGACCTGTTCAATGGCCGCATCGACGGCGCACGCATCCGCGAACTGGCGGCGCGTGGCCTGATCGACCCCACCAAGGCCGATGGCGTCTTTCTGTGCGGTCCCGGCGAGATGATCGACGATGTCGCCTCAACGCTGGCGCAACTGGGCGTCGAGGAAGACCGCATCCGGTTCGAACGCTTCACGCCATCGGGCGAAGCCGCACCAGCCCGTCCCCGCTCGGCACAAGCGCAAAAGGCCGCCGAACAAGGTGTCCAGATCGAAGTCATCGTTGACGGGGTGCGGCGCGCATTCCCGATGGGCGAGGGCGATGCGACCGTGCTCGACGCGGCGCATCGCGCCGGGCTGGAACTGCCCTATTCCTGCGCCGGCGGCATGTGCTGCACCTGCCGCTGCCGCGTCGCCGAAGGAGCTGCGGAAATGGCGGTCAACTACTCGCTCCAGCCATGGGAGATCGAAGCAGGCTTCACGCTCGCCTGCCAGACCCGCCCGACGTCGCAAAATCTGGTGCTGGATTTCGACGCGGTGTGACGTGGCGATCAGTCGTCGCCAAACGCTGTTTCCCAGTCTTTGCCGGAGCGAAACAGGCGCAAGATCAGGACGTCGGTTTCATCGACGACAAAAGCAATGGTGATCCTACGCTCAAAGCCGATCACGCGTAGACCCGCAACCACGTCGTCACGGGAGCTTCCGCGATTGGAGGCAAGATCGAGCTTGGTGCATGTCTCGATCAGGCGGTCGACGTAACGTCGTGCGGTCTGTTTGCTGATTTGTGCTTCCAGCCAGGTTTCAATCTCGAACAGGTCCGCCTGTGCCTGCTCCGAAAATGAAACCCGACGGGATTTCATGCCTGTCGGTCGCGCGCATGACGGCGCTTGTTCAGCTCCGCAACGACTTCATCGACAGGAACCAGGCGCTCCGTGCCGGCTTTGACACGATCGTAGGTCTCGGCCACTTCGGTACGTAGCCAGTTTTCGATGGCCTTGTCGTGCTGCTGCAGCGCCCGGATGCCAGCCCGGACGACTTCGCTGGCCGAACCATACTCACCGGATTCGACAAGGCGGTCGATATAATCGGACTGTTCTGTCGGTAGACTGATTGTGCGGCGGTCGATCTTGTTCATGACCTGCTCCGATGAAGTATGAAACATTCATACCACATCGGAGCGGGACAACCAATCGAATGCCTACTTCCCCGCTCTGATCTCGCTCAGCGTTTTCGCCGGCGTGATGGCTTCGGGATCAAGCTTGATCTCGATGATCGACGGTTTGCCGCTCGCACGGGCGCGTTCGAATGCCGGGGCGAAGGCGTCGGTCGTCGCGACGGTTTCACCATGGCCGCCGAAGGCACGCGCATAGGCGGCGAAGTCGGGGTTCTTCAATGATGTGCCCGAAACGCGGCCGGGATAGTCGCGCTCCTGGTGCATGCGGATCGTGCCGTAGATGCCGTTGTTGAGGATCACCACGATGATCGGCAGGTCATATTGCACGGCGGTGGCGAATTCTTGCCCGTGCATGAGGAAATCGCCGTCACCGGCCCACACGATGACCTCGCGGTCGCGGTGGACATGCTTGGCGGCGACGCCAGCCGGCAGGCCGTAGCCCATCGAGCCGGAAGTCGGGGCGGCCTGGGTGCTGAAGCGACGATAGCGATGGAAGCGGTGCATCCAGGTGGCGAAATTGCCGGCGCCGTTGCAGATGATCGCGTCTTCCGGCAGCACGCCTTCCAGATGGACCATGATCGGTCCCATCTGCACATTGCCGGGGCCGGTGGTCGGCGGCGTCGACCAGTCGAGGTAGTTCTGGTGCAGTTCCTCGGTGCGGTTCGCCCAGGCAGGTGTCGTCTTGGGGGCTGTCTGCGCGAAGGCGTCGACAAAGGCGGTCGGGGTGGCGTTGATCGCCAGTGTCGGGCGGAAAACGCGGCCCAGTTCGTCCGCATCCGGATAGACGTGGACTAGCTTCTGGTCCGGATAGGGGCTTTTGATCAGCGTGTAGTCGGACGAGGGCATTTCACCGAAGCGACCGCCGATCAGCAGGACCAGGTCCGATTGCTTGATATAGGCGGCGAGTTTCGGGTTGATTCCGATGCCGACATCGCCCGCATAGGAGGCGTGCAGGTGATCGAACAGTGCCTGACGACGGAACGAACAGCCGACCGGCAGCGCCCAGCGCTCAATGGTTGCGCGCAGCTTTTCGACAGCGTCGCTGCTCCAGCGTGTCCCGCCCAGAATGACGAAAGGCCGCTCGGCTTTCTCCAGAAGCGACTGCAAGGCGGTCATTTCCGGCTCGCCGGGGCGCGTTTCGACTTGCGTCGCGGGCAGTGGTCGAAGCGTTTCCACCTCGTCGGTCAGCATGTCTTCCGGCAGCGAGATCACCACCGGGCCGGGACGGCCGGAGGTAGCGACGGAAAATGCGCGTGTCACCAGTTCGGGAATGCGGGCAGCATCGTCGATTTCGACCACCCATTTGGCGATCGGACCATAATAGGCCTTGTAGTCGACTTCCTGAAACGCCTCGCGTTCCTTGATGCGGCGCGCGACCTGACCGATGAAGAGGATCATCGGGATCGAGTCCTGCATGGCAATATGGACACCCGCGGAGGCGTTGGTCGCGCCGGGGCCACGGGTGACGAAGCAGATGCCGGGCTTGCCGGTCAGTCTGCCCTCACAGTCGGCCATCATTGCCGCGCCGCCTTCCTGGCGGCAGATGACGGTGTCGATCTTCGAGTCGTGCAGGGCGTCGAGGACAGCAAGATAACTCTCGCCGGGAACACAGAAGAGCCGCTCGACACCATTTGCTTCAAGGGCGTCGACGATGAGTTGGCCGCCTGTTCTCATTTTTCCCGTTCCTCCAGTTCTGCGAGAATTTCGTCCGTGTGCTGCCCGAGTCGGGGCGACGGACGGTCATACTGCAACGGCGTGCCGCTCATGACCATGGGGGCGCGCACGGAAGGAAGCGTGTTGCCCATGCCGTCGTCGAGCTGCATGCGCATGCCGCGCGCGATCACCTGCGGGTCGTCGAACATCTCGCCGATATTGTTGATCGGGCTGGCCGGAACGGCGTTGACGTCGAGCAGCGGCAACAGCTTGCCGCGCTCCCACGTCGCCAGGGTTTCGACAAGAATTTCGCGCAGGCGCGCGCGGTTGGCGACACGCGCGGGATTGGTGGAAAAGTCGGGATCGGTGGCCAGATGGTCAAGGCCGACGACCTTGCAGAACCGCTGGAACTGACCGTCATTGCCGACCGCGAGAATGAAAAACCCGTCCTGAACCGGCAGCACTTCGTAAGGCGCGATGTTCATATGGGCGTTGCCCATCTGCACCGGCACCTTGCCAGACACGAGATAGTTGAGGTTCTGGTTGCCCAGCACAGACACCTGCGTGTCGAGCAGCGCCATGTCGATATGCTGGCCTTCGCCTGTCGCTTCGGCGTGTCGCAGCGCTGCCTGGATCGCGATCACGGAATAAAGCCCGGTGAAGATGTCCGAGACGGCAACGCCGACTTTTTGCGGCTCGCGTCCGGCTTCGCCGGTGATCGACATCAGGCCGCTGATCCCTTGCACGACAAAGTCGTAGCCTGCGCGTGGCGCATAGGGGCCATCCTGACCGAACCCGGTAATCGAGCAATAGACCAGTCGCGGGTTGATCGCCTTCAGGCTCTCATAGTCGAGGCCGTACTTCTTCAGGCCACCAACCTTGAAATTCTCGATCAGAACGTCGGCAGTGGCAACGAGCTTGCGGATGGTTTCCACCCCTTCGGCGGTGGAAAAGTCCGCCGTGATCGACCGCTTTCCGCGATTGGTGGAATGGTAGTAGGCAGCGGACAGGTTTTCACCGTCACTGCCGGTTACAAAAGGAGGGCCCCATTTGCGGGTGTCGTCGCCGCCGTCTGGATTTTCCACCTTGATCACATCGGCGCCGAGATCGGCCAGAAGCTGCCCGCCCCATGGTCCCGCCAGAATGCGCGCGAGTTCGATGACACGGATGCCTTTGAGAGGGGGGTGGGCCATGTTTGCAGTTCCTTCGATTTCTCCCTCTGAGTTACCAGATCAGTGTTGGGTTCGTAATCGAGTTATCTCGATAGGGTCATGAGGTTTTCGCATCAATTGCGCAGGACGCTCGTCGCCCATCGAATGAAATCCTGCGTTATGACGTTACGATTCAACTCGTTGAGAGATTCGTGGCGGGTTTGCTCGTAAACCTTTGAAAAAAGATTCGAAAAGCCCAAACGTTCGAGCCGTTTGGCCAGATCATTTGTTGCCTTGCCGCCGTGAGTCGCAGGGTCTTTCTCCCCGCCGGTGATATTGAATGGCAGGTCAGTTCGCACGGTCGAGAAGTTGCGATCGTCCGCACCTGCAAAGATCAGATCGAACACCGTGGTCCACATTCCCACCGACGCGTTCCAGCCGCAGAGTTTGTCGGCGACATAGGCGTCGACTTCTGCCGTGTCTCTCGACAGCCAGTCGAACGCTGTACGGCTATCGCTGGTTTGTTTGCTCCACGCGTCAAAAGTCAGCTTCGGCAGCATGCGCGACGGCACATCTGAGCCGAGACGGAACCGTTCCCATGCGAGGATCAGCTGTGCAGCGCGCCCTGCCAATCCGGCGGAAAAATTGCCATTCCAGATCGCCGCAGCCGCAATGCGTTGCGAATGTGCAAGGACGAAATTGAGGCCGATCAGCGCGCCCATGGAGTGTCCGAAGACGATGACAGGGACGCCGGGATGCTCCTGCGCGATCAGGTCGTGCACAGCGCCGACATCGCTCAGAAGAAGTTCTGTCGCGTGCGTCGCCCCGAATGAGCCGAGAGGCGCTCCATCTGCCTTGGTATGGCCATGCCCCCGATGGTCATGGGCATAGACGACAAATCCGTTGTCTCGAAGTGCTGCGGCAAACCGTGCGTAGCGCGCTGCGTGCTCGGCGAGCCCGTGGTTGATCTGTATGACCGCTGCCGGGTTTGGCAGGCTGGTATTGTAGAGGTTGAGCCGTGCACCGCTTGGGGACGCCACCTCGCGCCTGTTTTCAAATGTCATGAACTTCTCGTTCTGATTTTTGCGAAAGACTTTCAACCGCAAGTGGTGATTTGACGTATTGCGTATTTCGGAGGCCGAACAGTTGCCGAAAACAGCGTTTTGCGACTGTCGTTGGGAATGTTTTTGTGACATCGCCCTGCGCTGTCACCTGACGTAGGGGTTGCCAAGTTCATAGTCTCACTGTTTCATGCTCATCAATAAAACAAAATGAATACAGGGGAACTATATGCTTTCACGACGAACTTTTTCTATGGCCGCCACTATGCTTGCGGGCGGGCTTATTGCGGCTGCTGCGGTAATCCCCGCTTCAGCCCAGACCAACATCTCATTTACGCTCGACTGGCGTTTCGAGGGGCCAGCAGCGGGTTTCTTTCTTGCTGAGGACAATGGGCACTTTGCTGCCGAAGGACTCAACGTGACCATCGACACCGGTGCAGGATCGGTCGAGGCGATCCCGCGGGTTTCCACCGGCACCTACCAGATGGGCTTCGGCGATATCAACTCGCTGATCAAGTTTCTCGATCAGGATCCCACGCAGGACGTTCGTGCGGTCATGATGATCTACGATATCCCGACCTTCTCGATCGTCGGTCGTCGTTCGCTCGGCATTACGGAAGACCCGAAGTCGCTGGAGGGCAAGAAGCTCGGTGCGCCGCCACCAGATGGTGCATTCGCGCAGTGGCCTGCCTTTGTTGACGTCAACAAGCTCGACACCTCGACCATCACGCTGGAGGGCATCGGCTTCCCGGTTCGTGAGCCGATGCTGGCGCAGGGCGAGGTCGACGCCGTGTTCGGCTTTGCTTTCTCGGTGATCCTCAACCTCAAGGCGCAGGGTGTGCCTGACGAGGACATCGTGCCGATCCTGATGGCAGAGAACGGTCTTGATCTCTACGGCAATGCGATCCTGGTCAACACCAAGTTCGCGGAGTCGAACCCGGAGGCTGTGAAGGGCTTCCTGCGTGCGCTTGCCAAGGGGTTCGCAGATGCCGTGGCGGACCCGGATGCGGGTGCCGCAGCGGTTCTCAAGCGTAACGAGATTCTCGATCTTGCCGTTGAGACTGAACGCCTGAAGATGGCCAACGCGATGAACATCAACACCGCAGCGGTTCAGACCAACGGCTTTGGCAACATCGAGATGGATCGTCTTGCACGCGCGTTCGAACAGCTCTGGCTGTCGATGGACCTGAAAGGCAATGTGAAGCCTGAGGATGTCGTTGATATGCAGTATCTGCCGCCGGTGGAGGAGCGCCGGTTCAAGTAAGGCAAAGAGCGTCGCTCCGCGATATCCGGGCAGCCAGATCGGCATCCTGGATCAAAGCGGGGCGACTTTCTTTTGGGAACTCGCAGGGGACTAAGGGGAAAATATGGGAGACCATCTGGTCAGAATTGAAAACGTCGATATGCGATACGGAGGCGAGGGGGGAGTTCTTGCAGTTTCCGGCCTCAATATCGCAGTCGAGAAGGGCGAGTTTGCAGCCGTTGTAGGTCCATCCGGCTGTGGCAAATCCACGCTCATGCGGCTTGTGACCGGGTTGCATATTCCCCAGACAGGCTCCGTCGTTGTGGCGGGCCAGCAGGTGACGAAGCCGGTGTCGATTGTCGGCATGGCGTTTCAGAATCCGACGATGTTGCCGTGGCGCACAACGCTCGACAACATTCTCCTGCCGCTGGAGATTGTCGACAAGCACCGCAAGCGGCTCCGCGCCCACAAGGCCGAATATGTCGCGCAGGCGGAACGTCTGCTCGAAATCGTCGGCCTCAAGGGATTTGGCGACAAGTTTCCATGGCAGCTTTCGGGTGGCATGCAGCAGCGCGCCAATCTGTGCCGGGCGCTCATTCATGAGCCGGAATTGCTGATGCTGGACGAACCGTTCGGCGCGCTCGACGCATTTACCCGCGAAGAACTGTGGCAGGTCATTCGCGATCTTCACGCGCAGCAGGACGTGACCATCGTTCTGGTGACCCACGATCTGCGTGAAGCCGTCTATCTGGCTGACCGGGTGTTCGTGATGAGCGCACGACCGGGCCGCGTGCTTCACGAACACAAGATCGACTTCCCGCGTCCGCGCGAACTCGAGCTGATGTACGATCCCGCATTCACCAAGAAAGTGCAGGAGTTGCGCGGCGAAATCGCAGATGCGAGGCAGGTGGCATGAGCATGTCAGGTACAAAGAAGTCAGGCATCAACTGGATCGCGCTTGCTCCGTGGATTTACACGATCGGTTTGTTCGTCGTCTGGGAGCTGGCGGTTCGGTTGTTCGCGATCCGTCCGACGATCCTTCCCGCGCCGTCGGCCATCGTTGGCGCGCTCTATCAGTATTGGCCGGCAATCCAGCGGCACTCGATCCAGACGTTGTTCACCACCACGCTGGGGTTTGGTCTTGCGGTCGTTGGCGGATTGGCGCTGGGCCTGCTCATCGGCTGGTCGCGCATGATCTATGCGGGGCTCTACCCGCTGATGGTGGGCTTCAACGCCATCCCGAAGGTCGCTGTCGTGCCGATTCTCGTCATCTGGTTCGGCATAGGAACGATTCCGGCAGTGCTCACGGCATTCCTGATCGCGTTTTTCCCGATCGTCGTGAACGTCGCGACCGGCCTCGCCACCATCGAGCCGGAAACGGAAGATGTGTTGCGCGCGCTTGGGGCCCGCAAGATGGACATCATGCTCAAGGTCGGTATCCCCCGCTCGATGCCGTATTTCTTCGGTTCGCTGAAGGTGGCGATCACGCTGGCCTTTGTCGGCTCGGTGATTTCCGAAACCATCGCCGCCAATTCCGGCCTTGGCTACATGATGGCGGCGGCGCAAAGCCAGTTCAACGTGCCGCTCGTGTTCGCCGGTCTGATTATGCTCGCGATTGAGGGTATCGTCATGTACGCGGTGATGGCCTGGGTCGAAACCCGCATGACAGGCTGGGCACACCGCAGCCAGCTGGCCAACGCCTGATCCCGAAGGTCAGCGATCAACTCAAAGGGCGCGGATCACTCCGCGCCCTTTTTCCATTACCAGCCGAACTGGAATGTCGCGCCGGTGCCGCCATTGCCGTTCTGGGTGACGTTGCTGCTGGTGTTGCGACCGAACTGGAACAGGCCGTAGCGGTTGCCATTGCCGTTCTGCGCCAGCGTGCCGCTGTGGCCCTGGCCCTCCTGGTGGACGATGCCGAGATTGCCCGAACCGTTCTGCGCCAGCCCGGCGGAATTGCCGCTGCCGATCTGGCGGATGCTGCCGCTCTGCACTGCGTTGACGAGCGCGTAGATGCCGAGCCCGGCACGCATGACGCGGTGTTCATCAGCGTTGCGCGGCTGCAGATTGAAACTGACCGAGCCGGCGTGGGCTGGTGCCGCCAGAGCAGCGGTGCTGACGGCGAGGGCGGTGAGAGCGGTTGCAAGTGCGTTGCGGGTGGTCATCTGCGTTCTCCTCTGAAGGTCTTTTGCTTCGATATCTGGAGAATGCACCACCGCGTCTGAACCGGTTTGGAACCGGTCATTCATTGCGCGTTAATGGGAGTTCATACGCCCGCATGAAGAAAAGGCCCCGGAGATATCCGAGGCCTTTACCATTGGTGTTGCGCTACCATCAGAGGCGTTTGGTGCATGAGGTGGTGTGGCCGCCGACGGTAACGTCAAGGCTGATGCGCTGGCCGCTGCCGCTCAGCATGACGGAGCTCAGAACCTGCGGTTTGCCGACGCCGGCGTCGAAATCACCGCCCTGGCTGATATTGGCACCGGGGCCGCTGACTTGCAGCGTGTAGGTGCCGCTGATCGCTTTGGACGCATGCACGCGGCCCTCGATGCTTGTCATGCCACCTGACGATTTCTTCGTCGCGATCTCGCACTGCACCGGCTGAGAGCCCGGCTGGCTGGCTCCCGCGGTGCTGAATGCTGCGCCAAGCCCGGCCACAACAAGCGCTGCGCAGATCGAAAATTGCTTGAGATTGGTCATCGCTCTGTTCCTTTCGTTCGGTGCCGCACGGGAGCTGGGGGGCTCCGGTGCGGCGGTGAACCTCGATCAGGGGCAGGTCTGGACGAAGGCTGCGACGTTGCCGCTGCCGGTCTGCGCGACGTTGCCGCTGCAGCCATTGCCGACCTGGACGCCTGCGGCGATGTTGCCATTGCCGTCCTGCACCACGACGGCGTTGTGGTTGGAGCCGAACTGGCCGACACCAGCCTGATTGTAGCGGCCGGTCTGATGCGCCTGCGCGGTGTTGCGGCGGCCGTTCTGGCCGATGGCGATGGTGTTGCTGCGGCCGAACTGGTTGCCGATGGCGCTGTTGCGGCGGCCGTCCTGATAGATGCCCATGTTGTTGTTGATGCCGGTCTGGCGACCGCCGGCCTCGTTGCGCACGCCGTATTGGTCGAGCCAGACGCTGTTGGCCATGGCTGGGATTGCGGAAAAGCCCATGATTGCTGCGACGGCGGCGGTGAGAAAGAAATTCTTGTTCATGTCTTTGGCTCCGGTCTCTGGGGTTGGCTTCGTTTCGAGAACAACGCCACTATCTCCCCAGCCCCTCGAACCAGACCTGAACCGGATGTTCAGCCGGCGTTCACGCGAAAATCACTCCCGCCACATCGTTATCGTCCGCCCGTTGGACAGCGCGCCGGAATAATAGTCCGGGCCGTCACGCCGCAGAACCGCGATGCGGTTTCCGTTGGAGGCGTACACTAAAAACTCTGCATCAAGTCCGGTCATCGTTTCGTCGAGCCGGAAATCGTTGGCGCTGGCCAGAAGTGCGTTGTTGCATCCCGAAGCCCGTGCCGTGCCGCGTTCCGTGTTTGCGCCGGACCACGAGCCGGGCGCAGCCAGCGAGAGGGCGCAAGCGCAATCGGGAACGCCATCCGTGATCTGCCAGTTGCCGCGAATGTCGAACTCGGAGGGCAAAGCGCTGGCAGCAAGCTTGCCGGCGACCGCACCGCCGACCGGTCCGGCCACCATTCCGCCAGCCCCGGCAATGGCGTTGCGGCCGACCGTCCGTCCGACATTCCATGCTGTTGCGGTTCCAAAGGCCGTCAGCCGATCCGGTTTGGCCGGTGGGCCATCGGGCAGGGGAGCTGCGCATTGGCGCGGCCCGATGGACGCATCTGCGGCAGACGATGCCAGGCCGCTGCCCGGTGTTGCCTGACAGGCGGCAAGGACAAGCAGCACCATTGCACTGATGCCGGATCGGATGGCGACGTTATGAAAATGGCGGGGTCGGGTCATTGCTGGCCCATGCAGCACGACAATGGCAAGAGTTTGGTGACATCGGGTCAGTTGCAGCGATTGCCCTTCGGCTTTGGATCGCTTACATACGCCCCAACGATTTTTCCCGCACAGGAACAACGGAGTTTTCGCGCGCCATGGCACGCCAGTTCATCTATCACATGTCGGGCCTGACCAAGGCTTACGGCGCCAAGAAGGTTCTCGAGAACCTTCATCTTTCATTCTACCCCGATGCGAAGATCGGTATTCTCGGCCCGAACGGCGCCGGTAAATCGACCGTCCTGAAGATCATGGCGGGTATCGACAAGGATTGGAGCGGTGAGGCCTGGCTCGCAGACGGTGCGACCGTTGGCTATCTCGCACAGGAGCCGCATCTCGAGCCCGAACTCAACGTCTTCGAAAACGTCATGCAGGGCGTTGCCAAGAAGACCGCCATCATCGAGCGCTACAATGAGCTGATGATGAACTACTCGGACGAGACCGCGGAAGAATCCGCGCATCTCCAGGACGAGATGGATCGCCTCAATCTGTGGGATCTGGAGCAGCAGGTCGAGATGGCGATGGAAGCGCTGGCCTGTCCTCCGAAGGATGCCGACGTCACCAAGCTTTCGGGTGGTGAGCGCCGCCGCGTTGCGCTGTGCCAGTTGCTGTTGTCCGAGCCGGACCTGCTGCTGCTTGACGAGCCGACCAACCATCTTGACGCAGAAACGACCGCGTGGCTGGAACGGCACCTGCGAGCCTATAAGGGCTCCGTGATCCTGATCACCCACGATCGCTACTTCCTCGACAACGTCACCGGCTGGATTCTCGAGCTCGACCGTGGCCGTGGCATTCCGTACGAAGGCAACTACACCGCCTATCTGGAAGCCAAGGCGAAGCGCCTCAAGCAGGAAGGCCGTGAAGACGACGCACGCCAGCGCGCGATCAGCCGTGAGCGCGAGTGGATTTCGTCGAGCCCGAAAGCCCGTCAGACCAAGTCGAAGGCCCGTATCCAGGCGTTCCAGGATCTGCTCGAGGCTGCCGACAACCGCCGTCCGACGGATACGCAGATCGTCATTCCGTATGGCGAGCGTCTGGGCAATGTCGTCATCGAAGTCGATGGCGTGTCGAAGGGCTTTGGCGACCGCCTGCTGATCGACGATCTCTCCTTCAAGCTGCCGCCCGGTGGCATTGTCGGCGTCATCGGTCCGAACGGCGCTGGTAAGACGACTTTGTTCAAGATGATCACGGGGCAGGAGACGCCGGACAGCGGTTCGATCCGCGTCGGCGAGACCGTGCAGCTCGGCTATGTCGACCAGAGCCGTGACGCGCTCGACCCGAACAAGACCGTCTGGGAAGAGATTTCCGGCGGTGCCGAAGTCGTCAAGCTCGGCAAGTTCGAGGCCAACACGCGCGCCTATTGCTCGTCGTTCAACTTCCGTGGCGGTGACCAGCAGCAGAAGGTCGGCAATCTTTCGGGTGGTCAGCGCAACCGCGTTCACCTTGCCAAGATGCTGAAGTCCGGCGGCAACGTGCTGCTCCTTGACGAACCGACCAACGACCTCGACACCGAGACGCTGGCCGCGCTTGAGGATGCGCTGGAAAACTATGCCGGCTGCGCCGTCATCATCTCCCACGACCGCATGTTCCTCGACCGTCTGGCAACGCACATCCTGGCGTTCGAAGGCGACAGCCATGTTGAGTGGTTCGAAGGCAACTTCGAAGACTACGAGAAGGACAAGGTCCGCCGTCTGGGCCCTGACGCGCTGAACCCGAAGGCGATGACCTACAAGCGCCTGACGCGCTGATTAGAAGCGCTAATCTTTGAAAAACGCCCCTTCGGCCTCACCGGCTGGAGGGGCGTTTTCGTTGGTGGGGTGATGTGCGCTACACAAAGATGTGCGCGCAATTCGTTGGGCGGTGGTTGAGAGTGCGGTTAAGCTTACGTAAACGCGATGCAGATAATTTGAAGTGACGTGACCTGAGAACGGCCGCGCCGCAGTCTCGTGGCTGCATTGTCAGGACAAGAACATGAAACGCGTCATTATCAGCGGTACAGGCGTCAGCATCCCGGACGCGGTGATTTCGAACGAAGAACTCGTTGAGAGCTTCAATGGCTGGGTCGATCGTGAAAATCTTTCGCGTCAGGCACAGGGGCTCGATCCGCTTCAGAAATCCAGCGCGGATTTCATCTATCACGCATCGGGGATCAAGCGCCGTCACGTCTATGCGCGCGAAGGTATTCTCGATCTCGACCGGATGGCGCCGCATATTCCGGCGCGCGACGACGACGAGCTTTCCGTCACCGCAGAATTCGGCGCGCAGGCGGCAAATGCCGCGTTGCAGGAAGCCGGCATCGACGCAGAGGAAGTCGATCTGGTCATCTGCGCCGGCTCGCATCTGCAACGGCTTTATCCTTCCATCGGCATCGAGATCCAGCAGGCCATCGGCGCCAAGGGCGCTGCGTTCGATCTCAGCCTCGGCTGCTCGTCCGCTGCGTCCGGCCTGCATGTCGCGTTCAACCTTCTGCGCTCGGGTGCCCACCGCCGCGCGCTGGTGGTGACGCCGGAGCTCATCACCGCACATCTGAACTTCCGCGACCGGCAAACCCATTTCATCTTCGGCGATGCCGCGACAGCGCTGTTGCTGGAGGCTGTCGATGATGACCGCCAGGTCGAAGGGCGCTTTGAAGTTCTCGACACCCGCAACTGGACGCAGTTTTCCAACAATATCCGCTCCAATTTCAGCTATCTCAACCGCGCCGCGCAAGAAGACACCAGTGTCATCCAGAGCGAAGGCAACCTGATCAAGCAGCAGGGCAACCGGGTGTTCAAGGATGTGACGGTTGCCAGCCACCGCTTCATCGTCGACTTCCTTGCGGAACATGGCCGCACGCCCGAAACGGTGCGTCGTTTCTGGCTGCATCAGGCCAATGCGCGCATGAACCAGATGATCCTGAAGCTCGCCTTCGGGCGCGAGATCGGTCACGACATTGCGCCGACCATTCTGGAAGAACTGGGCAACACGGCTGCTGCCGGGGCTATCGTTGCGCTTCACCAGAACCACAAGGACATGAAGGCCGACGATTATGGCCTGTTGTGCACCTATGGAGCCGGGTACTCTATCGGCGGCGCGCTGCTGCGGATGATGTGAGCCATCAACGGCACGAATAGATCGATCAGGCGAATTCTCTGGACGTTGCGCGCGTTTCAACCCATCAAAGCGCGGTGTTGATGGAGATTGACGTGACAGCAGAGCTTTTCGAACGCCGCGACGACGAGCCGGAAATTGTACCCGGCAAGAAGATCAGCGCACGCGTGGCCGGGCTTTTCACCGCTGCCAACAATGATTTCGTGACGGCTGCGACGCAAACGCTGGAACTTGATTTCGCTGGCATCGCTAATGATTTTCACACGGGACTTACACGCCGCTCGGGCGGGCGCGAGCCGTGGTATCCACGCGGCACTGAAATCCGCAACGAGCGCCAGCTTACCATCGTGGCGGCAGATGAACTTGCGGACGTGGCCCGCAAGATGGACCTTACAGAGGTCATGCCGGAATGGATCGGGGCCAATCTGGTGCTTGAGGGGATCGCCCGGCTGTCAATGTTGCCTGCGGGAACGATCCTGTTCTTCAAGAATGGCGTGACCCTGAAGGTCGACGGTCAGAACATTCCCTGCCGGCTCGCGGGGCGCTCCATCGCGCGTCATGCCGGCATGGCGGATGTCGACGCGGGATCGCTGTTGTTCCCGAAAGTGGCTCGTCGCCAGCGCGGCCTCGTTGCGTGGGTTGAAAAACCGGGCACGATTTCCGCTGGCGAAGAAGTCTCGGTCCGGTTGCCGGATCAGTGGATCTATCGCTGACAGGCTAGTCCGGATCATCCGCATCCAGAAGACGGGTTGCACGCCAGCGCGTCAGCGTCTCGTTGATCTCGTCGACGACGAAGAAGCGCGCCGCGTCGCGATCATATCCATCTGAAAGAAGCTCGTCATAGCTGCTGTGCTCGTGGCGGACATAGGTGATCGCCGCGATCCAGACTGCGATTGACGCGGGCAGGTCGCGCCGGTCGCGCGCGCTCGCCATCTCCCGTATCTTTTCAATATCCGAATAGGGCGCCATCGGCAGCAATGCGGTCAGGGCCTTCGCGATGGCTCTTTGTCGATTGGTATTGCGTATCATGGAGTGGTAACCGCGCGTCTGCGAATTCGACTTGTCAAAGCGCTCAGATTCACATAAATATATCTTTATGTGTTTTTGGACGTTGCCATGCTGATGCGCTCCTCGATAAATCTGAACGTGATGGTTGATACGCTGAAGGCGGCAGCGGAATCCAGCCGCTTCCGTATTCTGATGCTTCTGTCACGTGGCGATCTGACCGTGACCGACCTGACCGAGATCCTCGGCCAGTCGCAGCCGCGCGTCTCGCGTCATCTCAAGCTGCTGATGGAAGCAGCGCTGATCGACCGCTATCAGGAGGGATCGTGGGCGTTTTTCAGGGTCGCGGATGGCGAGCATGTGCGTGATTTCCTGAATGGAATTACGTCGCGCGTGGACACCGCCGACCCGGTCGTCGAGCGGGATCTGGAGCGGCTTGAAGCGGTCAAGCGCAAACGGCAGACAAAGGCAGCCGACTATTTCAGCGCCAACGCCGCGAGCTGGGACGAGATCCGGTCGCTGCATGTGCAGGATGGCGCGGTCGAAAATGCGATGCGTGAACTTGTCGGTGATCGTCCCTTCCAGGCGATGCTCGATCTTGGCACGGGCACGGGCCGGCTGCTCGAACTCTTTGCGCCGCTCTATCGTCGTGGTGTCGGCATCGACCTGTCGCGCGAGATGCTGACGGTCGCGCGCGCCAATCTCGACAAGGCCGGGATTGCGCACGCCCAGGTGCGCCAGGGCGACCTCTACGCGCCACCGGTCGAGCGCGATGCGTTCGATCTGGTCTCGATGCATCAGGTCTTGCACTATCTTGAGGAGCCGGGCGTTGCGGTTGCCGAAGCAGCGCGCCTTCTGCGTCCGGCTGGCCGGCTGATGATCGTCGACTTTGCGCCGCATGCGCATGACTTTCTGCGCGAGGAACACGCCCATTTGCGTCTCGGCTTCTCCGACCGGCAGATCGCGGATTGGCTTGAAGAAGCCGGCCTCGAACTTGAAGCAGAGCGTAGCTTTGCGCCCGAGAACGATGCGACAGGCCTCACCGTCAAGCTCTGGATGGCGCGCGATCAGCGCCTCCTCATTGCAGATCCCTCCCAGCTTCATTCTCTACATTCCAAGGAAATCGTCTGATGGCCGAGCCAAGACTCTCCCGCCGTGCCGATCTCGGTGAGCGCATCAAGGTGTCGTTCGAATTCTTCCCACCCAAGTCGGACGAGATGGAAAGCCGTCTGTGGGAGACGATCACGCGCCTTGAGACCGTCTCGCCGCATTATGTGTCCGTGACCTACGGGGCAGGGGGCTCGACGCGCGAGCGCACGGCGCGCACCGTCGGTCGCATTCTGGCGCAAAGCAGCCTCAAACCCGCAGCGCATATGACTTGCGTCGATGCCACCCGCGACGAAGTTGATGCGGTGGTCCGAGAGTTTGCCGAGATGGGCGTGACGCGCTTCGTGGCGCTGCGTGGTGATCCGGTATCCGGTGTCGGCGAGGCCTATCGCCCGCACCCGCAGGGCTATTCCAATGGTGCTGAGCTGGTCGCTGCGATCCGGCGCATCGGCGATTTCGATGTGTCTGTGTCGGCCTACCCTGAAAAGCACCCTGAAAGCGCGGATTTCGCCACCGACATCGACATGCTCAAGCGCAAGGTCGACAATGGAGCGACGCGGGCGATCACCCAGTTCTTCTTCGATAACGACCTTTACGAGCGCTATGTCGAGCGTGTCCGGCGCGCCGGCATCTACATCCCGATCGTTCCGGGCATCCTTCCGATCCATAATTTTGGCGCGGTGGCAAACTTCTCGGCGCGCTGCGGCGCGCATGTTCCGGCATGGATTGCCGAGCGATTTGCCGGTCTCGAGCGTGACCCGCAGACCCATGCGCTGGTCGCATCGGCGATTGCTGCCGAGCAGGTTCTGGACCTTGTGGAGCGCGGCATCGAAGAGTTCCACTTCTACACGATGAACCGCGCCGACCTTGCCTTTGCAATCTGCCACCTCATCGGCATACGGCCTGCGCCGGAGGCAAGTGCGGCGGCAGCTGCTTGAGGAAGGCGAAATGCTCAAACAAAAAGGCCGGAGGGTTTCTCCGGCCTTTTCGTTGCGTAATTGCTATGGGATGCGACGGAGTGGTCCGTCAGACCAGTACGCCCACAATCAGAGCGCCGACAAAGGCAAAGGCAGCACAAATCATCAAGGCGTTGATCGGCTTGGCAAGTCCCATCGTACAGCCTCCTCTGCTGACAACGCAGTCGATTCTAGGCGAACCTGCCCCGATGACAAGCAAATTTCCTCGCTGCGTCGCAGCAAATCGCTTCAGATCACGCTGATATGAAGCCAGCTGTTTGTTTTTCCTGACGAATGTTTTGTGTGAAAAACTGCAGGAAGTTTCACGTTCTGGTGCGACGGATCAGCCGTCCATCAATGATGATGAGACCCAATCCGATCAGCCCCATGCCACCGAATTCATACCACTGCATGCGTTCGCCGAGAAATAGAGCGCCGAGCAGGATTGCGGAGACGGGGACGATAAGGGTCACCAGCGAGGCATTGGTTGCGCCCGCCGAGCGGATCAGGGCAAAGAACAGGATGTAGCCGACCGAGGTCGCCAGCAATGCCAGACCGAGCACTGACAGCCACGCAGCCATGCTGGCGTCGAACAGGCCGCTGGTGCCGTTCCAAAGCAGCACCACCGGCAGCATGATCAGCGTCGACGCGGTGAGCTGGCCCGTGGCGACGATTTGCGGTGCCAGCTTGCTGAACCGGCGCGCATAGAGCGCTGCAAACGCATAGGATACGGCGGTTCCGACAAGGGCAAATTTGGCCCATACCGGCGCGCCTGAGGCGGTTACGACGTCCGGTCCGATCATCACCACCGCGCCGCATATTCCCAGAACGACACCGATGATCTTGTTCCAGGACAGCTTTTCGTCGTCCGTCATCATATTGGCAAGCAGCATCGTCCAGAACGGTGTGGTCGCATTGAGGATCGAGGCAGCACCCGCGCCAAGCTCGGTCTGGCCTGCAAACATCAACGTGAACGGGATCACATTGTTCAGGGCGGCGAGGCCAAAAAAGCTCGCAGCCATCGGCAGGGCGAGGCGAAATGACGGCCCGACAAGGGCGAGATAGATGTGAAGGGCGACAGCCGCAATCGAGACGCGGAAAAGAACCAGCGTCAGCGGATGGATTTCAAGAACCGCAACGCGTGCGAAGAAGAACGATCCGCCCCACAAAGCACCGAGCAGCAGCAGCATGCTCCAATCGCGGGGCGTAATTGTCTTCTGCTGTATCGAGGTCTTCATTGCAAAGGTTACTCCGGGCTGCTTTGCTCACGCATAGGATGCCGGTGTGGGGTTGGCCACCCGGTTTCAGCGCTGGTCTACGCAATGGCAACAACTGGCCAGCCATCTTCCTGTCGCGGACCGCATTTAGCGTCCTGCGGAAACTGGAGAGGTACATGCAGCGATTCGAAAATGCACGCGAGGCAGCGCTCGCACTTCGTCCGGACGATCCGGTCTATTGCTTTCGCCCTGAAGTGCTGAAGCAGGATTGCCGGGCGTTCATGTCGATGTTTCCCGGCAAGACAGCCTATGCAGTCAAGACCAATGGCGAGCCGATGGTGCTGAAAGCGCTTGCGGAAGCCGGTGTCACCGGGTTCGACGTGGCGTCTCCTGCCGAGATTGCGGAAGTCCGCGCCGTCGCACCCGATGCCGAGATGCTCTACATGCATCCGGTCAAGGCGCAGTCGCATATCCGTCTGGCGATGGAAGATTACGGCATACGCGTGATTGTGGTCGATCATGAGGATGAGATCACCAAGGTGACGCGCGTCGTTCGCGCCCTCGACATCGACCCCGGCACGGTGACCGTATTCGTGCGGCTGCAAACCAAGGGCAGTGCCGCTTACGAACTGTCGAAGAAATACGGTGCCGGACCTGCTGCCGCCGTCGAACTGATCGACCGGCTTGCCCGTGCCGGCTTCAAGGTCGGCATCTGCTTCCATGTCGGCAGCCAGATCGAGGATCCTGACACGTATGAGCGCGCGCTGGCTTCTGCGGCGTGGGTGCGAAGCCGCGTCAAGGCGGAGATTGCGGCACTCGATGTCGGCGGCGGCTTTCCAGCAGAATATGGCCACGATCCGAACCGCAGGCAGCCGGTCATGCCCTCGCTCGAGGAGATCATGACGCGGCTTCGCACCGACATCGACGAATGGGGTTTCAGCGGCACGCCGCTGGTTGCCGAGCCGGGGCGCGTCATCGTCGCGCGCGCCTATTCGCTGATCGTGCGGGTGCTCTTGCGCAAGGGCAGGCGGCTCTACATCAATGACGGTATCTGGGCGTCGCTGTCGGATTCATGGACCGGCAAGATCACGTTGCCGGCACGATTCATTCCCGACCCGGCAATCCGCCATCGCAATGGCGACCAGAAGAACATCGTGCCGTTCAAGGTCTGCGGGGCGACCTGCGATTCCGTCGATATTCTGTCACGTCCGTTCTGGTTGCCGGAGACTGTCGATACCGGCGACTGGATCGAGATCGGCCATATTGGCGCCTATTCCCTGTCGCTGCGCACAAGGTTCAACGGTTTCTACCCGGACACTTTCGTCGAGGTCACGACTCCCTTCGACGAAGGCGGCATGCCGGAAGGCTTTGCTAGCCTTGAAACCATGGCGGACTAGACGTCGGATCACGCGAGGAGCCTATGAAAGTCCAACGGATCGTTACCAATGTAGAAACGCCCGATCCTGGTCTGGCATGGCGGTTCTACGCCGAGGTGCTTGGTCTGGAAATCGTCATGGATCACGGATGGATCGTCACCTATGGCGCTGACGCGGCGATGAAGGTGCAGGTCAGTTTCGCATCGCAAGGCGGTGCCGACACGCCGGTGCCGGCACTTTCCATCGAGGTTGACGATGTCGAAGAAGCGCTGGCCCGCGTGAGGGATGCCGGGTTTCCAATAGAGTACGGGCCGGTTGACGAGCCGTGGGGCGTCCGGCGGTTCTTTACCCGGGATCCGTTCGGCAAGCTCGTCAACATCCTGTCACATCGATAACAGGTGTGGCTAGGCTCAGGACTCGTTGATCAGAGCCAGAAGATAACGGTAGCCGCGAGAGCGATTGCGGAGAGGAAGGCCATTGGGCACCTGTCATAGCGCGTCGCGACACGCCGCCAGTCTTTGAGACGCCCGAACATTATCTCGATCCGGTTGCGCCGCTTGTAGCGGCGTTTGTCGTATTTGATGGCCTTGTTGCGGGATTTGCGACCCGGAATGCAGGGAGTGATCCCCTTGGCCTGTAAAGCGTCACGATACCAGTCGGCATCATAGCCACGGTCGGCCAGCAGCCATTTGGCCCTGGGAAGTTCATCAAGCAAGG
>NZ_FORF01000009.1 GCF_900113935.1 Aquamicrobium aerolatum DSM 21857
CCAAACACATGAAATATTCTCATCACAAACAAGCCGCAACAAAGCGGCGCATCAAAGGGGCAGCAGCCCCTTTTGTCATTCAGGACAAAATGTGGTCCAATGCATCAGCAAGGACCAAGGTGACGCGGGGTGGAGCAGCCCGTTCGGCCTACAATCGATCCTCAATCGATTGCTTGACGGCCTCACCTCATCAGGCTACGCCTGACTTCGCTCCCGGGCACAAAAGCCCGGCTCTAAAGGTGACGCGGGGTGGAGCAGCCCGGTAGCTCGTCAGGCTCATAACCTGAAGGTCGTTGGTTCAAATCCAACCCCCGCAACCAAAACCAAATCAATGTCATTCATGACTTACCGTTCGGCTGCAGGCCGGATGTGTCTTGTCTCGCATAAGTTCGCGCAGGCTTACGGATCCATGGCGCAAGATCGCAAACTTTCGTGAACTGCGCTCATCTTGCTTGCGTTCCGATTGCCGCTGTTGCACCTGCACAACCCGTTGAAAAATCTGGAGAATCGCAGCGATGTTGCAGTGGCGCGCCATGGGGGAGGGGGATGTTGCAGGGGTACAGCTGGTATCGGATGCTGTTCACCCCGAACTTCCCGAACGGGAGGCGGTGGTCGCTGCAAGGCTGCGCCTTTATCCCGCCGGTTGCCATGTTCTGGCCGGGGAGGATGGCGCGATCGGCGGCTATGTGATGTCGCATCCGATCCGCCCGTTCGAGCCGCCTGTGCTTGACCGGATGCCTGATGAGATTCCGTCGGACGCGACCCAATATTACATTCACGACATTGCGCTTCACCCGCGCCTGCGTGGCGGTGGTCATGCGCGTCCGATCATTGAGCACTTGCTCGCCGAGGCTACCGCTTTCGACAGCATGGCGCTGATTTCCGTCTATGGAACCGCGCCGTTCTGGTCGAAATTCGGCTTCGCGCCTTCAGAGCGCGACATGAGCGAGGCGCTTTGCGCCTACGGACCGGGTGCGGTGTTCATGGTACGGACGCCTAGCTGAGTGCTGTATTTGATTGAACAAAGCCCCTGCAATTTGCGGGGGCTTTTTCTTTTCGGGCCATCGCATGTCTCCCGAAAGTGGGAACCGGTTTCGGGATAAAGACATGCGCAAAAGCAAGCATGTCTCCCGCAAGTGGGAGCTGCTTTAGCCAAGATCAATTCGATCAGTTGTCTGTATTTCGTTGACAAATTGAAAGCGTAAGATCAATCTTTCCCTCACGTCGCGTCAACGCGATCAACAAGGACAGGACTGAAACAACAGATCCGCCAACAGAGAGGGAACGAAGTCATGATCAGCTATACTAGGTCCGTGCTGCTGGGCGGCGCGTTTGCTACATTGTTCGCCGGGGCAGCATTTGCCCAGACGAGTTGGGATATGCCGACGCCTTACGGTGATGGTATCTTCCATACGCAGAATATTCGCCAGTTTGCCGATGACGTCGACAAGGCCACCGGTGGCGACCTGAAGATCACGGTGCACTCGGCCAACTCGCTGTTTGGCCATGCCGAAATTCCGGATGCGGTTCGCGATGGTCTGGTGCCGATCGGGGAATTCCTGCTGTCGCGCCTGGCCAATGAAGACCCGCTGTATGGTCTGGATTCGATTCCGTTCCTGGCATCGTCCTATGACGCTTCGGCCAAGCTCTGGTCGGTGTCACGTGACGAGATCGCGGCCAAGCTTGCCGCGCGCGGTCTGACGGTTCTTTATGCCGTGCCATGGCCGGGTCAGAGCCTTTATCTGCGCAAGGAAGTCACCGAGCCGGCGCAGTTCGAGGGGCTCGCGTTCCGCGCCTATAATGTGGCGTCGGAGCGACTCGCCCAGCTTCTCGGGGCAACGCCGACACAGGTTGAAGAGACCGACGTTGCCACCGCCTTCACCACCGGGCGTGTCGAGGCGATGATCACGTCGCCGTCGACCGGAGCCAACGCCAAGGCGTGGGATTTCGTCACCCATTATATCGACGTCCAGGCCTGGCTGCCGAACAATGTCATCGTGGTCAACACGGAGGCTTTCGAGGCGCTGCCGGAAGCTCAGCGCAACGCGCTGCGCGAGGCAGCCGCCGCGGCTGAAACGCGTGGACTGGAGATGTCGAAGGCGGAAACCGCAGCGAAGATCGGCGAGCTTGAAGCAGGCGGCATGATCGTCTCCAAGCCGACCGAGGCGGTGGCGGCCAAGCTGCAGGAGGTCGGCAAGACCATGACGGCGGAATGGGAAGCCAAGGCCGGTGCCTCTGGGCAGGCCGTGGTCGAAGCGTTCCGCAACAAGTGATCTTGCAGATGGGTGGGCCATGTTCCCACCCTTTCGGCTCAGGGATTCGATCTCATGCGCAAGGCACTTGATGCCCTCTATGGCGGCGCCCTCGTGGGCGCGTGCCTTTCCATGGTCCTCATCGCGGTGCTGGTTTTCGTTCAGGTAGCCGCGCGGTTGCTGGACCGACTGCTGGTTCTGCTTGGCATGCCGCGAACCGGCTTCATCATTCCTTCGCTTGCCGAGATCGGCGGGTTTCTTTTGGTCGCGGCCGCCTTTCTCGCGCTCGCTCGCACATTGCGCGCCGCAGGGCATGTGCGCGTCACACTTGCGCTACGCTGGTTTGGCGAAGGCGCCGACAGGGTGATGACCGGCTTTGCCTTGCTGGTCGGCATCGGCCTGACCGGTTTTGCCGCCTGGGCAATTCTGATGCAGACGCTGGCGACCTATCGCAACGGGTCTGTCTCATTTGGCATCATCCCCATGCCGCTATGGGTGCCGCAGGCGGTCATGACCGCCGGCATCGTCATTTTCCTGATCGCGCTTCTTGATGAAATGTTCCAGCTACTGCGTGGCGGCGAGCCTTCGTTCCGACACCAGGAGCGCACCCGCGAAGTCACCGAGGGAGGCCATTGATGGATATTGGTCTTCTCTCGCTCCTGCTTGTCGTCGTCTTGTTCGGACTGTTGCTGGCGGGCGTCTGGGTTGGTTTTGCCCTGATGGCCGTGGGCCTTGTCGCGATGGAAATCGCGACGTCCGCGCCGGTGTCGTCCGTCTTTGCCCGCCGTGTCTGGGGGGCGATGAACAGCTGGGATCTGACGGCGCTGCCGATGTTCATCTGGATGGGCGAATTGTTGTTCCGCTCCCGGCTTTCATCCGACATGTTCGAGGGGCTGGCACCGTTCACCCGCCGTCTTCCGGGCCGCTTGCTGCACGTCAACGTCTTTGGCTGCGCGCTGTTTGCCTGTGTATCCGGCTCGTCTGCGGCGACCACCGCCACGGTCGGGCGCATGTCGCTGCCCGAACTGCGCAAGCGCGGCTATGCCGAAAACATGGCGCTTGGCACGCTCGCCGGGTCCGGTACGTTCGGTTTTCTCATCCCGCCGTCGATCATCATGATCGTCTATGGCGCGGCAACCGAGCAGAGCATTGCGCGCCTGTTCCTTGCCGGTGTCGGGCCGGGCATTCTGCTTGCCTTTCTGTTCAGCGCCTACATTGTCGTCTGGGCGTTGATGAACAAGGACAAGATGCCGCCGCTTGAACCGCTTGCGGGGGCCAAAGAAAAGCTGCGGGCGCTCGGCCTGTTGCTGCCGACCCTGCTTCTGATCATCGGCGTCATTGGCTCGATCTATGCCGGGCTTGCCTCGCCCACCGAGGCAGCCGTGATCGGCGTCGTCGGGGCCATGGTCATCTCCGGTTTCAGCGGCGGGCTGAACTGGGACGGCTTCGTCGCCTCGCTGCGCGGTGCCGCGATCACCAGCTGCATGATTACCTTCATCCTTGCCGGGGCGTCGTTCCTCACCGTGGCGATGGGCTTCACCGGGATTCCGCGCATCCTTGCCTCGTGGATCAGCGATCAGGGCTTCTCGCAATACGCGCTGATTGCGGTGTTGCTGGTGTTCTTCATCGTCATGGGCTGCTTTCTCGATGGCATTTCCATTGTGGTCCTGACCACATCGGTGATCCTGCCGATGGTGCTGGTGGCTGGCATCGACCCGATCTGGTTCGGAATCTTTCTGGTGATGGTCGTGGAAATGAGCCAGATCACGCCGCCGGTCGGCTTCAACCTGTTCGTGATCCAGTCCATAACCGGCAAGAACATTTTCGAGATCGCATATTATGCCTTGCCGTTCTTTCTGCTTCTGGTGCTGGCGACCGCGATCCTCACCGTCTTTCCGGAGATAGCGCTATGGCTGCCGAGCACGATGATGAGCAACTGATCGCCGCCTTGGTCGGGCCTGTGGTGTCGTCGGCGCATCTGGCCAATTCGGGCTTGCCGGCGCTGTCCGAGATCGAGTTTGCGCTGACCATGGCCAATCACTCGTTCCAGCGCTGGGTGGTGCGTTGCACGGTCGCTGCCGGTGGGCCGGCCCTGTCGCCGCTGGAGGTGCTGATCATGCATCTGGTCAACCACCGCCAGCGCGCCAAGACGCTTGCCGATGTCTGTCTCGTGCTCAACATCGAGGACACGCATCTGGCCAATTATGCGATCAAGAAGCTGGTCGAGCACAAGCTCGTGGCAGTCGGTCGCAAGGGCAAGGAAAAGACGGTCGGTATCACCGAGGCCGGGGCCGCGCTGTGCAAGCGCTATGGCGAGGTGCGCGAGGCGCTGGTGGTGCAGAGCGTGCGCCAGCTCGGTCACAACCCGGAGGAAATGTCGCGCGTGGCGGCGCTGCTTCGCTCGGTGTCAGGCGCTTATGACCAGGCGGCAAGGGCAGCGGCCTCGCTCTGAGCGCTCAGAATCGGTACGCCGTTTTTGTGATCGCGCGAAGATTCATGGGGGAACTGACCCCATCGACGCGCTTGCCGTGCTTGTGGGGCTTGCGGCAAGCCGGCGTCGAAAATATTCTCGTGGAGATAGGCTGGTCTGCAGGCGTTCTGCGGAAGCCCAGAAAGAAGGCGTGACATGAGCATGGTGCGTAACACGATCCTGGCCGCAGTTTCCGGCCTGGCTCTCTCGGCGGTTTCGGCGCAGGCTGAGACCCTGACGATTTCGTGGTGGGGTTTCAACGGCGAGAAGCTGGACGAATATATCGTCAAGCCTTTCCAGGAGCAGTGCGGCTGCGAGCTGGTGTTTGAGACCGGCAACAACGCCGACCGTCTCAACAAGGTCAAGATCCGTGGCGGCGGCGGCGTCGACGTCATCTACCTGACCGACGCGTTCTCGCAGATCGGCATCGACGAAGGCCTGTTCCAGAAGATCGACCCGGCCAAGGTTCCGAACCTGCAGGGCCTCTACCCGCTGGCTCAGGATCCGCAGGGCGGCTACGGCCCGGCTTACACCATCGGCCGCGTCGGCATCGTCTACGATTCGACCAAGGTCGATCCGGCGATCACCAAATGGGCCGACCTGTGGCGTGAAGACCTGAATGGCAAGATCTCCCTGCCAGGCATCACCACCACCGCTGGCCCGATGGTTGTCATGATCGCTGGCGACAAGGCCGGCACCGACGCTTTTGAGGATGCCGACCCGGCATTCGCCGAAATCGAGGCGCTCAAGGCCAATGTGGTGAAGAACTACAACACCGGTTCGGAGATGATCAACCTGTTCTCCACCGGCGAGATCAGCGTTTCGCTGGTTCAGGACTTCGCCCTTGGCCAGTTGCAGGCTGCGGTTCCCAATGTGGTGTGGGCCAAGCTTGAGGATGGCGACATCGCGACCCTCAACACCGTTAACATCCCGAAGGGCGCGGCCAATCCGGATCGCGCGCATGAGTTCATCAACTTCATTCTCGACCCGGCCCGTCAGAAGCTCATCGCCGAGAACGGCGTCGATGCGCCTGTCGTCGCCAGTGTCGAATTGTCGCCGGAGGCCGCGCAGAAGTGGACCTACGGCAAGGAGATGATCGAGAACCTCAAGCGGGTCGATTATTCCAAGATGAACAGCGCCAAGAACGACTGGATCGAGCGCTGGAACGAAATTTTCGGCATGTAAGTTCGCCAAGGGGCGGTTGTCATCGACAGCCGCCCTTTTGCATTTGTAGCGTGAAGCGAATCTGAAAGATCGCGATACGCTTTGGCCGGTGCAGGCCGCACAGACTGTCGCGATGACGCGGCAAAACGCCCGTTTCCTGTCGAAAACTACGAGTTTCTGTTGCATTTGCGGGCAAGGAAGGGCTTATCGGGCCGCTTAAGGGCAGGGTGGACCCAAGTCCCCGGCCAAAGGTGCAGACGCACCCAGCCGTGAATGACGCGGCAAGGGTGCAATATGCGCCCGTGATGCGAATTGTAACGCTTCCGAAAGGACGAATGCAGTGTTGAAACGCCTGGCCGGATGGGGACTTTCCACCCCGGCGACATTGCTCGTGGTGATCTTCCTGGTGTTGCCTGTGGCCGCCACGATCATCGCGACCTTCCTCGAGCCGAAGGGGCTGTTTGCGCCCTATCAGGCGTTTTTTGCCAGCGGTTTCCGTCGCTCGGTGCTGTGGCGCACGCTTGAAATCTCGCTGGTCACCACCTTCGTTTCGGTGCTCATCGGCTTTCTCACCGCCTATGTGGTGTCGCGCACGCCGGGGCGCCTGAAGAGCCTGCTCATCATTGCCGCCGTGTTTCCGCTGCTCACCGGCGTGGTGGTGCGCTCCTTCGCCTGGCTGATCATTCTCGGCAAGAACGGCATTCTCAACAATTTCCTCATCTCGATTGGCGTCACCGACGAGCCGTTCTCGATGCTCTACACCCAGTGGTCGGTGATCATCGCGATGGTCTATCTGTTCGTGCCGCTGATGATCCTGACGCTGGTCGGCGTTCTGGAAAACATTCCCGACGATCTGATCCAGGCGTCCGCCTCGCTCGGCGCAACGCCTGCCGCAACGTTCCGTCAGGTGATCTTCCCGCTCGCCGTGCCTGGCATCATCGTTGGCGCGGTGCTCGTCTTCACCGGCTCGTTCACCTCCTACGCGACGCCTCAGCTGCTCGGCGGTGAAAGCCAGATGGTGATGGGTACGCTGATGTACCAGCGCGCCATGGTGGCGTTCGACTGGGTCGGCGCATCGACCATTGCGGCCATCATGGTGGTGGTCACGGTGGTGGTGGTTCTTCTCATGACGCGCGTTGCCCGCCGTCTCAATCCGATGGCGACCTGACATGACAACCCGTCTCAATCCCAGCCTCATCGTGCTGACCGTGCTGGTCTACATCTTCCTGATGGGACCGCTGATCATCGTGCTCGGCGCGTCGGTGTCGGACACGTCCTACCTGACCTTCCCGCCGCAGGGCTTCACCCTGCACTGGTTCGAGCGCATCTTCGAGATGGGCGCGTTCCGCCGCACCATCATCACCAGCCTGCAGATCGCGTTTCTCGCCACGGGCCTTGCGCTGCTGATCGGCATTCCCGCTGCCTATGCGCTCAACCGCTATCGCATCCAGCTGCCATCCTGGCTGTCGACCCTGTTCGTGCTGCCGATCCTGGTGCCGGAAGTGGTGCTCGGCTTCTCGCTGTTGCGCTCGGTGGCCGTCGAGTACCAGACGCCGATCTTCGCCACCTTGCTCGTCGGCCACACGCTGATCGTACTGCCCTATTGCGTGCGGGTGATCTCGGCCAGCCTTGCCTCGTTCGACTTTTCCATCGAGGAAGCGGCGATCAGCCTTGGCAGCCGGCCATTGAAAACCTTTTTCACCATCGTGCTGCCGAATGTGCGCTCGGGTGTGATCGCGGCGTTCATCCTCGCCTTCATCACCTCGATCAACGACGTTTCGGTGTCGCTGTTTCTCACCGGCCCCGGCGTCTCGACGCTGCCGATCCAGATTCTCGCCCATGTCGAGCAATTCTTCGATCCGGTGATCGCTTCCGTTTCCGTGCTGCTCATGCTGCTCACCGTCGCCGTGATGGCGGTGGTCGAGCGCACGCTCGGCCTGACCTTCCTCGCCAAGTAGAAAGCGAGCCATGACCCATCCGTTGACAGTTGAACATCTGACCGCCCACTACGGCACCACCAAGGTTCTCGACGATCTGAGCCTGAATGTCGGTGCCGGTGAACTCGTCTCGCTGCTCGGTGCATCCGGCTGCGGTAAGACCACCACGCTGCGCCTCGTCGCCGGTTTCCTTGAGCCGACCGCCGGCGCGATTCGCCTCGGCGACACCGACCTGACCAAGCTGCCGGCCTATAAGCGCGGCATCGGTCTGGTGTTCCAGAACTATGCGCTGTTCCCGCATCTCAGCGTGCTCGACAATGTCGCCTTCGGCCTGAAGCAGCGCGGCATTGCCGCTGCCGACCGCACCAAGCGCGCCGGCGCGATGCTGGAGCGTGTCGGTCTTTCACAGCTGGGCGACCGTCTGCCAGGCGCGCTGTCGGGCGGCCAGAAGCAGCGTGTCGCGCTGGCGCGCGCGCTCGTCGTCGAGCCGCCCTTGCTGATGTTCGATGAGCCGCTGTCCAATCTCGACGCCAAGCTGCGCGTCGACATGCGGGTGGAAATCCGCAAGCTGCAGCAGGCCAACAACACCACCGCGCTCTATGTCACCCACGACCAGGAGGAGGCGTTCTCGATCTCCGACCGCGTCGCGATCATGCATCAGGGCCGCATCATGCAGCTCGACACGCCGGAAGTGCTGTATCAGCGCCCGGCCAATGCGTTCGTCGCCCGCTTCGTCGGCTTTGAAAACCTGATCCCGATGAAGGTGACCGCGCGCGAAGGCGAAAACGTCAAGGCGCAGGCCCCCGGCGGCGTCGAGCTGTCGCTGCCCGTGTCGCGCTTCGAAAACATCCCGGACGATTTCGTGCTGGCGACCCGCGCCGATGGCCTGTCGGTGACCGCCGACCCGAACGCGCAGGGCATCCCGACCACGCTCGGCTTGCGCACCTATCTTGGCCGCGCTTACCAGTATCAGTGCGACAGCGCCGCAGGTCCGTTGCTGGCCAATGGTCCACTGTCCTCGCCGCTGGAGCCGGGTTCGACGGCGAAGCTGGTGCCGGTGCTTGACCAGTGCAGCATTCTCAAGCCGGAATGACCACGCTTCTCGTCAACGCCACTCTGTTGCCGTGCACGCCAGACATGCCGGTGATCGAGGGTGGCTTTGTCCATGTCGAAGGCGAGCGCATTGTCGCTGCCGGGGCAGGGCCAGCACCTGCCCTTGATGGCGCCGAGATTATCGATGTCGGCGGCGATATCGTCATGCCCGGCATGGTCAATCCGCATTGCCACATGGCGATGACGCTGTTTCGCGGCCTTGGCGAAGATGTCGACGACCGGCTCTATCGCTACATCCTGCCGTTGGAGCGTACATTCGTCACGCCGCCGATGGTGCGCGCCGGCACGGCGCTTGCCGCCTATGAGATGATTCAGGGCGGCGTCACCACCGTCGCCGACATGTATTATTTCGAAACCGAAGTCGCGCGCGTCGTTCACCAGTCCGGCATGCGTGGCGTCATCGGCCAGACAATTGCCGATTTCGATCCGCCGGACCACAAAAACGCCGACGAAGGCTTCGCTCTGATGGACGAACTTTTCGCCGAGTTTTCCGGCCATCCGCGCATCACCCCATCGCTCGCGCCGCACGCGCCGTACTCCACCGATGTCGCGGTGATGAACCGCGTCGCGCGCTGGGTTGATGACCACCCCGGCACGCCGGTGCAGATGCACCTGTCGGAAACCGGCCCGGAGATGGAATGGGCGTCGAAGAATTACGCCATGACCCCGGTCGAAGTCACCGCCAAGGCGGGGCTTCTGCGTGAAGGCCTGATCGCTGCCCATTGCATGTATGTCAACGAAGCCGACATCGCCCTGATGGCGCAATCCGGTGTCGCTGTCGCCCACAATGCCCGCTCCAACGGCAAGGCCGGCCGCGGCATCGCCCCGATCACCGCCTTGCGTGCTGCCTGCATCCCGGTCGGCATCGCCACCGATGGCGCGATGAGCGGCAACACGCTCGACCTGTTTGCGCAGTTCGGCCCCGTGACGATGTTCCAGAAGATCGCTGGCGGCAGCCGCGCTTTGATGCCGGCGATGGACGTCATCCGCATGGCGACGCTCGAAGGCGCAAAGGTGCTCGGCATGGCCGACCGTATCGGCTCGCTCGAGCCCGGCAAGCAGGCCGATCTGATCCGCATCGACCTGTCAGCCGCACGCCTGCACCCGATCTACGATCACTATTCGATGCTGGTTTTTGCCGCGATGGCCAATGACGTCCGCGACGTCATGGTCGATGGCCAATGGCTGATGCGCGACCGCGAGGTGCTGACGCTGGAACGCAAGAAAGTCCTGCGCGACGCGCTCCAGATCGCCAGCGAATTCAAGGCCGAGATGGTTCGCCTCGACGCCCAACACAGGTGAGTTTCATGAACAACGATCTCGACAAGGTTCTGGCTGAAATCGACGCCGGACTGGACGACAGCGTCGCGCGTCTGTGCGACCTGATCCGCATTCCGTCGGTCTCGACCGACCCGGCTCATGCCGAAGATTGCCAGCGCGCCGCCAAATGGCTCGCCGACGAATTGTCCGGCCTCGGCTTCGACGCCTCGGTGCGTCCGACCGAGCGTCACCCGATGGTGGTCGGCCACGACCGCAGCGGCACCGGTCCGCATGTGCTGTTCTACGGCCATTACGACGTCCAGCCCGCCGACCCGCTGGAATTGTGGAACTCCGATCCGTTCGAGCCGACCCTCGTCAAGCAGCCCGACGGCGACACTCATATCGTTGCCCGTGGCGCATCCGACGACAAGGGCCAGCTGCTGACCTTCGTCGAAGCCTGCCGCGCGTGGAAGAAAGTCACCGGCAAATTGCCGATCCAGGTGTCGATGCTGTTTGAAGGCGAGGAGGAAATCTCCAGCCCGAGCCTCGCGCCATTCCTCGAAAAGACCGCCGACGAGCTGGTCGCCGACACGATTCTGGTCTGTGACACCGATATGTGGAACCGCGACATTCCCGCGATCACCACCATGCTGCGCGGCCTCGTCGGCGAAGAGCTCGAAATCACCGCCGGCGACCGCGACCTGCATTCCGGCATGTTCGGCAACGCCGCCCGCAACGCGTTGCAGGTGATGACCGATGTGCTCGCCAGCGTGCGCGCCCCGGACGGTTCGGTCACGCTCGACGGCTTTTACGACGGCGTGCGCGAACTACCCGCCGAAGTCGCCGATCAATGGGCGCGGCTGCCGTTCGATCAGGCCGGCTTCCTGTCCGACATCGGCCTGTCGGTTCCGGCTGGCGAGGAAGGCCGCACTGTTCTGGAGCAGGTCTGGGCGCGCCCCAGCTATGAGATCCACGGCGTCATCGGCGGCTTCACCGGCGAAGGCTTCAAGACCGTCATCCCGGCCAAGGCCAGCGCGAAAGTCTCGTTCCGTCTGGTCGAGGGGCAGGACCCCGAACAGGTCCGCGCCGCGTTCCGTGCTCATGTGCAAAGCCGCCTGCCGGAAGATTGCTCGGTACGCTTCACGCCGCATGGCGGCAGCCCGGCGACGGTGATGCCGCTCGACAGCGTCATGCTGCGTCAGGCGCTCGGCGCGCTGGCCGACGAATGGGGCGGTGAAGCTGCCGTCGCCGGCACCGGCGGCTCGATCCCGATCCTCGGCGAATTCAAGCGCCGCCTCGGCATGGACGCGCTTCTGGTCGGCTTCGCCCGGTTCGACAACCGGGTCCACAGCCCGAACGAGAAATACGATCTGTCGAGCTATCACAAAGGCATCCGCTCCTGGGCTCGCATCCTCGCCGCCTTCGCGCAACCTGCCTGATCGCTCACATCCTCGGGCCCGCCCCGAGAATCCATGCCCGACCGCCTCCACCCGCGAGGCGGTCCACCCCGTGCGTCCTTCGAGGCGCGCACCCACGTCACCCCGCCTGCAATTCCCGTTCCACCAGTGTGGTCCAGAAACGCACGCCGGGCTCGATGGCGCCGTCGTTGAAATCGTAATTGGTGTTGTGGTGCAGCGCGCCGTCGGTGGCGGGGCCGTTGCCGAGCCAGACATAGGCGCCCGGCACGATCTCCGAGAAGATCGCGAAATCGTCGCCCGCGGTTGACGGCGGATAGGCGGTCATCACCTTGCCGTCGCCGAATGCGGCCTGCGCCGCTGCCGTGGCGCGCGCGGTGGCGTCCGCGTCGTTGATGACCGGTGGCATCCCGCGGCTATAGCGATAGGCTTCTTTGACGCCATTGGCTGCGGCGATCCCCGCCGCCAGCTCGCCGATGCGCTGTTCCAGCTGGTCGCGCACGGTGTGGCTGTAGGCGCGTGCCGTCCCGCCGATATGCACGGCGTTCGGGATCACGTTGAGCGCCTTGAAATCACCCGCCGAGATTGCGCAGGCGCTGACCACGGCCGGCTCCAGCGGATCGACGGTGCGCGACACGATGGTGTGGATCGCGGTCAGGAACTGCCCGGCAGCCACCGTCGCGTCGATCCCCAGATGCGGCTTCGCGCCATGGGTGCCGACGCCGGTGAAGGTCACTTCCCAGCGGTCGGACGACGCCAGCTGCGGCCCCGGCACCACGGCGATTTCGCCCACCGGAATGCCCGGCATGTTGTGCAGCCCATAGAAGCGGTCGATCGCGTAGCGCTCGAACAGGCCATCGTCGACCATCGCCTGCGCCCCGCCGCGCCCTTCTTCGGCGGGCTGGAACACGAAATGCACCGTGCCGGAAAACGCCCTGCGGTTTGCCAGCGCCCTGGCCGCGCCGAGTAGCATCACCGTATGGCCGTCATGGCCGCAGGCATGCATCTTGCCGTCGAATTTCGAGCGGTAGGGGCGCTCTTCCGCGCTCGCCGTTTCCGGCATCGCCAGCGCGTCCATGTCGGCACGCAGCGCAATCGTCTCGGTGCCGTTGCCCAGCTTCAGCGTCCCGACGACGCCGGTCTTGCCGATGCCGATTTCGGCGGGAATGCCGCATGCCTCCAGATAGTCCTTGACGATTTTCGCGGTGCGCTCCTCCTCGAAGCCCAGTTCGGGATGGGCATGCAGGTCGCGGCGCAACGCCACCAATTGCTCAAGGTCTTCACGGGAGAGAAAATCGTTCATGTCTGGACAGGGCTCGCTGCACGGATAAAAAGGCGTCGGACGGTTTCGTCGCCTGCGATGGACTATCACAAGTGTCGCCAACACGGAAAGCACGACGCCATGCTCGCCCCGCATCAGTTCTGGCAGGAGATCTATCCGCCGCAGACCCACGCCACCGATCCGGGCGCAGGGTTTTTCGGCCTCTATCCGGCCTGCCTGCCCGATGGCCGCCAGCTGGCGCTGCCGATCCGCGTCCTGCCGGGCGGGCAGGACCGCGCCGTCGCGTCGCTGATCGTCAATCAGGCAAGCTTCGTCGTCGAGGATGCGCTGGCGTTGGTGATGACCGATCTCGCTTCCGCCTACCGGCCTGAAATCATCGTCGGCGTGCCGACGCTCGGCCTGCCGGTGGCCGCCAATGTCGCGCGCCGGCTCGGCCATCCGCGCATGGTCGCGCTCGGCACGTCGCGCAAGTTCTGGTATGACGAGGCGCTGTCCGAGCCGTTGAAGTCGATCACCACCCCCGGCGGCGAAAAGCGTATCTATCTCGACCCGCGCATGCTGCCGCTGTTGCAGGGGCGGCGCTTCGTGCTGGTCGACGATGTTGTCTCTTCCGGCACCTCGCTTGCCTCGGTGCTGCGCCTGCTCGCCACCGCCGGGCTGCGTCCTGAAGCGGCGGTATTCGCCATGCTGCAAGGCACTGCCTGGCATGCGCATCATGGCGAAGTGCCCGTCCACGGCGCGATTGCAACGCCGATCCTCACCCGAGGCTCCGATGACCGCTGGCGTCCAAGCACCTGACGGCGCAGACCGTCTCTTTCAGCGCGAATCCACGTTGACGGTCGCCGTCTCATGGCGCACCGTTCCATTTCTGACGATGGGGTGTGACGATGGCTCTCAATGACAATCTCGGTCTGGCGCTGACCGGCGCAAGCGCAAACAGCCTGGGCGATTACGACGAGGCGCTGCGTGGCTTGCAGCGATTTGTCGGCGATCCGGTCGGAGCGCTTGACCGCGCGATTGCAACCGATCCCGATTTCCTGATGGCCTATATTCTCAAGGGCTACCTCTATGGCCTGTCGACGGAACGCGCCGCCCAGCCGGTGACGCAGGCCTGTTTTGAAGCTGCCCGCAAACTTGGTGGCACGCAGCGCGAGCAGCGCCACGTTGCCGCCCTCGGCGCGTTGGCCGCTGGCAACTGGCATCAGGCCGGCGCGGTGCTGGAAGATTTGACCATCGACCATCCGCGCGATGCGCTGGCCTTGCAGGCCGGCCACCAGATCGACTTTTTCACCGGCAATGCAAGGCTGTTGCGCGACCGGATGGCGCGCGCTTTGCCGTTCTGGGACGAGACGATGCCCGGCTATCACGCCATGCTCGGCATGCACGCCTTCGGCCTTGAGGAAACCGCCGACTATGCCCGCGCTGAAGCCCAAGGCCGCCGCGCCGTCGAGCTGGAGCCGCGCGACGGCTGGGCGCAGCACGCCGTGGCGCATGTCATGGAGATGCAGTGCCGTCAGCGCGACGGCATCGCCTGGATGCGCGCCAGCACCGATCACTGGACGAAGGAAAGTTTCCTGCAGGTCCACAATTGGTGGCATCTGGCGCTCTATCATTTCGAACTTGGCGAGCCGCACGAGGTGCTAGCGCTTTATGACGGGCCGATCTTCGGCAACCATTCGACCGTCGCGCTCAACATGGTCGACGCCTCCGCGCTTTTATGGCGGCTGCATCTGTCCGGCGTCGATGTGGGCAATCGCTGGCAGGCGCTTGCCGCCAATTGGGAGCCGCATGCCGACAGCGCCAATTACGCCTTCAACGATGCCCATGCGATGATGGCATTTGTCGGCGGCAATCGCCCCGATCTTGCCCGCCGCCTCATCGCCGCGCAGGACGCCGCCATTGCCGGGGCAGGGGACAATGCCGCGTTCACCCGCGATGTCGGCGCGCCGGTCGCGCGCGCGATCCTTGCCTTCGGCGACGGCAACTACGCCGAAACCGTCCGCCTGCTCAAGCCGATCCGCAGCATCGCCCATCGTTTCGGTGGCAGCCACGCCCAGCGCGACGTCATCGACCTGACGCTGATCGAGGCGACCATTCGCGCCGGCAACGCCCCCTTGGCCACAGCCCTTGCCGCCGAACGCCAGACAGCCCGACCCGACAGTCCGTTCTCGCACCTGATCGCGAAAAGGGCAGGGTTGCCGGAGATGGCGCCGGTTTGACGCCGCGCCGTTCGGCGTCGTAGCGTGCCATCTCCTATTTTTTGCGGATTGCGAAATAAATCGGATTTGCGCTAAGGTGCTCCCCTCAGGGAGGAGCATCGCATGTATCTGGGGATCGACCTCGGGACGTCTGGCGTCAAGGCGCTGTTGATCGACGACGCCCAGAATCCGGTGGCGTCGGCGACGTCTTCGCTTGAGGTTTCGCGGCCGCATGACGGCTGGTCGGAGCAGGATCCTGCCAGCTGGATTGCCGCGACCGAGAATGTCCTCGATGCGCTGAAGTTGAGTCATCCGAAGGAGCTTGCCGCGGTGCGTGGCATCGGTCTGTCCGGCCAGATGCACGGGGCAACCTTGCTGGATCAATCCGGCGCGGTTCTGCGTCCCTGCATTTTGTGGAATGACACCCGCGCGCACGCCGAAGCAGCCGCTCTCGATGCCAATCCATTGTTCCGAAAACTGACCGGAAACATCGTTTTTCCGGGCTTCACGGCCCCCAAGATGGCTTGGGTGAATTCGTTTGAGCCCGAAATTGCGTGCAAAGTTCGTAAGGTGTTGTTGCCAAAGGACTTCCTGCGGTCATGGTTGATTGGTTCATTCACCTCCGAAATGTCTGATGCTGCCGGAACTTCATGGCTGGATGTCGGCCGCCGGGCATGGTCGCGCGAGCTTTTGGCCGCGACCGACATGGACGAAAGCTACATGCCCGACCTCGTTGAGGGCACGCAGGTCAGTGGCCAGCTGCGCGCGCAGATCGCCGCGCGCTGGGGCATGTCCGCCAATGTCGTCGTGGCCGGCGGGGCAGGCGACAATGCTGCATCCGCCTGCGGCATGGGGGTGGTGCGTGAGGGCCAAGCCTTTGTCTCACTTGGAACTTCCGGCGTGCTGTTTGCCGCCAATGCCGCCTATCTGCCCAATCCGCAAAGTGCGGTGCATACGTTCTGCCATGCGCTGCCAAACGCATGGCACCAGATGGGCGTCATCCTTTCGGCAACGGATTCGCTCAACTGGCTCGCCTCGATCACCGGCAAATCAGCGCACGAGCTGACCGCCGAGTTGGACGATGCGCTCATGGCGCCGGGCAGCGTCACCTTCCTGCCTTACCTTGCCGGCGAGCGCACCCCGCACAACGATTCGGCCATTCGTGGCGTGTTTGATGGCTTGTCGCATCAGACCGACCGAAAGGCGCTGACGCAGGCGGTTCTGGAGGGTGTCGCCTTCGCGTTTCGCGATAGTCTCGAAGCGCTTCGACAAGCTGGGACCGAGCTATCCCGTGTCGTCGCTGTCGGTGGCGGATCGCGGTCGGTGTATTGGCTGAAGGCGATTGCGACCGCTCTGCAAATCCCTGTCGATCTGCCTGCCGATGGCGATTTTGGCGCGGCGTTCGGTGCGGCGCGGGTCGGCCTGATTGCGGCGGAAAATGCCGATCCGCTGGCCGTGTGCACGTCGCCGAAAGTCGCGCAAACCATTGATCCAGATACACAACTTGGGCCGGCTTTCGAGCATGCCTACCGGCGCTATCGGGCGCTTTATCCAGCCATCAAAGGAGTTTCATCATGACTAGCGGCTTCTTCGGCGACCTGCAGCCCGTTCGATATGAGGGGCCGGAATCAACCAATCCACTCGCTTTTCGCCACTACAATCCCGACGAGATCGTGCTGGGTAAACGGCTTGAAGATCATCTGCGGTTTTCGGTTGCCTACTGGCATTCCTTCGCCTGGCAGGGCGGTGATCCATTTGGCGGCCAGACGTTCCAGCGTCCCTGGTTTGACGATACGATGGAAGCTGCGAAACTGAAGGCAGATGTCGCCTTCGAGTTCTTTTCCCTGCTCGGAACGCCCTATTATTGCTTCCACGACGCCGATGTCCGACCGGAGGCGGAGACGCTGGCGCAGAGCATCGCGCGGCTCGACGAGATCGCTGATGTGTTTGCGGAAAAGCAAGCAAAATCAGGCGTCAAGCTGTTGTGGGGCACCGCCAATCTGTTCTCGCATCGCCGTTACATGGCCGGCGCGGCGACCAATCCCGACCCGGATGTCTTCGCCTATGCCGCAGCTACTGTGAAGAGTTGCATCGACGTCACCAAGCGGCTTGGCGGCGAGAATTATGTGCTGTGGGGTGGTCGCGAGGGCTACGAGACCCTGCTCAATACCGACCTGAAACGCGAACGCCAGCAGGCCGGACGGTTCCTTTCGATGGTGGTCGATTATGCCCGCAAGATCGGTTTTGACGGTGCGATCCTGATCGAACCCAAGCCGCAGGAACCGACCAAACACCAGTATGATTATGATGTTGCAACGGTTTTCGGTTTTCTCAAGGAGTTCGGGCTTGAGAGTGAGGTCAAGGTCAATATCGAGCAGGGCCATGCGATCCTTGCGGGTCACAGTTTCGAGCATGAACTGGCGATGGCCAATGCGCTTGGCATTTTCGGTTCGATCGACATGAACCGGAACGATTACCAGTCGGGTTGGGACACCGACCAGTTTCCCAACAACGTCCCGGAAATGGCGCTGGCCTATTATGAAGTGCTGAAGGGCGGCGGGTTTACTACCGGCGGAACCAACTTCGACGCCAAGCTGCGTCGCCAGTCGCTCGATGCGGAAGACCTGCTGGTGGCGCATGTCGGCGCCATCGACTGCTGCGCGCGCGGCCTGAAGGCGGCGGCGCGGATGCTGGAAGACAAGGCGCTGATCGCGCCATTGGAGCAGCGCTACGAGGGCTGGAATAGCTTGGAATCAAAGGCGATTCTGGCTGGCGAGCGCTCGCTGGAAGACATTGCGCAACGTGTTCTTTCGCAAAATATCGAGCCTCAGCCACGCTCCGGGCGGCAGGAATATCTGGAGAATATCGTCAACCGCTACGTCTGATCCCGTTTCGGCGTTTACCATTGGGGCGATAGCGCGGTGGTTTGACTCAGAACTGTCGCGGTATTGCCTTGGTGGTGTCGTCGTCCCGTCATCGGTGGCGGGTTATGTTCCGCACATGGAACCGAATGATCTACATCTCACCAAGACTGCCCGCGACGATGCCGTCGTGGAGGCTTTGCTGGCACCGGGCGAAAGCTCGTTCGTCGACGCGCTTCTGGCGCTGGCCGACGATGTTGCCAACAATGATCGGCAGGATCGCGCAAGCCGTGCGATCGGCAATGGATTCCAAACCGCGCTGGCACGTCGCATGCGGGCCGCAATGAACGAGGAGGGCGCCCGCAGGCGCGCGTCCTGATGTTCAGTGAACGACGAAATAGTCCTCGATTGCAGCAGCTGCCGCGCGCAGATGCGGCAGGAGTTCCTGCTCCATCCCGGATACGGAAAATCTTGCCGACTGCGTTGAGACGTTGATGGCGGCAACGATCGTTCCCGACCGGTCGCGGATCGGAACCGCGATCGAGCGCAGGCCGATCTCCAGTTCCTCGTCCATCGTGGCGTAGCCCTTGTCGCGGATCTGCGCGATCTCCTGGCCAAGCTGCTTGCGATCGGTGATCGTCTTGGGTGTGCGGGCTTCGATGCGTGCACGCGCAAGGAAACGCTCAACTTCGACCTGCGAAAGACCAGAGAGAAGAACCCGCCCCATCGCTGTGCAGATGGCGGGAAGGCGCGTGCCGACATGCAGCGCGACGGAAAGGATGCGCTGTCCTGCCACGCGCGCGACGTAAACGACGTCCTCGTCAGCCAGCACCGCTGCAGAGCAGGATTCGTTGAGACGATTGGAAAGCTCGCGCATGAATTGTTCGCCATAGGCCCACAGCGTCTGGCCCGAAATCCAGGTGCGGGCGGTGGCGATCAGGCGTGGGGTGAGCTGAAACTTGCGCCCGTCCTGAACCGCATAGCCGCTGGCGACCAGCGTGAGCAGGAAGCGGCGTGCACCGGCGCGCGTCAATCCTGCCTTTTCAGCCATTTCCGTCAGCGTCAGCCCTGCGGGGTGAGCGGCGAGAATTTCCATGACCGCAAGCCCGCGCGTCAGCGATCCGACATGGTCCCTGCCAGCTTGCGTTTTCGTTGACTCGTCTTCTTCCATCATCTAGAAAAGTATTGCATACAAAACTTATGTTCGCAATACGAACTTTAGCGCGTGAAAACCCGCTGTGAATGGTGGAGCGTAATGAACAAACTGAGCTCAAGCGTCGAGGCTGCTGTCGCGGACATTGCAGATGGCGACGTCGTGATGATCGGCGGTTTTGGCGGGGCCGGTGCCCCGATCGAACTGATCCATGCCCTTGTCGAGCGTTTCCGCAAGACCGGTTCGCCGAAGAACCTGACGGTCATCAACAACAATGCCGGCAACGGCGCGATTGGAATCGCTGCGCTGCTCTATGCCGGCATGGTGGCCAAGATGGTGTGCTCGTTCCCGCGCTCGACCGATCCGAAGGCATTCACCGACCTCTACCTTGCAGGCAAGATCGAACTGGAGCTGGTACCGCAGGGAACGCTGGCCGAGCGCATCCGCGCCGCCGGTGCCGGCATCCCGGCATTCTACACCCCGTCGAGCTATGGAACGCTGGTTGCCGAAGGCAAGCCGATCGCCGAGTTTGACGGCAAGCACTATGTGCAGGAGCGCTGGCTTAAGGCCGACGTTGCGCTGATCAAGGCCGAACTGGCCGACACCAAGGGCAACCTGACCTACCACATGGCAGCGCGCAATTTCTCGCCACTGATGGCGATGGCGGCCAAGGTGACGGTGGTTCAGGCCTCGAAGGTGGTTGAGGCCGGAGAGATCAACCCGGAGCACGTTGTCACGCCGGGCATCTTCGTCAACCGGATTGTCGAAGTGCAGAACCCGCAGCAGGAAGAAGTGCTTTTGCGTGAAGGAGTCGTGGCATGACGACCAAGCTTTCCAACGCCCAGATCGCGTGGCGCGCGGCGCAGGACATTCAGGACGGCGCCTATGTCAATCTTGGCATCGGTTTTCCGGAAATGGTCGCCAAGTTCAAGCCGGACGGGCGTGAAGTCATCTATCACACCGAAAACGGCATCCTCGACTTTGGCGAGGCTCCGGCTGCCGGTGAAGAAGACTGGGATCTGATCAACGCTGGCAAGAAGGCCGTGACGCTGAACCCCGGCGCTTCGTTCTTCCACCATGCCGACAGCTTTGCGATGGTGCGCGGCGGTCATCTGGATGTCGCGATCCTGGGGGCCTATGAAGTCGCTGAAAATGGTGACCTTGCCAACTGGAGCACCGGTCCCGGCTCGGTGCCTGCCGTTGGCGGCGCGATGGATCTGGTGCATGGCGCCAAGCGTGTCTGCGTGATTACCGATCACGTCACCAAGAAGGGTGAGCCCAAGCTCGTCAAGAAGTGCAGCCTGCCGCTGACGGGTGTTGGCTGCGTGACGACGGTTTACACGAGCCTTGCGGTGATCGATATCGTCAATTCGCGTTTCGTGCTGCGTGAAAAGCTGCCCGGCATGAGCGTGGAGGAGTTGCAGGCTGTGACCGGTGCAGAACTGGTCATCGACGGGCCTGTGAAAGATCTTATCGTACCGGAGGTTTGAGATGGCCGAAGCCTATATCTGTGACTATGTCCGCACACCGATCGGTCGTTTCGGTGGTTCGCTGTCGTCGGTTCGCGCCGATGATCTGGGCGCGGTGCCGCTCAAGGCGCTGATGGAGCGTAACGTCGGCATCGACTGGGAAGCCATCGATGACGTGATCTACGGTTGCGCCAACCAGGCTGGCGAAGACAACCGCAACGTTGCGCGCATGGCGCTTCTTCTGGCCGGACTGCCGGTGACGATCCCCGGCGGCACGATTAACCGCCTGTGCGGATCGGGCATGGACGCGCTGACCATTGCCGCGCGCGCCATCAAGGCCGGTGAAGCCGAGATCATGATTGCTGGCGGCGTCGAATCGATGAGCCGCGCGCCATTCGTGATGCCCAAGGCCGATACGGCGTTTTCGCGCAATGCCGAGATCTACGACACCACCATCGGCTGGCGTTTCGTCAACCCGGTGATGAAGAAGCAGTACGGTGTCGATTCGATGCCGGAGACCGGCGAAAACGTTGCCGAGCAGTTCGGCATTTCGCGTGCCGATCAGGACGCGTTTGCCGTGCGCAGCCAGGAAAAGGCAGTCGCCGCGCAGCAGAATGGCCGTCTGGCCAAGGAAATCGTCGCGGTGACGATCCCGCAGCGCAAGGGCGATCCGATTGTCGTCGACAAGGATGAGCATCCGCGCGCCGGCACCACGATCGAGGCGCTGGCCAAGCTTGGCACGCCGTTCAAGAAGGAAGGCGGAACCGTGACAGCCGGTAACGCATCCGGCGTCAACGACGGCGCGGCAGCGCTGATCGTCGCTTCGGAAGCGGCGGTGAAGAAGTATGGCCTGACGCCGATTGCCCGCTTCGTCGGCGGTGCGGTCGCTGGCCTTGAGCCGCGCATCATGGGCTTTGGCCCGGCACCGGCAACTCGTAAGCTGTGCGCGCGTCTGGGCATCAAGCCGACCGATTTCGACGTGATTGAACTTAATGAAGCATTCGCCTCCCAAGGCATTGCGGTGCTGCGCGACCTCGGCATTCCCGAGGACGCGCAGCATGTGAACCCGAATGGCGGCGCGATTGCGCTCGGCCATCCTCTCGGCATGTCGGGTGCGCGTATTTCGGGTTCGGCAGCGCTGGAGTTGCAGGAGCGCGGCGGCAAGCTGGCGCTGGCAACCATGTGCATTGGCGTCGGGCAGGGTATCTCGGTCGCGCTTGAGCGCGTCTGATCCAACTATCTGTCGGAAATGAAACTGGCCGGAGCTTTCGAGGCTCCCGCCATTTTTGCATCTGCGCTTCAGTTGAGCGGGATGTTGTTTTCGTCCTTGGACGACTGGTAGGTGTCCGACATTTTTTCGTAGAGCGCTGACAATGCCGCGAAACGCGCTTCGAGTTGCGCCGCATCTGCCTGCGGCAGCGTGTGGGCCAGTTTGCGGAGCGCGTAGCTTTTCCAGTAGGCGTTTTCGGCGTTGTAGCCGCCGGGATCGAGGGTGAAGACCTCCTTGAGGATCTTCAGATCGTGCGGAATGGCAAAGCTGTCGCGCGAATCCTCGTGGCTGAACAGATAATAAAAATTGTCGAAACCCGACCACGTGATCGCCGACAGGCAGAGTGAGCACGGCTCGTGGGTGGAGACGAAATAGCAGTCCTTCGTGTCGGGCTTGTCGGCCTTGGGCAGTTCGTAGAACCGTTTCAGCGCGTGCATCTCGCCGTGCCAGAGCGGGTTTTCCAGCTCGTTGTTGGTTTCGGCGATTACCACCGAAAGGTCGCTCTTGCGCAGGATTGCCGCGCCGAACAGCTTGTTGCCATGGCCGACGCCGGCTTGGGTCTTGGGAGCGACGTCCTGCTCGATGACGTCGAACAGGCGGTTGAGGAAGGCGGCGTCGTGGGTGGTCATGCGGGCAGCCTGATTTGCCATGGTTCGGAAAAATAGTGTTCTTCCAGATTGTTCTCGTCGCCGCCACGGTCAACGACGAGAAAATCCTGCGGTTCGCCGATGGGCGTCAGCACCGCATGCCACAGATTGCGCTTGTAGTTGACGCCCTGACCGGGAGCGGTGATGAAAGCGTGCGGCTCGCCGGGGCCGTTGGGCGTGTCGTGGCAGACGACGACCAGAAATGGCGCCGGCGACAGCGGCATGAACGCCTGACTGCCGAACGGGTGACGCTCGACCATCTCCAGCTTGAGCGGGAACGGATAGGGCGTGCCCTTGAAGATCGACACCAGAACGCGGGCATTTTCGCCCGCGGCCTCGACCTTCGCCAGATCGTGATAGCGCTCGCACTTGCCTTGATTGATCGGGTAGTGCGTGTCGCAATCGGTGTCGATGACATCGCCGAACGGCGCGAACGCCGCGCGGGTCAGCGGGATGGCGGTAACGATGCGGCTCATCGGAACGCCAGCTTGGCGTGGCGGTTGACGTCCTTGTAAAGCAGATAGCGGAATTTGCCGGGGCCGCCAGCATAGCAGGCCTGCGGGCAGAAGGCGCGCAGCCACATGAAGTCGCCGGCCTCGACCTCGACCCAGTCCTGATTGAGCTTGTAGACCGCCTTGCCTTCGAGCACGTAGAGGCCGTGCTCCATGACGTGGGTTTCCTCGAACGGGATCGACCCGCCGGGCTCGAACGTCACGATGGTGATGTGCATGTCGTGGCGCAGATCGTCGGGATCGACAAAGCGCGTCGTCGCCCAGGTGCCGTTGGTGTCGGGCATCGGGGTCGGGGCAATGTCGTTGTCGTTGAGAAACAGCGGGTCGGGCACGTCGATGCCTTCGACGAATTCATAGGCCTTACGTACCCAGTGGAAGCGCGCGGTTTCGCTGCCGGTGTTTTTCACCGTCCAGCCGCTGGCCGGCGGAAGATAGGCATAGCCGCCCGGTGTCAGCACGTGGTCCGCGCCCTCGATGGTGACGGTGACGCTGCCTTCGACGACGAACAGCACCCCTTGCGCGTCGGCTTCCGGCTCTGGCTGGGTGCTGCCGCCGCCCGGCGCGACTTCCATGATGTATTGCGAAAACGTCTCGGCAAAGCCGGACAGCGGCCGCGCGATGATCCAGGCGCGCGTGTTGTCCCAGAACGGCAGCAGGCTGGCGACGATGTCGCTGTAGACGCCCTTCGGGATCACCGCATAGGCGTCGGTGAAGACGGCGCGGCCGGTGTGCAGTTCGGTCTGCGGGGTCAGGCCCCCGTGCGGCGCATAATAGGTGCGGCCCTTCATGTGATGTCCCTTCAGGCAGGCAGGATGTCGTTGAGCCGCAGCCGGGCGATGCGCTCCACCTGCTTGCAGGCGGTGGCGAATTCGGTGGCGCGGTCGTTGTCGATGCGGGTGCGGAAGGCCTGCATGATGCTGGCCTTGGTGTTGTCCTTGACCGCGATGATGAACGGGAAGCCGAACTTCTCCGTGTAGGCAGTGTTGAGCGCGGTGAACATCTCGCGTTCGTCGTCGGTCAAAGCGTCGAGCCCAGCGGAGGCCTGCTCGGCGGTCGATTCGGCGGTCAGGCGCTTGGCCTGCGCCAGCTTGCCGGCAAGGTCGGGATGGGCGTTGAGGACGCCAAGGCGCTCATCTTCGCTGGCGGAGCGGAAGATGCGCGCCAGCGCATTGTGCAGGCCGCCGGCGGAATCGTGCGCGCGGCCGAGTTCAAGGTCGAAGGCGCGTTCGGCGATCCAGGCGGAATGTTCGAAGATGCCGCCGAACTTGGCGACGAATTCGTCGCGGCTCATGCGGCTCGGACGCAGCGCCTGCGGCTGGTAGGGATGATGCTCGCGCCAGTGGGCGGCGATCTGGCCGCGCGTCGGAATCCAGACGCGGTCGTGGCTTTTCACGTAGTCGATGAAGCGCTGCAAAGCGGCGGCGCGACCGGGGCGGCCGATCAGGCGGCAGTGCAGGCCGATATTCATCATCGATGGACGACCAGCCTGGCCTTCGGCGTACAGCGTGTCGAAGGCGTCCTTGAGATAGGTGAAGAACTGGTCGCCGGAATTGAAGCCCTGGGGCGTCGCAAAACGCATGTCGTTGGCGTCGAGCGTGTAGGGGATCACCAGCTGCGGCGGGATCGCGTTGCCGTGGCCGTCATGATCGAGCCAGTAGGGCAGATCGTCGTCATAGGTGTCGGAAATCCAGTCGAAGCTGCCTTCGGCTGCGGTCAGGCGCACCGACCAGACGGAGGTGCGGCCCAGATACATGCCCTTCGGCGGTTCGCCGACGACTTCGGTGTGCAGGCGGATCGCTTCGATGAGGTCGGCCTTTTCGGTGTCCTCGTCATGGTCGCGATAATCGATCCAGCGCAGGCCATGGCTGGCGATTTCCCAGCCGGCATCCTGCATTGCCGCCAGCTGGTCTGGCGAGCGGGCGAGCGCGGTGGCAACGCCATAGACGGTGGCGGGAATGTCGGCAGCGGTGAACATGCGGTGGAGCCGCCAGAACCCGGCGCGCGCGCCATATTCGTAGATCGATTCCATGTTCCAGTGGCGCTTGCCCGGCCACGGCGCGGCACCGACCACTTCGGACAGGAACGCTTCGGAGGCGGCATCGCCATGCAGGATGCAGTTCTCGCCGCCTTCCTCGTAATTGATGACGAATTGCACGGCGACATGCGCCCCGCCCGGCCAGTTTGCATTGGGCGGATTTGCGCCATAGCCGCGCATGTCTCTGGGGTACCGCATATTGTCTCCTGCGTTGTTTTACCAAGAATAGTTGAAAACCACTGTGCCATTCCCCCATGAAAGTTTGAAAGAGTTTTTGTCGTCGTCCGGGTCTGCCTGTATGCTAGCATCGCTTAATCTACGGACATTTGAAGCGCGTACTGCCGCAAAGCGGCAATGAGGGAGGCCATGATGGCGCAGGCACAGGCCGGAAGGCTGACTACCCACGTTCTGGACACGGCATCGGGCAAGCCCGCCGCGGGGATGAAGATCGAGCTCTACGCTGTGGAAGGCGCAACGCGGCGCAAGATCAAGGATGTGGTGACGAATGCGGACGGGCGCTGCGACGCGCCGATGCTTCAGGGCGACGATTTTGCCACCGGGCAGTATGAGCTGGTGTTCATGGCGGGCGACTATCTGCGCGCCAGCGGTGCGGCCCTGCCGGAGCCGCTGTTTCTCGACCAGATTCCGATCCGCTTCGGCATGGCCGAACAGGCGCATTACCACGTGCCGCTTTTGATTTCGCCGTTCGGTTATTCCACCTACCGGGGCAGCTGATCATGGGCGTTCGATCCGAAATCCGTTTCCTGCTCAACGATGAGGCGGTCGCGATCAGCGACGTCAAGCCGGACGAGATGCTGCTCGATTATCTGCGCGTGCGCCGCTCGCTGCGCGGCACCAAGGAAGGTTGCGCCGAAGGCGATTGCGGCGCGTGCACCGTGCTGGTCGGGCGGCAGGGGCGCGACGGGCTGGTCTATGAAGGCGTCAATGCCTGTATCCGCTTTCTCGGTTCGCTCGATGGCTGCCATGTCGTGACCGTCGAGCATCTGGCGGCGCGCGACGGCAAGCTGCATCCGGTGCAGCAGGCGATGGTCGATTATCACGGCTCGCAATGCGGTTTCTGCACGCCGGGTTTCGTGATGTCGCTCTACGGAATGTGGATGCGCAACCCGAACCCGACCGACCCGGAAATCGAGCGGGCGCTGCAGGGCAATCTGTGCCGCTGCACCGGCTATGAGCCGATCATCAAGGCGGCGCGCGCGATCTCGTCTTATGGCGATGCGGGGCGTGATCCGCTGGCGCTGGAACGCGCGCAGGTGCTGGAGCGGCTCAAGGCGCTGAAGGACGGCGCACGGGTCGAGATCGGGCAGGGCAGCGAGCGGCTGATCGTGCCGGCATCGGTTGACGATCTGGCGGCCGTGCTGGAAGCGGAGCCGAACGCAACTATCGTTGCAGGGTCGACCGATGTCGGCCTGTGGGTGACCAAGCAGATGCGCGCGATTGCGCCGGTGGTGTTCATCGGCGGCCTGACGGAGTTGCAGGAGATTTCCGAAAGCGGGGGCGTGATCTCGATTGGCGCGGGCGTCAATTACAGCACGGCGCGCCGTGAACTGGCGGCACGCATTCCGCAACTGGCGACGTTGATTGCGCGGATCGGTGGCGATCAGGTGCGTAATATGGGCACGGTCGGCGGTAATGTCGCCAATGGTTCGCCGATTGGCGATACGCCGCCGCCACTGATCGCGCTGGGCGCGACGATGACCTTGCGCAAGGGTGATGTGCGCCGGTCGATCCCGGTCGAGGATTTCTTCATCGACTATGGCAAACAGGATCGCGCCAAGGGTGAATTCGTCGAGGCGCTGCATGTGCCTTTGCCAAAGCCTGATGCGATGTTTGCCGTGCACAAGATTTCCAAGCGGCAGGACGAGGACATCACGGCGGCGCTGGGCGCGTTTCATGTCGTGGTCAAGGGTGGCGTCGTGGCGTCGGCCTGCATCGCCTATGGCGGCATGGCGGCGACGCCCAAGCGCGCAAGGACTGTCGAGGCGGCGCTGATCGGCAAGCCCTGGACGCAGGCGACAATCGAAGCGGCGATGCTGGCTTATGAGGCCGATTACACGCCGCTCAGCGATATGCGCGCGTCGGCGGACTATCGCATGCTGGTGGCGAAGAACCTGCTGATGCGGTTCTATCTGGAAAATAGCGGCACGACGGCACCGATCCGCGTGTCGCGATATGAGGTGGCGTGACCATGACCAAGCACACCCCGAACCTCAAGGCCGAGAAAATCTCCGGTGGCGTCCACACTGATGTGCGCCATGATTCCGCGCATAAGCATGTCGCGGGAACGGCGATCTATATTGACGACATGCCCGAACCTGCCGGCACGCTGCATGCGGGGCTGGGCTTTTCCAGCGTCGCCAAGGCGACGATCACGGCGATGGACCTCGACGCGGTACGCGCGGCGCCGGGCGTCGTTTGCGTGCTGACGGCAGCGGATGTGCCGGGCGTCAACGATATTTCGCCTTCAGGCATGCAGGACGATCCGGTTCTGGCCGATGGCGTCGTTTCGTTTCACGGCCAGCCGATTTTCTGTGTCATCGCGCAGACGCGCGATCAGGCGCGCCGCGCCGCACGGCTGGCGAAGGTCAGCTATGACGAGCAGGCGCCCGTGGTCGATATCTGGCCGCTGGACATTGCGACCGACAAGCAGGTGGCAACGCCGCTGACGCTGAAGCGCGGCGATGTCGCCACCGCCCTTGCCACCGCGCCACGGCGCGTGAAGGGCCGGATGCGGCTTGGCGGACAGGACCATTTCTACCTCGAAGGCCAGGTCGCGCTGGCGGTGCCGGGTGAGGACGACGACATCATCGTCTATAGCTCGACGCAGGGGCCGACCGAAACGCAGCATCTGGTCGCTCACGCGCTCGGCGTTGCCTCCAACGCGGTGACGATCGAAATTCGCCGCATGGGCGGCGGCTTCGGCGGCAAGGAAACGCAGGCCAATCAGGTGGCGGCGCTGGCAGCAATCGCGGCCAAGAAGCTGCATCGCGCCGTCAAGCTGCGGCTCGACCGCGATGAGGACATGGTCGCGACCGGCAAGCGGCACGATTTCGCTATCGACTACGATGTCGGCTTCGATGCGGAGGGCCGCATTCTCGGCGTCGATTACACCTTTGCGCTGCGGGCGGGTTTTTCCGCTGATTTGTCCGGGCCGGTAGGCGATCGGGCGCTGTTTCACTGCGACAACGCCTATTTCCTGCCGCATGTCGAAGCGCGCACGGCGCTGTTTCACACCAACACCGTGTCGAACACTGCGTTTCGCGGCTTTGGCGGGCCGCAGGGCATGGTCGGTGCCGAGCGCATCATCGACGAGGTGGCGTTTGCGGTGGGCAAGGACCCGCTCGAAATCCGCAAGCTGAATTTCTACGACCCGATGGGCGAAGCTGGCGAACGCAACCTCACGCCCTATCACCAGAAGGTCGAGGATTGCATCATTCAGCGCATCGTTGCCGAACTGGAGACGAGTGCGGATTATGCCGGACGGCGGCGCGAAATCGCGGCGTTTAACGCCAACAGCAAATATGTCAAACGCGGCATCGCGCTGACGCCGGTGAAGTTCGGCATCTCGTTCACCAAGACCGAATCGAACCAGGCCGGTGCGCTGGTGCATATCTATGCCGATGGCTCGGTGCACATGAACCATGGCGGCACCGAGATGGGGCAGGGGCTGCACCTGAAGGTGGCGCAGGTGGTGGCGGAAGAGTTCCAGATCGATCTCGACCGGGTGAAGATCACCGCGACGACCACGGCCAAGGTGCCCAACACCGCCCCGACGGCGGCGTCGTCGGGGGCGGACCTCAACGGCATGGCGGCGCAGAATGCGGCGCATCAGATCAAGGTGCGGCTGATCGATTTTGCGGCCGAACGCTATGGCGTGCCGCATGACCAGATCGAGTTTCTGCCCAACCGGGTGCGGGTCGGGAATCAGGAAATTCCGTTCAACGAACTGGTGCGGCAGGCCTTTGTCGGACGAGTGCAATTGTCGGCGGCGGGGTTCTACAAGACGCCGAAAATTCACTGGGACCGCTCCAAGGGACGCGGCCATGCGTTCTATTATTTCGCCTATGGTGCGGCCTGTTCGGAGGTGTCGGTCGACACGCTGACCGGCGAATATGTCATTGAGCGCACTGATATTCTTCACGATGTCGGCCGTTCGCTGAACCCGGTGATCGATATCGGCCAGATCGAAGGCGGTTTCGTGCAAGGGACGGGCTGGCTGACGACCGAAGAGCTGGTCTTTGACGACAAGGGCCGGCTGCGCACCCATGCGCCGTCGACCTACAAGATCCCGCTGGCGTCGGACCGGCCGAAAATCTTCAATGTCGCCCTGACCGACTGGTCGCAGGCTTATGAGCCGACGATCCATCGCTCCAAGGCGGTGGGCGAACCGCCGCTGCCGCTGGGCCTGTCGGTGCTGCATGCGCTGTCGGACGCGATTGCCAGCGTCGCTGACCACAAGATCTGCCCGCAACTCGACGCGCCGGCGACGCCGGAGCGGGTGCTGATGACGCTGGAGCGGCTGAAAGGGCAGGCTGCCGCCACGCCATGAGCAGGATGCAGACACGGCTGCGCCAGTTTCTGGCGGCCTGGCCACAAGTGGCGCTGGTGAAGATCACGCAAGCGCGCGGCTCGACGCCGCGCGCGGTGGACACCTGGATGCTAGTGTCTGCCGGCGCGATTTTCGGCACCATCGGCGGTGGCCGGCTGGAATTCATGGCCATCGACCGCGCCCGCGAAATGATCGCGCAAAGCGTCGTGCAGGACCGGCTCGACGTGCCGCTGGGGCCGGAGATCGGCCAGTGCTGCGGCGGGCGGGTGGTTGTGGAGATCGCGCTGGTCGATGACGACTTGCGCGCCGCACTGCCACAACGCATCGCCAAAATGGAAGCGGATTATCCCAGCGTCTATGTGTTTGGCGGGGGGCATGTCGGCCATGCGCTTGCGGCGGTGCTGGCGTTGTTGCCGGTTCACGCGACCGTGGTGGAGACCCGCCCCGAGGCGCTGGAGGGGATGCCGGAGGGCATCGCCACCGTGGCAAGCGCAATGCCGGAAACGGTCGTGCGCGACGCGGAGAAGGGCGCGGCGTTTCTGGTGCTGACCCACGACCACGCGCTTGATTTCCTGATCGTTGCCGAAGCGCTGAAGCGCGGCGACGCCGCCTATGTCGGCATGATCGGCTCCAAGACCAAGAAGGCGACTTTCAGTAGCTGGTTCCGGCGCGAGGCGGATGGCAGCGCCGAAGCCCTGGCGCAGCTCGTCTGCCCGATCGGCGGGGCAGACGTGAAGGACAAGCGCCCCGAAGTGATCGCGGCGCTGGCTGCTGCGGAACTCATTCGTGGCTTCGCCGTCGCCGATCCGGCCTGATTTTTAGTCTTTTTCCTGAACGTGCGCTTCGAGGAACCACAGGTTCTTGTCGAGGTCGCGGGAGAAGGCGGTGAAGATGTCGGCGGCATCGGCGTCACCGGCTTCGTCGCTTTCATCAATCGCGGCACGGACCAGATTGGCGACCGCGCCATAGCGTTCGATCAGCTCGGCGAGATGGTCCTTGGTCTTGGAAATGTCGGTCGGATAGGGCTTGAGTTTCGTCGTCTCGGCGATGGTCTGGCTGGTGCCTTGCGCCATGCCGCCCAGCTGCACCGCACGTTCGGCGATAGTGTCGGTGTGAATGTCGAGCGTCGCGCGGAAGCCATCGAGCATTTCATGGATGGCGATGAATTGCGGACCCTTGAGGTTCCAATGTGCCTGCTTGGTGATGAGCGCGAGGTCGAGCGCATCGGCAAGCCGGGCATTCAAGAGGTCGATCATCGTCTTCTTGGTGTTCGACTTGAGGTCGATCCGCGTCGTGTGATTGGCCATGAGATACTCCTTTGTGGCGACAGGTTGCTAGGGGCACCAACGCTGCAGAACGGTGGAAGTTGCACGGCAGGTCAGCGTTGGACGACCTCACGGGAAAGGGTTTCATCGGCAGACTTGCCGGCAAGAATGTCGCGGATCATGTGCTGGCAGCGGTCGGCCATGAAATCCAGCAACAGCCGGACCTTGGGATCCTGAAACTTCTTGTGCGGATAGACGGCGGCGAACTGGACCGGGGCGGGCGGGCTTTGCGGCAGGATGATTTTCAGCCGTCCATCGCGCAGGTAAGGCTCGATCTCGAAACGCGGCTTGTTGATGATGCCACGCCCGGCCAGCGCCCAGCCGGTGATGACGTCGCCATCGTCGGAATCGTAAGGGCCGAACACGTCGAGCTTTTGCGGGCCATCGGGGGTGCGCAGCGTCCAGCTATGCTCTTTCGCGCCGGGAAAGCGCAGCATCAGGCAATCATGCTTCTGGCTGACGAGATCCTGTGCGGTCTGCGGCTCGCCGCGCCGCGCCAGATAGGAAGGGGCAGCGGCCAGCACGCGCTCGCAATCCATGATGCCGCGCATGCGCAGGCTGGAATCTTCGAGCAGGCCGAGGCGAAACGCGACGTCGATGCCTTCCTTCATGATGTCGACATTGTGGTCGGACAGGCGCAGCCGCACTTCGATGTCGGGATAGCGGTCGCGAAATTCGGGGATGCCGGAGGCGATCAGGCGGCGGCCAAGGCCGAGCGGCGCGGTGACGCGGATCGATCCGCGCGGCTGGCCCGACAGGGCGCTGACGGCGGATTCAGCTTCGAGGATCGTTTCCAGAACCTTGCACGCCCCGTCATAGAAGACGCGGCCATGCTCGGTCGGCATCAGCTGGCGCGTGGTGCGGTTGAACAGGCGCACGCCGAGATGCTTCTCCAGCTCCTTGATGCGATTGGAGGCGACGGCGGGCGAGATACGCATGTCGCGTCCGGCGGCGGAGAGGTTTCCCAACTCCACGACGCGGACGAAGACGGCGAGATTATCGAGATAGGCCAATGACAGTTCCTTTATGCTGGCCTATTATTTTCCAGATTTTTTTGAAAGTCATCGTGCATCTGTCGTCTTTTCGTTTGAAGCGGAACGCATAGAGTCGGTTTGAGCTGTGCAATGACCTTGCCGTCTGGTGAGGACAGGTCAGACTATCGGACGGCACAGGATGTTGAGGGGACGGCAATGTACGATTTTGCGATATTCTGGGACTGGCTCGCCTTTGCCGCCCGCTGGCTGCATGTGATCACGGCGATCTCCTGGATCGGCTCATCCTTCTATTTCATCGCACTCGATCTCGGTCTGGTGCAGCGGGAAGGAATGCCGGTTGGCGCGCATGGCGAGGAATGGCAGGTCCATGGCGGCGGGTTCTACCATATCCAGAAATATCTGGTCGCGCCTGAGCGGCTGCCGGAGCATCTGACCTGGTTCAAGTGGGAATCCTATGCCACCTGGATGTCGGGCTTCGCGCTTCTGGCGATTGTCTATTATGCCGGAGCCGACCTGTTCCTGATCGACCGCAATGTGCTGGACGTGTCGGCGCCGGTCGCCATCGCGCTGTCGTTCGGCTCGCTGGTGCTGGGCTGGCTGATGTATGACCAGCTGTGCAAGACGCGGCTGGGCGAGAACGACACGCTGCTGATGCTGGTGCTGTTTCCGATCCTGGTGGTGGTGGCGTGGGGCTACACGCAGATTTTCAGCGGACGCGCGGCCTTCCTGCATATCGGCGCATTCACCGCGACGATCATGTCGGCCAACGTGTTCCTGGTCATCATCCCCAACCAGAAAGTCGTGGTCGCCGACCTGATTGCAGGACGCAAGCCGGACGCCAAATATGGCCGCATCGCCAAGACGCGCTCGCTGCACAACAACTACCTGACGCTGCCGGTCGTGTTCCTGATGCTCTCGAACCACTACCCGCTGGCGTTCGGCACGCAGTTCAACTGGGTGATCGCGGCGCTGATCTTCCTGATCGGCGTTCTGATCCGGCACTATTTCAACTCGATGCATGCGCGTAAGGGCAAGCCGCACTGGACGTGGGGGCTGGCGACGGTGCTGTTCCTTGTCATCATGTGGCTGTCGACCGTGCCGCAGGTGCTGACCGGCGAACAGCGCGTATCTGCAACCGGCGAGGCCTATATGGCCTCGCAGCATTTTCCGGCCGTGCGCGACACGGTGATGGGGCGCTGCGCGATGTGCCACTCGGCAGAGCCGAGCTGGGACGGCATCGCTTTTACGCCCAAGGGCGTGGCGCTGGAAACCGACGTTCAGATCGCCGAGCACGCACGTGAAATCTATCTGCAGGCCGGGCGCAGCCACGCGATGCCACCCGGCAACGTCTCACACATCACGCCGCAGGAGCGCGCGCTTCTGGTGGCGTGGTTCGAAGGGAGAGGCAAGTGACCAAACTGCTCCTGCGCGGACGCATCCTGTCGTTTCGCACCCGGCCCGAGAGCCTCGATGACCGCGCTTCGTATGTTTATGAAGAAGATGGCGGGGTTCTGATCGAGGATGGCAAGGTTGCGGCGCTGGGGGATTTCACCGCGCTGGCACGCGATGCCGGGGACGCCAAGGTCATCGACCACCGTCCGAACCTGATCCTGCCCGGTTTCATCGATGCGCATGTGCATGTGCCGCAGATGCAGGTGATTGCCAGCTATGGCGCGGAGCTGCTCGACTGGCTCAACACCTATACTTTCCCTGAAGAGACCAAATTTTCCGACGCGCAGCATGCTCGGCGCATCGCGCGCATGTTCTGCGACGACATGGTGCGCCATGGCACCACCACGGTTGCCGCCTATTGCTCGGTGCATCGCCAAAGCGCTGACGCCTTCTTCGAAGAAGCGCTGTCGCGCGACATGCTGGTGATCGCCGGCAAGGTGATGATGGATCGCAACGCCCCGGACGGGCTGCGCGACTCGCCGCAATCTGGCTATGACGACACCAAGGCGCTGATCGCCGACTGGCATGGCAAGGGGCGGTTGCATTATGCGATCACGCCGCGCTTTGCCATCACCTCGACGCCGGAACAGATGGAGATGGCGGGCGCGCTGATGCGTGAACACCCGGACCTCCACATGCAGACGCATCTGTCGGAAAACCACGCCGAAATCGCCTTCACCCAGGAGCTTTATCCGTGGTCGAAGGACTATACCGACATTTACGACCATTACGGTCTGCTCGGCCCCAAGGCTTTGTTCGGCCATTCGATCCATCTGTCGGAGCGCGAGGCCGATGTGCTGTCGGATAGCGGGTCGGTCGTCGTGTTCTGCCCGACCTCGAACCTGTTCCTTGGCTCCGGCCTGTTCGACTGGCAGCGCTATTCGAAGCGCGCCAAGCCGTTGCGGATTGCGGCGGCGAGCGATGTCGGCGGCGGGACCAACTACTCCATGCTGCGCACGATGGACGAAGGCTACAAGGTGATCGCGTTGCAGGGCGAGAAGATCAACCCATTTGCCTCGTTCTGGCAGATCACGCTTGGCAACGCCAAGGCGCTGTCGGTGGATGATCGGATCGGCACGCTTGATGTCGGTACGGATGCGGATATCACGGTGCTGGATGCGCGGGCGACGCCGACAATGGCGCTGCGCATGGAGACGGTAACGACGCTGGCGGAAGAACTGTTCCTGCTGCAGACGCTGGGCGATGATCGCGCCATTCGTGAGGTCTATGTGGCTGGCAAGCCAGCCAAGACTACCCTCAACTGAACTCCGCCATCAGGCTTTTGACCGCGCGCATGTCGTCCAGGAAGCGGGCGCGCTCGGGGCTGGCTTGCGCCTTGTCCTGGATGCGCAGGATGAAGGACGGATGGATCGTCAGAAAAACGCGCAGGCCGTCGCTGCGCTCCACCGTCTGGCCCCGCATTGCCGTGATCGAGACGGATTTTCCGAGCAGCGCGTGAGCAGCGGTTGCGCCCATGGCGACAACGAACTCCGGCTTGATCAGGTCAAGTTCGTGGTCGAGCCACCAGCGACAGGCTGAAATCTCGCCGACATTCGGGCGCTGGTGGATACGCTTCTTTCCGCGCGGTTCGAATTTGAAGTGTTTGACCGCGTTGGTGACGTAGAGCTTTTGGCGGTCGATCTCGGCTTGCGAGATCACGGCGTCGAAGACCTGACCGGCAGGACCGACAAAGGGCCGACCGGCAATGTCCTCCTGATCGCCGGGCTGCTCGCCGACAAACACGACGCGGGCATCGGAAGGGCCTTCGCCGCAGACGGTTTGCGTTGCGTCAGCCCAGAGCGGGCAACGGCGGCAGGACTTGGCCAGAAGAGACAGCTCTTCGAGCGTCGTGGCTGTCTCGGGCAAGGCGGCAACGTCCTTGCTCCACACGCGTTCCTGAATTCTTGCATGGTGCGGCGCGGGGAGCGTGGGCATCTTTGCCAGCATCTGCCGGGCCGCTTCATCCGCACCCTTGATCAGTTCGGGGATTAAGGAGGCTTCCGGCAGATTGCGCCAGTACTTTTTCGGCATCTCGGCCTGCATCGCCTTCACCTTGAGGCGTGCGGGGTTGAAGATGTTCGCAAAATAGGTGCGCCACAGATCGTTGGAGACATCTTCCGTGGGGGCGTCGGCTTTTGTCGCGCCCGGTCCGATACTCAGCTTTTCGCCGTCCCAATCAGCCGAGGCGTGAGGCGTCAGGATGGTCCAGCGCATGCCGGCAAAGCGACGGATGAAGAAGTCGGCATTGCGCTCGACGATATAGTGGTCGGGCTCGAACCAGGCGACGAAGCGCTCGTCCTCGCCTGTGCCGACCTTCACGAAGCGCACGAAGGCATGCATCTTGTGGCTGTCACGGCGCACCGATTTTTCCATCTCGCGCAGGCGTATGACGTCGGGGTCGGAGGCGATGCGCAACAGGTTCGGCTCGTCGCGCAACCGCCACAGGAGACGGTAAAGCAGCGTGAATCGCGCGGGATCCGAATGGCACACGACTGCCTTGGCCTTGTCGATGAAATCGCGCGGGACATTGAGCGTGGCATTTGCCGGAGCGTCCGGCAAGGGTGTGTCGGCCGCGAACAGGTCATCGCTTGCGCCTGTGCGCCAGATGATGTCGGCGGGCGCAACATCGTTGAGCGACAGGCGTCGCGCTGCATCGCGCCAGCCGTCGAAGTCCGTTTCCCCCGCCAGAGAAACCGAATAGCGCATGTCAGAAAAGGCTTAGTTGCTTGGGCTTTGGCTTGAGCCGGTCTGACAGGCTCTCGCTGTCGAGAAGGCCGCGCGGCGTCCAGCCTTCGGCGACGATGAAGGGACGGACCTTGGCGATCGACACGCAGATGCGGGCAACGTCTTCGATGCGCAGACGCTTGAAGCGGCGCATGTCGAGAATGCGGTTGACGACCTTCACGCCGATGCCGGGGATGCGCAGAAGCATCTCGCGCGGCGCACGGTTGATGTCGAGGGGGAAGACGGCGCGGTTGGCCAGCGCCCATGCAAGTTTCGGATCAATCTCCAGATCCAGCATCCCGTCGGGCCGCCCAGCGGTGATCTCATTGCGCTCGAAACCGTAGAAACGCATCAGCCAGTCTGCCTGATAAAGCCGGTGCTCGCGCATCAGCGGCGGGCGCACCAGAGGCAGGGCAGATGAAGAATCGGGGATCGGGCTGAATGCGGAATAATAGACGCGCTTCAGCTTGTAGCCCGCATAAAGACGGGTCGAGGTGTGCAGGATCTCCGCATCTGTTGTCGCGTCAGCGCCCACAATCATCTGCGTCGACTGACCACCCGGCGCAAAGCGTTGCCGCTTGCGGGTGCGCTGGGTTGGTTCTGATTTTTCCTCGATCTTGGAGCGCAGATTGGCCATCGAAACGCGGATGGTCTCCGGCTTCTTCTGGGGTGCCAGACGCTTGACGCCATCGTCGGTCGGCAACTCGACATTGATCGACAGGCGGTCGGCATAAAGCCCGGCCTGTTCGATCAGTTCGTCGCTCGCTTCCGGAATTGTCTTGAGGTGAATATAGCCCTGGAAGCCGTGGTCGATGCGCAGGCGCCGTGCGATCTCGACCATCTCCATCATCGTCTCATCGGGGGAGCGTATGACACCGGAGGAGAGGAAAAGTCCTTCGATGTAGTTGCGCTTGTAGAAATCGAGCGTGAGGTTGACGACCTCATCGACTGAAAAGCGCGCACGCCTGACATTGGAAGATGAGCGATTGATGCAGTAGACGCAGTCGTAGATGCAGAAGTTTGTCAGCAGGATCTTGAGGAGCGAGATGCATCGGCCATCCGGCGCGTAGGAATGGCAGATTCCGCTTCCTTCCGTCGAGCCGATCCCCTTGGTCTTCAGGGAATCGCGTTTGGTGGTGCCGGAAGATGCGCAGGACGCATCATATTTCGCGGCATCGGCCAGGATGGCGAGCTTTTGCTGGAGCGTAGGAACAGACATGTGTTCCTGATATGTTCTTCTCCTGCCGAAGTCCAATCACATTTTTGCGTGAGATTACAGGACGGGGGATTGGCTACACCTCGTGAAGATAGAGATGATAGTCGAGTTCGCTGACGGTGCGGGCGACGCGCAGATATTCGGCGCGTTTGATCGCGGTGAACGTGCGATGCATGTCCTCGCCAAGCGCTTCGCGCAGGAAACTGGATCGTTCGGCAGCCTTGATCGCCGAGAGCCAGTCTGTGGGCATTTCGACTTCACCGACGCGCGCACATTCATATCCGTTGCCGGTGGTTTCCGGGCCGGGATCGATCTTTTCGTCCACACCCCTGGCAATGCCAGCAAGGACCGTCGCCGCGACGAGGTAGGGATTGGCGTCAACGCCTGAGGGACGATGCTCGATGCGGCGGGCCGACTTGGAGCCGGCAGGCACACGCAGTGCGACCGAGCGATTGTTGACGCCCCAGGTCGGTGCAATCGGCGCGTAGGACTGGGACACGAAGCGGCGCCAGGAATTGGCGTGGGGGGCGAACACCAGCATGGATTCTGCCATCGTGTCGGCAAGGCCGCCAAGCGCGTGGAGAAGGAGGGGGTTCCATTCTCCGTCGCGCTCTTCGGTGAAGACGTTGGTGCCAGACGCATCTTGCATCGACACGTGTAGGTGCATGCCCGAGCCGGCATATAGCTCGATCGGCTTGGCCATGAAGCAGGCGGTGACGCCATGGCGGCGCGCCTGCATGCGCACCAGCCGCTTGAGCATCAGCAGATCATCGGCAGCACGCAGGATGTCCTGCCGGTAGTTGAGCGTCAGCTCGTACTGGCCGGGCGCGTATTCGGAAATCACGGTCTCGGCGGGGATGCCTTGTGCTTCGGCGGCCTTGTAGATGTCCGAAAACAGCGGCTCCATGCCGTGGAGATGATCGACCGAGTACACCTCGGTCTTGCCGCTGGCGCGCCCGTCGAGCACCGCGCGGGCTGGCTGAACGCGACCGTCTGCATTGCGCTCGCTGGCAAGCAGAAAGAACTCCAGTTCGAACGCACCGGCAGGACGCAAGCCACGGGCCGAGAACGCATCAACCTGTCGCTTCAGGGCGTGGCGCGGGTCGCTCGTCATCGGGGTGCCGTCGAGCAGGTACATCGACATCAGCACCTGGCCGCGCGGCGGGTTGGTGCCATGGAGTGGCACGAGGGTTCCCGGAAGCGGCCAGGCGCGCAGGTCGCCATCGCCGGAATCCCAGATCAGGCCGGTTTCGTGAACATCCTCGCCGACAATGTCGAGACCGAGAATGGAGATCGGCAGATGACGACCGCTTTCATAGAGCGCCAGCAGTTCATGACGGCGGATGATCTTGCCGCGACCGATGCCGTTGGCATCGGTGAGAACGATGTCGAAGGCTTCGATCTGCGGATGGGCATCCAGAAAAGCGCGGGCTTCGTCGACCGACGAGCCGGATGGAGATGTGGTCACTGCGCAAGCTCCGACACGATGTCTTCAAACGCCATGATCAGGCGGTCGACATGCTTCTTCTTGGTCGCCGGCGAGACCAGCATCATGTTGTGGAATGGGGCAATGAGGCAGCCACGGTTCACAAGGCCAAGATGGATCACGCTTTCAAGCTCCGGTGCGTGCGCCTGTGCCGCCTCGGTGCCGTTGGCAAGTGGCCCCGGTGCGCAGATGAACTCGACGCGTGCACCGACGCGCACGACATGCCAGGCAAGGCCGTTGTCCTCGATGACCTTGGCAAGTCCCTCCTGAAGCCGCTCGGCGCGTTCCTCCATCCACTTATAGGCGTCGTCGGTCATGACGTCTTCGAGCATGGCGCGCATCGCGGCAAACTGCAGTGGGTTGGCTGACAGCGTGGTGCCCATGCCGGAGTAGCCGGGCTCCTTGGTCGCTTCGTATTCCTGCCAACGTGCAGCGACGTCCGCCGACATGCCCCAGACGCTCGCCGGAACGCCGCCGGCAATCGGCTTGCCGAGGACGAAGAGATCAGGCTCCAGTCCATAGGCGCGGGTGTAGCCGCCTGGCCCAGTGGAGATCGTATGGGTCTCGTCGATCAACAGAAGTGTGCCGTGCTTGCGTGTTGCCGCGCGGAGCGCGTCGTGAAAGCCGGGCTGGGGCAGAACCATGCAGGAATTCGTCATCACCGGTTCAGTGATGACGCAGGCGATGTCCCCTTCCGCCAGCGCCTTCTCGACGGCTTCGATATCGTTGAACTCGACCGCGACAGCGCCTTGGGTAAGATCGCGAAACTCGCCGGCAAGGCCCTTTTTGTTGGTCTGGTCGCCATGCTGGAGCTGGACGAAAGTTTCGTCCACCGCGCCATGATAGCTGCCGTTGAAGACGAGGATCTTCGAGCGGTTGGTGATGGCGCGCGCGACCCGCAGGGCGAAACGATTGGCGTCCGACGCGGTGGTGGCTACCTGCCAGTAGGGTAGCCCAAAGCGTTCCGACAACAGAGTGCCGACGGCAAGCGCGTCGCTGTTGGGCAGCATGTAGGTCAGCCCGCGTCTGGCCTGCCGGCGAATGGCATCTGCAACGGGAGCAGGGGAGTGGCCGAACATCGAGCCGGTATCGCCGAGGCAGAAATCGGCGAGTCTGATGCCGTCGATATCGGTGAGCTTGGCGCCTTTCGCCTTCTTGACGATGAAAGGAAACGGCATCGGCCAGTCGCGCATCCAGTGCATCGGCACGCCGCCGAGATAGCCCTGCGCACCTTTGCCGATCGCCGCTTCAGACCTAGGCCGCGCTGCGACATAGACCATCGTCTCGTGTTCGCGCACCGCCGCAATCCGGGAGCGGCTGATGCCGCCAATGATTTCTGTCATTTCGCTCACGCCGCTTCCTCCAATTGCTCAGAACTCCTAGCGCCGCCGCAATGGAGCCGCAACATGCTTGCACAAACAAGGTTGATGGGTCGATGAGGGGAATTCTGATGCGCGTATTGATGGCGGCGATGGCCATGTCTGTGGTCTGCGGGCAGGCTCTGGCATCAGGCGGGATTGCCTGCGGGGCGGACGATGACAATGTGCTCATCCGCCTCGATGGCGGCGTGAGCCGTGGCATGGGGAGCGCCCTGTTCAGTTTCGATGGCGAGGTGCATATGCGCGGGGACGGCGTGGCAGCAGATCTTGCCGAGACAAAGTTCGGGCGCGGCGAGGTCGCGCAATACTGGCTGGACGAAGATGGGCTGAAGCTGCGGCTGTACCGGGAGCGCCTGGGCGACAGGCCGCATGGCTATGTCGAACTGACTGTCGATGCGCCTTCGGGCGAGAATGCCGAGGGAAATTATCGCGTCGAAGTGTACGACATGGAGCAGGAGAATGACGGCGAGGCGGCAACCGCCTCGCTGTCAGGTTCAATAAGATGCATCGTCGAGTAGATCAGCCTGCGACGTCGATGACGCCGCAATCGCCTGCCTCCGAGCCGAAGGCAATGCGCTGGCCTTCACCGTCCCAGACAAGCGAGGTGATGGCACCGTTGCCCGCACGACGTAAAAGGATCTCCTTCTGGTCGGCGACGCGCGCACCGAGCACCATGCCATCGGCATAGCCGATCGCCAGGATTTCATCGGTGGTGTGGAATGCAACGCAAGTCACCATGGCATCGCCGCGCGTGCCAAGTTCGACCGGCGCCTTGCCGATGGGGCCGTCCTTGGTGAGGAATGGCCAGCAGATGGCGGCAGGTGCGCCCGAGCTTGCAAGCCAGCGCCCCTTTGGCGCCCACGACATCGACTTCACCTTGGCGGGATAACCGGCCATGCGCATGTGCTTGCCGTCTGCAAGCTTCCAGCCATGCAGCGCGTTCTCCTGCATGGCGGTGACAAGGAAATTGCCATCGGGAGAGAAGGTGGCGGCGGTGTGCGCCCCGGCCCATTCAAGCTCGACCGGCTTGCCGGCTGCGGCGGGGAAATGCAGGGTCGCGCCATTGTAGCGGGCCACCGCGATGCGCATGCCCTTGGGCGCGAAGGCGAGGCCCTCAACCGTGCGTGGATGAGCAAATTCCTTCACGCTGCCATCGGGCAGGCGGACATGCGCGACGCGGCCGCTGGCGTAGGCAACGGCGTCGCGGGGGCCAGCGGCCAGAGCCGTGACCCATTTGCGACCGAGATGCGCGATCTCCCTGATCGCGCCGTCGGCAGACAGGACGCAGACGCGTCCGTCTTCGCCGCCGGTGATCAGGGTCTTGCCGTCGAGACTGGGCACAGCCGCCAGAAGCCCGTCATGGGCCTCTGTCGTCCTGTGGCCATTGTCGAGCCGGTGAACGAGGCCGTCAGCCATCGCAAACGCCGGAACGGAACCGAGCCAGGCCGCCGCAATGCAGTGGCCGTCGAGGTCAAGCGGAGCGACTGTCGGCATCAGGCTTGGCACGCCTCGAAGGTGCGCTTGAGACGTTCAACGTCCAGTTCGCGACCGATGAAGACGAGGCGGCTCTCACGCTTTTCGCCTTCCTTCCAGGCGCGCTGGTGGTCGCCTTCGAGGATCATGTGCACGCCCTGCACGACGTAGCGCTCCGGGTCGTCCTTGATCGCGATGATGCCCTTGAGGCGCAGGATGTTCGGACCGTCGATCTGCGTCGTCTTTTCGAGCCACGGGAAGAACTTCTTCGGGTCCATGTCGCCGCCGCGCAGCGAGATCGAGGTGACGCCGACATCGTGGATCGGCGAGACGCCATGGTGATGATGGTGGCCATGATCGTGGTCGTGGTCGTGGTGATGGTGGTGATCATGGCCGCAATCGGGGCCGCACTCGTGATCGTGATCATGATGGTGATCGTCGGCATCGAGGAAATGCGGGTCGTTGTCGAGCGCGCGCTGGAGGTCAAACGCGCCGCGGTCGAGCACTTCCTTCAGGTCCACGCCCGAACGCTGCGTCTTGTGAATGCGGGCTGACGGGTTGATCGCACGAACGGCGGCTTCGACGTCGCGCAGTTCCTGCTCGTTGACGAGATCGGTCTTGTTAAGAACGATCACGTCAGCAAATGCGATCTGGTCTTCGGCTTCCTTGGAATCCTTGAGGCGCAGCGGCAGGTGCTTGGCGTCGACCAGCGCGACAACGGCGTCGAGCTTGGTCTTCGAGCGAACATCTTCGTCCATGAAGAAGGTCTGGGCGACAGGGGCGGGATCGGCAAGGCCCGTCGTCTCGACCAGAATGGCATCGAACCGGCCCGGACGGCGCATCAGGCCCTCCACGGTGCGGATCAGATCGCCACGCACGGTGCAGCAGATGCAGCCATTGTTCATCTCGTAGATTTCTTCGTCGGATTCGACGATCAGGTCGTTGTCGATGCCGATTTCGCCAAACTCATTGACGATCACCGCGTAGCGCTTGCCGTGGTCTTCGGTGAGAATGCGGTTGAGGAGGGTGGTCTTGCCGGAACCGAGATAGCCGGTGAGCACGGTGACCGGGATTTGGGGCTGTGCCTGCGCCATGGAAGGACCTCTTGGGCAATGCTGGATTGTTTCGCAGTCCATATAGGACGGCGCGTCCGAGATTGCACGGACTTCCCGTTGGTTCAGCGCAATGTTGAAAGGTCGAACCGGGCGACATCCTGCAGAAGCTCGACAAACCCTTGGGCGGCGTGGTCGAGCAGGGCTTCGCCAATTTGCGCCGAAGCGCCGGCGGCATTGCCGGTCACGCCATCTTGGGACAGGTCGCTCATCTTCCAGCCGAAGGCGTGGGGGCCGTAAGCGCGCAGATGGGTGAAGTCGCGCTCGAAGCCTTCCTGCGCTGACGTGAAGTGGCGAGCCTTGCCCATGTCAACGAGGTCGGGGCGCAGCGCCAGCATGACGGAGGTTTCGATCAGGCCGCCGTGAATGCCAAGGGATTTTTCGCGCGGGGTGACGAGTTCTGCCGGGTAGCCGAAACGGGTCCAGCTGGTCGCCACGGCCAGCATTCCAAAGCGCACGCGCAGTTCGGTGGCAACGATCGTCATCAATGGCGAGTTGCCGCCATGGGCGTTGAGCATGACGAAGCGCCGGGCGCCCCGCTGGTGTGCCTCCACGCCAAATCCGATCCAGCGCTCGACAGCCTCGTCGTAACGCAGAGATTTCGTGCCCGCCACGTCCATGTGCTCGATGGAATAGCCGACCGGCTCGACCGGCAGGAAACTGACCGCGAGATCGTTTGGCAGGATCGCGCGTGTGCGCTCGACCACGCCTTCGGCGATGATGGTGTCGGTTTCGAACGGCAGATGAGGGCCATGCTGCTCGGTTGCGCCAAGCGGCAGGACGACAATATCGCGGAAGGGCTGGTGTGATGTTTCGCTGGCTGTCATGTTTCTGTTATGTCGATTTGCGATGTTTGGGGCGCGGTCGCCAACGCTAGCGCGTCTGATGGCCCGCAAGCAATCCATGTCGAGGCGGAGAATTCCCATGGCGAAGGCAGACAAGGCGACAACGATGAGCCGGCTTCATTCGGCGGCCCGGCTTTCCCGTACAGCACTTGCAGCGCGGCTTCTGGCGCATGGCTTTTATGCCGGGCAGGACCAGATCATGCTGGCGCTGGAGCGTGACGACGGGCAGACGCTTGGCCAACTGGCGAACAAGCTTGGCGTGCGCCCGCCGACCGTGACAAAAACCATCAACCGCCTGCAGGCACAGGGATATGTTGAAAAACGAGCCTGCGCCACCGACGCGCGCCAGGCGAATGTGTACCTCACCGAAGAAGGTCGGGCGATGATGCGCGCGATCGAGAAAGCGGTGAAGAAGACCGAAAAGCAGGCGCTCAAAGGGCTCGACAAGAAAGAGCAGAAGACGCTGGCCAAGCTGCTTGGACGTGTCGAAGCCAATCTCACCGGCGTTGAGATTTCCGAGGTGGACGAAGCCCCGGAAAGCGAGACGATTTCGGAAGAGCTCATCGAGGCCGAATAGGTCGCCTCTTGCGTCATGATCATGGTTGGCCGATGAAAGGTGCATCCGCCCACCTCATAAACGGCCAGCCATTGTGACCAACAGAACCGCATCAACCGACGTCGCGACACCAACGTCGGCCATCATGCTCGTGATCGCGGCATTTTTCCTGTTTTCGATGCTGGATGCGAGCGCCAAATATCTCGTGCTGAGCGGACTGGAACCGCCTTTTGTCGCCTGGGTGCGATTTGCGGTTCACCTTGTGCTGGTGCTGATTCTTTTTCGTGGCTGGTCGAACCCGCTGCTTTTCCGCTCGGATGCGAAGATGGCGCAGTTTCTGCGCGGACTTTTCCTGTTTGGATCGACGATCTTCAACTTCTTTGCGCTCCAAAGCCTGCAACTCGCGCAGACCGTTTCCATCGGCTTCTTTGGACCCATGCTCGTGACGGCGCTGGCAGGGCCATTTCTTGGTGAATGGGCCGGCTGGCGGCGCTGGATGGCTGTTCTGGTCGGCTTCGTCGGTGTTCTGGTCATCACGCGTCCCGGCCTTGGCGCTTTCGGGATCGGTCATTTGTTTTCCATCATGGCGATGACCAGTCAGAGCATCTACGTGATCATGACGCGCAAGATGGGGGCGACGGAGTCTTCGGAGAGCCTGATCTTCTATTCCGCGCTGGCTCCGGCCTTGTTCATGCTGCCGGCGGTGCCGATCTATGGCTCGATTCCGCAACAGCCGATCCAGTGGGCCCTGCTGCTCGGTCTCGGCTTCTTCGGCGGGTTCGGGCACTACCTTTTGATCCGCGCCTACAAAATTGCGACCACATCGGCGCTCGCGCCGTATCCCTATTCTCAAATGCTGTGGATGATCGCGCTGGGTTGGCTCATCTTCAACGACCTGCCTGATCTGTGGACCGTCGTTGGGGCCAGCATCATTGTCGCGAGCGGATTGTATATCCTGCATCGCGAGCATCGATTGCGGCTGGCAAACAGGACGACACCCCATGGCGAGACGGATCATCTGGCCAAAAAGCTTTGAATCGGGCTATGTCCATGGCATAAGCTCGATTTAAACACTTTAAATATTGCGCATCCGGAGGAGGGGGGTTCCCTGGCACAAAAGATCAAGCTCTCGACGATTGCGGAAGCGCTGGGCGTTTCGACTGCGACCGTTTCTCTGGCCTTGCGGGACAGTCCGCTGGTTGCCGATGCAACGCGCGAGCGGATCAAGGACCATGCACGTGCCATCGGCTATATCTACAATCGCCGGGCCGCGAGTTTGCGCACGTCGCGCTCCGGGATCGTCGGTGTCGTCGTGCACGACATCATGAACCCGTTCTTCGCCGAAATCCTGCGCTCGATCGAAACGGAACTGGATCGCAGCCGACAGACATTCCTGCTGTCGAACCACTATGATCAGCTTGAAAAGCAGCGCACTTTCATCGACACGCTGCTGCAGCTGGGCGCGGATGGCGTGATCATGTCGCCGGCAATCGGGACGCCATCCGAAGACATTGCCATGGTCGAGGGCAACGGCCTGCCCGCCGTCCTGATTGCACGTTCGGTCGAGGGAGCGGATGTGCCGGTATTCCGGGGCGATGACGCCTACGGGATCGGGCTGGCGACGAATCACCTGATCTCGCTTGGGCATACACGGATCGCCATGATCGGCGGCACCGACCAGACATCGACCGGACGCGACCGCTATCACGGCTATGTCAACGCCATGGAAGCCGCCGGGCTGGAGGTTCGCGAAGGCTGGCGCATTCCCGGCCCGCGCACGAAGCAGGCGGGCTTCGAAGCGACGCAGCGCTTTCTCGCCATTGAAGAAAAGCCGACGGCAGCCGTGTGCTGGAACGATCTGGTGGCGATCGGACTGATGAACGGAATTTTGCGCGCCGGCCTGACGCCCGGTGTTGATATTTCGGTGACCGGCTATGACGATCTCGAAGAGGCCGTCATCGCGACTCCCGCTTTGACAACGGTCTGGAATGGCCAGCGTGAAGTGGGACGCCGCGCGGCACGCACTCTTCTGGATCGACTGAACGGCGTTGAGGTTCATGGCGGACAGGAACTGATCAGGCCAGAATTGCATGTCCGCTCGTCCACCGGTGTTCCGCGCGAACGCTGAGCCAGAAGGATCATCATCTGATGACGGTACATGACTATCCGATCCTTATTGTCGGACGGCTTCACGCGCATGCGGCCGCGCGGCTGCGCGAAATTTTCCCGGTGGTTCAGATCGACGGCCCTGACGTCGCGCTCGTCAGCGAGGAAGATCGCCAGCGGATACGGGGCATCGTAGGTACAACCGACCTCAAAGCCTCGTCGCTTGACACTGCCTTTGCTGGCGCATTTCCAAAGCTGGAGATCATGTCCAGTTTCGGTGTCGGATATGACCATATCGACGCTGGCGACATGGCAAAGCTGGGTCTGGTCGTGACCAACACGCCGGACGTGCTGAGTGGTGAGGTGGCGGACACGGCAGTCGGGCTGCTGCTCAATACGGTTCGCGAGTTGCCGAAAGCAGAGCGCTGGTTGCGCGAAGGGAACTGGATCACCAAGGGACCGTACCCGCTGACGCGCGGCACGTTGCGCGGACGTTCGGTGGGGATTTTCGGCCTTGGCCGGATCGGTCTGGCGATTGCACACAGACTGGAAGCGTTCGGCCTGCCGATCAGCTACCACAATCGTCGTCCCGTCGCCGATATTGCCTATCGCTATCACGCAAGCCTGACGGAGTTGGCGGTGGCCGTCGATACGTTGATCTGCGTTGCCCCAGGCGATGCTTCGACCGACAAGGCGATCAACACAGAGGTCCTCAAGGCGCTCGGGTCCAATGGTGTATTCATCAATGTCGGGCGCGGTTCGAGTGTCGACGAGGATGCTTTGGCGCAAGCGCTTGCCGATGGCACGATCATGGCTGCCGGGCTCGATGTGTTTGCACATGAGCCGCACGTGCCGGAGACATTGCTGAATGCGGAAAATGCCACCTTGTTGCCGCATGTCGCATCTGCATCGCAGGCGACGCGACAGGCGATGGCTGATCTGGTCGTTGACAACCTGATCGAGTGGGTCGAGCGCGGGCGCGCGCTGACACCGGTTGCCGAAACGCGCGACTTTGCGGTCAGGAAGGCCTGACTCGCGTAAAACAAGGCGCTAATGCGCAGGGAGCGCATCTGAAAGATCGCGACGCGCTTTAGCGTTTTTTCATTCGGCAGCTTCGGAAATCATCCCGGCGCGTTGGGCGGCGTGCTGGCGCACTGCATCGCCAAATGCCTTGAAGATCCGCGCCGAAGCGTCGTCGCTTTTCGCCCAATATTCCGGATGCCATTGCACGCCGACGGCGAACGCCTTCGAGCCGGTGACCGACACGGCTTCAACCGTGCCGTCGGGGGCGGTTGCTTCGACCTGCAGTCTGTTGCCGAGCTGGCCAATCGCCTGTCGGTGCACGGAATTGACCATGATCTCCCGCGGACAAAAAATGTCGCCAAGGCAGGTGCCCTCCCGGATGATCACAGGCTGACGGATGCTGAAGCGCACGTCCTGATCTTCGCTCGGCGGAGCGCGATGATCCCACGTTCCTTCCTGCTCCTGGATTTCTGTGGCAAGGGTTCCGCCCAGCGCCACGTTGAGTTCCTGAATGCCACGGCAGATCGCAAGCAGGGGGATGCCCTGATCGATGGCCGCACGGATCAAAGGCAGCGTGGTGGAGTCGCGGTCGGGATCGTAGGGCCCGTTGGCCTCGGTGGCTTCTGCGCCATAAAGGGTTGGATTTACATTTGATCGAGAACCGGTGATCAAAACACCGTCAACAGCCGCAAACAGCGATCCGAGATCAACGCGCGCGCCGAAAGATGGCACCATGATCGGCAGTGCGTTTGCCACGGAAAGCGTCGCTTCGAGATATTGCTGAGGGGCAGCGTGCCAGACATAGTTGTCGAACTGACGAACGTCGGTGGAAACGGCAACGAGCGGCTGGCGCATGTCAAACTCCGCATCGTCACGATGCGGCTCCTTTGAGCAATAGATGCTCTCACATCTAATGATGTTCGAGGCACTTTCCAAGCCGGCCAGAGGAAGCGACACGATCGTCCAGGCGGTCGCCAGGAATATGGCCGTATCAGTGCTGGGAGTGCATCCGGTCACTAGACTCGGCTTTCATCGCGTGTATTGATGCAAGCATACTTCGGGAGGGAGGATGGCGGACAAGTGTCCGGCGCTCCCGAACTGTATGCTGTGAAGTAAGTCATGCATTTCCACACTGGGAGGTTACTATATGGATCGTCGTTCGTTTTTCAGGCAGGCAGGCGCTGCAGGCGCAGGTGCGATCGCTGCCACCACGCTGGCAGCGCCAGCCATCGCGCAGGGCAACCAGACATGGCGGATGGTGACGACCTGGCCGAAGAATTTTCCGGGCATGGGTGTTGGCGCGCAACGTCTAGCTGATCGCATCACCGCGGCGTCTGGCGGACGCTTGACGATTCAGGTCTATTCGGCGGGTGAACTGGTTCCTGGACTGCAGGCGCTGGACGCCGTCATTGACGGCAATGCGGAAATGAGCCACGGCGCCGCCTATTACTGGCAGAACAAGAGCACCGGCCTGTCGTTCTTCACCGGCGTTCCTTATGGCATGACGTCGCGAGAGCTGACCGGTTGGGTGCGCTATCTTGGCGGTCAAGAAATCTGGGACGAAATCTATGACCAGTTCGGGGTGCAGGGCTTCCTGTCGGGAGACACCGGCACGCAGGCTGGCGGCTGGTTCCGCAATGAGCTGACCGGGGTTGCCGACATTCAGGGTCTGCGCTTCCGTACGCCGGGACTGGGCGGGCAGGTCTGGCAGAAACTTGGCGCATCGGTCACCAACCTTGCAGCCGGTGAGATCTTCCAGGCACTTCAGTCCGGCACGCTCGACGCTGCCGAGTTTGTTGGCCCCTACAACGATCTTGCGCTGGGCTTCTACCAGATTGCCAAGAACTACTATTTCCCAAGCTTCATCGAGCCGGGCCTGGCGACAGAACTGGTCGTCGACAAGGCAAAATATCAGGCACTGCCCGCTGATCTGCAGGCAATTATCAAAGACGTCTGTCAGGCGGAGTACGATTCCGTCGCTGCCGATTTTGCCGCCAACGATCCTCGCGCCCTGCAGACGCTTGTCAATGATCATGGTGTCAAGGTTCTGCAGTTCCCCGACGAAATCCTCGAGGCCGGAGCGGTGGCAGCGAAAGAGATCTTCCAGGGCTTGCTCGATTCGAGTGATCCACTGACCAAGAAGACGGCTGAAAGTTTCGTCTCTGCCTTCAATATTGTGCGGCAGAAGACCGATGGCACTGACTCGCTTTTCGTTCAGGCCCGCGAGAAGTATTTTCACCTCTGATTGGCAAGTCGACATTGATGCGAGAGCCCGGGAGCGATCCCGGGCTTTTCGTTTCAACCGCCAGAAAACATCGAGGCGATACCGTTGCCGGCGACGAATGCCAGATAGGCAAGGGTCACGAAATAGATGCAGGTGGCAAGAAGCATCAGATAGCCGCCGATGACGAGCGCGCCGTCGCGTTGGGACGCGCCGAGTGCAATGAGCAGGATCGCAATCGCCGGCAGCGTGTTGGAGAACGGCACCAGACCGAGAGGCAGCATCAAGAGCAACGCGCCGGCAATGATGGCAAGCCCGTTGATACGTCCTGCAAGCACGCCATTGGTGAGCAGGCTGATGCGCTGGCGCGAGAAGGTCTCAAGTCTGGCAAGGATGGTGTCGCCGCGCTCGAGGACGCGCCGTAGTTTCTGCGCGTCGATTCGACGGTCGAGGATCTGTTTCGGCAGCCACGGGGTTCGGTTCAGCGTCACGCCAATCGCCAGCATCAGGATCGCCAATGCGAAGACAGTGCTGACGCCGGGAATCGAGACCGGGATGAGAAAGGGTACGCACAGAAGTGCGCTCAGCAGCAGCGGACCATGATCGCCGATCGCTGCCAGAAAGTCGCGCAGGCTGGTGGTCGTTCCGGTCATTGAAAGGATCACCCGCGACAGGGCCTGCCGCATCGTTTCTCCGCTATCCGAATAGGAAATGGACGTCATAATTCACCGTGCGCGATGTAAAAAAGCCGGCGGCATGCAGCCGCCGGCTCTGGTCATGAGTTTAGCCGGTGGCTCAACTATAGATCCATTTTGGCAACCATGTGGCCAATCCGGGGAAGGTGAAGATCAGCCCCACAGCGATCAGCTGGATCGTCACGAACGGGATGATGCCGCGATAAATCATTCCCGTTGAAACATTGTTCGGTGCGACCCCGCGCAGGTAGAACAGCGAGAAGCCGAAGGGTGGCGTCATGAACGAGGTTTGCAGGTTCACACCGATCATCACGCCCAGCCAGACCGGGTCGACGCCCAGATTGAGCAGGACGGGTGCGGTGATCGGCAAGACGATGAAGATGATCTCGAACGTGTCCAGAATGAACCCGAGAAAGAACATGATGACCATCACGACCAGGATTGCGCCGGCAACGCCGCCGGGAAGGCTGGTCAGGAACTCATGAACCAGATTGTCGCCGCCCATCAGGCGGAAAACGATCGAAAATACCGACGCGCCGAACAGGATGATGAACACCATCGATGTGATGGCTGCCGTCGAGACAGTCGCTTCCCGCAGGACATGAAAGTTGAATTTGCCGCGGATCGCCGCCAGAATCATCGCGCCGACAGCACCGACGGAAGAAGCTTCGGTCGGGGTTGCGATACCGCCAAGAATCGAGCCGAGCACCGCGACGATCAGCACCAGAGGCGGAATCAGAGCAGTCACGATCTCTCTGGCGAGGCCTTCTTTTTCGTCTTCCGGAACCGGGGTGGCCGGGCATGATTGCGGATCGAAATAGGCTTTGAAGATGACCCACAGAAGATACATGCAGACCAGCGTGATCGACGGGATCAGTGCCCCGGCAAACAGGTCGCCGACCGAGACTGGCGTTGGCGCAAAATTGCCCTTCGCCATCTGCACCTGGGCATTGATGCCGGTGAGGATGTCGCCCATGAAGATCAGAACGGTGGACGGTGGCACGATCTGCCCAAGCGTGCCGGAGGCGCAGATGATGCCGCAGGCAAGACGCGGATCGTAACCGGAGCGCAACATCGCTGGCAGCGAAATGAGCCCCATGGTGACGACCGTCGCCCCGACAACCCCTGTCGAGGCCGCGAGCATGGCGCCGACCAGGATGACGGATATTCCGAGGCCGCCATTGATGTTGCCGAAGAGCTTGCCCATCGTCAGCAGCAGCTGCTCGGCGATGCGCGATCTTTCGAGCAGAACGCCCATGAAGATGAAGAGCGGCACCGCGACCAAGACTTCGTTGGTCATAAAGCCGATATAGCGGTTTGCCAGCGAGCCGAAATTCGACGGGTCGAATGCGCCGAAAAACATGCCAACGGCACCGAACAGGAGCGAAACGCCCGCCAGGGAGAAGGCGACGGGGAAGCCCAGCATGAGAAAGCCGATGACACCGAAGAACATCAGGCCAGCGAGAATTTCGCCGATAATGACAGAGTCCATATGCGACTACTCCTGATGAACCGGGTAACGCAGCTTTTCAGGAAGAAGGTCTTCCCGGCCGCGCAGTACAAGGATGGACCGGAGCGCCATCGCAATGCCCTGAAGGAAAATGACGGCTACAAACACCAGAAGGAACGACTTCAGAATGTAGAGCCCTGGCATTCCGCCGACATTTGACGACGCTTCGCCGATCCGCCAGGAGCGCGCGACGTAGTTCCAGGTGTAGGTGTAGACGACCCAGCAGAACGGAATCAGGAAGATGATGACCCCGATCAGGTCGATGATCGCCTTGGTCCGGATCTTGGCGGGACGATAGAAGATGTCGACCCGCACATGGTCGTCGCGCAAAAGCGCAAAGCCCGCGACGGCAGTAAACATCGCACCGTTCAGCCAGACATAGAGGTCTTGCATCCACAGGACTGTGAAGCCGAGCGCATAACGCTGCACAACAACGGTGAAGCATATCAGGACCATGAGCAGCGACAGCCAGGCAAAGACGTTGCCCAGCAACCGGTTCACAGCGCTGATTGCGCGAATAGTGGAAGCCATGATGTTCATGATTGCATGTCCTGGATCTTGCGTCTGGACAAGCAATCAACAGGATTGCGTTGCGATATCGCTCGCGTGTTCATGTTGATCCTCCGTCGTGGCTACGTATCAGCCACTCCCCTCCGCCTCGATGCTTTTGAACTTCTAATGGTTTTCGAGGTAGTCATTTCGGCGATAGCAGCTTGCATGAAGATTGAAAAGAAATGTCGACAAAATTTGCCCGATTGCTCTCTGTTTTTTGATGGGTGTGTCCAAATTGACCGACGACGGCAGCGCCTGATTGCGCGATTTCGGCGGAGCCCTTAGGCTAGAAGACGCGAGGACGTTGATTTGGAGGGGCCGTCGGTGCGCGGTCATGAGGATCACGTCTCGACAGGACATGCGTCGTCGGACGCGCAGGAGGTATATGCCATGACGCTGCACGAGGTTTCTCTGCGCGACAAGTTCGATCTGTCGAAGGGACGCGTCTTCATTTCAGGCGCTCAGGCGGTCGTGCGCATGTTGATGATGCAGCGACAGCTTGACCAGCGCAGCGGTCTGTCGACTGCAGGCTACATCTCCGGCTATCGCGGTTCGCCGCTGGGAGCTCTCGATCAGCAGCTCTGGAATGCCAGACGCGAACTGGAGGCTTCGGAAATCGTCTTCCAGCCCGGCCTGAACGAGGAACTGGCCGCGACTGCCTGCTGGGGAACGCAGCAGGCCGAACTGATGGGAGAGGGCAAATACGACGGGGTTTTCTCCGTGTGGTACGGCAAGGGACCAGGCGTCGACAGAACCGGCGACGTCTTCCGGCATGCCAACCTGGCCGGCTCATCCAGACATGGCGGCGTCTTGGCGCTGATGGGCGACGATCACACTGCAGAATCGTCAACCAACGCACACGCCACCGAATTTGCCTTCGTCGACGCGATGATGCCGATCTTCAACCCCGCCGGGGTCCAGGAACTGATCGACTATGGGCTTTACGGTTTTGCGCTGTCGCGCTTTTCGGGCACCTGGGCGGCGATCAAATGCGTCAAGGACAATGTCGAGTCGACAGCGTCGGTGGATGTCTCACTGGACAGGCTCAATATTGTCTTGCCCGAGTTCGACATGCCTCCCGGTGGGCTCAATATCCGCCACGAACTGGATCAGTTCGGGCAGGAGCAGCGCCTGCATGATTACAAGCGCGCTGCGGCTGCGGCCTTCATTCGCGCCAATGGTCTCAACAAGATTGTCTATGCGGGTGGCAGGACGCCAAAGATAGGTATTGCCACCATCGGCAAGAGCTATCTGGATGTGCGCCAGGCACTGGAAGACATTGGCATTGATGAGGCCGAGGCCAATCGGCTGGGGATACGCCTGTTCAAAATCGCCTGCCCATGGCCCTTTGATTACGAGCATATGGCGCAATTCGCAGAAGGGTTGGAGACCATCATCGTGGTCGAGGAGAAGCGCTCGCTGCTTGAGACGCAATTCCGCGAGCATCTCTATGATCGCCCCGGCAGGCCCATCATCGTCGGCAAGAAGGATGAGCGCGGTGCGGCGCTGTTTGGTGCCGCCGGCGCGCTGGATCCCAACGATATCGCCATTGCGCTGGGTGAGCGGATCCTGAAAACGATCGGCCATTCGGAGGAGATCGCGGCGCGTGTCAGTCGCCTGAAGCAGTTTCAGGCGATGCTGGCTGACACCAAGGATGTGGCGGGGCGCACGCCATATTTCTGTTCGGGTTGTCCGCACAATACGTCGACGAAGGTTCCAGAAGGATCGATCGCCAACGCCGGAATTGGCTGCCATTTCATGTCGCTGTGGATGGGCCGCTCGACGGTTGGCTTTACCGCAATGGGCGGTGAGGGCGCCCAATGGGTCGGGCAGGCGCCGTTCACCAAGCGCGATCACATCTTTCAGAATCTGGGCGACGGCACCTACAACCATTCGGGCTCGCTGGCGCTACGTTTCGCGATCGCCAGCAAGACCAACATCACCTACAAGATCCTCTACAATGACGCGGTGGCCATGACCGGTGGTCAGCCCCACGAAGGCAGTCTGACCGTCGACATGATTGCGGCGCAGGTTCGCGCCGAGGGGGTCGAGCGCATCGCAATCGTGACCGACGAACCCGACAAATATTCCGGGCATGTGAGCTTTCCCGCCGGGGCGACCATCGACCATCGCGACGACCTCGACGCCATCCAGCGTGAGTTGCGCGATGTGCCGGGCGTCAGCGTTCTCATCTATGACCAGACCTGCGCTGCGGAAAAACGCCGCCGCCGGAAGCGGGGTACATTTCCCGATCCCGACAAGCGCGTGATTATCAACGAACTCGTGTGCGAGGGCTGTGGCGATTGCGGCGTTGCGTCGAACTGCGTCTCAGTCCAGCCGCTGGAAACGGAATTTGGCCGCAAGCGACGGATCGACCAATCATCGTGCAACAAGGATTTTTCCTGCGTCAACGGCTTCTGCCCGTCCTTCGTGACCGTGCATGGTGCGAAGCTGCGCAAGGCGGAAGGCGTCGCCGGCACATCCGATCCGCTGGAGAACGTTCCTGCACCGGCGCTTTTCCCGCTCGGACGCGAAGGCTGGTCGTCGATCATCGATGGCATCGGCGGGACGGGCGTCGTGACGGTTGGCGCGGTGCTTGGCATGGCAGCCCATCTGGAAGGGCGTGGCTGCGGCATGATCGACATGGCCGGTCTGGCGCAGAAGGGCGGCGCGGTGTTTTCTCATGTGCGGATTGCCCCGACACCTGACGATATTCACGCCATACGTGTCTCCGCCGGCAAGGCCGATCTCATCCTTGGGTGCGACCTTGTCGTTTCGGGCAACAAGAAGGTGCTGTCGGCCGTTCGGGAAGGCGAGACGATCTTCGTTGCCAATACCGCCGAAGTGATGCCCGGCGACTTTGCGCGGTCGGCTGATTTCTCATTGCCGACGGAGCGGCTGAAGAGAGCGATCACTGTCGCTGTTGGCCCGGAAAAGGCGCATTTCGTCGATGCGACGCAGGCAGCGGCCAAGTTGTTTGGCAATTCGCTCGGCGCGAACATGTTCCTGCTGGGATTTGCCTATCAGCATGGCGGATTGCCGCTCTCGGCAGAGGCGATTGAGAAGGCCATCGAACTGAACGGCCAGGCCATCGAGATGAATATCTCGGCCTTCCGCTGGGGCCGTCGCGCCGCCCACGAACCGGAAGCCGTGCGCGTGCTGGTGGAGGCGAAGACGACCTCCACGCCGGTTCGCCGGCTGAGCGAGACACTCGATGAGGTGATCGAGCGTCGTGCGGAGTTCCTGACCGCCTACCAGAACGCTGCCTATGCGCAGCGCTACCGTGACCGGGTGGCGGCAATCCGCAATGCCGAGGCGAGAGCCGTGCCGGGATCGACCGCCGTGACCGATGCGGTTGCCCGCAATCTTTTCAAGCTGATGGCAATCAAGGATGAATATGAGGTGGCCCGTCTCTATACGGATGGCAGCTTCAGGCAGCAACTGGCCGGTCAGTTCCAGGACTGGGAGAGGCTGGAGTTTCATCTTGCGCCGCCAATACTTGGCCGCAAGGGCGCCGATGGGAAGGCACGCAAGTCGACCTTCGGGCCATGGATGATGAAGGGCTTTGCAGCTCTCTCCACGCTGAAATGGCTGCGTGGAACCGCCTTTGACATTTTCGGCTATTCGCAGGAACGACGGATGGAGCGCCGCCTGCTGTCCCAATATGAGAGCGATCTGACAATCATTCTCGACAAGATGGCGCCGGGTCGTATCGATGCAGCGGCGGCGCTGGCATCGGTGCCCGCGTTGATCCGTGGTTTCGGCCACGTCAAGCACGCCAATGTCGAGAAGGCAGCCGGTGAACGCGAGCGTCTCATGCAACGGCTGATGAACCAGCAAGATCAGGCGCTTCTGCATGCCGCGGAATAGTGGGACGCGCAAGCCGATGGCAGAATAGTTGAGCGATCACGGAGGGATTGTACGCTTCCACATAAGTGTTTCTTAATGGGCGTGTGGCAAGGTGGCGGTCTAATACGGTGCGCGATTCCATGCCGGCGAGAAAGTATAAAGAGCTTCCGCTCGACCTGTATATCCCGTTCGTGCAGGCGTTGTTCCGCGATGGCGTAACGCTCGCCGTCGGCATCGTTGCGCAGTCTTTTCTCGCCTTGCTGGTTTATCTCAAGACGCTTGAGCCGGTCTATCTGGTCGTTGCAACGTCCATTGCGCTGATCGGCGTCGTACGTCTCTACGGAATGCGTCATGCGCCGGACCCGCATAAATTGCGGACACGAGAAGAAGCCAGGCGTCTGGAAAATATCTACATCGTCGGAGGAGCGCTGCACGGGGCATCGCTCGGGCTTTTCTGTTTTGCCGGCATCTACCTGGTTCCGGATCAGTTCGCCGAGATTGCCGCCATCTGCATCACGCTGGCCACCGCGACGTCGATCGCCGGACGGAACTATGGCTCGCCCCGCATGGTCATGGTGCTTATCCTGTCACTGACCATGCCCATTTCAATCGGCTTTCTGCTGCGCGGAGACATTTTTCACGTCACGCTCGGGCTCCTCTCAATCCCGTTCTTTTTCGCGATACGCAAATTTGCGGACAATGTGCGCGAAGTGTTGTTTGCGGCGTTGTGGGAGGAGAAAAAGGCGAATCGGCTGGCACAACGGTTCGACCGCGCCCTCAACACCATGACCTCGGGCCTGGTGATGTTGAACGGCGAGGGCAGGGTTGTCGTCGCCAATGCGGAAGCAGCCGCGCTCATGCAAGTCCGATCACCGGACCAGCTCTTGGGAAGGACACTGCGCAGCCTGCTGTTGCGGGGCGTTGCCGGAAACATTCTGAGTCTGAAGGATGCGCGCTACACCGAGACGCAACTGACGCGTGCCTTGCGCGAGGGTAAGGACCGGAAGGTCCTGCTGCAGCTCGCCAATGGGCGATATTTCGAGTTTTCCGCCCGTGAGGGCCGCGATGAGCTTGGTGTCATTACCTTCGATGAAGTGACGGCGCGCATCGAGGCGGAAGAGCGCATCCGCTTCATGGCGCGCTACGACAATCTCACGGGGCTGGCCAATCGTGCCTATTTTCATGAGATTGTGGTCAACCGTGTGACGAGCGGGTCGCCAGAGCGCGAGGTCGGGCTTGTCATCCTCGATCTGGACGACTTCAAGAGCATCAACGACACGTTGGGCCATCCTGTCGGAGACGGGCTGCTCTACGCAGCTGCAGAGCGGCTCGTCGATATCGTTGGCGATAAGGCGATAGTCGGGCGGTTCGGCGGTGATGAATTCATGCTGTTCTTCGACAACGTCGCCGACTCGTTGTGTTTTGCAGATGAATTGCAACGCATTTTCGATCAGTTGAGCGGCGATGTCGACGTAGCTGGTCACACGTTGCGCATTCAGGCAAGCGCTGGCGCGGTTCTGGCGCGGGCCGGCGATGTGGATGTTGACGCACTGACGGTCAAGGCGGACCTTGCGCTCTATGCGGCAAAGGAAGGCGGCAAGAATGACTGGCGATTGTTCGAAGCGGCGATGGACGATGCGTTCCGTGATCGCCAGGTTCTGAAAGCCGACCTTCGTCATGCCATCGAGACGCGCGCATTGCGGGTCGTCTACCAGCCGATCGTGTCGATGCAGACAATGCGCATTGCGAGCTGCGAAGCATTGTGCCGCTGGGACCATCCGGAGACTGGTCCGATTTCGCCGGCAGTTTTTATTCCCCTTGCCGAAGAGATGGGTATCGTTTCGGAAATAACGGCGTTCATGCTGGAGGCGGCAACGCGCGAATGTGCCAGATGGCCTGTGCCGATTGGCGTGACCGTGAACCTGTCCGCAAAGGATTTCCGCGACAAGGACATCGTGCGCAAGGTGGCCGTGGCCGTAGAGGAAGCCGGCATCGACCCAGGCAGGCTGGAAATCGAAGTCACGGAAACGGCGCTGATTGACGACAAATATCACACGCGCGCGCTCCTCGAAGAGATCAAGGCGCTTGGCGTCAGAATTGCGCTGGATGATTTTGGCACCGGATATTCGAGCCTTAGCTATCTGCACACGCTGCCGCTCGACAAGGTGAAAATCGACAGGTCGTTCCTGATTGACGTTACGCGCAGCGAGCGTTCGCTTGAACTGTTGCGTGGCGTGGTCAACCTGTCCCGCCCGTTGGGGCTGTCGGTGACGATTGAAGGTGTCGAGACCTTCGAGCAGCTCAAGATTCTGGCGCTCGACGTCAAGCCGGATCTGGTGCAGGGCTTTCTCTTTGGCGCCGCGTTGAGCGCATCGGGCATTGCCACGATGTCAGGCACGACCTGGCCATTTGTCCGGCATATCGAGCAGTCTGCGTCTGCTTTGAAAGTGTCGTCCTATTTGCCGGAGCGCAGCTGACTCATTCGTTTTCACTATGTCTCACGCAGAGAATTTAACCTTAACTACGGCTTAATAGGTTGTATTTAATTTAATTCTTTACGTTCGGCTGCTGGCCGGTACTCTTATGTTGTTCTGGGTACGAGGGGACTAATGACGACAGCTGATGAGACGCCGGTTGCGGCGAGCGCTGCGCCTCGCGCGATGAGAGCCAGTCCCGCTCACGAGTCGGCCCTTGTAAAAAGCGTCTTTTCGCTGTTGGAGCGGACAGAGTATCGTCGTTGCAATAAGGGTGAAGACCTCGAGGACATCTATCGGCTGCGCTATCGCGCCTATCGTGTGCACGGCGTGGTTCCCGCGATGGCCTCGCGGATGATTTATGACGATCTCGATGAAACCGGCAACGTGTTCTGCTTCGGCGTTTACGTCGATCGCGAGCTGGTCAGCACGCTGCGTATCCACATACTCGACAAAGAAAACCGGGCCGGGCCGTCGACACAGGCTTTTGGCGATATCGTGCATCCAATGATCGACGCCGGCGATACCTTCGTGGATCCCAGCCGGTTTGCGGCCGACCCGGAGATGTCGAAGATCTACCCGCAGCTCCCTTACATCACGCTGCGGCTTGCGGGCATGGCCTGCTTCTACTTCAACGCGCCTTATTGCCTGTCGACAATCCGAGAAGATCACGCATCGTTTTACAAGCGCATCTACGCTTCGCAGAAGATTGGCGAGGCACGGCCCTATCCCGGCGTTTATACCAAGGTCGAAATGTACCGCGCCGACGTCAACGCCATTCGGGAGCGGTCCTTCCAGCGTTATCCGTTCTTCTTTGCGACAGCCAGCGAGGAGCGAATGATGTTCGGGCCAACGAAGATGGGGGAACCCGCACCGCTGACGATTCTGCCGACCGCCCAGTACATGACCGCGGCCTGATGGAGCAGGATTATTGTCTTTTTTGGGTTAGGCGTTCATAAGCCGGTTGTTGTGCCGGCGAGGGGCGACCATGTCGAGGGTCGATGAGCACCAGAGAAGATATCGTCCGTTCAGCGCTTTGGGCTGACGAACTGACGGAAGAAGAACTGGATCGCGCCCGGCGCGGTGTGGTTGAGCGTCATGTGTCCAAAGGCACCTACATCACCCATCGGGGCGACAAGCTTGACCAATGGACGGGCGTTGTCGATGGGCTGATCAAGATCAGCGCCATCTCGCGCGAGGGCAAGGCGATGACCTTTGCCGGCGCGACCAATGGCGGCTGGTTCGGCGAAGGTTCGGTGCTGAAGGATGAGCCGCGCAAATATGACATTGTTGCGATTCGTGACACGCGGATGGCGATGATGTCCCGATCGACTTTCATGTGGCTTTATGAAAACAGCCGCGGTTTCAGCCGCTATCTCGTACGCGCGCTCAATGAGCGGATGGGCCAGTTTCTGGCAACCATTGAGCATGATCGCACGCTGGTGCCACGTGCCAGGGTAGCGCGGAACCTGTCGTGGTTTTTCAATAAGGTGCTCTATCCCAAGGCAGGCCCGTCGATCGAGATCAGTCAGGAAGAGCTTGGCCTCCTGTGCGGCGTCTCGCGGCAGGTGGTTAATCGCAGCCTGCAGGAACTGGAAGAGGAAGGCCTGATCCGGGTCGAGCACGGCCGGATCACACCGCTCGATATTCCACGCCTGATCACCTACGACGCTTGAAGACGTCGAGGGCGATTGATCGCAACATTGTCGGAGAATTGTGCGCATACAGCTGCGCCTATTCAAAAGACAATCTGGTGGCCTGTCTGTCAAGCGTCTTGTTGCCTGACATCGTTATTTGATGGAAACTCTCCCAACAAAGCAGAAATTCGACCGGGGAGGAGGAAACTCCGGTTGGAAGAAAGGCGATGAAACGCCTGATGGGAGGAACAGGTTTGGAGCACGCTTCGACCTCGCTCGATACGTTTCCGAAATATCTGCTGCTGAACGCCCGGCGTTTTGCCGATCGGCCAGCGATGCGCCACAAGGATTACGGCATCTGGCAGAGCTGGACATGGGCACAGCAACGAGATGAAATCCGCGCTTTTGCCATAGGACTGCAGGAGATGGGCCTTCGCCATGGCGACAAGGTTGCCATCGTCGGCGCCAATCGTCCCCGGCTCTACTGGACATTTGCAGCCGCCCAGTCGGTCGGCGCGGTGCCGGTGCCGGTCTATTCCGACGCCGTGGCCGAAGAAATGAGCTATGTGCTCGATCATGCAGGCGTGAAGTTTGCGGTGGTGCAGGATCAGGAGCAGGTCGACAAGGTTTTGTCGTTTCGCGACAGGATGCCGACGCTTGAGCACATCATCTATGATGAGCCGCGCGGCCTGCGAGACTATGCCCACGACGGACTGAGCGATTTCGGAGATGTGCAGGCACGCGGTGAGGCGGCCATGCGGGACGATGCGGGGCGGGCCGCGCGCTGGGAAGAGGCGATTGGCAAGGCCAGCGGCAGCGACGTTACGGTGATGCTCTACACTTCGGGCACCACCGGACGCTCCAAAGGGGTGATGATCACCGCAGCGGGTGCGGTGGATGCGGCAGTCGGAACCGCCTCATTCGACCAGCTCAGCGAAAAAGACAGCGTGCTTGCCTATCTGCCCTTGGCCTGGGTTGGTGACCACTATCTCAATTATGCGCAAGGATATGTTTCGGGCCTGTGCATGAACTGTCCGGAAAGCCAGCAGACGGTGGCGCAGGATCTGCGCGAAATCGGCCCGACATTCTACTTCGCACCGCCGCGGGTGTTTGAAGGATTGCTGACCAGCGTGACCATTCGCATGGAAGATGGCGGCTGGTTCAAGAAATGGATGTTCCGCAAATTCATCGACGTGGCGCGCCGTCATGGCGAGGCGATTCTTGAGAAGCGGCCGGTGCCGTTGACGGGCCGGCTCGCCTACGGACTTGGAGAGTTCATTCTCTATGGACCGCTCAAAAACGTTCTGGGGATGTCGAACATTCGCGTCGCCTACACGGCCGGCGAGGCCATCGGCACGGACCTGTTTTCGTTTTTCCGTTCACTGGGGATCAACCTGAAGCAACTGTACGGCCAGACGGAAGCGTTCCTCTATGTGACGGCGCAGAAAGACGGCAATGTCCGCGCGGATACCGTCGGTCCGGCAGCCCCGGATGTCGACATTCGCATAGCGGATAATGGGGAAGTGCAGTTCCGCTCGCCTGGCATGTTCTCGGGCTACTACAAGGAAGAGGACAAGACGACAGAAACGCTGACCGACGACGGGTATGTAAAGACCGGCGACGCGGGGTTTTTCGAGGCGGATGGCCAGCTCCGCATCATCGATCGCGCCAAGGATGTCGGAAAACTGCGCGATGGTGCTCTTTTTGCGCCGAAATACATCGAGAACATGCTGAAATTCTTCCCGAACATCAAGGAAGCGGTGGCTTTCGGCGATGGGCGCGATTTTGCGGCTGCGTTCCTCAATATCGACCTGACTGCCGTCGGCGACTGGGCCGAACGCAACAACATCGCCTATGCGTCCTATCAGGAGCTGGCGGGTCATCCTCTGGTCTACGAGATGATCGCCAAGAATGTGGATGAGACGAACCGCAGACTTTCCCACGAGCCGATGATGGCCGGTGGGCAGATCAGGCGTTTCCTCATCCTGCACAAGGAGTTGGACGCGGACGATGGCGAGCTGACCCGCACGCAGAAGGTCCGGCGTTCGTTCATCGCGGAACGCTACGGCGAATTGATCGAAGCGCTTTACGACGGCTCGCCGGAGAAATTCGTCTCAACGGAAGTCACCTATGAAGACGGGCGGAAGGGCAGAATTAGCGCGACGGTCACGATCGTCGATGCCAAGACCTATTCTCCGGCCGCAGCACCGGTTCAGGAGGCCGCGGAATGAACGCGCATGTTGCGACGAAACCGCTGACCAGTCTGGATGACGGCATCGCCAAGGGCGACATGCTGCTAAAGGTCGACAACGTATCCCTGTCTTTCGGCGGCGTGAAGGCGATCACCGACATTTCGCTCGACATTCGCAAGGGAGAGATCCGCGCCATCATCGGACCGAATGGCGCCGGCAAGACGTCGATGCTCAATGTCATCAATGGCTTTTACACACCGCAGCAGGGCGTCATCACATTTCGCGGCAAGCAGCGACGCGCGATGAAGCCGCATCATGCGGTGCTTCAGGGTATCGCCCGCACCTTCCAGAACGTGGCCTTGTTCAAGGGCATGACGACGCTGGAAAACATCATGGCTGGGCGGTCGGTGCATATGAAGCGCAACATGCTTTGGCAGATGTTGTGGCATGGGCCAGCGTTGCGCGAGGAAATCGAACATCGCGAGAAAGTCGAGGAAATCATCGACTTTCTCGAGATCGAGCACATCCGCCGCACCCCTGTCGGCAAGCTGCCCTATGGCTTGCAAAAGCGCGTCGAGCTTGGCCGTGCGCTGGCGATGGAGCCGTCATTGCTCCTGCTCGATGAGCCGATGGCAGGCATGAATCTGGAAGAGAAAGAAGACATGAGCCGGTTCATTATCGACGTGAACCAGCAGCGCGGTACGACAATCGCCCTGATCGAGCACGATATGGGCGTGGTCATGGACCTTTCTGATCGGGTGGTCGTTCTGGACTACGGCAAGAAGATTGCCGACGGCGCGCCCGAGGAGGTGAAGAATGACCAGGCGGTCATCGATGCCTATCTGGGCGTAGCGCATTGATGGAAAGGAACTGGAATGGACGCTGTCATGATCTCGCCCCTGATCGCTCTGGCGGCAGGAGTGCTCATCCTCGTGATGCCGCGACTGCTGAACTACATCGTGGCGCTTTATCTCATCATCATCGGCCTCGTGGGGTTGTTTCCACAACTCGCGGGCTGATTGCAGGCCGAACAAACCACTAAAGGGACGCCGGAATGGAATTCATACATCCGATCCTGATCAAGCCGTTCGCGGACATGGTGTCCGCGCCCGACTTTCTGGTCCAGGTGCTGTGGGAGGGGATCGTTTCCGGCGTTCTCTATGCGCTGATCGCGCTGGGGTTCGTGCTGATCTTCAAGTCGTCGCGCATTCTCAATTTCGCGCAGGGCATCATGGTGGTGTTTGCGGCGCTGACACTCGTGGGGCTTTATGAACGCGGCGTGCCAGCCTGGCTTGCCCTGCCGCTGACACTGGGCGTGATGCTGGTGCTTGCGATCGGTATTGAGCGCGTCGTGTTGCGGCCGCTGGTGAACCAGCCCGACATCATCCTGTTCATGGCGACTATCGGCATCACGATGTTCCTGATCGGTCTCGGCGAGACGATCTTCGGCGGCGAGAACAAGCGGATGATCACCGAAGAGCTCGGCATTCCCACCGGCAATTTCATTTTCGAACCGTTTGGCGGTTTCGTCTCGATCGAACAGAAAGATCTGACTGCGGTCATCGGAGCCGTCGTGCTGGTGGTCGTACTGCTGCTGTTTCTCAACAAGTCGAAGATGGGACGGGCCATTCGCGCACTCGGCGACGACCATCAGGCGGCTTTGTCGGTTGGCATTTCGCTGTCAACGATCTGGGTGCTGGTCTGGTTCATCGCCGGCATCATCGCGCTCGCCACCGGCATAGTCTGGGGCGCGCGCGCCGGCGTCTCGTTTGCGCTGGAGGTGATCGCGCTGAAGGCCCTGCCGGTGCTGATGCTGGGCGGGCTGGAATCGGTCAGCGGCGCGATCATCGGCGGGCTGATGATCGGCATTCTGGAAAAAGTGTTCGAGATCTATTGGGGCCAGCCGCTTCTGGGAGGAAGCACGGAATCGTGGTTCGCCTATGTGCTGGCGCTGCTGGTGCTGCTGGCCAGGCCACAAGGCCTGTTCGGCGAAAAGATCATCGAGCGCGTGTAAGAGGGGCTGGGCACATGCTGTATCGCGTCGCAGGACAATTCAAGACCAGCTACCAGGCGGACTACGCGCTGTTTCCGGTGCGGCAAGATGCGTGGCTGCTGGTGTTCATCCTGTTGCTGGCCTTCGTTGTCTTCCCGATGACCGCCAACGAGTTCATGTTCCGGGCGATGCTGACCCCGGTGCTGATCTATTCGCTGGCTGCGCTTGGGTTGAATATTCTCACGGGATATGCGGGGCAGCTGTCGCTGGGCACCGGGGCGTTCATGGGGGTGGGCGCATATGCCTGCTACAAGCTGGTGACGATCTTCCCGGAAATGAACATCGTCGTTGCGATCTTTCTGTCGGGTTTTTTCTCGGCAGCCGTGGGGGTGGCGTTTGGGCTGCCATCGCTACGCATCAAGGGGTTTTACCTAGCGATCGCGACTTTGGCGGCGCAGTTCTTTCTGGTGTGGCTGTTTCAGAAATGGGCATGGCTCTATAATTACTCGGCGTCGGGCGCGATCCAGGTGCCGAATATCAAGCTGTTCGGCGTCACCGTTGCCGGTGCCCATGCGACCGCTTTGACGCAATATTACTTCGTTCTGTGCGTCGTCTGCGTGGTGACGTTTCTGGCAATCAACCTGACGCGCGGGCGTATCGGGCGCATCTGGAAATCGGTGCGCGACATGGATATCGCCGCCGAACTGGTTGGCATCAACCTGATGAAGGCGAAGCTGACGGCGTTTTTCGTTTCGTCCTATATCGTCGGCATTTCCGGTGCACTGTTCGTGTTCCTGTGGCGCGGCGCGGCAGAGGCGGAACTGTTCGACATCCAGCTGTCGTTCAAGGTGCTGTTCATCGCCATCATCGGCGGGCTGGGCTCGATCATGGGCAATTTCCTTGGCGCAATCCTGATCGTGGCGCTGCCGGTGCTGATCTCGTTCGTGCCGGGCTTGCTCGGTCTGCCGATCGGCGCGGCCATGGTGGAGCATCTCAACGTCATGATCATCGGCATGCTGATCATCGGCTTCCTGATCGTTGAGCCGCACGGGCTGGCGCGGTTCTGGGCGATGATCCGCGAGAAACTGATTATCTGGCCGTTCCCGCATTGAGGCATGCGGGATAATTTTTGGGAACACGAATGCCCGGAAAAGGGCGCAAACTGGAGGAGCGACAGATGAGACTGACGATCAAGACTGCAGTGCTTGCCACCATATTCGCCGCGGGCCTGACCGCGCCGGCACTGGCGCAGGACACACTCAAACTGCCGAACATGTCCTACCGCACCGGACCGTTTGCGGCGACCGGTACGCCGCATATGAACGGTCAGCTTGACTATATGACGATGCTGAACGAGCGCGATGGCGGCATCAATGGCGTCAAGGTTCAGTTCGATGAATGTGAGACCGGCTACAACACCGAAAAGGGCGTTGAGTGCTATGAAAAGATGCGCTCCGAAGGGGCGCTGGTGACGCAGCCCTGGTCGACCGGCATCACCCTGCAGGTGCTGCCGCGCACCAATGTCGACAAGATCCCGATGTATGCGCCCGGTTACGGCTTCTCGGCGATGCAGGACGGCAAGACGTTCTCCTGGGCATTCAACCCTCCGACTTCCTACTGGGACGGCGCCTCGATGATCATGAACGCCATCTCCGGCGACAATCTCGACAGCCTCAAGGGCAAGAAGATCGCGCTGCTGCATCTCGACCACCCCTACGGCAAGGAGCCGATTCCGCTGCTGGAAGCGCTGGCCGCCAAGCATGGGTTCGAATTGCTGCTGGTTCCGGTCGGCATGAGCGAAATGCAGAGCCAGTCGGCGCAGTGGCTGCAGATCAGGCGTGAAAAGCCCGACTTCGTGCTGATGTGGGGCTGGGGCGCGATGAATGGCGGCGCGATCACGGAAGCGGTGAAGACGCGCTACCCGATGAACCAGTTCGTCAGCATCTGGTGGGGCGCGCATGAGCCCGATCTGTCGCTGGTCGGCGATCAGGCGAAGGGCTATCGCGCCCTGTCGTGGAATTTTGCCGACTCCGACTCCAAGCTGATGCAGGACGTCAAGAAATACGTCGTTGATGCCGGCAAGTCGCAGATCAACCAGGCAGGCGGCGAATTCGACACCACCGCCTATCAGCGCGGCATCCTGATGTCGGTCATCATGGCGGAAGGCGTGCGCGCAGCACAGGATCTGGCCGGAACGCCCAACATTGACCGCGAACAGCTACGGGGCGGCTTCGAGAACATCAAGCTCGACGATACCCGTCTGGCAGAGCTGGGCGCGACCGACATGATGGCGCCATTTTCGACCAGCTGCGCCAATCATACCGGGCACGCCAAGGCGTGGATGATCGAGTGGGACGGCTCGAAGTTCGTCAAGGTGACGGATTTGTTGACGGCAGATCGTGCGGAGATCGACCCGCTGGTTGAGAAAGCTGCGGCAGCCTATGCCGCCGCCAATCAACCTTGGCCGATCAATGACGCCTGCACCGACTAACGCGTGATCCATGATGGCTCGACCATTTGGGGTCGAGCCATCATTCACAAGACAAATGGCAGTTCGATGACGCAGACAGCAATGGTTCCGGCCCCGGCCGACACGATTCTCTCGGTCAACAATATCGAGGTGATCTACGATCACGTGATTCTGGTGCTGAAGGGCGTGTCACTGAACGTGCCGCGCGGCGGTATTACCGCGCTGCTCGGTGCCAATGGTGCCGGCAAGACGACGACGCTGAAAGCGATCTCCAACCTGCTGCATGCCGAGCGCGGCGAGGTCACCAAAGGCAATATTCAGTTTGAGGGTGAGCAGGTTCAGTCGCTGTCGCCGAACGAGCTGGTGCGGCGTGGCTGTATTCAAGTGATGGAGGGACGGCATTGCTTTGGCCATCTGTCGGTTGAGGACAACCTTCTTTCCGGTGCCTACACGCGACGCGATGGCAATGCGGCGGTACGTGCCGATCTTGAGATGGTCTATGACTATTTTCCCCGGCTTCGCGTTCGCCGTGCGAGCCAGGCCGGCTACACGTCCGGGGGCGAGCAGCAAATGACCGCAATCGGGCGCGCCCTGATGAGCCGTCCCAAGATGATACTCCTGGATGAGCCCTCGATGGGGCTTGCCCCGCAGCTGGTCGAGGAAATTTTCGAAATTGTCCGCAAGCTCAATGACGAGCAGGGTGTTTCTTTTCTGCTTGCCGAGCAGAACACCAACATTGCGCTGCGCTATGCCAAATATGGCTACATCCTCGAATCGGGCCGGATCGTGCTCGATGGCGAAGCTTCGGCCCTGCGCGAGAACGAGGACGTCAAGGAATTCTATCTTGGCGTCGGTGGCGAAGGCCGTCGCTCGTTCAAGGATGTCAAACACTATAAGAGGCGCAAGCGCTGGCTGGCATAGGAGACGCTCCGGCGTTTCACCAATTTTATCGATAGTTTGGCCGCGCTTTGCCAGCGGAGGTCTCCCCATTCCACCGCCTGGTCATTTTCAGGTGGCTCCCGACCATCCGGGAGTTGCCCTGAAGCCATCTTTTCGCTATCAGCGCTAAATGCATTCCGGAGGGGATACCAGACATGGCTGACAATACACCGACCGGAGCGGTCGAACTGGGCGCTGAGATGGATTACGCGGAACACGAAAAGTCCTATTGGCTGTTCGTGACGGTTGCCAAATATTGCGCATTGGTGATCAGCGCCCTGCTGATCGCGATGGCCTTTGGCTTTTTCACCAGCGCCGGCTTTTTCTCCGCGTCGATTCTGTTCATCCTGCTGACGGCTGTCGGCGCATATTTCCTGCGCTAGACGACCGTTTGCCTGTGCGGCGCCGGCTGTGGCGTCATTTCGTCAGCCTGCACCGCGGGCTTTCGGCGCGTGTGGTGTGAGATGTCAGCCAAGAGGATTTGCCGGTGGGACAGATAATATTCGTACCTCGCGAGGTTGACGCAGCGGAAGCGCGCGTGGCTGCCTCTCCGGAAACCGTGAAGCGCCTTTCAGGTCTCGGGTTCACGGTCGTCATCGAAAAGGATGCTGGTGCAAACGCACGCATTCCCGATGCGGATTTCGCAGCCAACGGGGCGACCATTGGTAGCGCGGCTGACGTGAAATCTGCCGACGTGGTGCTCAAGGTTCGCCGTCCTACCACCGCGGAATTGAAGAACTACAAGCCGGGAGCGCTGGTTCTCGCCTCCATGGACCCTTACGGCAATGACGCTGCAATCGCGGCCATGGCGGGTGCGGGTGTTTCGGCTTTCGCGATGGAGTTCATGCCGCGCATCACCCGCGCGCAGTCGATGGATATCCTGTCGTCACAGGCCAACCTGGCCGGCTATCAGGCCGTGGTCGACGCGGCTTATGAATATGACCGCGCCTTGCCGATGATGATGACGGCGGCAGGCACCGTGCCAGCGGCGAAAGTGTTCGTCATGGGTGTTGGCGTCGCCGGCCTGCAGGCAATCGCGACCGCGCGCCGCATGGGCGCCGTTGTGACCGCAACCGACGTGCGCCCCGCAGCCAAGGAGCAGGTCGCGTCGCTGGGCGCAAAGTTCCTCGCGGTTGAGGACGAGGAATTCAAGGCCGCTGAAACGGCGGGCGGCTACGCCAAGGAAATGTCGAAGGAATATCAGGCCAAGCAGGCCGCGCTGACTGCCGAGCACATCGCCAAGCAGGACATCGTCATCACTACGGCGCTGATCCCCGGTCGCCCGGCGCCGAAGCTGGTATCCGCCGCGATGGTTGCGTCGATGAAAGCCGGTTCGGTGATCGTTGATCTTGCGGTTGAGCGTGGCGGCAACGTCGAAGGCGCGGTTGCCGGTGAGGTCGTCACGACTGCCAATGGCGTCAAGATCGTCGGCCATCTCAACGTCCCCGGTCGCGTCGCTGCCTCTGCCTCGCTGCTTTACGCCAAGAACCTCTACACGTTCCTCGAAACCATGGTCGATAAGGAAACCAAAACGGTTTCTCTCAATCTGGAAGACGAGCTTGTTGCGGCGACCCTTCTGACGCATGGCGGCAAGGTGGTTCACCCGAATTTCGCCGGTGTCGTTACTTCGGCTGCTGTCGATGAGGCGGTTGCCGAAAAGAAGACGGCGGCCAAAAAGGTGGCAGCGAAAAAATCGCCCGGCGACAAGCCGAAGGGAGATTCGTGATGGAAGATAGATCCGCACTGGGGCAGGCGATCGAGCAGTTGGAGCAGGCAGCAGCTTCAGTCCGCCTTGCTTTTCAGGAGCAGCAGGCTGAGTCCGTCGCGGACGCACTTGCAGCCGGCGCTGGGGCAGCATCCGGGATCGATCCGTTCGTGTTCCGCTTTGCGATTTTCGTGCTGGCGATCTTCGTCGGCTATTATGTCGTCTGGTCGGTGACGCCGGCGTTGCACACGCCGCTGATGGCCGTCACCAACGCAATCTCCTCGGTGATCATCGTCGGCGCGTTGCTGGCGGTGGGCATTTCGGCCTCGGGCGCCGCCATGGGCTTCGGCTTTGTCGCAGTGATCCTCGCTTCCGTGAACATCTTCGGCGGGTTCCTCGTCACGCAGCGGATGCTCGCCATGTACAAGAAAAAAGAGAACTGAGGCCACGCTGATGTCCGAGAATGTCGCCTCCTTTCTTTATCTCGTTTCCGGCGTGCTGTTCATCATGGCACTGCGCGGATTGTCCCACCCCACGACCAGCCGTCAGGGCAATTTCTATGGCATGATCGGCATGACCATCGCGGTGGTCACGACGCTGGCTCTGGCGATCCCGTCGCCGGCCGGTTTCGCCATGATCCTTGGTGGTCTTGCCATCGGCGGTGGAATCGGTGCGGTCACCGCGCGTCGTATTGCGATGACGTCGATGCCGCAACTTGTGGCCGCGTTTCACTCGCTGGTCGGTCTGGCTGCGGTGTTGGTGGCGGCTGCTGCCGTCTATGCGCCGGAGAGCTTTGGCATCGGCACCGTCGGTGCAATTCACACGCAGGCGATCATCGAGATGGCGCTGGGCGTGGCGATTGGCGCGGTGACGTTCACCGGCTCGATCATCGCGTTTCTCAAGCTTGACGGCCGCATGTCCGGCAAGCCGATCATGCTGCCGTTCCGCCATATCATCAATATCGCCCTGGCCGTCGCACTGGTCGTGCTGGTGGTGCTGATGGTGACGACGCAGTCGAACACGGTGTTCTGGCTGATCGTGATCCTGTCGCTCGTGCTGGGCGTGCTGCTGATCATCCCGATTGGTGGGGCGGACATGCCGGTCGTCGTGTCGATGCTCAACTCCTATTCGGGCTGGGCTGCAGCGGCGCTCGGCTTCACGCTGGGCAATCTGGCGCTGATCATCACCGGTGCGCTGGTCGGCTCTTCGGGTGCGATCCTGTCCTATATCATGTGCAAGGGCATGAACCGCTCGTTTATCTCGGTCATTCTCGGCGGCTTCGGCGGCGAGACGGCTGCGGCGGGCGCCGACGACGGCATCCAGCGTACGGTCAAGACCGGCGCTGCCGACGACGCCGCCTATCTGATGATGAACGCGCAGAAGGTCATCATCGTGCCGGGCTACGGCATGGCGGTGGCGCAGGCGCAGCACGCGCTGCGCGAACTGGCCGACAAGCTGAAGGCCAATGGCGTCGAAGTGAAATACGCGATCCACCCGGTTGCGGGTCGTATGCCAGGCCACATGAACGTGCTTCTGGCCGAGGCGAATGTTCCGTATGATGAAGTCTTCGAACTTGAAGACATCAACTCGGAATTCGCGCAGGCGGACGTCGCCTATGTGATTGGCGCAAACGACGTGACCAACCCGTCGGCACGCGACGACAAGACCTCGCCGATCTACGGCATGCCGATCCTTGACGTCGACAAGGCGCGGACCTGCCTGTTCGTCAAGCGCTCGCTCGGCTCCGGCTATGCCGGCATCGACAATACGCTGTTCTACAAGGACGGCACGATGATGCTGCTCGGCGATGCCAAGAAGATGACGGAAGAGATCGTCAAGGCGATGGGCCACTGACGGGGCTTGTCGCTCCCGACAGGCTGCCGTCGCATATGCGTCGCGCGATTCTTGAAGCCTTCCCCGACCTTGCGGGGGAGGCTTTTTCTATTGCGGGCAAGGGTTGGCACAGCCTTGCCGTCGATGTCGGTGGGCGGCTGATCTTCAAGTTTCCCAAAGGGGAGGAAGCCGAAGCGGCGTTGCGGCGCGAGGCCGGCCTGCTCGCGGCGATTGCTCCCTACGTCACCTTGCCGATCCCGAAGATGAGCCTTCATGAAGGGACGGTGCTTTTTTCCCGGCACGAGAAGTTGCCGGGCGAGACGCTCGATAAGGCTGCCTATCATCGGCTGAATGGGGACCAGAAAGAGCAAATTTCTGAGAAAATTGCTCTTCTCCTGATCAGCCTTCACAATATCCCAGATGAAATCATGACGCATGCGGGCGCGCAGCCGGTCGAGTGGTGGGACACCGCTGACGAGACGCTGGCTCCGATCTGGCCATTGCTGCCGCCGTCGGTCGCAGCTGGCGGACGTGCTGCGATCGAAGCCTATCGCGCCCTCGGGCCGGACCCGCTCGGCGAGCCCTTCGGGTTCTTTGATGCGCATGGCTGGAACATGGCGTTCGACCATCGCACTGGCACGCTCAACGGCATGTTCGATTTCGCCGATGCCGGCTTCGGTCCGGTGCATCGCGAATTTGCGCCCCTCTCACTGATTGCACCGGAAATGGCGGCGCAAACTGCGACGGCCTACGATGCGCTTTCGGGTCGAACACTCGACCGGCGGCGAATTTTTCTGCTGACCGCCGCGATGCGTCTATCCGAGTTCGCAGGCGCGCTCGAAATGAACGGCGAGGTGGAATGGACGCGCGACCTCGTGATCGAATGGTTCACGCAGAGCGCTCTGCGCTGACCAGCCGTTTTCGGTGTACAATCGCAGACGCGATTGCACCTTTGTCATCGAGATGTATCATAGCGAACATAAACGCGGGCAATACGCAACCAACAGGGAGTTATCTGCAATGACACTTCACAGACGCACACTACTCAAAGGCGTCGGGGCGACCGCAGGCTTGTCGCTTGCTGCCCCATTTGTTTCGCGCAGCTTTGCCCAGGGCTCTTCCGGTCAGGTGAACATCTTCGCATGGGCCGGCTACCTTAACGACGACATTCTCGGCGCGTTCGAGAAGGCCACCGGCATCAAGGCCAATTACACGCCTTACGGCACCAATGACGAGCTGCTCAACCAGCTGCGCGCCAACAATGGCGGCGGGTTCGACCTGATCTGGCCGACCGTTGATCGTGTTCCGAACTACGTTGAGTTCGATCTGGTTCAGCCACTCGATGAATCGAAGATCGAAGTTGCGAAATGCCTTCCGAGCGCGTGGGAAAACTCTGCCAAGTTCGGCGCTGTCGTTGATGGCAAGCGCTACCAGGTCCCGACCGACTGGGGTACGGAAGCGCTGGCATTCGACAAGGAGCAGCTGCCGCTTGAATATGGCACGGCATCCTATGGCGACATCTGGAAGCCGGAGATGGCAGGCAAGGCGACTGTGCGCGCCCATTCCAGCCTCGTAGGCCTCGGCCTGTGGCTCGAAGCCGAAGGCAAGCTGCCGCGCCCGCTGCTCGACGCCTTTACCTCGCCGGAAGCTCAGGTCGAGATCTTTGACGTGATCGTGGCCGAAGCGATCGCGCGCAAGGGCAACGTCGTCCAGTTCTGGAACAACGAAAACGAAGCGCAGGGCGCATTCCGCGTCAACGGCGCTGCGGTTGGCCAGACCTGGGATTCGACCGGTGCGGCGCTGGCCAAGGAAGGCCTGCCAGTTGGCTTCATCGCGCCAAAGGAAGGCGCGCTGGCGTGGATGGAGGGCGTGTCGATCCCGAAGGCTGCGACCAATGTCGATCAGGCCTATGCGTTCATCAACTGGTTCCTGACCCCGGAAGCAGGTGCGATGTACACCAACGTCACGTCGATCAACTCGACCGCCGTTGGTGCAGCCGACCTCTTGTCGGACGACGCCAAGGCGTTCTTCGCTGCCGCCTATCCGGGCGATGCGCTGGAAAAACTGTGGTGGTGGCCGATCCAGGAAAGCTGGTATGTCACCAAGCGCAACGAATATCAGGACCGTTTCCTTTCGGCCTAATCTATGAATTGGGGGCCGCCGTGAGGCGGTCCCCTTTCGTATCCGGCGGCCCGTGCCAGCCGGATTCGAGCATTTTTCGGGCCAGCCCCGAAGGACGCAGAAACAAACACGTATCTGCAAGGGAGTTGCATGTCGCATTCCGTCGAACTTCAACAGGTCGGCATGAGCTTTGGCGCGACGCGCGCCGTGGGCGATGTCTCCTTCACCGTCCAGGGCGGCGAGTTTTTCTCGATCCTTGGCCCCTCCGGCTGCGGCAAGACCACGATCCTGCGCATGATCGCAGGGTTCCTTCAGCCGACCGAAGGACGCATTCTGATCGACGGAAAGGACATGCACGGGCTTGGGCCTAACCAGCGTCCCACATCGCTGATTTTTCAGACACTGGCATTGTTTCCACTGATGCCGGTTTGGGAAAACATCGCTTTTGGTCTCGAAGCGCGCGGCGTATCCAAGGTAGAGCGACGCAAGAAGGCTGACGAGCTTTTGGCCCTGACGGCGCTGGAAGGTTATGGCGACCGGATGCCGGGTGAATTGTCGGGTGGTCAGCGTCAGCGTGTGGCGATTGCCCGCGCGCTTGCGGTCGAGCCGCAGGTGCTGCTGCTCGATGAGCCGCTGTCGGCGCTTGATCTGAAGTTGCGCCAGCACATGCGCGCCGAACTGCGCGCGCTGCAAAAGCGCACCGGGGTGACCTTTATCTACATTACGCACGATCAGTCCGAAGCTTTGGCGATGTCCGACCGCATTGCTGTGATGAGCGCTGGCGTGTTGCAGCAGGTCGGCGCGCCACGAGACCTCTATGACAATCCGGCAACGCCGTTCGTTGCAAGTTTTGTTGGCGAGACCAACGCTATTTCCGGCAAGATTACCGCGCTTGAGGGCGGGGTCGCGTCGATCGAAACCGGGCTTGGCGTTCTGCGCGGCCGGGTCGGGCCGGGGGCTTCTGTTGGCTCGAATGCAAAGCTCTACGTTCGACCCGAAGCTTTGACGATGGCAAGCTCTGGTGAGAACACGATCAACGCGACGGTGGAGCGGATCGACTTCGAAGGCGCATTTGCCCTTGCCCATGGCAAGCTCGACGATGGAGCGGCCTTGGTTGCGTCGATCCCGTCGATCGATCTGGGCAAAGCGCCGGCAATCGGCGGCAGAGCGTCGTTCGCATTTGATACGCGGCAAGGCGTGGTTCTTGCCGATGGCTGAGCTTTACAAGCGTTTTGGCGGCGGCCTTTCCACTATTCTGGTGGCGCTAGTCGGATTGTGGTTGATCGGCATGGTGCTGGCGCCAAACATCATGATGATCGACTACGCACTTCGCCCCAATCTGCCTCCGGCGCAGATCGGCGGGCCGAACGACGTCTATTCGCTTGATAATGTGCTGTATCTTGCGAACGAAGCCGTGCATCGGTCGATCTTCTTCAAGACGATCTGGGCGAGTGCTCTCGTCGCGTTCGTGACGTTCGTCCTGTGTTACCCGCTGGCGTTCTGGCTCGCGCAGCACGCAACACCCGGCCAGACGGCACTGGCGCTTTTGGCGCTGACGATCCCGTTCTGGATCAACGAGGTGCTGCGCACGCTGGCATGGTACATTCTGCTGGCCTTCCGTGGCCCGCTCAACGCGGTGCTGTTGAGCATCGGCATCATCGACGAGCCGATGCGCTGGTATGGCAATGGCGGCGTGCTTGCCGGCATGGTCTATGCATACATCCTGTTCATGCTGTTTCCGATCTACAATGCCATCGAGAGTCTGCCGAAAGAGCAGATCGAGGCCGGACGCGATCTCGGCGCTTCGACCTGGCGCATTCACTGGCGGATCGTGATGCCGCACGCCAAGGCTGGGATCGCCACGGGTTGCGTCTTCACTTTCATGCTGGCAGCGGGCTCGTATGTGGCACCCGCCTTGTTGGGCGCCCCCGGCAGCCGCTGGTTCACCGAGATCATCTATAATTGGTTCTTTGAAGGTGGCGACTGGAACCGTGGCGCAGCCTATGCGCTGGTGCTTCTCGTCCTCTGCCTCTTCGTGGTGCTGGTGACGCTGAAACTTGCCCGCGTGAATCTCACGGATGTCGCAAAATGAGCGCAACCGATCGCATTTCCCGCCTTCTGTTCGGCTTCTATATGGTGGCGTTCTTCGTCTACCTGTTCCTGCCGCTGGCGGTCATGGGCGCGGCAACTTTCAACACCAGCCGGTTTCCCACCGTGATCCCGTGGCAGGGGACGACGCTCAAATGGTTTACCGAGCTGTGGAATGACCGCGCCATGTGGCAGGCGCTGTGGACGTCCGTGGTGGTTGCATTCTTCGTGGTGCTCGTCGCCGTGCCGATTGGCACTGCGGCCGCCCTGATCCTGACCAGCCTGCATGAGCGCGCCCGCGGTTTCCTCTACGCGGTGATGGTGTCACCTTTGCTGACACCCGGTGTGGTCGTCGGCATTTCAACGCTGGTGCTGTGGCGACAGCTTGAAGTCGGTGGCGGTATCTTTCTGATCGTGCTGGCGCAGGCCAGCTTCATCATCTGCTATGTGATGTTGATGGTGACGGCCCGGTTGCAACGCTTTGACCGGACGCAGGAAGAGGCGGCTTTAGGGCTGGGTGCATCGAAACTGATGGTCTTTCGGCGCATCATGCTGCCGTTCCTCAAGCCGGCGCTGATTGCAGGCGCGTTTCTGGCAGTGCTGCAATCCATCGAGAACTACAACACGACCTTGTTTGTACGCGGATTCGACACGCCGCTGACGGTGTTCATTGCCACCAAGGTGCGCACGGGCCTGACGCCGGCGGTCAATGCGCTGGCGTTGATCATGATCGCAATGACGATCATCGGTGCAATTGCGTTCGAGATCGCGCGGCGCCGTCAGGCGGCACGCGCGGCACATGCCTGACGGATGGAACGGGCTTAGCGCGTCCGCGCCACGCCATCCTTCGCAGCCTGGAGATTGGGGTTCAGGCGGAGTGCTTCGTTGAACGAGCGCGAGGCGCGTGCCTTGTCGCCCCGGCGCTCCAGGATCAGCGCCTGGTAGGCCCAGGCTTCGGCATTGCTGCGGTCGAGCTGGATGGCCGTGTTGAAATCCGCAAGCGCATTATCTTCGTCGTTGCGAGCCAGATAGGACAGGCCGCGACCGGTGTAGGGTTCTGCAGAAGAGGGCGCGAGTGAAATCGCGGTGGCGAAATCCTCAATGGCAAAGTCGTGCTGACCACGGGCCTGATAGAGCAGGCCACGATTGTGGAAGGCGCGCGGATCGGTGGTATCCAGCTGGATCGCGCGTTCGAAGTCGCGGAACGCTTCGTCAGCGCGACCGCCGAGACGGTACAGGTTGCCGCGACCGATATAGGCCGCATCATAACTTCCATTCAGCTGAATCGCGCGGTTGTAATCCTGCAGCGCCTGCTGCTGATTGCCCTGGAAGCGATGGATCAGCGCACGGTTGGAATAGGCCTGATAGAAATTCGGATTGAGCTGAAGCGCCGTATCGAAATCCTTCAGCGCTTCCTGATAGCGACCGCCGCGCCCATAGGCGGTGCCGCGTACGTTGTAGGCTTCCGGATCACGAGGATTGCGCTCGATGACTGCGGTCAAAGAGGAGATGTTTTCGGTTGAGCCCTGAGCCGCGTCGACAGCCGCAACCTCGCCGAGTACGGCGGTCGAGGTCTGGCAACCCGAGATCGCAATGCCAGCAAGAAGAAGTGCTGCTGCTCCAAACGGCCGCGCAAGAGCCGACCCATTAACGGCGATACCGAATCTCATCCCGAAATCCCTCTTCCCTTCGGAGGTGAAACGTCACCGCCAATGCCGTCTGACTGCTGATCTCAGCACGCAAAAAGGTGGCAGCGATTCTCATCGCGCCACCTTAGTGCGTAGTGTCTAAACAAGACGAAAACTTGGCGCTCTTAGCGAGCCGGTGCGACGCGTCCGCCGGCAACCAGGCCTTCGCGCTGTGCGCGCTTGCGCGCCAGCTTGCGCGAACGACGAACGGCTTCAGCCTTTTCGCGTGCACGCTTCTCTGAAGGCTTCTCGTAGTGGCCACGCATTTTCATTTCACGGAAAACGCCTTCGCGCTGCAGCTTCTTCTTGAGAGCGCGGAGAGCCTGGTCAACATTGTTATCGCGAACGAGTACCTGCACGTGCGTTCCTGTCTTCCGTTTGATGTGCGTTAAACCCTCAGGACCCAAGACTTTCAGGTCCCCGCGGCGGTACACTCGCCACGAATTGCGGCGGCTCATATCAGACGTAGAAAACCTTGTCTACAAGGCTGTGAAAGAATCAGGGTTTGTCGATATTGCGATGTGCATTCCGCAGGGGAAGAATGCTGTTTCCGGTCACGCTTTGACAAGATGGGAATGCCCTCTTTTTTAGTGCAGCCGGAGCATGGGGAAGGGCATATGCGAGGGGGAGCATGCGTGGCGTAAAGCGGCATCTGCCGTCGCAAACAGCGCTAGGCTGGTCGCCAATCTTGGCTAGTGATAGGTAATGGACCTATCCTGCCGCGAGCGTCGATACCAACACCGGAGTCCCAGCCATGCGTAAGTTTTCCGCCTTCGCCATCGCTCGCGAAGCGCTTCGCGGACATAAGGGCTGGGGCGTGCAGTGGGCGTCTCCCGAACCGCGCAGCGAATATGATGTCATCATCATTGGTGCGGGCGGACACGGGCTTGCCACGGCCTATTACCTCGCCAAGGAGCACGGCATCACCAATGTCGCGGTGCTCGAGAAGGGCTGGCTTGGCGGCGGCAATACCGGTCGAAACACCACGATCATCCGGTCCAACTATCTCTATGACGAAAGCGCGGGGATCTACGACCATGCTTTGAAGCTGTGGGACGGCCTGTCGCAGGATCTCAACTACAACGTCATGTATTCGGCGCGCGGCGTGATGATGTTGGCGCACAATGTCCATGATGTGCAGGTGTTGCAACGCCATATCCACGCCAACCGGCTGAATGGCGTCGACAATGAATGGCTCACGCCGGAACAGGCCAAGGACTATTGCCCGCCGCTCAATATTTCAGGGCAGACGCGCTATCCGGTGATCGGAGCCACCCTTCAACGCAGGGGCGGCACTGCGCGCCATGACGCGGTGGCATGGGGCTATGCGCGGGCAGCCTCCGACCGGGGCGTCCACATCATCCAGAATTGTGAAGTGACGGGTACTCGCAGAGCGCCGCAGGGACACATTATCGGGGTCGATACGTCGAAGGGTTTCATTGGCGCCAAGAAGGTCGGCGTTGTGGCCGCCGGGCATACGTCGGTATTGATGGAAATGGCGGATGTGCGCATGCCGCTGGAAAGCTATCCGCTGCAGGCGATGGTGTCGGAGCCGGTCAAGCCGGTGTTTCCTTGCGTGGTGATGTCGAACACGGTGCATGCCTACATCTCGCAGTCCGACAAGGGAGAGCTGGTGATCGGCGCTGGCACCGATCAGTACACTTCCTATTCGCAGGCCGGTGGCCTGCACATCATCAATCATACAGTCGACGCGATCTGCGAGATGTTCCCGATGTTCCGGCGCATGAAGATGCTGCGCTCGTGGGGCGGCATCGTCGATGTGACGCCGGATCGCTCGCCGATCCTCGCCAAGACGCCGGTGCAGGGGCTTTATGTCAATTGCGGCTGGGGAACAGGCGGGTTCAAGGCGACGCCCGGCTCCGGCCATGTGTTTGCCCACACCATTGCCCGCGACGAGCCGCACCGCATCAACGCGCCGTTCACGCTGGAGCGCTTCCGCACGGGACGGCTGATCGACGAGGCGGCAGCCGCCGCCGTCGCCCACTGATGCACCAGCGCCAACACGAAAATTGAGGACGATGGGACCATGCTTCTGATCCGCTGCCCCTATTGCGAGGAAGACCGGCCGGAACTGGAGTTCCGCCACGCCGGCGAAGCGCATCTGGTGCGCCCGTCCAATATGGACGCGATGAGCGATGCTGAGTTCGAGCGCTTTCTTTTCATCCGCCAGAACCCGAAAGGGGTGGTGTTCGAACGCTGGCGTCATGTGCATGGCTGCGCGCGGTTCTTCAACGCGGCGCGCGACACCATCACCGACAAGTTTGTCACTACCTATAAAGCGGGCGAACCGAAGCCGACGCTTGAAGGAGCAGAGGAATGAGCGCGCCTTACCGTATTGCCGGCAAGGGACGGCTGACACCGGCGCGTGCCGTGCGCTTCACGTTCGATGGCAAGCACTATGCCGGGCTGGAGGGCGATACGCTCGCCTCAGCACTCCTGGCCAATGGCGTCCACCTTGTCGGGCGTTCGTTCAAATATCACCGTCCGCGCGGCTTCTTGTCGGCGGGTGCTGAGGAGCCGAACGCGCTTGTGGGTGTGCATCGCGACGCGGCACGCAAGACACCCAATGTGCGCGCCACCGTGCAGGAACTCTATGACGGCCTGGAGGCCGTGTCGCAGAACCGCTGGCCCTCGCTAGCGCTCGATGTGGGGGCGATCAACGATCTGGCGTCGCCACTGTTCAGCGCCGGGTTCTACTATAAGACCTTCATGTGGCCGAAGGCGGCGTGGAAACGGTTCTACGAGCCGAACATCCGTGCCGCCGCAGGTCTGGGCGTTGCGCCGGATCAGGCCGACCCGGATCACTACGCGGCGCGTTATGCGCATTGCGACGTGTTGATTGTCGGCGGTGGCGTGGCGGGGCTCACGGCAGCTTTGGCTGCTGCCGAGACGGGCGCGCGCATCATGCTGGTCGATGAGCAGGCTGAGCCTGCCGGTGCCCTGCGCTATGAAAGCGGCACGCGGATCGACGGCCAGGACGGCTGGGACTGGGCGCAGGCGGCGGTGCAGACGCTGCGCGGGATGGACAATGTCCACCTGCTGACCCGCACCACGGCATTTGGCTATTATACCCAGAACATGGTGGCGCTCAGCGAGCGGGTGACCGAGCATCTGGCGGAGCCGCAGCAGGATCTGCCGCGTGAACGATTGTGGCAAGTGCGGGCCAAACGGGTGATCCTTGCCACCGGCGCGATCGAGCGTCACATGGTGTTTGCCAACAATGACCGGCCCGGCATCATGCTGGCCTCGGCGGGGCGCAGCTATCTCAACCATCATGGCGTTGCGGTTGGCCGCCGGGTCGGCATCTATACCGCCAATGATTCCGCCTATCATGCGGCCGTTGATCTCAAGCAGGCCGGGGTCGATGTGCCGGCCATCGTCGATTTGCGCGACAACCCGCAAGGACCGGGCGTCGATGCGGCGCGGGCGCTTGGCATTCCGATCCATGCAGGCCGTGCGGTCGTCGGGGTGGCGGGACGCCAGCGCGTCACCGCGATGAACGTTCAGGCCAAGGGTGGCGGGGCGGTCAATCCGATTCCGGTTGACGCGCTGCTGACATCGGCCGGGTGGACGCCTTCGGTGCATCTGTTTTCGCAATCGCGCGGCAAGGTCGCCTATGACGACGCCGGCAAGCGTTTCCTTCCGGGCGTCGGAGCGCAGGACTGTGTCAGCATCGGCGCATGCAACGGCACGGACGATCTCGACGATCTTCTGAGCGAGGCAATCAAGGCGGGACGTGAGGCTGCCAAGGCGGCGGGGATTGCCACGGGCAGAGCTGGACCAAAACTCAAGGCGACTTCATCGGAAAGCTGGAGCGGCGGCATGATCGGTGCCGGGCCGGGAGCCGACGCCGACAGCAAGGGGAAAGCCTTTGTCGATTTCCAGAACGATGTGACGGCGAAGGACATTCGTCAGGCGGTGCGCGAAGGCATGCAATCAATCGAGCATGTCAAGCGCTTCACCACCAACGGCATGGCGACTGACCAGGGCAAGACATCGAATTTGCACGGGCTGGCGATTGCTGCCGAGATGCTGGGCAAGGCGGTGCCGGCGGTGGGGCTGACGACGTTCCGCGCGCCCTATACGCCGGTGACATTCGGGGCGCTGGCCAATTATTCACGCGGCGACCAGTTTGACCCAACGCGTCGCACGGCGATCCATCCCTGGGCCGAGGCGAAAGGGGCGGTGTTCGAGGATGTCGGCCAATGGAAGCGCGCGCGCTATTTTCCGCGTGCCGGCGAGGACATGTTTGCAGCGGTCAACCGCGAATGCCGCACGGTGCGCGAAGCGGCAGGGCTGTTCGACGCCTCGACACTGGGCAAGATCGAGGTGGTCGGCCCCGACGCGGCTTCGTTCATGGAGTTGCTCTACACCAATCCGTGGCAGAAGCTGGAGCCGGGGCGGTGCCGCTATGGTATCATGCTGCGCGAGGACGGCTTCATCTATGATGACGGTGTTGTCGGACGGCTTGCGCCCGACCGCTCCCATGTGACCACGACCACGGGCGGCGCGGCTCGGGTGCTCAACCACATGGAAGATTATCTCCAGACCGAGTTTCCGCATCTGAAGGTCTATCTGACCTCGGTGTCGGAGCAATGGGCGGTGATTGCCGTGCAGGGACCGAAAAGTCGGGAGATCATCGCGCCGCTGGTCGAAGGCATCGATCTGTCCGACGCAGCAATGCCGCATATGTCCGTGCGCGAAGGTAAGATTTGCGGCGTGCCGACGCGATTGTTCCGGATGTCGTTCACCGGCGAGCGGGGCTTCGAGGTCAATGTGCCGGCTGATTACGGGCAGGCGGTCTGGGAAGCCCTGTGGGCTGAGGCCGAAAAGCATGGCGCGTGCGCTTACGGCACCGAGGCGATGCACGTGTTGCGGGCCGAGAAGGGCTATATCATTGTCGGGCAGGATACTGACGGCACGGCGACGGCGAGTGACGTCGGTCTCGACTGGGCAGTCGGCAAGAAGAAGGCCGATTTTGTCGGCAAACGCGGCATGGCGCGGCCCGATCTGGTCGCGGCGGGGCGCAAGCAGCTCGTCGGCCTGAGGAGCCCGGATGGGAAGACAGTGCTCGAGGAGGGCGCGCATCTGGTCGCAGACCCGAACCAGAAGGTCCCGATGACCATGATCGGGCATGTGACTTCGAGCTACTGGTCGGAAAACTGCGGCCACCCGATTGCGCTGGCGATGGTTGTGGATGGCCACAACCGGATGGGTGAAAAGCTGTTCGTGCCGATGCCCAACGGAACGATCGAGGTGGAAGTGACCGGAACGGTCTTCTTCGATGAAACGGGAGAACGCCTCCATGGCTGAGCCAATAGGGACCCTTCGCCGTCCAGCGCTGTCCGACAAGCGTGCGGCCCGTGACACGGTCAGCATTAAGGCTGCTGACCCGTGCCTTCGCGTTGCCCTTCGTGCGCCACGGGAAAGCGTCGCGGCGGTGTCGACAGCGCTAGGCGTTGCGCTGCCCTCCCGGCCCAAGATGTCAGGCAGCGACGGAGCGCGTTCTGCGCTGTGGCTCGGGCCGGACGAGTGGCTGGTGCTGGATCAGGCTGGCAATGAGATGCTGCCGGCACTTGCCAAGGTGGATGCCTTCCACTCGGCGGTGGACGTCTCGCATCGCAATGTCGGGATCATCGTTTCGGGGCGCGGCGCCGCAGATGTGATCAACGCCGGATGTCCACAGGACTTGTCGCTCACGGCATTTCATGTCGGCGCGTGCTCAAGGACCTTGCTGGGAAAGATCGAGATCGTCTTGTGGCGCATTGCGGAAGATGAATTCCGCATCGAATGCTGGCGATCGTTCGCTGACTATGCGGACAGCCTTCTGCGGGTGGCGGCGCGCGACGTTTCCTCTTCGTAGGTTGCACGCCACTTTTGAGCACGCAGGAAGTGTGGCAGATCCTCGGCGCTGAGTGGCCGGGTGAATGCATAGCCTTGCAGGGCATTGCAACCCAGTTCGCGCAGTATGCGGGCGTGCTCCATGGTTTCGACGCCCTCCGCCAAGACCTCGATGCCGAGCGAGCGCCCGATGTCGATGATCGATTCGACCAGTTGCCGCTGGGCTGCGGAATGCGTGATTGGCGCGATGAATTGCCTGTCGATCTTGAGGCGCTTCGGCTTCAGCTTCATGAGACTGACGATGGAGGCATAGCCGGTGCCGAAATCGTCGATCTCGATGTCGATGCCGAGTTCCTTGATCTGCTCCACATTGCCGATTGTCAGCTCATCATTGTCATCAAGGAAGATTGACTCAACGAGTTCGAACGCAACGGTTCCCGGTCTGACATTGAGCATGCGCAGGCTCTTGATCAGTTCGTCGTCGCGCAGCCTGCGGGCTGAAACGTTGACGGCCACCTTGGGAATATCCAATCTCATCTGTTCCCAGATATTGAAGTTGTTCAGCGTCAGTTCGAGGATGATGCGATCGATGTTGGCCACGACGCTGAGATCTTCTGCGATCTTCATGAATGCGTGGGGAGCGAGCAATCCATCGACCGGATGGTTCCAGCGCGCAAGTGCTTCGACGCCCACGACATCGAGTGTCTGTGCATCAAACTGCGGCTGGTAATACGCGAGGAACTGGTTGTTATCGAGCGCGCCCAGCAGCTCGTCGGCGACCTGCTTGTTCGAGAGGATTTCCGCCTCGAGCGCGTCATTGAAGAACTGGTAGCCGTTACGGCCCTGATCCTTGGCGCGATAAAGTGCAATGTCAGCATTGACCAGAAGCCGGCTGGAATCGGCATCAGCATCGACATCGGTCGCAATGCCGATCGACACGCCGACGCGACATTCATGGCCCTCATAGGTAATCGGCAGCTGCATGTTCTGGATGATGCGTTCGGCGAGCCGGACGACGTTGGCCGTCGTGACCGCTTCGCTTCCCGTGTCACCGATCCGAACAATTACAAATTCGTCGCCACCGACCCTGGCAATGAAATCTGTCGGATCTGCGGTCGCACGAAGCACCTTTGCCGCGTGGACCAGCATTGCATCGCCTGCAACGTGTCCGAGCGTGTCGTTGATCTGTTTGAAACGATCAAGGTCGATCTGAAGCAATGCCGCTATCTCGCCGGTTTCGTGCGAGCGCACGGCATGCTGCGTCAGTATTTCATCGAGACTGCGCCGGTTTGGCAATCCCGTAAGAGAATCGTGCAGCGCATTGTGCTCGATCCTTGCCTTTGCTGATTCAAGTTCCGCGTTGTGGGCTTCGGCAAGGTCTTTTGCGCGCTTCAGTTCTTCCTGCAGGGTGACGTCGGAGGTGACATCCCAGTTGACCCCGACCAGGCGTTCGGGCTCGTCGCCTTCCTTGTATGCGATTCCTGTTGCCCGGATATGACGGACCTGGCCGTCGTCGAGCATGATGCGGAATTGCGAGGCGTAACTACGATCAGGGCCGAAAAGATTGTAAAACTCGTTGCGAGCACGTTCCAGATCCTGCGGATGAACGCGTCTTTCCCAATGCGTGAAATCGCGGGTGCCGTCGACAGGATAGCCGTACAGCGCATTCATGCGGGCATCCCAGTCTTCACTGGTGTCACCGACATTCATTTCCCACACCGCGACCTGTGAGGTGTCGAGCGCGAGACGAAGGCGGCGCGACAGCTTTTCGAGATCTGTTTCGCGTTCGCGCAACCGGGCAATGTTGCGCTGACGCTCCTCGATGAGGCGGGCCGACAGGATCGTCGGGATCATGATCAGCGCACAGACAGCGAGCATCAGCAGGCGCAGTCGCCAGATGTCTGGGGGCGTGACACGCCAGCCGTCTTTGGGGCGTGCGGATATCTGCCATGAACCTGATGGGAGAATGACTTCGGCCGTCACCGGCGCATCGGTCAGAATATCGGCTGATCCAAGAAACTGCCCACCGCGACCCCCGGTGGCATTTCTGCCCGTCAGGGCGAGTGCAACGGGGACATCTGCTCCGGTCAGGCCGCTGTCGGCGTACAGCATGTCAACATCGATGACCGCCGAGACGATGCCCCAGAATTTGTTCGGCTCAGTTTCTGTCTGAATGAAAACCGGGTAGCGGGCGACAAAGGCCCGGCCGCCCTGCACAAGGTCGATCGGGCCGGCCAGGATCATTTCGCCTGTGTCGCGCGCGCGAAGTACCGCTCCGCGCTGGGCGTCGTTCAAGAGGTAGTTGAGGCCGAGGGAACGCTCGTTCCCTTCAACGGGAGAAATCAGCGTCACCACCATGTTGGGGGCGGCGGCGATGTTGATCAGATGAGATTGCTCATTGATCAGATTGGCGCTGAGTTCGGTAAAGCGCTGCTGATTCATCTCGGGCTCGGTGGCGATGATCGCCACCAGGCCACGAATCAGCTGGATGGTGCCGTTGATGTTGCCTTCAAGCTTTGCGCGGATCAGGCTGACATGGCTGATGACTTCCGCGCGCTGGCTTTGCGAATAAACGTTTCTTTGCTGGGATTCGAAGAGAGTCCATGCGATGGCAATGGCCACGATGCCAAGGGCCACTGGAATGCTCGTCTTCCGGAATACGCCGGTCAGCATTCGGTTGCGCTTGAATACCGTTAGCGCCAATAAACTGGTCCCCCACCTTTCTGGCTGACGCAGCCAGTGATTGAAGATGGTAGGATGAAGAGCTTAAATTTGGATTTAGGCAGAGAAGAAATCTGTCTGGAACCGGGGTCCCGAAAGAGTTTTTGAATGCGCAGGAACCTGACGACAATTGGCTTTGATGCCGATGACACGCTCTGGCAGAACGAGCAGTTCTTTCGCACAACGGAAGCCCAGTTCGCTGAATTGCTCGGAAGCTTCGCAGACGCGGAACTCTTGCAGCAAAGACTTCACGATGCGCAGGTTCGCAATCTCGGACATTACGGGTTCGGAATAAAAGGCTTCACGTTGTCGATGATCGAGACCGCGATTGAAGTGACAGATGGCAACGTGCCGGCATCGGTTCTCAATGAATTGTTGGCGTCTGGCCGAGAGATGTTGCGCCATCCGGTCGAGACGCTGCCTCATGTGCAAGAGACCCTGGCGGCGCTGTCGGGTCATTTTCGCTTGGTCCTGATTACCAAGGGGGATCTGTTCGACCAGGAGCGCAAGTTGGCGCAATCGGGTCTGGGGGACTTTTTCGACGGTGTCGAGATCGTCAGCGACAAGACCATGAACACATATACCAGCGTCTTCGCCCGGCACGGCGATGGCGCGGAGCGCGCGATGATGGTCGGAAATTCGCTGAAATCCGATGTTGCGCCGGCAATCGAGGCCGGAAGCTGGGGTGTCTATGTGCCACACGCCCTGACATGGTCATATGAGCACGTCGACGCTCCGGAGGGGCATCCGCGCTACCGGCACCTGGATCACATCGGAGATCTGCAAGCACTGCTCGCCACATTGTAGGGCAATGCTCTGCAGTCGCGTCCGGAAATGCCCATCGCGTTTAGACTGCGGTTATGCCACCGTCAGCTGCGAGGGTCTGGCCGGTCATGAAACTGTTGGCCGGGTCGGCTGCAAACAGGATCACTTCCACGACTTCGTCCACCTCTGCCAGGCGTTTCATTGGGACGCCGCGCGTCAGTTCGATTTCCGCGGTGCTGCATTCTTCCGGCGTACCGCGCATGCTGTCTGTCACCATGGGCGTGCGTGCAAACGAAGGGCAAACGGCATTAATGCGGATGCCTTTCGTGGCATATTCGGCAGCGGCCGAGCGCGTCAGGCCGACAACGCCATGTTTGGCGGCGGAATAGACCGCAAGTCGTGGCGCGCCGGCTATGCCGGCAACGGACGCGATGTTGACAATAGAGCTGCGTGAGCCGTTGCTGCGAAATTGCCGTTCCATGGCTGGCAATTGGTACTGCATCGCGAAAATCATGCCGATCAGATCGACTTCGATCACTTTGCGCACGACATCGGCAGGAACTCGCGGCAGCTTCGACATCTCGTGCACGATGCCGGCATTGTTGAGCGCAACATCGAGCCTGCCAAAGCGGGCGATGGCCAGCGCAACCAGATCCTTGGACAATTGCTCATTCGAGATGTCGCCTGCAAGGATGGCGCATTCAGCGTCAAGCGCGTCGGCTGTCTGCCGCAGACGGTCTTCATCAAGATCGGACAGCACAAGACGTGCGCCCTGCGCAGCAAACCGTTCAGCGGCACGCCGACCAAATCCGCCTGACGCTCCCGTGACGAGGACCGTCAACCCTTCGAATTTCCGCATTCTGCCTTTTCCTGTACCTGCCGGGGCGCGCGCCGATGATGCAGTCCCGATGTTCGTCCTATTTGCCGGCGTCGATTGCCTGCCCTGCCAGATTTGCCAGCAGGCGCACTGCCTGGCCGAAGCTCTTTGCCTTTTCCGGATTGGAAGCGTTGCCGTCGAGTGCGCGTTTGTAAACGCCCTGACAGATCGCCGCCAGCCTGAAGAAAGAAAATGCGAGATAGAAAACCCAGTTATCGATGCCGTCCAGTCCGCGGCGTGCGCAGTAGCGGGCCACATAGTCGTCTTCACTTGGCAGTCCCGCAGCAGCGCGATCGATGCCACCGAGGCCGCGGAAGCCGGATGAATGCGGAAGACGCCACTGCATGCACTGGTAGGCCAGATCGGCGAATGGGTGCCCGAGTGTAGACAGTTCCCAATCAAGGACGGCAATCACGTCGGGCCGATCAGGTGCGAATATCAGATTGTCGAGCCGGTAGTCACCGTGGACAAGGGAAACGATGCCGTCATCAGGGACCAGGCTTTTTTCCAGCCAGGCGATGAGCCGTTCCATATCGTCGATCCGGTCAGTTTCGGAGGCGCGATACTGGCTGGACCATCGGGTCAACTGGCGCTCGAAATAATTGCCTGGCCGTCCAAAGTCTGAAAGTCCGGCTTGGTCGATGTCGACGTCGTGCAACGCAGCCAGAACCCGATTCATTGCGTCGCTGGCTGCGGTGCGCTCTGCGTTGGATGAAAGCTCGGGAAGGGCAGGGTCCCAGAAGATGCGTCCTTCGATCAGGCTCATCACGTAGAACATGCGGCCGATCGGAGAGTCTTCATCGGAAAGATGCAACATCTCCGGCACCGGCACCGCCGACCCCTTCAGCGCCTTCATCACGCGGAATTCACGGTCCACTTGATGGGCTGATTTCAGCAATTCACCAGGCGGCTTGGCACGCAGGACGTAGCGTCCGCTAGCAGCCTCTACGCGATAGGTCGGGTTTGACTGACCGACATTGAACTTGTGAATGGACTGAAGTCCCTGAAAGCCGGGAACGTGAGCTTCCAGATAAGGGGAGAGCGCTTCCAGATCCAGCGCGTTGGCGTCCGTCATGCGTCCTCCTTCTTGTCCATTACCGCCAATGTCAGCCAGCGCGCGGTGAAGGCCGGCTTGATCGAATCTTCGATTTCAACAGTGACATCGTAGTTGACGTGCACCCAGCCCGAAGGGCGCGCTGTCACCTCAGCCAGCTTGAACCTGCCGCGAATGCGGGCCCCGGCTTTGACCGGGGCAACAAACCTCACCTTGTCGAAGCCGTAGTTGACGCCCATGCCTGCGCCTTCCAGCGGCGCGATGGTCTGAAAGGCCAGGGTCGAGAGCAGTGACAGTGAGAGGAAGCCGTGGGCGATCGTGCCTCCGAATGGTGATTCAGCAGCAGCACGCACCGGATCGACATGGATGAACTGGTGATCGTCGGTGGCGTCGGCGAACTTGTCGATCATCTCCTGCGAGACGACACGCCAGGGTGATACCCCAACTTCCTGCCCAACCGCTTTCATCACGTCATCGAGGGAGACGGGTGCCAATACACTGTTGCTCATGGGGTTCGCTTCTTCAATCCTTGAACAGGGACATACCATGCTGAGCCGACTGTCCGCCGTCCAGCGGGAGGATCGCGCCAGTCACGTAGCGGCCTGCCCGAGAGCACAGATAGAGGGTTGCGCCAGCGATGTCATCCGGCTCGCCGATGCGTCCAAGCGGAACACGTTCGCCAATCCGGTTGGCCTGGTCGTCCGTGCCGGTAGCGAACGCAGTCATGCGGCTCTGGAAAGGGCCGGGGGCAAAGGCATTCACCGTGATGCGGCGTTCGGCAAATTCATTGGCGAGCGTGCGGGTCAGGTGATGCACTGCGGCCTTCGATGCGGTGTAGGAATAGGCGCCGTCAGCCAGCGGCTGAGTGCCCATGACCGAACCGAGATTGATGATGCGGGCAGGGTCGTCGTCGCTGGCCGCTTGTTCGAGAAGAGGCGTCAATTCGCGTGTCAGGTGGAACAGACCGGTGACGTTGACCCGCATGACCTTTTCCCATGCGGCGTAGGGGAATTCGGCGAAATCAGCACCCCAGGTTAGCCCCGCATTGTTGATGAGGATATTCAGCTTGTCGGTGCGTGCGCGCACCTCGGCAACCATTGCCGCGATACCTTCTTCGGTCGAGACATCCCCCGCGAAGCCTTCTGCCTTGCCGCCGCCGCCCAGCTCGTTGATCTCGCTTGCAACGGCAACGCAATCGGCGCCCTTGCGCGACGCGATGAAGACATGCGCTCCGCCCATCACCAATGAGGTCGCTGCCATGCGCCCAATTCCCGTCGCGCCGCCGGTGACCAGGGCGGTCTTGCCCGCTACAGAAAAAAGCTCATCCAGGTAGGACATGGTTCCCCCGCTCGTTCGGGCTTACGATGATTTGTCGTGAGCCGCGTTGACAACATACCGGGTAGTATGTTCATCATTTGAGCAGCCGTAAAGATGAATAAGGATCGGGGCACACCGATCAGTCAAAAACTAATGGCAGGGGAGTGAGAATAAGCTTGATGGCTTCCGGTCTGCGCGATCAGAGTATGGAAAGTTCCCGCGGGGACATTCTGGATGCTGCTGCCAATTGTTTCATGGAGCGCGGTTATACAGAGACGTCCATTGACGATGTCGCGCGTAGTCTGGGAGCTACCAAGGGCCGAATTTATCATCACTATCGCTCGAAGGCCGACATCTTTGCCGAAGTGTTCCGCATTGGCATGGACATGAACTATGCGGCGATCGAGCCGTTTCGGAACATGGGCGGACCCGCAGCGCTGCGATGGCAAAAGATGGCATTTGCGCACGCTGTCCAGATGGTCGTGACCAAGCCTTATCAGCGGACGGTCTGGGTCGGGGTGAAGATGCATCTGCGGGGCGCAACGACGCCTGAGCAGCGGAGTGTTTTTGAAGAATTACTGAACTACCGGACAGAATACGCGAATGTTTTTCGCGAGGCGATCATCCAGGGGCGGCAGGATGGAGATTTCCACTTCGACGATCTGAGCATCACCAATCAGTTGATGTTTGTGACGCTGAATTCGCCGATCTTCTGGTACGCCCCCCGCGCGGGCGAAACGCGCGCTGACATTGAATATCTTGCGGCGCAAGTTGTCACCGCAGCCTATCGCGGGCTGGGTGGCGAGGAAAAGGGCAAGCGACCATGACGACCAACCCGGAAATGAACCTCGGCATGACGGAGCGGCTGAAGCCGATTCATGAGAAGGTCGCGACAATGGTGCGCGATGAGATCATCCCGCTCGATGAGGAGTTTCTGTCAGAGGTTGGCAAAAACGGTGACCGTTGGACCCACACTGCGCGGCAGCTGGAAATCCTCGACGGATTGAAGGCGAAGGCGCGCGAGCGTGGGCTTTGGAACTTCTGGCTGACAGATTCCAGGCGCGGTTACGGCCTTTCCACCGTTGAATATGCCTATCTGGCGGAAGAGATGGGCAAGGCGCATCTGGGGGCGGAAACCTTCAACTGTTCTGCTCCCGACACCGGCAATATGGAAGTTTTCGAGCGCTACGGCACCGAGGCGCAAAAGCAGCAATGGCTGGCGCCTTTGCTGGAGGGGCAGATCCGCTCGGCGTTTCTGATGACCGAGCCGGACGTTGCGTCGTCGGACGCCACCAACATTTCGATGCGCTGCGAGCGTGACGGTGACCATTACGTGCTGAATGGTGAGAAATGGTGGTCGTCGGGCGCAGGCGACCCGCGCTGCAAGATCTACATCACCATGGTGAAGACACCTGATGCCAGCCGTGGTCGACACGAACAGCATTCAATGATCCTGGTGCCAGCTGATACGCCCGGCATCACCAAGCTGCGCGCCATGGAAATCTATGGACAGGATGATGCGCCGCACGGGCATCTGCATATGAAATTCGACGATGTGCGTGTTCCGGTTGAGAACATGATTGTCGGCGAAGGCAAGGGCTTCGAGATCGCGCAGGGCAGGCTCGGACCGGGGCGGATCCATCATTGTATGCGCGCGGTGGGTCAGGCGGAGCGGGCGCTCGAGCTGATGTGCACCCGTGCACTGCGTCGTGAGGCTTTTGGCAAGCCATTGGCCCAGCTTGGTGCGAATTACGACATCATCGCTGAATGCCGCATGGAGATCGAGATGGCACGCCTGCTTTGCCTCAAGGCGGCGTGGATGATGGACCAGGGCGACAAAAAGGCCGCCGCGCCATGGATCAGCCAGATCAAGGTGGTGGCACCGCGCATGGCGCTGAAGGTCACTGATGAAGCGATCCAGATGTATGGCGCGCAGGGCATCAGCCAGGATACTTCGCTGGCGCGGGCCTGGACAAATCTGCGGACCCTGCGTTTTGCCGATGGACCTGACGCGGTGCACCGCCGTCAGGTCGCCCGTGAAGAACTGAAGAAATATACTCAGCAGAAGATCTGAGAGTGCCTGTCGTTTGGCCTGTTCTGGCGAAAGGAAGCTCCCGTCATGACGATACCGTCCACCATGAAAGCGCTGTTGTTGCAGAATGATGGCTATGCGAAGGTTCCTTCTGGAACTGTGCTGGAAGCCATGGCGCCTTATGTGGAAGAAGGCACGATCGAGGTGCCGAGCCCGAAGGGTAGCGAGGTCTTGATCAAGGTCGCACTGGCGTCGATCAACCCTTCGGATGTCATGTTCATCAAGGGAATGTATGGCCAGCCACGCGCGCTGGGCCGACCGGCCGGGTTTGAGGGTGTCGGAGAGGTTGTTGCCGCCGGGCCGGATGCCGAAGGTCTGATTGGCAAGCGGATCGCTTTTGCGACGGGGCTTACCAATTGGGGCAGCTGGGCCGAGTATGCAGTCGCCGAGGCGGCGGCATGCATACCGCTTCTCGATACGGTGCGCGACGAGGATGCGGCTGCAATGATCGTCAATCCCTTGACGGCAATTGCCATGTTCGGCCTCGTCAAGGACGAGGGTGAAAAAGCTTTCATCCTGACCGCTGGCGCGAGCCAGCTTTGCAAACTGATTATCGGAGTTGCGAAAGACGAGGGTTATCGCCCGATTGCAATCGTTCGTCGCGACGATCAGATTGCTTTGCTTGAAGGGATGGGAGCTGCCCATGTGCTCAATGCGGAGGCTCCGGACTTCAAGCAAAAGCTGGCGGAGGTGCTGAAGGTCGAGAAGCCGCGTATCTTGCTGGACGCCGTAACCGGCCCATTGGCGGGGGCGATCTTCAGTGCAATGGGCAAGCGCGCCAGATGGATTGTCTATGGCCGTCTCGACGCGGTGCAGACGGTCATCCCGGAGCCCGGACAGATGATCTTCATGCACAAGAAGATCGAAGGCTTCTGGTTGACGGAGTGGATGCGCAGCGTTGGACCCGAACGCCGCGCCGCGGCTGCAATAGAAGCGCAGAAGCGTTTTTCCGATGGGCGCTGGGCAACTGACGTGACGGCGATCGTACCGCTTGAAGAAGCGGTGTTGCGTGTCTCTGAAGAACTGGCCAAGCCGAACGGAAAAGTGTTCATTAAGCCATGAAATAGAGTGATGGAAGGCTTCTTTGAGGAGAGGAGCCTTTCCGGACAAGGATACAGAATTCTCCGCGACTATACATTTGGTCGTGGCTTGTAGAGGAGGAACAACTTTGGACGTCTTGCAGCTGCTTGTCAGCGGGCTTGCCAATGGCTGTGTCTACGGACTGGTCGCCATGGGTTTCGTGCTGATCTACAAGGCTACGGAAGCGGTGAATTTCGCTCAGGGCGATTTCATGATGCTCGGCGCCTTCATTTGCCTCGGGCTCACCAATCCTCAGTTCATGGGATTGCCGTTCTGGGTTTCCGTTCCGGTTGCCATCGCCATCATGGGTGTCTTCGGCTACGCGCTTGATCTGGTTGTGTTGCGCCGGATGTCGGGCCAGAGTCAGATCGCTGTCATCATCCTCACAATCGCTTTGGGCTTTGTATTGCGGTTTGTTGCCGGCCTGATCTGGGGGCATGAGCCGATTTCCCTCGCATCGCCGATTGCTGGCAAGGATATTCGCCTTGGCGGCGTCGTTCTGGGGATGGACGAGATCATGGTCATCGGCGTTACACTTGCCATGACGATCGCGCTCTACTTCTATTTTAATCGTACCAAGCTCGGAGTGGCGATGCAGGCCTCATCGCAGAACCAGCTCGCCGCCTATTACATGGGCATTCCGGTCAAGCGGATACAGTCGCTGATCTGGGCCTTGGCGGGAATGGTCGCGGCTGTGGCGGGGATCCTGTTCGCATCGAAGGGGTCAATCGATCCTTCCATTGGCCTGCTCGGTATCAAATCCTTTGCCGCAGCGGTCATCGGCGGCTTCGGTTCGCTCCCCGGCGCTTTGCTGGGCGGGGTTATCGTCGGGCTCATCGAACCCTTCGCGTCGCGATACATTGCTGCTGGCTACGCACAAATCATGCCGTATCTGCTGCTGTTCGTGATCCTCATCTTCCGACCTCACGGCATTCTTGCCCAGGTCCATCAGAAGAAGGTGTGATCTGTCATGAGAACAGTTTTCAAAACGTCCTATGACGCGGACATTGATCTCTTCAAGCATGGTGCCCAGCGCAATTGGTATATCCTGCTTCTCGTGGCAGCTCTGCTGCTGCCGTTCGTCCTGAGTGAGTTCGCGCTTGGCGAGATGACCAATCTGTTGATCTGGTCAATCGCCTGCATGGGGCTGATGTTGCTGGTGGGGCAAACCGGCCAGCCCAGTCTTGGGCACGCGGCATTTCTCGCGGTCGGCTGTTACGCCAACGTTCTGCTTCAGGAGCGTCTTGGCTTGCCGTTCATCCTCTCCTTCCCTCTGGCGGGCCTGATAGCAGGGGTCGCGGGCGCGTTGATTGCAAGGCCGATGACAAGGCTGCACGGCGTTTATCTTGCAATCGGAACGCTTGCGCTCGCAATTTTGACCGACGACCTGATCGTGCTTGCCACACCGCTCACAAATGGCGTCATGGGATTGTTTGCGCCGGACATCCAGATTTTCGGTTACGGCTTCAATCGTTACGGCAATCCGATCCGACTTTATTTGCTGATCCTTGCGATCACCGTCGCCGTCGTGCTGGTGTACCGTAATATCCAGCGCTCGCCACTTGGACGTTCGTTTGCCGCGATCCGCGACTCGGAGATTTCGGCGCAGGCGATGGGTGTGAATGTCGCGCGCACCAAGGCGATCGCGTTCGGTATCTCGGCGGGTATCACAGGTCTCGCTGGTGCGCTGATCGGGCACTACGCCGGCATCTTCAACAACGAGACGTTCAACGTCATCCTGTCGATCCAGTTGCTGCTGGCAGTTGTCATCGGCGGGCTTGGGACCATTCACGGCGCGTTCTTCGGGGCAGCTGTGGTCGCCTTGTTGCCGCAGGCGATCGCTATCAGCCGCGACCTTCTCGGAAAGGTCATGGGTGGCGGAACCATCGCCATACCGGGGCTGGAAGCGGCGGTGTTTGGCGCAATCCTGATCGCGTTCATCCTGTTCGAGCCCCAGGGTATCTATGGAAGGTGGTTCAAGATCCGGACATTCTTCGAACTGTTTCCGTTCTATCGGCGTGACATGTTCCGCCGTCAGAAATCCTATCTAAAGACGGAGCGGATGCGATGAGTCTCCTTGAAATCGATAATGTCACCCTGCGGTTTGGTGGTGTCACTGCCGTCAATCAGGTCTCATTCAACGTCGAAGAGGGAGAGGTATTTGCACTCGTCGGCCCGAACGGGGCAGGCAAGTCGACATTGTTCAACCTGATCTCGCGCATCTACAATCCGGCAGAAGGTGACATCCGCTTTGACGGCAAGTCGATTCTCGACAAGGCGCCGCACGAGATTGCACCATTGGGTATCGCGCGTACCTTCCAGAACATTGAATTGTTCGAGCAGGCGACGGTGATGCAGAACCTGCTGGTGGGGCGTCACCGACACCGCAAGAGCAATATGTGGAGTGAACTTTTGTTCACGCCATATGTGCGCACGGAAGAGCGACGACATCGCGCCGCAATCGAAAAGGTCATCGATTTTCTCGACCTGCAGGCCTATCGCGAAAAGTACATTGCGGGACTTCCCTACGGCGTGCGCAAGGTCGTCGAGATGGGGCGTGCGCTGGCGATCGAGCCGCGACTTTTGTTGCTTGACGAGCCCGCTTCCGGCTTGTCGGTGGAGGAGACGCAGGACGTTGCTTTCTGGGTTGAAGATATCAAGAAGCAGATGGGCATCACCGTCATCATGGTGGAGCATGACATGCATCTGGTGTCTTCGGTTTCCGATCGCGTGCTGGCGCTGGCCGATGGCAAGATGCTGTCGCTGGGCAAGCCTCACGAGGTGCAGAACGATCCTCGTGTGATTGAAGCCTATATTGGCGCATCGGACCAAAATGCGGAGGTTTCGGCATGAGCGTCGTGGCGATGAAAGGTTCGGCGGCGCCTGCCATGGCGGATGATGTGGTGCTTTCGGTCCGAAATATCGAAAGCTATTACGGACCGATCATGGCGATCCGCGGCGTCAGTCTGGAAGTGCGCAAAGGGCAGATCGTTTCCTTGCTCGGCGCGAATGGCGCCGGCAAGACCACGTTGATGAAGACGATCTCCGGCGTCATGGACCCGGAGAAGGGCCAGATCATCTATGGCGGCAACAACATTGCAGGGGCCAGCCCCGACAAGGTTGTGCGAGCCGGCATTGTGCATGTTCCGGAAGGGCGGGAAGTTTTTCCTTTGCTGACGGTGGAGGAAAACCTGCGCATGGGAGCGTTTATTCGCTCGGACAATGCTGGCATCAAGCGGGATGAAGAAATGGTGTTTTCCTATTTCCCGATCCTGGCGGAGCGTCGTCATCAGGCCGCCGGAACGCTCTCCGGTGGACAGCAACAGATGCTGGCGATCGGACGGGGTTTGATGGCCCAGCCCAAAGTGATGCTTCTGGATGAACCATCACTGGGATTGTCGCCGCTGCTGGTGAAGGAAATATTCCAGATCATCAGGCGTCTCAACCGCGAGCAGGGCGTGACGATGATGCTGGTCGAACAGAACGCCAAGGTGGCGCTGGAGGTGGCCGACTATGGCTATGTCATGGAACTCGGGCGGATCGTGATGGCGGATTCGGCCGAGCGCCTGTTGCAGTCCAAGGATGTGCAGGAGTTCTATCTGGGCATGCAGGCAGAGGAGAGCCAGCGCGGCCAGAAACGCTGGAAGCAGAAGAAGACATGGCGATGAGCGTGGCGGAGGAAGCTGAATGCCACGTTCAGTTTTTGCAGATGACTTTCGGGAGGAGGCTGACATGACGATCGCTGAAAAGATTCCGCCGCAGCAGACGCTCGACGGATACAGCTTCAACAAGGACCTCGCCCACGGGCCGTATTTCTTTGATGGCTGTGACACGCTGGTGAAATTGTTTCGCCAGCGTTGCGAGGAGCTTGGTGCGAAGGTGTCGCACCGCGAAAAGGATTACGGCATCTGGCTGTCCTATACGTGGACGGATTTTTACCAGCATGCGCGGCTGATCGGACTGGGGCTGATGTCGCTGGGCCTCCAGCGTGGGGAGGTGGTGTCGATCCTTTCCGAGGACAACAAGGAATGGATCTACACCGATCTTGGCGTCCAGAGCGTCGGCGGAATTTCTTCGGGGGTCTACACCACCGACTCCGCGTCGCAGCTTAAATATCTCGTCAACGATTCCGAAAGCCGCTTTCTTTTTGTCGAGAATGACGAGCAACTGGACAAATATCTGTCTATTCGCGACGAGATGCCCAGCCTTCTCAAGGTGATCGTCTACGATCGTGATGGACTGCACGACTTTTCCGACGACAAGGTTCTGTTCCTTGACGATCTCTATGCGGCAGGCCGTGAATTCCTGAAGGAAAACCCGACCCGTTTCGATGAGGAAATTGCTGCATCACGACCAGAGGATACGGCGATCCTCGTCTATACTTCGGGTACAACCGGCCCCCCCAAGGGGGCTGAGATCACGCATGGGAATATCATTGCGTCGGTGATCGGCTCGCTGCTGACCTTGCCGGTCAAGCCGGATGACGAGCAGGTCTGTTTCCTGCCTCTGTGTCACATCCTTGAGCGGCTGATTACCGTGTTCACGCCGATTGGCCTGAAGTCGACCGTCAACTTCGCTGAAAGCCCGGAAACGGTGTTCGACAATGTGCAGGAGGTCTCACCGCACGTTTTCACTGCGGTCCCGCGCGTCTGGGAAAAGATCTACAGCCGGATCATGATTATGGCCAGCGATGCGACTCCGCTGGGCAAGTGGGCGTTTGCACGTGCACAAAAGGCCGGTATGGCAAGGGTCAACGCGTTGGACGCCGGCAGGTCCGTGCCGCTTGGCACCCGCCTTTCCTATGCGTTCTGGGATTTTTTCCTGTTGTCGAACATGCGCCGGATGCTGGGCATGGACCGCCTGCGTCGTGGCACCACTGGGGCCGCGCCGATCTCCCCTGATCTGCTGCGCTGGTATCGATCAGTCGGCATTACCGTTCTGGAAGGGTACGGGATGACCGAAAGCTCAGGCGTTATCTCGGTTAACATGCTGACAGCGCAGAAAACCGGTACCGTCGGGCTGATCGTTCCGGGCGGGGAGGCGCGTATCGCTGCCGACGGTGAGATCCAGTATCGCGGCCCGAACGTGTTCAAGGGCTACTGGCGAAAGCCGGACAAGACGGAGGAGACCTTCACCGCCGATGGCTGGCTGAAGACCGGCGATGTCGGCGGGCTCGACAATGAAGGCTTTCTCAGCATCACCGGTCGCGTCAAGGACATCATCATCACGGCGGGAGGCAAGAATATTACGCCGGCGGAGCTGGAAAACCGGCTCAAATTCTCGCCCTATATTGCCGACGCGGTGGTGATCGGCGACAAACGCAAATATCTGACCTGCCTTGTGATGATCGATCAGGAGAACGTTGAAAAATTTGCTCAGGACAAGAAGGTTCCGTTCAACAACTTTAAGTCTCTTTGTGCTGCCCAGGAGGTGAGAGATCTGATCGGCGGCGTGATCGAGGAAACAAACAAGGAGTTTGCGCGGGTCGAGCAGATCAAGGATTTTCGATTGATCGACGTGCTGCTGACGGCTGAAGATGAGGAGCTGACAGCGACGATGAAGCTGAAACGCGGCTTTGTCGAAAAGAAGCATAAAGGTCTGATCGATGACATGTACGGCCGGGAATAGGATTGGCCGAACTGGAATAAAGAGAACAACAACACAGGAGGAGTGACATGAAGAATATAATTGCCAAGTCGATCGTTGCTTTGGGGCTTGCCGCCGGGATGGCAACGACGGCCCACGCCACGCAGGGCGTGTCTGACACGGAGATCGTCATCGGTTCCAACGGTGATCTGTCCGGTGTCTTCGCCGCGTTTAACGTCGGTGCGATCAAGGCGGCGCAGCAGATCTTCGACAAGGTCAATGCTGACGGTGGCATTCATGGCCGCAAGATAAGGTTCGTGGTGGAGGACCATGGCTATCAGGTGCCGAAGGCGGTTCAGAACTTCAACAAGCTGGTCAATTCAGACCGCGTTTTCGCGATGATCCTGAACCTGGGCACGCCACATAACATTGCCGGCTTCCCACTAATGGAGTCCAAGCAGGTGGCAAACGTTTCGCCACTGACGGCTGCCCGCCAGATGCTCGAAGGTGACACCACCTACAAATATTCGGGCCTCGGCAGCTATTATGGTGAGACCAAGGAAGGCATCCGGATCCTCGCCAAGGAAAAGAACGCCACCAAAATTTGCGCCATGTACATCCCGTCTGACTTCGGCCTGGAAGTGCATGAAGCAGCCAAGGACGTCGCCGCTGAACTCGGCGTCGAATATGCCGACGAGACGACGCATCGTCCCGATGAACAGGAATTCGTCGGCTCGATCCAGAAGCTGCGTGCTTCCGGTTGTGAAATTGTCGCCATGGGCATCGCCGTGCGTCCGACGATCATTGCGGTTGGCACAGCAAAGCGTCTCGGTTGGAACGAAGCTGCCTTTATCGGCTCATCCGCAGGCTTCAACACGGCTATCGCCAAGGTGCCTGAGGGTGTGACCGAGGGATATTATGCGGCGGCCGGGTGGTCCGACTTTGAGAACCGTCTCGACAATGAAGCAGTCGCCGCCTGGGCGAAATCCTATCAGGAAGCCCATGGCGAGCCGGCAGGAACAGCTGGCCAGCTTGGTCAGGCTGCAGCCAATACGTTGGTGAAGGCATTTGAGGCAGCCGGCAAGGATCTGACTGCCGAGAGCTTCAAGACCGCGATGGAAGGCCTTTCATTCAACGACCCGATTCTCGATGTGGATATCGCGTATGGGGCCGATGATCACCAGGGTGGCGGCACGATCGTCGTTTCTCAGATCAAGGATGGCAAGTGGGTTGAAATCGGTCGCGCAGAGCCGACTGAATAATCTTTCTGCCTGAGCTGAAAGCGAATGCCGCGCAGTGAATACTGCGCGGCATTTCTTTTGTCAGCTTACTCCGCCGGCTGCACGCGCGTTGCGGAAACCTGGTTCACCTGTTCCAGTTCGCGATGAAGGCGCTTTTCTTCCTCGACCTTCGGAGTGACAAAACGACCGAGCAGCAGATAGGCAACTGGCGTCAGATACAGCGTTGAGATGGTCGATAGTCCGAGGCCTCCAACGATCACCCAGCCCAGCGCGATACGTGCTTCTGCACCCGCACCTGCAGCCGCGACCAGCGGAATGCCGCCAACGATGGTGCAGAGCATCGTCATGACGACAGGACGCAGGCGAATGTTCGAGGCTTCCTCAATGGCTTCGCGCAAGGGCAGGCCGCGATCGCGCAGCTGGTTCGCAAATTCGACGATCAGAATACCGTTCTTCGCCATGATACCAACCAGAAGCACAAGGCCAATCTGGCTGTAGACATTGAGGCTCGTGCCGGTCAGGAGCAGCGCAAAGATGGCGCATGCAAGGCCAAGTGGCACCGTTGCCATGATGATCGCGGCGCTGACGAAGCTCTCGAACTGCGCGGCCAGAACCAGCAGAATGATGACGATTGCGAAGCCGAACACGTAGAGCATTCCGCTGGATGTCTCGCTGAGCGTTGCGGCTTCAGCAAGCGGGACAATACGGCTGCCCGCAGGCAGATGGGGGGCGGCGATCTCCTGTGCTGCCACGTAGGCAGTGCCGAGCGCGACGTCGGAGGCAAGGCTTGCGGTGATTGCAACGGACCGCATTTGCTGTTCGCGCGAAAGCGATGGCGCAACCGCCTGTTCCGTGAGCGATGCAATTGTCGACATCGGCACGAAGCGTCCATCCTGAGCCTTCAGAAAGACGTTCTCAAGGTCGGTCGGATCATTGATCGGGTTGGTCGTCGACAGCAGCTTCACGTCATAGGAGCGGTCATCAATGTAGACCGAGCCGATTTCTCGCCCATCGAGCATGGCCTGAATCGTCTCGGCAAGCCCCGAAATATTGATTCCGAGATCCGATGCCCGTTCGCGGTCGATCTTGATGGACAATTGCGGCTGGGTGGTTTCCTGGGTCAGGCGTGGCTGAGAAAAACGCGGATCTTTCTCCAAGTCTGCCACGATCGACTGAGCGGCTGCCGTCAAATCCGCATAGTTGTTGCCGACCACAGCAAATTGCAAACCGCTGCCGGCACCGCGAATACCCAGACTATTTGGCTGAAATGCAAACGCGCGAACGCCCGGCACGTCACGGACGCGGTTGGTGATCTCCTGGATGATCTGCTGCTGGGAGCGTTCACGCTCGCTCCATGGAGCCAGCGACATGACGATGAACCCTGAGTTCTGCGAGTTGCCCGAACCAGCAATTGCAAAGGTCGAGACAATCTCACCTGAATCTCGGAGAGGCTGTATCAATGTCTCCACTTCGCGCATCCGCTGGCTCAGATAGTCCAAGCTGACGCCTTGCGGTGCGGAGATGCGCAGGAATGCCGATGCCCGGTCCTCCGACGGTGTCAGTTCGGACCGGATTGTGGGAAACAGCGTCACTGCGAGCCCGCTGAGCAGGACAGCGATCAGAACAACCACGAGTGGCGTGTTGAGTGCAGCGTGTAGCGTGCGGCGATAGAACCCCCCGAGGAAGCGTCCGATCGTGCCAAAAAAGCCCGTCCGGGTGGTTTCTTCGACGCTCCCAGTCAACACGCGTGAAGCAATCATCGGGCAAAGCGACAGCGCAACGATCCCAGACAGCACCACCGCCACAGCGAGTGTAAAGCCGAATTCGCGGAAAAGGCCACCTGTCTGTCCGGGCAGAAACGAGAGCGGGACAAATACAGCAACCAGAGTCGCGGTTGTGGCGACAACGGCGAAGAACACTTCCTGCGTGCCGAGGACAGCCGCAGCGCGGGGGCCCATTCCCTCATTGCGCCGGCGAACGATATTTTCCAGCACGACAATCGCGTCGTCGACCACCAGACCTGCTGCAAGGACAAAGGCAAGCAGGGTCAGGATATTCATTGAGTAACCGGCCAGATAGATGGCTGCGACGGTGCCAATCAACGCAACGGGCAACGCAAGGCCCGGAATGATTGTCGCGCGCCAGTCGAGCAGGAAAAGGAAGATGATCACGAGCACCACAGTTGCCGAGATCGCGAGCGCGATTTCGACTTCATGGATTGCACCGTTGATGAAGACTGCCTCATCACCCGTAATGAAGATTTCGACGCCAGCAGGCAGCGTCGGCGCCAGCCGTTCGATCGCTGCGTGGACATCTTCGGAAATTTGAAGCGTATTCGACTGAGCCTGACGAATAATGCCCATTCCGATGCCAGTCTTGCCGTTGGCACGAAGCTGCGACTCTCCAACATCGCCGCCGAGCGTAACCGAGGCGAAATCTCGCAGCCTCGTCGTGCCTTTCACGATGATGTTCTCGAACTCTGCCGGCGTGGTGACCGGCGCGGTGGCGCGGACGATCAGATCCTGGTCGTTACTGGTCAGAGAACCGGCAGGTGTATCGAATGCCATGGTGGCAAGGGCACTGCGAACATCCGCGACGGTGAGGCCAAGGCTGGCCAGTCGTGACTGGTCGATGTCGACGCGGAAGATCTTGTCGCGCCCACCATAGATCTGCACTTCGGCGACGCCATCAATCGAAGCGAATGCATCGGCGATCTGATCTTCGACCAGCACGGTCATGTCGTGAACGCTCATCGTGTCGGATGTGATGGCGAGCCGCACGATTGCTTGGGCGTCGGCGTCTGCCTTGACGACATTTGGCGGGTCGGCATCATCCGGCAAGCGGTTCTGAATGCGGCTGACCGCGTCGCGCATGTCGGAGGCAGCAGTGTCCAGATTGACGCCGTCATTGAACTCGACGGTCACGCGGCTTCTTCCAAAGGAAGATGAGGATGAGATTGATTTCACGCCGGAGACGCGGGCGATGGCACCTTCAATTACCGCAGTCAGTTCACGGTCGATTGACTCGGCGGAGGCACCCGGAAAACTTGTGCTCACCGTGATGACGGGGCGGTCGACATCCGGCAATTCGCGAATTTCGATGCCGAACAGGGCTGCAAGTCCTGCCACCACAATCAGCGTATTCAGGACGAAGGCGAGAACAGGTCTTCTGACGAAGAGTGCGGTGATGCCGTTTTCTGCACCGGTGGGTCGCTGGGTCATCGTCTCGTGTCTCTCCGGACTCAGGAGCCGGTCGTCAGGGGCGTTGCGTCAGGGCCGCCGGAAAGACCCTGCACGATGCGAACTTCGCCACCCTCACGAACTGCATGCACGCCTTCCGTCACGACTGCTCCGGCGGTCCCGAAGTCTGCGGAAACGAGCACGCTGTCTGTGTTGCGCTGGATGATCCGCACAGGCGCCCGTCTTGCGATGCCGTCCTCGATCAACCAGACATAGGCGCCGTCGGTGCTCCATTGGATTGCGAGCGGGTCCACAGCTGGGTAGCTGTCGCCCGGAAACGCCATGGATACCTGGAAGGACATGCCGGCCCGCAGGACATCGTTGCGGTTATCGAGCCGCGCCTGAACCCGCAGCGTGCGGCTCAGAGGGTCGATACGATTGTCGAGCGCACTGATCGTTCCGTCAAAGACTTCATTTGGTCTGGCTATGGAGACAGCACTCATCGCTTGTCCCACTTCCAGCATGGCCGCAAAACGCTCTGGCACCCAGAATTCGATCACGATGCGGGAGCGGTCATCAATCGTTGCAACTTCGGTCTGTGTTGTCACCGTATTGCCGATTGATATGGGCAGGATGCCTACAACCCCATTGATCGGGGCCAGGATGGTTCGCCGCGAAAGCGCCAGCTCTGCATCGCGCAGCGCGAGCTGAGCGTTGCGAACTGCCAATTCAGCCTCTGTGACCTGAACCGCAGTGGCGGTACGGGAGTTGAGAAGCGCCTTGACGCGTTCGAGGCGTGCATTTGCGTCTTCCAGTGTGAGGCGCGCGCGGTCGACCGCAATTTGTTCGGCGTCGGAATCGAGGGTGGCGATGGCATCGCCGGCCTTGATCCGGGCGCCCGGTTCCACCAGTATTTCCGTAAGCCGGCCAGCCGCGAACGGTGTCAGCGAAACGGAACTGACCGCACGGCTGGAGCCGATTGCCGACAGCCGGTCGTTGATCGTCTCGGTGACGATCGGTGTGGCGATGACAAGCGCAGGCTGGGAAGCAAAGCCGCCGCGAGGCGATTGCCGCTCTTCAGCGGGGAGCGCATTATCACGCTCGGGAAGCAAGGCGGCGAGCCGCTCCAGGCCGACGCGCTCGAGCGCCTGCGGAGCACCCGGATAAAATATTGCCCATGCGGTTGCGGCCGCCACGAGGACAAGAGCTGACAGAGCGGATTGCTTCCAGAACGACATACGAACTTCCGATCCTATCGCAGGTGCGTCTAGCGAGTGATATCCATTCGAACAAAACTGCAACGACACTGCCGCCATCGCCTGTTGCGACGCGCCTTCCATGAAGCCTTATGCCCTGTCTCCAGGCGTAATGCATCAAAATGATCATTAAAAATCGGTAATTTGGCTGATCGAGCAGGCTCAGGAATGCTCGGCTTGCGATGCATCCTGCTCCGCAGAGGAAGCTCTGATATTTGCTTGGTAGCCTCTGTACAATTTCATATTGTTGTGGCCTGTGGAAGCTGTGCGATTGGCCTGTTGCAAGCAAACGTCATTCTCGCGCACCATGCACTGAACCAAATACGATACTGGGGAAGAGAATGGCAGGAATAGTTTCGGTCGACGCGTTGAAGAAGCTTGTATCGGCGGGTGACATCGACACCGTGCTGACATGCGCAGTCGACATGCAGGGACGTCTGATCGGCAAGCGCTTTCTTGCCAAGTACTTTGTCGAATCGGCCTATGAAGAAACCCATGGCTGCAACTATTTGCTGGCCAACGACATCGATATGGAACCCGTGCCCGGTTACAAGGCGGCGAGCTGGACCAAGGGCTACGGCGATTTCGTGATGAAAACGGATCTCAACACGATCCGTGTCATTCCCTGGCTAGAAAAGACCGCGCTGGTCTTGTGCGATTTGCAGGACCATCACACGCATGAAGACCTGCCACATTCGCCGCGCGGCATCCTCAAGAAGCAGGTAGCGCGGCTGACCGAGCGCGGCTATCGCGCCTATTTCGCCTCGGAACTTGAATTCTTTCTGCTCGAGGAAACGTATGAAAGCGCGCGCAGCAAGCGCTGGCAGAAACTCGATACGGCCTCGCCCTATATCGAAGACTATCTGATCGGCCTGACCAGCAAGGAAGAAGGCATCATGCGCCGGCTGCGCAACGAGATGGAAGCGGCTGGCATTCCGATTGAAAACTCCAAGGGCGAATGGGGGCCGGGGCAGCAGGAAATCAACGTGCGCTATGCCGAGGCGCTCGACATGGCCGACCGCCATGTGATCCTGAAGAATGGTGCGAAGGAAATCGCCCATCTGGAAGGCAAGGCCATCACGTTCATGGCAAAGTATAATTACGACCTCGCCGGAAGCTCGAGCCACGTGCACAATTCGCTCTGGAGCGCGGACGGCAAGACGCCGTTGTTCTATGACAAAGACGCCGAATACACGATGAGCCCGCTGATGCGGTCGTGGGTGGCCGGACAGCTGAAATATGCGGCCGACTACACCTGGTTCCTCTGCCCCTATATCAACTCTTACAAGCGGTTTCAGGCAGGCACCTTTGCACCGACCAAGTCGGTATGGAGCCGCGACAACCGCACCGCCGGCTTCCGCCTGTGCGGCGAGGGCACCAAGGGTATCCGCACCGAATGCCGCATCGGTGGCGCGGACCTCAACCCCTACCTCGCCTTTGCGGCGTTGATCGCAGCGGGTCTCAAGGGGCTCGACGAAAAGCTTGAGCTGCCCGCGCCATTCGAGGGCGATGCCTATGCCATGGCGGAACTGCCTGATGTGCCGAAGACGCTGCGCGACGCGATCGTGACGCTGGAGCAATCGGCGATGCTGAAGGAAGCGTTCGGCGAGGAGGTGGTCGAACACTATCTTCACACTGCGCGCTGGGAGCAAATGGAATACGACCGCCGCATCACCGACTGGGAACTGCACCGCGGGTTTGAGCGATACTAACGGACGCACCACAACGAAGAATGACTACCGGAGAATCCTGAGTGGAAACCGTAAAACTGAAATCCCCGATCGATGGCTCGATCTATCTCGAGCGTCCTTTTGCAGCTGATGCTGAGATTGACGCGGTGGTATCACGCGCTCGCGCAGCGCAGGTTGAGTGGGCGCAGACGTCGATCGCGCAGCGGGCAACATATCTGCTCGCCTTCCTGGAAGCGCTGCTGGACATGAACGACGAGATCGTTCCAGAAATCGCCTGGCAGATGGGACGCCCGGTGCGGTATGGCGGCGAAAAGGGCGGCGTCGAAGAGCGTACGCGCTATATGGTGGCTTTGGCTGAGAAGGCGCTGACGCCGTACATCCCGGAAGATCGCCCCGGTTTCCGCCGCTATCTCAAGCGCGCGCCGCTCGGCGTCGTGATGACGATTGCGCCGTGGAACTATCCGTTCCTGACCACGGTCAATTCGGTGGTGCCGGCGCTGATGGCGGGCAACGCGGTGATCCTCAAACATGCGGCGCAGACGCTGCTGGTGGGCGAGCGTTTCCAGCAGGCCTTCGACAAGGCCGGGCTGCCGAAGGGGCTGTTCCAGAACATCGTGCTCAATCATGGCCAGACCGAAAAGCTGCTCGGCTCCGGCACGATCGACCATTGCAACTTCACCGGCTCGGTAGCGGGCGGTCGTGCCATCGAGCGCGCGGCGGCTGGCACGTTCATGACGCTCGGCCTTGAGCTGGGCGGCAAGGACCCGGCCTATGTGCTACCGGATGCCAAGCTCGACCATGCGATTGCCAATCTGGTCGATGGCGCATTCTACAATAGCGGCCAGTGCTGCTGTGGCATCGAGCGCGTCTATGTCCACGAGAAGGTCTATGACGCTTTCGTCGAGGGTTTCATCGCCGAAACCAAGAACTATGTCGTCGGTAATCCGCTCGACCAGTCGACCACGATGGGACCAATGGCGCAGGCGCGCTTTGCCGATCTGATCCGCGAGCAGAAGGCGGAAGCGCTGCGCAAGGGCGCTGTCTCGCATGTCGGCATGATTGTCGAGAACGACAAGGAAGGCTCGCCCTATATCGCGCCGGAAGTGCTGACCAATGTCGACCACCAGATGAGCGTGATGCGCGAGGAATCCTTCGGGCCGATCGTCGGCATCATGAAGGTGCGCAACGACGAGGAAGCTGTGGCGCTGATGAATGACAGCCCCTATGGCCTGACCGCCTCGATCTGGACCACCGACACCGACCATGCGGCAACGCTGGGCGACCGCATAGAGACCGGCACGGTGTTCATGAACCGCTGCGACTATGTCGATCCGGGGCTGGTGTGGACGGGCGTCAAGGACACCGGCAAGGGCGGCGCGATGGGGCTTGTCGGCTATGACAATCTGACCCGGCCGAAAAGCTATCATCTGCGTGAATCGATCTGAATTTCGAAAGACAGACCATGAGCAATCTCGTTTCCAAATGGAATTATCCGACCACGATCCGCTTCGGCGCGGGTCGTATCAAGGAGCTGCCGGACGTGTTGAAGGAAGTGGGCATGTCCAACCCGCTCTTCGTCACTGATCCCGGCCTTGCCAAGCTGCCGGTGGTGGCGTCGACGCTGAAGCTGCTGGATGATGCAGGTGTGGCCTATGGCGTGTTTTCCGACGTCAAGCCGAACCCGGTGGAGTCGAATCTATACGCGGGCGTCGAAGTGTTTAAGGCCGGCAAGCATGACGGCATCATTGCGTTTGGCGGCGGCTCGGCGCTCGACCTTGGCAAGCTGATCGCCTTCCAGGCGCATCAGTCGCGCCCGGTATGGGATTTTGAGGATATTGGCGACTGGTGGACCCGCGCCGACGCGTCGAAGATCGCGCCGATTGTCGCCGTGCCGACGACGGCGGGCACAGGTTCGGAAGTCGGCCGCGCTGGTGTGCTGACACATGAGGCGAGCCACACCAAGAAAGTGATCTTCCACCCGAAGATGCTGCCGGCAATCGTGATTGCCGACCCGGAACTGACCGCAGGCATGCCGGCGTTTATCACCGCTGGAACCGGCATGGACGCGCTGGCGCATTGCCTCGAAGCCTATTGCGCACCGGGCTATCACCCGATGGCTGACGGCATTGCGGTCGAAGGCGTGCGGCTGGTTTTCGAGAATCTACCAAAAGCCTATGCCGATGGATCTGACCTGGTTGCGCGTGCGCATATGATGTCGGCGGCGGCAATGGGCGCGACCGCGTTCCAGAAGGGCCTCGGCGCGATCCATTCGCTGTCGCATCCGCTCGGCGCGCTCTATGACTGCCATCACGGCATGACCAATGCCGTGTTCATGCCCTATGTGCTGGCGTTCAACCGCTCGGCAATCGAAGAGCGGATCGAGCGTCTGGCCGCCTATTGCGGCATCGCTGGTGGCTTCGACGGCTTTGCCGCCGCTGTGCTGGCACTGCGCACGACGTTGAATGTGCCGCACACGCTGCCGGAATTCATCAAGGATTTCGCGCCGGATGATGCGCGCCGGAACCTGATTGCCGACATGGCGATTGTCGATCCGACGGCGGGTGGCAATCCGATCGAGCTGACCAAGGACGGCGCGCTGACGCTGCTCGACAATGCGATAGCCGGCAAGCTCTGAACCGGCGACGATCTACCAAAGAAAAAGGCCCGGAGAAAACCGGGCCTTTTTCTTGTTCAGCTGGATTTATCGGATCAGCGACACGTTCTTGTGCCCGGTGGCGTTGAGAAGCAAACGCACCGCCAGCAGCACCACCATGATGGTGGCGATGATGCAAACCGAGAAGGCGGCGGCCTGATTGGTCGCGCCGCGGTCCTGGAGATACAGCACCGACACGGCGGCAACCTGCGTGTTGGGCGTAATCAGGAAGATCACTGCCGACAAAGTCACCATCGAGCGCATGAAGAAGAACACGGCGATGCCGACCAGTGTCGGAAACAGCAGCGGCAGCGTCACCTTGGTGAAGGTTTGCAGCCGCGAGCCACCGAGCGTGGCCGACGCTTCGTCGAACCGGCCGCTGATCTGCTTCATGCTGGTTCCTGAAATCAGGAAGCCGTGGGCGTGGTAGTAATAGACGTTGGCGATGGCGATGATGAACAGTGTGCCATAGATGGCGTAGACCGGGTTCATCGGGTTGTTGAAGGCCAGGATATAGCCGAGGCCCAGCACCATGCCGGGCACGGCCGCGGGCAGGATCGACAGGAAGTAGAGCGCACGGGTTGCCGGTGACGGGAATTTCTCGATCACATAGGCCGCTGCGGTGACGACCACGACGCCGATGCCCGCCGCCATCACCGAGATATAGATCGAGTTCCACAGCGGTTGGATGCCGTTCTGGACGTCGAACGCGTAGTGGCGCAGCGAGAAGTTCATCCGGTAGGGCCAAAGATGCACGAAGGACGCAAACACCACCACCGCGACAATCAACAGGATCGCCAGCGAGATGAGAAGCGCGGCGGCGAGCAGGAAGCGGTCGCGCATGCGATCCTGTTGCGGCACCAGCGGTTTTGAGTGCTCGCTGATGAGCGCATATTGCTTGGCACTGACGCGCTTTTCGACGATGGCGGCGATGGCGGCAGGGATCAACAGCACCATGCCGATGACCGTGCCCATTTCGAAATTCGCCTGGCCGATGACCTGATTGTAAACCTCGGAGGCGAGCACTGTGTAGTCACCGCCAATCACCATCGGGTTGCCGAAATCGGTAATCACCAGTGTGAAGCAGACGAAGATCGCGGCAGCCAGACCGTAGCGGGTGGCGGGCAGGGTGACGGTGCGAAACGCCCGCCATTTGCTGGCGCCCAGCATCTCGGCGCTTTCGTAGATGCGCGCGTCGGCGACGGCGAGCGCTGCCGACAGGATCAGGAAGGCATAGGGAAAGACATAGAGCACAGAGGCGATGACGATGCCCCAATAGCCGTAGAGGTCGATGCCGAGATCGAAGGTGCGATTGATGATGCCGTTGCGCCCGAACAACAGCACCAGACCCTGCGCCTGCACCAGCGACGGCGCAAACAGCGGCAGCACCGCGATCAGCCGGAACAAATTGCGAAATGGCATCGTCGAGCGCTGGATCGCGTAAGCGAACGTATAGGCGAACACGATGGCCAGAATCGTGGTGACGATGGTGACCGCGAAGGAGTTCCAGGTGATGCGCAGGAAGCGCTCATTGCCCAGCATCGCGGCATAATTGGCGAGGCCGTAGCCATCCGGGGTGGAGAACGAACGGCCCAGAATATGGGTCAGCGGAAACAGCACGAACAGGGCCAGCGGGATGCCGACGATGATTGCGGGCACGATTCCGGCCATCCGGCTCTTACGGTTTTTCCGGCGACTTTGGGACGCCGCCTGGTCCACTGCAAGCGTACTCATTGCAGCACTTTGATCGTCTCGGGACGCATCTCGATTGCCAGATGTGGCGCATCGACAATGGCCTTGCAGGCATGGCCCGGTATTTCAGCAACGATCTCCTTGCCGCTGTCGCCAACATCAAGCACAAGGTGAGCGAGATGGCCGAGATAGATGGTGTTGCGCAGCTTGACGGGGATCAATCCGGGGTCGGATGGCGCGGCGCCAGCGTGGATGCGTACATCCTCTGGCCGGATACCGATCATCGTCGCGCCCTGCTTGTCGGAAGGCAATGCCAGCTGCTGGCCGGCGAACAGGTTGTTTTCAACCGGCAGGATATTCATGCGGCCGATGAATTCAGCCACAAAGCGTGACGTCGGCTGTTCGTAAAGCTCGCGCGCTGTGCCGAGCTGGGCAATGGTGCCGGTGTCCATGACGACAATGCGGTCAGCCATGGTCAGCGCTTCTTCCTGGTCATGTGTGACCATGATGGTAGTGATGCCGAGGCGCTTCTGGACCTCACGGATTTCAAGGCGCAGGCTCTCGCGCACCTTGGCGTCGAGCGCAGACAGCGGCTCGTCGAGCAGCAGCACTTCCGGGTCGGTGGCTAGCGCGCGCGCCAGTGCGATGCGCTGCTGCTGGCCGCCCGACAGCTGCGAAGGCAGCTTGTTGCCGTGTTCCGACAGTTCCACCAGTTTCAGCATTTCCGCGGCTCTGGCGTCGATTTCGGCGCGCGGCTTGCGGCGGCATTCGAGCCCGTAGCCGATGTTGCGCAGCGCGGTCATGTTCGGAAACAGCGAATAGGATTGAAACACCACGCCAAAATTGCGGTGGCGCGCAGGAGTTTCAGAAAGGTCACGCCCTTCGAGCATGACGGTGCCTTCTTCGGCGAGTTCCAGCCCGGCGATGATGCGCAGCAATGTGGTCTTGCCGCAGCCTGAAGGGCCGAGAAAGCAGATGAACTCACCACGTTCAACTGTCAGCGAGATGTCGTTCAGCGCTATTGTGCTGCCAAAGCGCTTGGTCACGTGCGAAAGTGCGAGAGCCACGGGAAATCCTTGTGAACAGTGAAATGCAGTTTCCGTCGGATACCGGTGGCACCCGACGGAACATGAGCAATGGGCGGCTTAGCGCTCCAGCTCTTTCTGCCACTGCTCCAGGACCCGAGCGCGGTTTTCGGCAGACCAGGCGAAGTCCATCTTCCACATCACCGAAGAGATATCCTCCGGCAGGCCTGCACTCTTGAACCGTTCAGGCATGGTGCCGCCCGTGGCCGTGACGATTTCCTTCCAGTTGTAGTATTCGTTCACGGCATTGTCGGAAATGGTCCAGTCGAGGAAACGCTTGGCGGCGTCCTTGTTCTTGGAGCCGGCCATCAGCGCGTTGGCCTCCAGTTCGTTGCCTGCGCCTTCCGACGGGATCACCATGGTGATCGGATAGCCTTCGGCGATGTTCTTGATCGCGCGCAAGGCGAAGGATGCACCGATTGCGAATTCGCCCTCGCTGGCGGCATTGCAGGGACGCGAGCCGCTCTTGATATACTGCGCGATATTGGCGTCGAGATCCTTGAGGTACTGCCAGCCCTTTTCTTCGCCCATCATCTGCAGGATGGAAGCGATCATCAGGTAACCTGTCCCGGAAGATGCCGGGTTCGGCATGACGACCTCGCCCTTGTATTCGGGCTTCACAAGATCGGCCCAGGAAGTGGGCATGGTCAGGTTCTTCGCTTTCAGAACCTCATCGTTCACACAGAAGGCCGCCATGTACCCGGTGGTGGCGAACCACTTGCCATTCGGATCGCGAAACTGCGGTGCGATCCGGTCGATATTGGCGGGCGAATAGGCTTCAGTGAGTTCGCCGATTCGAGGATCAATGAGCGAAGTGACTGCCCAGCCCCAGATTACGTCGTGCTGTGGGTTGCTGGCTTCCGCCAGAATACGGGCGTGCAGGTCGCCGGACGAAAGACGCAACACATTTACCGTGAGATCGGGCATGTCTTCCTTTGCCCGAGCCAGGAAGGCGGCAATCTCGTCCTCTTCATAGGAAGTATAGGCGGTGATCGCATCAGCTGCTTGAGCGGTTGCGAGACCCATCGTGGTAGAAAAAGCTAAAGCGGCAATAGCTCCGCGGAACGTTCCGCGGATGGAAAACGTGCTCATTGTCATGTCGATCACCTTGTGAACCCCCGATGTTTTTCTTGGCGTCAAACATTCTCAGCCAGAAAATGCCGAGCCTCTCCCTGTTTTCTGCGATCCAATTTATGACACGCTCCGTTACGGAAGCAAAGCCGATATGGATGCGATTTCGGGAGAGGCGTTGCGGGGCGGTAGTGGCAGCCCAAGATGAAGGGGATGTGACAACGAAGATTCTGTGACAGCCGCGAAATGCGGCATGAAGTCAGCGCAGAGCTGATCTTTCCAGAACAACGATGATGTTTCTGGACAGGAATCGCGACCGAAATTGTGCGATGACAGATCGGAGAAAAAGCCCCGGATTTTTTATTTTGGGGTTTTCTTGTGCTCTCCCAGCTGCGTCACATTCTTCGTGGAAGCGGCGGCCGCAATCGTTTTCACTTTTTCTTTTTTAGGCTTGCGTGGTTCACGGTTACTCTTCTGCTGACCTTTGGCCATTGAAGTGTCCTTTCACCGCTCGAGCAGGAGCGCTCGAGGCAAGCTGATCGTAGGTCAATCTTGCTAAGAGATGCAATCGCTATGGAGGCGTCAAACGAATCGAGTGGCTCAGCTGTGAGGCTGATCCAGTTGGCGGTGATTGACTAGCTGGCTCCCCATAACAGCCGATAATGCATCGGATGGAAAGCTGTTCCCAATCTCGGGTTCGTCAGGTTCGTTGAACCTCAAGGGAACTATGTAAGCCGTAGCTAAGTGCTTGAATTGGATGGTGGGCGTGACAGGGATTGAACCTGTGACCCCTACGATGTCAACGTAGTGCTCTCCCGCTGAGCTACACGCCCATCCAATGAGGGCGCATACACCATAAGCCGGCGCTGTCGTCAATAGCTTTAAAGCGGTTATGTCCGTTTAACTGCTATTCTTTTTTCAGCGCCGCTGGCTTCAGGCTGCATGCAGCATTTTTTCAACTTCATTCACGAGATCGCGCAGATGGAAAGGCTTCGACAGGACCTTTGCATCCCGTGGCGCCTTGGAATCAGGGTTCAGCGCGACAGCGGCAAAACCGGTGATAAACATGACCTTCAGGTCGGGGTCGATCTCGGTCGCCCGGCGAGCCAGTTCGATTCCGTCCATCTCGGGCATGACGATATCGGTCAGCAGGAGAGAGAAGGGCTCCTCCTGCAGTCGCTCATAGGCGCTTGCGCCATTGTCAAAGTCGCTGACGTCGTAGCCCGCGCGTTCGAGCGCTTTCACGAGAAAGCGGCGCATGTCGTCGTCGTCTTCCGCCAGTAGTATTCTTGCCATTTGGTCCCGTCCGAATTACTCCAGCACAGGCTCGCCATCAGAGCCAGCGCGCGGTCACCCCTATATGATTCCGAGGCAGTAAAGATCAAGTGAATGGTCGGTTCGGGGTCGATGCGGGTAGCCAGCCCATGGACAGCGTGAACAGCAAATGGCACTTTCAAAACCCAGTTACGGGTGACGCGGTCCTTTCGGGAGTATCATGACGGTGTCGGACGACTTTGCGACCATGCCTGCCTTTATGGTGCGAAGTCCGGCGCAGCAGCGTGTTCCGTACGTCTTCAACTCACCGCATAGCGGGCGGTATTATCCGCCGCGGTTCCTCGCCATGAGCAAGCTGGATGCCGTCGCGATCCGTCGGTCCGAGGATTGCTATGTGGACGAGTTGTTCGCCGGTGTCGTGAAACTTGGGGCGCCGTTTCTGACTGCGAATTTTCCCAGGGCCTATCTCGACGTGAATCGTGAGCCGTGGGAGCTTGATCCGCGCATGTTCACGAATCCACTGCCATCCTATGCAAATGCGCGTTCGGCAAGGGTCGTCGGGGGGCTTGGAACAGTGCCGCGTCTGGTTGGTGAAGGGCAGGAAATATATGCGGGCAAGCTGCCGCTGAGTGAAGCGGTCGACCGGATCGAGAACATCTACAAGCCCTATCATTCACAATTGCAACGCCTGATCTCCCAGACGCATGCGAAGTTTGGGTTTTCGGTCTTGATCGATTGCCACTCGATGCCGACCACCGTCAGACCCGGCGATGGCACGACACGTCCCGATTTCATCATCGGCGATCGTTTTGGTGTCGCTTGTGCGCCAGCTCTGGCGGCGGCGGCGGCCACGTCGCTGTCGCGTCTCGGATATAATGTGGTGCTTAATCGTCCCTATGCCGGTGGGTTCATCACAGAGCATTACGGGCGACCAGCGCACGGGCTTCACGCGTTGCAGATCGAGATCAATCGCGGTCTCTATATGAACGAACGTACCTACGAACGGGCTGCGGGGTTCGACGCGATCGCGAAAGATCTGACGAGATTTTCCGCTGATATCATGTCGACACCAGAATATGAGCTGCAAGGTTTGCCGCTAGCAGCAGAGTAGGTTCGGGCGCCGGATTTGCCAAAAAAAAGACCGCATCGGTCGCCCGACGCGGCCCAAGTCTAGGGAGGAAGCGCCCAAAAAAATGGGCAGAGCAGGTTACACTGCTCGGTGTTAGTTTCATGCTGCGGTGCAGCAATGTCAAGGGTGGCTTTTTGCCGACACAGGAATTTGAAGGTGAACAATGACAATTGAGCCTGGTTTCATGCGCAGGATCGCCGCAGCGGCAGCAGAAGAAACCTTGCCGCGTTTCCGCCAATCGGGGCTTGTCGACAACAAGCTTACCTCGGGATTTGACCCGGTAACAGAGGCCGATCGCATGGCAGAGCAGGCGATCCGGGCACTGATCCGTGCGACCTATCCGGAGCATGGCATCCATGGCGAAGAATTCGGGCTGGAAAATGAGAGCGCTCGCTACCAGTGGGTGATCGATCCAATCGACGGCACGCGGTCCTTTATCTCGGGTATGCCGTTGTGGGGAACGCTGGTTGGATTGACCGACAATGGCGATGCCGTTGCTGGCATGATGTCACAGCCATTTATTGGTGAGTTGTTCTGGTGTGACGGCAAAAACTCCCACTATGAAGGGCCGCATGGCAGCAAGCAGATTGCGACCAGCAAGGTCGTTGACGTGGCGGACGCTACGCTTTGTACGACGACGCCGTCGATGTTCACCGGCGAGCGCAAGGTCGCGTATGACCGACTGGAATCAGCTGTGAAACTCGCCCGCTACGGAACTGATTGCTACGCCTACGCAATGTTGGCAGCCGGCAATGTCGACTTGGTCGTCGAGACCGGGCTGCAACCCTACGACATCATTGCCCTGATCCCGATCATCGAGCAGGCGGGCGGGGTCATCACGACATGGGATGGCGGGCCGGCGGAACAGGCAGGCGATATCGTGGCTGCCGCGACGCCGGAGTTGCATGCGGCTGCGGTCAAATTGCTGCAGGGCTGAATGGATCGGGCGCGCTGCCGGGAATGAACGCATCGAACGCGGCCAGCAATTGTTCGCGGAAGATATCACGTTCCTGCAAAAGTTCATGCCGCGCGCCCTGGATCGTTAATAGTGAAGCAGTGCGCAGACCGGCGACATATCGCTCGGTTGCGCCTGTGTCTACGACGCGATCTGCGCTTGCCGCCACAACGAGGATTGGGACGGTCACACGCGCCTTGAACTGCGAGGACTGAGCCTGATCAAGCGCATGGAACACTGAGCGCACCCATGTGGCTGTCGGGCCGCCGATGCCAAGCTCCGGTCGCGCGCTGAATATGGTCTGGTTGCGATCGTAGCGCTGGGCATCGCTTGTCAATAAATTGCCGTCGAAGGTCGCCGTGTCGGGGCGCTTTACGGTGAGTTGCCCAAGTCCGGTCGCGTGCAGCAAGCGACATAGCCGACACGTGTTGCGAGGTGACAGGGACGCAGGAGGAGCAAGACCGAAAAGCGGAGACAACAACATCATCCGCTGCACGCGGTTGCTCAGAGCAGGTGCCGCCAGCAGGGCGACCAGCGCTCCGGTCGAATGTCCGAGGACAAAATAGGGTCCACGACAATCGGGCAGCACAACGTCCTGAAAAAAAGGCTCGATGTCAGCGACATAGTCCTGAAAATCGGTGACAAAGCCCAAGCGTGGATTGCGAGCCAGCCGATCGGACCCGCCTTGTCCTCGCAGGTCGAAGATCGCGACCCCGAAGCCGCGTTTCGACAGGTCGGAGATCGTCTCGAAATATTTCTCGATTGATTCGCTGCGACCGGGAAGCAGGACGATGGTGCCTCGCAACGGTCGTCCTTCGGCGGCAAAGCGGGCATAGCGAAGCATCTTGCCGTCCCGTGCGCGGAACTTCCCGACGGTCGCGTGAGGTGGCAAAGGGTTGCCAGATGTTTCGTAGAGCTGCGCAGGCATGGAGAAATTGGTCCGGTGGGATCAGTTCGTCCACTTTGATAGGAAGCTTTCGAGCTGTTGCAAAGGCTTTGATGCTTGCGACTACCGAAACGATGAAGGCCGGAAGAGCACGATTGCTGCTTCCGGCCTCTGTCGAGCCGGGAGGAAGGGACGATACACCCGGCGCGGCCTCGTTGACGGCGACATCTCGCTGTCTGATCTCGTTGTTGGGTTGGTTTGTAGCCGGGTGAGCGTGAACGCTGCCCGAGGGGCGGTTCATCTCGTGTTCATGTGATGACGATGGAGAGGCGAGGCACCCTTGAAACGCGATTTGCCTGCCCCCAAATGTCTGATGCGGTCGCCGATGACGGGACCGCGGCCTTTGCAAAACGCCATGACGGGTTTTGCCACAGGTCATGCGCGAACACTTGTTGCTCACAGGAGAACAGACCATGCGTCACGTTGATTTTTCGCCGCTCTATCGCTCGACCGTCGGTTTCGACCGTCTTTTCACCATGCTGGACTCGCTGGCCCAGCCTGAAACGACCGGTCAGAGCTACCCGCCCTACAATATCGAACGCACCGGTGACGATGCCTATCGCATCTCCATGGCGGTCGCGGGTTTTTCCGATGAAGAGATTTCCATCGAAGCCCACCGCAATGTGCTGACGATCAAGGGCGAAAAGGCTGAAGAGCCGGCAGAAGGCACCCAATTCCTCCATCGCGGCATTGCCGGGCGGGCTTTTGAGCGCCGTTTCCAGCTTGCCGACCATGTCGAAGTGCAGGGTGCGGCCCTCAAGAACGGACTTCTCCATATCGATCTCAAGCGCAACATCCCTGAGGAGATGAAGCCACGCCGGATCGAGATCACTGCAGCACCGTCACAGGCAAAGCAGATCGAAGCCAAGGCTGCCTGAGCCCGTTTTCGAATAGATGAATATCAGCGGCGCCTATGGGCGCCGCTTTGTTTATCGCTTTGGCAGATGACTGAAGCTCGGGATTCCATCGGGAATGTGATGGAAGGGCTGTCGGTCGACCGTGAAAATTGCCATCCGTGCGCGCTCGAACAGTTCTGGCTGGTCGAGCGTTCCTGCTTTCAGGATTATCTCGGGCATATCCGGCCGGTGCGTCGTCAGGTGCTTGCCGCAAGTCGCGCAGAACTCCCGCGTCACCGCATTGTCCAGGTCGCTGCGCGTAAAGGTTTGCGGCGTTCCTTTGACGAAGCTGAAGCCTTCCGCCGGCAGCATCAGGAAATAGTTAGGTCCGCCGCCGGAAAAATACTGGCACTCGCGGCAATGGCATTGCGCCTTGGCGACAGGCTTGCCTTCGCAGACATAGCGCAGCGCGCGGCAATAACATCCACCTTCCAATCGCATCTCATTCCCTCATTTTTCTTATCAAGCCAGCAATAGGCCCAGCTGATCGATATCGTCCGGGGAGGTCGCAAAGCTGGTGACGAAACGGCACAGCGCTTCGTCCGCGCCGATGGTGCCGGCAAGATCGTGTGGCGGTGTCCACGGATGAAAGGTGATACCGGCCGCGCGCAGACGGGCGGCTGCGTCGTTGTGAAGGATCGGAAACACTTCATTGGCTTGTGGCTGCCACCCCAGCCGCGCATGTGGCGACCTTGCCAGGTGTGTGGCGAGGCGCTGGGTCATTTCGTTGGCATGGCGCGCGGTTTCAAGCCAGAGGTCGTTGTGGAAGTAGGCTTCAAACTGCGCTGCAATGAAGCGGGATTTGGAAAATAGCTGCGCGGCGCGCTTGCGAATGAATGGAAATTCCGCCGCTTGCGCGGGGTTCATGAACACGACCGCTTCCGCGCACCAGCAGCCATTTTTGGTGCCGCCAAACGAGACGATGTCGACGCCGCTTTTCCAGGTCATTTCGGCGGGGGTAACGTTGAGCGTCACCAGCGCATTGGCAAAGCGTGCGCCATCCATATGCAATGGCAAATCGTGACGCCGGGCGATCTGCGAGATCGCGCCGATCTGGTCGATGTCGTAGATTGTGCCGATCTCGGTGGCCTGCGTGATCGAAATCGCGGCAGGCTGGCCGGCATGGACAAATGCCGGTGGATATTTCGCCACAGCATTTTCAAGTTGGGATGGCTGCATCCGTCCGAGCGCACCATCGACCGGGCCGAGGCGGCCATGGGTGAAATATTCAGGCGCGCCGCATTCATCGGCGATCATGTGTGCATCGCGATGGCAAAGCACCACACCGCCCGGCCGCGCCACGGCGCTCATCGCCAGTGAATTTGCTGCGGTGCCGGTGCCGACAAAAAATACCGCCACTTCACGTTCGAAAATGTCGTTGAACGTGTTGGCGACCTTGCGGTCGAGGTCGCTGGCGCCATAGGCGGGAGCCGCGCCACCGGCATGGCGGACGAGATTTTCAGCGATCAGCGGGTGAGCGCCGGCCCAATTGTCGGATGCAAACAGCAAGAGAGATATCCACGATTCAGTTCAGGGGCGGGCACTGTGTACGAGCACAAGCCAGGCGGCAAGCACATCGCGCTGTCAGGAGGTCTGACGGTAGCAGGAGGCGAACGAAAAGGCCTTCTTTGAACATATTTGTGAAAGAAAATTACGAGAACCGGCGTTTTTTTGCTGCTTTCGTCTTGCGGCGGATTTGAGAGTGTGGCAAGAAAATTACGACAGCAATGCTGTCTTATCCAAGGGCAGCTCGACGACTGGTCGCGGGTGACCTTGGTGCCGCTGATACGGCTTTTGACAGAGATACTGCCGGACGATTGGGCGCATGTTGAGAACATGCTGCCGTTTGAGTCGACCCCGCACGCCCGCCAGGGCCAGCATGGAAGGACATGGTTATGACGTTCCTGACGCAATCTGACACGACCCGGAGCTTGGGCGCGCGCAGCACAGCGGCAGACGTCAAAACCGCCGCAAGGCCTTCGGGGCACCCCCCGGCCCAGGGCCTCTACGACCCGCGCAATGAGCACGATGCCTGCGGCGTCGGCTTCATTGCCCAACTGAAGGGGGTGGCGTCGCATCAGATCGTTGAGGACGGGCTGGCGATGCTTGAAAACCTCACTCATCGCGGGGCGGTGGGTGCCGATCCCCTGATGGGCGATGGGGCGGGTGTGCTGGTACAGATCCCGGACCGGTTCTTTCGCGCCGAGATGGCGGCTCAGGGTGTCGATCTGCCGCGGGTTGGCGATTATGCCGTCGGCTACATGTTTCTGCCGCAGGACGCGGCGGCGCGGTCGCGTTGCGACGAGATCATTGCAGAGGTCGTGGCGCAGGAAGGGCAGGTGCTGCTTGGGTTCCGCGACGTGCCGGTCGACAATTCATCCTTGTCGCGCGCGCCCGATATTGCCGCAAGCGAGCCTCATCACCGGCAGGTCTTCATCGGGCGCGGTGCGGCGATTGCCAGCCAGGACGATTTCGAGCGGCGTCTGTTCATTCTGCGCAAGGTGATTTCGGCGCGCATTTATGCCGAGAATGGCGGGCGCACCGATGGCGCCTATACGGTGTCGCTGTCGTCACGCACCATTGTCTACAAGGGCATGTTCCTCGCCAGTCAGGTTGGCGCCTATTACAAGGATCTGGCCGATCCGCGCTTTGAATCGGCGCTGATCCTCGTTCACCAGCGGTTTTCGACCAACACTTTCCCGTCGTGGCAGTTGGCGCATCCCTATCGCATGGTCGCGCATAATGGCGAGATCAATACGCTGCGCGGCAACGTCAACTGGATGGCGGCGCGGCAAGCGTCGGTCGATTCAGAGCTGTTTGGCAACGATATTTCGAAGTTGTGGCCGATCTCCTACGAAGGCCAGTCGGACACCGCCTGTTTCGACAATGCGCTCGAGTTTCTGGTGCAGGGCGGCTATTCGCTGGCGCATGCGATGATGATGCTGATCCCCGAAGCGTGGGCCGGCAACAAGCTGATGGCGGAGGAGCGCAAGGCATTTTACGAGTATCACGCCGCGTTGATGGAGCCGTGGGACGGCCCCGCCGCCGTGGCCTTTACCGATGGCCGCCAGATCGGCGCGACGCTGGACCGCAACGGCTTGCGCCCGGCGCGCTACGTCGTCACCGATGATGACCGTGTCGTGATGGCTTCGGAGGCGGGGGCGTTGCCGATTCCGGAGCATAAGATCGTCAAGAAGTGGCGGTTGCAGCCGGGTCGTATGCTGCTGATCGACCTTGAGCAAGGTCGGATCATTGCCGATGACGAGATCAAGTCGCAGATCGCGACACGCCACCCTTATGCGCAATGGCTGCACAACACCCAGCTGATCCTTGAGGAACTGGAGCCGGTGGAGCCGCGTGCGCCACGCCGCGACGTGTCGCTGCTCGACCGCCAGCAGGCCTTCGGCTACACGCAGGAAGATCTGAAGCTGTTGATGGCGCCGATGGCGACCACGGGGCAGGAAGCTGTCGGCTCGATGGGCACCGACACGCCGATTGCGGCGATGTCGGACCGCACGCGCCTGCTCTACGACTATTTCAAGCAGAATTTTGCGCAGGTCACCAACCCGCCGATCGACCCGATCCGCGAGGAACTGGTGATGAGCCTCGTGTCGTTCATCGGCCCGCGTCCGAATATTTTCGACCTTGTCGGCTCGTCGCGCAAGAAGCGGCTGGAAGTACGCCAGCCGATCCTGACCAATGGCGATCTCGAAAAGATCCGCTCCATCGGCCACACCGAAGACCGTTTCGATACCAAGACCATCGACATCACCTATTCTGCCTCGGAAGGCGCGGAAGGGATGCCGGCGGCGATCGAAAGGCTGTGCGAGCGCGCCGAGGCGGCGGTCGCCGGCGGCTACAACATCATCATCCTGTCAGACCGCCAGATCGGTGCGGACCGCATCGATATTCCGACACTGCTGGCAACAGCCGCCGTTCACCATCACCTGATCCGCAAGGGCTTGCGCACGTCTGTCGGGCTGGTGGTGGAGTCGGGCGAACCGCGCGAGGTGCATCATTTCTGCTGTCTGGCGGGGTACGGCGCCGAGGCGATCAACCCCTATCTTGCCTTTGACACTTTGCAGGACATGCACGCCAAGGGCCAGTTTCCGCCGGAAGTCGACGCCGACGAAGTCGTGACGCGCTACATCAAGTCGATTGGCAAGGGCATTCTCAAGGTGATGTCGAAGATGGGCATCTCGACCTATCAATCCTATTGTGGGGCGCAGATTTTCGACGCCATCGGCCTGTCCAGCGCGTTTGTCGCACAATATTTCACCGGTACGGCGACGATGATCGAAGGGATCGGGCTGGAGCAGCTGGCGGCGGAAACGGTGAGCCGGCATGCGCTGGCATTTGGCGACGACCCGGTGCTGAAGACGGCGCTGGATGTCGGTGGCGACTATATGTTCCGCATGCGCGGCGAGGCCCATATGTGGTCGCCCGATGCGGTTGCGGCGTTACAGCACGCAGTGCGTAAGGGCTCGTCGGACACCTTCAAGGAGTTTTCCGCGCAGGTCGACGATGCCTCATCGCGGGCGAAGAATATTCGTGGCCTGTTCCGTATTCGGATGGCCGACGAGACCGGTCGTGCGCCGGTGCCGCTGGACGAGGTTGAGCCATCCGCGCAGATCGTCAGGCGCTTTTCGACCGGCGCGATGTCGTTCGGCTCGATTAGCCGTGAGGCGCATACGACGCTGGCCATCGCCATGAACCGGATCGGCGGCAAGTCGAACACCGGCGAGGGGGGGGAGGAGCCGGACCGCTACAAGGCGCTCCCTGATGGCTCGCCCAACCCGGAGCGCTCGGCGATCAAGCAGGTGGCGTCGGGGCGGTTTGGTGTGACGACCGAATATCTCGTCAATTCCGATATGATGCAGATCAAGGTGGCGCAGGGGGCAAAGCCCGGCGAGGGCGGCCAGCTGCCCGGCCACAAGGTCGACGCGACCATCGCCAAGACGCGGCATTCGACGCAAGGGGTCGGCCTGATTTCACCGCCGCCGCACCATGACATCTACTCGATCGAGGATCTGGCGCAGCTGATCTACGATTTGAAGAACGTCAATCCGGATGCCGATGTGTCGGTCAAGCTGGTGTCGGAGGTAGGTGTCGGCACGGTTGCCGCCGGCGTTGCCAAGGCCCGTGCCGATCACATCACCGTCTCCGGTTATGATGGCGGCACCGGCGCGTCGCCGCTGACTTCGCTCAAGCATGCCGGCTCGCCGTGGGAGATCGGTCTGGCCGAAACCCACCAGACACTGGTGCTGAACGGGTTGCGCTCGCGCATTGCGTTGCAGGTCGATGGCGGGCTGAAGACGGGACGTGACGTCGTCATTGGCGCGTTGCTGGGCGCAGACGAGTTTGGTTTCTCGACGGCTCCGCTGATTGCGGCAGGTTGCATCATGATGCGCAAGTGCCATCTCAACACCTGCCCGGTGGGCGTCGCCACTCAGGACCCTGTGCTGCGCAAGCGTTTCAAGGGCACGCCTGAGCATGTCATCAACTATTTCTTCTACGTCGCCGACGAGGTGCGGGCGTTGCTGGCGCAAATGGGCTATCGCAGCATCAGCGAGATTGTCGGCGAGACGCAGCTGATCGAGAAGCAGGAGATGATCGAGCACTGGAAGGCGCGCGGGCTCGACTTTTCCCGCATCTTCCACAAGCCCGACGCCGCGAAGGACGAGATTTTCTGGACGCGGCGGCAGGAGCATCCGATCGACGATGCACTTGACCGCCAGATGATCGCTGAGGCCGCGCCTGCGCTGGAAACGCGCCTGCCGGTCAAGATCGAACTGCCGATCCGCAATGTTGACCGCTCGGCCGGGGCGATGCTGTCGGGGGCTGTCGTCAAGCGCTTCGGTCATAAGGGCCTCAAGGACGACACCATTTCGGTGCGCTTGACCGGCACGGCGGGTCAGTCGTTCGGGGCGTTTCTCGCACGCGGTGTTTCGTTCGAACTGATCGGCGACGGCAACGACTATGTCGGCAAGGGGCTGTCGGGCGGCAAGATCGTCATCCGTCCGCCGGAAGATACCAACATCGTGGCGGAAGAATCGATCATCGTCGGCAACACCGTGCTCTATGGTGCGACTGAGGGCGAGTGTTACTTCCGTGGCGTCGCTGGCGAGCGCTTTGCGGTGCGCAATTCTGGTGCGGTTGCGGTTGTCGAAGGTGTCGGCGACCATGGCTGCGAATACATGACCGGCGGCGTCGTCGTCATCATCGGCCAGACCGGGCGCAATTTTGCCGCCGGCATGTCGGGTGGCGTCGCCTATGTACTGGATGAGGCGGGCGACTTTGCCGAGCGCTGCAACATGGCGATGGTTGAGCTGGAGCCGGTGGCGGAAGAAGACGACATTCTGGAAAAGCTGCATCACCACGGCGGGGATCTTGCCTATATGGGGCGCGTCGATGTATCGGGCGACATGACACGGCATGACGAAGAACGTCTGGCGCAGCTGATCTCCAACCATCTGCGCCACACCGGCTCGACGCGCGCGCGTGAAATCCTCGACGATTGGGCATATTTCCGGCCGAAATTCCGCAAGGTGATGCCGGTCGAATATCGCCGTGCGCTGGAAGACATGGAGCGCATGCGCACCGGAATCGCCGCCGAATGACGCCGCGCGGGATGTTTACCATGGGCGTTCCACCGCCGCTCAAACCGGGGGCGGACCAGCGCTGAACAAGTGGCCGCATGGCGGTCAGAACATCACTTCGAAACTCCGGGACCAGCCATGGGCAAGGTGACAGGCTTTCTTGAAATCGACCGGCAGGTGCAGACCTACCAGCCGGCATCCGACCGCATCCGCCACAATCGCGAATTCACGATCCCGATGTCGGATCAGGAGGTGCAGAAGCAGGCGGCGCGCTGCATGGATTGCGGCATTCCCTACTGCCATGGGCCGACTGGCTGCCCGGTCCACAACCAGATCCCGGACTGGAACGACCTCGTCTATAATGGCGATTGGGAGACGGCGATCCGCAATCTCCACTCGACCAATAATTTTCCGGAATGGACCGGCCGCATCTGCCCCGCGCCATGCGAGGAAGCGTGCACGCTCAACCTTGAGGACGTGCCGGTTGCGATCAAGACGGTCGAGCAGGCGATTGCCGACAAGGCCTATGAGACGGGCTTCATCCGGCCGCAGCCTGCCGAAATCTCGACCGGAAAGAAGGTCGCCATCATCGGCTCGGGGCCGTCGGGGCTGGCAGCGGCGCAACAGCTCGGCCGCGCCGGGCACGAGGTTCACGTCTATGAGCGCGAGTCCAGGCCCGGTGGTCTGCTGCGCTACGGCATCCCGGACTTCAAGATGGAGAAGAGCACCATCGACGCGCGCGTCAAGCAGATGGAAGGCGAGGGTGTTACGTTTCATTGCGGCGTCAACGTCGGGGCCGACAAGAAGGTCGCTGATCTTCTGGCTGAGTTTGATGCGGTTCTTTACTGCGGTGGCTCCGAAACCCCGCGTCCAGCGGACATTCCGGGGACGGCGCTTGAGGGTGTCCATGATGCGATGCCGTATCTCGTCCAGCAGAACCGCCGTGTCGGCAAGGAAGATATCCAGTCGGTCGCGTGGCCGTCCGAGCCGATCCTTGCCGGTGGCAAGCATGTCGTCGTCGTTGGCGGTGGCGATACCGCTTCGGACTGCGTCGGCACGGCGTTTCGTCAGGGTGCAGTTCGCGTCACCCAGCTCGACATCCGCCCGAAGCCGCCTGAGAAGGAAGACAAGCTGACGGTCTGGCCTTACTGGGCGACCAAGATGCGTACCTCATCCTCACAGGCAGAAGGTGCTGACCGCGAATTCCAGGTCGCGACGCTGGAATTCGTCGGCGAAGACGGCGTGCTGACCGGTGTGAAGTGTTGCGAAGTGGACGAGCGTCGCAGGCCCGTCGCAGGCACGGAGTTCATCATCCGTGCCGATCTCGCCTTCATCGCTATCGGTTTTTCCGGCCCAATCGCCGGGGGGTTAACCACCGAACTCGAAGGCCAGCTTGAGCTGAATGTCGATGCGCGCCGCTCAACCAACGTTGTTGCGGACGATCAGGACTACAAGACCAGCGTCGACAAGCTGTTCACTGCCGGAGACGTTCGTCGCGGCCAGTCGCTGGTGGTCTGGGCGATCCGTGAGGGCCGGCAGGCAGCGCATTCGATCGACAAGTTCCTGATGGGTTCAACGCTGCTCCCTCGCTGACTATCACACGGTCGGAATGGACCGGGACACATGATCACGGCGTCGTGGAGGTGGTTGTTTCCGGGCTCGCGGGCATGGGGCGTCGCACGGTGAAGTCGTCTGCGCGACCGGGCGTCGGCACGGGGACGATACCTTCGCGGATCAATCGTTCGCCGGCTGTTTGCGGCACGCCGCGAGAGGGACGCGTGAACGACGCTCCCAGCAGTCCGCTGCTGTCGCCACCAAGATCATTGATGGAAACTGGCGCCGTGCGAACGATTTCCGCCGGCGTTGTATCGCCTGGTTCGCTGGGCAGAGGACCGATCAGCTCTTCTGGATCGATCAGCTTTACACCTGGGCTTTCCTGCGTCAGATCAAGCAAGCGGCCCAGAGGCTTTTCGACGTAGAAGGCGAGTTTGCGTCGCCCCTGGCGGGTGATGTTGATGCCATCGCTGGCGCGCAATTGTGCCGGCTGGCCGTTCATGTCCGGGCCGTTGGCGGCGAATGCGCCGGTTTCATCCACAAAACCGTCCCACACATCGACAAATTCGCCGCCTGCCTCGGCCACGATGCGACGGAACATGTCATTGAAAGCGATCATGTCGGACGACATGCCACCGGGGCGAAACGGCAGATTGCCAACCCAGATCAACGGCAGCGATTTGGCGCGGACGACTTTCGCAAGCGCTGTTGCGCGCCGCTCATATTCCGTGGTCCACGCTTCTGTGCGAGGATTCTCGCGTGTTCCTGCAACCAGCATTTGCTGGCGGTCATTTGATCCGATCATGACCACGACGACGGAGGGCTTCTCCGTGTCGATGATGCTGGCAAGGTTTTGCGGCCAGTTATAGTGGTCGTCGCGGACCAGCCCTGATGAGCCGTTTGCACGTTCAACGATGACGACCTTGGCCTCCTCCGCGTAAGCAGTCGCAAGACCTTCCGCCAAGCCGTTGGCCATGAAGTCACCAACGACAAGGACGCGCTGGGCATCGGCCGCTTTTTCGATAGCGGGTGTTGCCGGCTCGACGGGTGGCCGCGGTGTCCTTCGGGCTGGGGCGGCCTTGCGCGGGGCAGGGGGCGCAACGCGTTGCTGCTTTTGCGGCTCATTGCGCTGAAAGAGAAACCGCAGGATACCGCCGCCCGAAGAGCGTTCTTGAGCCTGCGCGCTCGTGACAAGCAAGGTCGGGGCAACCGGAAGAGCCAGCGTCAGCAGGAGCAGGCAGCACCACGCGCGCCATGTGCCGAGAAATGGTGCTTTGCGTGACCGCATGCCTGCTCCCGCGAGTTACGTTGACCTGACTGCTACTGCTTTCGCAGGCGTGACAGCAGCTCCATGCTTGGGTGACCGTCCTGTGCCATGCCGATACGCGCTTGTAGCGCTTTGATGGCTTCGCGGGAAGCGCCGCCGATACGTCCGTCGATTTCACCGTTGTAATATCCATGTGCGCTCAGGCGCTTCTGGAGTTCCTGCGTTTCAGTGAATGACAGACGTGTAAACGGGCGGTTCCAGTCGCGGCGCAGAGGCGGCTGACCGGAAATCTGGTTGGCGAGCAACCCGACCGCCAGCGCATAGCGGTCAGAGCTGTTGTACCGCTTCAGAACGTTGAAGTTGTGGAGCACGAGAAACGCGGGCCCTTCGCGACCTTCCAGAACCTTCAGCTCCGCCTGATCGTTGGGGCGCGGATAGTTTTGACCGTCCGCACGTACGACGCCTATCGCCTGCCACTGCGCCAGCGTCGCTTTTCCTGCGGGAAATTTTCGTCCCTTGGGCAGCACCACTTCATAGCCCCAGGCATGGCCGTTGCGCCATCCATTGTCTTTCAGGAGATTGGCTGCCGAACCGAGTGCGTCAGGGACAGAAGTCCAGATATCCCGTTTTCCATTACCGTCCAGATCGACTGCCCAGGCCTGGTAGCTGGTCGGGATGAACTGCGTATGGCCCATCGCGCCAGCCCATGATCCGGTCAGCTGATCTGCCCGTACGTCGCCGTTTTGAAGGATCTTCAAGGCGGCGATCAGTTGTTGACGGGCGAAGCGCTGGCGCTTCTTGTCGGCATAGGCCAGCGTCGAAAGCGAACGGATGACGTTGCGCATGATCCGCTCGTTGGTGAGCGCCTGACCGTAACGCGACTCGATCGACCAGATCGCCAGAACGATGTTGCGATCAACACCGAAATTTCGCTCTACGGCGTCCAGCGTGCGGCGGTGTTGCTGCGCCATGCGGCGACCATTGCCGATTGACTCGTCGTTGACTTGGTTGTCGAAATATTGCCACACCGGCGCGTTGAATTCCGGCTGGTTTTGGGCAAGCTCGAGGACTTCACGATCCGGTGCCGTGACATTGGCGAAGGCGCGATCAAACGTGGCGCGGGTGATGCCACTTTGGGTCGCAACGCCGCGGAATTCACTGACCCAGCGTTGGAAGCCGGCGTCTGCGAATGCTGACGTCGCGGATGAGGCAATCACAGCAGCCACGGCTGCGATTTTCAGCGATGAGGTGACACGTTTCGTCAAGGCCCGAACGGTCATGGAAGCCTCCTTTGTGTTGTGGCTTGGAAGGAACCAATCATTGCTGATGGAAGTTAGTGAAACGTTTACCATGCCTCCTGCCAGCGGCAATTATTCAGCCTCTGGCCCATATCCGTAACAGAATGGATAGAATGAGTACTGATAAGGACATGAAAATGTCGTGGCTATGCCTCGGCGTGCTGTAACGGGATTGTGATCGACATGAGAAAAGTTAGAAAAGCTGTTTTTCCGGTTGCAGGGCTTGGTACCCGCTTTCTGCCAGCGACCAAGGCTGTCCCGAAAGAGATGCTGACGGTGGTTGACCGACCGGTCATCCAATATGTCGTGGACGAGGCACGCGAGGCGGGAATCGAGCACTTTATCTTTGTCACCGGTCGCAACAAGGCGGTGATTGAGGACCACTTCGATATCCAGTTCGAACTGTATGATACGCTCGAACAACGCGGCAAGAAAAGTCAGCTCGACATGCTGCGTGCCATGCAGCCTGTACCAGGACAGACGAGCTTTACTCGTCAGCAAGAGCCGCTTGGCCTGGGCCATGCCGTGTGGTGCGCAAGGGATCTGGTGGGCAATGAGCCCTTCGCGCTGTTGCTGCCGGACATGATCATGCAGTCCGAGGAGAGCTGCCTGAAGGGTATGGTGGATCTCTACCGGCGAACGGGCAACAACGTGATAGGGGTGCAGGAGTGCGATCCCGAAGAGGCACACAAATACGGCATCGTTGCAAAGGGTGCAGAGCTGCACACTGGCTTCCAGATCACTGGAATGGTTGAAAAGCCCGCAAAAGGAACAGCACCGTCCAACCTCTACATAAACGGGCGCTATATCCTCCAGCCGGAGGTTTTCGGTCTTCTGGAAAATCAGGAGCGCGGCGCGGGCGGCGAGATACAGCTCACGGATGCGCTGCAGCGACTGGGCAAGGAGCAGACCCTGTTCGGCTACCACTATCAGGGTGACACGTTCGATTGCGGATCGCCTGAAGGTTTTGTCGAAGCAAATATCGCAATCGCACTTCAAAAGCCCGAATTGCGCAGTGTCGTGGAGAGCGTCATCGCACGCCATCTCGGCAAAGCGTCCGACGCGGAAGCTTAACGCTGTAGCGTCATTCCAAGATAGATGCTGGTCGCGTCATAGTCGCGGCCAGCAAGCGTACTGCGCTGAATTTCGTGCCGCGCTCGCCCGGTGATCCCGGCGTGACGGTTCATCCACCAGGTCAGGCTGGTTTCGCCCCGCATGACCAGATCGCGTCCACCGCCACTGTAGTCGCGCAAGTCGAGACCAACCAGTGCCCGTCCTGTCAGGTTGGCGCGGATTTCGCGGCTGACACCCAGACTTCCAGAATAAAGCAATGATCCTGATTGCCCGACGGACGTGGTCGTTTCGACGGAAGTTGACGCATTGAGGTCAACAGTGGTCCCGCGCATCGGCGACCAGCTGAGACGCGCGTTCATCGAAGGACCGGAGATGGCCGACAGTCGCTGGTCATCAGGGCGTTCGGTCAGCCAGCCCGCAGCGACTTCGCCGCGCAGCTTTTCGCCGAGATCCAGTTCGAGACCGGCCCGCAGCCCATAGCGGTTGGCAGAGCGCTCGAAACCGTTGGGATCGACTTTCTGATCATAATATCGTCGGCCAATCTCGGCTTCGACAAAAGGAGCCAGAGCGGGGGATATCTCGTAGCCGGCACGCAGAGTCGCGCTGGCGAGGGTCGAGTTGCGATGGCTTTGCGAAAGGACACTGCCTCCCGCGAGGTCCGCGCTGCCATAGAGATCGCGCGATATCGCCCCGTTGAGGCCGAAAGCAAGCTTTCCAAGGTCACGTGACAGACCCGCATTGGCGTTCCAGGTCTGGCGGAGTGGCCGCGATGTGACGTTGCCAAGATCGACCGGTGAGGAGGCTGATTCAGGGCTGGCGCGGTAGCTGGCACCGATCCGCGCCGTGTATCCGTTGGCAAGGTCGAACCGCAGATCGCCACTGACACCGCCATTGACGTCGGAGATGGATTCACCCGACAGCGATTTCCGGTAGCTGCCGTCGGCCTGCACCGATGCGCCATGGCGCGACCAGTCTGACACCGCGTTGAGTCTCAAGGTCGTCTCAGACAGCACTGCTTCACGCCCGCCGGCGCTGCCGGAAGCGTTTGAAGTCCATGTCAGGCCCTGCTCAAGAGTAGGGGTGAGCAGGAATGTGCCTAATCTCAGCCCAAGCGGAGCATACGGATTATCCTCGGCATTTCGGCTATGGGCTTCTATTGCGCTGGTGCGGGTATTGTCCCGCGACGCACGTTCATTTGCCTCCCCCGACTGCTGCTCAAAGGTTTGAGCTCGGGTGTTGAAGCTGCCTGTTTCTGCAACCTCGTCGGATACGGCTCGTCGTTGCTGTGCAAGTGCGCCAGAAGCTGCTTGCGTTGACAGGTCGTCATCAGACCGCTCTGCCGAAGCAATGCGAAGACCAGACACCTGTTGCGCGTAGCCATATGCCATTGAGCCGACAAGCATCGCGGTCGCGCAAGCCAGGATGCTTGCGTGACGGGAAAGTGCTTTCACATGGGACCGCGGTGATGACATGGTCGCTCGGCAGTGGGGCGCAGCAGCGCCGGAATGTTTACCGAACCGTAAAGGCCGATGGTTAATGGATCGTTGAGAGTGACAATTGCGCGGGCTGGTGATTTACGTGTTGGACACAACGGACCGGACGCGCTAATTCGCTCCCATGCAGAGAAAAAAAATCACTGACGCTGTCGACAATACTGCCGCGATTGCTTCTGCGCTGCGCACTGTTTCGACTGAAATGACCGGGCTGGAAGCCCTTCAGGCAGCGCTTCAGAACGGATTGTCAGAGCCGTTCGTCCAGGCGATCGAGAAAATTGGCTCTATCACTGGCCGCGTGATCGTCACTGGCGTTGGTAAAAGCGGACATATCGGCTCGAAGATCGCGGCGACCATGGCGTCGACTGGAACGCCTGCCTTCTTCGTTCATCCCGCAGAGGCGAACCATGGCGATCTTGGCATGATCGCTGCAGACGATGCCATCATCGCGCTGTCATGGTCGGGTGAGACCGCAGAGCTAAAAGGCATCGTCGCTTATGCGAGCCGTTTTGCTATTCCGCTGATCGCAATTACGTCCGGGGTGGAATCGGCGCTGGCCCGTGCTGCTGATGTCGTGATCGCCTTGCCAAAAGCGGATGAAGCCTGCCCGCATGGCCTTGCTCCAACCACCTCAACCCTGATGCAGCTGGTGGTGGGGGATGCGCTTGCCATTGCGCTTCTGGAGGCGCGTGGCTTCACGCCAGACCATTTCCGCACCTTTCACCCCGGCGGCAAGCTGGGCGCGAGCCTTGTCAGGGTCGGCGAGATCATGCACCGCGGTGAAGATATTCCGATGGTTGCATCGGGAACCGCAATGCGCGATGCCATCCTCGAGATTTCGCGCAAGAGTTTCGGCTGTGTAGCAATCGTTGCAGGCGATGGCTTGCTGGCCGGTATCATTACCGATGGCGATTTGCGACGGCATATGGACGCTGATCTGCTTTCGCGGCGTGTTGACGAGGTGATGACGCCCAAGCCGAAATGCGTTCATCCAGACGAACTTGCCGCCTCTGTCCTGCAAACGATCAATTCCTCTTCCATCACCGCAATCATGGTTGTCGAAGAGGGGCGTCCCGTCGGTATTGTCCACCTTCATGACCTGTTGCGGATCGGAGCAGCCTGAGCGGCTTCATTCTGCCGCGACAGTCAGTTCGTTCCCGCTCGCACTGGTTACCCGTACACGGGTGCCTGCGGGCAGATTTGGTCCGTTGACACGCCAGAGCGTATCGTCGATCCGGATGCGTCCGCGTCCCTCGCGGATTGGCTCTTCGAGCAATGCGGTTCTGCCGACAAGCTGATGGCTGCGCAGGTTCAGCAGCGGCTCATCGGTGCCGCCGCTGCCGTTGGCAGGAAAGTAGCGTCGCCCGGCCAGAGTTGCCGCAACTGAGAGTATGAGGAAGGTCACGATCTGTGTCTGCCACAGCCAGAAACTCGTGTCTGACAGCCAGAAAGACAGTGCTCCCGTGAGTATGGCAGCGATGCCCAGCCATAACAGGTAAACCCCCGGCGCCAGTATTTCGATAGCGAGCAGAGCGGCCCCGAACACCATCCAGCTCCAGGGACCGAGCGACGTAACCCATTCGATAATCATCACGGTTCTCCGCTACATTATCGTGTTTTTCAGGACTGGTCAGGTCCGACAACCGGTGGGCGCATCGTGGAGCGCGCGGGCCGGGCAGGGGAGGTGTTGTCGGGTGCGCCAAAAACTTCCTTGGCGATTGCGCCAATGCCGCTTAGCGACCCAATCAGCGATGATGCCTCAAGTGGCATCAGCACGGTTTTGCTGTTGCTGGCCGAGCCAATCTGCGCCAGCGCTTCAGTATATTTCTGCGCCACGAAATAATTGAGCGCCTGTACATCACCCTTGGAAATTGCTTCCGATACCATCTGCGTCGCGCGGGCTTCGGCTTCGGCGGCACGTTCGCGCGCTTCGGCGTCGCGGAATGCTGCTTCTTTTCGACCTTCGGCCTCAAGAATCTGGGCTTGCTTCCGGCCCTCTGCTTCGAGGATTTCCGCCCGCCGGTTTCGTTCGGCCATCATTTGGCGTGCCATGGAATCCACGAGGTTGGCAGGTGGGTTGATATCCTTGATCTCGACCCTGGTCATTTTGATCCCCCAGGGCTGGGCCGCGTCATCGACGATATGCATCAGGCGGTCGTTGATTGCGTCGCGGTTCGACAGAAGCTCATCCAGATCCATCGAGCCCATGACCGAACGGATATTGGTCATCGTCAGGTTGAGGATTGCGTTCTGAAGCCCAAGCACCTGATAGGCCGCCTGCGGTGCATTCAGCACCTGATAGAAGGCGACCCCGTCCACCGAAACAAGAGCGTTGTCCTTGGTGATCACTTCCTGCGTCGGGACATCGAGAACCTGTTCCATCATGTTCATCTGCGATCCAATGCGATCGATGAACGGGATGATGAGGTTCAGACCTGGAGAGAGCGTACGCGTATAGCGGCCGAAGCGTTCGACCGTGAAATTGTACCCTTGTGGCACTGTTTTGATGCCTGCAAACAACACCAGAAGAACAAGAATGGCGAGAACAGGAATGAAGATATCGAAACCGCTGAAAGGCATCAGGCGCTCCTGAATGAATCATGATCCGGGTTACCCGGTCGAAAGAGAGATTTAGGTGGCTTCGGGCGTTGTGACAATCGTGCGCTTCATGTTGCCCGTGTGTTGCCATGATCGTCTGCGATCAGACCGTACGCTAGTCACAGGAAGATAATGTTGAAAATGCGCCTGATCATGTTGATTGCAGCAGGGCTTGCCTGCGTTGTGTTGCTCGCTGCGTGTCAGACTGACAATGCGCGCTATTCCAGTCAGGGCGTATCCCAAAGTGGCCACGCATATCTTTCGGATGTGCGGGCGACTGCGTCGCTGCCTGCCCTGAAAGCGGACAAAAATCTTGAGAAGGCCGCGCGGGTGCAGGCGGAGTTCATGGTGTCCGCAGGCAAGATGAGCCACGATACCGGATGGCGGCGAGATTTTGCAACGCGCATGAGCGAGGGTGGCGTTGCTGCGCCTGCCGCCGAAAATCTCGCCCATGGCCGGATGGACACTGGCAAGGTGTTCGAGATGTGGATGAACTCCACGGGCCACCGGAACAATATGCTCAACCCCAGCTTCAATCGCTACGGGCTTGCCCATGCAACCGCATCCGACGGTCGCAGATATTGGGCGCTTGTGTTGAGCAAATAGGCACTTTGAGCGTGCGCAAAACAATTTCATTGCGCAGGCGTGAACGCACCCAGCGCGTTCACGCGAATCTGACCGTTTAGGTTACAGGATCACCTGTCCTACACTGGTGCGGCCGTGCTTGCAGTTGTCATACTCACGAGCACAGGAGCAACGGCGATGCCTGATCGGATCAGCGTTTCCCTGCGCGTGCCTTGCGAGCGGCATACCGCGCGTCGCGCTTGGCCTTGCGATCGGCTTCATCCGCCAGCAGTCGCGAAACCATGTCCTGCTCGGCATTCGCCTTGGCTTCTGCCTCGGCTTTCGCAGCCTCCTCGGCAGCAGCTTGGCGCTCGGCGCGTTCGCGTGCTTCCTGCTCGGCTTTTTCACGCTTCAGGCGATCGCGTTCAGCTTGTTTCTGGGCTTTCGCCTCAGCAGCAGCCTTGCGTTCGGCTTGCCGCGCAAGAAACTCAGGGTCGTCCAACTTGGGCAGGTTCGCTTTAGCCCGCTCCAGGAGCGCTTTGCGCGCGTCCATTGCTGACTGCCGACGTTCGGCGAAACCCTTCTCTTTGAAAATTGCCAATTTAAACCTTCTTGATCGGTCGTTCGTTCTCTGGGGGCCTTAATGATGGCTTGCTGCCCCCAATTCAAGACAAAAGTGGACCTGTCGCGCACATAAGGTGTTTGGTCCAACGTAAAAGGGGATGGCTTGACGCCATCCCCGCTCTTCATTGTCAGATAGTGCTGCTTAACGCCAGCGGCCACCACCACCGCCACCGCGACACTCGCCGTCGCGAATGATGCGATAGCCGTTGGACTCGGCTTCGCATGGATTGTTGAATGACTGGCGATCCCCCCGACGTTCAGCGCAGACAGGGCGATATTCGCGGGTGCAGGCGCGCTCCCATGGCCGTTGCTCTGCGCGGCATTCGCCCGGATGAACCACACGAAACCCTTCTGAACGCGCTACGCATGAATTGCCAAAAGTCTGCCGGTCGCCTCTGCGCTCCGCGCATACCGGCGCATACTCACGAGTGCAGATGCTGCCCTGGCCTGGAGGTGGTCCGGGAGGGGGCCGCATTCCTGGGCCCGACGGACCTTCCTCGACGACGACGCATGCCGCGAGAATCGTTCCAGCGATTGCGGTTATGGCGCCAATCTTCGCGAAATTGAATAGATTCATTGCCTCCTCCTTGGTGGTTGTGTCGACAATAATGCGTAACCTTCGCAAATGATCCCTGGCGGATCATAGCAGCTTAATTTTGCCGGCGCAGTTTGGAACTGGAATGGAGCTTCGCGCATTCTCTGTTATCGATAGCGCGCTGCGAGGGGGAATAAATTGCAAAAGAGCACGCTTGACCAAGGCGAAGGCGCTCCGTCCAATACCGAGCCTCAAAGCGTTCAGGTGACTAAGAGTAGCTACGCTACCCAGGGAATATTTTTAATACTCGCCATTTACGCGCTATTTTTCGGGCGTGATTTCTTCATGCCGGTGGTTCTGGCTTTTCTATTTGCACTGACCCTTACGCCGATGGTGCGTTTTGCATCGAAGCGCGGCATTCCAGCGCCGTTGTCGGCAACTTTGCTCGTGCTCGGATCTGCGGGTCTGATCGGGTTTGGCGGGTATCTCCTGAGCGGTCCGGTTACAAACCTGATACAGGACGCGCCACAAATCGGCTACACGTTGACTGAACGTATCCAGCGTTTGCGGGGGCCCTATGACATGCTCATGGAGCTTTCCGGGCAGATCGACAATGTCACGGACAGCGTGAACGAGAAGGGCGTCGTGAAGGTTGCGGTTCAACAGCCCGGGATACTTTCACAAGCTGCTGGAAACATGCTCAGCATCGCAACAAACGCCGCGATTGTCGTTGTGCTTTCGATGTTTCTGCTCGCGTCAGGAACGATGTTCTACGAGAAGATCGTCCAGTCCTTCACAAGGATGAGCGACAAGAAACGGGCACTGCGTATCGTTTATGATGTCGAGCGGGAGGTGTCGCGCTATTTGCTCACCGTGGCCATTATCAACGGCGCGTTGGGTCTCGTCATCGGCCTTGGCTTGTGGGTCATCGGCATGCCAACACCGCTGTTGTGGGGCGTGATGGCGGCGCTGCTGAACTTTCTGCCCTATATCGGTGCGCTCGCGACGATCATGATCGTCGCGGTAATCTCGATCATCAGCTTCGATAGTCTGGGTTATGCGCTGCTCGCACCAGCCTTCGTCGTCTTCTGCAATGTGATGGAAGGGCAGATCATCACGCCGCTGATCGTGGGCCGTCGACTTGAGCTCAATGCGGTCGCAATCTTCATTGCCGTCGCGTTCTGGTCATGGCTGTGGGGCTTTATCGGGGCGCTGATCGCCGTGCCGCTGCTGGTGATCGTCAAGGTTTTCTGTGATCACTTCGACGGTTGGCAATCGTTCGGCAACTTCCTGGCTGCACAGCAAACCATCGACAATCACGACGAATAAATCTGAGCAGGGCAGCTTCTCGAAGCGGTGGCTGCTTATTTCAGGGCGTTGATGATGCGGGTGTCAGGAAAACAGGTGGGTTTGCGGCCATCCTTGGCCTGCCACTCTCCAATCGAGCGACGGGTACGAAAACCGGGAAGCCCGTCGGCCCCACCGACGTCGTAACCCTGCTTTTCCAGCGAGCGCTGCATGGCGGCGATGTCGGCGCGCAACATGCGTTCGGTGGGGGACCATGATGCGGCAAAAGCGCGATCGCCATAGGTGATGCGGTCGGCAGAGTGACCGACGAATAGCGCGTAGAGGTCGCTTTCGTTGTAGGCTTTCAGCACGTAAAAATTCGGAGTCACGATGAAGGCAGGACCGGATCGGCCCGCCGGCATCAAAAGAAATCCGTCCTGTCGTGCCTCGTGGTCGGGAAACGGTCGTCCGTTGGTGCGTTTGACGCCCATCTTTGCCCAATCGGCGATCCGCATGCCGTGATCTGGCCCTTCCAGCGCGCAGGAAATGCTGTCAGGCACGGCGACCTCGAAACCCCAGTCGCGCCCTTTCACCCAACCATGGTTGGCAAGGTAATTGGCGATGGAAGCCAGAGTGTCGACCTGCGATGTCCAGATATCCGCTCGCCCGTCGCCGTCGGCGTCATAAGCGTGCTGCAGATAGGACGTCGGCAGGAATTGTGGCTGTCCAAGCGCGCCGGCCCACGAAGATTTCATCTCGGCGACGGTCACATGGCCGCGCTGGACCATCTCGAGCGCGGCAAGGACTTCCTTGCGGAACATCTCCTTGCGCCGCGCCATGAACGCCTTGGTGCTGAGCACTGCAAAGGCGTTATGCGGGATGTTGGCGCGACCGAAGCCGGATTCCCGCCCCCAGACCGCGAGCAGAATGCCGCCCGGCACGCCGAAGCGCTGTTCGATCGAAGCGAGTGCCGATTTCAGCTGGCCTGCGCGGTTGCGGCCGCCTGCGGTCACCCCGCTTACGATCTTTTCGGCGAAGTAATTTGCCGGTGCACCAAACTCGGCCTGATGCTGAATGCGTGGCGGCTTGGCTGTTTCGCCCGGCATGACCAGATCTGGAAGGTCGAGCATCGGCTTTACTTTGCCGAGCGCTGCATTGAACGTCGCTTCAGAAATTCCACGGGCTCTGGCATCCGGCCACAAATCGTTTTGCAGCCAGCTCTGAAATTGTTGCGAGACGTTTTGCGCTGCCGCTGGAAGAGAAACCAATGCGGCGGAAAGACTGATGCAGAGAGCGTGGGCAAGATGTCTCATGGCGTCCTCTCTTCAATGAGCTGGCGTCAGAAGGCCGTTCGCGAGCGCAAGGCGGCTGCCAGGGTTCCGTCGTCGAGATAGTCAAGCTCGCCGCCCACAGGCACTCCATGCGCAAGGCGCGTGATCTTGACGCCCATGCCATCGAGCTGGTCGGTTATGTAGTGGGCTGTCGTCTGCCCCTCGACTGTGGCGTTCACTGCAAGGATGATTTCCACCACGCTGCCTTCAGCCACGCGGGAGACAAGTGACGCAATGTTCAGGTCTTCGGGGCGGATACCGTCCAGCGGCGACAACGTGCCGCCAAGAACATGGTAGCGCGTGTTGAGCGCGGTTGCGCGCTCCAGCGCCCACAGGTCGGACACGTCTTCGACGACGATGATCGTCGTCTCATCGCGCCGCGGGTCCGTGCAGACCATGCAGGGATCGCTGGTGTCCACGTTGCCGCAGGTGGAACAAACGCGCACCTTGTCGACAGCTTCGCCCATCGCAAGAGCGAGCGGGGCAAGCAACTGTTCCTTCTTCTTGATGAGGTGAAGGGCAGCCCGGCGCGCGGAGCGCGGCCCAAGCCCAGGCACCTTTGCCAGAAGCTGGATCAGGCGTTCGATTTCAGGACCGGCGATTCGTTTCGACATGTCGCCGGTTTATCCGGGAAAATGGCTGTTGGGTAGCGTCAGCATGCCCGGCCACTGCCAATCCTGACGGTTCCGGGTTCACTTGCGGATTACTTCGTCGGGCGATCCTGTTGTGCCAGCAGCGCACCGATAGCGTCAGCCGCTTGAGGCTGGACATCATAGGCGAGCACCGGATCGGGTACGGAGGGTGCTTCAGCGATTGCGTCGGGTGCCGAGCTTGGCACGTGCGCCGCCAGCTGAGTTTGAGCTCTCGGCTTTTTGCCATCGTCACGCAAGGCTGCGAGCTGCCTGCGATCAAGTTTTTCGTAGAAGGAGTTTCCGCCGGCCGTCAGCACGTAGTGCATATTGTTGTAGGGAAATCTCAGGCCTGCCTGATGGAAGTGCTTGGCGCGCTTCACTGCAGGATGGCGCTCTCCCTTCAGCACGGAATCGGCAGCGGCCATCACATCCGGAAGCGCCTTGGAGTCCATCTTCCTCGTCAGGACGCCCGGTGCAAACTGGTTTTTCTGACCAACGACACCGCAAATGCTGTCAGGATATTTTTTCGACTCGAGCCGGTTCATCACCACGGTACCGACGGCGACAAGCCCATCGCGGCTGGACCGAACAGATTCGAAGAACATCGCGCGCGCAAGACATTCGCGCTCTTTCATCGAGCCGGAATAGGCCACGGCAGTAGTTCTGGTGGAGGTGATCGATGATGTGGCGATTTCGTCAAGGACACCAGTGCCCTGGGTGCATCCTGCGAGGACACAGGTGAGCACGACCGCGCTCAGCGGCAGGCGCCGCACGTTACAAAAATTCTGGTACACGCTACTAAACCCTCTCCGAATGGTCCCCGCCACGTCGGATGAGGTCTAGAAAAGGGAATTTTGGGGCGAAAACATGGCCGCGCCGCAGAGACGGCACGGCCATGGCAAATTGAGTGCCTAGAACGGAAGCTTGAAACCGGGCGGGATTGGCAGGCCGGCGGTCAGTTCCTTGGTCTTTTCCTGCACTGCGGTTTCGATCTTGCTCTTCGCATCGTTGTGGGCGGCAAGGATCAGATCTTCCAAAACTTCGACGTCGTCTTCCTTGAAAAGCGAAGGGTCGATTTTCAAGGAACGCATTTCTGATTTGCCGGAAAGGGTCACCTGAACGAGGCCGCCTGCGGACTGGCCGGTGGCCTCGGTCGCGGTGATCTCTTCCTGCAGGGTCTGCATCTTGCCCTGCATTTCCTTCACTTTCCCCATCATGCCGAGGATGTCTTTCATGGTCGTCTCCGAAAGATGTCAGATGTCGTCGTCGTCATCACCGATACCAGGATCGGCAAGCATATCTGTGAGCTCGTCGGCGTCTTCGACCGCAACGGCGTCAGGGATGCGGATGTCGATGATCTTCGAGCCTGGAAAACGCGCCAGGATCGCAGCGACTGCCGGATCGGCTCGCGCGTCCATCATCGCGTTCTCGCGCTTGACCGCCTCGACCTCCGCGATGGTCGAGCCGCCTTCCTCACGCGAGACCGAAATGACCCAGCGCCGTCCGGTCCAGGTCTGCATGCGGGTGTTGAGTTCCGGAAGCAACGTCTTGGGGGCGTCGCTGGTCAGCGCCACCTCCAGCTTGCCGTCCTCGATGCGAACGGGCCGGACATACTGTTTCAGCATCACCTTCATCGCCATGTCGCGATGAGAATCTGCCAACGCCACAATATCGGCAATTGTGCGCACCGAAACTGTCGGTTGTGGCTCCGCCTCCGGCACGGCAGGCTCTGCCATCACTGCGGCCGGCTCGAATTGTGGTGCTGCCTGCGAGGCCACAAGCCGCATGGTCTGCCCGCCACCGCCGCCAGATGGCATGTAGCTGGAGCCCACCGCGCTTGCTGCAGGACCACCTGACGGACCGGCAGGACCGCCGCCATTGGGGCGCGGCGCTCCGCCGCCCGTTGGGACAGGGGCACCGTCGAGCATCTTCAGTGCTTCGTCGAGCGTCGGCAAAGACGCCGCATGCGCAAGGCGGATCAGCACCATCTCGCCGGCATTGATCGGGCGATTGGCCGTTTGGGTCTCGGAAATCCCCTTCAGAAGCATCTGCCAGGTCCGCGACAGGACCCGCACCGACAATGTCTGCGAAAATTCGAGGCCGCGAGTCCGTTCGTCCTGCGACAGCGATGGGTCGTCGGCCGCAGAGGGCACGAACCGCATACGAGTCACGAGGTGGTTGAAATCGGCCAGTTCAGTCAGCACCGTGGCCGGGTCTGCCCCGGCATCGTATTGCGCACGATACTCCCCGAGCGCCGCGGCGACATCGCCTTTCATGAGCATCGCAAAAAGGTCGATGATGCGGGCACGGTCGGCAAGGCCGAGCATGTCTCGTACGGTTTCCGCAGTGACCTGTCCCGACGAATGCGCGATGGCCTGATCGAAGATCGACTGTGCGTCACGCATCGAGCCTTCAGCGGTGCGTGCGATCATCGCAAGCGCGTCGTCTTCGGCCTGCACCCCTTCGAGCTCGCCGATGTGAGCAAGGTGCTGCTTGATCAGCGCGGCGTCGATACGGCGCAGGTCGAAACGCTGGCAACGCGACAGGATGGTGATCGGAACCTTGCGAATTTCCGTGGTCGCAAAGATGAATTTTACATGCGGCGGCGGTTCCTCAAGCGTTTTCAGCAGGCCGTTGAAGGCCTGGTTCGACAGCATGTGAACTTCGTCGATGATGTAGACTTTGTAGCGGGCTGAGACCGGAGCGTAGCGAACCTGTTCAATGATCTCACGAATGTCATCGATGCCGGTATGCGACGCGGCGTCCATCTCGATCACATCGACATGGCGACCTTCCATGATCGCTTCACAATGAACGCCCGGTATCGCCAGATCGACGGAAGGCTGGTCGGTCGTGTCGCTCTTGTAGTTGAGCGCGCGCGCCAGAATGCGTGCGGTCGTGGTCTTTCCGACGCCTCGTACGCCGGTCAGCATCCATGCTTGTGCAATGCGACCCGTCGAAAAAGCGTTGGTGAGCGTACGGACCATTGGCTCCTGGCCAATCAGTCCCGAAAAATCGCGTGGGCGGTATTTGCGAGCCAGCACACGGTAGGCGGCGGGTCTGCCCGTGTCGTCTTTTGCGCTGGTGTCCATTCGCTTGAACCGGCTCCCTGCTTCGGCACTCTTGTCTGGCTCGAGCGTCGAGTTTCGCTTGCGCGAGCCGGTGGCGTCAAATGCCCATTTGTGGTTCGCCCTGAGGCGTCCGGTGCATGCCGGTAAAAAAAGGGTGGGAGGCTGGCACGATGACCCGTGCCGGGCTCGTTAGGGCTGCTTCCTTCCGGACCTGACCCGGTTGGCGAGTGGCTCGTCCACCACCAACCTCCCGCGTTCCATATCGGCAATTCGCGTTTCGATTGCAAGAGAGGATATCGGTGTTGTGTCACGATTTGCTTGCAGCCTTCCGCGATGCGCTCTAGCGTTTCGCCAACAACCAGAGAAAGTTACGCCATGCCTACCAGTCAGCTCGGATTTGAACTCGATTCACGTCTGGAGCGTGACTCCGTCCCGCTGATGTGGCTGGGCCTATGCGAAATGCGTCTGATGAATGATCGGCGCTGGCCCTGGCTGGTGCTGGTGCCGCAGCGCGTCGGTGCGGTGGAAATCCACGACCTGACGCCGCTTGATCAGACGATGCTGACCTTCGAAACGAACACGGTTTCAAAGGCCCTGAAAGAGCTGACGCAGTGCCAGAAGATCAATATCGGCGCGCTCGGCAATGTCGTGTCGCAGCTGCATGTGCACATCGTGGCTCGTCATGACAGAGATGCCGCTTGGCCGGGGCCGGTTTGGGGACATGGACATAGGGAGCCGTACGAACCTGCTTCCATCCACAAATTCATCGATTCGGTCAGATCGAAACTCGCTCACCAGGATTGATGATGACATTTCCGCTGTACGTCGCGCCCGAGCGCGAACCGAGCCAATTCGTCGGCTTTGCCGGCAATCGAATCGATCGACAATCTGAAAACCGCACCGACGACTCCTTGCAGGTCGCGCTTGAAGATCCTCGGGTGCGGTTCATCCAAAGTCGCGGTGGGCGGATTTATCTCAAGCTCGATGGGGAGGGTGGCTTCGACGCCTATTTCTCACGTGCGGAAGTGACAGCGATGCGCGCGAGGCTGGAGCGCGCGGTGCTGCTGGGAATGTCCGATTTGGGGCCGGTGGTGATCGTGCCTGGCGCGATGGACCCGGAAGAACTTCCTGCAGACATCAAGGCGATCGAGCATCGCTCCGTCTACGTTCAGGGACTGGTCAGTGCGGAAACGCTTGGCGAACTTGCGCAGGGAGCAGCGCTCCTGTCATGGAACCATAACCACCGTTTTTGCGGCCGCTGCGGGTCAGAGACGAGGATGCGCATTGGCGGGTACAAGCGCTCCTGTGATGCGTGTGGTGCCGAGCATTTTCCGCGCACCGACCCCGTTGCCATCATGCTCGCCGTAAAGGGCGATGCGTGTCTGCTTGGAAGGAGCCCGCATTTTGGGCCGGGCATGTATTCCTCGCTCGCCGGCTTTATCGAGCCCGGCGAAACAATCGAGGCTGCGGTGCGGCGCGAGGTGCTGGAAGAATCCGGCATCAGGCTGGGTCGCGTCTCCTATCACGCCAGTCAGCCGTGGCCGTTTCCCTATTCGCTGATGATCGGCTGCTTTGGCGAAGCGTTGAATGAGGACATTGCATTCGACGCAAGAGAGCTCGAAGACTGCCGCTGGTTTACCCGCGACGAGGTGAGGCTGATGCTCGCGGGGCGCCACCCTGACGGTCTCAATGTTCCACCTCCCGGAGCCATCGCCGCACATCTCATCCGTTTCTGGGCAGAGCACTGAAAAGGGACGGGGCGAGCGCTATTCTCGCTCCTCCTTCATCGGCTTCTTCGGCTGCAATTCGCTTGCGATCACGCCTGCAACGATCAGTGCCGCGCCGACAAGCGCCAGCGCAGGAAGTCGATCCCCGGCGAGGCGGCCGAACACACCGCCCCATACGGGCTCGCCTGCATAAATGACCGTTGCACGGGTCGGCGACACGACCTTCTGAGCCCAGTTCATTGTCAGCTGGATCACGGCGCTGGCGAGGCCCAAGCCGAGCGCGGCGATCAACCAGACCCAAGAAAATTCCGGTACGCTCTCGCCGATCAGCGGCATGGCCAGCAGCGAGAACACGCCGCAGCTCAGCAATTGCACGATTGTGATCCGCCTGCTGTCGACCTCGTTTGCAAATCGCCCGATCAGGATGATCTCGCCGGCAATGGCGACCGCACTGATGACCGTGGCAATCTCACCAGGGCTCATCGACAGGCTTCCTGCTTCCGGACCTGCGAGCAGAATCAGGCCGGTAAATGCGAGCCCGACCCCGACCCAACTCATCAATCTTGGAGGTCGGCCAAGAACCGCCCATTGCAAGAGCGGGACAATCGGCACGTAAAGGGCCGTGATGAAGGCCGACTGGCTGCTCGTGATCGTCTGCAGTCCGTGGGTTTGAAGCCCATAGCCCAAGCACAGCATGAGGCCGATCGCGGTTCCGCCCCATAATTCCTTTGCGGTGAGCCCTCGCATCGCCCGATGGAAAAACAGCAGCGTCATCAGTCCGGCGGCAATGAAGCGGATGCCGACGAAGAACGCCGGCCCGCTATGTTTCATCGCCAGATGCACGATCAGGAAAGTCGATCCCCAGAAGACCGTGATGACGATCAACGCCACCTCGTGGCGGCTGAAGGAGGGAAGCGACAGGCGCCGGCGTTGTGCGCTTGGTTCAGCCATGCGCCCGCTGTGAAACACGGAAATCGGCTGCTTCGTAGACGCCGAGAATCCGGACTTCCTTGGAGAAAAACTCCAGCTCTTTCAGCGCCTGTGCGACGTTCTTGTCCTCAGGATGGCCTTCGATGTCGGCGTAGAATTGCGACGCAAAGAAGGTTCCTCCAAGCTGATAGCTTTCCAGCTTGGTCATGTTGACGCCGTTGGTCGCAAAGCCGCCCATGCCCTTGTAGAGTGCGGCAGGGATATTGTGCACGCGGAACACGAAGGTCGTCATCATCAACTGGTCGGCGCTTTGGCGCTGGGCCCAGTTCTCTTCCTTCGACAGAACGACAAAGCGTGTGACGTTGTTTTCTGAGTCCTCAACGTTCTCTTCGAGAATTTCGAGACCATAGAGCGAAGCCGCAAGACGCGGCGCAAGCGCAGCCTGCGTGCGATCGCCTTCCTCGGCAACGACGCGCGCAGCACCTGCCGTGTCACCGGCGACGACCGGCTTCCAATGATTGTTGCGAATCACTTTTCGACATTGCCCGAGCGCATGAATGTGGCTGTGCACCGACTTGATCTCTTCTTTCTTCACGCCCGGCAGCACCATGAGCTGGAAGTGAATAGGGAGAAAATACTCGGCCACGATGTGGAGCTTTGATTCCGGCAGCAGATAGTGAATGTCAGCCACGCGCCCTGCGAGCGTGTTCTCGATCGGAATCATTGCCAGGTCTGCCTGCCCGGATTCGACCGCATTGAATGCGTCTTCGAACGATGGGCAGGGCAGCGGCTCCATGGTCGGGAACATGTCGCGCGCAGCGCTGTCCGAATTTGCTCCCGGTTCGCCCTGAAACGCGATCCTGTTCGTCTTTTTTGTCATGGGGTCTGGCTTTCAATGATGGCGCGTGCGCGCTCAAGGTCTTCCGGTGTGTCAACGCCGAGTGGAACGGTGTCGACGATCTCAACGTCGATGCGCATGCCACTTTCAAGCGCGCGTAATTGCTCAAGCTTTTCGCGCTGCTCAAGGACGGATGGCGCGAGTTTGACGAACCGCTCGAGCGCCGAGCGCCGATAGGCGTAGATTCCGACATGATGGTAGAGTGGCCCATCGCCCCACGGAGCAGTGGCGCGGGTAAAATAAAGTGCGCGCAAACGCTGCGGCGAAACGGGCGATCCGACGATCTTGACCACATTGGGATTGGTCTTTTCGTCTTCGCGCGAGATTTCGACGCCAAGCGTGGCAATATCTACGTTCGGGTCAGACAATGGCCTAAGCGCTGCCGCGATCAATGCAGGATCAAGTGTCGGCAAGTCGCCCTGAACATTGACGACGAATTCGACCTTGCAGTCAGGGTCGAGCAATTGCAGGGCTTCGAAAATGCGGTCTGACCCGGACTGGTGATGCTCTCCCGTCATCGCCGCTTCATAGCCAAGCTTCTGAACGGCCGACTCAATTTCCGGCGAATCAGTCGCAACGACAACTCGTCCGTGGCTCGCCGCCGCAGCACGTTCGGCGACGTGAACGATCATCGGCTTGCCGGCGATGTCAGCCAGTGGCTTTCGCGGCAGGCGGGTAGATGCCATGCGTGCGGGTATCAGGATCAGAATTGTCATGGATCGGGGTGCTCAAACGCTCGCGGGTAAAGTGGCAAAAGGTCTCACGGGGAATAGCTCTTATATGTGTTGCAACCAGCGAGCAAAAGACCTAGTTTCCGGCCAAATTTCACCGGCATCTACCGCACGGGGACACGGCGTGTGCGCGAGGGGTGTACAGTTGCCAGCCTGGCGGTCGGTTGAGGGAGCATGTGGTAGGCGATGGACTCTTTTGAACTTAACAAAGTGATCGGCGCATTTCTTGCGGTCGTGTTCGTGATGTTTTCGGTCACTCTCGTGTCGGGGACCATCTTTTCAAGCCACGCTCCGGAGACCGCCGGTTATGCGATCGAGGTAGCCGAAGCTGCTCCGGGTGGAGCGGCGGCTCCTGCGGAGGCTGGCCCTTCGATCATCGAACTCCTCGCAACAGCAGATGCTGATGCGGGCAAGTCGGCATTCCGCCCTTGCGCTGCTTGTCACACAGCCGAGAAGGGTGGCCCAAACCGGGTCGGGCCAAATCTGTGGGGTGTCATCAATCGTCCGATCGCTTCGCATGAAGGCTTTAGCTACTCCGCTGGAATGCGCGAGTTCTCGCAGGGCAGCAGCGTGGCTTGGGACTTCGAGCACATCAGCCAGTTCCTGAAGGCACCGCGTTCCTATGTCTCCGGAACGTCGATGGCGTTCGCAGGCATCAAGAACCCGCAGCAGGAAGCAAACCTGATTGCTTATCTGCGTACCCTGTCGGACGATCCTGCGCCGCTCCCGCAGCCTGCGGCTGCGCAAGAGCCAGCAGCTGAAGAAGGCGCCGCTGAGCCAGCGCAGTCGACGCCTGCGACCGATGGCACCGAGGCATCGCCTGAGACTGATGCGGGCACCCCTGCCGAGGCACCTGCGCAGGAATAACCAAACACTGATCTTAGGATCACGAAAAAGCCGGGTTTAGCCCGGCTTTTTTGTTGCGTGCGCCATTGAGATGTTTTCATCCGCGCATGAAGCGGTACTGTAGCCGCGACAGGTTCAGATACGAGGGCAGGCATGGCACAAATGGTGTTCCGGGGTTTGACAGCATCGGCTTTGGCCGTGGTCGGGTTATTGGCAATCTCTGGTATTGCTGGCGCGGTTGAATGGCGCAGCACCTCGTCCTTGATCAATCCCGAGGCAGAAACCACGCCGTTCGAGCGTTATGATCACGTCAACCCGGACGCGCCCAAGGGCGGCCAGTTCAACACGATCGTCATGGGGACGTTCGACAGCTTTAATCCCTTCATTGTGCGTGGAACGGCGGCGGCCGGGCTTACCCTTTTCGGCGGCATCCTCTGGGATACGCTGATGCAGCAGTCGCTTTCTGATCCCGGCACCAGCCATGGTCTGATCGCTGATGCCTTCAAATACCCTGAGGATTTTTCGTCGGCGACCTACCGGATTGACCAGCGCGCGCGCTGGCACGACGGGCAGCCGATCACGGCAGAGGATGTCGTCTGGTCGTTCGATATGCTGAAGCAGCATAGCCAGATGCACAATCGCTACTACGCCAACGTCACCGAAGCCGTTGCCATCAGTGATCATGAGGTCGAGTTCAAATTCGACCAGACCGGCAACCGCGAACTGCCGCACATCATGGGCGATTTGCCAGTGCTGCCCAAACACTGGTGGGAAGGAACCGACGCTCAAGGCCGCAAGCGCGATTTCACCAAGCCGACGCTGGAAAAGCCGCTCGGTTCGGGGCCCTATCGCATTGCCAGCTTCCGTGCCGGCTCTGACATCACCTGGGAGCGGGTGGAGGATTATTGGGCTTCGTCGATCCCGGTTAACATCGGCCGCAATAATTTCGGGGCAAGGCGCTTTACCTACATTCAGGACGAGAATGCGATGTGGCAGGCTTTCACCAAGGGCGGCTTGCAGGATATCCGACTCGAAAACCGCGCCAGCCGGTGGGCAACCGAATACAAGTTCCCGGCATTCGAGCGGGGCGATGTTTTGAAGCGCACCTATAAGAGCACTGCCGGAGAACCGATGCAGGGCTTTGTGCTCAACACCCGCAAGCCGCAGTTCCAGGATCGTCGTGTGCGCGAGGCGCTGACGCTGGCATATGATTTCGACAGCCTGAACCGACTTCAGTTCCACGGTCTTTATCAGCGCACGACGAGCTTCTTCCAGGGCACAGAACTTGCTTCCAGTGGTGTTCCTCAGGGGCTTGAACTCGAGATTCTGGAAACGGTTCGTGACGACGTGCCTGCCGAGCTCTTCACCCAGCCATTTACTTTGCCCGTTTACGACTCGGCACAGTCGCAGCGGCAACATTTGCGACGTGCTTCTGAACTTCTCGCGGAAGCTGGCTGGCACGCCAAGGGCGGACGGCTCCTCAATGATCGCGGCGAGCCATTCCGCATCGAGTTTCTGTCTGCCAACGCCGATTCAGAGCGCACGACCGGCGCCTATATCAACGCTTTGCGCCGACTGGGCATCGATGCGACGCTCCGGATCATCGACACCAGCCAGTACGTGAATCGCGTCCGGGACTACGATTATGACGTCATCACCGGCCTTCTGATGCAGTCGCAGTCGCCAGGAAACGAGCAGCGCGAATTCTGGAGTTCGCAGGCAGCGGACATGCCGGACACGCGCAACTATGCCGGGATCAAGAACCCAGCTGTCGACAAGCTCGTCGAGCGGGTGATCTTCGCCAAGGATCGAGAAGAACTGGTGGCTGCCACGCACGCGCTCGATCGCGTCCTTTTGTGGGAATATTACTACGTTCCGCAATACAACAATGCCGAGATTTGGGTCGCCTACTGGAACAAGTTCGGCATCCCCGAAACGCAGCCGAGCTATGTCGGGGTTGACGTGGATTCATGGTGGATTCTTAAAGATCGTGAAGCACTCATCGACAGCACCTATTCAGATGAGAAAGCCAATTGAGGCGCTTTAACAGGCGTGATGTTCTCGCAATGGGGGCAGGCGCGATGGCGCTGCCCCTGCTGGCACGCGACGCGTTTGCACAACTTGCCACCGAGAAGCCGCTGCACGGCATCTCGGTGTTCGGCGATCTGAAATATGGACCGGATTTCGCGCATTTCGACTACGTCGACCCCGCAGCGTTGAAGGGCGGGCGCATCGTCACGCAGTCGCCTGTGAGGGTGTTCAACCAGAACTTTGACACGTTCGACACGCTCAACATGTATGTCTTTCGTGGCAATGGCGCATTCGGGATGCCGCTCACTTTCGCCTCTTTGATGGTGAGTTCTTCCGACGAAACCAGCTCCATGTACGGCTACGCTGCCGAAAGCGTCACCATCAGCCAGGACCGCCTCAGCTGGCGCTTTGCGCTCCACCCGGACGCCGCGTTCCACGATGGATCGAAGATCACAGCTGAAGATGTCGTCTTCACCCTGACGATGCTGCGAGACCTTGGTCATGAGAATCTGGCAAGTACGCTGCGCGCAGTTGCAGGCGTCGAAGCGCTTGATGAGCGCACAGTCGCTCTTACGTTGACCGAAGATGCCGGCGTCGCAACTATTCTTGCGGTGGCAGAATGCCCGATCTTTTCGAAGCGCTGGTGGGACGGCCGTGATTTTCAGGCATCGCTGTCAGAAGCGCCGCTCGGTTCGGGTCCATACCGAGTTGGCCGCTTCAATTTTGGCGCCTTCATCGAGTTCGATCGGGTCGACGACCATTGGGCCTCCAAACGTCCGGTCATGGTCGGACGCTTCAACTTCGACCGCGTACGTTACGAATATTATCGCGACCGCACTGCCTCCTTCGAAGCGTTCAAGGCCGGACTGATCACGTTCCGTGAGGAGTTCACCTCGCGCAACTGGGCGACCGATTACAATTTTCCGGCCGTGGCGGACGGCAGGGTCAAACTCGAGGACTACCCGGATGGGCGGCCTGCGGGCGGGCAGGGCTGGTTCTTCAACCTGCGACGTTCGAAGTTCGCCGACAGGCGTGTGCGTGACGCGCTCGGACTGATGTTCGACTTCGAATGGACAAACGCCAACATCATGTACAACTCGTTCGAGCGCTCAAACTCGTTCTTCGAGAATTCCGAAGGCAAGGCGGCGGGCATGCCCGATGCGGCAGAACTAGCGTTGTTGGAGCCTTTCCGCGATCAGTTGGATCCATCGGTGTTCGAGGAAGCCTACGTTGCACCCGTCAGCGATGGTTCGGGGCGGGATCGTGCCCGCGCTCGGGCGGCGCTGAACCTGCTGCAGGAGGCAGGGTGCACATTGGTTGATGGCCGATTGATGCTGCCCACGGGCGAGCAGTTGACGATCGAGTTCCTTGGAAACTCCGATACGTTCGAACCGCATCACAACGCCTATATCCGCAATCTGCGGCAGATTGGCGTGAAGGCGAGCTACCGCATCGTTGATGCCGCGCAATATGCATTGCGCCTGCGCGACTTTGATTTCGATATGGTGGTTTCCCGGTTCTCGATGTCGCCCTATCCTTCACCTTTTATCAGGATGGTGTTCGGGTCAAAGGGCGCCAACTCGCCGGGCTCGTTCAACATGGCAGGCATCGCCAATCCGGCGATTGACGCGATCCTGGAAAAGCTGATTGCGGCGCAATCTCAGGAACAATTCATGGTGGCCACGAGAGCGCTCGACCGGATCATCCGGGCCGAGCGCTATGTCGTGTTTCAGTGGCACAAGCCGGCGCATTGGTTAGCCTACTGGGACTACTATGATCGCCCGGCAAGCGGACCACGATACGATACGGGTGTGCTCGACACCTGGTGGACACGTCCTGACAAGATCGGTGCGTCCGGTATGTCTGGCTGACCTTCGTTTTTCTTGTCATAAGAGTCAGTGAATCACTTGTCCCAACGCGAATCTGAACGGACCTGATGGGCGCCTACCTTCTCCGACGCCTGCTTTTGATGATCCCGACCTTGTTCGGCATCATGGCAATCTCATTCATCGTCATCCAGTTCGCTCCCGGCGGGCCGGTGGAGCAGGTGATCGCGCGCATGAGCGGCGATGGCAGCTCAACCGACCGTCTGTCCGGTGGCGGAGCCGACCTGCAGCGGTTCGATCAGGGCAGCCAATCCCAGTATCGTGGCGCACAGGGACTCGATCCGGCGTTCATTGCGCAGCTTGAGAAGCAGTTCGGCTTCGACAGGCCTCCGGTCGAGCGCTTTTTCACGATGATCTGGAACTATGTTCGGTTCGACTTCGGCGACAGCTATTTCCGCGACATCTCGGTGATAGATCTCATCATCGAGAAGATGCCCGTTTCGATTTCGCTGGGGCTGTGGATCACCCTGATTTCCTATGCGATCTCGATACCCCTTGGTATCCGCAAGGCCGTCAAGGACGGGTCGGCTTTCGACGTCTGGACCAGCGGTATCGTCATCATCGGTTACGCGATTCCGGGGTTCCTGTTTGCCATTCTGCTCATGGTGTTGTTTGCGGGTGGATCGTTTTTCGACTGGTTCCCGCTACGCGGGCTCTTTTCCGAGAACTGGAGCTCATTGTCGTGGCCTGAGCGGATACTCGACTATTTCTGGCACCTGACGCTGCCCCTGACAGCCATGGTTCTGTCGGCCTTCGCCACCACGACGCTTTTGACTAAGAACTCCTTCTTGGATGAGATCCGCAAGCAATATGTGGTTACCGCAAGGGCGAAGGGATTGTCTGAAAGGCAGGTGCTTTATGGCCATGTCTTCCGCAACGCCATGCTCATCATCATCGCCGGCTTTCCCGGTGCATTCATCTCGGCATTCTTCACTGGCTCGTTGCTGATCGAGAACATCTTCTCGCTCGACGGCCTCGGTCTTCTGGGCTTTCGCTCGGTGCTCGATCGCGACTATTCGGTGGTGTTTGCGACGCTCTACATCTTCTCGTTGATGGGCCTGCTGGTCGGGCTCCTGTCCGACATGCTCTACACCTGGATCGACCCGCGGATCGACTTTGACCGGAGGGACGTCTGATGTCGGAGGTCGTTCTGAAGGCAGAGGTAGAGCAGGTTCGCCAGCGCGCGCGGCGTCCTTTCCTGTCGCCCCTCAACCAGCGTCGCTGGCAGAATTTCAAGGCCAACCGTCGCGGCTACTGGTCACTCTGGATCTTCCTGGTCCTGTTCGTGCTGTCGCTGTTTGCGGAATTCATAGCCAACGACAAGCCCATCCTCGCTTCCTACAAAGGCGAGATCCTGATGCCGGTTCTGGTGGACTATCCAGAGGAAAAGTTCGGGGGCTTTCTTGCTGTCACCGACTATCGCGACCCGGTCATCAGCGATGAGATCGAGGCAAACGGCTGGATCATCTGGCCACCGATCCGCTACTCCTACGGCACCGTGAACAATGACATTCCGGAGGCTGCGCCAGCCAAGCCGTCGTGGATGTACGATGCCGAAACACGGTGTGGTCGCTACTTTGGCGGCGTGGATGATCCCGGTTGCAGCGTCGGCAATTGGAACTGGCTTGGCACCGACGATCAGGCCCGCGACGTCCTCGCGCGCATCATCTACGGCTTCCGCATCTCTGTTCTGTTCGGCCTGACGCTGACGCTTGCATCGGCAGTCATCGGTGTGTCTGCCGGGGCTGTGCAGGGCTATTTCGGCGGCTGGACGGACCTGATCTTCCAGCGCTTCATCGAGATCTGGTCGTCGATCCCGGTGCTCTATCTCATCCTGATCATTGCAGCTGTACTGCCGCCGGGGTTCTTCATCCTGCTTGGGATCATGCTGCTGTTTTCATGGGTGGCATTTGTCGGTGTGGTCCGGGCGGAGTTCCTGCGCGCGCGTAATTTCGAATACGTCAACGCGGCGCGCTCACTTGGCGTGCCCAACCGCACCATCATGTTCCGCCACTTGCTGCCGAACGCGATGGTAGCGACCCTCACCTTCCTGCCGTTCATCCTCAACGGCTCGATCACGACGCTGACATCGCTGGATTTCCTCGGTTTCGGCTTGCCGCCGGGCTCTCCGTCGCTGGGCGAATTGCTGCGACAGGGACAGCGCAATCTCAATGCGCCATGGCTCGGCATCGCCGGCTTCATGACACTGTCGGTGATGTTGTCGCTGCTGATCTTCATCGGCGAGGCGACCCGTGATGCGTTCGATCCGCGAAAGACTTTCAGATGAGTTCCGGCCCGCTTCTTTCCGTTCGCGATCTCTCCGTTGCGTTCTCGCAAGGCGGCAAGGAATCCCTCGCCGTGGATCATGTTTCCTTTGATGTCGGGCGCGGCGAGACCGTCGCGCTTGTCGGTGAGTCAGGTTCCGGCAAGTCGGTGTCGGCGCTTTCGGTCCTCAAGCTGTTGCCTTACCCGGCTGCCAGCCACCCATCCGGCGAAATCCTGTTCCATGGCGAGAACCTCCTTGGCAAGGATGACAAGGCGCTGCGCAAGGTGCGCGGAAACAAGATCACGATGATCTTCCAGGAGCCGATGACCTCGCTCAATCCGCTGCACACGATCCAGCAGCAGATCGGCGAGATCCTCAAGATCCATCGCGGGATGGGTGATGCTGCGGCGCGTGAACGGACACTGGAGCTGCTCAACGAGGTCGGGATCCGCGAGCCAGAGAAGCGCCTTGGTGCCTATCCGCATCAGCTGTCGGGCGGCCAACGCCAGCGTGTCATGATCGCGATGTCGCTTGCCAATGAGCCGGAGTTGCTTATCGCAGATGAGCCGACGACCGCGCTGGACGTGACGGTTCAGGCTCAGATTCTCGAATTGCTGGCCGGGTTGAAGCAAAAGAACGGCATGTCGATGCTGTTCATCACCCATGATCTCGGAATTGTGCGCCGTATCGCCGACCGGGTCTGTGTGATGACGAAAGGCAAGATCGTCGAGACCGGGCCGACGAAGGAAATCTTCGACAACCCGCAACACGAATATACCCGACACCTGCTTGCAGCCGAGCCGAAGGGCATGCCGCCTGCGGCCGATCCTGATGCTCCGACGGTCCTCAAGGGCGATGGGATGAAGGTGTGGTTCCCGATCAAGCAGGGGTTCTTCCGCAAGACAGTCGATCATGTAAAGGCGGTAGATGGCGTCGACGTCGAGGTGAAGGCGGGACAGACGCTGGGTGTCGTCGGCGAGTCGGGATCTGGCAAGACGACGCTTGGACTTGCTCTGTCGCGAATGATCTCGTCGCAAGGCAGGATCACACTCGGCGACCGTCAGATCGACCAGTATTCCTTCAAGCAGATGCGCCCCTTGCGGCGCGAGATGCAGATCGTTTTCCAAGACCCGTTCGGATCGTTGTCGCCGCGCATGTCGGTGTCGGAGATCATCGAGGAGGGGCTCAAGATCCACGAACCCCAACTTTCTGCCGATGACCGAGACGATCTTGTCGTCGATGTGCTTCAGGAAGTCGGGCTGGATGCGCAGACCCGTTTCCGCTACCCGCACGAGTTCTCCGGAGGGCAGCGCCAGCGTATCGCAATCGCCCGCGCAATGGTGCTGAAGCCCCGCTTCGTGATGCTTGATGAGCCGACGTCTGCCCTCGACATGAGCGTTCAGGCGCAGGTGGTCGATCTGCTGCGCGAATTGCAGCGCAAGCACCAGCTCGCCTATCTGTTCATCAGTCACGATCTGAAGGTCGTGCGCGCCTTGTCCAACACCGTGATCGTGATGCGCGCCGGCAACGTTGTCGAAACCGGCACGTCAGAACAGATTTTCCGCGATCCGCAAACCGACTACACCAAGGCGCTGATCTCTGCTGCCTTCGATATAGCGACCGCGCCTGCCGGTGTGGTCGCTCAATAAACAGGCTTCAGGGGTAACATCGCATGTCCAGTTCAGCGCGCCGGCGCATTCTTCTGTCCGTCACCGGATATCGGTCCAATGTCTGGGAAGAGCTCCTGTCAGGTGAGTTCGAGGTCGTGCGCGAGCCAGATCATGCAGAAGACCCGACGATCGAATATGCAATCGTCTGGAAGCATCCGCATGGTGTGCTTGCGCGGCTACCAAATCTGAAGGCGATCCTGTCACTGGGGGCAGGGGTCGACCATATCCTGACCGACCCACATCTGCCGAACGTTCCGATTGCGCGCGTCGTGGCGCAAAACCTGACGCAGCACATGCAGGAATACATCGCCTGGCGCGTGCTCGATCATCACCGCCAAGGTTCCACCTACCGGGCGCAGCAGGCGGTCAGCACGTGGGAAGAACTGTCTCAGCCAACCGCTTCAGATGTCAGCGTTGGCATCATGGGCCTTGGTGAACTTGGCGCCGCCGTCGCGCGCACGCTGCAGGGCCTTGGCTTTAGCCTGAACAGCTGGACCCGGACTCCGAAGCAACTCGACGGTGTGAAGAGCTTCCACGGGCAGGAGGGGCTCGCACCATTCTTGGCCGCGACGGACATTCTGGTCGCGCTCCTGCCGCACACGCCAGCCACCGAGGGTATTATCGACTACGAGCTTCTGCGTGGGCTTCGTCGGGACAACCGGATCGGCGGGGCGGTCTACATCAATGGCGGGCGCGGCATGTTGCAGAACGAAGATGACATTCTGCGCGCGCTTGACGATGGGACGTTGAAGGAAGCCAGCATCGACGTGTTCCGTACCGAGCCATTGCCGCTGGAAAGCCCCTTATGGTCGCATCCACGCGTCTTCATCACGCCGCACGCTGCGGCGACGTCCGATCCTGTGCACCTCGCGCCGCTGATGCTGGACCAGATCGCGCGCGTCGAGCGCGGCGAGCCGATGCTTCACGAAGTCAATCGCGACGAGGGATACTGACGCGGACCTCAGGGGCGACGGAAGCTGGTCGGCTGTCCATAAAGGTAGCCGATACGATCCACCGCATATCGAAGCGCCTCCCGTGAGACCATCATGGTGTGCCCGTTGGCGTGGATCATCGTCTCCGCGTCGACCATGATCGCCACGTGGCCTTTCCAGAACACCAGGTCGCCGCGTCTCAGACCACGCAGGTCTTCGCCAGTGTTCAGCGGTTCGCCGACGCATTTTTCCTGCATGTCGGTGTCACGCAGCACATCTGTCCCCGCCATGCGCATGGATAGTTGCACGAGGCCGGAGCAGTCGATGCCGAAGGCGCTCTTGCCACCCCACAGATAAGGTGTGCGCTCGAGGCTCTCGGCAACCGAGACATAGTCTTCGGCCGCGCTGCCAACCGCCTGCAAGTGGCTGGCGATCAGCGCCTCTGCGTTTTCCAGAAGGGCATAGTCGGTCCCACGTGTCGTGGCACTGCCAACGACCCGCACCTCGTTGCCAAGTGACAGAGCACGTATTGCGCGTTTCTTCATGTCGGCTTCGCCGTATACGAATGTCCGTGGAACAGCCACGACATGCGTCGCAGGGGCAGATTGCGGCGCAAGATGAGCAGCCGCTACATACCCGACATAAAGATCGCGCTCTGCCTGTACCCATGCATATCCGTCTTCTTCGGCAAAGACCCGTACAGCGTCTCCAAGCAGGAGTTGGGTGTCCAGACCCGCATCGTCACGCGGTGCGTTGCGCATGTCGAGGACGGGCGTCGCCACCTGCATCTGCTTGCCCTCGACGAAACGGCTCGCTTCGACACGACCTTGCAGACGCAGGTCGGCGAGTTCAGGTCGAAATGCGTTCAGTCGTTTGTCGAGTGCAGTCACAGGGGAAGCTCCGCAGCATTTTCAATGACGATATCACCAAACCGCTCGACGAACAGCGCGCCTTCCACCGTGCGCTTGATGAGAACATTGCGTTTGTCGGCAGGGTCTCGGTGGCGCGACACGAGCTGCAGCGCGCCCATTGTCAATGACCGTGGAAACGGGACCCCGCCTTTTCGTGTAAAAGGGACCCCGGTTAGAGCTTGTGAAGGGCACGCCGGTTAGCGCCCGATCAGGCGAAGCTGGTCGGGGTTGCACAGCCTGATCGGGCGCGGCTGATTGGCTTTTCGGCTTTAGCTTTGAGAGCGGCTTTTGAAGCGCCAGGATTCGTTTCCGGTCTCGACGATTTCGCAGTGGTGCGTGAGCCTGTCCAGCAGTGCGGTCGTCATCTTGGCGTCGCCGAAGACGCTCGGCCATTCTGCGAAAGCGAGATTGGTGGTGATGATGACGCTGGTGCGCTCGTAAAGCTTCGAGA